>CAVWPC010000009.1:0-38211 GCA_963756765.1 uncultured beta proteobacterium | reverse complement strand
CATCGCGGGCGCCGTGAGCGCGCGCACCGGTGCGGTGATCTGGGTAACCGTTTCCTTGCCGCCGGCGTCCCGGAAAGTGAGTTTGACGGCGACCGTGTCGCCTTCCTTCAGCGGCTGCTTGAGATTGGTGAGCATCAGATGAAAGCCTCCCGGCTGCAGTTGCACCGCCTTTCCAGCGGGCAACGGAAGCGCGTCCATCGCGCCCATCCGCATCACGCCATTGTCCATCGCCATCTTGTTGAGGATCTCGGTGTTCGCCGCCGCCGAGGTTTCCGCGCCGACGAGGGTCGTGTTCGTCGGGGACTGCAGGTTCATGAAGGCGCCAGTGGCGTGCTGCCCGGGCACGGTACCGCGGACCCAGGCATCGGTGACGGTGACTTGAGCGACGACGGGCGCGGCCATGGCGAACAGCAATGCGGGCAAAGCACGAAGCAAGGACATCGGACTTCCAATCGACGTGGTCAAAGGCCGGCAATTTTACGCCGACAGTCGTCGCCTGTGCGGCGGTGCGCGCGCACCGTCATGGGATAATTTCGCCATGGCTACGCTCTCATCCACCATGGTGCCCGCATCGCGGGCCGCGACGCGCCCGGCGGCAGGCCAGCGCGCGGTCGCCTCCTGGCTGCTGCGTGCTGCGCGGTGGTGTTCGCGATGGTGGTTGTCGGCGGTATCACGCGCCTGACGCATTCGGGCCTTTCGATTACCGAATGGCAGCCGCTGATGGGCGCATTGCCGCCGCTCTACGACGCGCAATGGGAGAGGGCCTTCGCCAAGTACCGGCTGACGCCGGAGTTCATCATGTCAACGCCAGATGGCGCTTGACGATTCAAGGGCATCTTCTGGTGGGAGTACGTGCATCGCCTGCTGGGCCGTCTGGTGGCGTGGCGTTTCTGTTGCCGTTTGTCTATTTCCCGATGCGGAAGCGCATCCGACCGGACTGCGCTGGCGCTGGCCGGCATCTTCCTGTTGGGCGGGGTGCAGGGAGCGATGGGCTGGTACATGGTGAAGAGCGGATTGGTCGACGACCCACGCGTTCGCAGTTCCGCCTTACCGCGCACCTCGGACTCGCGTTCCTGATCTTCGGTGCCATGTTGTGGGTGGCGCTGTCGCTGCTCTTTCCCGAGCGCGACCCGGTCGGAACAGCCATTGCCGCGGCATGCACTTGGCGAAGGCGGTCACCTTGCTCGTCTACCTGATGGTCCTTACGGGCGGCTTCGTCGCCGGCATTCGCGCGGGCTTCGCCTACAACATGTTCCGCTGATGAACGGCGCCGTGGTGCCGCCCGAAATCATGCTGCTCGAGCCGTGGTGGCGCAA
This sequence comes from uncultured beta proteobacterium, assembly GCA_963756765.1. Lineage (GTDB taxonomy): Bacteria > Pseudomonadota > Gammaproteobacteria > Burkholderiales > Casimicrobiaceae > VBCG01. The sequence goes on along the minus strand of CAVWPC010000009.1, from coordinate 36,895 downwards.
CTTCTCTACAACATGGCCACGGTCCAGTTCGATCACCGCCTGATCGCGTGGCTGCTGCGATCGCCGTGCCGGTCGCGTGGTGGAAGGTCGGCCGCGCCAAGGATGCGCCGCGCGGGCGCGTGTCGGTGCGAGTCTCCTGCTGGCCATGCGGCGGTACAGGTGTCGCTCGGCATCTGACCCTGATCACGTGGTTCCGCTGCCACTGGCGGCGGCGCACCAGGCGGGGACGTTGCTGGTGTTTGCGGCGTCCCTGCATCTGGCGCATTCGCTGCGTAGACGCTTGTACGGCCGTGTCGGCGAAGTGCGATATTGCCGCCTGCGTCGATTTCCGGGATCCGGCGCAACCTGCCGATGACCGAACCGCGCGCCCTCGACGAAGCGCTTACCGAACCGAACTCGACGAACTCGAGGGCTTCCTTGCGTCCGACGCGGTGCCGGAAGACTGCATGGATCTGGAGATGCTCGATGGCTCCTCGCCGCCATCGTCAGCGGACCCGATCGATCCAGCCTTCCGAATGGCTGCCGCAGGTGTGGAGCGACGGCGGCCGCAGCGCGACGCCGGCTTACGGCAACAGTGGCGACGCGCAGAAGATCATGGCGCTGATCCTGCGCCATATGGTTGGCATCCAGCGCACGCTCACCGAATCGCCGACGCGCTTCAAGCCGCTGCTGTACCTGCCCGAAGAAAAGAAGTCCGACGACAAGCAGCCGCCGGAAGGCACCGCGTGGTGCGAAGGCTACATGGCGGGCGTCAAGCTGCGCGATGACGCCTGGCAGCCGCTGTATGAAGCCGAAGACGCGCGCGACTGGGTATTCCCGATCGAGGCCCTGGCCTTCGGCGACCAGGACCCGAGTTCGCCGAGTGGATCGACGACAAGGAAAATCGGGCGAGCCTGGTCGAGGAGCTGGCCGTGGCCACCGTGCTCATCTATCGCTTCTGGCAGGTTCGGCAGGCGCCCAAGCCGCGTGGCACCGGCAGCCGGCGAACGCTGTCCGATGCGGCGCGCAAGTCGCGCGAGCGCCTGCACTAGCGAGACCGTACGCGTCGTTGGAAGTCCCAAGCTTCCTACGAGGGGCTCCGGCGTACTCGCACCTTGCGATCGAGTGCGCCGAGGTGCCGGACCCTGCATGAAACCTGGCAGCCGCGTGGCCCGCTCGGGCTACTCCCTACTGCGTTGCGGTAATGCCGCCGTCGACGTAGAGCACCTGGCCGGTGACGAAGTCCGCCGCGCGCGACAGGAAAAACAGCACGGGACCGCTGACATCGTCCACCTCGGCGATGCGGCCGAGCGGGATGCGCTCGAGCAGCTGCGGTAGATCTCGGCGTCGGCAAGCCAATCGTTCGCCATCGGCGTGCGCACCACCGTGGGCGCGACTCCGTTGACGTTGATGCCGTGCCGCGCGAGTTCGACCGCATGCTGTTTCACCAGCAAGGCGAGGCCGCCCTTGCTGCTGCAGTATGAGGAGTAGCCGCGGTCGCGCATGCCGAGTTGCGCGCGCACCGACAGCACATGCACTTGCCGGCCGCCGCGCCCGGCGCGATCTGCACGCGCGCGACCGCCTGCGCCATGAACATCGCTGCCTTGAGGTTGACGTCCAGCACCCGGTCGAACGCGTCTTCGGAGACGTCGACCAGCGGCTCGATCTGCTGCGTGCCGAGCGAGTTGACGAGGAAGTCGATGCCGCCATGGCGGTCAGCTGTGCGGGTGACGGCAGCGCGGATCGAGGCCACGTCCCGGGCATCGAAGGCGACGCCGCTGCCGCTCGTGCCGGGCAGCGAGTCGGCGAGCGCGTTGGCACGGGCGCATCGCGCCCGCCGACGACCACGGTCGCACCCTTGGCCGCCAGGGCAATGGCCACCGCGTCGCCGATGCCGCCGTAGCCGCCGGCGACGAACGCCACCTTGCCGGCGAGGCCGTCGTCCTGCGTCGGCGCGGCGCTTCCTTCGTCAGACATCGAGCACGCTCTTCTTGCCGAACAAGCCGCGCGCCCGGAATGTCACCACGGCGATGAACAGCAGGTACATCGACAGCAGCGACCACTCCGACGCGTAGGCGCCGCCCAAGCCAACGACGAGGCCTACCAGAAGCGCCGCGAGCACGGCGCCCCAGAAGCTGCCGACGCCGCCCAGCACGATGATCAGGAACGCCGGCACCACGGCATCGACGCCGACGTGCGGCCGGATGCCCCAGATCGGCGCCATCACGACGCCGGCCAGGCCCGCCAGCGCGACCCCGAGCGCGAAGACGAACAGCCGCAGGCGCGCGAGGTTGATCCCCAGCGCACGCACCATCTCGCTGTCGTGCGCACCCGCCTTGATGATCGAGCCGTACGGTGTCTTTTCCAGGAACAGCCACAAAAGGCCGATGGCAGCGGCGGCGAACACGCAGGCGAACAGCCGATACTTCGCGTAGATGAGGTCGCCGGCGAGGAAGGCCCCGGAGATCGCCTCGGGCAGCGGAAACTGCTGCTCGGTCGAGCCCAACAGCGCCCGGATCCCTTCCTCGATCACCAGCGCCGCGCCGAACGTCAGCAGCAACCCGTACAACGGGTCGCGGCCATACGTGCGGCGCAGCGCCAGTTCCAGCACCATGCCCACGGCGCCGACGATCATCGGCGCCAGCATCAGCGCCAGCGCATAGCGCACGCCGAGCGGCAAGGCGAGGTACGCGTCCGGCAGGACGCTCGCCGCGAAGCCGGTGGGTGCGACCAGCAGCAGCGCCACGTACATGCCGAGCGCGAAGAACGAACCATGCGCCAGGTTGATCGTCTCCATCAGGCTCACGACCAGCATGAACCCGAGCGCGATCAGCGCGAACAGCAGGCCGAGCGCGATGCCGTTGACGAGGTGCGGGACGAGCGACAACACCTACATCTCGTAGCTCGGCGTGGACTCGTAGCTCTCGAGCTTGCAGGTCTTCGGTGCATTGGCATCCATGACGTCCTTCGGATTGGCTTCGGCCAGGATACGGAAGATGTCGTTCTTGGCCTTCGGCTTGTCGTTGTAGGAGGCCATGTAGATGGTCTGCTGGCACTGGTGCGTCGCCGGGTCGATCCAGGCATCGAAGGTCTGCATGCGGTCGCGTGCGCTCATCTTGCGGCCCTCGAGCTTCTTGATGACCGCGATGTTCGCCGTGGTACCGGCTTCCTCGACGCAGCGCAGCAGTTCGCGCGTGGCGACGTAGCCGTTGTAATACACGTTGCCGGGCTCCTGGATCACCATGCCCGGGTACACCTTCTGGTAGTTCGCGACGAACTCCTTGACGCCAGGCAGGTCGAGCATCCAGTACCAGTTGGTCCCGAATACACCGAAGATCTGTTCGGGTCCGAGACCGTAGACGTCCGGCCAGTCCTGCTGGTTGTTGATCCACGCCATCTGGTTCTGCAGACCGAGCTGCACGACCTGCTGGCGCAGCGCCTTGATGTCGTCACCGCCGACGGCAGCGGCTACGACCTCGGGTTTCAACTGCTGCAGCTTGATGAGATACGACGAGAAATCGCGCGTGTTCTGCGGGATCAGCAGCTCGTCGATGACCTTGCCGCCGTTCGCTTCGACCAGCTCTCGCGTGGCTTTCGACGTGTTGTGGCCCCACACGTAGTCGTTGGTCAGCAGCACCCAGTTCTTGCCGCTGGCCTTGATCGCGTTCTTGACGATCGCCTCGGCGAAGTTGGTGCCGTTGCCATCCCAGACGAACTTCACCCGGTGGCAGTTCTGGCCCGCTTCGGTGGGCGAACTCGAATTGGTGTTGAAGTAGATGCAGCCGTACTTCTGCGCGACCTGCGAGATCGCATTGGCGACGCCGGAATGCACGCCGCCGATGAGGAACGCCGCGTCGTTGCGCGTGATCATGCGCTCGGCCACGCGCGAACCCGTCGCCGGCGTGGTTTCCGTGTCCATGTGGATCGCCTCGATGGTCCGGCCGAGGACGCCCCCCTTGGCATTGAACTCCTTGATCGCCATCATGGCGCCCAGGCGCTCCATGCCGCCCGACGCGCCATATTGGCCGGAGGCGTCCATCGTGAGGCCGATGACCAGTGGCTTCTTCTGCGCCGCCTGCGCCCACGCATGGTTCACCTTCCACGGTCCGAAGAACGTTGCCGCGCCGGCGGTACCGGCCGCGATGGCGCCAAGCAACGATCGGCGCGTGCTGCCGTGCGCCGGAAGCGGGGTGACTGGGGATTGGTCCTGGCTGTGCTCGCTCATCGTGCGTTCCTCCTTCGGTGATCGCCCAGTGGGCGTCAGGTCGCGCCCGGATGCCGGGTCACGGGACAGGTCGGTTTGACTCTTCGCCTGGATTGCGGATGGTACGGTTACCGGATGCTGCGGTTACCTCTCGCGCGGGACAGCGGCAACGGCGGACAGCTGCGCGCACGCCCCGGTGCGTATGTTCTGATTGTCATCAAAGTGGAATATTCATTCCGTACTGCGCCGATGTCAAGTGCGTTTCGCAACCTTGCGCGGGCGCTTCCTTTCGCCGTTGCGCTCCGCCAGCGTGTAGCCAATCGACATCACCAACGCCTGTGCGGCGCACAAAGGCGCCACCAGCGAGCGGAACTGCACGGTCGGGTCGTCACCGATTTCCAGCGTGACCTTGGCGGCCCGCGCGAGCGGCGATACCGCGTGATCGGTGATCGCGATCACCGTCGCGCCGCGCCGTTGCGCGAGGTCGGCGGCCTCGACGACGTCCGCCGTGTAGTTGCGGAAGCTCGCCGCGAGCAACACGTCATTCGGCCCCAGCATGCCGATCTGCTGGCGCAGCATGCCGCCCACCGAATCGAGCAGGAAGGCGCGGATTTCCAGTTGCGCCAGCGCATAGGCGAGATAGCTGGCGACCGGGAAGGCGCGCCGCTGCGCCAGCAGGTAGACCGCCTGCGCGCCGAGGACAAGCCCGGTGGCGGCCACCAGGCGACGCGCGTCGAAGTGCTCACGCAGGCGCTCGAGCTCGTGAATCGAGCTCGCAACGAGTTCCGGTACCACGTGGCCAGGGTCGCCGCCGCCGCGCCGCAGTTGCTCGATACGCTCGCGGTAGGTTGCCGAGCGGGCAACCAGGCGCTCGCGGTACACGCGCTGCAGGTCGGTGAATCCGGGATAGCCAAGGCGTTGGCGAAGCGAATGACCGCCGACGGCGGGACGCCCGCATCGCGGGCGAGCTCGGCCACCGTGGACAGCGCCATGGCGTCGGGGTTGCCGAGCGCGAAGCGCGCGATGCCCTGCAGGCGGTTGGGTAGTTGCGGATACGACTCGGTGATCGCGCGCGCGAGATCGTCGTAACGGGTGCCATCGGCCATGACAGTGCTTTCGTCCCCTTTACGGACCGGGGCTTGTCAATGTGGAATGTTTATTCTATCGTGGAACGAATTGGAATGCCGCATCGATGCATGGTTGCAGCACTTTCCGCATCCCGCCGCCCGCATCCCGCCGCCCGCATCCCGCCGCCCGCATCCGCCGCCCGCATCCTGCCGCCGCCCACCCCTCCCCCTCCCCCTCTTCCGCGCATGACCAGCGTCGCCCACTCCGCCCCGCCCCCCTCGCTGCCCGTACCTGTCCGGCCGGCGGCAATCCTGCCGGCGCCACTCGTGGTACTCGCCGTAGTGCTGGCGACCTCGCCGCTGTGGCTCGACGCGGATCGGGCTGTACCAGTACCTGGCGCTGGAGATCGCGATCTTCATGATGTATGCGATGGGCTACAACCTGTTGCTGGGCAATTCGGGGCTGCCCTCGTTCGGGCATGGCGCGTTCTTCGGCGTGGGTGCGTACGGATTTGGCCTGCTGCAACTCAATGTATGGGCAAACCTGTGGTTCGACCTGGCCGGGGCTGCGGTGCTGGCTGCGCTCCTCGGTCGGCGTCGTGGGAGCGTTCATTTCGCACCGGCGCGGCATCTACTACGCGTTGCTGACGATCGCCTTTGGCCAGGTGTTCTGGTTCATCGCGATCAAGTGGCATTCGGTGACCGGCGGCGAAGACGGCCTCCTGAACCTGAAGCGCCTGCCGGCGCAATTCGGCTTCGCCAGCGTGGAAATGCGTTCCAACGAGGCGGTGTTCTACCTGACGCTGGTCCTGTTGCTGGCGGTCGTCTATTTCTGCTGGCGCTTCGTGCATTCGCCGCAGGGGCGCCTCCTGCAGTGCATCAAGCAGAACGAGATGCGTGCGGGCTTCCTCGGGTATCGCGTCTGGTACTACAAGTGGCTGGTGTTTGCGCTGTCGGCCGGCATTGCCGGTCTCGCCGGGGCGCTTTTCGCAATGGCGCAGAACTCTGCATATCCGAACGTGATGAGCCTGCACCAGTCGGGGTTCGTCGTCATGATGGTGCTGATCGGTGGCGGCCTGACGAGCTTCTGGGGTCCGTCTGGTCGGCGCGGCGTTCTTCATTCTCGCCCGCGACCTCCTGGGTGCGTACACCGAAACGTGGCTGTTCTGGTACGGCCTGCTGTTCATGGCGATCGTGATGTTCAAGCCCGAGGGGCTCACCGGCATCGGCCGTGACCTCGTGGCCTGGTGGTCGCGACGGCAGCACGCGTCTGCGACGGGGCACCGGTAGATGGCCCTCTTCGAGGCTCGCCACCTGCACAAGCGCTTCGGCGATCGCGTCGTGCTGGAGGAAATCGACCTCGCGTTCGACGCCGGCACCTTGACCGGCATCATGGGCCCCAACGGCGCGGGCAAGACGACCTGTTTCAATTGCCTCACCGGGATGTACAAACCCGATCGCGGCGAGATCCTGCTCGACGGTCGCGACATCACCGGCCTGTCGCCGCCGGCGATCACGCGCATGGGCGTGGCGCGCTCGTTTCAGGCGATCAACCTGTTCAACGATGACACCGCGCTCGACAACCTGCTGCCGGCACTACCGGCGATCCGGGCGCGGTCCTTCGACGCCTGGCGGGATCGCGCACGCGACAGTGCGGCGCGGGACCAGGCCGCGGCGCTGCTCGCGCGGGTCGGACTGCGCGGACGCGAGTTCGTGCGGGCACGCGACCTGGCCTATGGCGAGCGGCGTGCGCTGGAGATCGGCCTCGCACTCGCCACCGGCCCGCGCATCCTGTTTCTCGACGAGCCGACGTCGGGGCTCGGCGCCGAGGGGACCGCCCGACTCGCCGACCTGGTGACGCGAATTGAAGCGCCAGTTGACGCTGGTGATCATCGAGCACGACATGCGCTTCCTGTTCGGCCTCGCCGACTGGATCAACGTAATTCACTGGGGGCAGGTGATCGCGCGCGGATCGCCGCATGAACTGCGCGACAACGCGTGGGTACAGCGCTCGGCACTGGGGTCGCTGCCATGCTGAACATCGCGGCCGTCGAGACCTTCTACGGCGAGACGCAGGTGCTGTTCGGCGTCTCGCTGGACGTGCAGGCCGGCGAGATCGTGGCGCTGCTGGGACCGAGCGGCGCCGGCAAGACGACCACGCTGCGTTCCATCCTCGGGCTCACGCCGGCGCGGCAGGGGCGCATCACGTTCGCCGGGCGCGACATGACGCGCGAGCCACCGCATCGCATCGCCCGTGCGGGGGTCGGCTGGGTGCCGGACGACCGGCGCGTGTTTCCCACGCTCAGTGCCGCGCGCAACCTGTCGATCGCGCGCAAGCGTACGCCGTATCGCGCCTACAGCGAGGACGAGTGCTGCGACATCTTTCCCGCACTGCGGCATCTCCTGCCGCGGGAATGCGAAAACATGTCCGGCGGCGAGCTGCAGATGGTGTCGATCTCGCGGGCGCTCGTCGGTGGCCCCGGCCTCGTGCTCTTCGACGAGCCGAGCCAGGGCCTGGCACCCAAGGTGGTGCAGGACGTGATGCGGACGATCGTCGCGCTCAAGGCGGGTGGCGTCGCGGCGCTGGTCGTCGACCAGAACGTGCGCACGGTGCTCGACATCGCCGACCGCGTCTACGTGATGCACGCCGGCCGCATCGTGCATGAGTCGACGGCGGCAGCATTGCGCGATGACGCCAGCACGCGGCGTGAATTGGGGCTGGCCGCATGATGGCGGCAACCCGCGCGCTCGTTGCACTGCGTGCCTGCCAGGCTCGTATACGGTGAGCGCCCCGTTGCTCGACGCGCAGGGCCTCGTGAAGCGTTACTACGCGCCCGGTTTCCCGCGGCGTGCGACCTTCACGCTGGCGGCGGATTTCAAGGTGGCGGCACCCGCAAACGGTCGGCGTGCTCGGGCCCAATGGTTCCGGCAAGACGACGCTGTTCGAACTCCTGACCGGGAGCAACGCGCCGACGCAGGGTCGCGTGCTGATCGACGGCCGCGATGTCCACCGGGTGCGCTACGACCAGCGTGACCGCCTCGCCATCCATTACCACCAGTCCTACCAGGTCCGCGCGTTCCGGCGCACGCGCCCGAACTGGATGATGACGCCGGCCGGTCGCACGCGCCCGCTCGTCCATCTGTTCGACGAGCCGCAATTCTCGGTGCAGGACGGCTACATCGGCTTCATGCTCGACTTCTTCGCGCGACTGCGTGATGACGGGCACGTGGTGTTCCTGTGCCTGCATCCGAACGAGCCATTTCACCTCGAGATCCTGCGCGAGGCCTGCGAGCGCTTCATCTTCGTGCAGAAAGGAGCGATCGACGAGTTCGCCTCCTTCGCTGCTCTGTGCGCGAACCCCGCCGTACGCACCTACCTCGGCACGCTGGCGCCGGCGGACGCATAAACGCATCACGATTGCCCCGTCTGCTGTTCGCGGCGCCTTGGTACCATGCGCGGGGATCCGAATCCGCCAATCGCATGACGCTTGCCTTCCTGCACAACATCGACTGGGGCACCCTGTACGTCCTTAGCGAGTGGGTGGTTCGTGTCGCCGCGCTCTTCTACGTGCCGCAGCGGCGGGCACCCAATGCGGCGCGTGCCTGGTTGCTGCTCATCTTCTTCCTGCCCTGGCCGGGCTTGATTCTCTACCTGCTGATCGGGCGCGCCTACCTGCCCCGGCGCCGCTTCCAGGTGCAGCGCGAGATTTCCGAACTGGTCCGGCGCCTGGCGCCGCGCGCCGCGCCGTTCGATGACGAGGGCGCGGCGGTGGTGTCACCCGAGCTGCTGCCGGCGTTGCGACTGGCCGACCGCCTGTCCGAATTTCCGATCGTCGGCGGCAACCACTTCGAGTTGCTGCCCGAATACGACGGCGCCATCGCCCGCATCGTGGCCGAAGTGGATGGCGCGCAAAAATTCGTGCACATGCTGTTCTACATCTTCGAAGACGACGACACGGGTCGCGAAGTGGCGGCGGCGCTGGAGCGCGCCGCGCGCCGCGGCGTAGCGGTGCGGGTGTTGATGGACGCGATCGGCTCGCGGGCGGGGCTGAAGGGGTTGGGCCCCGGACTACGGGCCGCCGGCGCCGAGGTGATCGCCGTGATGCCCTTGCGCCTGTGGGGACCGAATGCCGCGCGCTTCGATTTGCGCAATCACCGCAAGATCGTAATCGTCGACGGCAGGTGCGCATTCTTCGGTTCGCAGAACATCGTGAGCAAGCGCGCGAATCGCGGCCTGGTGAACGAGGAAATGCTGGTACGCGCCACCGGACCGATCGTGCGTCATCTGCATGCCGTGCTGTTGGGCGACCGCTACCTGGAGACCGGTGACCTGCCGCCCGAATCGGCCGACCTGGCGCCGCAGGCGCCAACGGCCACCCGCACGGGGCTGGCCGAGGTGGTGCCGAGCGGACCCGGCTACAACGAAGGTACCGCCGAAGGCGTGATGGTGGCGTTGATGTATGGCGCGCGCACGAGCGTGGTCATGACCTCGCCTTACGTGATCCCGAGCGACGCCTTTCTGGCGGCAATGTGCAGCGCGGCGCGGCGCGGCGTACGGGTCGACCTCATCGTCGACAGCGAATCCAACAAGCCGCTGGTCCAGAAGGCGCAGGAGTCCTATTACGACCAGATGATGCATGCGGGCGTCAACATTTACCGGCACAGCGACAGTTTCCTGCATGCCAAGCACCTCAGCATCGACGATGAGGTGGCGTTGATCGGCTCGTCGAACTTCGACATCCGCTCGTTTGCCCTCAATGCCGAAGTCAGCGTGCTGATCTACGATCGATCGGTGGTCGCTGCGCTGCACGCCATCCAGCAGGGCTATCTGCGGCACGCCCAACTGGTGACGCGCGAGGAGCGCGCATCCCTCGGCTGGCGCCAGCGCGGGCTGGAAAACCTCGCGCGGATGACCGACTCGCTGCTATAGACCGGCCGGTACTCCGGTGCTCAGGCCGTAGAGTTGTTGCCTGGCCTCGTAGGCTTCGATGAGTTGCGCGAGCTGGTCGAAGCGTCGCGCTTCGGGACTGCCGGATTCCGCGAGAAACAGCGACTCCATTTCCTCCAGCGCCCGCGCATAGTCCGCGTCGTCGCGAAGCGGCCGTGCGCCCTGCAGCGGAAGGGGATGGATGGTGCCCATTGCTATCGCCTCGCCACGGTTGCGGGCGCGCGTCCCGGCAATGCCGCGCTCATTGCGAATTGCGACTGCCAGCGGGCGATGCGCAGCTGCCAATCCTGGCGCTGTCGACGCCAGGACCGCCCATGGTGGTGGCGGAGCAGGGATGCATGCAGCAAGGCGCCGGCGACACCTGCCATGCAGGCGATGAGGCCCAGCGTTCGCACCAAATTCACCGGCGCCAGCAAGCTGACGGCGACCCCCAGCACCGCGGCGACAGCAAACCCGTACATGCACCAGAGGCTGACGGTTGCCGGTACCGGTGGGTCGATCGCGTCCCTGACGACCAAACCGGGTTCCCTCGGTGGACACGGAACATCCGTCGAACTGTTCCGAAGATCCGTCGAGCTGTTCCGGAAGATGGTCGCGCCGCGATCGATCGTGGCGCGATCGACTTCCGCCGCAGTGCCGGTAAGGGGCAGGGTCACATGCTGACCGGAGTCATCGGTAGTCACGCGCGGCTTTCGGGTGCTGCCGGCCACTGGTTCTTCCACCAGCGCAGATCAGGCGTGTCGTCGGGAATCGCCACATCGCGCTCCTGCCGGATCGCCCGTGCTTTCAGCGCGAGGCCGAGTCCCAGCAGTCCCAGCGATACCGCGAGGATGATGCCGCGCAGGCTCAGCGGTTCGATGCCGCGCAGACTGAGCGCTTCATCGCTCATTGCCGCGAATGCCGGCGTTGCCGCCACCACCCCCAGTGCGATACCGGCGCCGAAGTAACGCGCCGAACGAAGGAAATTGCCGAAGCGGAAGTTGCGGATGTGGTTCATCCGAGTGCTCCTCACGCGATTGATCATGGCCTCATGCTAGGCGCAGGCGGGCAATGCGCCGATCGGCCGAAAATCGAATCGCGTGTGGGAACTCTCCGACGTCGCCGGGGGACGACGGGGTGGCCGACCTACGGGGCGAGCTTCGGGGCCTCCGGCGCAGGCGGGGTCGCAGGCGGTGGCGGTGCCAGCGCAGGTGCCGTATCCGGGTCGGCGTCCGGTCGATGCGAAAAGGCCGTGAGTGCCGCGGTTGCCAGCACGATCAGCATCACCGCACCGAAGGGAAACTGGTCGAGGCGACCGGTCTCGGCCGCGCTCAGGAACAACAGCACGGTGATGAGACCGCGCGGGGCGATCCACAGCAGCCGCGACGCATCGGGCTGGCGCAGCAGCCGCAGGATCACCCAGCGCGAACCATAGATGATGGCGAGGCCCGTGCCCGCGATCAGCCATGCCGTCTGGGACAGCATCTGCGACACGTTGGTCCAGTAGCCGAGCAGCAGGAAAAACAGGCCCTTGGTCGCGAACGTCAGTTCGACGACCAGGCCCTTGAATTCCTTCAGCGTCTGGTCGTAGTCCGCGCTATGCATCGAACGCAGCTTGGCGTTCCACTCGATGAGGTGCGGATTGTTGATGAGCAACCCGCATACCAGCACGATGATCAGGGGTGACAGGTGCAGTTCCTTGCCGATCGCGTACAGAAACACCATTCCCGCAAGCAACGGCAGGAAGCGCACGTGGCCGACGATCTGGTTGATGAAGTAATACAGCGCCAGCGAGGCGGCTACGGCCGCCACCAGTGAGATCGCGCCGCCACCGAATAGATCGACGGCAAACTTGGGCAAGGCGCCGTTCGCATTGAGCCAGGCATAGAACACGAGTACGCCCAGGATGTCCGAGAGCGCGGATTCGTAGACGATGAATTGGCGCGGCCGGTCGGGCAGCGGACTCGCACTCGGAATGGCCACGGCGCTGCTGATGACCGCGAAGGGAATCGCGGCGAGGATCGACGTCGATCCGCGCAGTCCCAGCACATGGGCGAACAGCAGCGTGAAACCCCACAGCGACGCGAGGAAGCCGAGCAGCGCGGCCGCGGCCGATGCCGTGATCAGCGACCGACGCTCGCGGGTGACCGTGAGGTCGAGCGCGCCCTCGAGCACGATCAGGATCAAACCCAGTGTTCCCAGCACGGGCACGATCGGATCGACCCACTCGAAGGGCAGGCCGGCGGTGTCCATCACGTACCGCGCCAGCAGGCCGGTGGCGATCAACAGCACGACGCCGGGCAGCCGGAATCGGCGGCCGACGATTTCGAGCGCATAGGCGAGCAGCAATAGCCCCGACGCGGCGAGGATCGCAGTGTTGGTCATCGCAACGTCCGCACGGTCCCAAAGGTCCCGCTGCGGACCGATGGTGAGGCTAGGGCAGCTTGATCTTCCCGCCCGGCATGCCGCCGCCGAGCCCGCCGCCCGTGAGCGCGCTGGCGGCGCCCGGAGGTGGCACGATCAGGCCTGACGAGGCCTCGCGACGCATTTCCTGCAGTTCGCGCATCGTGCGTTCGATCCCGACCTTCGCGGCGTCGGCGTAGCCGGAAACGGCCTCAGCCAGCGATTTGGCCTCGATATCGAAGCTGACCGGCAGAGCTCCCATGTTGGTCATGATCTGCGCCTCGCCGGCATAGATGGTCGGACGGCTCGTGTCCTTTTCGCCGGCGTCGGTGATCGGGACCATCATGCGGATCGTGCCGACCCTGCGGTCGGTGACGATCTCCTCACGGTACAGGGCGCGAGCATCCATGGTGGCTTCCTGGCTTCGGCAGATCTGGATTCGGCGGGCATGGGGGTTTCCTTTGCAATCGTTCTTCACAGCCCCTCATTTTAGTGGAAACGTCCGTTCGCGCGGCGATAGAACCGGCAATGGTGCCGGGAAGGTGTTACAACGCGGACTCGACGGCGCGCAGCGAGCGCCGGTTGGCGACCGCAGGTGAGCGCGCCCCCGCCGACAACCCATTCCCGTGACCTTTCGCCCCATGAAACTCGTCATCCTCGATCCAGGCCACTTCCACGCGGCGCTGGTGCAAAAAAAGATGTACGCCGGCATCGACCCGGTGGTCGACGTCTACGCACCGAAGGGACCGGACCTCGACGACTACCAGCGGCGGATCGCCCAATTCAACGGACGCGACGCGGACCCTACCCGCTGGGAGACGCGCCTGCATACCGGCGAGGATTACCTCGAGCGATTCGCGGCGCACCAGGGTGGCGGCATGGTGGTGATCGCGGGCAACAACCGGCGCAAGGCCGAGTACCTGGCGCGGGCGGTTGGCGCCGGCTTCGACGTGCTCGGCGACAAGCCAATGGCCATCGACGCGGCCGGCTTCGCCGCACTGGAACGCACGTACGCGCAAGCGCGGGACAAGGGCGTGCTGCTGTACGACATCATGACCGAGCGGCACGAAATCACCAGCATGCTGCAGAAGGCGTTCTCGCGGATCACGCCACTGTTCGGGCAACTCGTCACCGGCACGGCCAGCGCGCCCGCCGTTACCAAGGTGAGCGTGCACCATTTCGCGAAAATGGTGGCGGGCGCACCGATCGTGCGTCCCGCCTGGTTCTTCGATACCGCGCAGCAAGGCGAAGGCCTGGTCGACATCACGACCCACCTGGTCGACCTCGTGCAGTGGGCGTGCTTCCCGGACGAGATCCTCGACTATCGCCGCGACATCGAGATCGTGAGCGCGAGGCGCTGGCCGACGGTCCTGTCGCGGGCCGAATTCGAGCAGGTGACCAAGCTCGCCGACTTCCCGGCGTTCCTGCGCAAAGACGTCGCCCCGAACGGCAGCTTGCACGTGTACGCGAACGGTGAGATCCATTATCGGCTGCGCGGCATCAACGCCAAGGTCGAGGTGCGCTGGGATTTCGTGGCGCCACCGGGCACCGGTGACTCGCACTACTCGGAAATGCGCGGTTCGGGCGCTCGTCTCGTGATCCGGCAGGGGGAGGCACAGGCGCACCAACCGACGCTCTACATCGAGCTCCCGGATGGTGAAGCAAGTGCACACGCAAGTGATGAAGTAAGTGCAAACTTCGGCTCGCGGGTCGAACAGGCGGTCGCCCGCGCGGCGGAGGTGTTTCCGGGTATTGGCGCAGTCGCGGAGGGTCCGAGCTGGCGGGTAACCATTCCGGTGCACTACCACGTAGGCCATGAAGCGCATTTCGGCCAAGTGGCCGAGGAATTCCTGCGCTACAGGGCGCAGGGAAACTTGCCAGCCTGGGAAGTGCCTAATACTCTAGCGAAGTACCATACGACGACCAAGGCCCTGGCGCTGGCGCTGACGTAGGCTTGGTCCACGATCCCCACAAGACGGGGGCGTTGTGGCGGCGAATTTGTAACAAGACGTGAGAGTGTCAACGACGGTTGGCCGGGGCCGTTGAATCAAGGAGCCATCGTTGCGTCGCGCACCGTCGCCTTCATTCCAAGGCGCCGCTGTGGCCGGCCGATGCGTCGGATTCGAGAACCTGCGCTTCATTTCAAGGAGGCATCCGTGCCCAAGTTTCTGATCACCATGTGCGCCGTTGCGGCGCTGGCCGCCAGCGCGGTTGCCGACGCGCAAGGGCGTGGCGGTGGCGGCGGTGGTGGTGGCGGTCCGGGTGCTGGCGGCCGGGGTGGCGGCGGAGGCGGCCACGGCATGTCCGGCGCTTACCAGGGCGGCGGCTATTCGGGTGGTGGGCGCGGCGGTTACCAGGGCGGCGGCTATTCGGGTGGTGGGCGGGCGGTTACCAGGGCGGCGGCTACTCGGGCGGCGGGCGCGGCGGCTACCAGGGCGGTAGCTACGCGGGCGGCGGACGGGGCGGCTACAGTGGCAGCTATGCGGGCGGCGGACGCGGTGGCTATGCCGGTGGGTATCGCGGCTCCCAGGGCGGCGGCGCGCGCGCCTATTACGGAGGTTATCGCTCAGCCAACGTATCCACGCAATGGCACGGAAGTTCCGGCTGGAATGGGGGTCGGAACAATTGGTCCGGGGGTCGCGGCTGGAATGGGCAGCCTGGTTGGGGCGCACGCCCCGGCTGGGGCGGGGGTTGGGGGGCGCGGCCCGGGTGGGGCTGGGGTGGCGCCGTCTGGCGCCCCGGCTGGGGCTGGGGTGGCGCTGCCTGGCGTCCAGGCTGGGGCTGGGGCGGGGCCTGGCGACCGGCTTGGGGCTGGGGCGGCACCTGGGGCTGGGGTTGGGGTGCGTGGGGCACTGCCGGCTGGTGGGGGCCTGGCGTTGGCATTGCGTTGACCGTGCCCGCCTGGGCTCCGGCGTCGGTGGTCGGTTTCTCGTCCGAGCCCGTCATGTTCGATCAAGCCGTTGCGGTGGACGTCGAGCCATTGGCGGGCGCGCGCGCCGGCGAGCAACTACTGGTATTACTGCACGGATCCGGCGGGCTACTATCCCTATGTGGGCAGTTGCAACCAGGCGTGGATCCCGGTGGTTCCGCAGCCCACCGCGCCGCGCGGCTAGGCCCGCAGCCCAACGATGCGCACAGTTCAACTCACGCTGACCGCAGCGGCCGTAGCACTCGTTGCCGGCTGCGCCACCGTTCCGAGCGGGCCGAACGTCATGGTGCTGCCGAGCCCCAACAAGCCGTTCGAGCAATTTCAGGCGGATGACGGTCTCTGCCGCCAGAATGCGCAGGCGGCGATCGGCGGAACATCGGCCGGTGACGCCGCCGCGAACGCGGCAGTCTCGAGCGCGCTGGTGGGCAGTGCGCTGGGAGCGGCGGTGGGCGCCATCATCGGATCGGCGACCGGCATGGCTGGCCAGGGCGCTGCGTGGGGGGCTGGAACGGGGCTTCTATTCGGCAGCGCGTCCGGCGCCAACGCGGCCGGCTACACGTACGCGGAGGCGCAGCGCCGCTACGATATTGCGTACACGCAGTGCATGTACGCGCGCGGCAACCAGGTGCCCGGGCGGGTTGCGTACCGCTACGCACCACCCGCCGCGGCGGCGCCGATGTATCCGCCGCCCGATTACCCGCCGCCCTCGGTGGCGCCGCGGTCCTCGTCGCCGGCGCCGCGCATCGCGGCCCCGCGGGCGACTCCGCCGTCAGGTACGACGACAGCCCCGGCCTACGGCGTGCCCCCCGGACCGATTGCCGCCGAGCCGCGGTATGCGCCGCCGGGCACTCCGCCGCCGGGCTCGATCGCGGCCCCGGGCGCGGCCCCGGCGGCGCCGCCGCCCGACTACCCGCCGTCGAGCTATCCGCCGCCGAACACACCGCCGCCACCCGGTCTTGCCCCGACCGGCCTCGCGCCTCCCGCTTCGCCAACGAATGGCGTGAGAACCTGACCGCGCGTCTCGCGCGGGCAGGACTCAAGCTTGCGCGTGCGCCATCCGCTGCCCGTGTTCGCGGGTAGCGTGGAATCCCACCTGCGGCCAGCGCTCCATCGCGACCTGCAAGTTGAAGCGATTCGGGGCGAGGTACACGGGATTGCCGTCGACGTCGGTCGCCAGTGACGCGGCACGGTCACGCTCGAAGTCACGCCGAACCTTGTCGTCCGGGTAGGTGAGCCAGCGCGCGGTGGCGATGCCCGCCTCGTCGTAGACCGCGTCGACCTTGTATTCGCTGGCCAGCCGCGCGGCGACCACCTCGAACTGCAGTTGGCCCACGGCTCCGAGCAACAGCGTATTGCCGACCGTGCTTTCGAACACCTGGATCGCGCCTTCCTCGCCCAGCTGCTGCAGGCCCTTCTGCAACTGCTTGGCCTTGAACGGATCGCGCGGCCGCGCGACGCGGAAGAGTTCCGGCGCGAAGTACGGAATGCCCTTGAAGCCGAGCGCTTCGCCTTCGGTCAGCGTGTCGCCGATCTGCAGCTGGCCGTGATTGTGGATGCCGATGATGTCGCCGGCGACCGCGTCCTCGCTCGCCACGCGCTCGTTGGCCATGAACGTCAGCACATTGCCGAGCTTCAATTCGCGGCCGGCGCGCTGATGTTGCACTTTCATCGCCGGCGTGTAGCGCCCGGAGCACACCCGGAAGAAGGCGATGCGGTCGCGGTGCTTGGGGTCCATGTTCGCCTGGATCTTGAACACGAAGCCGGTGAACGGTCGCTCGGCCGGCTCGACCATGCGCGTGCCGCCGTCGCGCGGCAGTGGCGCCGGCGCCCATTCGGTCAGCGCGTTCAGGATTTCCTGCACGCCGAAATTGTTGATGCCGGAACCGAAGAACACCGGGGTCTGGCGGCCGGCCAGGAATTCCTCCAGCGCGAACGGCGTGCTCGCGCTGCGAAGGAGATCGACGTCGCGCTGCAGCGCCGGCATCTCGTCCGGAAAGAGCGCGGCGAGGCGAGGATTGTCGAGGCCTTCGATCGATTCGCTGTCGTCGTGCCGGCGCTCCTCCCCTGGCGTGAAGCGCACCAGGCGATCGCGGCGCAGGTCGAACACACCGCGGAAGGCCTTGCCCATACCGATCGGCCAGGTGATCGGCGCGCAGTCGATGCGCAACACCGACTCGACTTCCTCCAGCAGGGCGATCGGCTCGCGCACTTCGCGGTCCATCTTGTTGATGAAGGTGATGATCGGCGTGCTGCGCAGCCGGCATACCTCGAGCAGCTTGATCGTCTGCGCCTCGACGCCCTTGGCGGCGTCGATCACCATCACCGCCGCATCGACCGCGGTCAAAACCCGGTAGGTGTCCTCGGAAAAATCCTGGTGACCGGGCGTGTCGAGCAGGTTGATCGTGTGGCCGGCGTAGTCGAACTGCATCACGGAACTCGTCACCGAGATGCCGCGCTGCTTTTCCACTTCCATCCAGTCGGAGGTCGCGTGGCGCGCACTCTTGCGCGCCTTCACGGTGCCCGCCAGCTGGATTGCGCCGCCGAAGAGCAACAGCTTCTCGGTCAGCGTGGTCTTGCCGGCGTCCGGGTGCGAGATGATGGCGAACGTGCGGCGCCTGGCCACGTCGCGGACGAGATCGGCTGGAAAATTCGCGGTGTTCATGGCAGCAGGAAAACAAACGCCGCCGGCCTGCATCGGGCGGCGGCGGGAGTGCGCGAATTATACCTTGGCTGCTGCTAGGACCGTGGCGAGTGCCCGGTCAGCTCCTTGCGGATCGCGCGTAGCTTGTCCTTGACGCGGGCCGCGTTGCCGGGACCCATGCGGATCATGATCTTCTGCCCGGCCGAACGCCCCTCGAGTTCCGGGTCGGCGAACTGATACAGCACCTTGGGCTGCGTCAACTGCGGAGCCGCGATATCGGGTGCGGCCAGCATGTCGTCGATCGCTTCCACCAGCCGGTCGTTGAAATAGCGGTTGGGATAGCCAAGCTCCTGGTACGCCACTTGGAAGAGCGGGTAGTAGTGCACGTAGGTGGCCACCAGCTTCTTCGCTTCGACTGCCTCCATCGCGACGATGTAGGGCCGATAGCGCAGCGCGTTGTCGGGCGCAATGCCGAACGTGTCGCCGTTGGTCGTGGTCTCGAACGCGCCCGCGACCGGCTTCACCGGCATCAGGCGCGCTGCCGTCGTCTTGCGCGGCAGGTTGTCGACGGTCGCGACAAAGCGCCGGACCATGTCGTCCAGATTGAAGAAGCGGGCGAGCGATTCGCGTCCGTAGAGTCCTGCCAAGGCGTCCTGGATCACCGAGTCGCTGCCGAACAGGTCGGGCAGCGGCGGTTGGGCGACCGGCGCTTCCGGAATCGGGAACTGGATCGGCGGTGGCGCCGCGGCGGTATTTTCCGGCGCCGGTGCAGGTGCCGGTTGCGCCACCGGCGGGACCGGTACGGGCTCCTTTCCCTGCTGGAAGTAGTAGTACCCGAGGCCCGCGATGATCGCGACGGCGACGGCGAGGCCCAGGGCGAGTGGTCGGGTCATCGGCAGGTTCGACTATCAGCGCGGCAAATCGTTCGGGTGGCCCGTGTCGGCAAATCGCTCCGGGTGGTCCGTGTGCGCGAGGCTTGGGGGGACGGGTCCCCATGTACGATTGTACGCACGGCCGCCGGCCAGCGCGATTTTTCGCTGTGCGTCCCTCGTGATGACCGCTTCGCCCACCACACCCCGCCTCATCGCGCACCTCGACATGGACGCGTTCTACGCCTCCGTCGAGTTGTTGCGCTATCCGGAACTGCGCGGCCGCCCGGTGGTGATCGGCGGGGGCCGGCGGCACCAGCCCGAGGAAATCGTCGACCCGGACACCGGCGCGGTCTCGCGAAAGTTCGCCACACTCGCGGGCTACGTCGGTCGTGGTGTCGCCACTACCGCTACCTACGAAGCGCGTGCGCTGGGACTGCATTCCGCCCAGGGACTCATGAAGGCGGCGGCACTCGCGCCCGATGCGGTGCTGCTGCCCACCGATTTCGATGCCTATCGCAGGTACTCGCGCCTGTTCAAGGCGGCGGTCGCCCAGATCGCGCCGCGGATCGAAGACCGGGGGATCGATGAGATCTACATCGACCTCACGTCGGTGCGACTTCCCGGCACCACCGAGTCGACGGTAGCTGCCGATACAGGGATGGCCGCAGATGCGGATGCGGACGTGGGAGTGGACGCCGTCGTCGGCTACGATGTCGCGCTGCCCGAGTTCGAATCCGAGGTCGACGCCTGGTGGCGCGCGCGGGACATCGCCAAGGCGCTGAAGGCCGCCGTCGGCGAAGCCACCGGCCTCACCTGCTCGATAGCGGTGGCGCCCAACAAGCTCCTGGCCAAGATCGCGTCCGAGCTCGACAAGCCCGACGGACTGACGCTGCTGCGTCCCGGGGACGTCCCCACGCGGATCTGGCCGCTGTCACCGCGCAAGATCAACGGGATCGGGCCCAAGGCAGGTGCCAGGCTCGACGCCCTCGGCATCCGCACCATCGGGGGCCTCGCACGTGCTGAGCAGAGCTGGCTGGTCGAACACTTCGGGCGCAACTACGGCGCCTGGCTGCATGCCGTGGCACACGGCCGCGATGACCGTGACGTCGTCACCGAGAGCGAACCCAAGTCGATCAGTCGCGAGACGACATTCGAGCGCGACCTGCACGCGCAGCGCGACCGCGCGCTGCTGTCGGAAATCTTCACGGACCTGTGCACGCGACTCGCCGGCGACCTCGAGCGCAAGGGCTACGCCGGCCGCACCGTCGGCATCAAGCTGCGCTACGACAACTTCGAGACGGTGACCCGCGATCACACGGTCGACCTCCCCATCGACGACGCGAAGTCCATTCGCCGTGCGGCCGGCGAATGCCTGAAGCGCGTGCCGCTTGCCCGGCGCATCCGGCTGCTCGGCGTGCGCATCGGCAGCCTGGTACCGCGGGTGGCGTCGCGCGACGCGGGCGACGCCTCCCGCTGACACCAATTACGCGAACGGCCGCACGCCGATCAGCCACAGATGCAGCCAGAACGCGAACACGACCCAGGCCGCCAGGCCGATGGCGACGGCCAGCATGTCGCGCGCGACGGTGCCCGACGCGTACACGACGCCCATCGCCCGATCGCGGCGCCGGGCGGATCGGTAGTCGACAATGGCCCACGCCAAAAAGCTGCCGAAGAGCACGACGTCGGCCAGCATGCCGTTGGCGAGGAGGTGCGCGAACGCCCACAGCTTGACGCCGACCACCATCGGATGCCCGAACGCGCGCTTCATGCGCGTGCCGCGCATGTTGCCGGCGACGATCAGGATAAACGACGGGATCATGAGCGCGGCGGCGGCGTGGCGGGTCCATGACGGGGGCGTCCACACCACGACCGGATCGAGGCGCGCCTGGCCATAGCCCCAGACGATCAGGACCAGTCCGGCCAGCGAAAGCAGCGAATACAATGCCTTCCACCTGCCTTCGCCGAGACGCGCGATCTGGTCGTTGCGCCAGGGCTCGGCGACGATGCGCACGGAGTGCGCGCCGAGAAAGATCAACAAGCCGAGGATGAGAATGAGCATGGAGTACCTGGACGATAAGAGGGTGGCGCCCACGATGCGTCGCATGCGCGGGTCGCGTGTGGTGATGCTGCATGCCGCGATGTCGACTCAGACCCACGGCAGTCTACCGCGAACGAACCGGCGATGAACGCCCCCACCCGCTACGGCAGTGGCAACGCGGTGCGCCGGGTCGAAGACGACGCGCTCCTCACCGGCCGCGGCCGCTTTGCCGACAATTTCTCGCTCCCGGGCCAGGCCGCGCTCCAGTTCGTGCGCTCACCGCATCCGCACGCACGCATCGCCGGCATCGATGCGGCGGCTGCGCGGGCGCTGCCCGGTGTCCTGGGCGTGTTCACCGGCGCCGACCTCGCACAGGCCGGTGTCAAACCTCTGGTGCAATCGGGCGACTTCAAGCGCGCCGACGGCGGGCACACGGCGGCGCCGCCGCAGCATGCGCTGGCAATCGACACCGTGCGCTACGTCGGAGAAGCGGTGGCGGTGGTGGTGGCACAGACGCGCGCGCAGGCACGCGACGCGGCGGAAGGCATCGACGTGCGCTACGAACCGTTGCCGATGGTGGCGGATGTCGCCGGCGCACTGGCAGCGGATGCACCGCTGGTCTGGCCGGCGGCAACCGGCAACATCGCCTGCGTCGCCCGGCACGGCAGCGCAGCCGCCGCGGACGCGGCCTTCGCGCGTGCCGCGCACGTGGTGACCATCGACGTCGTCAACCAGCGCCTGGCGCCGACACCGATCGAGCCGCGCACGACGCTGGCGAGTTTCGACGCCGGCACCGGCCGCCTCACGCTACGCGTCAGCTGCCAGACCCCGACGGGGTTTCGTGACGAACTCGCGGGCCAGGTGCTGGGCCTGCCCAACGACCAGCTGCGCATCCTCGTCGGCGACATCGGCGGCGGCTTCGGCATGAAGACGTCGCTGTACGCGGAAGACGTCGTGGCCGCGTTCTGCGCGCGGGCGCTGATGATTCCGGTCAAGTGGACGGCGGAGCGGATGGAAGAATTCCTGGCGGCCACGCAGGGACGCGATCTCGTGAGCACCGCTTCGCTCGCGCTCGATACCGACGGTCGTGTGCTCGCGCTGCGCATCCGCTCGGACGCCAACGTCGGCGCGTACGCGACGCCGGCCGGCGTGATCATCCAGCTGATGATCGGGCCGTGGGTCACCACCAGCGTCTACGACATTGGCACCATAGATTTGGATATCGCGGCGGTGCTGACCAACACCACGCCCACGGGCCCCTACCGGGGGGCCGGCCGGCCGGAGGCGATCTACACCCTCGAGCGCCTGTTCGATGCCGCGGCGAGGCAGACCGGCATCGACCGCATCACGCTGCGCCGGCGCAACATGATCCGGCCCGCGCAGATGCCGTATCGCAACCCGATGGACAAGACCTACGACAGCGGCCAGTTCGAGCGCGTGATGGACCTGGCTCTCGCCCGCGCGGACTGGGACGGCTTCGCCGCGCGCGCCGAAGCGTCGCGGCAGCGCGGCCGCCTGCGCGGCCAGGGTATCGCCACGTTCCTTGAGTGGACCGGCGTGGAAATCTTCGAGGAGCACGTGACGGTCACGGTCGACGGTGACGGCATCGAGATCTTTTCCGCCACGCAGGCGATGGGCCAAGGCCTCGCCACCACGTTCACGCAGCTCGCGGTCGACGTCTTCGGCGTGCCGATGGACAGGATCCGGCTTGCGTTCGGCGATACCGACCGCGGGACCGGCTTCGGCAGTGCCGGCTCGCGTTCGCTGTTCGTCGGGGGTTCGGCGGTGCATGTCGCCTCCCAACGCACCGTCAGGAAGGCGCAGGAGCTCGCGGCGGAGGTGCTCGAAGCGTCGGTGGGTGACATCGAATATCGCGACGGAGAGTTCCGCATCGCCGGTACCGATCGGGCGATCGGCTTGTTCGAACTCGCGGCGAAGCAGCCGGACGCGCGCATCGTGCTCGAATCGGACAGCGCGGTCGACGGTGCGACGTGGCCCAATGGCTGCCACATCTGCGAAGTCGAGATCGACCCGGATACCGGCGTGGTCGAGATCGCGGGGTACTGGTCGGTCAACGACGTCGGCCGGGTGGTGAACCCGCTGATCGTCGAAGGGCAGCTGCAGGGTGGCGCGGTGCAGGGCATCGGCCAGGCGCTGTGCGAACACGTGGTGTACGACCGCGAGTCGGGCCAGCTGCTCACCGGCACGTTGCTCGACTACGCGTTGCCGCGCGCCGACATGGTCCGCCATTTCGACATGGCCACCGACGAAGCCACGCCGTGTCGCAACAACCACATGGGCGTCAAGGGAGTGGGCGAACTCGGCACCATCGGCGCCACGCCGGCCGTGGTCAATGCCATCGCCGACGCGCTGGCGCGCAACGGCGCCACGAAAGCCGCAGATACGCTGCAGATGCCGTGCACGGCCGAAAAAATATGGCGGGCACTCGCTGCCACCTGAAGCCGAGTTGACTCCGTAAGAATTTTCACCCGAGCGCGCAGACTCGGCGCCCGGGCATTAGCGCGTCGGCCGTTGCACGCAACCGACCGGGGGATCGCCTAGCGCCGGCGCCTCCAGAAATAGAGCATCAGCGCGCCGCCGACGAGCCCGCCCAGGTGCGCGAAATGCGCCACGCCGGCCTGCGTGCCGGTGACACCGAGAAAGAGTTCCAGCACCGCGTAGATCGCCACGAAAATGCGCGCCGGGATGGGTATCGGCAGGAACAGCAGCATCAGCTTGTTGTTGGGGAAGTAGATGGCGTAGGCAAGCAGGAGCCCGAACACGCCGCCCGACGCGCCCACCGTCGGATAGAGCCCGCCGGTCATCGCGGCGAAGGCGAGCTGCACCAGCGCGGCGGCAATGACGCATGCGAAGTAGTAGTTCAAGTAGCGCTTGGTACCGAAGACCAGCTCGATCGCGCTGCCGAACATGTACAGCGCGAACATGTTGAAGGCGAGGTGCACCAGATCGCCGTGCAGGAACGCGTAGGTGACGACCTGCCAGGCCTGGAAGTCCACTTGCCCGTTGGTCAGGCGCCCCGCATCCACCGGCCATAGCGCAAAAGGCACGAGGAAGCCCGGGGCGAGCATCTGGAGCAGGAAGACCGCTACGTTGGCGACGATCAGGGCGGTGGTAACGGGAGGCATTGGCGACCGGGCGAAGGATGAGAAGGGCGCCGAGAAACGCGCGCATGGCCCCCGATTCTAATGAAGTCGGGGAACGGCGACGCCATGGCGTCGCAAATCCGGGCCGCCGCCGCCTGGCCCGGGAACCGGCAGGCCGGAACAGCGGTCTGTCGACTTCATGTCCGCGCGCCGGCCCGTCCCGGTACGATGGGCCTAAATTCGCGGCGGGATGTCTGGAATCGATCGATGAAACGCATTGCATGGCTGCGCCCGCGCGCGCTGCGCTGGGCCGCGGGCTTTCTCGCTGCGCTGCTGCTGGCGACCGGCTGTGTGAGCCTCGAGCAGAAGGAGCGCGAGCTCACGTTCCGCGTCGTGAAGTCCGATGCGGGCTGGTACTCCGGCGTGCCCGCCAGCGTCCAGGAACTTTACCTGCCGGTCGGCGACGGCCCCGACGCGGCGAAGATCCATGCGTGGTGGTGGCCGGACGCCGACCCGCGAGCCCCGGTCCTCTTCTACCTGCATGGCTCGCGCTGGAACCTGACCGGGCACGTGCGGCGCATCGAGCAGCTGCGCCGCTACGGCTTCGCGGTGTTCGCGATCGACTACCGCGGCTTCGGCAAGAGCGACGGCGACCTGCCGTCCGAGCAGACGGTGTACGAAGACGCGCGCGCGGGCTGGGCATGGCTTGCCGCGCAGCAGCCCGATCCGCAGCTACGCTTCATCTACGGACATTCGCTCGGCGGCGCCGCGGCGATCGACCTGGCCGCGTACCTGGCGGCGCAGGCACAACGCGACGGGCAGCCGCCGCAGGCGCGCGGACTCATTGTCGAGTCGACCTTCACTTCGCTCGCCGACGTCGCCGCAGCGTTGAGCTTCAGCTGGCTGCCGACACGGCTCATCCTCACGCAGAAATTCGATTCGATCGAGAAAATCAAGTCGGTCCAGGTGCCGGTGCTGTTCGTGCACGGCACCTCCGACCGCCTCATTCCGTCGCGCTTCTCGCAAGCGCTCTACGAGGCCGCGCGCGACCCGAAGAAGCTGCTGCTGGTCGAGAACGGTGGCCACAACAACAGCATGTGGATGGGCGACGGGCAGTACCAGGCCGCACTCGCGGAACTGTTCGGACTGACCGGGACGCGGCAAGGGGAGGCCCGAGTGGTGTCCCGAGCTGCGGACTGATCCCGCAAGTCCGTGGCACAATGAGTGATGGACGCCGAAGCGCTCCCGCTCGACTTCGCGTGCCGGAACGACGCGCCGGCGATCGCCGCGATGTCGCGCGACCTGATCGAAACCGGGCTGGGCTGGGAGTACCGCGCGGACCGGATCGCGCGCTTGATCGGCGAAACGGAATGCACGACGGTCGTCGCTCGCGCGGGCGACCATATCGCCGGTTTCGGGATCATGTCGTTCGGTGCCGACCGCGCGCACCTGGTGCTGCTCGCCGTGCGCGGTGCCTGGCAGCGTCGCGGCGTGGGGCGCCGGCTCGTGCATTGGCTGGTGGAATCCGCACAGGTGGCCGGCGTCATCTCCATCCATGTCGAATTGCGCGCGACCAACCACGCGGCGCGGCGCCTGTACGAAGCGAGCGCCTTTGCCGAGACGCTGCGGGTCCCGCGCTACTATCGCGGCAAGGAAACGGCGATCCGCATGCTCCGGGTGCTGCGTGCGCCTGAACGCGCGCCGCCGCCCTGGCGGCCGCCGGCGCGTGAGAACCGCGCCTAGGCGCGGACTAAGCCGCGAAGAAGAAGTCCACCATGCGGGTGATTTGCCCGCGCATCATTTCGCGCCCGCGCACCGTCCTGCAGCCGCAGCGCTCGGCAAGTGCGAGCAGCGGGGTCGTTTCCGGCTTGACGATCGCATCGAACACGATGAGATCGCGCGGCAGCGTCGCTACGTCGAGCGGCAGCCGCGCGTCGTCCAGCATGCCGACCGGCGAGGCGTTGAGCAGAACTTCGGTGTCGTCGAGGATCGCCGGCCCCGCGGTGACCGAAACCCCCGGGCTCGCGGCCTGGACGCTTTGCGCCAGCGCCTGTGCGCGCGCTGCGTCGACGTCGAAGATGCGCAGCGACGCCGGCGCTTCGGCGCCGAGCGCGGCGGCGATGGCCGAACCCGCCCCGCCGGCACCGAGGAGCTGCAACCGCTTGCCGCGCAACGCGATGCCACGGCGGCGAAAGGCCTCGACACAACCCAGGCCGTCGAAAATCTCGCCGCGCCACGTGTCCCGGGGACCGCGGCCGAGCGCATTGATCGCGCCAACCTGGCGTGCCTGCACACCCAGTTCATCGGCGAAGGCGACTGCGCGCTGCTTGAACGGAATGGTGAACACCAGTCCGCCCAGGTTCGGCATGGTTTGCATCTGCGCGAGCCACGCTTCGAAGTGTTCCGGCAGCACGTGCATGGGCACCAGGATCGCGTCGTGACCGCGCGCTCTCATGATGGCGGTGATCATCTCCGGCGAACGCACCTGCTCGATCGGATGGCCGACGATGCCGAAGAGCCGGGATTTGCCGCTGATGTAGTCGACCTGGTCGGTGTCGGTGGGCATGGCGTTGGTTCGCTTGGCAGTCGGCAGTGAGGCACGACCTGCTATCTTACTGAATTCGATCCTGAGCGCGCACTCCGCAAACAACGGGCCTCGAGCGCGCATCCGCAGCAATCGCATGCCATCCCATCGCCCCGACTCTGGCTACGCCGGCTTTCGGTTGCTGGTCGCGCTGATGCTGATGACCATCGGCAACGCGGGGATGTGGGTGGTGGTCGTCGTCCTGCCTGCGGCGCAGGCCGAGTTCGGCGTCACGCGTGCCGATGCCTCGCTGCCGTACACGCTGCTGCTGATCGGATTCGGCCTGGGCGGCATCGTGATGGGCAAGCTGGCCGACCGCTTCGGCGTGATGGTGCCGCTGCTGCTGGGTGCGGCCGGCACTGGTATGGGCTATATCTTCGCCGGGTACGCCGGCGGCATCGCGATGTTCGCGCTCGCGCACGGCGTGCTGATCGGGTTTGCCGGCTGCGCGTCGGTGTTCGCGCCATTGATTGCGGACACGTCGCTGTGGTTCGTCCGGCGGCGGGGGATGGCGGTCGCCGTCTGCGCCAGCGGCAATTATCTCGCCGGCGCAGTATGGCCGCCGATCGTCCAGCATTTCGTGGAAGTGAGTGGTTGGCGAGCCACCTACATCGGCATCGGCATCTTTTCCACGCTGGCGATGGGCGGCCTCGCGCTGCTGATGCGGCCGCGGCCGCCGCTCGTCGACATGCCGGCGGCGGGCAGTGCTTCGGCGCTCGCGTCCAATCGTCCGTTCGGCATGACGCCGGGGCGCGCGCAGGCATTGCTGTGCGTGGCCGGCCTCGCCTGCTGCGTCGCAATGTCCATGCCGCAAGTGCATATCGTCGCGTTGTGCGCGGACCTGGGCTACGGCCCCGCGCGCGGTGCGCAGATGCTGTCGCTGATGCTCGCGTTCGGTATTGCGAGCCGGCTCATCTCCGGCTACATCTGCGACCGTATCGGCGGCCTGCGCACGCTGCTGCTCGGCTCGGCGCTGCAAGGCGTGGCGCTGGTGCTGTTCCTGCCCTTCGACGGGCTGACGTCGCTGTTCGTGATCTCCGCGCTGTTCGGCCTGTTCCAGGGTGGCATCGTGCCGTCGTACGCGATCATCGTGCGCGAGTATTTTTCGCCCCGGGAAGCGAGCGCGCGCGTCGGCACCGTCATCATGTTCACGCTGCTCGGCATGGCGCTGGGCGGCTGGGTATCCGGCAAGATCTTCGATTTGACCGGCTCGTACACCGCCGCGTTCGTGCATGGCATTGCCTGGAACCTCGTCAATCTGGCGATTGCAATCACGCTGTTCCGGAAAGCCGGCCGGCTGCCCGGGGCGGGGGGGCCGTCGTCTCGCGGACGATCAGGTCGATCGCCAGTTCGTGGCAGCGCATCGCTTCCACGCCATCGACCAGCTTGAGCATGGCCTGCGCCGCAGCGATGCCGAGTTCGCGCGTCGGCACATGCAGGGTCGTCAACGCCGGCGTGGTCATCGCGGCGATCTCGAGGTCGTCGAATCCGGTCAGCGATACGTCCTGCGGAACGCGCAGCTCCATCGTGCGGCACTGGGCAAGTGCGCCGATCGCCAGCACGTCGTTGCCGCAAACGATGGCCGTCGGACGGGGTGACAGGTCCGCCAGTGCGCGCATCCCGTCGCGGCCCGCTGCGAACGTATAGGGTCGCTCGACTATGTGCGACGCGGGCAGCGGCAGTCCGCGCGCGGACAGAGCAGCCGACACGCCGGCGACGCGTCCACGGGCCCGGTCGTTGTGCGCGGTTTCCCCGGCGATCATCGCAAAGTCGCGATGACCGAGGTCGGCCAGGTAGTGCACGACGCGCATCGCCGCCGCCTTGTTGTCGAACCCAACGCAAGGATGCGTGCCGGAGCGGTCGAGCGACCATGTGGCGACATAGGGGACGCCCGCTGCCGCCACGGTCGTGAACAGCGCGTCGCGGTGGTCCAACCCGACCAGGACCAGCCCGTCGACGCCACGCTCGACGAGTTGCCGCGCCAGTTGCACCTCGGCGTCGAGGTCGAACTCGTGGCAGGCCAGCAGCAGCGTGTAGCCGCTCTGGTCGAGAGTCTTCTGCAACGCATGGGTCGCGTTGGCAAAGATCGCGTTGTCGAGCGTCGGGATGATCGCGCCGATCGTGCGCGTCCGGCGCGAACGCAGCGCACGCGCCGCGCCGTCCAGCACGTAGCCGCGTGCCCGCGCGACTGCCAGCACCCGCTGCAACGTGGCTGGCCGGACCATCGCGGGTGCGGCAAGCGCGCGCGAAACCGTCGCCGCCGAAACGCCCGCTTCGCGCGCCACGTCGAGCAGGGTAACGGCTCGCCTCGTTCGCATCGCAACTCCTCCGGTGACGGCTGGCCGCCCACTTCCGACGCCGGCCCCGGATGGTCGCGCCGACCGCGTCTACCTTCCGCGCGGCTTGTAACCGGGCTTCGCCGGCCGCGAATTGCGGTGCCGTCCGGCCGAGTATAGGCGTCGACTGTGATCGATTTCAACGAATTTGATAAACGGGGTGCCCAGGTCGACCTCGGCAAACGGTTCCGGAGAAGTATTTGGCTATGCCAAGTGGCTTGACAGCGGCGCTGTGCTCGGCGTACGGTAGCTGCAATCGATTGCAACAACTGGAGCGGCACGTGGCGATTACCTACCTGAAGCGATCCATCCCGCGTCCGGAGAGCGACACCGCGCAGACCCGTGCCACGGTCGAGGCAATCCTGCACGACGTCGAGGTGCGCGGTGAAGCGGCCGTACGCGAGTACGCCGAGCGCTTCGACGGCTGGACCGGCGAATTCGTCGTCACGCAGGACGACATCGCGCGTGCGGGCGCCGGCATGTCGGCGCAACTGCGCGAGGACATCGCCTTCGCGCACCGGCAGGTGTACGAGTTCGCGTGCCGGCAGCGGGCGAGCCTGCACGAATTCCAGACCGAGCTCTATCCGGGACTGATCGCGGGCCAGCGCCTGATCCCCGTGAACGTCGCCGGCTGCTACGTCCCCAGCGGCCGCTACGCACACATCGCGTCGGCCATCATGAGTGTCACCACCGCCAAGGCCGCTGGCGTGCCGTTCATCGTGGCGTGCTCGCCGTCGTACCAGCGGCGTGGCATCCATCCCGTGGTGCTGCATGCGATGGCGATCTCCGGCGCCGACGTGATCCTGACGCTCGGCGGCGTGCAGGCGATCGCGGCAATGACGCTGGGACTCTTCACCGGCCGCCCTGCGGATGTGATCGCCGGCCCTGGCAACAAATACGTGGCCGAAGCCAAGCGGATCCTCTTCGGGCGCGTCGGCATCGATGTCTTCGCCGGTCCCAGCGAGATCTGTGTCATCGCCGACGAATCGGCCGACCCGGCGCTCGTGGCTTCGGACCTCGTTGGGCAGGCCGAACATGGCGTCGAGTCACCGGCGTGGCTGGTGTCGACCTCGACTGCGCTGGCGCAAGCGGTGATCGAGCGCATGCCCGCACTCATCGCCGCACTGCCTGCCGATGCGGCAGCTGCCGCGGGTGCGGCATGGCGGGACTACGGGGAAGTGGTGGTGACCGACAGTCGCGAGGAAGCGGCGCAGGTAAGCGACGACTACGCGCCGGAACACCTCGAAGTGCATGCCCAGGACCTCGACTGGTGGCTCGAACGGCTGACCAACTACGGTTCGCTCTTTCTCGGCGAGGAGACCACCGTTGCCTATGGCGACAAGACCTCGGGACCGAACCACATCCTGCCTACGCTCAAGGCAGCGCGGTATTCCGGTGGGTTGTCGGTGGGCAAGTTCCTCAAGACCGTCACCTGGCAGCGCATGACCCGCGGCGCTACCGCGCAGATCGCCGGCGTCACCGCGCGCATCTCGCGCCACGAAGGCATGGAAGCGCATGCGCGCACGGCGGACGACCGGCTGCAAAAATATGGAACGGTCGACGATCGTGCGGACGCGCATTAGAACGCGATGATGCAGGTACCGCCGCTCGAACTGTTTTCACTGCGCGGTCGCGGCGCGCTGGTGACCGGCGCGAGTTCGGGGATCGGACGGGCGATGGCGCAGGCGCTGGCGGATGCCGGAGCCGACGTGGCGCTGGTGGCGCGGCGCGAGTCGGAACTCGCGGCGGTCGCCAAGGGGATCGTCGGCGCCGGTCGCAAGGCCGCTGTCGTGTCCTGCGATCTCGCCGACCGGGCGGCGCTGGTCGACGCGGCGGATCGCGCGGTCGAGGCGATGGGTGCCATCGACATCCTGGTCAACGCCGCCGGCATCAATCCACGCCGGCCGATCGACGCGCTGACCGCGCAGGAATGGGATACGACGCTCGAGATCAACCTCACCGTGCCCTTTCTGCTGGCGCAGCGGCTGGCGCCGGCGATGTGTGCACGCGGCTGGGGCCGCATCATCAACATCGCCTCGCTGCAATCGGTACGGGCCTTCGCCGATGGCGCGCCGTATGGGGCGTCGAAGGGCGGCATCATGCAGCTGACGCGCGCGCTGGCGCAGGCCTGGTCGCCGCGCGGCGTGAACTGCAACGCCATCGCACCGGGGTTCTTTCCGACCGAACTCACGGCGCGCGTTTTCGCCGATCCGGCGCGGGCACGCGACCTGGCGGCGCGGACCATGATCGGTCGCAATGGCGAACTCGACGACCTGCGCGGTACGCTCGTGTATCTTGCCAGCCGAGCCTCCGACTACGTAACCGGCCAGACGTTGTTCGTCGACGGCGGTTTCACGGCGGGCTGACGGCATGCGCCTCTATCCTGACCCTCGATCGACACGTTCGCTCTCCACGCAACCCGGAAAGGCCACGACACAACCGTGAAAGCGCTGGTTTACACCGCACCCAACGAAGTCACCTACCGTGACGAGCCGGACCCGGTCGCCGGCGACGATGACGTGATGCTCGCGGTCGAGGCGGCGGGCATCTGCGGTTCCGACATGCACGCCTTTCACGGCCGCGATCCGCGACGCAATCCCCCGTTGATCCTCGGGCACGAACTCGCCGCGCGCGTGGTGGGTGGCGATGCCGACGGGCGCCGCGTCACGGTCAATCCGCTGATCGTGTGCGGCACCTGCGAGTACTGCGTGACCGGCCGCGACAACCTGTGCGCGCATCGCACGATGATCGGCATGACGCGCCCGGGTGGCTTCGCCGAGCGACTGGCGGTGCCACGGCGCACGCTGATCGAGATTCCGCCGGACATGTCGGCGCGCGCGGCGGCGCTGACCGAACCGGCCGCCACCGCACTGCATGCTCTCAACCTGGCAATGCGCGCGTTGGCGCGACCGTTACCGGAGGCGCGCCTGCTGGTGATCGGCGCCGGCGCGGTCGGCCTCCTCACTGCGCTGCTGGCGCGTGCGTATGGATGCCGTGACGTGACGGTGGCCGAGACGAATGCGCTGCGTCGCGCCGCCGCGCAGCGTGCCGGCGACCTGCGCGTGGCCGATCCCGCCGAGCCCGGCGCACGGCTGGAGAACGCGGTCGATCTCGTAATCGATGCCGTAGGCGCCAAGGCGACACGCCAGGCGGCATTCGCGGCGGTGAAGCCGGGCGGTGTCATCACCCACATCGGATTGCTCGACTGGGCCTCCGAGATCGACATGCGCAAGCTGACGCTGGCGGAAATCACGTTGATCGGTACGTACACGTATTCGACAGCCGATTTGCGCGCGACGGTTGCGGCGCTGCATGCGGGCGCGTTCGGTCGCCTCGAATGGGTGGAGGAGCGTACGCTGGCCGAGGGCGCAGCGGCCTTTGCGGATCTCGATGCTGGACGCAGCGCCGCCGCGAAGATCCTTCTGCGGCCATGATGACGACTCCCACGCTCGCGTTGCTCGCTGCCCCCGGTGGGGGCGCATCAATCCCTTGGGACGGCCCGGCGGGATTGACGAAGGAAGCATGACTGCTCCGCATGCTCGTTTGGTCGGCAGTCCCGCGCGGGCGCTGTTCACGCTCGCCGGGGTCCTGCTGCTGGGGTATGCGGTGAACATCGTGCTCGGTATGCTGGTCGTCAAACAGGGACTGGCGCTGTGGCGCCTGCCCGATGTGGGCGAATTTGTTCTGGTACTGTCCGCCATGGCATTTTTCGTGGCCGGACTGCTGATTGACGAAGAGCGGACACAAGATCCGGAATTGAAGGCAGAGAACGGTAATCCAACCTGAAGGAGGAGTGCGATGAAAAAGGTATCGAGGGCTTCGAATGTGGCGGCCCCGCAGCGCCGGCGTTTTCTGGAGGTTTCGACCCGCTATGGCTTCACGACCGCGGTGCTCGCCGCCACCGGCGGCTACCTGTGGTCCGATGCCGAGGTCGCGTATGCGGCCGACGACGAAGCCGCCAGACAGAAGGCCGCGCGGCAGACCATGGTCTTCGCCACCGAGTACAAGGAAGACGCGTACCTGACCTATCCGATCATGCAGACCCAGTTCAAGGAGAACCTGCAGACGATCAGCAAGGGCGCCGTGTATGTGCGCCTGTTTCCGGCGGGGCAGCTCGGGGTCGGCAGTGCGCTGGCCCAGAAGATCCAGGCCGGGACCGTGCAGGGCGGCTCGGTGTCGCTGTCCAATTTCTCGCCGTTCGCGCCGGTGGTCGATGTCATCAACATCCCGTTCTGGTGCGGGGAGAACCAGCGCTTCGCCAACCTGGTGACGTCGGCCGCGTGGAACAACGAGATCACGCCGAAAGTCACGGCCAAGGGCTACAAGCCGATGTTCTACTTCACCGTCGATCCCCGGACGGTGGCGGCACGCAAGGGTCTGGGCAAGCAGATCAAGACGCCAAACGACATGCGCGGGCTCAAGATGCGAGTGCCCTCGTCCAAGCTGCTGCAGCAGTTCTACCGGTTGACCGGCGCCAATCCAACCGTCGTCGCCTGGGGCGAGACGCCCACCGCGCTGAAGCAGGGCGTGGCCGACGCGCTCGATCCGGCGGTCGGCGCGCTGTACACGTTCGGCTTCCTCGACATCCTCGAATCGATCACGCTGGTGGACTCGGTCCCCGATGCGCAGATGTTCGCGGCCAACTTCGCCTGGTTCGAAGCGATGCCGAAGGATTTGCAACGCGCGTTCGAGCAGGCGAGCGAGAAGACCCAGGGCGATTCCTTCGCGCAGATCCCGGTCGCGCGCAAGGCGTCGATGGACGCGTTCGGCAAGGTCGGCGTCAAGTTCTACAAGCCGACTGCGGCCGAGCACAAGGCCTGGGTCGACGCGGCGGGTGAGCAGCGCCCGGAATGGAACGACATCAAGAAGGAACTCGCAGGCTCGACCGCCAACTTCGACAAGTTGAAGACGGCGGCCAATACCAAGGGCAAGTTCACCGTCAACGACTACACGGGGTAGCGGTTCCCGTGGATGGCTGACACCCGGGACGGCTCACCGCCGTTCCGGCGAAGGAGTGTGCGTGCGCAAATTCCTGCGAAGAATCGACGACAACGGCGAGCGTTACCTGATGCTCGTGCTGTACTGCTTCATCGTGTTCGTGATCGTTGCCGAGGTGGTCCGCCGCTTCGTATTCGATTTCTCGTCGCTGTGGGGCGAGGAAGCTGCGCGGTTCGCGTTCATCTACCTTGGCTGGATCGGCGCGTCGTACGCGGTGAAGCAGCGGGCGCACATCCGCTTCGACGCGGTGTCGCGGTCGCTGCCGCCGCGTGCGGCATGCGCCGTGTTCCTGTTCGCGGAGCTGGCCACGCTGGTATTCGCCTGCTTTGCGTTGTACTGGTCCATGCACACCATGCTGACGATGATGCAGTTCGACGCGCTGGCGCCGGCGCTGCGCATTTCGCAGGCGTGGTTCGCCGCGGCCGTGCCGCTCGGCTTCTCGATGATGATCGTGCGCGTCGTGCAGTCGGCGTTGCGTGATCTCGCAAACCTTCGGGCCGGCCGTCCACCGTTCGCCGGCGCGTTGCTGTTCGACTGAAACCCGGCCGGCAGCTCGACGACAAGCCCGCAGCCCCATGGCACTCGCCTTCGGCCTCATTTTCATCGTCGTACTGCTATTGCTCGCGGTGCCGTTCTGGGTGGCGCTCGGTCTCGGAACGGTCGTGCTGCTGCTCGGCACCGGCGCGCTCCCGCTCTCGCTGATGGGCGAGGCGCTGTTCCAGGGTGTGGACTCGTTCGCGCTGATTGCGATTCCATTGTTCGTGCTTACCGGGGATGTGATGGTGCGCTCCGGTCTCGCCAACAAGCTG
Source organism: uncultured beta proteobacterium (assembly GCA_963756765.1). Classification (GTDB taxonomy): domain Bacteria; phylum Pseudomonadota; class Gammaproteobacteria; order Burkholderiales; family Casimicrobiaceae; genus VBCG01. Next base: position 2,001 of record CAVWPC010000009.1, on the reverse strand, counting down.
CTCGATTTCGCCGAGGCGACGACCGGTGGCTGGCGTACCGGCTTCGGCACGTCGACCGCACTGGGATGCGGCTTTTTCGCCTGTATTTCAGGCTCCGATGCGGCCGACGCGGCGGCGGTCGGCCGCATCACGATGGCCCGACTGATCGAGCGCGGCTATCCCAAGCCTTACGCATGTGCACTGGTGGCGGCGGGCGCCTGCACGGGCATCCTGATTCCGCCGTCGATTTCCTACATCATCATCGGGCTGGTGCTGGGCCTCTCGTCGACCACACTGTTCACGGCCGCGCTCATCCCGGGCGTCATCGTGCTGCTCGCCGTCGTCGTGACCAACGTCGTCGTCAACCGGCTGCGCAACTATGAGAACTCGCGCCGCCCCTTCTCGTGGCGGCGCTGGCTCGGCGCCTTAAACGACGCCAAGTACGCACTGACAATCCCGTTCATCATCCTGGGTGGCATCTACTCGGGCGTATTCACGCCGACCGAGTCAGCGGCCGTGGCGGTCGCCGTGGCGCTGCTCGTCGGTCTCCTGCAGCGCACGATCCGCGTACGCGATTTTCCCGCGATGCTGGAGACCTCGGCGCGCGTCAACGGCGTCATCCTGCCGATCATTGCCGTAGCGATCCTGTTCGCGCAGGCGCTGACCGTGCTCAATGTGCCGCAGACGCTCGTGTCGGGACTCACCTCGCTGACCACGGACCGCACGGTACTCGTCGCGATCATGCTGGCGATTTTCATCGTTGCCGGCATGTTCATGGAGACCACGCCGAACATCGTGATCCTCGCGCCGCTGCTGGCGCCGGTCGCGCGCGAGATCGGCATGGACCCGATCCATTTCTGCGTGTTCATGATCACGTCGCTCGGCCTGGGCTTCATCACGCCGCCGATGGGCCTCAACCTCTTCGTGATGTCGGGGCTGACCGGCGTGCCGATCATCGCGATCGCGCGGCGCGCCGTGCCGTTCGTGATCACGATGGTCATCGTCGCCGTGGCGGTCGGCTATCTACCCATGTTGTCCCTGGCCCTGTTGCCGCAATGAAAGCGCCGACCGCCGTGTGCCATGGCAGATCGACAAGGTCGCCAGGAATTGGAGCAGGAGGTCGGGAAGCGCCGGGTCGGTACCCGCGGCGGACATCATGGCGGTCAGCAGCGTGTGTTGCGTCGGCCGTCAGCGCGCCAGGGCCGTCGGTAATCTCCCACACCGCCGACTGCATGACGGTTTCCCGGATTTGCAGCGGATCGGCGACCGGTCCTAGCTTGCCGTCGGCGAGCGCTGCGAGTTCGAGCAGGTTCGGTTGCTGGTGATCGGGCCGGGCGCGTAGGTCGACTCGCTGTTCGAGGCCGAGCGCGAAGCATTGACGCAGAACATACGCAGGATCAGCGTGCGCGTCGCCCCTGGCGCGACGGTCGCCTGCAGGCGTTCGAGCGCGATGCCGTTCTGCACGCTGACCGGGGTGGCGATGAAAGTCTGGCCGGCGGGGATGACGATCTCGAGCGGTCCGCACGACGTGTTCACGATCTGCGCGACGAATTCGACGAGGCCGACGCCGTTGCCGAGCGGCGTGGCGGGTGGGCAGTCGGCGCCGCAGGCCCCCATGGTCGGCGGCAGCGTCGAGCTCGCGCCCTGCGGCACGCACATCACCAAGCCCTCGAACGACCAGCCCGGCATCGCCTGCAGCTGCCCGGCGTCGAGCGAGTACCGGTGGTTGGGATCGCCGCGTGCGCCGTCGTTGTACGTGCGGTAGACCGGCTGCGTGCCGGCGGGACACGCACCCGTCCACGCGTATTCGCGTGAATATTCGTCGGCGTGCGTCCAGCCGACGAACGGTGGCGGCGTCGAGGTGCGTCGCCACCCCGCGCAAGCCTCCACGGATGCGGATTTGCGGCGACAGGCTATGCTTGCCAGATGCCGCTCATCACTCTCAAGGATGCCGAACTTGCCTTCGGCCTGCATCCGCTGCTCGACCGGGCCGCGCTCGTCATCGACGCCGGCGAACGGATC
>CAVWPC010000008.1:0-216035 GCA_963756765.1 uncultured beta proteobacterium | reverse complement strand
GTGTTTGCACGATTGCATGTTTGCATGTTCGACGCTCCACCCCGACGCTCGTTGCAAGTAAGGACACAGACGCCATGACTACCGACGCCAACGAATCCCGGACTACGTCCTCCAGACCGCCCGCCAGCAGGACGTTAAGTTCATCCGCCTCTGGTTTACCGATATTCTCGGCTCCCTCAAGAGCTTTGCGATCACGTTCGAAGAGCTAGAAGAGGCGCTCGAGGAGGGCGTCGGCTTCGATGGCGGCGTCCATCGCCGGCTTCGCCCGCGCCGGCGAGTCCGACATGACCGCGATCCCGGACCCCTCGACCTTCCAGATCCTGCCCTGGCGCCCCCGCGAACGCCGCGTGGCCCGCATGTTCTGCAACGTCCACCTGCCGGACGGCTCCCCGTTCGCCGGCGACCCGCGCTACGTGCTCATGCGCAACCTGGAGCGCGCCGCCGCCCTCGGCTTCACCTTCTACGTTGGCCCGGAGGTGGAGTACTTCTACTTCAACAGCTCCGAGCTCACCGAGCCCCTCGACAAGGGCGGCTACTTCGACCTCACCCCCCTCGACGGCGCCAGCGACCTCCGCCGCGAGACCGTCCTCACCCTCGAGGAGATGGGCATCGGCGTCGAGTCCAGCCACCACGAAGTCGCCCCGTCCCAGCACGAGGTCGACCTCCGCTACACGGACGCCCTCACCATGGCCGACAGCGTCCTCACCTGCCGCCTCGTGGTCAAAGAAGTCGCGATGGCGGCCGGCGTCCACGCCACGTTCATGCCCAAGCCCATGGCGAACGAGAACGGCTCCGGCATGCACACCCACCTCTCGCTCTTCCGCGGCGAGACGAACGCCTTCTTCGACGAGAACGACCCGATGCACCTCTCGGCCGTCGCGCGCGGCTTCATCGCCGGCCTCCTGCGTCACGCCAGCGAGATCACGCTCGTGACCAACCAGTGGGTCAACTCCTACAAGCGCCTGGTCCCCGGCTTCGAGGCCCCCGTCCGCGTCGCCTGGAACCGCAAGAACGCCCGCCCCCACGATGCCCAGGCGCGCGCCGCCGTCGCATGCCGGGCGACCTCCTCCGCGTGCCGGAGTCCGCCGGCCAGGAGATCTCCTCCCGCATCGAGTACCGCGCGCCGGACGCGGCCTGCAACCCGTACCTCGCCTTCGCCGCCCTGCTCGCCGCCGGCCTCGAAGGCATCGAGAAGGAGATGGCCGCCCCCGAGCCCGTCGAGAGAACGTCTTCGAGATGAGCGAGGCGGAGAAGAAGGACCGCGGCATCGACCACCTCCCCGGCAGCCTCTCCGAAGCCATCGAGGCCGCCGAGGCGAGCGAGCTGCTCCGCGCGCTGCCTCGGCGACCACCTCCTACCAGAGCCTGCTCCTCAACAAGAAGATCGAGTGGGAGAACTTCCGCACGCACGTCACCGACTGGGAACCACCGCTACCTGCCGATCTTGTAGCCAGGAGCCAGGAGCCAGGAGCCAGGAGCAGGCAGAGAAGCAGGAGCTAAGCGCAAGCGCTAAGCGCTACTTCCCCGTCGCGCGCTTTCAGGTAGTACGTCATCCCCTGCAGCGACAGCACCGGGTCGATGCGCTTGATCTGCACGCCTCGCGGCACGTGCGCGGCTATCGGCGCGTAGTTCAGGATCGCGTGGACGCCGCACTTGACCAGCCGGTCGATCACGTCCTGCGCCATCTCCGCCGGCACCGCCACCACGCCGATGTCGACCGAGCCCTCGGCGAGGAACTTCTCGATGTCCGCGGTGTCATGCACGGTCATCCCGGCGAACTCCTTGCCAATCATCGAGGGGTCGGAGTCGAACGCCTCGACGATGCGGAACCCCTGCGGCCCGAAGCCTTCGTAGCCCAGGATCGCGCGGCCCAGCCGGCCGATGCCCACCAGCGCCATCCGCCACTGCCGGTTCAGGCCGAGGATCCGGCGCAGCTCGTCCAGCAGCTTGCGTACGTTGTAGCCGCGGCCCTGCTTGCCGAAGCGCCCGAAGTAGCTCAGGTCCTTGCGGATCTGCGCCGGCGTCACGTTCAACTGGTGGCCCAGCTCCTGCGAGCTCACGACTTCGCGACCCTGCGACTCCAGCGAGGCGAGCGCGCGGGCGTAGAGCGGCAGACGGTCGATGACTACAGGCGGAATTTCCATCTAGTTAACGATTAAATCTATAAATCACATCGGGTCTGATAGATAACACTACAAACAAATAAACCACCCCCTGAGGCCCCGGTCAAGACTTTGTGAGCGCACGTTACAATCGCTAGCCGGGACAGATACAGGTAACGAGTGGAGAAGCTACGGCGTCTACTTTCCGCAGAGGCCCGAGCCAGAGCGGGTCCATATTCTGTTCGCAACGAGGTACAAGATGGAACGCGACCGAGACCTTCCGAAGGCCTTTTCGGCACATTTGACGGCCCAAACGACCCCGGTTCCGAAGACACAGAATACACGCCCTCGTCTCCCACCGAAGTACCTTCGTTCTTCAGTCGCGAGGCGCCGGCGCCATCCACGCGCTCCGCCCGTCGATCCCGGCCATGCCAACGGACTCCATGTCAGCGTTCATCACCAAGACGATGGCCGCCGTCACCGACCAGGACGAGCCGCTGAACGACGACAACCTGCTGCCGCCGGCGCCGCGAACGTTCTCCGAAGTCGGTCTCTCCAAGGCCTTCCTGACCGACCTCACGCTGAAGATCCTGCACTACTCCGGCACACCCTCCATGTCCCAGCTGACCCGGCGCCTCGGCCTCCAACGAAATCGTGGCCCAGCTGCTCAGCGCCCTCACCGAGGAACGCCTGGTGGAGATCCTGAGCCAGTCCGACCTCTTCACCGGCAACTACCGCTACCGCCTGTCTGAGCGCGGCCAGACCCGCGTCAACGAGGCGCTGGAGCGCAGCCGCTACGCGGGCCCCGCACCCGTCACCGCCGAGCAGTACAACGCCGTCATCAAGCGCCTCCTGGACCACCAGCAGGACACCAGCACCCGCGCCCGGATCAAGGCGATCCTCCACGACCTGGTTCTCGATTCGGCGGTCAGCGACTCGCTGGCACGCGCGCTGTTCTCCGGCAAGTCGGCGATCATCTACGGCCCTTCCGGGAACGGCAAGACCGTGCTCCTGGAACGCTACGCCGAGGATATGGGCGGATTCTCCGCTCGTCCCCTACGCCATCTACGCCTACGGACAGGTGATCCGAGTCTACGACCAGTCGATCCACGAGGCGGTGGAGACGTTTGACGACGAGAACATCCAGAAGGACGAGTCCAAGCGCGACCGGCGCTGGGTCATCGTCAAGCGGCCGGCCATCGTCCTGGGCGCGGAGATGGACCGCGAGGCCCTGGACCTGGGCTATGACCCGGCGGCGCGCTTCTACCAGGCGCCCCCGCACATCAAGGCTCAGAACGGCGCACTGATCATCGACGACTTCGGCCGTCAGCAGATCCCGACGCGCGACCTGCTGACCCGCTGGCTTATCCCGATGGAGCGCGGCTGGGACAGCCTGACCCTGGTCACCGGAGAGAAGCTGGTGGTGCCGTTCAAGGTACAGCTGCTCTTCTCCACCAACATGCGAGTCAGGGACCTGGCCGACGACGCCCTTCTGCGCCGCATCCTCGTACAAGGTCAGCCTGCCCAACCCCGAACCGCGAGAACTTCGCCGAGATCCTGAGGCAGGCCTGCCGCCAGCGCAAAGTGCGCGTGGAAGACGGCGTCCTCGACTACGTCGTCGACAAGATGTACAAGCGCGGATCGGTGCAGGCGCGCGGCTCCTACGCCCGCGACCTCCTGGACATCCTCATCGAGAGCGCGTCTTACGATGGTCACGAGCCGGTCCTCGACCGCGAGTCGTTCGACCGCGTCTTACGAGCTCTTCGTCATGCACGAACAGACCGGCGAGGAGCAAGAAGTCGAGTTCGAGGAGCACACGATCTAGGCTGGCGGCCGCCGCGCCTATAGCCCCCCGGCAAACTCCGCGATAAGCTCCGCCAGCTCCTCCGGGTGCTGCAGCGGCACATCGTGAATGCTGTCCATCATCGGCCGCACCTGGATATCCGGGCGTGCCGCGCGGAGCGCCGCCATCCGCTCCCGATAGTCCTGCCAGCGTCGCTCCGGTCTCGCTGCCGCCTTCCCGCATGGCCGGGATGATCAGCACCGGCGCCGCGACCTTCGGAAACAGCTCGCTCGGCTTCTGATCGTAGATCGCCCGCGCGATCTTCATGTGTTGGGGATGCTCAGCGGGCGATAGATCTTGCCGTCGCGCACCTCGAAGTTGGCCAGCACCATCTCCTCCATCCGTCGGACCAGATGTCCTTGATCTGCGGCCAGGCCTTCATGAAGCTGAGGAAGCGCTCCACCGGCGTCCCGTCGATGTCCGGCGGCGCGCATGTCCTCCCCGCCTTCTCCCAGGTCAAGTCGTTGCGACCTCTCGATGCAACCCGCCGTCGACGAGCACGATGCCGCGCACCGAGTCCGGGTGGTCCGCCGCGAGCGACAGCGCGACGTTGGCGCCCCACGAATGCCCAACGACGACCGGCCGCTCCAGGTCAAGCGCGTCTATCAGCGCCGCGACGTCCGCAGTCGTCTCGTCGAACCCGTAGCCGTCTTCCGGCCGGTCGCTCAGGCCGTGGCCGCGCTGGTCGAGCGGCAACGACATGGAACGGTCGCGCCAGGCAGCGGCGCGGTCCAGTCCCAGATCCGCGCCGTTGGAGCTGAGCCCGTGCAGCAGGAGCACAGGGTCGCCGTCTCCGCCCAGTCGCGGACGTGCAGGCGCAGGCCGCGCCCCGGCAGCTCGACCTTGAGGTCGGCGCGAGCGGTCAGCGCCTTACGCCTTCTTCAGCTCCTGGACGATGAACGCCAGCCGCTCGTGGTCCTCCGGCGTGCGGATGCCGAAGCCGAAGTCGAGCGTCGTCACGACACCGCGTAGCGCTGCCTTCATCTTCGGCACCAGCTCATCGTACGTCCCGATGATCGCGAACTGCTCCAGCATCTCGTCCGTGATCCCCTCTGCCATCTCCGGCCACTTGCCCTCCATCGAGAGCCGGAACAGCTTGTCGCCCGTCTCCTGCCAGCCGTGGACCGCCAGCACCGGGTGGTAGACCCGCGTCGAGGCGTAGAACGAGAGCTGCTGCCGCACCGGGGCCTTGGCGCGCTCCACCTCCTCCTCGTTCTTGCCGGTGATGATGAACGCTGCCGCCCACGATGTCGATGTCCGAGGTCGCGGCCCGCCTTCCTGCGCGCCTTCCTCGATCGCCGGCAGGATCACCTCTTTCGTGTACTTGGTCGTGTTGAAGCCGTGCATGCGGATGCCGTCGCAGATCTCGCCGACGAGGCGGCAGTTGTACGGTTGACGGCGGAGATGTAGATCGGCACGTGGCCGCTCGGCGTTGGGGCCGGGGTTGAAGAACGGCGAGATCAGGGTGAACTGGTAGTGCGGGCCCTGGTAACGTCGGCCTGGCGCCGGCTTCCTGGAACGTCTTGAAGATCGCTTTCATGGTCAGGATGTAGTCCTTGAAGCGCGGCCCCGGCGGCGACGGCCACGGCGTCGAGTAGCGGCGTTCGTTGTGGCCCTTCACCTGCGTCCCCAGGCCCAGGATGAAGCGCCCGCCGGAGAACCGCTGCAGGTCCCAGGCGAGCTGCGCCGTCACCATCGGGCTGCGCGGGAAGGCGATCGCCACCGCCGTCCCGAACTTCATCTTCGTCGTGTGCTCCGCGACCGTCATCAGCGGCAGGAACGGGTCGTGCCCGGCCTCCGGCGTGACCACGGAGTCGTAGCCGATCTCCTCGAGCCGCTGCGCCGTCTCCGCGAGGCAGCGAAATCCTGGGCGAGGATCGTCGTCTCGACCTGCATCTGGCGCTCCCTCGCGCCGTGGGCGCGGTTCGCAGTCTATTGCGCCCGCCAAACCCGGGACGCGGACGTCGCCCGCCGCGGGCGGCCGCAGCCCCGCCACTGGAAGATGTACCCCGCCGCCTGCGCCAGCAGCACCGCGGCAGCCGTCAGCAGGAACGGGTACTTCGGCCCGAACACGACGAGCCCGGCACCGCCGACGCCATGCATCCGACCACCGTCAGCTTGAGGACCAGGCTGCGATAGCGGCGACGGCCGCACCGAGCAGCCAGCGCCGGGTGAACAGCACCGAGATCACGACGAAGGCACCGCCCGATCAGCGACGAGCCTCTCGACGCACCCAGCGCGATCAGCGCTCACGCCGAGCCCGGCCATCATCACGATCGCCATCGCCGCCCCGCCCACGCCCGTGTAGTCATCACGCCCGGTCGGTTCGGCCTTCGGCGTGTTCGCCTGCGGCAGCGGCAGCGCCCGCCTGCCTCGCCTCGCTGATGCTTCTCCCGCCGCTCGATCCGCTCCGGCGGGACGGCCGACGCCCCGGCATGTAGCTGCGTCAGTTCGCCGTGCCCGTAGGTCTTGCGCAGGTCGGTCTTCAGCACCTTGCCCAGGTAGTTGCGCGGCAGCTCGTCGACGAACGCGTAGTACTTCGGCGCCTTGAAGCTGGCCAGCTGCTCCTTCACGAACGCCGTCAGCTCGTCCGGCGTGACCTCCGCGCCGGGCTTCTTGACGATGACCGCCTTCACCTCTTCGCCCCACTCCACGTCCGGCACGCCGATCACGGCCGCGTCCTCCACCGCCGGGTGCTGCTGGAGCACGCCCTCGATCTCGCCCGGCGCGATGTTCTCGCCGCCGCGGATGATCAGGTCCTTCGTGCGGCCCGTGATGTACAGGTAGTGGTCGTCGTCCATCCAGCCGACGTCGCCCGTGTGCAGCCAGCCGTCCTTGATCGCCGCGTGCGTGTCCTCGTCGCGGTTGAGGTAGCCCGACATCACGCGCGCGCCCTGCGCCACGATCTCGCCCTCCTGCCCGGCCGGCAGCAGTTCGCCCTCCGGGTCCATGATCCCGACCGTCGACGTCCTCCATCGGCCTGCCCACCGAGCGCAGGCGCTGCAGCTTGCGGTCGCGCTCGGCGCCCGGCTCCGTCGGGATCTGGTGGTCGTCCGGCCCGAGGAACGTCAGCGAAGACGTGCTCTCCGTCTGGCCGTAAGCGTTCATCAGGCCGCACGGCATCTTCTCCACGGCCTTTGTCACCACCTCGTACGGCATCGGCGCGGCGCCGTAGGCGACCAGCTTCAGCGAGCTGAGGTCCGTCTTGTCGAAATCCGGGTGCTCCATGATCCGCTTCAGCATCGTCGGCACGACGAAGCTGTGGGTGACGCCGTACTGCTGCACAGCCTCCAGCCAGGCTCCCGGGTCGAACTGCGGCAGGATCACCATCTTGCGGCCCGCCCACACCGACGAGAGCATCGTCGTCGCCCCGGCCACGTGGTAGAACGGCACCGAGACCAGCAGCACGTCGACGTTCTCGGCGCCCGGGTCGGCCGGCTCCACGGTGTTCGTCACGTAGACGGACATGCCCAGGTACGTGAGCACGACGCCCTTCGGCAGCGCCGTTGTGCCGCTGGTGTAGATGACGATCGTCGGGTCGAGGTCCTGGACGTCGGTGAAGATCTCCTCCGGCTCGTTCTTCGCGATCAGGTCGTCGTAGAGCGCCTTGCCGTCGCCCGTGGCGTCGATGCCGATGATGTGCTTGCACGGTCTCCAGGTCCGGGCGGATGCCGGCCGCCAGCTCGAAGTAGCGCTGGCTGACGAAGAGCACCTTCGCCTCCGGAGTTGTTGCACATGTACGTCAGCTCTTCTCGCTTGGCCCGGTAGTTCAGCGGCACGAAGACGCCGCCCAGCTTGGCCGCCGCGTAGTAGATCTCGACGTACTCCATCGAGTTGAGCGCCATCACCGCTACCTTGTCGCCCTGGCCGACGCCCAGGCCCTGCAGCGCGTTCGCCAGCCGGTTGACGCGGTCCTGCATCGTCATGAAGTTGCGGTTCTTGCTGCTTCGCAGACCATCGCCGTGCGCTCCGGGACGACGGACGAGGCGATCATCAAGAATTCGGCGTGTATTCATTCTGCCTTCCTCCTTCAGCGCGACACGGCGTTATCCTAGTCGAGCCAGGCGAACGCCGTCACCGGCGGGTCCCCTCCGTGCGCTCGCCCGGCGACTGCGTAGCCGTACGATTCCAGCACCGCCGCCGATCGCCGAGCGGCGGCGTCCCCCGCGAGCGGCTGCCGTACGCTGCCGACGATCAGCCGGCCCCCCGGTTCCACCAGCCGCTCCAGCAGCCGCCCGACGTACTCGCCGTAGCATCTCCGGCGGCACACAGTCCGACAGTGTGTAAACGTACCTGAAACGACGGTCCGGCCGCCAGTCCCAGCCGTTGGCGACGCGGAAGTTCGCGGCGAACGCCGGGCAGCCGCCGCTGCGCCTCCGCGATCAGCTTCGGCCCGACGTCGATCCCGTGCGGGACGAGGCGCAGCCCCCGCTCAGCCGCCCCACGCCACCAGGCACTCCAGCAGATAACCGTTCGCGCAGCCGATGTCCAGCAGGTCGCCGTCACCCTCGACCGCCTCGAGAATCGGGCCCCGCTCCGCCCGCCATCGCTCGGCCCCGCCGCCGAAGCCGGACTGCCGGATCGGGTCGTCCGACCGCAGGTACGCCTCCTCCAGCGACTCGATCCGGCGCACGAAATCTCGCGGCAGCGTCATTGGCCGACGGTACGGCCCGCAAGGCCAGGCCGCACCGTCCACGCGCCTCACCGGCTCGCCCACTCCGCCGCACAGTCCCCGCGACGTGTCGACGCGCACCTTCCCGCTGCTGACGTCTGTCACGTAGCGGTCCATGTTCCGCGGCGATGGCCCTGACTACCCTCTGGCCGGTGATGTCGTACGTCGCCCCGCCGCACGGGTCGCGGAACCAGCCCAGCTTCCCTTCAAACCGAAAGTCCGGTCGCCAGGGCACACCTGCAACCTCGCCGAGGGTCCCGCGTCGACAGAGCAATCGATCTCGCCCGGACTGCTCCGCGTCACGATCCAGGCGCCCGTGAACGCGTTCGGCCGCACCGGCACGCCTGTCTGGAAATCGCCCGGCGCGCCAACGGTTATCCAGTGTGGCCCGTCCACGTCATCACCGCGCGGGCTCGCTTCCGAGAGCAGGACGCAGCAAGACCGCGCCCGCCATCCCGGTCATCACCAGCGCGAGCAACGCGCGCCGGGAAAACCGCCACCCGTTCGGCAGCGGGCTGGGCTTCGCCACAGGAGTCATGCTCATCGAGCCACTCCCTTTCTCCCGCCGGTTACTGCGGCGGGTTCACCGGGTCGCCGTTGTCCGTACGCAGGATGCCGTGGTGCCCTTGCCGCAGGTCCACGATCACATGCTGGTTATCGTCGATTCGTAAGTCCAGCGTATTCAGCCCGTAGTCGCACGGCCCATCGAAGCACGCCCCCGTCAGGTCGTACGTCGAGCCGCTGCAGGCGTCGCGGAACCAGCCCTTCTTCCCCATGAACGAGTACCCGTGCCCCCAGCCCAGCGTGCAGCCCGACCGCGGGTCGCGCTCGTACAGCGCGACGAAGTTCGTGTCCGAAAGCTTGACCAGCCAGAAGTGCTCCTCCGAGAAGTACTGCGGGTCGTCCGACCTTGTAGCTGGTGATGCTCCCCGCGTCCGTCACCTGCGGCGCCTGGTACAGCGGCGAAATCTCCGTGATCAGCACCAGCACAACCAGCGCCGCGCCGATCGAAAGCGGGATCGCGATCCCCAGCCGGGAGAGCCAGGCCCATCCCCGGGAGAAGCTGAAGCTGCGGCGGTCTGTCGTCACGTGAATTCCTGTAGATAGGCCCCAGGCCTACGGCTGTTGGGCCAGCCTTTCTGCCAGCTTCGATTCTACGCGCGCCGCCTCCCTTAGCGAAAGCTCGCCCGCCGCCGCCAGCGCCCGCTTCGCCGCCGCCACCGCCCCCTCCGGCAGCGAGGCCATCCGCCGCGCGATCGCCTCCGCCTCCGCGTATAGCCGCTCGCCCGGCACCACCGCCTGCACCAGCCCGTACCGCAGCGCCGTCGCCGCGTCGATCGGGTCGCCCGTCAGCACCATCTGCATCGCCACCCCCGGCGGCACGCAGCCGCGGCAGCGTCTGCGTCCCCCCGGCCGAAGGAATGTACCCCAGCGACACCTCCGGCAGCCCGATCCGCGCGTCCTCGCTCGCGATCCGCACGTCGCAGCACATCGGCAGCTCGATCCCCGCCCCGAACGCGTACCCGTGGATCGCCGCCACCAGCGGCTTCTCCAGCCGCAGCATGAACCCCCAGAGGTCGCGCTCCCGCCGCGCCCGCCGCGCCTCCGCCAGCGAAGGCGCCGTCCCGAACTCCGTGATGTCCGCCCCCGCCGAAAACGCCCGCTCCCCGCCCCCGCGAAACACCACCGCGCGCACGTCCGGGTCGTCCCGCACCGCGTGCAAGATCTCCCAAAGCTCATCCCGCATCGCCATGTTAATCGCGTTCAGCACCTCCGGCCGGTTCAGCGTCACCCACGCCACCCCACCAGCGGGCTTCTCATACAGAACGGCCTGCCCCCAGCGTCCGTATGTCCCCTTGTTTGCATGTTCATCCCTGGTTTGTAGGTTTGTCGGTTGTAGGTTTGTCGCCCTACCGCCAGTCCGGCCTCAGCACCGCGCTCTTCCGCTTGTTCTCCAGCATCCGCGCCAGGTCCGCGTTCATCTTCTCCGCCAGCGCCTTCACTGCCGCCGAGCCCGGCGTGAGCGACGTCCGCCACTTGCGCAGCGCCGTCACGTCCGCCGCCGGCAGCCCGGCCCCGTCCAGGATCTGGTCCACCACGCACGCCACCGACCTCCCGCACCTCTTCCGTCTCCAGCTCGATCTTCATTTCGCCTCCCGCCTGCGGCCGAAGCGGCCCTTGCCCCGGATCTGCCGGTTCGTCGACTCCGCCAGGTACCCACCCAGCGCCGCGTTCATCTCCTCCGCCAGCGCCTCCATCGGCGGCGTCCCCAGCGCCCGAGCCGTCCGCCACTGCCGCACCGCCTGCTTCCCCTCCTGCGACAGCCCCCCGTTATCGATCGCGTACGAGCTGATCACCGACATCAGCGACCACGCCTCGTCCGCCTCAAGCCTCAGTTCCACATCTACCCTCCAATGCCAATTCGTTCTCGGTCCTCGGTTCTCGTTCCTGTTCTCGGTTCTGGCTTCTTGGTTCACTCGATTCGTCGGTTTGTCGGTTTGTCCGTCTCATCTCCCCTTGAACTCCGGCCCCGCTTCTCCAGGAACGCCCTCACCCCCTCCGCGCGGTCTTCCGTGCTCTGCAGGATGATCGTCAGGTCCGTCTCGTAGCGCAGCGCCTGCTCCAGCGGCATCTCCAGCCCGCGCGCGATCGCCTCCTTCGCGTACTGCACCGCCAGCGGCCCCCGCTCCGCGATCCTCCGCGCGATCTCCTCCGCGCGCCGACGCCGCGTCCAGCACCACCTCGCTCACCAGCCCGATCCGCCGCGCCTCCGCGGCATCGATCGCCTCGCCCGTCAGCAGCAGCCGCGCCGCGTCCCCGCGACCCACCAGCCGGACCAGCCGCGCGATCGTCCCCGCCGGCGGCAACCGCCCCTCCGCCACCTCCGGCACCGCAAACGTCGCGCCCTCGCCGGCCATCCGCATGTCCGCCGCCAGCGCCAGGGCCAGCGCCCCGCCGCTCACCACCCCCTCACACACCGCCACCACCGGCTTCCGGAACTCATCTAACCCTGTAGCTCGGGGCTCCAGGCCCGAGCCGCTCACGCTCAACACCACCACCCGCACCCCATCATCGTCCGACAGCGCCTCCAGCGCCTCCGCCAGCGCCCGCGTCCCGCCCTCATCGAGCGCCTCGCAGCGCACAACGAGCCGCGCGACCGCCCCGTCCCGCTCGATCACAACCGGTTCACCCATAGCGGGCGAATTGTAGCAAGCCCGCGCCAAGTCGAACCAACCGCATCCCCTGCGATACACTCGCTCGCATGAAGCCCGCCCTCCTGCTCTTCGCACTCGTCGTCCTCCCCCTCCTCGCCGCCTGCGGCGGCGGCGACGGCTCCGCCGCCAACATCGCCGGCGTCTGGAACGCCCGCATGGAGTCGCTGAACAGGGCGTCCCCACCAGCACACCGGCCTCGCCTGCATCCAGTTCGTCCAGGACGGCCGCCAGCTCAACGGCGGTCGCCTTCCAGGACCTCGGCTCCCACCCCATCGGCGGCCGCATCGCCAACGACACCCTCTCCTTCGTCTGGTCCTCCGGCGCCTCCCCCACCGAGCCCGCCGCCACCGTCGGCTTCGAGACCGGCGGCACCTTCTCCGGCACGTCGCCGCCAACCGCGGCATCACCGGCACCTGGACCTCCCTCGACGGCGACAACGGCACCTGGGTCGCCACCGAGTCCACCACCAACACCTGCCAGTAGCGCCGCCGCCCTACCCCCTGCCCCGGAGCATGAGAGCACGTGAGCAAGAGAGCATCGCCTTCGACCTGTCATCCCGACCGCAGCGAAGCGAAGCGGAGGGACCTGACCTCCCGGCGTGGCAACAGCTCAGCCAACCCGCGAAGACCAACCGCCGCCAACCCTGTCATCCCGACCGCAGCGGAGGGACCTGACCTCCCGGCGTAGCACAGATGGCGCTGACAGCTAACACGTCGAGGCGCCAGGTCCCTCCACTACGGCGCGCCTCCGGTCGGGATGACAGAACAGCATCGCCCCTCGATGCTCCATGCTACTGCTACTTGCTCCCTTGCTACTCGCTACTCGCTCCGCGCTATCATCGCTCCCGCACGTTGCCTGACACCGCCCTCGACGGCATCCGCATCGTCGATCTCTCGCAGGGGATCGCCGGCCCTTACTGCACGAAGCTGCTCGCCGATCTCGGCGCCGAGGTGGTCAAGGTCGAGCCGCCGGCCGGCGACCTTACCCGCCGCCTCGGCCCCTTCCCCGGCGACGTCCCGGACCCCGACAAGTCCGGCCTCTTCATCCACCTCAACGGCGGCAAGAAGAGCATCACCCTCGACCTCGCCACCGAGAGCGGCCGCATCGTCCTCCGCAAGCTGCTCGCCGGCGCCGACGTCCTCGTCGAGAGCGAGACCCCCGGCCGCATGGCCGAGCTCGGCCTCGCCTACGACGACCTGCAAGGCCGACTTCCCGAAGCTCGTCTACTGCTCCGTGACCCCGTTCGGCCAGACCGGCCCGTACGCGAAGCTACCAGGCGAACTCCCTCGCCGTGATGGCGATGTCCGGCCTGATGTACATCACCGGCGACCCCGACAAGGAGCCGCTCGCCACCGGCGGCGAGCCGGCCGAGTACTTCGGCGGCGCTGCACGCCTGGGTGTCGCGATCCTGGCCGCGCTCGAGCACCGCGCCGTCACCGGCGCCGGCCAGCACGTCGACGTCTCCTGGCTCGAGGCGCTGGGTTGCGCCGACGAGTACAACACGCACGATGTACGCCTGGCATGGGCGCGATCCGCAAGCGCTTCTACTCCCGCCACCACCTCCCGGCATACCCGAGCGAGATCTTCCCCTGCCGCGACGGCTACGTCGTCGTCATCGGCGGCGCCACCGGCTTCCCGCTGATGATGGCGATCCTCCTCGAAGACCCGGAGCTGGAGAACAACCCGCTGTTCACGAACCTCTGGCTGCGCACGCTGCAGTGGCAGGAGTTCGAGAAGATCCTCCGCCCCTACCTGATGGAGCACGACTGGGAGGACCTCGTGACGCGCGCCCAGGAGCTGCGCATCCCCTTCGCGCCGTGCATGACCCCGGAGATGCTGCTCTCCAGCGAGCACCTGCGCGAGCGCGGCGTTCTTCGTCGAGGTCGACCAGCCCGGCGTCGGCAAGCTCCCGACCGCCCGCCAGGCTCTTCCAGATGTCCGACACGCCGCTGCGCTTCGGCCCCGCCCCCGCCCTCGGCGAGCAGACGCCGGAGCTCCTCGAAGCCGCCGGCTACAGCGCCGACGACGCCCGCATCCTCCGCGAGAGAGGCGTCGCCTGATGACATTCGTCATCCTGAGCCGCACCCACAGTCGCAGCCGGCGCGCCCGCATCGTCGCGAAGGATCTGTCTGGCCGACCACTTCCCGTGAAGGCAACCGCGCCCGGGACACTTTGCGCGCCCATCCGTCGGCGTGGGTCCCCGCCGCTCTCCGAAGGCAGGCCAGGCGCCGAGACAGGCCCTTCGTCCCTCAGGGTCACAGGCCGCGGGCGGGGTTGCGGCATGACCCTGCCCCTCGCCGGCGTCCGCGTCCTCGACCTCACGCAGGTCTACGCCGGCCCGACGTGCACGCGCCTCCTCGCCGACCTCGGCGCCGACGTCATCAAGATCGAGGCCGGCAAGCGCATGGACATCACCCGCAACTTCGTGATGCCCGACAACGACACCGCGGACGACTACTGGAACCAGGCCGGCTACTTCCTCTTCGCGCAACGGCGGCAAGCGCTGCCTGACGCTCGACTTCAGCGAAGAGACCGGCGGCGCCGGCATCGAGATCGTGAAGAAGCTCGTCCCCGGCCTGTGACATCGTCGTCGAAAGCTTCACCCCGCACGTCATGGCGCAACCTCGGCCTCGACTACGAGTCGCTCACGCGCGCTGCGCCCGGACGTCATCATGGTCAGCATGTCCGGCTACGGCCAGGACGGCCCCTGGCGCGACTGGTCCGGCTACGGCATGGGCCTGGAGCCGGCGTCCGGCATCTCCTCCATCACCGGCTACCAGGACGGCGACCCGCTGCGCACCGGCATCTCCTTCACCGACCCCTACTCCGGCATCGTCGGCGCGGGCGCCGTCGCTCGCGGCGCTCGTCGCCCGCCGCCGCACCGGCAACGGCCAGTACATCGACCTCTCGGAGCAGGAGGCCGCGATCCCCGTCGTCGGCTACGCGCTGCATGGACCAGGCGATGAACAGCCGCGCCCCGAACGCATCGGCAACCGCAGCCACTGGTACGCCCCGCAGGGCTGCTACCGCTGCGCCGGCGACGACAACTGGCTCGTCATCACGCGTCCGCAACGACGCCGAGTGGGCGCCTTCTGCGCGCGCCGCCGGCCACGCCGAGTGGCCCGACGACCGCCGCTTCGCCGACGTCCTCTCCCGCGCCGAGCACCACGACGCGCTCGACGCGCTGATCACCGGCTGGACAGCAGACCCAGGACCAGCACGACGCGATGCGCACGCTCCAGGCCGCCGGCGTCATCGCGGCGCCCGTCCTCAACCCCAAGCAGGTCCTCCTCGACGAGCACCTCCGCGCCCGCGGCTTCTTCGACCGCGTCGAGACGCCGCGCGGGCGCGCGCCCCGTGCCGCACCAGCTCGGCGCAAAGTTCTCCGCCTTCGAGCTGGACAGCGCCCGCCGCGCCCCGAAGCTCGGCGAGCACAACCGCGAGGTGCTCTCAGGGATGCTCGGCATGAGCGACGACGAGGTGCCGCGCTGCAGGAGCAGAAAGTGCATCGCGGACGAGCCGATCAGCGCCGTGCCGCTCCCCGTCATGCGAATGTTCGTGCAGTGGCCGCTCACCTCGTACCTCGGCATGGGCGCCCTCCAGGCGATCGAGCCAGACTTCGAAGAACAGCTCGGCCTCGACCAGGACCATAGCCGGCCCCGATGCTGCCATTCTCCTTGCACCCCACCCCGACCATCTGAGCAACAGGACACGGAACTCCGCCCGAAGGAGTGCCCGCATGAAATTCGGCGCCGTCCCGACCAGTCCGGCACCACCTGGGACGCCCTGCTGGACATCTGGCAGGACCTGGACCAGCAACTCGAAGTTCGACTCGCTGTGGCTGATGGACCACTTCGTGCTCCGGCTTCGGCACCGAGTTCGGCTCCGAGGGGCCGTGCATGGAAGGCTGGACCGCGCTCGCCGCCCTCGCCCACGCCACCTGCCGCGTCCGGCTCGGCATCCTCGTCACCGGCAACGGCTACCGTGAGCCCGCCGTCCTCGCCAAGCAGGCGACGACGTCGACCACATCTCCGGCGGGCGGCTGATCTTCGGCATCGGCGCCGGCTGGCACGAGTACGAGAGCCAAGGCGCTTCGGCCTCCCCCTGCCGCCCGTCAAGGAGCGCATGGACCGGCTCGACGAGGCCGCGGAGCTGATCAAGGCGCTCTGGACGCAGGAGCGCCCGGCTTCGCGGGCAAGTACTACTGCTCGACAAGCCGCCCTACAACCCGCCGAACGTCCAGGAGCCGCACCCGCCGTTCCTCATCGGCGGCGGCGGCGAGAAGCGCACCCTGAAGATCGTCGCCAAATACGCCGACGTCGCCAACGTCTCCGGCACGCCGGACGAGGTCGCCCACAAGTTCGAGGTGCTCGACGGCCACTGCCGCGCGATCGGCCGCGACCCCTCCGAAATCATGCGCACGATCCAGGCCCCGATCTGGCTCACCGAGACCCAGGCCTGCAAGGCAGCGCGTCGCCCAGGGCATGGCCGCCATGCGCGGCGGCCCCCCGAGGAGGCCCGAAAGTCCGTGCTCATCGGCAGCATCGACGAGCTCAAGCAGCAGGTCGCGGCCTACGGCGACGCCGGCGTGAGGAGATCTACGTCGCGCAGTGGCCCGCAACCGCATGAGCCCTGCGCCGCTTCTCCGACGAAGTCATCCCGGAGTTCGCCTACCCATCACTTGCGGCAAACGGCGACAACGCCCCCTGCGCCGATCGCAGTTCGCGGCTCAGCTGGAAGCGCGAAAGGCGCCGCGGGTGCGCCGTACAAAGCCCGCAATCAGAACCCACACCAAAACGTCGTGTCATGCACGGCCAGGGCGCTCAGGACAGGCAGCGGAACCCCTAATGGCCAGCCGCCATGCGAGTTTTCGTAGCGGGCGCAACGGCGTCCTCGGCCAGCCCGCCGTCAAGCTGCTCCGCGAGGCGGGCCACGAAGTCAGCGGCACCGCCCGCGGCGAAGCAAGCGCTGCTGCGCTCCCTCGGCGCGACGCCCGTCTCCGTCGACCTCTTCGACGCCGCCAGCGTCCGCAGAGCGGTCGCCGGTCACGACGCCGTCATCCACATCGCCACGAAGATCCCCTCGCTGACGCGCATGCGCTGGCGCGGCCGCTGGAAGGAGAACGACCGCCTCCGCCGCGAAGCCACCCGCAACCTCGTCGACGCGCGCGCTGGCCAGCGAAGCCAAAGTCTTCGTCGCCGAGTCGATCACCTTCGTCTACGCCGACGGCGGCGACAGCTGGCTCGACGAAGACGCGCCGGTCAAGCTCGCCTGGGTCCGCCCTCGACTCCGACGCTCGACCTCGAGACGGGAGGCCCGGCGTTTCGAGGGCGACGGACCGCCGCGCCGTCATCCTGCGCTTCGGCCTCTTCTACGCGCCCTACGCCGCCAGCACTATCGACACCGTCAAGCTGGCCCGCCGCAGGATGTTCGGCGTCATCGGCGACGGCAAGAACTACTTCTCCTCGATCCACGTCGACGACGCCGCCTCCGCCATCGTCGCCGCGCTGAACGCTCCGGCCGGCACCTACAACGTCGACGAAGACGACCCCTCCACGCAGGCGGACTACGCCGCAGGCGCATCGCCGACGCGTTTGGGCTGGGCAAACCGCGCCACCTGCCGAAGTGGCTGGGCAAGCTGATCCTCGGCGGCCCGGCCAACTACATCCTGCAGTCCCAGCGCGTCAGCAACAAGCGCTTCAAGGAAGCGACGGGCTGGGCCCCGCAGTATCCAACGTCCACGAAGGCATGCGCGAAGCCGCCAGCCGTCCTGCCGCGGAGAAGAAGTATTGAGCACCGTCCTCGTCACCGGCGGCACCGGCGTGCTCGGCCGCGAGCTCGTCCCCCGCCTGCGACGGCCGGCCACACGCGTGCGCCTGATGAGCCGCCGCGCCGGCCAGTCCAACGCCGCCGGGCGACGTCGAGTGGGCGCAGGCCGACCTCGGCACCGGCGCCGGCCTGGCGAAGCCGTCCGCGGCGTCGAGGCCGTCATGCACGCGGCGTCCAGCCCGCTTCAAGAACACCGCGCGAGGTCGACGTCGAAGGCACGCGGCGCATTGCCGACGCAGCGAAGGCGGCCGGCGTCGCCAACTTCTACTACATCTCGATCGTCGGCATCGACCGCATCGACTACCCGTACTACGACGCGAAGCTGGCCGCCGAAAACGTGATCGAGGAGCCGACCGTCCCGTACACGATCCTCCGCGCCACCCAGTTCCACCCGCTGCTCGACACCTTCCTCGGCACGATCTTCCGCCGCGGCCCCTTCCTCTTGCTCCCCATCGGCACCAGGTTCCAGCTCATCGACGCCGGCGAAGTGGCGCAGCACATGGTCCAGACGCTGGCCAACGGCCCCTCCGGCCGCCTCCCGGACATCGGCGGCCCCAAGGTCGAGGCCCTCTCCTCCATCGCCCGCGACTGGCTCCGCGCCACCCACCGGCGCCTCCTCCGCGTCCCCATCCCGCCTCTCGGCGCCGCCGGCCTCTTCAATTCCGGCGCCAACCTCGCCCCCGAAAACCCCATCGGCCAGACCTGGCAGCAGTGGCTCGCCGAACGCTATCCCGCTTAGGATCCTCCGCCTCTCGCCTCTTGCCTCTTGCTCCTTGCTCCTTTGCTCCCGGCTCCTGGCTCCTCCCGCCGCCCCTTGCCAAAACCCGCCCAATCCTCGATAAACTAAAGGCCCCGCTCAGTGCCGGGATAATCGCTATGGGAAACTGCAGAGCCTGCGGACACGAGTACGAACGCCACCTCTTCGGCGGCATGTGCTTCTATTGCGACTGCAAGAAGGCCACCTACGACCTCGAGAACCCCGTCTACCTCACCCGCCGCGACGGCGAGGCCAGACCCCACCGCAACGGCGCCTCCCCCAGGAGAGAAGGGCGTCCCCCGCCGCCTCGGCAATCAGTGAGCCTAGGCTGCCCGCCGAGAGCTCTTCCGCTCAGGCTTGCTCGACGGCTGCTGCCGCAAGTGCCTCCCCATCCCCTCCATCGAGCCAGATTCGGAACAACGTCTGGTATCCGATCCCAAGACGCGAGGCGATTCGCTTTGTCTCGGGATCAGCTCCTCGTCGACGCGTATCGATATCGCCCTCTTTGGGGCTCGGTTGTCCGCAATAACCGCGTCGAGCGGCTTCGATGATTGGATCAGCTCCGCCAGGACTTTTCGTCCCAGGCGTCACTCTCCGCAAGTAGGTTCGATTCGCGTTTTCCTTTGCCATGTCTCTTCTCCTCACTTCCGCCGGAACAGCTTCCGTTCCGCCGCCGTCATTCGCCGCGCCGAGATCACCGTTGTCACACCGCGCAAACGCAAACACGACGATGATGTATTCGCCTCCGGCGTTCGCGTCAGCAGCAGATACCGGTTGCTCCGGGCCTTGCGTATGGTCGCCTCTGAGTCGAAGAACGACTTCCTCGACCTCATCCGGATCAAGCCCGTGTTTCGCGAGCACCTTTTCTGCGATGCCCTCCGGCCAACGGAACTCGCCTACCGCAAAGCGCCGCATGTATACATCGTATCTGCACGCGGCGGATCGTCAACCGGCGCTCGGAATCACAGTTGACACCGGCCCCTCGTTCGCCTACCCTGACGCGCACGTAAACGTAAAGGAGGGCCCGCCCATGACCCAGGACACCATGACCCGCTCCCGCCTCCTCGACAACCTGCGCGATTCTGAACGCGAGCTCCTCGACAAGCTCCGCGACGTCCCCGCCTCCGCCCTCGACGGCGGCTGCTACGAGAGCGGCTGGAACGCCCGCCAGGTCCTCGGCCACGTCGCCTCCATCGAGTGGACCTACCCCAAGCTGATCGAAGTCGCCCGCAAGGCCAGCGAGCCCCAGCCCGAGACTCCTCCCGAAAAGAAGCCGACTCCCCACCAGGCAGGCCGCCGGCGGCATCATGAGCTACAACGACCGCCAGGTCGAAAAGCTCGCCGGCGCCACCGTCCCCGAGCTCCTCGCCCTCTTCGCCCAGAACCGCGCCGCCACCATCGCCGCCGTCGAGGCCGCCGACGAAGCCCTCTTCGACGTCCCCATCAAGAGCGCCGGCGGCGCCCGCGGCCCCATGGCCACCGTCTTCAACTACGTCGCCGTCCTCCACGTCCAGGGCCACCTCCAGGACATCCTCGGCGCCCTCAACGGTTAGACTGGGCCCGTAGAGGGAGGCACCCGATGTCCCGTCGCGACCAGATCAAGATGACCGACGCCGAAGTCCAGGCGTTCATCGAAGAGCAGAAGACCATGGCCATCGCCACCATCGGCCCCACCGGCCGCCCCCACGTCATCGCCATGTGGTACTGCATCTTCGACGGCGTCCCCGCCTTCTGGACCTACGCCAAGTCCCAGAAAATCCTGAACCTCCGCCGCGACCCGCGCCTCACCTGCATGGTCGAGGCCGGCGACGTCTACAACGAGCTCCGCGGCGTCGAGCTCGTCGCCCACGCCATCATCGTCGAGGACGAGGCCGATGTCCTCCGCTTCGGCAAGCTCGAGTTCGAGCGCTACCAGGGCATGCCCGTCACCGAGGGCCACACTGCCCGGCGTCCAGCGCATGGCCCAGAAGCGCGTCGTCGTTAAGATTCAGGTGGAGCGCGTGGTCTCCTGGGACCACCGCAAACTGGGAGGAGCCTACTGATGACCACCGATAAAGTCACCACCGAGCGCCGCGGCCGCACCTGGCTCGTCGCCATCAACCGCCCCGAAGTCCGAAACTGCGTCGACGGCGACACCGCCCAGGGCCTCGAGGACGCCGTCCGCGAGTTCACCCGCGACAGCGACCTCGACGTCATGGTCCTCACCGGCGCCGGCGACACCGCCTTCTGCTCCGGCGCCGACCTCAAGGCCATCGACTCCCTCACCTCCCGCCCCGGCGCCGCCGCCTCCGGCCCCATGGGCATCTCCCGCATCACCGACGTCAACAAGCCCGTCATCGCCGCCGTCAACGGATACTGCACCGCCGGCGGCCTCGAGCTCGCCTGCTGGTGCGACTTCCGCATCGCCTCCGCAACGCCGAGTTCGGGGTCCTCAACCGCCGCTGGGGCGTCCCCCTCGTCGACGGCGGGACCCAGCGCCTCCCCCGCATCATCGGTCTTGGCAACGCCCTCTACATGATCGAGACCGGCGCCCTCCTCAGCGCCAAGCAGGCCCGCAAGCTCGGCCTCGTCCAGGAGGTCGTCAAGGAGGGCAAAGCCGTCCAGCGCGCCCTCGAGATCGCCACCATCATGAGCACCTACCCCCAGCGCGCCATCCGCAACGACCGCCGCGCCGCCCTCCGCGCCTTCGAGCTCTCCGCCGACGCCGGCCTCCGCTTCGAGGTCGAGGCCCACCGCGCCACCACCGAAGACCCCGCCATGGCCGACTGGCTCACCCGCTTCGCCAACGGCGAGCGCCCCCAGCCCATCCGCCCCCCCAAGTAGCACCGCGCCCCCTGTCATCCCGCCCGAAGCGAAGCGAAGCGGAGCGGAGGGACCTGACCCCCCGCCCAGCACCCACATCCCCGCCCTACGTCGTAGCTGTAGAGGTTCTATCCCCACCTCCCGGTCGCCCGCAACTCCGTGCTATCTTTGCCATACAGGCTCCGATGCGCGCTCGCCTCTTGCTCCGCCCACTGCCGCTGGTCGTGCTCGCCCTTCTCATCGGTTCGCTGATCGGCCCGGTCACCGCCGGCGCCGCCGGGACGTTCAACGTCACCACGACTGCCGACACGGACGACGGCGCATGCTCGCCGGGCAATTGCTCCTTGCGCGACGCTGTGACCGCCGCGGACGCGGTGCAGGGATCGAGCGTGATCAACGTCCCGGCCGGCACCTACGCGCTCACCACTCCGCCAGAAAATGGGGACGCCGCCGAGCTCGAGATTTCGTCCCAGGTCACGATCAAAGGAGCGGCGAGCGCAGGCGTCAACGCGGCCGGAGCGGACGGCACGATTATCGACGGTAGCCACCTCGGTACGGTCTTCCACGTCCAGGCGGGTGGATCCCTGACGCTCGAAGACCTGACGATCGAGAACGGCCAGGGCGGGATGGCCGGAGGCGTCTACGCGGAGGCTGACCTCACGACCTCCGGCGTCACCATCCGCGACAGCACCGCCGGCGAAGGCGGCTCCGGCGGCATCTACACATCGGCGAAACTCACCATGGACAACACCGTCGTGCGCGGGAACTCCGCCACCGGCGACCACGTCGTCGGCGGCGTTTACGCCGAGATCCTCCCCTCCGCCCAATCCCTCCCGGCAGCCGAGGTGATTGACTTCGTCAACATCTCGAACAGCCTCTTCGACGGTAATGCGGCGCACGACGCCAGCTTCGGAGCGGGGGGACTTGAATTGAACCTCGGTACCACACATCAGGTAACGATCGGGAACACCACGTTCTCAAACAACACGGCTGACGGGGAATATGCCGCGGGCGCCTTCCTGTCCTTGCACGGAGGCGATGTCCACATCAACGACTCGCAGTTCCTGGACAACAGCGCCACCGGCGAGTTCACCGCGGGCGCAGCCCACCCCTACGCCTATCTGTTCCTCGATAACGACCTCGTCTCGGGAAACACCGGCGGATACGTCGGCGCCGGCGGCATTCTCGCCGACTCCCGCACCCAGGTCACCAACACCACGATCAACAACAACACCGCCGGCGACGACGGCGGCGGTGGCCTAGTCGTCAACGACGTCGTCAACTTGACCGACTCCCTCGTCACGAACAACAGCGCCGGGGCCGACGCCGCCGGCGGCATCTACGCCAACGCCTACCTGGACGTCGCGAACACCACCGTCACCGGTAACAGCGCCGGCGACGGCAGCGCCGGGGGCGTCTACAACAACAGCGAGATGTACTCGAGGTTCACCACGATCGCCGGGAACACCGGCGGCCTGGCGGGAGGCATTTACAACTACGGCCACCGGTTCTCGAACGGCATTGAGACTACGGCCACGCCGGCGATACGATCCTGTCTGCCAACTCGCCCGACAACTGCGGGCTCAAGAAGCCCTTCACCAACGAGGGGTACAACCTGGACAGCGACGGCACCTGCGGCTTAACGGGCACCGGCTCCCTGAACAACCAGGACCCACTCCTCATGCCGCTCGCCGACAACGGCGGGCCGACGATGACAATGGCCCTTTCCGAAGGTAGCCCCGCGATCGACGCCGGGGACCCAGCCTGTCCCAATCCCGGCGCCTACAACGTCACCCCCGCCTGGCCGTTCGACCAGCGGGGCGCTCCACGCCCGGCCGGCGCGCTCTGCGACATCGGCGCCTTCGAATTCGGCGCCGCCGTTCTCACTGATCGGATCTCGGGCACATCGATTGCAACGGTCAGACGGAGGCGCAGAGAGCTTGCTGATCCTCGAGGGTACCCAGGCCCTAGACCACGCCGCCGCTGGTGCCTGTCCCGCGCCGGACCAGACCGTCACGGTGTCCGGGTTCGGCCAGCTCGCCTGGGGCGACCTGAACTGTGACGGGAGCGTCGATAGCCTCGACGCCCTTCGTCTCCTGCTGGCCCTGGCCGGCACCCCGAAAGCCGTCGCGGATTGCCCCGACATCGGCGCCCACGTCCAGGCCGGATGACCCGCCGGCGCTGAAGGAACCCTCCGCCCCGTGCTATCTTTTCCTTCGTCTGCATAAACCACCCGGGGAGGTTCCCATGCCCGCTCGTCTGTCGCTCCGCCTGCTGCCGCTCGTCCTGCTCGCGCTCGTCGCCGCGTTCGCGGCTGCCCCTGGCCACGCTTTCGCCAACGACACGCTCGTGGTCACCAAGACCGCGGACACCAACGACGGCGTCTGTGACAGCGACTGCTCGCTCCGCGAGGCGATAATCGCCGCCAACACTGCGGAGGGACCCGGATACGATCTATGTTCCCGCCGGCACCTACACGCTCACCATCCCCAACGAGGGCGCAGACCCCTCTCCCGGCGGCGACCTCGACGTCACCTCCGACATCACGATCGAGCAGGCCCCGGCCTCCGGCCTCCACGCCGAAGGCGCGGCGCGCGCGGTGATAGACGGCAACCAGCTCGATACCGTCTTCCACGTCCTCGCCGGCGGCTTCCTCGATCTCCGCGATCTCGTAATCACCAACGGTAATGGCCCGTTCGCGGGTGGCATCTACGCATGGGCACCCTGTTCCTCGACGACGTCGTCGTCGATGGGAACACCGGCGGCGCCAGCGGCGTCGGAGGTGTTTGGGCCGAGGGCGCCTTCACCATGATCGACTCGTCCGTCGACAACAACTCCGCACCTGGCGACGCGGCCGGCGGCATCACACCACCGGCGACACGACGATCGCCGGCAGCGAGATCAGCGGCAACACGGCCCCGGACGGCGGCGCCGCCGGCGCCTGGATCTCCGGTTCCGGGACGATCGACCGTACGATCATCTCGAACAACACCGCAGGCGGGAGCGACGCGACCGGCGGCCTCTTTACGGACTCGGACGAGCTTCACCTTACGAACACAACGGTTAGCGGTAACGTCGCGCAGGGAGATGGTTCGGCCGGCGGCATCGATGCTACGGGGACGTTGTACCTGGACCGCGTCACCGTCGACAACAACCAGGGCGGAGACACCGGCGCGGGCGGCATCCTCGAAGACGAGTACACTCGACCTGCAAAACTCCACTATTAGCAACAACACCGCGGGTCCCAACGGCGGCGGGGGCATCTACGCCAAGAGCGAAGCACACCTCACCAACGTCACAATTACCGGCAACACTGCCGGCGCCAACGGCGGCGCGGGCATCTACAACTACTTCTCCGACATGTACTTCTCGTTCGTTACCATCGCCAACAACACCGGCGGCCTCGGCGGCATCAGCAACCAGTGGGACATCGACGCTGACGACACCATCGTCTCCGGCAACCACCCCATCAACTGCGACTTCACCGGCTACTCCATATCCACAACGGCCACAACCTCGAAAGCACCAACAGCTGCGGCTTCCTCGACGCCACCGACATCACGAACAAAGACCCGAAAGCTCGACTCCCTCGCCGACAACGGCGGCCCCACGATGACCATGGCCCTCCTCGACGGCAGCCCCGCCATCGACAAGGCCGGCGACTGTCCACCGCCCGCGACCGATCAGCGCGGCGCCGGCCCGCCCCGCCGGCGACAAGTGCGACATCGGCGCCTTCGAGTTCGGTTCGGCCATCCTTAGCGAGTACGTCTGGGGCGACCTCTAACTGCGCCGGTCTGCCCGGCGTCACCGGCGTCACCCAGCTTCCTGACGTCCACCCAGGGCCTCGACGTCCCGCTCGGTGGCTCCGGCATCTGCCCTGCCCCACAGGCGCCGCTCTTCGTCTCCGGCTTCGGACACTTCGCCTGGGGCGACCTCGATTGCGACGGCGACGTCGACGGCAACGACGCCCTGCGCCTTCTCCTCGCCCTGGCGCAGCTCCCCAACGCCGTCGCCGGCTGCCCGGACATCGGGGCGACCGTGCAGGCCGGCTGATTCTGTGGTAAGCCGCCCCCGGTGATTGCCGCCGCCTGACCCGCTTGCTATCTTCGTCCCGAGATCCGCACCTGCCGGGAGGGAACATGCGCCTTCGCTCGCTAACCGCCGCCGCCTCGCTGCTCGCCGCCATCGCCTACCTGGCCCTCGCCGGACGGCCACCTTCGCCAACCGCTTCCTCATCGTCGACCGAACCGACGATGAGCCCACCGCCCGCGCCTGCACCGACGCACCCAACGACTGCAGCCTCCGCGGCGCCGTCTCCTTCGCCAACGCCAGCGCCGACTCCGACACCATCGTCCTCCCGCCCGCCACCTACACCCTCACCGACTCCGCCGACGGGTCGCTCCCGATCTCGATGGCGGCTGGGTCAACGTCCAGGGCTTCGGCCCCTTCGCCTCCGTCATCGACGCCAACCTCCTCGGCGACGGCATTTTCGACGTCTCCTCCGCCGGCGCTACCTTTACCGGACTCCGCCTCCAGAACGGCCACGGCGGCGGCGCCGGCATCAACGCCAACAGCAGCAACGTCACCGTAACCAACGTCGAGTTCGTCGGCGGCGACGCCACTGGCTCCGGCGGCGGTGGCATGTACCTCTTCGATAGCACCGCCCACATCTACCACTCCACCTTCATCAAGAACACCGCCGACTCCGGCGGCGCCATCTTCCTCGAGGGCCCATCTTCAAACGTCACCATCGGACAGTCGACCCTGAACGCACAACATCGCGGGCTTCCAGGGCGGCGCCATCGCCTCCTACGCCACCAACCCGAACGTTTACATCTACCAGGACACCTTCAGCGCGAACTCCGCCCAGCGCGGCGGCGCCATCTTCAACGGCTCCGCAGGTGACGGCAGCAACGGCGATATCTTCATCGAACGCTCAACGCTCTCCGGAAACACCGCCTCCGACGACGGTCTCGCCACCTACCAGGACTCTTCGATCTCCTTCGATCTGAGCGCCGCCACCATCGCCAACAACAGCGGTTCCAGCGGCACCTCCGCCGTCTTCTCCTCCGCGGCCACACCACCTACTCCTCGTACACCATGTTCGCCGGCAACACCCCTGCGGCCTGTGGCGGACACGCCCCCACTGAGATCGAGCAGCTACAACGCCTCCAGCGACGGCACCTGCAACTTCTCCTCCCCCAGCCTGAACAACGCCAACCTTCCCCTCGGTCCGCTCAACGACTACGGCGGCCCCACACTAACCCACCTCCCCGACACCGGGAGCGACGCCATCGACCTCTGGACCGGGTGCGAACCCAACCTCGACCAGCGCGGACGGATCACTCCCGTCGGCGACGCCTGCGATGTCGGCGCCGTCGAGACCGGCGCCCCTGCGGACCTCACCGGCGTCCAGTGGGGCGACACCAACTGCCGCGACGGCATCAACGCCGCCGGACCTCCTCCTCGACCTCCAGATCGCCATCGGCATCTTCGAGTACACCGACCTTGACTGTCCCCAGGCCTGCACCTTCACCGCCGGCATCGATGCCGATCTCGCACAGCCCGCAGGCGGCGGCATCTGCGGTCACAGCGACTACGCCTACGTCTCCTTCGCTGGCGCACCCTTCTCCGCCGCCCTCTGGGCCGACCTCAACTGCGACGGAGTGGTCGACGGCACGCGACGCTCTCTACGACGCCTTATTCGCCGCCGGCCTCCCCGTTCCCGCATCGCCCGCGCAGGGAGGCGACTGTCCGGAGATGGGCGATACCGTCCAGATCGGCCCTGATTGTCGTTCTCCCGCACCGCTGATATAGTCCTCCCAATCCCCATCCCCGAGAGCCGGCCGGAGGTAGCATGTCCCTGATCACACGCCTCGTGCAATCGCGCTTATCGCCGCCCTGGCAGTTCTCTGCGCCGCCTGGCTCTTCCGCCATGCCCGCCAACGCCGTCGGCGCAACCCTCACCGTCGACAACCTCACAGACAATCCTGCACTCTCTGTATGCAGCGCCAACCCCGGCGATTGCAGCCTCCGCGGCGCGATCGTCAACGCCAACGCCAACCCTGACGTCAACACCATCGTCTTGCAGGCAAACCAGACCTACAACTTCATGAACCCCGTTACTCCAGATGAAGACAACGACATGACCGGCGACCTCGACATCAAGGAGCCCGTCATCATCACCGGCAACGGCGCCACCGTCAACGCCGCCGGCGGCGACCGCGTCTTCGACATCTTCGTCGACGCCGACGAGACCGTCACCTTCAACAACCTCACGATCAAAGGCGGCAGCCTCACCTCACCTGCCTTCGACGGTGGCGGCGCCGGTATCCGCCAGCAAAACGGCAGCCTCGAGCTCAACAACGTCACCGTCACCCACAACACCGTCTCCGGCTTCGCCCTCGGTGGCGGCGGCATCTTTACCGGCGGCGACGTCCACACATTGATCAACTCCTCCACCATCTCCTTCAACACAGCGTCCTCAAATAGCGCATTTGGCGGCGCTTTCGCAAAGCCCGACGGCACCGGCAGCCTGGAAGTCCACGACTCCACTTTCGACCACAACGAGGCCGGGAACAGCGGCGCGGGCGTCTATATCGGCCTCTCCTCCGTCGGCGGCGTCTCCTTCTTCGACACCACCTTCACAAACAACATCGCCCACGTAGACTGCACACAGTACGCCTTCAACTGCACCAACGGCGGCGGCGCCATCTTTGCTCCCGCCGAGGCGATCAACATCACTGGCGGCGTCGTCTCCAATAACTCCGCGCCGCTCTCAAGCGCCGGTGCCGTCTATGCCCCGACGATCCACGTGGACGGCACAACCCTGGACGCCAACAGTGCCGCCGGATACGGCGGCGCCATCGACAGCTTTGACCCTGGCTCCACCATCACCAATGCCACCATCACCAACAACCAGGCGAAGTGGGGCGGTGGCCTCGCATTCGCAAACGGCTCTATCACCCAAACCACCATCAGCGGCAACCGGCCAGCGTCGACGGCGGCGGCGTCTACGTACCCGGCAGCACCGCAATCGACCACTCCCTCGTCGCCGGCAACAGCGCCCTCCACGAAGGCGGCGGCATCGAGTTCTTCGGCAACACCCCGTCGATTGCCAACTCCACCATCACCGGCAACTCGGCTCCTGTCGGCGGCGGCATCGCCCGTAGCGATGAACTGAGCACCGACTCGGTCGGCGACGCCAACCCGCAAGGGGGCGCCCCCACCCCCGGCGTCCTCTCTATCGTCGCCTCCACCATCTCCGCCAACGACGCTACGACCGGCGCCAACATCAAGCCCCATAACGCCAACGGGCCCGTCAACGTTCGAGGCTCAATCGTTGCCAATCCCGTCGGCGGCACGAACTGCAGCGGCACCACCAGCTCCCTCGGCTACAACGTCGAGGACAGCACCACCTGCGGCTTCGTCTCGATCGGCGACCGCCCCGGCTCCGACCCCGTCCTCCTGCCCCTCACCGACAACGGCGGCCCCACCCACACCATGGCCCTCGGCTCCAACAGCGCCGCCATCGACGCCGTAACCGTCGGCTGCCCGCCCCCCACCGACGACCAGGCCCTCCGCAGCCGCCCCCGCGGCAACGCTTGCGACGCCGGCGCATACGAGTCCGACTTCACCGGCCCCACACCGACCTCGACGCCGGTCCCGACCGCCACGCCCGCCCCCACCGCGACCCCCGTGCCGTCGGTCACCGCCACGCCGGGTCCCGGCGTCATCTGGGGCGACGTCGACTGCAGCGGCACCATCGACGCCCAGGACGTGCTCGCCGAGCTACTCGACGAACAGGGCTTCTCGTACACAAAGATCGGCGCAAATTGCCCCTCCCTCGGCGACGAAGTAACGGTCAACGGCTTGCTCCGGTTCTGGGGTGACCACGACTGCAGCAACTTCCGCGAGGTCTATGACGCCGTGAAGCTCCTCCTCTTTGCCGGTGGTCTGCCCTACGAGTCCCCCGGCCCGGACTGCCCGCCGCTCGGCTCGTCTGTAACGTTGTCCTGAGAACGAAGCTTTCACCGTCTTGTGGCTGCGCGCTCCCGGCGGCTACGCTATGCCCATGCGCCCCGCATCCGCCCTCGCCCTCTTCGCCGCCCTCGCGGTCGTCGTCTTCATCGCCCTCATCGCCCCGGGCGCCCCAACGGTCGTGCGCGCTAACCCGGACCAGACCGTCAACACCACCGCAGACCACCCCGCCGACGGCTGCGATCAGCCCCCGAACGGCGACTGCACCCTGCGGGACGCCATCACCGCGGCCGCCGACCGGCGACACGATCAAGTTCAACATCCCCGGCGATGGCCCCCACGTCATCCAGCCGCAGCTTAACGAGCCTCCCGATGATCGCCGCCGCCGGCATCACCGTCGACGGCTATTCCCAGCCCGGCTCCTCAACCCAACACCAACGGCCCCTGGCTCCCCGACAACGCCGACATCCGCATCGTCATCGACGGCAGCATGGACGCCGACGCCAACGCCTCCGGCATCTGGGTCGGCGCCGACAACGTCACCATCCACGGGTCTCGCCATCGTCAACGCCGCCGACGAGGGCATTAAGACCAGCACCCTCCGCGGCGGCCTCAAGTTCGCCGGCAACTTCATCGGCATCATGCCCGACGGCGAGACCGCCGCGCCCTAACGCCCTCGGCATCGAGCTCCGCAGCAGCATGCCCGGCAACATCGTCGGCGGCGTCCCTCCCGCCGACCGCAACCTCGTCTCCGGCAACACCGGCGACGGCTCTGGATCGACGGCGACTCCGCCGCCGCCGTCGCCGGCAACTGGATCGGCACTAACGCCGCCGGCGACCGCCGCCGTCCCCAACAGCACCGGCGTCCACCTCGATCCGGGCGCCGGCACCACGTCGGCGGCGACTCCGGCGCCGGGCGCCGGCAACCTGATCTCCGGCAACACTCGTCGATGGCCTCTCCATCACCCACCCCGGACGCCGCGCGCATCAACGTCAAGGGCAGCCGCATCGGCACCGCCGCGAACGGCACCGACCCGCTCCCCAACGGCCGCCACGGCGTCTACCTCGCCACCGGCGCGCACGACAACACCATCGGCGGCGAATTTACCACACCTCGGAGCAGAACATCATCGCCTACAACGGAGCTCCGGCACCGGCTTCGCGGCCTCCGCCGGCGCCGAACAACTACATCGACCCCAACATCACCCACTTCAACGGCGGCCTCGGCATGGACCTCTACGAGGACGGCGTCACCCCCAACGACGCCCTCGACGCCGACACCGGCCCCAACGACGTCATGAACTTCCCCGTCATCACCTCAGCCACCTTCGACGGCCTCAACCTCGTCGTCCACGGCGTCCTTCAACACCATGCCGAACATCTACCCGCCTCATGTTCATCTTCTCCAACGACCAGTGCGACCCCAGCGGCTACGGCGAAGGCGAGCGCTTCCTCGGCGGCACCTACGCCGTCACCAACTCCAGCGGCGACGGCAACTTCACCAGACCCCCCAACCCGCCGGCGGCCTCCAACTGCCCTCCTACATCACCATGTCCGCCTCCGACCCCGAAAGCTCCTCCGAGTTCTCCGCCTGCTTCCCCGTCACCTACACCGGCCCCTCCTCACCCCCACCCCCAGCCCCTCCGCCACCGCCACGCCTCACGCCGACCCACGACCGCGACCGCCACCGCAACCCCGACCGCGACCGCCACGCCCGCCGACCCCACCCCCATCGCCACCTCCCCCCGCCGTCCTCCAGGGCGACGTCAACTGCAACGGCCTCGTCGACCAGACCGACGTGCTCGCTCATCCTCACCCACATCGCCACCAACGCGCTCCCCACCGGCGCCGTCTGTCCCGAAGTCAGCACCAGCTACCAGGGCTACCTCATCGGCGACCTCGACTGCGACGGCGACATCGACGGCCTCGACGCCCTGATCGCCCTGCTCGGCGAAGTCCCGCCCGCCCTGCCAGCCCGTCCCCTCCAACTGCCCCGCCCCCGGCGACCCCCTCATCGGCCACGCTTACCGCCCCGCCTCCAGTCGTAGCTGCAGCCGCCGCAGCGGTCGCCGCAGGCGAGTCTTCAGACCTGCCACAACGCTGAGGGCCTGCTGCTGAAACCTGTAACCTGAAACCTAATCCCTATACCATAGTCCCCGTGTCCGCATTGGGACACATGGACCTCGGCCCTGCCGGCAAAGCCGCGATCGTCGCGGGCGGTTCACGCGGCATCGGCAAGGCCACCGCGCTCCCCTCGCCGCCGAGGGCTGCCGCGTCGCCATCGCCGCCCGCGACGAGAACGAGCTCCTCGCCGCCGCGAAGGAGATCGAGGCCGCCGGCGCCGAAGTCTCGCCGTCCCCGGCGACCTCGCCGACGCCTCCCACTGCGAGCGTCTCGTCGCCGTTACGGCGCAGCGTTTCGGCCGCATCGACGCGCTCGTCACCAGCATCCACCTCTCCGTCCCCGGCATCGAGGACGAGGCCTGGCGGCAGTCCTTCGACGTGCTCTTCCTCCCCGCCGTCCGCCTCGCCCGCCTCGCCCACCCGCACCTGACAGCGAGCCGGCGGCGGCGCCATCGTCCACCTGTCCTCGATCTGGGGCAAAGAGGCCGGCGGCCGCCCGCCTACAACGCGCCAAGGCCGCCCTGATCTAGCAGCGCCAAGGCGATGGCCCACGAGTTCGCCCCGGACAACGTCCGCGTCAACACCGTCGCCCCCGGCACCGTCAGCGCGCCCGGCGGCACCTGGTGGAAGCGCCAGCGAGGAAGACCCGCAGGCATGGCGAAGTTCGTCGCCGAGAACATCCCGTTGGGCCGCTTCGGCACCGCCGAGGAGGTCGCGAACGTCGTCGCCTTCCTCTGCTCACCCCGCGCGTCCTGGGTTACCGGCGCCACCGTCGTCGTCGACGGCGGCCAGAGCCACTCCAACGTCTGATGGGCTCGCTCGAAGAGCTCCGCGTGCTCGACCTCACCGACCGGGCCGCCGGCGCTTTCGCCACCAAGCTCTTCGCCGACTACGGCGCCGACGTCATCGCCGTCGAGCCGCCGTCCGGCAACCCGCTGCGCCGCCACGGCCCCTTCGCCGGCGACTGGCCGCGTCCGATAACGGCGCGCTCTGGCATACCTCGGCACCAGCAAGCGCTCGATCACCCTCGACCTCCGCACCGCGACCGGCGCCGCCCTCTTCCGCCGCATGGTCGAGCAGGCCAACCTCGTCATCGAGACTTCCCGCCCGGCACGATGGCGACGCTCGGCCTCGGCTTCACGCACCTCCAGGCGATCAAGCGCCGCCTCGTCCTCACCTCGATCACCCCGTACGGCCAGGACGGCCCCCGCGCCGACTGGCGCGCCACCAACCTCACCTCCTTCGCCTCCGGCGGCCAGATGTCGCTCACCGGCGAGCCCGACCGCGAGCCGCTCGTCAACGGCGGCTACCAGGCCGAGTACCAGGCCGGCCTCAACGCCTTCGCCGCCACCGTCACCGCCGCCCAGTACGCCGACTCCTACGAGATCCCCCAGCACGTCGACATCTCGATGCAGGAGTGCATGGCCGCCTCGCTCGAGCTGTACCTCCCCTGGGTCGCCTACCTCGACAACGACATCTCCCAGCGCAAGGGCAACCTCCTCAGCGCCCTCGATCGGCGTCTTCCCGGCGAAGGAAGGCTACGTCGGCATCCACATCATCCCCCGCAACTGGCCCTACTTCACCCGGGCCATCGGCCACCCCGAGCTCACCGACGACCCCCGCTTCCGCGACGTCCGCTCCGCGCCTCGCCAACAACGACGAGCTCGAGGCGATCGTCCACGCCTGGGCCGGCAGCGACACCGCCGAAAACCTCTACCACAGGCCGCCGCCGAGCGCGTCCCCGTCTCCTTCGCCGCACACCATGGCCGACCTCCTCGCCTCCCCGCAGCTCAAAGCGCGCGACTACCTCAGACCATCGGCGAGGCCGCGGGCGAGGTGACCATGCCCGGCCCCCCGTTCCGCATGTCCGACACCGAGTGGTCCGCTGCCCCGGCCCCGCGCCCGGGCCAGCACAACGCCGAGTTCTACGCCGGCGAGATCGGCCTCCCTGCCCACCGACCTCGCCCAGATGCGGGCCGCAGGTGTCATATGATGGCCGCCGCAGCCCACCGGCATCCGCATCCGCCCCTACGAGCCCCGCCGACCACGACGACGTCTGGCGCCTCCACCGCGAAGGCGTCGCTCCAGGACCCGCGCCGACTACGTCGCCGAAGTCGCCGCCTACGAGGCCGACCTCGCCTCCATCGAGGACACCTACCTCCGCGACGGCGCCTTCTGGGTCGTCGAAGCCCCGGACGCGCGCTCATCGGCATGGCCGCCGTCCAGCGCATCGACCCCGCACACCGCCCGCCTGCGCCGCATGCGCGTCACCGACCTGGCGCAACCACGGCGTCGGCCAGGCCCTCCTCGACCACGCCATCGCCTTCTGCCGCGACCGCGGCTACACCAAACTCATCCTCGACACCACCGAACAACAGGCGACGGCCAGCGCCTCTACGAGCGCAACGGCTTCCGCAGCACCGGCGAGCGCCCGCTGGCCACTTCCAGGTCTTCGACTACGAACTGGAGCTCGCATGAAGCCTGCAGCCCTTCCCATCCCGCACATCCACACATCCGCCCGCCATGTTTGCATGCCTGCATGTTTGCATGTTTGCCCCCCTGGTTTGTCGGTTTGCAGGTTTGTCGGTTTGTCCTGGTTTGTAGGTTTGTCGTAGTGTTCCGCCTCCCCCTCGCCGACGTCCGCGTCCTCGACCTCACCGCCTCCTGGGCCGGCCCCTACGCCACCCGCCTGATGGGCGACATGGGCGCCGAGGTCATCAAGATCGAGTCCGCCGCCGCCTGGGACGTCATCCGCACCTACACCGGCCGTCTCCCCCGAGACCGATCTCGGCCTGGGAAAAGTCCCCCTACTTCGACCACAACAACCGCAACAAGTACGGCATCTCGCTCGACATCACCACCGCCCGCGGCCGCGAGCTCTTCCTGCACCTCGTTGAGATGAGCCGACGTCGTCATCGAAAACTTCCGCGCCGAGGTCATGGGCAACCTCGGCCTCGGCTACGACGCCCTCGCCGCGACCAACCCCCGCATCACCCTCGTCTCCATGCCCGCGCACGGCAAGACCGGCCCCGAGAAGGACTACGTCGCCTTCGGCACCAACGCCGACCAGCTCTCCGGCCTCGCCCACCTCACCGGCTACCCCGGCGGCCCGCCGGCCAAGACCGGCATCAGCTACGGCGACCCCGTCGCCGCCACCGCCGCCGCCGGCGCCGTCGCCCTGGCCCTCTGGGAGCGCCGCTGGACCGGCCGCGGCCAGTACATCGAGGTCGCCCAGCGCGAGACCCTCACCACCCTCATCGGCGAGCACATCGTCGCCTACTGCATGTACCGGACGCGAGCCCCAGCGCCGCGGCAACCGCCACTCCTCCATGGCCCCCCACGGCGCCTACCCCGCCGTCGGCGACGACCCGTGGCTCACCATCGCCTGCGAGAACGACGCCCAGTTCGCCGCCCTCTGCGCCGTCATCGGCCGGCCCGGCCTCGCCCCCGACCCCCGCTTCGCCGACGTCGTCTCCCGCTACCGCAACCAGGACGCCGCTCGACGAGATGATCGCCGCCTGGACCCGCGAACGCCAGCGCGGGCGACGCTGCGCAGGCGCTCCAGGCCGCCGGCGTCCCCGCTTCCCCTGTCCTCACCGTCCCCGCCGTCTTCGCCGACGAGCACCTCCGCGCCCGCGGCTTCTTCGAGCCCGTCGCCCACCCCGTCGCCGGCGTCTGGGAGATGGAGGGCCCTCACTGGCGCATGGCCGTCACCCCCGCCCACGTTCGCCTCCCCGCCCCCACCTTCGCCCAGCACAACCACTACGTCTTCGGGCAGCTCCTCGGCCTCAGCGACGACGAACTCGCCGCCCTCGAGGCGGAAGGCGTCGCCTCCCGCACGCTTGACTGGACGAAGCACCGGTGAGCGCCCGCTTCGCGCGCCGCCTTCGCCGTCGCGTTCTTCCTCGCCTTCGCCCTCGCTCCCCGCCTCCGGCACCTCCCCGCACTTCGCCTCCGCCCAGGACGACGAGACCGACGCCCTCATCTGGCACTTCAACGTCTACCGCCAGCAGCACGGCCTGCCTCCCCTCTACACCCACCCGGAGCTCAGCAGCCGCGCCCAGTCCAACGCCGCGACCTGCCAGTTCGTCCCGCTAGAAAAGCCGGACTACGCCCACACCTGGCACACCTTCGGAATCCAGAACATGATCACCGGCGACGACGCCTGGAACTCCGACCAGGTCCAGACCCTGCTCGACAGAATCGCCGACCCCAAGGTCAACTCAGTGGGCGTCGGCCGCCAGGTGCCGTCTGGCAACTGTAAGGAGTACGTCTGGTCCGTCGGCCTCGCCGAAGTCGATGGCGTCCCCTCAGGCGTCTACGCCACTCCCACCGGCGACACCAACCCCACCCCCTTCCCCCTCACCGCCCCGCCCACCACAGCCCCCACCGCTACCGAAACCTCCGCGCCCACTCCCACCGCGACCACCACATCGCCACCCACCGCAACCTCACCTGCGCTGCAAAGCCCCACGCCCACGACACCAACCAGCTGGAAGGGCGACGCCGACTGCGACGGCCTCGTCATCCTCACCGACGCCAAACTCATCCTCCGCCTCGCCGCCGGCTTCCCCGCCCCCACCCCCTGCCTCCCACCCTCCGGCCTGGACTGCACCGGCGGCGTCGACTCCCGCGACGTCCTCGCCATCCTGGACTACCTCGCCCAGCTCCCCCCATCCTCCCGGAAGGCTGCCCCGCCATCGGCACTAACGCGAACTCATCCTGAGCGAAGTCGGCCCGACGGCCGCCCGTCTGGGCGAAGGCGCCCGTCCGCCGCAGCGGATACACAACAGAGCCTGCCGAGGCGCCTTTCCGGCTCGGCCCCCGGCCGCTACTTGCTACTTGCTACTCGCCACTCGCTACTCGCTACTCGCTACTTGGTACTCGCCACCTGCTCCGCCCCCGCGTACGCCGCGTGCTTCCGCCCCTTCGCCCGCCCCTGCTGCGACAGGACCACCTTGCGCAGGCGCACGCTCTTCGGCGTCACCTCCAGGCACTCGTCTTCGCGGACGAACTCCAGTGCCTGCTCCAGCGAAAGGTTCCGCGGCGGGATGATCAGTACGTCTGATCCTGCGTCGAGGAGCGCATGTTCGTCTGCTTCTTCTCCTTCGTCGGGTTCACGTCCATGTCCTCCGCGCGCGGGTTCTCGCCGACGATCATCCCCTCGTAGACCTCGACCCCGGGCCCGATGAACAAGGACGCTGCGCTCCTGCAGGTTGCAGCAGCGCGTAGCCGCTGGCTCTCCCCCCGGCGGTCGGCGACGAGGCTGCCAGTCGGCCGCGTCCGCATCTCCCCGAACCAGGGCTCGTAGCCTTCGAAGACGTGGTGGAGGATGCCCGTGCCGCGCGTCTCCGTCAGGAACTCCGTGTGGAAGCCGATCAGGCCCCGCGCCGGCACGACGTACTCCAGCCGCACCCAGCCAGTGCCGTGGTTCACCATCTGCTCCATCCGCCCCTTGCGCAGCGCCAGCAGCTGCGTCACCACGCCCAGGTAGTCCTCCGGGATGTCCAGCGACAGCCGCTCCACCGGCTCGTGTAGCTTGCCGTCGATCGTCTTCGTCACGACCTGCGGCTTGCCGATCGTCATCTCGAACCCTTCGCGGCGCATCGTCTCTACCAGCACCGCCAGCTGCAGCTCGCCGCGCCCCTGCACCTCCCAGGCGTCCGGCTCGGTCGATCGGCCGCACCCGGATCGAGACGTTGCCGAGGTCTCGGCGTCCAGGCGGTTCTTGAGCAGCCGCGCCGTCAGCTTCGTTCCTTCCAGCCCGGCCAGCGGCGAAGTGTTGATGCCGATCGTCATCGCCAGGCTCGGCTCGTCGACATGGATCACCGGCAGCGGGCGCGGGTCGTCAGGGTCGCTCAGCGTCTCCCCGATCGTGATCTCCGGCGATGCCGGCGATGGCGATGATCTCGCCCGGCCCGGCCTCCTCGGCGGGAACGCGCTCCAGCGCTTCCGTGATGTACAGCTCCGTGACCTTCACGTTCTGGATGCTGCCGTCCGTCGCGGCACCACGCCGCTTGCTGGCCGCGCTTGATCGTCCCGTTCCACACCCGGCAGAGCGCGATCCGGCCGACGTACGGCGAGGCGTCCAGGTTTGTGACCAGCGCCTGCAGCGGGTGGCCCTCCTCGTACGAAGGCGCCGGGATGTGCGTGAGCAGCGTGTCGAACAGCGGCCTCAGCTTCTCGCCCGGCGTCGCCAGGTCGAGCGTGGCCGTGCCGGCGCGGGCGTTGGTGTAGACGATCGGGAACTCGATCTGGTGCTCCGTCGCGTCGAGGTCCAGGAACAGCTCGTAGACCTCGTCGATCACTTCCTTCACGCGGGCGTCCGGGCGGTCGATCTTGTTGATCACCAGGATCACCGGCAGCTCCAGCTCCAGCGCCTTGCGCAGCACGAAGCGCGTCTGCGGCAGCGGCCCCTCGCTGGCGTCGACGAGCAGCAGCACGCCGTCCACCATCATCAGCCCGCGCTCCACCTCCCCGCCGAAGTCGGCGTGGCCGGGCGTGTCGATGATGTTGATCTTCGTGCCGTGGTAGTCGACCGCCGTGTTCTTGGCGAGGATCGTGATCCCCTTCTCGCGCTCCAGGTCGTTCGAGTCCATCACGCGGTCGACGTGCTCCTGGTGCGCGCCGAAAACGCCCGGACTGCCAGCAGCATGGCGTCCACCAGCGTCGTCTTGCCATGGTCGACGTGCGCGATGATCGCCACGTTGCGAATGTCATTTCGAGTCTTAATCGTCATAGCCAATCGGCTCCCGGTTCTTCTCTCTGGTTTGCAGGTTTGTCGGTTTGTCGGTTTGTAGGTTTGTCGCCCCCCGCACGCAAAACCGGAGGCTCCGATGAAGCGGGTTCAGAGACGCCTCACCCAGAGCCCCCGGCTGCGCTTATCTATCGTAACACGCCAAAGCCCGGGGCTCATTGACGGGTCGTCCCCTCGAATGCTACTTTTTCCGGCGATATGATGAGTATCCCCGCGCGTTTTCTCCCCTCGCTTGCCCTGCTCGGTGCTCTTGTTGCCGTTGTCGCTATCACTGCTACTCCCCGGCCCGCAGAGACCGCCTTCCCCGGCACCAACGGCCGCATCGTCTATGGCGTCTTCAACGGCACCAACGACGACGACATCTGGAGCATCAACCCCGACGGCTCCGACCCCCTCCAGCTAACCAGCGGCGACGCTCTCGACGCCGACTCTTCGGCGTCACCCAGCGGCATGAAGATCGCTTTCGACAGCGACCGCGATACCGGCCTTAACTACGAGCTCTACACAATGGACATCGACGGCAACAACGTCCAGCGCATCGCCAACGATAGCTTCAACTACGAGTATCCCGCCTGGTCACCCGACGGTACCAAAATCCTCTTTAATGACGAGCGCGACGAGGCTAACAACCAGGAGATCTACGTGATCCCTGCGGCCGGCGGAGCCGTAACGCGACTGACCAACCTGGCAGGATACGATCAGAACGCTGCCTGGTCCCCCGACGGCACGCACATCGCCTTCAACCACCTCGGCGAGATCTACACGATGCTCAGTAACGGCTCAAATCCCGTCTCGACCAACCATATGGGTGAGAGTCCGGACTGGTCTCCGGACTCATCGCACATCGTGTACAGCACGATCACTCACGAGATCCACACGATGACCACCACGGGCGCAAACGACACGCACCTCAGCCAGATCGCCAGCGGCCAGGACCCGGTGTGGTCGCCTGACGGCACCAAGATCGCGTACTGGGTGCCGGGTATTGCCGGCAGCGTCTGGGTCGCCGACGCAAACGGCGCCAACGCCCACCAGATCTCCCCCGCCGGCCAGGACGCCTTCGAGCCCAGCTGGGCTGTCCTCCCTGCCGCTCCCACCCCGTCCGCGTCTCCAACGGCAGCTGTCACCGCGAGCCCCGCAGCCACACCTACGCAGGCTCCAACAACAACCGCCAACGGCCGTCCCCACGCCCACCTCCGCCTTCCCCGAACTGACCTGGGGCGACCTCCTCTGCGACGGCTCCCTCGACACCGGCGACGTTATCGCCGGCCTCGCCTTCATCGATGGCATCCCCGGGCCGGTCACGCCCCCTGCAGGTTGCCCGCAAATCGGCGACGTCTTCAACGTTCAGCCCCTGGCCGGCTCTCAGCTCGAGTGGGGCGACCTCGCCTGCGACGGCAGCGTCGACGGCGCCGACATGCTCTGGCTCCTCCGGTCCCTGCTTGAGTCCGTCCCCCCGCTCGCCGAAAACTGCCCGGGAATCGGCGGCGCGGTCTTCATCTCCCAGCTCGGCTGAACACGCTCGCAAGTCCCCTCACTCCGTTTCCCGGTTCGTCGGTTTGTTGGTTTGCTGGTTTGTCGGTTTGTCGTCTTGACACCTTCTCGCCCCCCGAGTTAACATCCCCCAGACTTCCAGCGTTATAAGATGCGCAAGGAGCAACACGTCCAATGACAGGCATCACCAATTTCGCCAGCTACCGGAGGCGCGCCACCGCGCCTGTGGGTAGCCGCGCGTGGGCCGGACGAGTGCGCCTTGCACTGGAGGGTTCTTCCACTGATTTGAACTAGCCCCTTCCGCACTCAGTCCACCCACCAGGCAACGGCCCAGGTGGGTTTTTTGTTGCCCCCAAACCACCCAGCACCACTGACAGCACGGAGGCAAACCATGGGACAAGACTCAACGGAAGACCGGACAAACGCAGCAAGGGACCCTGCGCCCCAGGGTCGGACGAAACGGAGCGAGTGATGAACGACACAGCGTTGAGAGTGACCAACATAAACAAGTACTTCGGCGGCGGATTCGACGCGCGCCGTCTCATGCCCTGGTTCGGCGCCTCCGCAGCCGGCGGCCCCGTCCAGGTCCTCCACGACGTCTCGCTCGAGGTCCAGCGCGGCGAGATCTTCGGCCTCATCGGCGCCAACGGCTCCGGCAAGTCCACGCTCATCCGCATCCTCAGCACGCTGCTGCTGCCGGACAGCGGCAACGTCCAGGTCTTCGGGCACGACGTCGTCACCGAGGCGGCGCCGTGCGCGCGCTGATCAACCGCGTCTCCGCCGGACCCGTCGTTCTTCCGCAACATGTCCGCCGCCGAGAACCTGCTCTTCTTCGGGCGCGTCTACGGCCTCACCCCGGCAGAGATCAGGCGCAAGGCGCCGGAGATCCTCGACCGCCTGGCTTCGAGGCCGACAAGGTCGACGAGCCGATGGCGCACCTTTCGCGCGGCCAGCAGCAAAAGATCGCCGTCGCCCGGTCCTTCCTGACCTCGCCGGTGCTGATGCTGCTGGACGAGCCCACCACCGGCCTCGACCCGCGCTCCAAGCGGGACGTCCAGCGCTTCATCCGCGAGGCCCAGCAGGACCACGGCGCCACGATCCTGCTCACCACGCACGACATGGAGGAGGCGGAAGTCCTCTGCGACCGCATCGCCTTCATCGCCGGCGGCAGCATCGTCGCCGAAGGCACATCGGCCGAACTGAAGCAGCGCGTCGCGAACGGCCGCGACCGCCGAAACCTAAGCATGGAAGACGTCTTCATGGCGCTGACCGGCAAGGACATCGCCGAAGACGAAGCCAATGGTGGAGGCTGGTCTGCATGAGCACGCATTACCGCCAATCGCAATGCGCCGCTCCGCGAACGTCCGGGCCAATCACCCTGGCCTGGGCGTTCGTGGAGCGGCAGACCAACCTCTGGAAACGCTACTGGGCCTGGGAGTGCGTCTGGCTGGTCTACGGCGTCGTCAACACGCTGGCCATCACCTTCATCGCCAAGCAGGCGGAGCACGAGGGGCTTCGCCACCCATGAACAGGCGCAGCAAGCTCGTCCTCTTCCTGCTCCTGGGCACGCTCGTCTGGGCGTACCTCTCGGCAGTCCTCGACGACATCAGTCTCGTCGTCACCTGGGAGCGCTGGGAAGGCACGATCGAGCACACCCTGATGGCGCCGGTGCCGCGCTGGGTCCACCTCGTCGGCATGGCGACGTTCGGCATCCTCCACGCCACTCGTGCGGACGACGCTGATCCTGCTGATCGCGCTGCCGTTCTTCCACGTCGACTTAGGCCAGGCGGACTGGCCACGCGCCATCGCCATCATCGCCGTCGGCAGCTTCACATCGCCGGGCTGGGGATCCTCGCCGGCATCCTGCCGCTCCTCTACCCGGAGCGTGGCACCCAGATGTCGTTCATGGTGCAGGCCGTCGTCCTGCTGATCTCCGGCGTCTACTACAGCATCGACGTGCTGCCGCCGTGGCTGCGCATCTTTTCGCACATCTCGCCCGCGACCTACATGCTGGAGGGCATCCGCGACGCCCTCATCAACGGCGACGGCTTTTCCGCGAACGCTGGGACCAGCTCGCGATCCTCGCCGGCTTCGGGGCCCTGCTCCTCCCCGGCAGCATCGCTCATC
Source organism: uncultured beta proteobacterium (assembly GCA_963756765.1). Classification (GTDB taxonomy): domain Bacteria; phylum Pseudomonadota; class Gammaproteobacteria; order Burkholderiales; family Casimicrobiaceae; genus VBCG01. The sequence continues at coordinate 174,335 of CAVWPC010000008.1, read as the reverse complement.
TTCTCGCGTCGCCGAGCAGTGGGCCAAGAAGACCGGCAAGCTGAAGCGGCAGGGTAAGATTGAACGCCTGTCATCCCGACCGTAGCGAAGCGAAGCTGAGGGACCCGGCAACAGGCGTGGTACACGCCGCGACGTCAGGTCTCTCCGCTTCGCTCGAGATGCCAACGCTGATGCTCCCCTTGCTCCCATGCTCCCTTGCTCGGGATCAAGTCGCTGACGGGCCCCCTCTGGCGCCACGGCGACTTCCTCCGCTCTGGGCCGGCGAGACGATCTCGCTTTCGGGTCGCCACCTCGGTCGCGCCGCCGCTGATCTTCACCGCCGTCCTGGTGCTGCACGCGACGCCGCTGGAGGTCGGCGTGCTGGGCGCGGCCGAGCTGCTGCCGGACGTGCTGTTCGGGCTGGTCGCCGGCGTCTGGGTGGACCGGCTGCGCCGCCCCCTCATGATCGTCGCTGACATCGGGCAGTTCGCGCCGATGGCGACGATCCCGCTGGCCTACGCCTTCGATGCGCTCACGATCGGCCAGGTTTTCGCCGTCGCCTTCGTGACGGGCACGTTCAACGTCTTCTTCTACGTCTCCTACTGGACCTACCTGCCGACGCTGGTCGAGAAGGAACACGTGCTGGAAGGCAACTCCAAGATGGCGGCCACCTGCCATCGCCGAAGTCGGCGGCTTCGGGATCTCCGGCTGGCTGGTACAGCTGACAGCCCCCATCGCCATGCTCGTCGACGCCGGGTCGTTCCTGGTCTCCGCCGTCGCCTTGATCCGCATCCGCAAACCGGAGCCGGACCCGCAGCCGGCCGAGCAGCGGGAAGGCGTGCGCCAGGAGATCGTCGACGGCGGCCGGGCGATCATCCACGAGCCGGTCCTCCGCGCCACGGCGGCCGCCCACGCATCTCCGGTTTCTCCTTCCGCGTCTACGGCGCCTGCTACCTTCTCTACGCGACGGACGTCCTGGGCTTCAAGCCAGGCGTCCTCGGCCTGGCCTGGGGCCTCGGCGGCGCGACCTCGCTCGTTGGCGCGATGTACGCCGGCCGGGCGGCGGCGCGCTTCGGGCTGGGGCCAACGCTAACCCTGGGGCTGGTCGGCATGGGGCTGCCGATGCTGCTCTTCCCGGCAGCCCACGACGCCTCGATCATCGCCCTGGCCCTCTTGCTCGGCCAGCAATTCGGCGATGGCTTCTTCACGGTCTGGGACATCAACCAGGTGTCGCTGCGCCAGTCGATCACGCCGGAGCAGATCCTGGGCCGCGTCAACGCCGGCTTCCGCTTCGCCGGGCAGGGCGCGATGCTGGCCGGAGCGCTAGCCGGCGGCCTCCTCGGCGAGCTCATAGGCCTCCGCACCACGCTCGTCTTCGCCAGTCTCCTCCTCTTCCTCGCCGCCTCAGTCGTCGCCACATCCCCCGCCTGGTCCGCCGCCCACCACCTCCCCGAACCCGAACCCGACGCCCTCCCCGCCTCGTAACGCGCACCTGACGCCAACCGGCATCCACTGTCCACTAACCACCAAATCCGTGTCCATCTGTGGCTCACAAACACGCACCGTGGCTCACCACCCCGAGCCCCTGTCAGAGCACCAGAACGCCTGGAAAGGAGACAGGCAAAGCAGGGTTCTGGGGCTCCGGCAGCGCTCGGAACCGGTTTCCACTTATCAACAACGACAGGAAGCCCCCGCCGTTACGCCTCTCACCCCAAAAGCGGTAGCCTGCCCCCCTCACCGTCAGGATCCACACCGGCGCATCCCGGTCCTCCTCAGCTTGTCCCGCAGCCTCCCGATGTGTACGTCCACCGTCCGCGTCTGATCGAACCCGTCGTAGTGCCACACCGTCTGCAGCATCTGGTTCCGGCTCAGCACCCGCCCCCGGTTGCGCATCAGGAACACCAGCAGGTCGAACTCCTTCGGCTTCAGGCTCACGATCTGCCCGTCCCGCGTCACCTCCCGCCGCGTCAGGTCCACCCGCAGCGTCCCCGCCGTGAGCACCTGCTGCTGCCCTGGCCCGGACTGCTCCGGAGGCCGTCGCAGACGCGCCCGCACCCGTGCCACCAGCTCCTTCATGCTGAACGGCTTCGTCACGTAATCGTCCGCCCCCAGCTCCAGCCCCACGATCTTGTCCGCTTCGCCCGTCCGCGCCGTCAGCATAATGATCGGCACGCTCGTCTCCCGCCGCAGCACCCGGCACACCTCGAACCCGTCCAGCCCCGCGCAGCATGAGGTCGAGGATGATCAGGTCCGGCCCCCCGCTCCGCGCCGTCGACAGCGCCTGCTCCCCGTCCGAAGCCGTGAGCACGTCATAGCCCTCGCGCTCAAGATTGAACTTCAGCGTCCGCACGAGCGTCGGCTCGTCGTCCACCACAAGGATTCGGGCCATGCTAGACCCAAGCCTACCGAGACATGCGCTCAGAGGGCTTTAACAGGAGGTTAAGGCGCGTAATCGTTGCGTTAACCGCAACGCGCCCACCCAAACATGTTTGCATGCTGCATGTTTGCATGTTCGCCGCTTTGAAGGCTTGTCGGTTTGCTGGTTTGTCGGTTTGTCTATTCGTCGCCTAGAGCTCGCTCAGCCGTCCCCGCAACGCCTCCAGCCGCGCCTGCGCCGCCGCCAGCTTCTCCCGCTCGTTCTGCACCACCGCCTCCGGCGCCTTCGACGTGAACTGCTCGTTCGAAAGCTTCCCCTCCTGCCGCCCCACCTCCGCCTCCGTCTCCGCGATCTGCTTCTCCAGCTTCGCCCGCTCTTCCCCCACGTCCACCAGCCCCGCCAGCGGCAGCACCACCTGCGCCCCGTCCAGCACCGCCGAAGCCACGCCCGTGCTCGGCATCTCGCCCGCATCGAGACCACGTGCAGCGGCTTCACCCGCGCCAGCGTCTCCACGATCTCCCGCCCCTGCTCGATCGACCGACCGCAGCTCCATCGCTCGCGACGTACGCCTCCACGAACCGCGCCGGGTCCACACCCCGCTCCGAGCGGATGTTGCGGATCGCCCGCACCACCTCCGAGAGCACCCCGATCTGCCCCTCCGCCTCCGCGTCACTCTCCCCATCGCCCAGCGGGTACGGCGCGATGATCAGCGCCTCCGGCGCCAGCCCGCTCCACGCACCGCGCGCAGGTGCTGCCAGATCGTCCTCCGTCACGAACGGCATGATCGGGTGCAGCAACCGCAAAGCCGACTGCAGCACGTACGCCGCCACCGGCAACGGCGACCGGTCGCGGCCTTCAGCCGCACCTTCGCCATCTCCAGGTACCAGTCGCAGTACTCGCTCCAGGTGAAGTCGTACAGCAGCCGCGCCGCCTCGTTGATCTGGAAGTCCCCGAGCAGCCGGTTCACCTCCCGCCCCGTCGCCAGCAGCCGCGAGACGATCCAGCGGTCTTCCACCGGCCAGCCCGCGCGCCCGGCCGCCGTCGTCGCGTCGTCCGGCAGCCGCACCGCCTCCTCCCCGATGCTCGACACCACGAACCGCGCCGCGTTCCACAGCTTGTTCGCGAAGTTCCGGCTGCTCTCCAGCTTCTCGTCGAACAGCCGGAAGTCGTTCCCCGGCGTCCCGCCCGTCGCCAGCGTGAAGCGCACCGCGTCCGTCCCGTACTTCTCCGTCGATCTCGCAGCGGGTCCACCACGTTGCCCTTGGACTTCGTCATCTTCTGCCCCGCCGCGTCCCGGATCAGCCCGTGCAGGTAGACGTGCGGAACGGCACGTCCCCCATGTCGTACAGCCCCAGCATGATCATCCGCGCCACCCAGAAGAACAGGATGTCGTACCCCGTCTCCAGCACCGACGTCGGGTAGAAGTACGCCAGGTCCGTCGTTCTCCTCCGGCCAGCCCAGCGTCGAAAACGGCCACAGCCCGGACGAGAACCACGTGTCCAGCACGTCCGAGTCCTGCTCCAGCTTCGCCGCTGCCGCACTTCGGCACAGGCGGTCGGGTCCACCGCCGACGGCAACTGGTGCCCGTTCTCGCAGTACCACACCGGGATCCGGTGACCCCACCACAGCTGCCGCGAGATGCACCAGTCGCGGATGTTCTCCATCCAGTGCATGTACGTCCGCTCGAACCGCTGCGGGATGATCTCGATCCGGCCGTCCCGCACCGCCTCGATCGCCGGCTCCGCCAGCGGCTTCATCTTCACGAACCACTGCATGCTCACCAGCGGCTCCACCACCGTGTCGCAGCGCGAGCAGTGCCCCACCGAGAGCGTGTGCGGCTCGATCTTCTCCAGCAGCCCCAGCCGCTCGATGTCCTTCGACGATCAGCTCGCGCGTCTCGAAGCGGTCCAGCCCGGCGTAGGGGCCCGGCCGTCGTCCGTCATCTTCGCCTCGCCGTCCATCGCCACGATGATCGGCAGCTTGTGCCGCTCGCCGATCTCGAAGTCCGTCGGGTCGTGGCCGGGTGTCACCTTCACCGCGCCCGTCCCGAACTCCGTCTCCACCGCCTCGTCCGCGATGATCGGTATCTTCGCGCTCGATCACCGGCAGCAGCGCCGTCCGCCCGATGTCCGCTTCCAGCGCTCGTCCTCCGGGTTCACCGCCACCGCCGTGTCCCCCACGATCGTCTCCGGCCGCGTCGTCGCCACCGTCACGTACTCGTCCGTCATGTTCCCGGCGTCGTCCAGCAGCGGGTAGCGGACGTACCACAGCTTGCCCTGCGTCTCCACGTGGTCCACCTCGAGGTCCGAGAGCGCCGTCTGGCAGCGCGGGCACCAGTTGATGATCCGCTCGCCCCGGTAGATCAGCCCCTCCTCGTACATCCGCACGAACGTCTCGCGCACCGCCCGCTGCGGCCCGTCGTCCAGCGTGAACACCTCCCGCGACCAGTCCGCCGAAGCCCCCAGCCGCATGTGCTGCTGACTGATCCGCGTCCGGTATCTGGTGCACCCACTTCCACACCCGCTGCTCGAACTGCTCGCGCCCCAGGTCGTGCCGGCTCATCCCCTCCTTCGCCAGCTGCTTCTCCACCACGTTCTGCGTCGCGATCCCCGCGTGGTCCGACCCCCGGCACCCACAGCGTCGGGTCCCCCAGCATCCGGTGCCAGCGGATCAGCGTGTCCTCAATCGTCGCCGTCAGCGCATGCCCCAGGTGCAGCTCGCCCGTCACATTCGGCGGCGGCATGATAATCACAAACGGCCGCTTCGACCGGTCCTCCCGCGGCTTGAAATACCCCTTATCCATCCACATCGCATACAAAGGCGCCTCCACCGCATGCGGGTCGTACGCCTTGGGCATCTCAGAAGTAAGCCGCGTCTCAGTCATCTCATACGCTCAGCGGCATATCTGCCGCGTAGGGGAATTGTATTTGCAGCACGAACCCCCGGGCAAACCAACCGCCCCTTCACCCCGCACGAAACCGCCCTTCGCCTCCCCATCCCCGTAGGGGCGAGGCCTCCGCAACCCCGCCCGCCTCGCGACACCGCTCGATCAACCGTCCTCCACATGCTCCACCCCAACCTCCGAGCCTCGCCCACCCACGCCCCCCCCACCCAACCACCTCCGTAACCCACCCACCAACCCGTCCCGTAGGGGCGCAGCCTTCACCGCGACCGCCAGCCTACGCACGTACACCCTTCACTACCGCAACCCGCCCGCACCACCCCCACCCCCGAGCTGCGCCCAACCACGCCCCACCACGCAACCACATCACGTCCTCTCCGAACCGCCTCGCTTGCGCACGGTCGAAGCCCCCTTTGCCCCCACTGCCATTTCCCCCTTCACTCCTCCCGCACCCCGCGCTACGCTACCAGCGTGAGCGCACTCCTCGCCCCCACCACCACCGCCGACAGCCCACCCCACCCCGGAACAACCATCTTGAACTCAACCAAGTTTCCCCTCCCCCTCAGATACGCGGAACGCCCCAAAACGCAAAACTCGCTCCACAGCAATCAAGTCACACCCCGCCGTCAACTACGTCCGTAACCCACCTTCAACATCTTCCGCCTTGACCCCCTGCGGCAGCGGTGCAAAGCTTGCCCTGTCGCCCATAATCCCGAAAGGACACGCCCCATCGGACACTGGTTCCGCATCGGTGAGTTCCAACTGCTCGTCGTGAGCGACGGCGTCATCTGGCAGGACGCCGGCGCCACCTTCGGCCTCGTCCCACGCATCATGTGGGAACCCTACGTCCCCAACATCGACCAGAAGTACCGCCTCCCCGTCGGCCTCAACTCCCTCGTCGTCCGCGGCCACGGCAAGACCGTCCTCGTCGACACCGGCTGCGGCGCCAAGCGCACCCGCGCCCCCGGCGCCATGGAGATCACCGACACCGGCCACCTCCTCCACAACCTCGCCGCCGAGGGCATCCAGCCCGCCGACGTCGACGTCGTCCTCAACTCCCACCTCCACTTCGACCACTGCGGCGGCAACACCCTCGAGGACGACGGCAAGCTCACCCCCGCCTTCCCGCGCGCCCGCTACATCCTCCAGAAAGGCGAGTGGGATGCCGCCACCCACCCAAACGAGCGCACCCGCGGCACCTACCTCGCCGAGAACTTCGAACCCCTCGACGCCGCCAAATGCGTCGAGTTCGTCTCCGGCGATGCCGAAATCCTCCCCGGCCTCCGCCTCGTCCGCGCCCCCGGCCACACCGAAGACCATGCCGTCGTCGAAGTCGAGTCCGGCGGCGACTACGCGCTATACATCGGCGAGCTCTCCCAGCACCCCGTCCAGCTGGAGCGCCTCGCCTGGATCAGCGCCTTCGACATCATGCCCGTCGTCTCGCTGGAAACGAAAAAGCGCTTCGTCGAAAAGGCCATCGAGAAAAACGCCACCCTCGTCTCCGTCCACCACGACTACCCCGGCCTCGGCCACGTCCGCCTGGAAGCCGGCAAGCGAAAATGGGAAGCCCTAAACGAAAACGGAGCGGACACATGATCCGCTCCGTTCTTCGGCAGCCCAATCGGACTGAGCCTCTCTCACTAAGCAAATTCCATTCTTCCGGCGCAGGGCCGAGAAGTCAACTCCGGAGAGGCGCCCCGGATGGGACTCGAATCCACATCAACTCCTTAGTGAGAGAAGTGCTCTTTCCGATTAAGCTACCGGGGCGCAGCCCGAATCTAATGCACACGACGGCGGAGCACCAATAAGCAAATGGCACAGCCCACCGGCACCCTCCTCCACACCCCGCTCCACGCCGAGCACCTCGCGCTCGGCGCGCGCATGGTGCCGTTCGCCGGCTGGGCGATGCCGGTGCAGTACAGCGGCATCGTCGAGGAGCACAACGCCGTCCGCCAGCGCGCCGGGCGTGTTCGACGTCTCGCACATGGGCCGCGTGTTCGTCGTCGGCGCCGGATGCGCGCGCGCTTCCTGCGCCGCGCCGTCACCTACGACGTCGAAGCGCCTGCGCGAGGGCGCGGGCCACTACACGCTGCTCTGCAACGAAGACGGCGGCATCATCGACGACCCCTACGTCTACCGGCTCGACCGGACGCGCTTCCTGTTCGTCGGCAACGCCTCCAACGCCGACCGCGACATCGAAGGCGTGCGATCGGGTGCAGCCAGCATCGACGTTCGAACTGCTCGGATCGCCAGGAGCAGACGGTGATGCTCGCCGTGCAGGGGCCGGCAGCGAGCGGTCACATGGCGCGCATCATCGGGCCGGAGGTGGCGCGCGCTGGAGCAGCGCGCGCTGCACCGAGCTGCCGTTCATGCAGTACAAGCTGTTCGTCTCGCGCACCGGCTACACCGGCGAGGACGGCTTCGAGATCGTCACGTCGCCCGAGGCGGGCCGCGCGATCTGGCGCCAGCTGCTCGCCGACGGGCGTCGAGCCGTGCGGCCTCGGCGCGCGCGACACGCTGCGGCTCGAGGCGGCGCTGCCGCTCTGGGGCAACGACATCGACGAGACGACGAACCCGTACGAAGCGGGCCTCGGCTGGGTCGTCAGCCTCGACGACGGCGCCGACTTCGCCGGCCGCGCCGCGCTCGAGCGCGTCAAGAGCCGCCGGCGTCGCGCGCAAGCTTGCTGCCTGAAGGCGACCGACCGCGGCGTCATGCGCGACCACTACCGATGGTGCGTCGACGGCGACAGCCGGTCGGCGCGTCACCAGCGGCGGCTTCTCGCCGACGCTCGGCATAGCATCGCGATGGCGTACCTGCCGCCGCAGCTGCGCCGAAGGCACGGAGCTCGCACGTCGACGTCCGCGGCCGACGCCTGCCCGTGGTCGTCGTGCCGCCGGCCGTTCGTCACGAGTGAGAGACGCCACGAAGCCCGCCAAGCGAGATCACGCACTGATACGGAGAAGCGATGGCCGAGCCCGGACGACCGCAAGTACTCCAAAGAGCACGAGTGGGTGAAGGTCGACGGCGACGTCGCCACCATCGGCATCACCGACTACGCGCAGGACCAGCTCGGCGACGTCGTCTACGTCGACCTGCCCGAGCCGGGCGCGGCGATCACGCAGTTCGAGAAGATGGGCGAGATCGAGTCCGTGAAGGCCGTCTCGGATCTGTTCGCGCCGGCTCCGGCGAGGTGATCGAAGCAACGAGCAGGTCGTCGAGAAGCCGGAGCTGGTGAACAGCGACCGCATGGCGAGGGATGGCTGCTGACGATGCGGCTCGCGGAGCCGGAATCGACAGGCTCTGACTGCGACGCTTTCGGCGGCCGACGTACGACGCCGCTGACGATCGGCGGGCCTGAGCGCACGGTAGCGAGCAGAGTGTGACCTACGGAGACCCGACCGCGCGAGGCGCATCGACTCGTGACCGAGACCCACACCCGTACATCCCGCTGACCGACGACGACCGCGCAGCGATGCTCGCGACGATCGGCGCCGCGTCGACGGCGGAGCTGTTCGACGACATCCCTCCGGAGTACCGCAACCCCGCGCTCGACCTGCCCGACGCGCTCACCGAGCTGGAGCTGCTCGCAGCGAGGCGCCGGCGCTCGGCGCGCGCAACCGCATCGCCGGCGACTACGCGCTGCTTCCTCGGCGCGCGGCGCGTACCGCCACTTCCGTCCGTCGATCGTCGACCCGCTCGTCATGCGCGGCGAGTTCCTCACGAGCTACACGCCGTACCAGCCCGAGGTCAGCCAGGGCACGCTGCAGACGATCTTCGAGTTCCAGTCGCTGGTCTGCGAGCTGACCGGCATGGACGTCGCGAACGCCGGCATGTACGACGGCGCAGTCGGCGCTCGCCGAGGCCTGCCTGATGGCCTGCGCCATCACCGGCCGCCGTCGCATCGCCGTGCTCCGAGCGCGTGCACCCGAACTGGCTCGCAGTCGTGCAGGGCTACGCGCACGGCCGCGACATCGCGGTCGACGTGCAGCCGCAACGGCGCGCCTTCGCGCTCACGGCGGAGCACGCCTGCCTCGCCGTCGCGCAGCCCGACTTTCTCGGCCGCATGTCGCACGGCGCGGCGCGTGGGGCGACGCGGCGCATGCCGCGGGCGCGCTCTTCGTCGTTGCCGCCGACCCGATCAGCCTCGGGCATGTACCGCCGCCAGCCGAGTACGGCGCGGACATCGTCGTCGCCGAGGGGCAGTCGCTCGGCGTGCCGCTGTCCTTCGGCGGCCCGTACGTCGGGCTGTTCGCCTGCCGCGAGGAGTACGTCCGGCAGATGCCCGGCCGCATCGTCGGCCGGACCACCGACCTCGACGGCCGCCGCGGCTACGTGCTCACGCTGCAGACGCGCGAGCAGCACATCCGCCGCGAGCGCGCGACGAGCAACATCTGCACCAGCCAGCAGCTGATCGCGCTCTCGCCGCGCGGTGTACCTCGCGGCGATCGGCCCGAGCGGGCTGCGCCGCGTCGCCGAGCTCTGCTACGAGAAGGCGCACTACGCCGCCGGCCGCGATCGACGCGCTGCCGGGCTTCAGCGTCGAGCGCGACGAGCCGTTCTTCCACGAGTTCGTCGTCCGCACGCCCGCGCCCGCCGCCGAGATCAACCGCGCGCTCATCGAGCGCGCACATCATCGGCGGCCTCGACGTCTCGGACGCCAGTCCGCCACCGCATGCTGCTCTGCGTCACCGAGATGAACACGCGCGCGGAGATCGACGCGCTGTCGAGGCGCTCGCGGGAGGTGGGCGATGACATGACGAGCACGTCCTCGAACCAAGCACGCTGATCGGACGCCGCTCCCGACACCGGCCGCGTCGCCGTCAGCGATGCCGGCCGATCGGCGTCACCTGCCGGAGCTCGACGTCCCGCAGCGCAGCTGCCGGCGCGAGCTTCTGCGCCGCGACCTGCGCGCTGCCCGAGCTGTCGCAGCTCGACGTCGTGCGCCACTACACGCGCCTCGTCGCAGCTCAACTGGTCGCATCGACACGCACATGTACCCGCTCGGCTCGTGCACGATGAAGCTCAACCCGAAGGTCAACGACGCCATCGCCGCCATGCCCGGCTTCGCCGAAGCGCACCCGCATGCAGCCGGCCGAGGACGTGCAGGGCGCGCTCGCCGTGCATGTACGAGCTGCAGCGCACTGCTCGCCGAGATCACCGGCATGGCCGACGCGTCGCTGGCGCCGCTCGCCGGCGCGCAGGGCGAGCTGGCCGGCGTGCTCGTGATCAAGGCGTACCTCGAGTCGCTCGGCGAGCGCCGCACGACGATCGCTCGTGCCGGACTCCGCGCACGGCACGAACCCGGCGACCGCGTCGATGGCGGGCTTCGACGTCGTCGCCGTGAAGCCGCAGCCCGACGGCGACATGGACCTCGATGCGCTGCGCGAGGCGCTCGAAGAGCACGACCCCACCGTCGCGGCGCTGATGATCACGCTGCCCAGCACGCTCGGCCTCTTCGACCGCAACATCGTCCGCATCGCCGAGATGGTGCACGCGCACGGCGCGCAGATGTACGGCGACGGCGCGAACCATGAACGCGATGCTCGGCCAGGTGAAGCCCGGCGACCTCGGCTTCGACGTGATGCACATCAACCTGCACAAGACGTTCAGCCAGCCGCACGGCGGCGGCGGCCCCGGCGCCGGCCCCATCGTCGTGAAGGAGCACCTGGCGCCGTTCCTGCCCGTCGCCGCACGTCGTCGTCGGCGACGCGAACGGCTATCGCGCTCGTCGACCGCCCGAGCACACGCATCGGCCGGCTGGGCGCGTTCCACGGCAACTTCGGCGTGCTCGCTGCGCGCGCTACGCGTACATCCAGCAGCCTCGGCGCCGACGGCCTGCGCGCGATCAGCGAGAGCCGCGGTGCTCAACGCGAACTACGTGCAGGCGCGGCTGCGCGACGCCTACGACCTGGCGCACGACCGCACGCTGCATGCACGAGGTGCTGTTCTCCGGCAACAAGCAGAAGGCGCAGGGCGCGAAGACGCTCGACATCGCCAAGCGGCATGATCGACTACGGCTACCATCCGCCGACGATCTACTTCCCGCTCGTCGTCGACGAGGCGCTGATGATCGAGCCGACCGAGAGCGAGACGAAGGAGACGCTCGACGCCTTCTGCGACGCCATGCTCCCGATCGCGCACGAGGCCGAGACGCAGCCCGAGCTGCTGCGCGAAGCGCCGCACACCGCGCCCCTCCGCCGCCTCGACGAAGCCACCGCCGCCCGCAAGCCCGTCCTGCGATGGACGCCGGGCTGACCGGCCGCGGCGTTCTGCGATAAAGTTCAGTACTACGCCCCGTACCGAGAAGGACGTCCCATGACTGACGCGCTCGGCGAACTCAACGTACCGTAACGCCTGCTCCTCGGCCCCGGGCCGTCGCTCGTCCACCCCCGGGTCTACCGGGCGATGACGGCGCCCGTGATCGGCTTCATGGACCCGGTCTTCCTCCAGCTCATGGACGACACCCAGCGCCCGCTCCGCACCCTCTTCCGCACCGAGAACGACATGACGATGGCCGATCTCCGGCACCGGCACCGCCGGGATGGAAGCCGCCGATCTACAACATCACGGAGCCCGGCGACCGCGTGGTCGTCTGCATCAACGGCTTCTTTGGGACGCGCATGGTGGACATGGCCCGGCGCTGCGGCGCCGAAGTGATCACCGTCGAGGACGAGTGGGGCCGGATCATCGAGCCGGAGGCAGATCGAGCGGCGCTCAAGAACGCCGGCGGCGCCGTCAAGGCCGTGATGATCGTCCACGGCGAGACCAGCACCGGCATCCTCCAGCCCCTGGAGGAGATCTCGCAGATCACGCACGAGGCCGGGGCGCTTCTGCTCATCGACGCCGTCACCAGTCTGGGCGGCTGCGAGCTCCTGATCGACGACTGGGGCATCGACGTCTGCTACTCGGGACGCAGAAGTGCCTCTCGGCGCCGCCCGGCATGTCGCCGCTGACGCTCAGTGCGGCGGCGATGGAGGTCGTGGCGAACCGCAAGGAGCCCGTCCGCTCGCTGGTATGTCGATCTCACCATGCTCGGCCGCTACTGGAGCGGCGGCACACCCGCATGTACCACCACACGCCGCCGATGACGATGCTCTACGCCCTCCGCGAAGGCCTCCGCATCGTCGCTCGAGGAGGGGATGGAGGCGCGGATCGTCCGCCACAAGCTGAACGCCGGCGCGCTCGCCGCGGGGCTGGAGGAGATGGGGCTCACTCTCCACGCCCAGGAAGGCTACCGCCTGCCGCCGCTGACCACCGTGCGCGTGCCCGAGGCGTCGAGGACATGAAGCTGCGGAAGGGCTGCTCAGAACCACAACATCGAGGTCGGCGGCGGCATCGGCGCGCTGCCGGGCCAGATCCTGCGTATCGGTCTGATGGGCTTCGGCTCGACGCCGCAGAACGTCCTTCTCCTGCTCTTCGCCCTGGAGACGGAGCTGGCCGAACGCTAGGGCTACCCGGTGGAGAAGGGCGCGGGCGTGTCCGCGGCGGTCGCTACTACGGCGCGCAAGCCGCGTAAGCCGGCCGGTTGCCGCTCGTTTAGTGGGTGCTATACTAGGCCGGGTGATAAATTTCACGATATAGCATTCGGCTGATTTAAACGCCCAGTATTTATACAAGTTTCACCCCTTCCAGGAGGCCCATATGCCCCACATCGTCTGTCTGGTCAAACAGGTGCCAGACCCAGAGACTCCCGCGTCCCAGTTCAAGGTGGACGAGAGCGCGAAAAAGGTCATCCCGGCGCCCGGGATTCAGCCCACGCGCAGCCAGTTCGACACGATCGGCGTCGAGGCGGCGCTGCGGATCAAGGACAAGAGCCCCGACACGACGATCACCGTCATGAGTCTGGGCCCCGACTCCTTCCGCGACAGCATCAAGCACTGCCTAGCGATGGGCGCCGACGAAGGCGTGCACATCAATGATCCGGCCATCAACGACGGCGACCACTGGGTGACCGCCGAGGTGCTGGCCGCGGCGATCCAGAAGCTCGGCGCATTCGACCTCGTCATCGCCGGGCGCCAGGCCGTCGACTGGGACATGGGCGTCGTCGGCTCCACGATCGCCGAGATCCTCAACGTTCCCGTCGTCACGATCGCCAAGGAAGTGAAGTTGGATGGCGGCAAGGTCACCGTGGAGCGCGTGCTCCTGGACGGGTTCGAGACTGTGGAAGCGACCGCTCCGGCCGTCGTCACCGTCTCCAACGAGCTGGGCGAGCCGCGTTACCCGCAGCTGCGCCAGATCATGCAGGCCGCCAAGAAAGAAGTGAAGCCCTGGACACTGGCCGATCTCGGCATCAGCGCCCCGGCCGCGCGCGTCACCCTGGAAGCGCTCTTCGTCCCCGAGACGAAGGTGGAGACCGAGGTGATCGAGGGCGACACGCCGCAGGAGAAGGCCCAGAAGCTGGCCCAGCGCCTGCACGAGGCGAAGCTGATCTAGCTCTGGCCTCACCCCACAACTGATTGACGAAGGAGAACACAAATGGCTAACGGAGTACTGATCTTCGCGGAGGCGACCGAAGACGGAAAGCTGCACCCGGTCACGGCCGAGCTCTGTGGCGTCGCTGCCAGGCTGGGCGGAGCGATCACAGTGGCGCTGCTGGGCGCGGGCGTTGAAGGGCTGGCCGCGGAGGCCGGATCGTTCGGCGCGCAGAAAGTGATCGTCGTCGACGACGCCGTGCTTTCCCCGTACCTGGGCGACGCCTGGCTGCCGGCCGCCGAGCGCATCGCCAGGGAGGTCGACCCGGCGATCATCCTCTTCGGCCAGACGATGGTCGGCCGCGACCTGGCCCCGCGATTGGCCCAGCGCCTGGGCACCGCCGTCGCCATGGACTGCACGGGCCTGGAGATGAGCGGCGACAAGCTGATCGCCGAGCGGCCCTGCTACGGCGGCGCGGCGCGCGCCCGCTACGCTTCAACATGATGCCCCAGATGGCGACCGTCCGCGTCAAGGCGCTGGAGCCGGCCGCGGCGGGCGCATCCAGCGCCGAGGTGGTGAAGCAGCCGGCCGGCGTGGACGCCGGATCGCTGTCGCACGAAGATCACCGACCGGCGCAAGGAGAAGGCCGAGGGCATCCGCCTGGAAGACGCCAAGGTCGTCGTTAGCGGCGGCCGCGGCCTGGGCGGCCCGGAGGGCTTCAAGCCGCTGGAGGACCTGGCCGGACTGCTGGGTGGAGCGGTCGGCGCGAGCCGTGCTGTCGCCGACCTCGGCTGGTGTCCCGTGGCCTGGCAGGTCGGCCTGACCGGCAAAGTCGTGACTCCGGACCTCTACATCGCCGTCGGCATTTCGGGGGCCAGCCAGCACATGGCCGGCATCTCCTCGGTCAAGAACATCGCCTCGATCAACAAGGACGCCGACGCGCCGATCTTCAAGGCTTCCCGCTGGGCGGTGGTCACGGACTGGAAAGAGTTCTTCCCGGCCTTCATCGAAGAAGTGAAGAAGGTCAAGGCGGCCTGACTCGCACGATGCCGGGGGCGGCCGCTTCGGTCGCCCCCGCCTCCGTTTTACGACATCACGATCCGGTCCGGCGCCACTCGCCGACGAGGCCGCGGTCCTGGACCTTCTCGCCCAGCTGTTTGAAGAGCCCGGCGCGCACGCCGCCGGACTACACCCGCGAGCGCGGCTCAACCGGCTTTCGCTGGGCTCGTCGCGGGCACGATGCGGACGTCCTCCTGGCCCTGGACGGCGATCAGCTGGTCGGCCTGTCATCCGTCTACAGGGACATCGAATCGATCCGCTACGGGCCGCGGTGCTGGCTGCAGGACCTGGTCGTGACGCACGGAGCGGCGCGGCAGGGCATCGGCGGGCGCTGCTCAAGGCCGTCGTCGGCCTGGGCGCGGGAGCATGGCTGCACGCACCTGGAGCTGGGTTCAGGCCTCGGCCGCGTGGACGCGCACCGCTTCTACGAGCGCGAGGGGATGACGCGCGGCGCTTACAACTTTACGTTGCCGCTCTAATCGAGCAGGCCCAGTGAAATGTGCATGGCGCGGTCGACTTCGGCCATGACGCTTGGAGGGACGCGACCGATGGGCTCCCGCAAGCGTTCCTGGCTGATCGTGCGCAACTGGTCCAGCATCACCGTTGACGCTTCGCGGAGTCCGCTATCCTGGGGTTTCACTTCCACGCGAAAGAGGAATGACCCCGACGCCTGAGTGCTCATCGCGGCAATGATCGTCGAGGCCGCGAACTCGTTACCTTCATCGCTCTGGATGATGAGCGCCGGTCGCGTTCCCTGCTGTTCGCGGCCGCGCCCTCGTTCCAGGTTGACCAGATAGATCTCGCCACGCCGGACCATGCGCTAGTCGGGCCAGTCTTTGGCGTCGAGCGTCTCGAGTTCAGCGGTTACACGCCGTGTTTCCGGGTCATTCGTGGCGGCCCTGTAGTCGGCGGCGAGCTGTTCCCGGCGCTCGGTCTCTCGTTGCGATTCCAGCGCGTCCGCGATCACGCGACTGACCGGAAGTCCTGCTTTTCGGGCGCGCTCTCGCACGCTCCGAGCCATCTTCTGTGGGAGCGTAATCGTGATCCTCTCACTCGGCATGCGCACATCTTATCACACCAATCATCATACCGGTCAGCGCTTTGTTGACCCGCGCGTTATTCCCTGCCTAGAAATCGCCGTAACAGGCCCGCGATGGCGGGCGTTTTCATCTAAGGACGTCCCATGCACGTAATCGGCCTCACCGGCGGTATCGGCACCGGCAAGTCCACCGTCGCGGAGTTGCTCCAGGAGCAGGGCGCGCCGTCCTCAACGCCGACCTCGTCGGCCACGAAGTCTATCTGCCCGGCCGGCCCGGCTACCACGAGGTCTCCAACGAGTTTGGCCCCGAGGTCGTCGCCGCCGACGGCACGATCGACCGCAAGAAGCTCGGCGCAATCGTTTTCAGCGATCCCAGGGAGCTGGCCAAGCTCAACTCCATCACCCACCCGCGGATGAAGGGGATGATGCGCGAGAAGCTGGTGGAGACGACCGGCAGGGCGACAAGATCGTCGATCCTGGAAGCGGCGCTGCTGCTGGAGGCGCGTGGGACGACCTGACCAACGAGATCTGGGTCACCGTGACGCCGCCGGAGATCGTCGCTGCCCGCGTTCTCGGAGCGCACGGTCCTGCCCTCGGAGCAGGTGATGGAGCGAATCCGCGCCCAGATGACGAACGAGGCCGCGCAAGCAAGCGCGCCAACAAGGTTATCGATACCTGCGGCGACATCGAGAGCACGCGCAGCCAGCAGGCGCCGCACTGTGGACGCGCTGCAGACCCGGCTGGGTTCGTAGCTGAGCACGTCTATCTGTTGCTAGGTATGCTAGAGATCACCCAAGATGACCGCCGAACCAACCTTACCGCCAGTACGCCATCGAAGAGTACGTCGTCACGGCCGAGCCGTTCTACCAGCCGGTCAAGCGACGAGATCGAGCTGTTCGAGTCTGCCTACGCCGAGAAGATCCCGGTCCTGCTCAAGGGGCCGACCGGCTGCGGCAAGACGCGCTTCGTCGAGTACATGGCGTGGAAGCTGGGCCGCCCGGTCAGCTCGTCCGCGAAGGCGACGGCAACGGCGTCCCACGCCGAGGAGACCGGCCGCCCGCTCATCACCGTCGCCTGCCACGAAGACCTCACGGCCTCCGACCTCGTCGGCCGCTACCTGCTGGAGGGCGACTCGACGCGCTGGATCGACGGGCCGCTGACCCGCGCCGTGAAGGCCGGCGCGATCTGCTACCTGGACGAGATCGTCGAGGCGCGCAAGGACACCACCGTGCTCATCCACCCGCTGACCGACCACCGCCGCCTGCTGCCGATCGAGAAGCTCGGCCAGATCCTCGAGGCGAAGGACGGCTTCCTGCTCGTCATCTCCTACAACCCCGGCTACCAGAGCGCGCTCAAGGACCTCAAGCACAGCACCCGCCAGCGCTTCATGTCCGATCGAGTTCGACTACCCGCCGCGGGACCTGGAGGCGAAATCATCGCGCATGAGGCCGGCGTCGACGACGCGTCGTGGCTATCGGACCTGGCCAAGCTGGGCGAGAAGGTGCGCCACCTCAAGGAGCACGGCCTCGCCGAAGGCGTCAGCACCCGCCTGCTGATCTACGCCGGCAAGCTGATTCACGAGGGCATCACGCCGCGCCGCGCCTGCCAGGTCGCCGTCATCTGGGCCCTCACCGACGACCGCGACGTCCAGCGCAGCATCGAAGAGGTGGTGTCGTCCATCTTCGAGTAGCCCCTTCGGGGCGTGAGCGCCCCCGCGATCCAATCGCCAGGGTGCTCCGGACGACAGGAACGCCATGAGCGAACGAACCAAACTCTACGCCTACTACGACAAGCAGCTGACGCCCTTTTCGACGAGCCTCGTCGCGGAGTTCCGCAAGGCCGCCGACGCGATCGGCGACCAGCCTCACCGATGACGAGCTCGTGGCCTGGGCCGAGCAGGGGCTGGACCTGGCCAAGCAGTCCTGGCGCTCCTGGGAGGCCGCCGGCGAGTACTACCGGGTAACGCCGCAGGTCCTGCCGATGCTGGGCAGCAGCGGGTTTCGCGCTGGGCGGAGCACGGGCGCGAGCTCGCGGAGCTTTCTTCCGCGCTGGCCGCCTCTTACTTCCGCGCCTCGCCGGGCACGCTGCCCTCGATCGCCCTGGCCCGCGCTCTCCGACTGGATGGCGCTGGGCCGGCTGCTCTACAAGGGCACGTGGCGGTCGGCTTCGCTCGCCGTCCAGTTCTTCGACGGCAGCCCCCAGCTCTTCGCCAAGCTCAGCGTCGAGGAGGCGCGCATCCTCGTCCGTTTCGTCGATGCCCTCTGCGACCGCTCCTATGACCTCGCCTCACACTGCTTGAGCATCGCCGCCACCTCGCTGGAGCCGCTGACCGGCGAAGACCGCGCCGCCTTCCTGACTTTCGCCGAGGCGCTGGCCTCCACCGGCTGGGCGGACGCGCGCTCCTACCTGGAGAAGGGCCCGGGGCTGCTCGCCAACGTCCAGTCAGCATGCAGTCGCGGCCGCTTCCTGAAGCTTTCGCGGGAGCTGGCGCGGCGGGAGGGCGGCAGGCGTTCACATTCTTCGCGGAGGCTGCGCGCGCGCTGGCCAACGTCGACCAGGAGTCGCACGGGCTGCTGCTCTCGCTGGCGGAAGACCTCGTCGTGCGCTCCCCGCTGGCTGCGATGGAGTTCCTGAAGACGGCCTCCCGCGTCCTCGACCGCATCCCGATCGACACGATCGCCGACTGGCACGGCGTAGGCAGCCTCCTCCTCGACCAGAGCCAGAAGGCGGCGAGGCCTACTTCCGCATGGAGTCCAGCCGTGGCGAAGAGGTGCTGGAGTCGCTTTCGTCGCGGGTGGAGCTGAGCAAGGTCGCCGACATCCTCCGCATGTACGGCAAGGCGCTGACCGGCGACGACGTGGCCGTTCACCCCGCCGAGGCGCTGGCCGAGAAAGGGATCGGCTGGGTGGAGACGGAAGCGCCTTCCACAGAGGGCAGCGCGATCTTCCTGCCGCCGCACATCGAGGAGTTCCCGGACAAGGACGCCAACTTCCGCGTCTACAAGGTCTACTGCACCCACCAGGCCGGGCACCTGGAGTTCGGCACGTTTGACTTCCAGTTCGCCCGCGAAGGCGTCGTCTTCCCGCCGCTGCGTCACGCCCTCGAGGAGCAGCGGATCCCGGTCGACGGCGCGCAACCGCCGCTGGACTCCGACGGCCACGTGCTGAGCCCGGCGAGGCGCTCCCGGTCGACCCGCGAGCCGCTCACCGACATGGAGCGCTTCTTCGATCTCTTCGCCGGACCGGCGCCTGGCCTCCGACCTCTTCGCGATAGTCGAGGACGCGCGGATCGATGTGCTGATCGGCCGGGAGTACGGCGGCATCCGCCTGCCTACGGCCGGCCGCCAGGAGCGCGAGCTGGGCCGCCGGCCGGAAGTGGACAGCTGCCGCTGCGCCAGGCCTTCGTGGAGAACATGGTGCGGGCCAGCCTCGGCGGTCTGGAGCACGTCCTCTGGCCGGAGCAGCTGATGCCGATCGATGCACGAGGCCGTCGGCGTCGTCCGCTCGCTGCAGACTGCCCCCGGCGGCGACTACGGTCGAGGACGCCGCGGAGGCGACGCTGCGCCTGTACCAGATCGCTGAAAAGCATCCCGAACCTCTTCCCGGAAGACCAGATGGAGGATTGGGCAGGAGTACAACGAAGAGCAATGAACCTCTCGCCGATGACCTCCGACCCGCGGGCAACGACATGAACATCGATATGCCGCAGGGCGAGCCGATCCGCGTACGAAAGCCCCCAGCCCGTCGACTTCCGCGGCGAGTTCAAGCCGGAGACGGTGCAGCTGCTGATGAAGCTGCGCAACCAGCGCGAGGACAAGGAAGTACGCCTCCCCGCTCTCGCCGGAGCAGCTCAAGCAGATGCTGGAAAAGAGCGTCGAGATCACGATCTCCGATATGGCGGAGGCCGACCTTCACGCAGTCCTCCGAGCTGTTCCTGACGAACCTGATCAAGGAGCTGAACCAGCAGGCAGCAGGAGAAGGCCCAGAAGCAGCAGCCGATGCCGCTGAAGGACGGCCAGCCCGTCACCGGCACTCAGCACCGAGACGACGACCACGAGCTGGTCAACGAGCCCAAGTACTTCTTCTACGACGAGTGGGACTTCCGCGCCGGCGACTACCGGCCGCGCTGGTGCCGGATCGTCGAGTACAACGTCGGCGAAGGGCCGGCCGACGTACTACGAGCAGACGCTCCAGAGCTACGCCTCGCTCGTCGCGCCAGACCCGGCGCCAGTTCGAGCTGCTGCGCCCGGAGACGTTCCGCAAGATCAAGCGCCTGCAGGACGGCGAGGAGATCGACTTCGACGCTGTCACGGACTACGCGGTCGAGCGACGGGCGCGGCGTCACGCCGACGGACAAGATCTACTGGCGCCGCAACAAGATCGAGCGCGACGTCGGCGTGGCCTTCCTGCTCGACATGAGCGCCTCGACCGACGAGGAGATCGCCAAGCACGAGCGGAAGTACCAGCAAGACGAGTTCGACGACGACCCGCGGCGCTACTTCTCGTGGTGGATGGCCCGGCGCGCCCAGGAGCTGCTGACGCCGCCGAAGCGCATCATCGACCTCGAAAAAGAGTCGATCGTGCTCCTGATCAAGGCCCTCGAGACGATCGGCGATGCTACGGGATCTACGGCTTCTCGGGCTACGGCCGCGAGAACGTGGAGTTCTACGTCGTCAAGGACCTCGAGGAGCAGTTCGGCGAGACCGTCAAGAAGCGGATCGACAAGATCGCGCCGGTCCGCTCCACGCGGATGGGCCCGGCGATCCGGCACGCAGCGGCGAAGCTGGAGGCGCACGACTCGAAGGTGCGCATCCTCTTCCTCGTTTCCGACGGCCGCCCGCAGGACCACGGCTACGGCCGCGACCGGACGGAGAAGGAGTACGCGATCCACGACACGCACCAGGCGCTGATGGAGGCCAAGCGCGCGGGGATCACGCCGTTCTGCCTGACCGTCGACCGCTACGGCCACGACTACCTGAAGACGATGTGCGAGGACATCGGCTACGAGGTCGTGCCGGACATCGAGTCCCTGCCGTCGCGGATCACGACGTTGTACCGCCAGCTGACCGCGTAGGCGCGGGTTTCAGGGGTCAGGTTTCAGTGAGCCGCGTAGCCCCTAGCCCTTAGCGCTTGGCCCTCAGGTCTTGTTCGATGGAATGGGTGGACTTGATTGCACCGGTGCGAATTTTTGTTTTTGGGCGGGTTTTGGTGTTTGGGGAAGGGCGGAAATGGGGCGGGAAGTTGGTTGAGTTCAAGATGATTGTTTGTGGTGGGCGTGGGTTGTGAGATGGGGCGCGTGTTTGGTTGTGAAGGTGCGGCATCTCGAGGATAGCGTTTTGGGGGCGGAAGTCTAAGGGGTAGGTGGCGCGGCGACGCGGGTGAAGGCGAGCCACTGGCCGTCAGGGGACCAGGTGGGTTGATCTCCCTGGGTGACGACGACGGCGTCGCCTCCGGCCGGGGGGGTCAGGGCAATGTGGGAGTCGCCGGTGGCATAAGCGATCTGTGTGCCGTCCGGGGACCACGACGGGGACGAGCCGTCAACGAGTTCCCGCCGCGTGCAGGCAAGAGAGTCGACGATCCAGATGGCGTCCGTACCTGAGTTACCCTGCGCGGCGTAAAGCGATACTGCGAAAGATCTGGAATCCGGCGCCCACGCCGGAGCCCTGCCGCTCGCAAATTGAGATGATTCGAGGGCCATTTCGCACGTGGTCTTGCCCGTCTGAGCGTCGATTACGACGATTGTTGGGTAGTTTGGCACGGCGGTCAGGTAGGCAATGAGGCTAGCGTCCGGCGACCACGAAATCTCGTCGATCGCTAGGCCCGGAGTCGAAGATATGGACGCCCCGGAGCGAGCATCGACGACACGAACTCCGTGCCCGTTCCCATAGGCAAGCGCCCAGCCATCGGGTGACCAGGCGGGGGTGCAACCGTTGGTGAAGTCGACTGAGCCTGCACCATCACTGCGGGCGATGCGTATATTCTGGTCGGGGTTGTCGGAGTAGAAGGCGACGGTGGAGTCGTCCGCTGACCAGGTGATGGAGTGGCCATCGGTGGTGATCGGACAAGAAGCTGTATCGTCCTCCGCAAAGTGCCCGACCGCAATCGCATCGGGCGAGGCAATATCAACGATCCCGATTTGCCCCGCGCCTGAGTTGAAGGGGGCATCGCCAAGGCTGGAAAACGCCAGCCGATCACCCCGATGCGACCAGACCGGCGAGAACCCGATGGCCAATTCGGTTTCGTCGGTTCCGTCGTCGCGAACGATCCGGATTGACGAGGTATCGTACGCGGGTGAGTCTCGTTTTGTGGCTGGGTCGGGCGCCGGCGCGGCGAGGAGGTCTTCGATGGACGCGAGCGGAGCGAACGTTGGGGCCGGTGCTGGCGTGGGCGGGAGGCAGTTACGGGCGTGACTGGCGATTAGCGCCAGCATGAAGCGGAAGTCGGAATCCGGGCGCTCGTCGAGTTGGTCTTGGGCCCCGCCCTGGGAAAGGCCGCCTTGGGTGGAGCACTCGGAGTAGAGCGAGAAGAAGTTGCGATCCGGTCCGTAGGGTGTCCAGGGTGCGTCGGATGAGGGGGCGCCGATGGCTTGGAGGAGGTCGTCCATCTTCACTCGCGCGCCGACTATGACCTTGCCGGCGAGTCTTTGCTTGGACAGCCAGTTCGAATTGACGTCCGCCAGGCGGGTCTTGTCGATGATGACGGCGGTGTAGTCGGCCGGGGCGAGCGCAAAGAGGTCCGCGCTGGAGCCCACGACGGTGATGTTCGCCGCGTCCAGCAGGTCCGGCGATGCAATCTCCGGCGAGCCATCGGTTGGCGGCAGGTAGTAGACGGGGCCGCCGACGATTGCGTTGAGCGGGGTGGCGGAGCTTGACGCTGAGGTGCCGGCGCGGGAGAGCCCCCATCCCAGCAGCCCGAGCCCGGCGACGGCGGAGGTGAGGACAAGCAGCGATGCCGCCGCGCCGAGGAGACGCCAGGCCCGGTGGCGCTCCGGCTCGCGCCAGGCGGCGGCTTGTTCGCGGGTGGTGACGTGGAGCTTGGAGAGGATTTCGGAGACGTGGTACTTGGCGGTCTCGGGGGTGATGCCGAGGCGCTCGGCGATCTGGGCGTTGGTGAGGCCTTCGCGGAGGAGGGCGAGGACGTCTTGCTCACGCGGAGTGAGCAGCTCCGGATGGGGCTTGGGGCCGCGCTTGGCCATGGTGGGCGGAGTGTAGCAGGGGGTTGGGTGAAATGCACCCCCCGGTGGGGTCGTGGTTGGCGTTTGGAGCGTGGGAGCATCCGAGTTGGGGCGTGGTTCTTGTTTGGCGGCGGTGTGGGCCGGGCGGTGTGTTAGGTCCCTCCGCTGCGGCTTCGCCTTCGGTCGGGATGACAGGGTGGTGGTGGTTGGTGCCCTGGGGAGCGCTGTGGTGTGCTGCTTGGCGATCGTGGTGGCGCTTGCGGCGCTTCGACGTTCGATTCCTCAGTCTCCGCTCTATGGGCGGAAACGGTCCTTCGATACCTCAGGATGAGCGAGGGCGGGCTAGCCGGTGCAGAAGTCGCGGCCGCCGATGGTTTGGCCGGTGAGGAAGGTGCCGTCGGGCGAGAAGGAGAGGGCTTCGAGGGGATCGCCGATGCGGGTGAGGCTGGAGCCGTCGGGGTGGACGGTGTAGGTGGCGTCGGCGTGGAAGGCGATGAGAGAGCCGTCGGGTGACCAGGTGGGCTGGAGCTGGACGCCGCGAGACTCGGGCGGGGCGATGACGGTGTCGCCGTTGCCGCTGGGGCGGATAGTCGAGATGTTGAAGGCGCCGCACCAGTCGCTGACGTAGGCGATGAGGGAGCCGTCCGGGGAGAAGGCGGCCTCGGCACCGTCGGCGATTTTTTGCGGGGTGTTGGCGCCGGTGGCGGTGGCGACGAAGAGCTCGCTTGAGGTGGGTGCGGCGACTTCGTAGAGGAGGATCTGGCCGTCGGGCGACCACTGCTCGGTGATGGGGTTGGGGCCGCTGGCGATCTCGCTGGCGGTGCCGTCGGGGAGGGAGACGGTGTAGAGGTGGTAGGCGGTGGGGTTGCCTTTGGAGTCGGTCTCGGCGCTGACGGCGGCGAAGCGGTCGCCGTTGGGTGACCACTTGAGGGAGCCGGCGCGGATGCCGCCAGTTGTGCCCGAGGGAAGCAGCGTGGCGACCGTGGTGGCCTGGTTGGCGGCGATGTCGTAGACGCCGACGTCGCCGCTGTCACCCATGCCGTAGGCGATGGAGCTTTCGGCCGGTGACCAGGCGACGGCGGTGACCTCCCCGGTGAGGATGGTGACCGGCGGGCCGACGGGGATCGGGATGTAGGTGGCGGCGTCGGTGGGTTTGGGATCGGTGGGGCTGGCGACGGCCACGACAACGGCGGCGGAGCTGGGGTCCCAGTCCCAGTCCATGACGTTGCCGGGGGCGTTGGCGATGCGCTGGAGGGAGATCGCCTGGTCGACGACGAGGCCCTGGTCGCAGGACTGACTGCCGACGGGGACGACGAAGCTGAAGTAGGCGCCGTTGGGCGACCAGCGGCCGTTGAGTCCGTGGGCGACGGTGGCGGTGAAGTCGTCGGCGATTTTGATGCGGTTGATGTTGAGGGGGA
Organism: uncultured beta proteobacterium; assembly: GCA_963756765.1. GTDB lineage: Bacteria > Pseudomonadota > Gammaproteobacteria > Burkholderiales > Casimicrobiaceae > VBCG01. Next base: position 149,975 of record CAVWPC010000008.1, on the reverse strand, counting down.
AGAACTCGCAGGGGGTGGCGGTTGGATTGGCGGCGGTGTCGCCGGGTGTGACTGGGGGTGTGGTGGTGACGAGGGGGCCGGTGGAGGTTGGTGCGGGGGTGGGGGACGTCTTGTCGCTGCCGCCGCCGCAGGCCGCGGCGAGGAGGACGATGGCGAGGAGGACGAGCAAGGGGGGCGCGCGCATTGCATCAGGTATAACGCAACGGGGGCGCTGGGGAAACTGGGGAGGTTGTGTTTGGCGTGAGTGGCGCTGAGTAGGAGAGTTAGGTCCCTTCGCTCCGCTGCGCTTCGGTTGGGATGACAGGAGAAGCGCGGCGCGGCGTCAGGCGAGGAGGGCGCGGCGGAGGAGGAAGAGGGCGAAGGTGACGGCGCGGCGTTTGTTGCCCTGGCGGCCCTGGTTCATCTGGTGGGAGGTGGTCTGGGCGGCATGGCCGTCGTGGACGGCGATGTGGATGGTGCCGGAGGGTTTGCCTTCGACAGGGGAGGAGCCGGCGACGCCGGTGATGCCGATGCCGTAGTCGGCGCGGAGGGCTTCGCGGGCGGCGCGGGCCATGTCGGCGGCGACTTCGGGGGAGATGACGCCGTGGGCCTCGACGAGGGCCGGGTCGACGCCGAGGGCGATCTTCATTTCGGTGGCGTAGGTGACGTAGCCGCCGACGTAGTAGTCGCTGGAGCCGTCGACGTCGGTGATGGTGGAGGAGAGGAGGCCGCCGGTGCAGCTTTCCATGGTGGCGAGCTTGAGGCCGCGGTCGCGGAGGACCCCACCGACGACGCCTTCGAGGGATTCGTCGTCGCGGTCTTCATCTTCGATCCGGCGGACCTCGAAAGCGTCGTGGCCGAACTCGTCGGCACCGCGGATCGTGGTCGCGCGCGCGCCGCCCAGTGGAAGATCAGCGCCTGGAAGAATGCGCTCGTCGGACCGGCCGAGGCGCTCCAGCACGCCCGCGACGAAGACGAGGAGGTGGCCGCCCGCGCGTATGCGAACTACGACGAGACGCTTGCCGCGTACCAGGCGGTCGACTTCGACGACCTCATCGTGCGGCCGCTGGCGCTCCTCGAGCGCGACGCCGAGGCGGCGAAGCGCTGGCGCGACCGCTGCGCGCACCTGCTGGTCGACGAATACCAGGACACCAATGCGGCTCAGTATCGGTTGCTGCGCGCGCTCGTCGGCGAGCGCACGCCGTTCACCGCGGTTGGTGATGACGACCAGGCGATCTACGGCTGGCGCGGCGCCACGCTCGACAACCTCGCGGCGCTGCCGAGCGACTATCCGGATCTCAAGGTAATCAAGCTCGAGCAGAACTACCGCTCGACCGTGCGCATCCTGCGCAGCGCGAACGCGCTGATCACCCAGAATCCCAAGCTCTTCGAGAAAAAGCTCTGGAGCGAACTCGGTACCGGCGACACGATTCGCGTGACCCCTGCCGCGGACGACGAGGCCGAGGCGGAAATGGTGATCCACCGCATTTCGGCGCTCAAGTTCGAGCGGCGGGCGAAGTATGCGGATTTCGCGATCCTCTACCGGGGCAATCACCAGGCACGCGTGTTCGAAACAGCGCTGCGGGCAGCCGGCATCCCGTACGACATCTCCGGTGGGCAGTCGCTGTTCGACAAGACCGAGATCAAGGACATCGTCGCGTACCTGCGCTTGATCGCCAACGACGACGACGATCCCGCTTTCGTGCGCGCGATTACCGCACCGCGGCGCGGGATCGGCCAGACCACACTGGCCCGGCTGTCGGAACTCGGCACGGCGCGGCACGAGAGCCTGTTCGCCGCGGCGTTCGCGCCCGAACTGCCGGCGCGAATTCCGGCGAAGCAGCTGGAGGCCGTGGCGGCGTTCTGCGCGCTGATCAACGGTCTGCGCCAGCGTGCGCCGCGCGAACCGGCCGGCCGGTTGCTGGACGAATTGCTGACCGCGACCGGATACGAAGCGTGGCTCACCGACACGCTCGACAAGCGCGACGCCGAGGCGCGCTGCAAGAGCGTGCGCGATTTCGTCGGCTGGCTCGCGCGCAAGGGCGAAGACGATGGTCGCGACCTCATCGACCTGACGCAGATGGTGGCGCTGATCACCATGCTGGAAGGGCGCGACGGCGAAGGCATGGATGCAGTGCGCCTGTCGACGCTGCACGCGGCCAAGGGACTCGAGTTCGCGCACGTGTTCCTGGTCGGCCTGGAGGAGGGCGTGCTGCCGCATCGCGAGGCGATCGATGCCGGCAACGTCGAGGAAGAGCGGCGCCTCATGTACGTTGGCGTGACCCGGGCGCAGCAGTCGCTGCATCTGTCCTGGTGCCGGCGGCGCAAGCGTGCGGGCGAGGTGCGAGCCGGACAACCTTCGCGCTTCATCGGTGAACTGGCGCAGGAGGACTTGCGCTACGCCGACATGCCATTGCCGGCGGCGGAGGCTGCGCAGGAGAAGGCCGACGGCAGCGCCCGCCTCGCGTCGTTGAAGGCGCTGCTGGCGCGCTGAACCCAGGCAGGCGGCGCGATGCCGCCCTTGGGCGCGGGCCGACTCTGAAGGGTCTCGGCTGCTGCCCGCCCGAATGCAAAACGCGGCCGACGGCCGCGTTTTCGCGTACAGCCGACGGCGTCTACCTGGCCGCTGCCACCATGTAATCGACCGCGGCTTTCATCTGCTCGTCGGTGAGGGCCGGGTTGCCACCCTTGGGCGGCATTGCGCCCTTGCCCTTGATCGAAGCCGCGTACAGCGTGTCCATGCCCGTCTTGATGCGCGGCGCCCAGGCAGCCTTGTCGCCGAATTTCGGCGCGCCGGCGATACCGGCGCCGTGGCAGACGACGCAACCGCCTTCGTAGATTTTCTTGCCATCGACCGCCGGATGCGATCCTCCAGCTGCGGCCGCCGCGGTGGCCGATGCCGCGGGTGCCGCGGGCGCGGCCGGTGCCGGTGAAGCACTGGCAGCGGCGATTGGCGCCGCCGCACCGCCGGACGCCGCCGCGGTCTGCGTCGGTGCGGCGGGCACCGCGGGGGCGGACCAGTCGGCGCCGGCCTTGTTGGCCATGAACGCGACGGCGCGCTTCACTTCGTCATCCGTCAGGTCGCTGTTGCCTCCCTTGGGCGGCATGGCGCGGATGCCGTTGATCGCATGTTCGAAGGCGAGCTTGTCGCCGGCCGCCACGACCTTCGCCCAAGCTGCCTTGTCGCCGAACTTGGGTGCGCCCGCCACGCCCGCCTCGTGGCAGGTCTTGCATACCTGGCCGTAGACCTGTTCGCCGCTCATCATCCCCTTGGGCCCTGTCACGGCGGCCATCATCACGCTTCCGACCGGCTGGATGCGCGACAGCACCATGTTCTCGTTTTCGCTGCCGCTGTGTCCGCCGCTCGTGACCAGTTGAGAGATCAGGATAGCTGCGGTGATGGGAACGGCGAAGGCGAGCAGCACGACGATGATGAGCTGTTTCGGCGTTTTGATCGGGGAGGAATGCTCTTCGGGCATGGTCGCGAGGGTCGGGTCGATGGGAAATCCGGTGCCGGATGCTGTGCCGGGCACTGCTCTACGTGCGCCGGCGGCGCAGCGCGCGATTATACCGCCCCGCGCATCCGCGAGCGACCGGCAATGGACTTGGCCTCCCGCCGAACGCTACAATGCCGGGTTCTCGCGCCCGTAGCTCAGTTGGATAGAGTATTGGTTTCCGAAGCCAAGGGTCACAGGTTCGAATCCTGTCGGGCGCGCCACTTTTCCGTCCCTTCTTTGCGGGCTCGTTGCGGCCGCCCGGTGTTCGCACCGATCACGGCCCGGCGGCGCGCAGCCGCCCCACCATCGCCGATGTCGCGTTGGGCGCTGCGCGGTTGCCCCAGCTGGTGCGCACGAAATTGACGATGTCGGCCACCTGCTGTTCGGTGAGCTGGATCGCAAACGCGGGCATCGCGATGAAGCCCGCGCGCGCCTTGACCCCGCGATCGATCACCTTGATGACGTTGTTGGGGTCGGCGGCGACCACTACGCCGTTGGCGGCCAGCGGCGGGAAGGCGCCGGGAACGCCGCGCCCGGACGCCTGGTGGCATCCGCTGCAATTGTCCACATACAGTTGCGCGCCGCGGACGCGCGACGGGTCGGGCCGCTTGCGGCCGGTGCGCAGCGACGAATCCGGCGGCAAGGCCTTCAGGTATTCGCCGATCGCGCGGCGGTCCGCGTCGGTCAGGTGGCTGGTACTGTTGCGGATCACTTCGGCCATCGGCCCGAGCGTGGTCGTCTTGTCGCGTACGACGCCGGTCTTCAAGTAGGTCGCGATCTCCTCCACCGACCACGAACCGAGCCCGGTCGCGATATCCGACGTCAGGTCGAGCGCGAACCAGCCGTCGATTACCGCCCCGCTGAAATCCTTGCTCTTCTCGATCCCGCCCATCAGGTTGCGCGGGGAATGACAGTCACTGCAATGCCCGAGCCCCTCGACCAGGTAGGCACCGCGATTCCAGGTGGCGCCGCGCGCCGCATCCGCCCGGTAGGTCCCCGGCGTGAAATACAGTTCGCGCCATACCGCCATTGTCCAGCGCTGGCTGAAGGGAAAGTTCAGCTGGTTCACGTCGACGGCGTGGCGCACCGGCTTGACCGTGCGCAGGTAGGCGTAGATCGCGTCGACATCCGCGCGGGTGGCCTTCGTGTAGAAATCGAACGGCATGGTCGGATACATGTCCTGGCCGCGGCGATTGGTGCCTGAGTGGAGCGCGCGATAGAAATCGGTCGCCGACCAGGCGCCGATGCCGGTGGCGTCGTCCGGCGTGATGTTGGGAGTCAGCATGAATCCGAAGGGCGTATCGATGCGCAGGCCGCCCGCGAACGGTGCGCCCCCCGGCGCCGTGTGGCAGGAGACGCAATCGCCTGCCCGCGCCAGGTATGCGCCGCGCTCCGGTGCGGTCTGCGCGGCGGCCGGGCCTGCCGCGAGGCTCAAGGCGATCACCAGCGCGAATCCCGCGCGCCGCGTGCGTTCGAAATACGGCATGCCGCCTCCTGGTCGTGGGTGTGGTCGAGCCAGGTCAAGGTTAGGAGAAGCGACGGCTGCTGTCGAGGCCGCAAGACTGTTACGCTATAGGGAAGTCCGCCGCTCTCGCAACTTTCGTCGTTCCTCGCATATTCATGGTCCCCCACGAAACTCGATCCCTGTCCGATTCGAATGCCACCGGGGGGAATGCACCGCGCGCAGGCGCGCCCGATCCGCTGTCGCCCGAACAATGGCGCGCAGCCATCGTCCAGAAGCTGACCTACATGGTGGGCAAGGATCCGAGTCATGCCCTCGATCACGACTGGTTCATGGCCACTGCGCTGGCGGTGCGCGACCGGGTGACCGATCGCTGGATGGAATCGACGCGCGCCACCTACCGCAAGGGCAGGAAGCGCGTCTATTATTTTTCGCTCGAGTTCCTGATCGGCCGCATGCTCTTCGACGCGATGGGCAATCTTGGCCTGACCGCGTCGGTGCGCGAAGCGCTGGACGAGCTCGGCGTCGACCTCGATCGGCTCTACAGGCTCGAGCCCGACGCCGCGCTCGGCAACGGCGGCCTCGGCCGGCTCGCCGCTTGCTTCCTCGAGAGCATGTCGACGCTCGGCATCGCCGCACACGGCTACGGCATTCGCTATGACCACGGCATCTTCCGGCAGGTGCTGCACGATGGCTGGCAGCATGAACTGCCCGAGGAGTGGCTGTCGTTCGGCAATCCGTGGGAATTCGAGCGGCCGGAGATCATGTATTCGATCGGCTTCGGCGGCACCGTCAACGACATCACCCTCACCAACGGATTGCGCCAGTACCGGTGGCAGCCGGCCGAATCGGTCAATGCGGTGGCCTTCGATACGCCGATTCCCGGCTGGCGCGGGGCGCATGTGAACACGTTGCGCCTGTGGTCGGCGCGCGCGGCCGACGCGATCAACCTTGCCAACTTCAATGCCGGCGACCATGTGGGTGCGCTGGCGGATCGGGTGCGGCTGGAGGCCATCTCGCGCGTGCTGTACCCCAGCGACGAGACGGCGGCCGGCGCCGACTTGCGATTGCGCCAGGAATACTTCTTCGCGTCGGCATCGCTGCAAGACCTGTTGCGCCGGCACAAGCAGCAATACGGCGAGCTTTCATCGCTGGCGGACCACGTCGCGATCCAGCTCAACGACACGCATCCGGCCATCGCGGTCCCGGAACTGATGCGCCTGCTGGTCGACGGCTACGGCATGCCGTGGGACCAAGCCTGGACGATCTCGACCGCGGTCTTCAGCTATACCAATCACACGCTGTTGCCGGAGGCGCTCGAAACCTGGCCGGTCGGCCTGCTCGAACGGATGCTGCCGCGCCATCTGCAGATCATCTTCGACATCAACGCGCAGCACCTGGACGCGCAGCGGGCCGCCGGCCGCGGCGACGATGCTTTCCTGACTGCGGTGTCGCTGATCGAGGAGAACGGGGGGCGCCGCGTGCGCATGGGACCGCTCGCCTTTGTCGGGTCGCACCGGGTCAACGGTGTGTCGGCGCTACACACCGAACTCATGCGCGAAACCGTGTTTCGCGACCTGCACACGATCCACCCGGAGCGGATCGTCAACAAGACCAACGGCATTTCGTTCCGGCGCTGGCTGTTCCAGGCCAATCCCGGCTTGACCGGCGCGATCGTGGACGCCATCGGGCCGGCCGTGCTCGACGATGCGCAGGAACTCGGTGCGCTGGCGGCGCTCGCCGACGATGCCAGTCTGCAGGCGCGCCTGCGCTCGATCCGTCGCGACAACAAGGTGGCCCTCGCCCGACTGGTGGTGGAGCGCACTGGCGTGAGCCTCGATCCGGATGCGCTGTTCGACGTGCACATCAAGCGCATCCACGAATACAAGCGGCAGTTGCTCAATATCCTGGAAACGATCGCGCTCTACGACCAGATTCGCGCCGACCCGACCGGCCATCGGGTGCCACGGGTCAAGATCTTCGCCGGCAAGGCCGCGGCGGGCTATCGGCAGGCGAAGCTCATCATCAAGCTGATCAACGACGTGGCGCATGCGATCAACCGCGATCTCGCGGTGCAGGGAAAACTCAAAGTGGTTTTCCTGCCGAACTACAACGTGAGTCTCGCGGAGATGATCATCCCCGCTGCCGACCTGTCGGAACAGATCTCGACGGCGGGGCTGGAGGCGTCCGGTACCGGCAACATGAAGCTTGCGCTGAACGGCGCGTTGACCATCGGTACGCTCGATGGTGCGAACATCGAGATCCGCGAGCACGTCGGTGCCGACAACTTCTTCCTGTTCGGGATGACCGCAGCAGAAGTCGAGGCCGCGCGCCGTCAGACAACCGCCGCGCAGGATGCGATCGCGCGCTCGCCGATCCTAGCCGGCGTGCTCGATGCCGTGGCGGCCGGGCGTTTTTCGCCGGACGACCCAACGCGGTACCGGGACCTCGTCGCGGGCCTGCGGGGCCACGATTACTTCATGGTCACCGCCGATTTCGACGCTTACCGTACGGCCCAGGCCACGATCGATGCCGCCTGGCTGCAGCCGCAAGGGTGGTGGCACCGGTCGATTTGCAATACCGCGGGGGTAGGCTGGTTCTCGGCCGATCGCGCGATTCGCGACTACGCGAACGAAATCTGGAACGTGCCAGCCGCGGGCCGGTAGCTTCTCCCGCACCGGTCGTCCGCACATTCGAAGGCGACGGAGAAAACGATGCAGCCACAAGTCGACCGGGTCACGTACTCCAAGCCGCTGTCGCGCTCCGCGCTGGCGTATGTGCTCGCGGGAGGGCGCGGCACGCGACTGTATGAACTCACCGACGTCCGCGCCAAACCCGCGGTCTATTTCGGCGGCAAGGCGCGCATCATCGACTTCGCGCTTTCGAACGCCCTCAATTCCGGCATTCGCCGCATGGCCGTCGCCACGCAGTACAAGGCGCACAGCCTGATCCGCCACCTGCAGCGTGGGTGGAACTTCCTGCAGCCCACGCGCAACGAGAGCTTCGACATCCTGCCCGCGAGCCAGCGGGTGGCGGAGAACCAATGGTATGCGGGTACTGCCGATGCGGTGTTCCAGAACATCGACATCATCGACACCTACGAGCCGGAGTTTGTGGTGGTGCTGGCGGGCGATCATGTCTACAAGATGGATTACGAACGCATGCTGATCCAGCACGTGAACGAGAATGCGGACGTAACCGTGGGCTGCGTCGAGGTGCCCAGCGCGGAAGCGTCGAGTCTTGGGGTCATGCATGTCGACGCGAACGATCGCATCATCGATTTCGTCGAAAAGCCCAAGGATCCGCCCCATATTCCCGACCGGCCCGGCCGTTCGCTGGGCAGCATGGGCATCTACGTGTTTCGCCGGACGCTGCTGAACGAGCAATTGCGGCGCGACGCGGCGGATCCGCATTCGAACCGCGATTTCGGCCGCGACCTGATTCCGTACCTCGTGCGCAATGGCAAGGCGGTGGCGCACCGCTTCGATCAGTCGTGCGTGCGCTCGAAGGCCGAGACGGTGTCCTACTGGCGTGACGCCGGCACGCTCGACGCCTATTTCGAGGCCAACATCGACCTGACCGATATCGTGCCCGAGCTCGATGTTTACGATCGCGAGTGGCCTATCTGGACCTACGCGAAAATTTCGCCGCCGGCGAAGTTCGTCCACGATGTCGACGGACGCCGCGGCATGGGCATCTCGTCGCTGGTGTCGGGCGGCTGCATCGTGTCCGGGTCCACGCTGCGCAATTCACTGTTGTGCGACGGCGTACACGTGCATTCATACGGCGAGATCGATCATGCCGTGATCCTGCCGCAGGTGAACGTCGGACGATACGCGCGGCTGCACAAGGTGATCATCGACGCCGGCGTGCGCATTCCCGATGGCCTTGTTGTCGGTGAAGACCCGGAGCTCGATGCGAGCCGCTTCCGGCGTACCGAGCGTGGCATCTGCCTGATCACGCAGCCGATGCTGGACCGCATGGCTCGATGACGCCCCCTGCGCTGCGGGTTCTCTCGGTCGCGTCCGAGGTGTTCCCCTTGGTCAAGACCGGCGGTCTCGCCGATGTGGTCGGCGCGTTGCCGGCCGCACTGGCGCGCGAAGCAGTGGCAGTGCGCACGCTGGTCCCCGGGTATCCGGGGGTACTCGCCGCGCTGCAGGATGCGACAGCGTGCCTCGACTTCGATTCGCTGCACGGCGCCCCGGCGCGGCTCCTGTCGGCGCGGGCGGCGGGGCTCGAGCTGTTCGTGCTCGACGCGCCGCACCTCTACGCCCGGGGCGGCAATCCGTACGCTGGGCCGGATGGGCACGACTGGCCTGACAACGCGCAGCGCTTCGGCGCGCTCGCCGCGGCCGCGGCCGCGATCGGACGCGGCCGCGCGCCGGCCTTCGTGCCCGACATCGTCCATGCGCACGACTGGCAGGCGGGACTGGCACCCGCCTACCTGCACTACGGTGGCGCGCCCCGGCCGCGCACGGTGATGACCGTGCACAACCTGGCCTTCCAGGGCCAGTTTCCCGCATCGCTGCTGGGCACGCTCGGTTTGCCGCCGCAAGCCTACGCGCTCGACGGGGTGGAGTATTACGGTTCGATCGGCTATCTGAAGGCCGGGCTTGCGCTGGCGGACCGGATCACGACCGTATCGCCCACGTATGCGGAGGAGATCCGTACGCCCGCGTTCGGCATGGGGCTCGATGGGTTGCTGCGTCATCGCGCCAACGTGTTGAGCGGCATCACCAACGGGATCGACACGCGGTACTGGGATCCGGCGGCGGATCCGTGCCTGCCCGTGCCTTTCGATCGCCGGCGCGTCGCCGCGCGCGCGGGTAACAAGGCAGCGCTTCAGCTGCGTGCGGGCCTGCGACCTGATCCCACAGCGCCGCTGTTCGGGGTCGTGAGCAGGCTTACCTGGCAAAAGGGGATGGATCTGCTGCTCTCAGTGGTGCCGGCGCTGACGGCAGCAGGTGCTCAGCTCGTGCTGGTCGGTACGGGTGAAGCGGCGCTGGAGCACGGCTTCGCGGCGGCTGCGCAGGGTGCGCCCGGGCGCGTGGCGACGATCATCGGATATGACGAGACGCTGGCGCATCTGGTGCAGGCAGGAGCCGACGCGTTGCTGGTGCCGTCGCGCTTCGAGCCCTGCGGTCTCACGCAGCTGTGTGCGCTGCGCTATGGCGCGATACCGGTCGTCGCCCGCGTCGGCGGCCTGGCCGACACGGTGGTGGACGCGAGCGTAGCGGCGTTGGCCGATCGCACGGCAACCGGCGTGCAATTCGGACCGGGGACGGGCGACGCGCTACGCGGCGGTATCGAACGGGCGCTCGCCCTCTGGCGCGATCCTGCATCGTGGAATCGGCTGCAGTCCCAAGCCATGGCGGTGGACGTCAGCTGGAAGCGTCCGGCGCAGCAGTACGCGGCGCTTTATCGCGAGCTGGTGGCGCAGTCTGCGCCCTAGCGTGCAGCGGTGCGCGCGCGTCGTGCAGCTCAAGGCGCGCATCGGTGCGCCTGCCGCCACGCTCAAGGCGTCGTGCGGGCGAGGGCGCGAATGAGTTCACCGACCGACCAGGCCTGGAACGGGCAGCCGCGCGGCGTGTGCGGCGGATCGCCGTCGGCGATCTCGCTGACGTGACCGAGTCCCGCAACGGCCAGGTGCGCGATCAGCGGCACCAGGAATCGCTGCCGTGCCTGCGCGCGGCGCTCCGCGTCGTCACCGTGCACGCGCAGCCAGGCCTCGACGAATGCGCCGGTGAGCCATGGCCACACCGTGCCCTGGTGGTAGGCCTCGTCGCGCTGCCGGCCATCGCCGTCGTAGCGTCCGCGATAGGCCGGGTCGGCGGGGGCCAGCGAACGCAAGCCCATCGGCGTCACGAGGTCGCGCTCGACCATGGCGACGATCGACTGCGCGCGCGGCCCCTCCAGCAGCGCGAACGGCAGCCCGCCCACCGCAAAGATCTGGTTCGGTCGCAGGCTCGCGTCGTGGCGCCCGGGCACGTGGTCGGCGTCGACGACGTCGAACAGGCACTGGCTGGCCTCGTTCCAGAAGCGGGCACGGAACGCCGCGAGCGCCGTATCCGCCATGCCCGCGTAAGCCGGGCCGGAGAGTTGCAGCGCATTGATCCACAGTGCCTGCACCTCAACCGGCTTGCCGATGCGCGGCGTGATCACGCGCCCGTCGACACGCGCATCCATCCAGGTGAGTTGGACGCCGGGCGCACCGCAGGCGAGCAGGCCATCGGCATCCATCCGGATGCCGAAGCGCGTGCCGCGCTTATAGCCCGCGAGGATCGCGTCGACCGCGGCGAGCAGCCGCGTTCGCAGGTCCGTCGCCGGCCTGGCGACGGCGAGATAGGCATGCACGGCGACGATGTACCACAGCGAGGCGTCGACCGCGTTGTACTCGGCCACGGCGCCGTGTTCGGGCAGGCGGTTGGGGAGCATCCCCTCGCTCACCGTCGCGCTCCAGGTGTCGAGAATGGCGCCGGCGACCTCCAGCCGTCCGCGTGCCAGCGCCAGGCCGCGCAGCGCGATGAAGGTGTCGCGGCCCCATTCGCAGAACCAGGGGTAGCCGGCGATGACCGATTGCGCGTCGCCATGACGGACGAGGTAGCTTGCCGCCGCCCGGCCCAGCGCGTCCACGGATTCGCGCCGCGTGCGCTCGCGCGTGAACACGCGGGCCGCGACCGTCGAGGCATCCGCGCATTCGCCGGCGATGACCGGCCCGTCCGGGGCGCGCATTGCCTTCGCCGAAAGCACGAGCAGTGCATCGCCGCAAGCGAGATCGAAATGAAAGCTGCCGGGTGCCGCCAGGTCTTCGTGGCAATCAAGGCCGCGCTCGGCCTCGCGAAGGTAAAGGAAGTTGCGATACCAGTCCGGCTCGTGCACGTACGTGCCGTTCGACAACGCGGTGATCGCCGGCCACGCCGCGTACGGGTGCCAGCGGACATTTCCGGCTGCGGCCCGGGCGGTGAAGTCGAAGGCCGCGTTCTCACGCATCAGGGCGTGGAAATCGCGCCCGGACAAGAGCGGCCGCACCCGCAGCCGTACGTTGGCCGTGGCGGTGCGCAGGCACCAGCGCAGCACGACGCTGCCGTCGCCGTGGGCCACCACGCACTCGTGCTCGAGGGTCGTGCCATCGGGACAGCGAAATCGCCACGTCGGCCATGGGACTGCCGTGAACGCGACGAGGTGATCGAAGCCGCGCGGGAACGTGACATCCGGGCCGTAGTGCTGCGTGCTGAGCGCAATGGTGCCCGTCGGGGTGTCGAGCCACACCTCGAGCCCATTCACCAGCACCGCGCGTCCGGACGGCGGTGTCGTCGCGGTCAGCAGCAGCGCGTGGTAGCGGCGGGTCCGCATGCCGGCGACCGTGCCGGACGCGAAGCCGCCCAGGCCGTCGGCTTCGAGCCATTCGGCGTCGACCCACCGCGCGTCCGGAGGCGCCGCTAGCGGTTCTGGTCCCATGCCCCGAAGCCGAACTTGCGCTCGGCGGCGCGGCGGTCTTCGGGCAGCGCGTACTCGGCGTACTGATGAATGAGCTTGGCGACGATGCCGGTCCAGCCGGTCTGATGACTCGCGCCCAGGCCGGCGCCGGTATCGCCATCGAAATATTCGTAGAACAACACGAGATCCTTCCAGTACGGATCGGTCTGGAACTTCTCGCGCTGGCCGTGCACGGGCCGGCGACCGGTGGCGTCGCGCGTGAACAACGCGATAAGGCGCCCGGTGAGTTCCATCGTGACCTGCCAGAGCGTCATCTGCTCGCCCGAGCCCGCGGGACATTCGACTTTGAATTCCTCACCGAGGTAGTAGTCGTGCTTTTGCAGAGCTTCGATCAGAAGGAAGTTGAGCGGAAACCACACCGGCCCGCGCCAGTTCGAATTGCCGCCGAAGAGTCCGTTAGTGGATTCCGCCGGCGCATATTTGAGTTCGAACAGTGCCCCGTCGAGCGCGAGTTCGAACGGATGTGCTGCATGCTTGCGCGAGACCGAGCGCACGCCGTGGTCGCTCAGCATCGCGTCGGGATCGAGCACCGGCACGAGCATGCGCGCGAGCTTGTCGGTGTCCACCACCGAAAGGCGGATGCGGTCGTCGATACCGCGACGCGTCATGTCGGCCAGTCCCTCGAGCAGTTCCGGGCGGTAGGTGGCGAACCAGCGAAAGCGGTTGCCGAAGTCCGCAAAGGCCCCGAGCGCCGCGCGGTCGGCTACCGCCACGGCGTAGACCGGAGTGAGCCCGGCGATGGTCTGCGCCCGGATCGGGAACAGGCGGTTGCCCGGCAGCCGCAGCACGTCGAAGTAGAAGCCGGCTTGTTCGTCCCACAGCCCGCCGCCGCCGCCGCAGCTGTTGTTGACCGCCGCGCCGATGTAGACGAAGTGCTCGAAAAACTTGGTCGCGATGTCCTCGTAGACCGGATCTTCCTTGGCCAGCTCCAGGGTGATGCCGAGCAGGTTGAGACAGTACATGGCCATCCAGCACGTACCGTCGGCCTGTTCGAGGCGGCCACCGCTGGGTAACCCCGAGGTGCGGTCGAAAACGCTGATGTTGTCCAGCCCGAGAAAGCCGCCTTCGAAGATGTTGGTGCCGGTGGCGTCCTTGCGGTTGACCCACCAGGTGAAGTTGAGCAGCAGCTTCTGGAAGACGCGCTCCAGGAAATCGCGGTCCCGGCGTCCGTAGAATTTCTCTTCGATCTGGAACACCCGCGACGCCGCCCACGCATGCACAGGCGGATTCACGTCGCCGAATGCCCATTCGTAGGCGGGAATCTGCCCGTTCGGATGCATGTACCACTCGCGCGTGAGCAGCAGCAGCTGGTCCTTCGCGAAGTCGGGATCGATCATCGCGAACGGAATCGCGTGGAATGCCATGTCCCACGATGCGAACCACGGGTATTCCCACTTGTCGGGCATGGCCAGCACGTCACCGACCGCCAGGTGCTGCCACTCGTGGTTGCGACCCTGCTTGCGCTCGGGCGGTGGCGGTGGCTGCGCGGGATCGCCGTCGAGCCAGCGCTTCACGAAATAACGGTAGTACTGCTTGCTCCACAACATGCCGGCAAAGGCCTGCCGCTGGACGTTGCGCATGTCGTCGGGGAGCGGATGCGGCGTGACGCGCTGATAGAAGGCGTCCGCTTCCTCGACGCGCGTGCCGAATATCGCGTCGAATGACGCCCCGAAACCGGAATTCAGACGGCCGTGCTGCGTGAGTCGCAGCCGGATGACGACGTTGCCGCCGGCCGGCACCTCGCGGACGTAGAGCAGCGCGGCCTTGGTGCCGAGGTGTGCCGGATTGACGACGTCATGGCGACCGTGCACCACATATTCGTGAATGGCATCCTTGACGAACGGCGACGCATTCGCCGCCCCGAACAGGCGCGCCATGTTGGTGTCGTTCTCGGTGAACAACACGTCGTCGGCAAGCTCGGCATGCAGCCGGCAGGCGCCGATCCGCGGGTGCGTTGCGTGCAGCACTGTTGCGTCGGCGTCGCGCGCCTCGATGGCGATCCTGGGCCGCTCCCGGCCATCGGCCCACGCCCATTCGTTGCGAAACCACAGCGTGGGCAGCAGATGCAGCGGTGCTGCTGCCGCGCCCCGGTTGCAGGCGGTGATGCGGATCAGGATGTCTTCGGCATCCGCCTTCGCGTACTCGACGAAGACGTCGAAGTAGCGGTCGTCGTCGAAGATGCCGGTGTCGAGCAATTCGTACTCGGGGTCCTGGCGCGTGCGTTTCGCGTTCACTGCAACCAGGTCATCGTACGGGAAGGCCTGCTGCGGATACTTGTACAGGCACTTCATGTAGGCGTGGCTGGGCAGATTGTCGAGGTAGAAGTAGTACTCCTTCACATCCTCGCCGTGGTTCCCCTCGTTGCCGGTCAGCCCGAACATGCGCTCCTTGAGGATGGGATCGGCCCCATTCCACAGCGCCAGCGCGAAGCACAGGTGCTGGCTTTCGTCGCTGATGCCGGCAATGCCGTCCTCGCCCCAGCGATAGGCGCGCGAGCGGGCGTGGTCGTGCGGCAGGTATTCCCACGCAGTGCCGTCGGGGCTGTAGTCCTCGCGGACGGTGCCCCATTGCCGTTCGGACAGGTAGGGACCCCAGCGGCGCCAAGGTTCCGTGCCCGCGCGCGCGGCCGCCAGTCGCGCTTC
Source organism: uncultured beta proteobacterium (assembly GCA_963756765.1). GTDB lineage: Bacteria > Pseudomonadota > Gammaproteobacteria > Burkholderiales > Casimicrobiaceae > VBCG01. The sequence continues at coordinate 134,898 of CAVWPC010000008.1, read as the reverse complement.
TTCCGCGGTGAGGGGCGGAGCGGGTTTCATGCCTGCATTTGGCGCACGGGATGCCACGATGCCTCGATCTCCCCGACCGAGCGACCCTTGGTCTCGCGTGCGCGAAGAAGCACCGGCAGCGGCTCAGCCACGAACAGCGCACCGGCGATGATGATCGTTCGGCGCCGCCCCATGTCGTGTCCTCGTTTGTTGTTCTGTTGGTGACAGCGCCTGCCGCAGCGATGCGTGACGGCGGCAGCGGAGTAATATAGCTTAGCGCATTGGTCGTGCGTTAGCTGCGCATCTGCGGCGCAGCCGTTCGCGCATCTTTCACGCATATGGCAAGCGTGTTTCATTTTTGGCTGGCAGCGCCACGCCCGCACCTGGCGACGCCGCCGCCGAGTTCCGCAATCACCTGCAAATGCCATGACCGCGGTCCTGCCTGTCATCCACCTTGCACGCCATGGGGAAACCGCGTGGAGCCGGTCGGGGCAGCACACGGGCAGCACCGACCTGCCGTTGACCGAAGCCGGGGAGCGCCAGGCACGCGCCCTCGGCGCGCGGCTGGCCGGTCTCGCTGTCGCCCAAGTGCTGACGAGCCCGCTCGCGCGGGCCCGGCGGACCTGCGAGCTCGCTGGATTCGGCGCGCAGGCCATCGTCGATGCCGATCTGGCCGAGTGGAACTACGGCGACTATGAAGGCAAGCGCACGGTCGAGATCCTCGCCGCCAATCCGGGTTGGGGCCTGTTTCGCGATGGCTGTCCCGGCGGCGAATCACCGATCGACGTCGGTGCGCGCGCCGATCGGGTCGTCGCGCGCTTGCGCGCCACCGCCGCGCCGGTGCTTATGTTTTCGAGCGGCCACTTCCTGCGTGTTCTTGCCGCACGCTGGCTGGGCTTGTCCCCCGGGGCAGGCTGCAATTGGCTGCTCGATACGGCGAGCCTGTCGCGGCTGGGATACGAGCACGGTTTGTCCGAGCCCGTGATTCGCCTGTGGAACGAAACTTCCTTTCTTCCCGGGTGACGAACCATGAGTCCAACCAGCATTTACTTGAGGGCGTGACGCCGATGAAAGCACCAGCCACCCGACATGACGCCTCATCGTCGTCCGCGTCGACGCCACCGGATCTGTCGGCGTTCGGGCCGGCGCGCGCGACGGTCTCCGGCATCCCGCTCGCACCGGCCGAACTCGCGGCGATCGACGCTTACTGGCGCGCGTGCAAGTACCTGGCGCTCGGCATGATCTACCTGCAGGACAATGCACTGCTCCGGCAACCGCTGGCGGCCGCACACATCAAGAACCGGTTGCTCGGCCATTGGGGGGCGAGTCCGGCGCTCGCGTTCGTCTACACGCACCTCAACCGGCTTATCCGCCAACGCGACGTCGACATGATCTTTCTCGCCGGACCCGGGCACGGCGCGCCCGGCGTGATCGCACCGGTCTATCTCGAGGGGGCGTATTCGCAGATCTATCCCGCCTGCGGGCAGGACGCGGAAGGCATGTTGCATCTGTTCCGCCGCTTTTCCTTCCCGGGCGGAATCGGCAGTCACTGCACGCCCGAGCTGCCGGGCTCCATTCACGAGGGCGGCGAACTCGGTTACGTGCTGTCGCATGCATGCGGCGCGGCATTCGACAACCCCGATCTCGTCGTTGCGGCGGTGGTTGGTGACGGCGAATCCGAAACCGGTCCGCTCGCTACCTCGTGGCATATCAACAAATTCCTGAATCCGGCGCGCGACGGGGCCGTGCTTCCCATCCTGAGTCTCAACGGGTACAAGATCAACAATCCGACGTTGCCCGCGCGCATCACGCATCGGGAACTCGAGGCGCTGTTCGCGGGCTACGGCTGGACCCCTTATTTCGTCGAAGGCTCGGACCCTGCGAGCATGCATCAGGCGATGGCTGCGACACTCGACCGCTGCGCCGATGACATCGCCGCCGCGCGGCGGCAGGCGCGCGCCGGCGGCAAGGTCGAGCGCGTGCGCTGGCCGATGATCGTGCTGCGTACGCCCAAAGGCTGGACCGCACCCGCCGAAGTGGATGGCCACAAGCTCGAAGGATCGTGGCGCGCCCACCAGGTGCCGATTGCCGGCGTCAAAGGCAATCCGGGCGACCTCGCGGTGCTCGAGCGGTGGCTCAAGAGCTACCGCCCGGAAGAACTCTTCACGGCGGACGGTGCGCCCGCGGCGAGCATTGCCGCCATCGCGCCGGAAGGCGCGCGCCGGATGGGCGCCAACCCGCACGCGAATGGCGGCAAGTGCAAGCGTCCGCTGCGCCTGCCCGATTTTCGCGACTATGCCGTGAAGTTCGCCGCGCCGGGGCGGGAGCGCGCCGAGGGGACGCGCATCCTCGGCCAGTACCTGCGCGACATCATGCGCGACAACATGCACACGTTCCGTGTGTTCGGTCCCGACGAGAATACGTCCAACCGCCTCACCGCGCTGTACGAGACCACACAGAAGCTCTGGCTCGAACAGCGCTTTCCGGAGGATGACGACGGGGGCGAGATCGCGCCGGACGGACGTGTCGTCGAAATGCTCTCCGAGCACACGCTCGAGGGCATGCTTGAAGGCTACCTGCTGACCGGGCGCCATGGCCTGCTCGCGTCGTACGAGGCGTTCGTGCACGTCATCGACTCGATGTTCAACCAGTACGCGAAGTGGTTGCACGTGTGCAACGAATTGTCGTGGCGTGAACCCATCGCGTCGCTCAACCTGCTCGTCACGTCGACTGTCTGGCGGCAGGATCATAACGGCTTCACGCACCAGGACCCCGGTTTTCTCGACATCGTCGCCAACAAGAGCCCGAACGTAACGCGGATCTATCTGCCGCCCGACGCTAACTGCCTGCTGTCGATTGCCGACCATTGCCTGCGCAGCGAGAATTTCGTCAATGTGATCGTGGCGGACAAGCAGCCCCACCTGCAGTACCTGACGATGGACAGTGCAGCGGTGCATTGCGCGAAAGGCATCGGTATCTGGGCCGCCGCGAGCAACGACGGCGATGCCGAGCCCGATGTCGTCATCGCCAGCGCCGGCGACGTGACCACGCTCGAGGCGCTGGCGGCCACCGCCATGCTGCGCGAAGCCTTCCCGCGGCTGAAGATCCGTTTCGTCAACGTGGTCGACCTCTTCAAGCTGCAGCCGGACACCGCCCATCCACACGGCTTGCCCGACCGCGATTTCGACAGTCTCTTCACGCGCGATCGTCCGGTGATCTTCAACTTTCACGGCTACCCGTGGCTGGTGCACCGCCTGACCTACAACCGTGCCAACCATGACAACCTGCATGTGCACGGCTATCGCGAAATCGGCAACATCAATACGCCGCTCGAGCTCGCGATCAACAATCGGATCGACCGCTTCAGTCTCGCCATGGACGTGATCGACCGGGTGCCCAGGCTGCGTGTCGCTGGCGGCGAAGTCAGGGAACGCTGGCACAACCAGCAGATCGAATGCCGCAACTACGCCCATGAACACGGCATCGACGCCCCGCGTTTCGCCAACTGGACCTGGCCCGGATGAGGCAGTCCACGCACGCCGCGTGGCCTTCTCGACTATGATGCAATCCTTTCTGCGAAATCAAGAGATCTCCCCATGAACGCGACCAACAAGCTCCACGCGCTGGGGCAAAGCCTCTGGCTCGACAACATCACGCGCGACCTGCTCGAAAGCGGCACGCTCGCGCGCTATATCGCCGAATGGTCGGTCACCGGCCTCACGTCGAATCCGACCATTTTCGACCACGCGATCAAGGGGAGCAGCGACTACGACGCCGCCATCCGCAGCAAGCTCAGGGCGGGCAAGTCCGGCGAAGCGCTCTTCTTCGAACTGGCGATCGAGGACGTCACCCGGGCCGCGGACCTGTTCCGCCCGGTGTTCGCGCGGACCAACGGCGTCGACGGCTGGGTATCGCTCGAAGTGTCGCCGCTGCTCGCGCGCGACGCGAAGACCACCCTCGACGTGGCCAAGGCATTGCACGCGCGCGCCGGGAGGCCCAACCTTTACATCAAGATTCCCGGAACCAGGGAAGGATTGCCGGCCATCGAGGAAGCGATCTTTGCCGGCGTTCCGGTGAATGTCACGCTGCTATTTTCGCGCGAGCAGTACGTCGCGGCCGCGGACGCGTATCTGCGCGGGGTCGAGCGCCGCATCGACGCCGGCCTCGATCCGCATGTCGCGTCGGTCGCTTCGGTATTCATCAGCCGCTGGGATGTAGCGGTCGCGGACAAGGTTTCCGCGGCGCTCAGGAATCGGCTCGGCATCGCCATCGCGCAGCGCACTTACAAGGCGTACAACGATCTCGTCGCCTCGGCGCGCTACGGCCGCGTGCTGAACGAGGGCGGGCGCGCACAGCGACTGCTGCTCGCCAGCACCGGCACCAAGGATCCCAAGGCCTCCGACGTCATGTACGTCGAGGCGCTGGCGGCGCCGCATACCGTCAATACGGTGCCCGAGGGTACGCTTAAGGCATTCGCCGACCACGGCAACGTGGGGACACCGATGCCCGCCGATGGCGGCGACTGCGAGGCCGTCCTCGCCGAGTTTCGCACGGCCGGTGTCGACATCGATGCGCTGGCGACGCGCCTGCAGAACGAGGGTGCCGACTCGTTCGTGGCGTCTTGGAAGGAATTGATGGGCGTCCTGGAGGCCAAGAGCTCCTCGCTGGGCAAGGCGGCATGAGCCGGGCGACGGCGCGCAGCAGCACGGCGGCCGCGATACGCGCGAAGTCCGCAAAGCCTGCCGCAGCGGCGGTCCGCAAGCGTCCCGCCGCGGCAGGGGCCGGCAAGCGTGCCACCGTGGCCAAGGGCGGCAAGCGCCAGGCGGGAACCGGACTAGGCAAGCGCGCCGCGCTGAGTGTCCTCGTCATCGACGTCGGTGGCTCACACGTAAAAATCATGGTCACCGGCGATCCGGAAGTTCGGCGCATGGATTCGGGCCCGACGATGACCGCCCGACAGATGGCGCGCGGCGTGATCGCGATGGCGCGGGGCTGGAAATTCGATGCAGTGGCCATCGGCTACCCCGGGCCGGTCGTGGCGGATCGGCCGGTCCGCGAACCGCACAATCTGGGGCGTGGCTGGGTGAGGTTCGATTTTCACGCGGCGTTCGGACGGCCGGTACGGATGATCAACGACGCTGCGATGCAGGCCCTCGGCAGCTACGAAGGCGGCAAGATGCTGTTCCTCGGTTTCGGGACGGGTCTGGGCTCGACGCTGATCGCGCATGGCGTGATCGTGCCCATGGAAATCGCGCACCTGCCGTACCGCAAGGCGACCTTTGAGGACTATGTGGGTGAAAGTGCGCTCGAGCGCGACGGCAAGGGCAAGTGGCGGCGCAGTGTGGCGGACGTGGTCGTGCGGCTCACCGCGGCATTCGAGCCCGACGACGTCGTGCTGGGCGGCGGCAACGCCCGCCTGTTGAAGGATCTGCCGCCGCGTTGCCGGTTGGGCGCCAACGCCAACGCCTTCACCGGAGGCTTCCGCCTGTGGGAGGCGCCGTTGACCATTCCGCCGTCTCCGCCCTCGCGGCGGACCGGCGCGCGTGTGACGCGCAAGTCAGCACGGAGTCGGACGTGAGCGCTGCCACCGCACTGCCGGAGCGATCGGCCTGGACCGCGCTCGCCGGTCATCGTATGCGCTTGCAGGCGACGAATCTGCGCGAACTCTTCGCCGCCGATCCCGGTCGTGGCGAGCGCTTCGCCCGTGAGGCGGTGGGTATCTACCTCGATTACGCCAAGAACAGCATCGACGATGCAGTCCTCGCGTCGTTGCTGCAGCTCGCCGAGCAATCGGGGCTGCGCGCGCGGATAGATGCCATGTTCCGCGGCGATCGCATCAATGTGTCCGAGAACCGGTCCGTGCTGCACGTGGCGTTGCGTGCGCCGCGAGGCGCGGCGATCATCGTCGACGGTCATGACGTGGTGCCGGAAGTGCACGCGGTCCTCGACCGGATGAGCGCCTTCGCCGATCGCGTCCGCAGCGGCGACTGGAAGGGACACACCGGGAGACGCATCCGCAACGTGATCAACATCGGCATCGGCGGCTCGGACCTGGGGCCGGTCATGGCCTACGAAGCGCTGCGCTTCTACAGCGCGCGCGACATGACCTTCCGCTTCGTCTCCAACGTCGATGGTACCGACTTCGCGGAAGCGGTGCGCGATCTCGATGCCGCGGAGACGCTGTTCATCGTGGCGTCCAAGACGTTCACGACGCTCGAGACCATGACCAACGCGCACACCGCTCGCGACTGGCTGCAGGCGGCGCTGGGGAGCGACAAGGGCGCCGTGGCCAGGCACTTCGTCGCCGTGTCGACGAATGCGGAGAAGGTGACCGAGTTCGGCATCGACACCGCGAACATGTTCGGCTTCTGGGACTGGGTCGGCGGCCGGTACTCGATGGATTCGGCGATCGGCCTGTCGACGATGCTGGCCATCGGCCCGGACCACTTTCGCGCCATGCTCGCGGGCTTTCATGCGATGGACGAGCACTTTCGCACGGCGCCGTTCGAGCGCAATCTGCCCGTACTGATGGGCCTGTTATCCGTCTGGTACAACGATTTTTTCGATGCGCAGACGGTGGCGGTACTGCCCTACGAGCAATACCTGAAGCGCTTCCCCGCGTACCTGCAGCAGCTGACGATGGAAAGCAACGGCAAGCACGTGACGCTCGATGGCGCGCCGGTCGCCAACGACACCGGGCCCATCTACTGGGGCGAGCCGGGCACCAACGGCCAGCATTCCTTCTATCAGCTGATCCACCAGGGCACGCGGCTCATCCCCTGCGACTTCATCGGCTTTGCAAAATCGCTGAATCCGCTCGGCCGGCATCACGACATGCTGCTCGCCAACGTGTTCGCGCAGGCCGAGGCGCTCGCCTTCGGCAAGACGGCCGCCGAAGTAAAGGCGGAGGGTACGCCCGATTGGCTGGTGCCGCATCGAGTCTTCGAAGGCAATCGTCCGTCGAACACGCTGCTGCTCGAAGCGCTCACGCCGGAGGCACTCGGCAAGCTGGTCGCGCTGTACGAGCACAACGTGTTCACGCAGGGGACGATCTGGGGGATCGACTCGTTCGATCAATGGGGCGTGGAACTGGGCAAGGTGCTCGCGCAACGCATCATCCCCGAGCTGGAGAGTGCCGCCGCGCCGCCGCTCGACCACGACAGTTCGACCAATGCGCTGATCGCGCGCTATCGCCAGACCCGTAGTTCCTGAAAGCGTCCGCGCGGCGGCACCTTCGCCGCGCACAACCACACAAGGATTGCACATCATGCAACTCGGAATGATCGGCTTGGGCAGGATGGGCGCCAACATGGTGCGCCGGCTGATGAAGGACGGGCATCAATGCGTCGTGTTCGATATGTCGGGCAAGGCGGTGCAGGTGCTTGCGGGCGAGGGCGCGACCGGGGCCACCGCACTGGCGGACTTCGTTGCCAAGCTCGCGCAGCCGCGGGCGATCTGGCTGATGGTGCCCGCTGCGGTCGTCGACCAGACCATCGCGAGTCTCGTACCGCTGCTCAGCGCCGGCGATACGCTGATCGATGGTGGCAACTCGTACTACGTCGACGATATCCGGCGGGCCAAGGAACTCGCGCCGAAGTCGATCGACTACGTCGATGTCGGCACCAGCGGCGGCGTATGGGGCCTGGAGCGCGGCTACTGCATGATGATCGGCGGCCCGGACAAGACAGTCGCGCGGCTCGACCCGATCTTCCGCACGCTGGCGCCGGGCATCGGCACGATCGAACGCACGCCCGGACGCGCCGCGAACAGCGGCACGGCCGAGATGGGGTACCTCCATTGCGGTCCCAATGGCGCCGGCCATTTCGTCAAGATGGTGCACAACGGGATCGAATACGGACTCATGGCGGCGTACGCCGAGGGCCTTGGCATCCTCAACGCGGCCAATGTCGGCAAGCGCAGCCATGCCGCGGACGCGGAGACGACACCGCTGCGCGACCCGGAGCACTACCAGTACGATTTGAACCTGCCGGATGTGGCGGAGGTATGGCGCCGCGGCAGCGTGATCGCGTCGTGGCTGCTCGATCTCACCGCGACGGCGCTGCAGGCCGATCCCAAGCTCGCCCAGTACGCCGGCCGCGTCTCCGACTCGGGCGAGGGACGCTGGACCATCAAGGCGGCGATCGACGAGGCGATACCCGTACCGGTCCTGACGACCGCGCTGTACGAGCGGTTCAGTTCGCGCGGTGAGGCCGATTTCCAGAACAAACTCCTTTCGGCGATGCGCTTCCAGTTCGGCGGCCATGTCGAAAAGCCGGCTGAAAAATGACGCGCAAAGTGAGAACCGGAGCGCGAAGTCCGCGAAGCGAAAGGTCTCGAAAGCCATGACTCCAGAACACTCAGACGCCCTGGTATTCTTCGGCGCCACCGGCGATCTCGCGTACAAGAAGATATTTCCTTCGCTGCTGGCGATGATCAGGCGCGGCACACTCAATGTGCCGGTGATCGGCGTGGCGCGCTCCGGCTGGACGGTCGACCAGTTCCACACGCATGCCCGCGAGAGCATCGAGACGCATGGACACTTCGACGCGGCAGCGTTCGAGAAACTCACGACGCTGCTGAACTATGTCGATGGCGACTATTCCGATCATTCGACGTTCACCAGGCTGCGCGCACAGTTGCGGGATGCCCGCCATCCGGCGCATTACCTCGCGATCCCGCCGGCGCTGTTCGGTCCGGTGGTCGAGCATCTGACGGCCGCAAAATGCACGGCGGGCGCCCGCGTGATCGTCGAGAAGCCCTTCGGCCGCGACCAGCAATCCGCGCGCGCGCTCAACGAAATCCTGCACCGCACGTTTGACGAGGCGCACATCTTCCGGATCGACCACTATCTCGGCAAGCGGCCGGTACACAACATGCTGTTTTTCCGCTTCGCCAATGAATTTCTGGAGCCGTTGTGGAACCGGATGCATGTCGACAGCGTGCAGATCACGATGGCCGAGACCTTCGGCGTGCAGGGACGCGGCGCGTTCTACGACCAGACCGGCGCCATCCGCGATGTCGTACAGAACCACCTGTTCCAGGTGATGTGCAATCTTGCAATGGAGCCGCCGGTCCGCATGGACAGCCAGACGGTCCGCGACGAAAAGGTCAAGGTATTGAAGGCGATCGATACGCTCGCGGTGTCCGACGTCGTGCGCGGCCAGTTCGTCGGCTATCGCAACGAGCCAGGTGTGGCGAGCGACTCGCGGACCGAGACCTTCGCGGCGGTGAAACTTGCCATCAATTCATGGCGCTGGCAGGGCGTGCCGTTCTACATTCGCGCGGGCAAGTCGCTGCCGGTGACCTGCACCGAAGTCATGCTCCGGCTCAAGCATCCGCCGGCGATCTTCAAGTCCTGCGTCACCCAACCCAACCATTTCCGCTTTCGAGTGAGCCCCGATGTCACGCTGGCGCTTGGCGCCACCGTAATGGACGGCGCCGAACGGGACGTCGGCGAGCCGGTGGAATTGACCTTGAGCCACCATCCGGTCGCCGAGGAGATGGACGCCTACGAGCGCGTGCTCGGCGATGCGATGGCCGGCGATGCCACGCTGTTCGCGCGCGAGGACTACGTCGAGGAGGCCTGGCGCATCGTCGATCCGGTGCTCGCCGCCGGTACGCCGCTGGCGGAGTACATGCCTGGACAGTGGGGGCCGCCCGAGGCATCGCGCCTGGCACCCCCGGGCGGCTGGAACGATCCCATTGTCGCGGCCTGACGGCGCCCATCGCCGCCGTGCCACCGCAGAGCACGATGGACATCGAAACGTTTGCTGATCCGGCGACGGTGGCGCAGCGCGCGGCAGCGCGGATTGCCGCGGACGCGCGCGCTGCGATTGCCAGCCGCGGGCGCTTCCTGCTGGCGGTCAGCGGCGGCCATACGCCATGGTCCATGTTGCGCGCGCTGGCGACGTTGCCCGTCGATTGGGCGCGCGTACACCTGTTCCAGGTCGACGAGCGCGTTGCACCCGACGGTGATCCGTCGCGCAATCTGACCCACATCCGTGCGAGCCTTCTGGAGCACGTTCCCATTCCCGATGCGAATGTTCATCCGATGCCGGTCAGCACTCCGGATGCCGTCGCCGCTGCGGCCGACTACGCACGGACGCTGCGGACGATCGCCGGCGATCCTGCCGTGCTCGATCTCGCCCACCTCGGCCTCGGCCTCGACGGGCACACGGCGTCACTCGTGCCCGGCGATCCGATCCTCGACGAGCGCGCCGATGTAGGGGTGGCGGGCCCCTATCAGGGCCAGCGCCGTGTCTCTCTTACCTATCCGACGCTCGATCGCGCGCGGGCGATCCTGTTTGTCGTCACCGGGCTCGAAAAGGCGGCGATGGTGCGCCGTCTTTGCGCAGGGGATGTGACGATTCCGGCCGGACGGATCGATTCGCGGCGCGCCACGCTCCTTGCCGATTCGGCCGCCGCCGGCCTCCAGGGATGACCGCCACCATGGTCACCACGCCCGATCGCGATCTCTTGTGCATCAACACCATCCGCACACTGTCGATCGACGCGGTGCAGGCGGCGAATTCTGGCCACCCCGGCACGCCGATGGCGCTCGCGCCACTGGGGTACACGCTGTGGAACCGTGTGCTGCGTTTCGACCCGCAGGATCCGATCTGGCCCAACCGGGACCGCTTCGTGCTGTCCAATGGCCATGCGTCGATGCTGCTGTGGTCGCTGCTGTTCCTGACGCGCACGCAGGCAGTGAACGCCGAGTACGAAACGCTCGGCAAACCCTCCGTAACGCTCGACGACATCAAGCGCTTCCGGCAACTGGGCAGCAAGGCGCCGGGGCACCCGGAGTACCACCTGGTGTCGGGCGTGGAAACCACGACGGGGCCGCTCGGGCAGGGGATTGCGACGAGCGTCGGGATGGCCGTCGGGCAGAAGTGGCTCGCCGCGCACTACAACCGCGAGGGGTTCGCGGTTTTCGACTACAACGTCTACGCGGTGTGCGGCGACGGCTGCCTGATGGAAGGCGTGGGGTCGGAGGCAGCGTCGTTCGCGGCACACCAGCAGCTCGACAACCTGTGCTGGATCTACGACAACAATCACATCACGATCGAAGGCAATACCCGGATCACCTTCACCGAGGACGTGGAGGCGCGCTTCCTGGGGTATGGCTGGAACGTGCTGCGCGTCGGCGACGCCAACGACCTCGACCGCATCGAGCACGCGCTCGACGTGTTCCGGCAGACCAAAGGTCGGCCGACGTTGATCGTGCTCGACACGCACATCGGCTACGGTTCGCCGCACCGGCAGGATACGGCGGCCGCGCACGGCGAACCTCTTGGCGCCGACGAAGTGCGCCTGACCAAGCGCGCGTACGGGTGGCCGGAGGACGCGCAGTTCCTGGTGCCGGAAGGCGTGCAGGAGCACTTCGCCGAGGGCATCGGCACGCGTGGCGCGGCGGCGCATGGTGCCTGGCTCGCGCTGTTCGACCAGTATCGCGCGCGGTTTCCCGACCTCGCGGCCGAGGTCGAACAGATGCAGGAGCGCAAGCTGCCGGCTGGCTGGGACCGTGACCTGCCGGTATTTGCCGCCGACGACCAGGGCGTGGCCGGCCGCGATGCGTCCGGTCAGGTGCTGAACGTGCTCGCGCGCAACATCCGCTGGATGCTGGGTGGGTCCGGCGACCTCGGCCCCTCCAACAAGACGCAGCTCAAGTTCGACGGCGCCGGGGACCTGCAGCCGGCCACGCCGGGCGGCAGGAACATCCACTTCGGCATCCGCGAACACGCGATGGCGGCCATCGTCAACGGCCTGGCGCTCACCAAGCTGCGCGCCTTCGGCGCCACCTTCTTCATCTTCAGTGATTACGCGCGCCCGGCGCTGCGCCTGTCGGCGCTGATGGAATTGCCGACGCTTTTCGTCTTCACGCACGACGCGATGGGCGACGGCGAGGACGGACCGACGCACCAGCCGATCGAGCAACTCGCCTCGTTGCGCGCGATGCCGGGCATGACACTGTTCCGTCCGGGCGACGCCAACGAGGTCGTCGAGGCGTACCGTTACGTGCTGCAGTTGCAGCATCGTCCCGCGCTCCTGGTCTTGTCGCGGCAGCCGCTGCCCACCCTCGACCGGACCCGCTACGCACCTGCGGCGGGGGTTGCGCGTGGCGCCTACATCCTGGCCGACGCCGCCGACGGCAGGCCCGAAGTGATCCTGATCGCGAGCGGCAGCGAAGTACAACTGGCAGTGGCGGCGCACGAGACGCTGACCGCGTCGGGCGTGCGCGCCCGTGCCGTGTCGATGCCGTCGTGGGATGTATTCGAGCAGCAGGACGTCGCTTACCGCGATGCGGTCCTGCCGCCTGCGGTCACGGCGCGGGTGGCCATCGAACAGGCGTCGGCGTTCGGCTGGGAGCGCTACGTGGGCCGCGAAGGCGCGGTGATCGGCATGCACACGTTCGGCGCTTCGGCCCCGCTCAAAGCCCTGCAGCAGGACTTCGGCTTCACCGTCGAGCACGTCGTCGCCGCCGCGAAGGCGCAGCTCGCGCACTGACGGCACCGGCTTGGTTCTTCCGACCAGCGAGGCCCCGGCAATGCCGGCGTGGTTCCTGCGGACCCGGCTATTCGAACGAGCGGCGGAAGAAAAGGCCCAGGCTGCTGACCGTGCCGGCTTCGGCGCGCAGCGTCAGCGTCCGCGACAGCGCGTACTCGAGACGCAGCGCACTGGTCGCAGCCCCCAGACCTTGTTCGAAAGCGAGCGAGAGCCGATCGGAGAGCCGCTTGCCGAAGGCGACCACCTGTCCGCCGCCCGCCGAACCGCCGGTGCCTGCGTCCCGGATGGAAATGTCGTCGAGCCCGAAGGTGTTTGCGATCTGGGTGGTGATCGGCTTTTGTCGCTGGCCGAGCAGTGCCGACGACGCCGCAGCGAGTGCCGCAAGTTCGGCGCTGTTCGCGCGGTCGACTCCCTGCCCGGTGATCAGCCAGGCGAGTTTCTCGCCATCGGGCACCGGGGGATCGGATACCAGACGCACGCGCGGCACGCGCACGGTGCCGGTCAACTCCACGCCCGCTTCCACGGCGATATTGCGGCGCATCGCCACGACGTCGAGGCCGGGATTGTCGACCGGCCCGTCGAAGATCAGCCGGCCACGGGTGATTTCCAGGCGCTGGCCAAAGACGTAGTAGGTCCCCGCCACGGCGTTGATCGTCCCCTTGGCGGCGAGCGTGCCATCCGGCGTCGTGGTCACGCGCACGCGGCCGGCAAGCCGCGTGTCCAGGCCCTCGCCGGAGAAGCGGAAATCGCGGCCGAGCGCCACCTGGAGGTCGAGTTTCAGGGGCAGGTTGCGGGTCATGTCGCCGTCCTTGGTATCGGCGCGCGGTTGCCCGACGATCACCACATCCGAGGACAGCGTGCCGGCGGTGACGGGTTCGAAGACGACGCGCCCTTCGTCGAAGCGGATGTCGCCGGCCAGTTCGAGCTGGCCGTCCACCAGCGCCAGCGTGCCCTTGCCGTCGGCGACCAGGCGCAGGTCCGGACGATTGACCAGGGCGAAATCGACCGCCTCCCACGTCACCTTCGCGGTCGCATTCGCGCGGTCCGTCGCGTTCTCCGCGCGCGCGATCGTGCCTTTCGCGGTGAAGCGGCCCGCGCCGCCGGCGAAAGACATCTCGTCGAGTACGATCGCGCGCTCCGCGAGCCGCGCACGCAGGCGGCCATCGCGCATGTGCACACCGTACTGCGGTAGATCGAGGCGCAACGCATCGCCGGTCATCGTCCCGGCAAGCTCCGGCTGCGCGAGTGTTCCGGTGGCCTTTATATCCAGATGCGCCCGGCCATCGACGACAGCCACGGTACCCAGGAACGGCTGCAGTGGACGCAGTGACGCCAGTTCGGCGGTGATCGACGCGGTGAGCGGGCCGTCGGTCGCGATCGATAGCGGCGCGCTGCCGGCCGCCACCGTCGCCTTCGCATCGGCGTTGCCGGCCAGCGTGGAACGCAGCTTCGCGCTGGCTTCGAGCGCACCGTCGTTCCAGCGCGCCGCCAGCGCAAGCTCGCTGATCCCGAAGGCAAGCTGTGACGCATCGGCGGTTTCGCTTTCGGTCGCGAACAGGTCGCCCCGCTCGCGCTTGACATTGATCGTGCCGTTCAATGCCTCGGTCCCTGCCAGCGACCAGTCGCCACCGATGACGAGCGTGGACTTGAGCGGCAGCTTCTGGCCCGCCAATCGTGCCAGCGACGCGACCGGAATACCGGTGAAGGTACCGCGCGTATCGAGCTTGCCGTCATCGAAGGCGAAGGTGACGAGCTCGGCCTTGCCGTCGGCCACCGCCACGCGCGCGTTCCCCACCTGCACGTGCTGGCGCGCAACCTCGATGGTTGCGGGTGCCTCGAGGCGAACCGCGAATTCGCCGCGGTTCACGAGCTTTTCGAGCGAACCGGACCACGCGAAATCGGTGGCGCCATCGGCCTGCCGGGATTGGCGCAGACCGCCAGCTACCGCCGCATCGAGATCGAAATCCTTGCCTTGGGCGGTCAGCGTGGCGCGGTGTCTGGCAAGCGTCCCTTCGATACCGAAGCGAAGCGCCCGGGCCGACACCGCTTTGGTGTCGATTCCGTTCGCCGTCGCGGTGACCTTGAGCGGGCGCGCGGCCAAGGCGACGTGCCCCTTCCCATTGGCCCCGGCCGCGATCGAACCGTTGATGGACAACGCCTGGATGCGCAGGTCCGGTCCCCATTTGAACGCCTTCGCCTGCGCATCGACGGTGATTCCGGGATCGCGCGGGTCGCCGCTGACCGCACCCTGCGCATGGAGGCTGCCGGATACCGGATCGGGCAGCGAGACCTTGGCGAAGCGGGTGATCGTTCTTCGCCAGTCCTCGAGGCGCGGAACGTCGAGCGTGTAGGTGAGGCGGTCCGCCGGCCTGCCGAACGCACCGTTGGCGACGAGACTGGCGGTGCCGAACTTCATATCGACGGCCACGTCGCGGGCGCTGGCCTGGTCGACTTTGCCGGCCGGTGCGATCACGTGCGCGCGCGCCGAGCCGGACACCGGCTGGTCGGCCATGCGGCTTCCGCGCGATAGCACCATTGCAGCGTTGACGTCGATGTCCGGCTTGAGCGTTCCGTTCGCCTTCACCGTACCATCGAGTCGGCCGTGCGGAACATCGGCAAAGCGACCCGGATCGAATGCATTCGCGCGGATGTCGAGGCTGAAAGCGCGCCGGTCATCGAGGTTGGCTTCGCCCTTGCCGCTGAGGACGCCGGCGCCTGCCTGCGCGCGGAAGCGCTCGACGATCACCTGCGATCCGGCGACCGTGGCCGCAACATCGAGCGACATGTCTTC
Organism: uncultured beta proteobacterium; assembly: GCA_963756765.1. Lineage (GTDB taxonomy): Bacteria > Pseudomonadota > Gammaproteobacteria > Burkholderiales > Casimicrobiaceae > VBCG01. Next base: position 119,621 of record CAVWPC010000008.1, on the reverse strand, counting down.
CTGCCGCAGATCCGCGCGCACGACCTGCCGGCTTTCCGCGACTTGGGCGACGACCGATCCGGACAGGTGGGTGGCGATCAGCGTGGATTGGAGCATCGCGAGGTTGACGTTGACGAGCCGCACGTTCCATTGGCTCGGCCGGCCGTCGAAAGGCAGCGTGCCGCTTCCCGTCAGGCGCCCGTCGCCGGCGAGTCGCGCGGTGAGGTCATCGAGCTTCAGTGCGGCGCCGTCCCATGCATAGCTGGCGGACAGGCCCGCCACGGGAACGCGGCCCTGGTCGATCGGCCCGACGGCCTCATTGCGTGCTTCGAGCGTGCCGGCGAAGCCCTGGCCCTGTGGCCGGGCCACCAGCGTCAGCGTCAAATCGGTGGCCGGTAAATCCTTCTTGAATTGGGCGATGTCGACCTTGCGTGCGTCGACGTTGGCCGACACGAGTGGGGATGCTGCGAACGGCGTCACCAGCGCGCGCGCGGAGATGGCAGCATCGCGGTACGCGCCGTTGGCGGCCAGTTCCAGGCGCTCGACGACGCCGGTGGCCGTGACCGTTGCCGTGGCACCGCGAAGATCGCCGTCGCCTTCGACATCGACCTTCGCCTGCACGGCGTGCGGTGCGTGCGCGCCCAGCGTGACCTCGCCGGCCAACGCGCCCTGCGGAGCGACCAGGCGCAGGGCGCGCAGCGCATGCTCGCCGGCCCCACCGAAATAATCGAAGGCGATGCCGGTGATGACGCCGGCGTTCTCTCCCGCGCGCCACTCCAGCCGTTCGACGCCGACGTTGCGTACGGCGATTTCGAGGGGAAGTCGCAGATCATCTGGCAGCCCACCACCACGGGTCGCAGGGTCAGCGTCGGCAGAAGCGGCCTTGTAGTCGACGGCGATGCGCTTGGCACCCAAACCCTCCACATTGAAGCGGCGGGAAAAAAGATCCGTGGGACTCCAGGTCATCAACAGCTGCTCTGCCGTGACGTCGAGGTCGTCGCCGCGCCACGCGATCCGTTCGACGCGGATTGTCGACAGCAGCGATCCTCGTGCACCTTCGATCGTCAGGTGCCCATCGGCGGCGGTGATGGCGCGGCGCATCGCGAATTCGAGGGCCATCTGGCTGTCGAGTACCGCGTAGCCGCCAGCGAACACGACGATCAGGGCCAGTGCGGTGCCGGCGAGCCAGCGCAGGGCGCGATGCTTGCGGGGCGGCGACGCGGGCGCGGTGGGGATGGCGGGATCGAGGTCGTCGGCCATTTGTCAGAACGTCAATCCCACCGAAAAGTGCAGGCGGACCTGGCTTGTCTTCTGCCCGTAGGCAACATCGAGGCGGAAAGGACCGATCGGTGTGCGCAACCGGCCGCCGACGCCGTAACCCACGGCGACATCGAAATCGTCCAGGTTGTCGACGGCATTGCCGGCGTCGACGAAGGCAGCGAGCCCGATGTTCTCGTTGATCCAGTGAATCGCTTCGATGCTCGCCACGGCGTAGTAGCGGCCGCCGACGACCGCATCACCCTGCTGTACGCCGAGGCTCTCGAAAGCATATCCGCGGACCGTCGTATCGCCGCCGGTGCGGAACAGGAACACCGACGGAACGCCCACGCGCGAATCGGCAATGACCGCGCCCGGCATCGACGCGACCGGTGAGTGAATTGTCGCGCGACAGCGGATACCAGCCGACGACGCGTCCGATCACCCGGCCGAACTGCTCGGTCGACGCCCCCGGCACGCCGAAGCCCAGCCTGCACATTGGCCATCCATCCCTTGGTCGGCTGCAGGATGTCGTCGACCTGTCGCCACGTGTACTCGCCGTCGACATAGAGCGCATGCGAGCGCACGGTCGGCTGGCTTTCCGGCGTCTGCTCGTCGACGTAGAAGCCGACGCCGAATGCCGGCGTACGTCGCTCCTCCATCGCCCGCCGCCTGAACGACACAAACGCGGTGTCGGTCACCAGATTCTCGATGTCGGTGCGCTCGTATCCGAGCGCATAGGCATCGATCCAGCCCGTCGACGTGGGCGGCCGCACGAAGCGCAAGTTGGCGCTTTGCGCCTTGGTTTCGATGCGCGCGTCGGCGTAGAACTGCAGTCCCTTGTCATCCAGATTCATGTCGCTGTACGCACCGGTGACGCGGTACTCGGTGTCGGTCGAATAGCCGACGCCGAATTCCACGCGTCGCGCGGGCGCTTCAATGACCGACAGCGTCAACGGTGCCTGCGCGGCCTGCGCGGGATCGGTGTCGAGCGAGGTCTGCACGCTCGCAAAATACCCCGACGTCAGGAGGCGACGCACATAGTCGTCCAGGATCTGCGCGCTGTAGGTATCACCCGGCTTGAAATTCGCGAAGTCGCGCACCAGATCGGCCGAATATTTGCTTGAGGCCGCGAACGTTGATGCTGCCGAAGTGAAAGACCGGACCGCTCGCCAGCGTCACCGACAAGTCTGCGCTCTGGGATGCGGGATCGACGCGCGCCTGGCTCGCGGCGAGCGTGGCGGCGGCGAACGGACTCGCGGCGAGCGTGGCCACCGCGCGCGCCTTGGCCGCGGTCCACAGTGGCTGGCGAAACGTCGCGTCGACCGGAAGCAGCCATTCGTCGCGAATGCGGGCGAGTACGTCCGGGCCGGGGGGGGTGTCGCGGGCAGGGCCGGTGATGTCGACGGCCACCGAGCTGATGCGCGTCGGCGGGCCGGGCGTGATGGTCAGCGTGACGGTTGCCGGGCTGGTCGCGCGATCGACGGCAAGGTCGACTTCGGCGTTGAAGAAGCCCTGGGTGGCGGCGGCCTCGCGCGCCTGCGCGGGTGCGTCGCGCGCGAGCCGGTCGAATACGTCCTCGGTCATGTCCGCGAAATCCTGCCAGCGGACAACATCGACGGCACTGCGTACCGGTGCTGCGATCTCCGGCGGCGCGACGATCGTTACACGGTACCGGAACACGCCGTCCGCGCCTTGCGCGTCGGCCGTTGCAGGAGGAACAGCGGCATCCGCCGTAGCGGATGCAGGAGTCTGGGCGTCAGTGGCGGTCGCTAGGCTGACCGTCGTCGCGATCAGCAGCGCGCGAAGCCACCAGCGCGCCTGGTGCGATCGATTCGCAGGAAGCAGCACAGGTCACATTATCGCCGACCGCCGCGATCATGCTGGCTAGAGGTTCGCTTGGCGTGACCTGCGAATACCGCGAAAGATCGGTGAACTCGTACGGGCTCGGCTGCGGCCACAAGCGCTCGATCGGTCGCGTGCGCGGCAGTTTGGGAAGGCGCGGGTTCGAGTAGTCGACCGCGTTGTACGTGTCCTGGCCGAATTGCAGGAAATAGATCTTGTTGCCGTTGGAGTCGTAACGCGTCGCACAGCCGGACAGGAACGCCAGTGCCGTCAGCGCGAACAGGGTTCGGACCCATGACTTGCATGCAGCTACCAGCATGAACTTCTCCTCGCGAAGCGGTACGCAGGAACACGACGGGCGCGCACGTAACATGCCCGCGGGCGGAGGGGCGATCCGCACGGGCAAGTTCAATGCCATTGGCATTCTTGCCGGTAGGGCGTACTTTGACAAGGGAATCGGGCGGCCAGGGCGATGAACGGATCGCGGTGTGCCCTAAATGCACAACAAACCCGGTGGCGACACGACATCACGGGCGCATTTGAGGCTTCGAATCGAACGAATGTTCTATACAGATGCCGTTCGTCGACCAGCCCGTGCAAGCCACCCGCCTTAGCTCCTAAATTACCTGCGATATACGACATAAGTCTCTCTTTATTAGAGAGAATTGCCAATGTTGCATTTCGGTCGCTAAGTCATTGTTCGCAAACCGGAAAACCGTTGACCCTTGTCATTCTTCGCGCGTATAGTTCGCGAAGTGGTAAAAAGTGGGTCAAAGTGGGGTAACAAGGTCTGAGTTAACGGTGGTCCACGGACGTGGCCCACCGGCGCGCCGACCCCCATGAGACCCGACGGCGAGGAGACGGCGGGTGGCGGCAGGGGCGGGCAACGAGTCGGGCAGCGCGATGGCGCCGGGCGGCAATGGCGCCGCGGCCGTGGCGCTGTTTCGCGGCGTCACCGAACTCGTCCTCGATGCCAAGGGCCGCCTGGCGGTGCCGGCCAGGCATCGTGACGCACTTTCACCCGCGGCCGATGGCCGCGTCGTCCTGACGGCGGACCCCTCGCGTTGCCTGCTGCTCTATCCGCTGGCGGCCTGGGAACCGATCCAGGCGCGGTTGATGGCGTTGTCGTCGTTCAACGAACAGATCCGCGGCCTGCAACGTCTGCTCGTCGGGCATGCCGACGACGTGGAAATCGACGCCGCCGGGCGCATCCTGGTTCCACCGGCGTTGCGTCGCTACGCCAACCTCGACAAGCGCGTCGTGCTCGTCGGCCAGGGGGCGAAGTTCGAGCTGTGGGACGAGGCGCGCTGGCAGGCGCAGACGGCGCAGGCGATTGCCTTCGTCGACGGCCTGCCGCCCGAACTCGACGGATTCTCGCTCTGATCGTGCATGGCGAGCACATCCCCGTCCTGCTCGAAGAAGCCGTGGCGGCGCTGGCGGTCAGGCCGGACGGCGCCTACGTCGACGCGACGTTCGGCAGGGGCGGACACGCCCGCGCCATTCTCGCGTTGCTCGGCCGCGATGGCCGCCTCGTCGCGCTCGACCGCGATCCCGCCGCCGAAGCTGCCGCGGCGGCGCTTGCCTCGGACACCCGTTTCGTTTTCCGCCGCGCCTGGTTCTCGGAACTTCCCGACGTCCTTGCCGCCCTTGCGCTCGCGCAGGTCGACGGCGTGCTCCTCGATCTCGGCATCTCCTCCCCGCAGATCGACGACGCAGCGCGCGGCTTCTCCTTTCGCCACGACGGCCCGCTCGACATGCGGATGGATCCGTCACGCGGCGAGTCTGCTGCCGAGTTTATTGCCCGCGCCTCGGTGCGCGAACTGACGGAGGTCATCCGCAACTATGGTGAAGAACGGTTTGCTCAATCGATTGCAAGAGCAGTTGCGGCGGCGCGCACGCGGGAACCCATCGTCGGCACGCGCCGGCTGGCCGCGGTCGTGGCGGAAGCCGTCGGCGCGCGCGGGCGGGGTGATTGGCACCAGGATCCGGCCACGCGGACCTTCCAGGCCCTTCGGATTTTCGTGAACCGCGAGTTGTCGGAGTTAAGTGATGTCCTGCCGCGCATCGTGCCGTTGCTAAAACCCGCTGCGAGACTCGCCGTGATCAGCTTTCATTCGCTCGAAGACCGCATCGTCAAGCGATTTTTCGCGCGTGCGTCCCAGCCCTTCTCTGGCGACCCCGACGCGGCGCGCCTGCCGATCCGCACTGCCGCGCTCCCGCCGGTCTCGCTGGAACTGGTGGGCCGGGCGGTCAAGCCGAGTGCCGCCGAAGTCGCCCGCAACACGCGGGCGCGCAGCGCGATCCTGCGCACCGCGCGGCGCACCGACGCCCCGCTGCCGGCGGATTGGCCGGCCGGCGTGGCGCAAGCCGCATGACCCGCGTCAACGTCTTCCTGCTGGTGGCGCTGATGGCCTGCGCGCTGTCGCTGGTCACGTCGCGCCATCAGGCGCGGCTGCTGTTCGTCGAACTGGAGCGGGCGCAGACCGCGGCGCGCGGCTACGAAACCGAGTACGGGCAGCTGCAGCTCGAGCAATCCACGTGGGGCCTGCCGGCGCGGGTCGAAAAGATCGCGCGCGAACAGTTGCGCATGCAGCTGCCCACGCCCGCGCGGACCCAGATCGTGGGCACCGGCACGGAGGGATCACGGTGAAGGCGGGAGTCGCCGTGCGGCGCGGTAGCGGTGCGTTCCGGGGCGGCGACCGGCCATTCGCGTTGCCGCGCTTGCGCGCGCCCGTGGTGTTCGGCGCGCTGGCACTGCTGTTCGCGGGCCTCGTCGGGCGCTCCCTGTACCTGCAGTCGATCGACCACGAGTTCCTGCAGGAGCAGGGCAGTGCGCGCCACTCGCGCGCGCTGGAAGTGCCGGCGCACCGCGGCCGCGTGGTCGATCGCTTCGGCGAGGCGCTGGCGATCTCGACGCCGGTCAAGACCCTGTGGGCGTTCCCCGGCAAGTTCGAAGCGTCGCCGCAGCAGCTCGCCGACCTGGCGCGCATCCTCGAAACGACGCCGCAACGCATTCGCGCACGGCTCGATGCCGACGAAGACTTCGCCTTCATCGCCAAGCAGATTCCGCCGGAGGTTTCCGAGCGGGCGATGGCGCTGCGGATCGCCGGACTGCACGACCAGAACGAATACCGGCGCTACTACCCGGCCGGCGACGTAACCGCACACATCGTGGGCTTCACCGGCGACAAGGATGCCGGGCTCGAAGGCATGGAGCTTGCGCAACAGGCCTGGCTCGCCGGGGTTCCCGGCAGCCGGCGGGTGATCATCAACCGGCGCAACGAAGCGGTCGAGGACGTGGCGGCGATCCGCGCGCCGCAGGCGGGTCGTGATCTCGCACTCGCCATCGACTCGCGCCTGCAGCACGTCGCCTTTCGCGAGCTCAAGGCCGCGGTCGAGCAGAACAAAGCCAAGGCCGGCGGGCTCGTCATCCTCGACGTGCGTACCGGCGAAATCCTGGCGCTTGCCAACTGGCCGACCTACAACCCCAATCGCCGCGACAAGGTGGCGCGCGACCGCATGCGCAATCGTGCGCTGACCGACGTGTTCGAACCGGGCTCGACGATGAAGCCGTTCACGATCGCCGCGGCCCTGGAAGCCGGCAAGGTGCGGCCGGATACGGTGATCCAGACGGCGCCTGGCACGTTCACGATCGGCGGCCGCACGATCCACGATGCCCATGCGGAAGGGGCGCTCACGGTCGAACAGGTGCTGCAGAAATCTTCCAACGTCGGCGCGGCCAAGATCGCGCTCGGGCTCCCTCCGGAAACGCTGTGGACGATGTTCAACGAAGCGGGCTTCGGTACGGCCCCGAAGACCGGCTTCCCGGGCGAGGTCTCGGGCCGCCTGCGGCCGGCCAAGACGTGGAAGCCGATCGAGCAGGCCACCATGTCGTATGGCCATGGGATCTCGGTCAATCTCGTGCAACTCGCTCGCGCCTACACCATCTTCGCCAACGACGGCGAGCTCAAGCCCGCCACGCTGTTCAAGAGCGACGACACGCAGGGCCACATGGTGCTGCGCCCAGCGACGGCGCTCGCGGTGCGCCATATGCTCGAGCTGGCCACGCTGCCCGGTGGCACGGCGCCGAAGGCCCAGGTGGTCGGTTATCGCGTCGCCGGCAAGACCGGAACCGCGCACAAGCTCGAAGGCCGGGGCTACACCAACAAGTACGTGTCGTCGTTCGTCGGCTTCGCGCCGGTGTCGCAGCCGCGCCTCATCGTCGCGGTGATGATCGACGAGCCTTCGGCGGGACTGCACTATGGGGGACTGGTCGCCGCGCCGGTGTTCTCGAACGTCGTCGGGGCCGCGCTGCGCACGCTCGGCGTGCCGACCGACGCCCCGGTCGACAACGTGATCCTGCCGCCCGACGATCTAGCGATCCGGGAGGAAACTTGACGCGCCTCGCGCGCCGGCTGTCGCAGACCGAGGCGGCGAGCGTCGACATGGGCGCACTGCTCTCGCGACTCGGCGCGTTGCCGCGGCGCGTGACTTCGGATAGTCGCCGCGTCGAGCCGGGTGTCGCCTTTGCCGCCTACCCGGGCGCGCAGGCGGACGGTCGGGCGTTTGTCCCGGATGCACTGGCGCGCGGCGCCAGCGCCGTTCTCTGGGATCCACAGGGATTCACCTGGGACATGCGCTGGCAGCGGCCGAACCTCGCGGTGGAACGATTGCAGGCACGGCTGGGCACCATCGCGGACTTTCTGTACGGCAATCCGTCGCGTCAGCTGTGGATGGTCGGTGTGACCGGGACCAACGGCAAGACATCGTGCGCGCACTGGATCGCGCAGGCACACGATGCCTGCGGCCGCCGCGCGGCGATCGTCGGCACGCTGGGCAACGGCCTCGTCGGCGGCGTCGCGCGGTCCACGCATACCACGCCCGACGCCGCAGTGCTGCACGAACTGCTGGCCCAGTTCCGCGCCGCCGGTGCGCAGGTCGTGGCGATGGAAGTGTCGTCGCACGGAATCGACCAGGGCCGGGTCAACGGCGTGCATTTCGATGTCGCGCTGTTCACCAACCTCACGCGCGACCATCTCGATTATCACCAGACCATGGCCGCGTACGCGGCGACGAAGGCGCGCCTCTTCGCCTGGCCGGACCTGCGCGTTGCCGTCGTGAACGCGGACGATCCATTCGGCGCGCAGCTGATCGACGACGCGCGCGGCCGCGGGCTGCGCGTGCTCTCCTACGGCCTGGGCGTCGCGGACATCGCCGCGTCCGGCTTGCGCATGGACGGGAAGGGCATCGCCCTCGACGTCACCACGCCCTCGGGCAAGGCCCATTTGCGGGCACCGGTGATCGGGGCCTTCAATGTCTACAACCTGCTGGGGGTGCTTGGCGTGCTGCTGGCCAGCGACGTGCCGTTGGACGCTGCAGTGCAGGCGCTGGCGGAACTCGAATCCCCCGAGGGCCGGATGCAACGCCTGGGCGGGGACGGCAAGCCGCTGGTCGTCGTCGACTACGCGCACACGCCGGATGCCCTGGAAAAAGTCCTGCTTGCCACCCGCCCGGCGGTGGCGGCGGACGGCGCCCTCGTCTGCGTGTTCGGTTGCGGCGGCGACCGCGATGCCGGCAAACGACCGCAGATGGGCGCCATCGCCACCCGGCTTGCGGATCGCGTCGTCGTCACCAGCGACAATCCGCGCGGCGAAGATCCCGCCGCCATCATCGCGGACATCACCCGCGGCATCGAGGCCGCGGATCGGCAGCGCGTGGTGACCGAAGCCGATCGCCGCGCGGCGATCCTCGGCGCCATCGCGGCGGCCGGGCCGGGCGACGTCGTACTGGTCGCGGGCAAGGGACATGAGCGCTATCAGGAGCATGACGGCGTGCGCACGGCGTTCTCCGACGTGGCGCAGAGTTCGGCGGCACTGGCGGCGTGGGGCCACGCATGATGGACACGAACACGGCTGCACGCGCGGTGCAAGGTCGCATGGTCGGTGGCAACGTGCGCTTCGCGCGCGTGGTCACCGACACGCGATCGCTGCGCGCGGGCGACCTCTTCGTCGCGCTGCGCGGCGAGCGATTCGACGGCCACGCGTTCGTGACGGAAGCGCTGGCGCGGGGCGCCGTGGCGGCGATGGTGGCGGAGGAGCATGCCGCCGCGCTGGCCGGCGATCTCGTCGCCGTCGCCGATCCGCTGCGCTCGCTGGGGCAGCTCGCTGCCCATTGGCGCGCGCAATTCAGGATTCCACTGGCCGTAATCGTCGGCAGCAACGGCAAGACGACGGTCAAGGAAATGCTCGCCGGCATCCTGCGCGAGCATTTCGGCGCCGACCATGTACTGGCGACCCAGGGCAATTTCAACAACGCCATCGGCCTGCCGCTGACGCTGCTCGGCCTCAAGCGCGAGCACCGGGCCGCGGTGGTCGAACTGGGGATGAATCACCGCGGCGAGACTGCGGAACTCGTGGCCCTCGCGCGACCGACCATCGCGCTCGTGAACAACGCGCAGCGCGAACATCAGGAGTTCATGTCCGGCGTTGCGGAAGTGGCGGCCGAGCATGCCGATGCGATCCTGGCGTTGCCCCCGGGCGGTCTCGCGGTCATCAACGCCGACGACCCGCAGGTCGCGACCTGGCGCGCGGCCGCGCAAAGTGTCGGTGCCAGGGTGATGACGTTCGGTCTCGACGCGCCCGCCGATGTCACTGCGCATTGCGCGCTGCGCGCTGCCGGCAGCGAACTCGACCTCTCGACGCCGAATGGCGCGTTGCGGGTAACGCTTGAGGTACCTGGCCGCCATATGGCTGCCAACGCGCTGGCGGCGACGGCGGCCGCCCTTGGCGCGGGCGCCGATCTGGAAGCGGTCGCCGACGCGCTGGCGTCGTTTCGCGCGGTGCCGGGCCGCCTGGTCGCGACGCCGGTGCCCGGTGGCGGCATGATCCTGGACGATTCCTATAACGCCAATCCCGATTCCATGCGCGCGGCCATCGATGTGCTGGCCGCGGCAACGGGTGCGCGCTGGCTCGCCATGGGCGACATGGGCGAGGTCGGCACGGATGGCCCGCTCTACCACCGTGAAATCGGTGCGTACGCACGTGCGCGCGGCGTCAGCGCGCTCTACGCGGCCGGGGATCTCGCGGGAGAGAGCGTGGCGGCGTTCGGGCCCGGCGCCCGCCATTTCGCTACCGTCGACGCCCTGGCGGCGCAAGTGGCGCAGGACCTGCGCGCGGATGTGTGCCTGCTGGTGAAGGGCTCCCGCTTCATGCGGATGGAGCGGGTCGTCGCGGCGGTCACCGGCGCAGCGACGGGAGGGGCGCACTGATGCTGCTGCTGCTGTCCGAGTTGCTGGAGCAACAGGTACGGGCGTTCAACGTCTTCGGCTACATCACGCTGCGCACTGTCCTGGCGACGATGACGGCGCTGGTGATCTCGTTCCTGATCGGCCCGCGCATGATCGGCTGGCTGTCGCGCATGAAGATCGGCCAGTCGGTTCGGGACGACGGCCCGCAGACGCATCTGGTCAAGGCCGGTACGCCGACGATGGGCGGTGCGCTGATCCTGGTATCCATCGTGGTCACCACGCTGCTGTGGGGCAACCTCGGCAATCGCTTCGTCTGGGTCGTGCTGCTGGTCACGCTCGGATTCGGCGTCGTCGGATGGATCGACGACTGGCGCAAGGTCGTGTATCGCAATCCGAAGGGATTGTCGGCGCGCGCCAAATTCTTCTGGCAGTCGCTGATCGGGCTCGTCGCTGCGATCTACCTCGCGTTCTCGATCTCCGCGCCGGACAACACGCAGTTCGTGCGCCTGATCTCCGCGTGGGTGCAAAGCGGCTTCAACGTGGACCTGTCGCCGAAGGCCGACCTGATCGTGCCGTTCTTCAAGTCCATCTCGTATCCGCTGGGCGTGTGGGGTTTCATCGCGCTCACCTATTGCGTCATCGTGGGCACCAGCAATGCGGTCAACCTGACCGATGGCCTCGATGGCCTCGCCATCATGCCCACCGTGATGGTCGGCAGCGCGCTCGGCATCTTCGCGTATGTGATCGGCAATGCGATCTTCGCCCGCTATCTGGGCTTTCCGCACATTCCCGGCGCGGGAGAACTGGCCGTCATCTGCGGCGCGATCGCCGGCGCGGGTCTGGGCTTCCTGTGGTTCAACGCCTATCCGGCCGACGTGTTCATGGGTGACGTCGGCGCGCTCGCGCTCGGTGCCGCCCTCGGAACAATCGCCGTGATCGTGCGCCAGGAGATCGTGCTGTTCATCATGGGTGGCGTGTTCGTGGTCGAGACGATGTCGGTGATGATCCAGGTGATCTCCTTCAAGACGCGCGGCAAGCGCGTGTTCCGGATGGCGCCGATCCATCACCACTTCGAGCTCAAGGGGTGGAAGGAGAACCAGGTGGTCGTCCGTTTCTGGATCATCACCATGCTGCTGGTGCTGTTCGGCCTGTCGACGTTGAAGCTGCGGTGATGAAGCGCTACGAAAATCGCCATGCGGTGGTGCTCGGATTGGGCAAGACCGGGCTGTCGCTCGCCCGCTACCTGGCGCGCGAAGGCGCGCACGTCCGGGTTGCCGACACGCGCAGCGATCCGCCGCACGCGGCGGAACTCGCACGGATGCTCCCCGGCGTGACGCTCGCCACGGGCGCCTTCTCGCCCGAGACGTTCGATGGGGCCGACCTGATCGCCATCAGCCCGGGCCTGCCCAAGGACCAGCCGGACGTCGCCGCCGCCGTCGGCCGCGGGGTCGAACTGGTCGGCGACATCGAACTCTTCGCGCGTGCGCTGCCAATCGAGCAGAAGGTGCTGGCGATCTCCGGCTCCAACGGCAAGACGACCGTGACCGCGCTGACCGGCGCGCTGTGCCGCGCGGCGGGACTTGCAACGGTCGTCGCCGGCAACATCGGCGAACCCGTTCTCGACCTGCTGATGCCGGACGGCGCGGCTGCACCTGCCTGGCCCGATGTGTTCGTGCTGGAGCTGTCGAGCTTTCAGCTCGAAACCACGGCATCGCTCGAAGCCACCGCGGCGACGGTCCTCAACATCAGCGAGAACCATCTCGATCGCTATGCCGATCTCGATGCATATGCCGCCGCCAAGGCGCGCATCTTCGCGCCGGGCGGTATCCAGGTCGTCAATCGCGACGATCCGCGCACGCTCGCGATGCGCATTCCGGGCCGCACGGTCGAGACGTTCGGCTCGAGCGTCCCGTCGAGCGAAGGCGAATGGGGCTTGGTGCGCTTCGACGGCACGACCTGGCTCGCCCACGGCGGCGGCCTGTTGTTGCCGACGTCGTCACTGTCGCTGGTCGGCCGCCACAACGCGCTCAATGCGCTCGCGGCACTGGCGCTCGTGTCGGCCGTGGCGCGCGTGGATCGGGCCGTACTCGACGCATTGAAGGACTTCCATGGCTTGCCGCACCGGATGCAGCGCATCGCCGAGGCGGGACACATCATCTACGTCGACGATTCCAAAGCCACGACCATCGTCGCCACGCAGGCGGCACTGGACGGTATCGAGCGGCCCGCCGTGCTCATCGCCGGGGGCGACGGCAAAGGCCAGGATTTCACGCCGCTCAAATCGGCGGTCGACGCGGATTGCCGCGCGGTGCTGCTGATCGGTCGCGATGCGGCGCTGATTGCCCGGGCGCTCGAAGGCACGCCGGCGAAAGTGGAACTGGTGGGTACGCTCGAGCGCGCCGTCGAGCGGGCCTGCACACTGGCCGAACCCGGCGATGTCGTACTGCTGTCGCCCGCCTGCGCAAGTCTCGATCAATTTCGCAACTACGTGGAGCGCGGTGAGCGCTTCGGTGCGCTGGTGAAGGCGCGCTTGAATCAGCTGGAGGCGCATGCGTAAGGCCCTCTTCGCCAGTGCGCAGGCCGGCTCCCGCGAACGGCGGAAGTTGCCGCGCATCGACAGCGTCGGCAGGTCCCGCGCCGGGGCCAGCGCACGGGCGCTGGCCACCTACGACAGTTCGCTCGCCTGGGCGTCGTTGCTGCTGCTGGCGATGGGACTCGTGATGGTGTATTCGGCCTCGATCGCGATGGCCGAAGCGTCCGCGCACACCGGACACCGCGCCTGGTATTTCCTGGCGCGGCATGCAGTGTTCCTGGTCGCGGGCCTGGTCGCGGCGAGTGTGGCCGTGCAGCTGCCCATGCGCGCGTGGCGCGAGCTCGCGCCGTGGCTCTTCGTCGGCGGCATCGTGCTGCTCGTGCTCGTGCTGGTTCCGGGGATCGGCAAATCGGTCAACGGCTCGCGCCGCTGGCTCTCCTTCGCGATCTTCAACCTGCAGCCGTCGGAGTTCATGAAACTCGCGGTCGTGCTCTATGCCGCAAGCTACGCCGTGCGCCGCGCCGCCTTCCTGCATGCGGAGCAACCGCTGCGACAGACATTGGTGCGCGGCTTCCTGCCCCTGTTCGTGGTCATGGTGCTGACGGGCGGCCTGTTGTTGCTCGAACCCGATTTCGGCGCCTTCGTCGTCATCGTCGCCATTGCGTTCGGCATCCTGTTCCTCGGCGGGCTCGACTGGCGCTTGTTCCTCGGGCTCGCGGTGCTGTTGCCATTCGCGCTGGCCGGGATCCTGGTGGCGGCACCCTACCGTTTGCAGCGGCTGACCGCGTTCCTCGACCCCTGGTCGGATCCCCTGGGCAAGGGCTATCAGCTTTCACATTCGCTGATCGCCTTCGGGCGCGGTGAATGGTTTGGCGTGGGCTTGGGTTCGAGTGTCGAAAAGCTCCTGTTCCTGCCGGAGGCCCACACCGACTTCCTGCTCGCCGTCGTCGCCGAAGAACTGGGTTTCGTCGGAGTCGTCGCCGTGATCGCGTTGTTCACCTGGGTGCTGTATCGCAGTTACGCGATCGGCAAGCAGGCGGCACGCCTCGAGCAGCCGTTCGCGGCACTCGTGGCGCAGGGCATCGGCGTGTGGATCGGGGTGCAGGCGTTCATCAACATCGGCGTCAACATGGGCGTGCTGCCCACCAAGGGCCTGACGCTGCCGCTGTTGTCGTTCGGCGGCAGCGGGATCGTCGCCAACTGCATGGCGCTGGCCATCCTGCTGCGCATCGACTACGAGAACCGTCGCCTGCTGCGGGGATACACCGTATGACCGGCACGGTGATGATCACGACCGGAGGGACAGGCGGGCACATCTTCCCGGGCATCGCCGTGGCCGCGGAACTCACGCGACGGGGCTGGCAGGTGTTCTGGCTGGGCACGCGCGATGGCATGGAGGCGAGCCTCGTGCCGCGCCACGGCGTCGATTTCGAGGGCATCGCCTTCGGAAGCGTGCGCGGCAAGGGATTGCGCCGGCTGCTGCTCGGCCCCTATGCAATCCTGTCCGCCTGCGTTCAGGCCTGGCGGGTGCTGTCGCGACGCAAGCCTTCGGTCGTTCTCGGCTTCGGCGGCTTTGCGTCGTTTCCTGGCGGACTCATGTCGGTCGCGCAAAACACGCCGCTCGTCATCCACAATCTCGACGCCAAGCCGGGACTCGCCAATCGCGTGCTGCGCTTCGGCGCCGATCGCATCCTGACCGGATTCCCCGGAGTGCTTGGCGAAGGCCGCGACCGGCGTGTCGAGTGGGTCGGCAATCCGTTGCGGGCCGATATCGTCGCGGTGGCGCCGCCGGAGGAGCGCTTTGCCGGGCGTTCCGGACCGCTGTCGATTCTGGTGGTGGGCGGGAGCCTCGGCGCCATGGCGCTCAATGAATGCGTGCCGCGGGCGCTGGCGCTGTTGCCGACGACGGCGCGGCCGATCGTCACGCACCAGGCGGGTGACAAGCACATCGACGCATTGCGGGCCGAGTACGCGCGTGCCGGCGTGGACGCGATGTGTGTGCCCTTCATCGACGCCATGGGCCAGGCCTACGCGCAGGTGGACCTGGTGATCGCGCGTTCCGGTGCCACCACGGTCGCCGAACTCGCCGCCGTTGGCATCGGCAGCATCCTGGTTCCCTATCCGCATGCGGCCGAGGATCACCAGGTCGACAACGCGAAGCAGCTCGCCGATCGGGACGCGGCTGTGCTGATCCTGCAGCGCGACCTGTCACCCGAGGGTCTCGCGGCCTGGCTCGCGGCGACGACGCGTGCCCAGCTGCTCGCAATGGCGCGAGCCGCGCGCACGTTGCGCCGTGCCGATGCGGTGACGCGCGTGGCCGATGTCTGCGCCGAACTCGGGATGGCGCGATGAAGCACAAGGTCAAGCGCGTGCATTTCGTCGGCATCGGTGGCGCGGGGATGAGCGGAATC
The DNA here is from genome assembly GCA_963756765.1 of uncultured beta proteobacterium. Classification (GTDB taxonomy): domain Bacteria; phylum Pseudomonadota; class Gammaproteobacteria; order Burkholderiales; family Casimicrobiaceae; genus VBCG01. Next base: position 104,350 of record CAVWPC010000008.1, on the reverse strand, counting down.
GCCGAAGTCCTGGTCACGCAGGGCTACGCGGTCTCCGGTTCCGACCTCGCCGACAACGCGGTCACGCGCCGGCTCGCCGGTCTCGGCGCTACGATCATGCAAGGCCACGTTGCCGCCAACGTGACGCGCGCGGACGCGGTCGTCGTGTCGACCGCGGTGCGCGCCGACAATCCCGAAGTCGTCGCTGCGCGTGCGCAGGGCATACCCGTGGTGCCGCGCGCCTTGATGCTGGCCGAACTCATGCGCTTGAAGCAGGGGATCGCCGTGGCGGGCACGCATGGAAAGACGACGACGACCAGCCTGATCGCCTCGGTGCTGGCCGAGGGCGGTCTCGACCCGACCTTCGTAATCGGCGGGCGCCTGCTGTCGGCGGACGCGAATGCCCGGCTTGGCACCGGCGAGTTCCTGGTGGCCGAAGCCGATGAATCGGATGCATCGTTCCTGTACCTGACCCCGGTGCTGGCGGTGGTCACCAACATCGACGCCGATCACATGGAGACCTACGAGCACGATTTCGGCAAGCTCACGCGCGCGTTCATCGACTTCCTGCAGCGGCTGCCGTTCTACGGCGTCGGCGTCGTCTGCGGGGATGACGCCAACGTGCGCGCGATCCTGCCTGAAGTGGCGAAGCCGCTGGTGACCTACGGTCTCGACGAAGGCTGCGACCTGCGCGCAACCGACGTCGTCAACATCGGCGGCCGCATGCGGTTCGTTGCGCGTGCGAAGGGCAGTCCCGATCTCGCGATCGAGCTCGCGATGCCCGGCGAACACAATGTGCGCAACGCCCTCGCCGCCATCGCCGTCGGCCGCGAGGCCGGGGTGGACGAGGCGGCCATCGCCCGGGCCCTGGCCGAGTTTCGCGGTGTCGGACGCCGCTTCCAGCGCCTGGGCGACCTCCCGACCGGGGATGGCGGCAGGTTCACGCTGATCGACGACTACGGTCATCATCCGGCCGAGATGGCGGCGACCCTCGACGCCGCCCGCGCGAGTTTTCCCGGCCGCCGGCTGGTGCTTGCCTTCCAGCCGCACCGGTACTCACGCACGCGCGACCTGTTCGAGGATTTCGTGCGCGTGCTGTCGACGGTCGATGCGCTCGTTCTGGCCGACGTCTATCCGGCCGGAGAGGTGCCGATCGTCGCCGCCGACGGCCGGGCGATTGCGCGCGCGCTGCGCGTGGCCGGCAAGGTGGAGCCGGTGTTCGTCGAGTCCGTCGGCGAATTGGCGACGACGATTCGCGGCCTGGTGCGCGACGGCGACATCGTGGTCACCATGGGCGCCGGCTCGATCGGCGCCGTAGCCGCGCAGCTGACGCAATGATGATGCACGAGCCCCTTCACTTCGCGGACCTGCGTGGAAAGCTCATGCAGGACGCGCCGCTGGCCCGCTATACGAGCTGGCGTGTCGGTGGTCGCGCGGACACGCTTTACCTCCCGGCCGATCGCGACGATCTTGCACTGTTCCTCCGCGCGTTGTCCCCCACGGTACCGCTGACGGTGCTGGGGCTCGGCAGCAATACGCTGATCCGTGACGGCGGGGTACGCGGCACCGTGGTCGTCACGCACAATCCCGGCGCCGCGCTGGCGGTCGCCGATGGACTCGTGTATGCGGATGCCGGTGTGGCGAGCCCCAAGCTCGCGCGCTTCGCGGCGATGCATGGTTGTGCCGAAGCCGAATTCCTGGCTGGCGTGCCCGGCACCGTGGGCGGCGCGCTGGCGATGAATGCCGGTTGCTATGGCGGGGAAACTTGGCGCCACGTCGCGCGCGTCGAGGTGCTGACGCGCGACGGCAGTTTCGCGGTACGCACGCCGGCGGACTATCGGATCGGCTACCGCAGCGTGCTGCGTGCCGACGGCGCGCTGCCCGACGGCATCTTCACGGCCGCCTGGTTCCGCTTTCCCGTGGGCGACATGCGCACGGCTCGTGCGCGCATCAAGGACCTCCTGTCGGCGCGCATCGCCTCGCAGCCGCTGTCGCTGCCCAATGCGGGAAGCGTCTTCCGCAATCCGGAGGGCGACCACGCGGCCCGCCTGATCGAAGCCTGCGGCCTCAAGGGGTTCACCATGGGCGGCGCGCAGGTGTCGGGCAAACATGCCAACTTCATCGTCAACGCGCACAAGACCGCACGGGCAGTCGACATCGAGACCCTGATTGCGCATGTGCGCGAAGTCGTGCGCGTCCGGACGGGCGTGGTACTCGAACCGGAAATCCGCGTGATCGGCGTGCCGGAATGATGGCCGCTGCGAACGCCACCTTTGGCAAGGTTGCCGTGCTGCTCGGCGGACCTTCGGCGGAGCGCGAAGTATCGCTGATGTCGGGCAATGGGGTGCTCGGGGCGCTGCGCGAAAAGGGCGTCGACGCGCACCCGTTCGACCCTGCCGAACGCGATCTGTGGGACCTGCGGCGTGAAGGGTTCGACTGCGCCTTCATCGCGCTTGCACGGGCGCTTCGGCGAGGACGGTACGGTCCAGGGCGCACTCGAAACGCTGCGCATTCCCTATACCGGCAGCGGAGTCATGGCCTCCGCGTTGGCAATGGACAAGTGGCGCACGAAGCTCGTTTGGATGGCCAGTGGCGTGCCGACGCCCCGCTATCGCGTCGCGGACGAGAAGAGCGACTGGATGCAACTCGTCGCCGAGCTCGGACTGCCGTTGATCGTTAAGCCGGCACGCGAGGGGTCGACGATCGGCATCACCAAGGTCACGGCCGTGGACCACGATGAGCTGGCGGTCGCCTTCGCGTCCGCCCGCGAACACGACTCGCTGGTGCTGGTCGAGGAATTCGTGGCGGGACAGGAATTGACGGCGTCCATCGTCAACGGCCGCGCGCTCCCGCTCATCCGCATCGAGGCACCCGGCGGCAACTACGACTATCACAGCAAGTACTTCTCCGACGCAACGCAATACTTCTGTCCGGCCGGGGTCCCGGAAGCGCTGGAAATGCACATCCGTGCGACGTCGCTGCGCGCCTTCGACATCGTCGGCTGCAGCGGCTGGGGCCGCGTGGACTTGATCCTCCGCGCCGACGGCACGTTCTCGCTGCTCGAGGTCAATACCTCACCCGGCATGACCGGCCACAGTCTGGTGCCGATGGCGGCCCGGCAGGCGGGGATGTCGTACGCGGATCTGTGCGTGGAAATCCTGCGAGGCGCCCATGTGGGATGACGCTCGCCAATTGAATGCCATCGCGATCACGCTGTTCGCGATCACCGTGCTCGGCCTCGGCTGGACGGCCGTGCTGTGGCTGGCGCGACAGCCGGCGCTGGGTATCCGGGAAGTCGTGGTGACCTCGACGCTCGAGCACACCAATGCCGCGCAGCTGGAATCGGTCATCCGCGATGAACTGACCGGTACGTTCTTCACGCTCGATCTCGAGCGCGCGCGGGCGCAACTCAGGGCGGTTCCCTGGATACGTGACGTTGCGTTGCGCCGGCAATGGCCGCAGCGGCTCGAAATCACTGTCGACGAGCATGAGCCGTTTGCGCGATGGAATGACACCGCGCTGGTCGATGCGCGCGGAAATGTATTTGTCGCGCAGTGGAGCGCCGACCTGCCGCGCTTCGAAGGTCCGGAAGGACGAACGGCCGACATGGCGGCGCGCTTTCGCGCCTGGTCGGGTGCGCTCGAGCCGCTGGCGCTCACGCTCGATGCCGTGCGCCTGTCGCCGCGCGGAGGCTGGCAACTCAAGACCTCCGGCGAAGCTGGAACGCTGACGCTGGAACTCGGGCGTGACGAGCCCGATGCCCGCCTCGCGCGCTTCATCGCGGCGCACAGCCGGACGCTGGCGCCGCTGGCCCGTGCCGGGACCCGGGTAGAAGCGGTGGACTTGCGCTATCGCAACGGTTTTGCCGCGCGAGTGCCGGCGTTTCGCGAGAAACCGGCGAAGCCGGCAGCCTGATGCCTACGAGGGGACGAAGGATGTGCGCATGGTGAAGGACAGCAAGAACCTGGTCGTCGGCCTCGACATCGGCACTTCGAAGATCGTCGCGATCGTGGCCGAGATCACCGCGGAAGGCGAGCTCAATGTCATCGGCATGGGGACGCAGCCGTCGCGCGGCCTGAAAAAAGGCGTCGTCGTGAACATCGAAGCGACGATGGCATCGATCCAGCGCGTGCTCGAGGAAGCCGAGTTGATGGCCGATTGCCAGATCAAGGAGGTCTACACCGGAATCGCCGGCAGCCACATCCGCTGCTACTCGTCGCACGGCATGGTTGCGATCAAGGAAAAGGAAGTGACGCAGGCCGATATCGACCGGGTCGTCGAAACCGCCAAGGCCATCCCGATCCCGAACGACCAGCAGATCCTGCACATCGTGCCGCAAGGCTTCACGATCGACGGCCAGGAGGATGTGCGGGATCCGCTCGGCATGAGCGGCGTGCGGCTCGAGGTCGACGTGCACATCGTGACCGGCGCGGTGTCGGCGGTCGAGAACGTCACCAAGTGCATCCGCCGCTGCGGCATCGAGGTGTGCGACGTGATCCTGCAGCCGCTCGCCTCGGCGGCCGCTGTCCTTTCCGACGACGAGAAGGACCTGGGCGTGTGCCTCATCGACATCGGCGGCGGTACCTCCGACATCGCGGTCTATGCGAGCGGGTCGATCCGCCACACCGCAGTGATTCCGATTGCAGGCGACCAGGTGACCAACGACATCGCGATGACGTTGCGCACGCCGACCAAGGAGGCGGAGGAGCTGAAGGTGCGCTACGGCTGCGCCCTGCGGCAGCTCGCCAGCGCCAACGACATCATCGAAGTGCCGGGCGTCGGCGAACGTGCCCCGCGCAAGCTCTCGCGCCCGATGCTGGCCGAAGTGATCGAGCCGCGCATCGAGGAGCTGTTCCAGTTCGTGCAATCCGAGGTGCGCCGCAGCGGCTTCGAGGAAATGATCTCGTCCGGCATGGTGATCACCGGCGGCTCCGCACTGCTGCAGGGGATGGCGGAACTGGGCGAGGAAGTGTTCCACATGCCGGTGCGCATCGGGGCGCCGGTGTACGTGGGCGGCCTTGCCGATGTCGTGCGCAGCCCGCGCTATGCCACGGCGGTCGGCCTGCTGCTCGAAGGGCGCGAGCAGTACATGCGCGGCCAGGCTGCGCGCGCGCAGGTCGCCGGCATCGGCGGCGCCGCCGAGCGGATGAAGCAATGGTTCAAGGCCAATTTCTAGGCGGGTAACGATGACGCGTTCCCGCCCTTATTCCCGTTCCCTGGGCTCGTGCGCACCGCGGCGTATCGCGCCGCGCGAGTCCAGGCGGAAGCGACGACGAAAACAACCAGGAGTGGAATCGATTTCCGGCTTTTCACATACATCTGACAGGAGACCGCACCATGTTTGAAATCATCGACCAGGCCACCGAAGACGGTGCCATCATCAAAGTGATCGGCGTGGGCGGCTGCGGCGGCAATGCCGTCGAGCACATGATCGACCGCGGACTGTCCGGCGTGGATTTCATCTGCGCCAACACCGACGCGCAGGCACTGAAGCGTTCGACTGCCGGCACGCAATTGCAGCTCGGTTCGACGCTGACGCGCGGGCTCGGCGCGGGTGCCAAGCCCGAGATCGGCCGCGACGCGGCGATGGAAGATCGCGATCGCATCGCCGAGATGATCACCGGCGCGGACATGCTGTTCATCACCGCGGGCATGGGCGGCGGCACGGGGACGGGCGCGGCTCCGGTGATCGCCGACATCGCCAAGAGCCTGGGCATCCTCACCGTCGCTGTCGTCACCCGGCCGTTCCGCTTCGAGGGCAAGCGCCAGAAGGTGGCGCAGGGCGGCATCGAGGAACTGCAGAAGAAAGTCGATTCGCTGATCATCATCCCCAACGACAAGCTGATCGACGTGCTCGGCGACGACATTTCGCTGCTCGAGGCCTACGCCTCCGCCAACGACGTGCTGCATGGCGCCGTGGCTGGTATCGCCGAGGTCATCAACAACCCGGGCCTGGTCAACGTCGACTTCGCCGACGTGCGCACGGTGATGGGCGAGGTGGGGATGGCGATGATGGGCTCGGCGACGGCGAGCGGGGTCGAGCGCGGCCGGATCGCAGCCGAGCAAGCGGTCAGGAGCCCGCTGCTGGAAGACGTCAACCTGGCGGGCGCCCGCGGCGTGCTGGTCAATGTCACGGCCTCGGCCGGCCTCAAGATGAAGGAATACTACGAGGTCATGGAGACCATCAAGCAATTCACGGCCGATGACGCGATGGTGATCGTGGGTACCGTGATCGACGACACCATGGACGACGAATTGCGCGTGACCATGATCGCGACCGGGTTGGGCGGCATCGCCGCGGTTGGCAAGCGCACCCCGGAGTTGCGCATTCTCGAACCCGCGGTGATGGAACGCACCGGCACCGATGGACTCGGCGTGCAGGTCGAGACCATCGACTACGACCGCCTCGATCAGCCGGCGGTCATGCGCAAGGGCCGGGCGGCACCTGCCCCGAGCGCATCGGCCGGCTTCGATGCCACCGACATCCCGGCATTCCTGCGCAAGCAGGCGGACTAGCTGCTTGGGAGGCGCTGGGCGGCAATGACGGGGGTACGTGCACGACTGGCGTGGCCGGCAGATTGGTCGCGCCAGCCCGGTCGCCCTTGCAGGTCCGGTTTTCGGTGCTACACTTATAGGCTAACCCTTTGAACCTGCGCGCAAATCCAAATCCCGCGCCGGACCGGCACCCGCCATGCTGAAACAGCGCACCCTCAGGAATCCTACCAAGACGACCGGCGTGGGATTGCACACGGGCGTCCGCGTGGAAATGGGCCTGCGCCCGGCGCCGGTCGACACGGGCATCGTCTTTCACCGCACCGACATTGCCCAGTCCGGTGCGATCCGGGCGGTCGCCGGCAATGTCGGGGATACCAGGCTTTCCTCGACACTCAAGGTCGACGGCGGCAGCGTGTCGACGGTGGAGCACCTGATGTCCGCGCTGGCTGGACTTGGCGTCGACAACCTGCATGTCGATATCGCCGGTCCGGAAATCCCGATCATGGATGGCAGCGCCGGTCCGTTCGTCTTCCTGCTGCAGGCGGCTGGCATCGTGGAGCAGGACAGGCCCAAGCGATACTTGCGGATCAAGGCGCCGGTCGAGGTGCGCGATAGCGACAAGTGGGCCCGCTTCGAGCCGTTCGATGGGTTCAAGCTCGATTTCACGATCGATTTCCCCCATCCGGTGTTCGGCTCCGAAAACCGTCACGTGGTGGTGGACTTCGCCGAGCACTCGTACGCCAAGGAGGTCGCGCGCGCGCGAACGTTCGGCTTCATGCAGGATGTGGAGGCGATGCGCTCAGCCGGTCTGGGCTTGGGCGGCAGCCTGCAGAACGCCGTCGTGCTCGACGAGTTTCGGGTCCTGAACAGCGAGGGGCTGCGCTATGACAACGAGTTCGTACGGCACAAGGTGCTGGATGCCATCGGTGATCTTTACCTGCTCGGACACCCGCTGATCGGCCAGTACACGGCGTACAAATCCGGGCACGGCCTCAACAACCAGCTGGCGCGCGCGCTGTTGGCACGTCCGGACGCTTACGAGATCGTCACCTTCTCGGATGTGACGACCGTGCCGTCGGCGTTCCATGAATGGACGCTCAAGCCGGCTTGAGTCGTCGTACCGGCTGATTGCCACCGGAAACTCCGCAACGATTTGGTCCTCGTCCGGTTCCTGCTGTTTCTGGCGCTCGCCGCCATTGTCGTGGCGGTGGTGCTCTATCTGTTCACCAAGGACCGGCGCTACCTCGTTTTCATCGGCCGGGTTATCAAGTACACGGTGATGCTGCTGGCCGGCGTGCTGATTTTTTACGCGCTTGAGCGCCTCGTGCTCTTCGGCTGACACATTCTTCGGGCTCGTCCCTCGTGTCGATTCATGGCTCGCGCCGCGGCCGCCCGCGGCGGACGCCCGTTACCCAGTCCGCCGGATCAGGCGTTCGACCGCGTGCTTGAGCGGACCGTCGGGCAGCGCCTGGCCAAGCCGCCGCAGGGACGCAGAATCGACCTTATCCCTTTGTTTTTGAATCGAATTACCGGCGACTCGCGGCTCCCGGGTCACTTGCACGTGCACCCGCATTTCAGTAAAGTCCAATCCTTCCCTGCGTAAAGCGGCCAAGATGGCGGGCGTGCGCTGCCGGAGAACGGCAGCGACAGCGCCGGCTGCCGCCGCCAGATGCAGGAGTGGAGGGGTCGCCTCGATCACGTGCACGCGGGTCGCCAGCGCACGCGGCACGAGGCGGCGTACCGTGCTGGTCAGTTGGGCTTCCAGCTGCATCCGTTGGTGCCACGCGGCGAGCAGCGCGTCGCTGGCGACGATGCGACCCAGCGGTCGTGCCGGGCCGGGATTCAGTTTGGCCATATGCTGGGGCCTTTGATTTTTGCGGCAAGCGGTGTGCAAGTACGACGGTTGCCTGGTTGGAGGGTACACGATTGAACATCATTCTCGTTGCGGGTCCGAATGCCCAGGCCCGAACCGTCACCCTCGACTGGCGGCATTGGTCCATCGGTGGCGCCGCGCTTGTCACGCTCTTCCTGCTTTTCACCTTCGCGTTCAATTTCGTCACGCTGCAGTGGGCGGCTTCGAATCACCTTCCGTGGCTGCAGAAGATGGCGCTGGCCGACCAGCGCGAAGAGGCGGCCCGGGTCCAGGAGCGCGTGCAAGGGCACCTCAATGCCATGGCCATGCGCCTGGGCGAACTGCAGGCGCAGATGCTGCGGCTCGACGGCCTGGGCGACCGCCTGGCGAAGACCGCGGGTCTGAAACCGCAGGAGCTGCCGTCGATGCAGCCGGGGACCACGCCGGGTCGCGGCGGCGCGCCCTCGTCGCTGCCTTCGCGCAACCTGTCGGTTAAGGAGTTCAGCGACCTGGTGGAGCAGCTGGCGCTGCGCATGGACACCCGCCAGGATCAGTTGTCGGTCCTCGAGGCGTTGCTGGTGCACGATTCGGCGAATCGCAAGTTCCTGCCGACGCTGTATCCGATCCTCGACGGCTGGTACTCGTCGAACTTCGGCTATCGCATCGATCCGTTCAACGGCCAGCAATCGATGCACGAAGGAATCGACTTCCCGGCGGAGTCGGGTACCCCCATCGTGGCCGCCGCCAGCGGCAAGGTCATCACCGCCGAGACGCACGCCGCCTATGGTAAAATGCTCGAAATCGACCATGGCAACGGGCTCGTTTCCCGCTATGCCCACGCGTCGAGCCTCTTGGTGAAACAAGGTGACTTGGTCATGCGCGGTCAGCGCATTGCGACGGTGGGCTCGACCGGCCGATCGACCGGCCCTCATCTGCACTTCGAGGTCCGCCTGAATGGTGTGCCACAAAACCCGGCACGCTTCTTCCAGTCTACCAACCTGAGCTGACGGCGATCCGAAACCGAATATCGAAGGGGTGAGGCGGTCCTCACCCCTTGTTTTTTCGCCCGCCGGCTGCAACGTACACGCGATGATCTCCAACATCCTCACCCGCATCTTCGGCAGCCGCAACGAACGCCTACTGAAGCAGTACGCGCAGGCGGTACGACAGATCAACGCGCTGGAGCCGACGATGGCCGCGCTGACGGACGAAGCGCTGCGGGACAAGACCGGGGAACTCAAGGGCCAGGTGGCCAACGGCAAGACACTCGACGAAGTGCTGCCGGATGCCTTTGCGGTCGTACGTGAAGCCGGCAAGCGGGCGCTGCAGATGCGCCACTTCGACGTCCAGCTACTGGGCGGCATGGCACTGCACCACGGCAAGATCGCGGAAATGCGCACCGGCGAAGGCAAGACGCTGGTGGCCACGCTGCCCGCCTACCTCAATGCGCTGTCGGGCAAGGGGGTGCACGTCGTCACGGTCAACGACTACCTGGCGCAGCGCGATGCGGACTGGATGGGCCGCATCTACAAGTTCCTGGGGCTGACGGTCGGCGTGAACCTGTCGCAGATGGCGCACGCCGACAAGCAGGCTGCCTACGCGGCCGACATCACCTACGGCACCAACAACGAATTCGGTTTCGACTACCTGCGCGACAACATGGTGTTCGCAACCACCGAGCGCGTGCAGCGTCCGCTCAACTACGCGATCGTCGACGAAGTCGATTCTATTCTGATCGACGAGGCCCGCACCCCGCTCATCATCTCGGGCCAGGCCGACGACAACGTCGAGATGTATTACCGGCTGAACGAGCTGGCGCCCAAGTTGAAGCGCCAGGCGGAGGAGAAAGGCCCGGGCGACTTTTGGGTGGACGAGAAGGCGCATCAGGTGCTCCTGTCCGAGGAGGGCCATGAGCACGCCGAAGGCATCCTGGCGAGCGCCGGCCTCATTCCTGCGGGCTCCGGCCTCTACGATGCGCAGAACATCGCGCTGATGCACCACCTGTACGCGGCGCTGCGCGCGCATTCACTCTATCACCGCGACCAGCACTATGTGGTGCAGAACGGCGAAGTCGTCATCGTCGACGAGTTCACCGGCCGGCTGATGTCCGGGCGCCGCTGGTCCGACGGCCTGCACCAGGCGGTCGAGGCGAAGGAAGGCGTGCCGATCCAGCGCGAGAACCAGACGCTCGCGTCGATCACGTTCCAGAATTATTTCCGCATGTACGGCAAGCTGGCCGGCATGACCGGCACCGCTGACACGGAGGCTTTTGAATTCCAGCAAATCTATCACCTGGAAACGGTGGTCATACCCACGCACATGCCGATGGTCCGCAAGGATGCCAACGACCTCGTGTTCCGCACCTTCCAGGAAAAGGTCGACGCCATCATCGGCGACATCAAGGACTGCCACGAGCGCGGGCAGCCGGTCCTCGTCGGTACCACGTCGATCGAGAACTCGGAGCTCCTGGCGCAGTACCTGCAGAAGGAAAAGCTCCCGCACGAGGTGCTCAACGCCAAACAGCACGCGCGCGAAGCCGAAATCGTGGCGCAGGCCGGCAAGGCCAAGGCCATCACCATCGCCACCAACATGGCCGGCCGGGGTACCGACATCGTGCTCGGCGGGATGCTGGAACCGCTGATCCTCAAGATCCGCGACGACGAATCGCTGTTGCCTACGGAGAAGGAACGCGAGATCGCCAGGTTGCGCGCCGAGTGGCAGGTGCGCCACGACGAGGTGGTCAAGGCCGGCGGGCTGCATATCGTGGGTACCGAGCGGCACGAGTCACGGCGCATCGACAATCAGCTGCGCGGCCGGGCGGGACGCCAGGGCGACCCCGGTTCCTCCCGCTTCTTCCTGTCGCTCGAGGATCCGCTGTTGCGCATCTTCGGCGGCGAGCGCCTGGGCTCGATCATGCAGAAGCTCAAGATGCCCGAAGGCGAGCCGATCGAGCATCCGATCGTCAACCGGTCTATCGCGAAGGCACAGAATCGCGTCGAGTCGCGCAACTTCGACATCCGCAAGCAGTTGCTCGAGTACGACGATGTCGCCAATGACCAGCGGCGCGTGATCTACCAGCAGCGCAACGAACTGCTCGAAGGCGACGACGTCGCCGAGACCATCCGCAACATGATCCGCGGCCAGATCGACGACACGGTCAAGGCCCACGTGCCGCCGGAGTCCGTCGAGGAACAGTGGGACGTTCCCGGCCTCGAGACTGCACTCGCCGTTGACTATCAGTTGAGTGCCCCTGTGGCGCAGTGGATGAAGGACGACGCCGACCTCACCGACGAAACGGTGCGCGAGCGCATCGGCGACCTGGCGCTCAAGTCGTGGGTCGCGCGCGAGGAGAGCATCGGTGTCGAGCTCATGCGGCAGCTCGAGCGCAGCCTGATGCTGCAGACTCTCGATCACCACTGGCGCGAGCATCTGGCGTCCCTCGACCACCTGCGGCAGGGCATTCACCTGCGCGGCTATGCGCAGAAGAATCCGAAGCAGGAATACAAGCGCGAGGCGTTCGAACTGTTCTCGGACATGCTCGACCGCATCAAGCAGGATGTAGTCAAGTTCGTGTTGACCGTCGCGGTGCGCGGCGAGCAGGATGTGCAGGCGGTGGAGGAGGCCGAAGCCGTCACCAATGTCAGATACCAGCACGCGGATTACGAGGCAGCGCTGGCCAGCACCAGCGACGAAGTCGCGGTGGCGGCACCACCGCCCTTCACGCGTGCCGGCGAGAAGGTCGGTCGTAACGACCCGTGTCCGTGCGGATCGGGCAAGAAGTACAAGCACTGCCACGGCAAGTTCTAGGCGGATCGACTCGATCCCAAAGCTGCGGTGCGCCTTCCGGTCCGCAAGTAGCGCCACCCGCCGACTGCCACGAACGACTGCGAGATTTCCTGGTGCCCGTTCGCTATTCGCCTCCCACGCCCGAGACCTTGCTGCCCATCCCGGGCGTGACGCTGGGTACGGCCGCTGCGAAGATCAAGTCGTGGAATCGCGACGACCTGCTGCTGATCGTGTGCGAACCGGGCACTGCCGCGGCCGGCGTCTTCACGCAGAACCGCTTTTGTGCTGCGCCGGTCGTCACCTGCCGTGCACACCTCGCCCGCCAGCATGCGACCGGGAGCAACTTTCGCGCGCTCGTCGTCAACGCCGGCAACGCCAACGCCGGCACGGGTGAGGCAGGACTGGCGGCGGCCCGCGAAGAGTGCGTGGCGGTCGCGCGCCTGCTCGACTGCGCGCCGGAGGAAGTGCTGCCCTATTCGACCGGCGTGATTATGGAACCGCTGCCGGTCGAGCGCATCGTGGCGGCGCTCCCGCTGGCCAGGGCGGGCTTGCGTCCGGATGGCTGGTATGGCGCGGCCAAGGCGATCATGACCACGGACACCGTGCCCAAGGGGGCATCGCGCCGCGTGACTGTGGATGGCGTATCCGTGACCGTGACCGGTATCGCCAAGGGCGCCGGAATGATTCATCCGAACATGGCGACCATGCTGGCTTTCATGGCCACCGATGCGCCGATCGCGGCGCCGCTACTCGGCGAGATCGCCCGTGACATCGCTGACGTGTCGTTCAATGGTGCCACGGTGGATGGTGATACCTCGACGAACGACAGCTTCGTGCTCGCTGCCACCGGCCGCGCGCCGCTCCCTCCGATCCGGACCGCAGGCGATGCGCGGCTCGCGCCGATCCGTGCGGCGATTGAAGCCTGCGCGGTGTCGCTCGCGCAGGCGATCGTGCGTGACGGCGAGGGCGCCACCAAGTTCATCGCCATCCGGGTCGATGGAGGCCGCGATGTCGACGAGTGCAAGCGGGTCGCTTTCGGCATCGCGCATTCGCCTCTCGTCAAGACGGCTTTCTTCGCTTCCGATCCAAACCTCGGACGTATAGTTTGTGCGATCGGCAACACGGTCACCGCAGATACGGATCCGGCGGGCGTTTCGTTCTGGCTCGATGAAGTTCTCGTCGTCGACCACGGTGGCCGGGCAACGGGCTATCGCGAAGAAGACGGGCAGCGCGTCATGCAACAGGAGGAAATCGCGATTCGCGTCGATCTTGGACGTGGAAGTGCGTCGGCCACCGTATGGACCTGCGACTTCTCGCACGACTACGTCAGCATCAATGCCGACTACCGCTCCTGAGCTTGCCGCGCTGATCGCCCGCGCGGAGCAGTTGCTGGCGCGCGTCGAGACCCTCCTGCCGCCCGCGGTACCCGAGCCCGACTGGTCCAGGATCACGGCCGCGCGCTGGCGCAAGCGGTCAGGGCGCGGCCACCTGCAGGCTGTCGCGCATCCGCATCTGATTCGTCTCGACGAACTGGTGGCCGTGGACGCGCAAAAGCAGGCGATCGACCGGAACACGCGCCAGTTTGTCGCGGGGTTGCCCGCGAACAACGTATTGCTGACCGGATCACGCGGCACCGGGAAGTCGTCGCTGGTCAAGGCGATGCTCGCGAAGTATGCGGGCAGGGGCCTGCGCCTGATCGAGGTCGACAAGGCCGATCTCACCGACCTGCCGGACATCGCGGAACATCTGGCCGGGCGTACCGAGCGCTTCATCGTGTTCTGTGACGATCTCACCTTCGACGCCGGCGAGCCCGGATACAAGGCGCTCAAAGTGATGCTCGACGGGTCCATCGCCGGGGGCGCTGCAAATCTGCTCATCTACGCGACGTCCAACCGCCGTCACCTGCTGCCGGAATATTTCGTCGAGAATCTCGAGACCAAGCATGTCGGCGACGAGGTGCACCCGGGCGAATCGGTCGAGGAAAAGATCTCGCTGTCGGAACGCTTCGGATTGTGGATCTCGTTCTATCCATTCACGCAGGACGACTATCTCGCGGCGGTGGATGCGTGGCTTCGCCACTTCGAAGTGAAAGCGCCGGCTACGCCGCGTGAGGCCGAAGCACGCACGCGCGAAGCGCTGCAATGGGCGCTGCAGCGCGGGTCGCGCAGCGGGCGCGTGGCGTGGCAGTTTGCCAAGAACCTGGCGGGATCCGCTGCGCTCGGCCGATCACGGCGATCGTGAGTGTCGTCAGGGTCGCGGCGGCGGTCTTGCTGCAGCCCGACGGCCAGGTGCTGCTGGCGCAACGACCCGTCGGCAAGCCGTACGCCGGTTACTGGGAATTCCCGGGCGGCAAGCTCGAGCCCGGCGAGGCGCCGGCCATCGCGCTGGCGCGCGAACTGCATGAAGAACTCGGCATCCGCGTGCGGCGTGCGGCGCCGTGGCTCGTGCAGGAGTTCGTCTATCCGCACGCCCATGTGGAACTCCATTTCTTCCGCGTGTTCGCGTGGGACGGGGAGCTCGTCGGGCATGACGGCCAGGCGTTCGCGTGGCAGACCCCGGGTCACTTGACGGTGGCTCCGCTGCTGCCGGCCAACACGCGCATTCTCGAGGCGCTCACGCTGCCGCCACTATGCGCGATCACGCATGCCGAGGGGCTGGGTGAAGCCGCGTTTCTCGGCCGCGCCGAGCGCGCCCTGGGGGCAGGGCTGCGGCTCATCCAGTTGCGCGAAAAGACGTGGTCCGCGGCGCGCCGGCGCGCACTGGCCGCCCGGTTGCTGCCGCTGGCGCGCGAGCATGGCGCCCGCGTTTTGTGGAATGGCACGGCCGAGGATGCGCGCGCGGCGCAATGCGATGGCGTGCACTGGACCTCGGCCGTACTCGCTGCCGCGCGCGCCCGTCCGCCCGACATCATGGTTTCTGCCTCGTGCCATACCGCCGACGAGATCGCGCGCGCGGGCGCGCTCGGAATCGACTTCGCGCTGCTCGGGCCCGTTGCGCCGACACCTACGCATCCGGAGGCGAGGCTGCTTGGCTGGGACGGGTTTCGTGCCTGTATCGAAGGCAATCGCCTGCCCGTGTACGCGCTCGGCGGCCTGGGTGCCGCTGACATTGCGCAGGCCATCGACTGCGGGGCTCAAGGCGTGGCGTCGATGCGCGCGCCATGGGCGGCGGACTGATGCTGCGTCAGTCGTCGTCCGGGGTCTCCGGCGCCGATCCCTGGTCCGCGTCGTCCTTCGGCGACTCGACCGCGGCAACCCGATAGGCCTCCGCGGCCCACGCGCCGAGATCGATCGTCTTGCAGCGCTCGGAACAAAACGGCCGCCAGCGCGATGCGGACGTCCAGGCGACCTGGGCGCCACATTGCGGGCAGGAGACGTTACGAACGGTCATGCCTGCCGCGGCGGCGCGAGGCCTGGCGTCGTCCAGTCGCCGGGGCGCCCGGCAATGGTTGCAGGTCGACCGCCGCCATCGGTCCCGGTCACAGGTTGCAGAACATCAGTTCGAAGTCGACATCCTGCTCGAACACCGTCCCGCGATCCATGCCCGACACGCCCAGAAACCGGATGTTGAGCGCGTACTTGTTGGCACTGATCTCGGGCACGCAGGAGAGGTCTCCCGCGAGCGTCAGGCGCAGGAGCTGCGCAACCTTATTCGTGGTCAGCATGAGCTGGAAGACGCCGCGACGGGCCACGTGTGTGCTGGCGCGTCCGTTGTCGCGCAGGAGTTTGAGCACGATTGCGCAACCCGCGCGGATCGGCGCAAAGGGCTCGATCCAGCCACGCAGGTCGTTGCGTCGCGCCGCTGCATCCTGGTGCAGCCACCAGTGGTACGCGGGCAAGTCGAATTCGCATACACCGCCCGGAATCGCCGATCGCTGCTTGATCGCCATCAGCCACTCATTTTCGCGCAGATGCGCGCCGACCTTGCCGGCCTGCGCCAGCAGATGCGCATTGACGCGGTCGATCTGCGTGAGCAGTTCTTCGAGCGCGCCCTGGTCGATCTGCGGGTTGTGCTTCAGGGGACCCAGCATCTGCTTCTGCCGCTCGAGTTCCTGCAGCAGGTCGGTCTTCAGGTCGGCGCGGGCGGCGACGTCGGTGATTTCGAACAGTGCGAGCAGCGCCGCGTGATGATCCGGTGCCGCATCCAGTGCGGCGAAATGCGCGACGCGCGAATACAGGTCTTCGAGCCGCATCAGCGTGCGCACGCGTTCGTTCAGCGGATGTTCGTAGCGGATCACGGATTGGCGATTTGATCTCTAGTCCTGCGCGCCATTCTGCGGGGAACCGCCGGATGGTTCAAGCGCAGCACGCGCCAGATAGTCGTGATGCAGGCGCAATACCTGCGGCGCAAGGTCCTCGAACGGCCCGCTGTTGTCGATGATATCGTCAGCGCGCGCAAGGCGGTCGGCACGCGCGACTTGCGTTGCCATGATCGCGCGGACGTCGGGCTCGGTGATGCCGCTCCGGCGCACGACGCGCCGCACCTGTTCATCCTCCGGGCAGTCGACGACCAGCACCCGTGCCACGCGGGGGAGCAAGGTCCCGCGTTCGAGCAGGAGCGGTACGCTCAGGATCCCGTAAGGGCCCCGCCACGCGCGAAGCTGCCGGTCGAGTTCGGCCAGAATCAAGGGGTGCAGGATGCGCTCGAGGCGCAGGCGCGCGGCCGGATCGCCAAAGACGGTCGCGCGCAGCCACCCACGGTCGAGGGAGCCATCGGGCCTTTGCGCGGCAGCCCCGAAGGCCGCGACCACGTCGCCATGTCCCGCTGCACCGACCGCGGTCACCGCGTGGGCGACTTGGTCGGCATCGGCGCACTCCACGCCCAGTGCCGCGAAGGCCCGGCTGACTTCCGACTTGCCGCTGCCGATGCCGCCCGTCAAGCCGACGACATACGCTGAGTTCATCCCGGCAGGAAGGTCCGGATCAACGTTGGACCCCAGAACAGCGCGATGCCGCCGGCGATCGCGAGGTAGGGCCCGAAGGCGAGCGGCACGTTGTGATCGCGGCCCTTGAACACCAGGAGGCCAATGCCGATCGCTGCGCCTACCACCGACGACAGCAATACGATCAGCGGCAGCATCTTCCAGCCCAGCCACGCGCCGAGCCCTGCCAACAGCTTGAAATCGCCGTAGCCCATGCCTTCCTTGCCGCGAATGAGCTTGAAGAGCCAGTAGATGGTCCACAGCACCAGGTAGCCGGCCATGGCGCCTACCACGGCATCGCGCAACGGGACGAAGAGATCGAAGAGGTTGGCGAGCAGGCCGCCCCAGAGCAGCGGCAGCGTCAGATTATCGGGCAGGAGCTGGGTGTCGAAGTCGATGAAGGTAAGTGCCAGCAGGGTCCACAGGAAGCCGCATGCCGCCAGGCCCGCCCAGTTGGGGCCGAATTTCCAGATCGCGGCCGCCGCCAGCAGGCCGCCCAGGATCTCGACCATAGGGTACCGGGCAGAAATCTGTGCGGAGCAGGCGGAGCACTTCCCGCGCAGCACCAGCCACGACAGCACCGGGATGTTTTCGAGCGCGGTGATGCCATGACCGCACGACGGGCAGCGCGACCGCGGCACCATCAGGTTGTAGCGTGGCGCCTCGGCCACCTCTTCGTTGCGCATCTCCGCGCACTGTGCGGCCCAGCCGCGCTCGAGCATCTGCGGCAGCCGGTGGATCACCACGTTGAGGAAGCTGCCAACGATGAGGCCGACGGCGGCGGCCAGGATCGTCGCCGTCGTCGGGTCGAGCAGCAGTGGCGGCATCTCCTTGCTGTCGCCGCGCGGTCAGACGACCGCGCCGAGCTTGAAGATGGGCAGGTACATGGCCACGACCAGCCCGCCGATCACCACGCCCAGGAACACGATGATGATCGGTTCCAAGAGGCTCGACAGGGCAGCGACCGCGTCGTCGACTTCGCGCTCGAAGTAATCGGCGATCTTGCCCAGCATGTTGTCGAGGGAGCCCGATTCTTCGCCGATCTGCGTCATCTGCAGCACCATCGTCGGAAACAGGCCCGTGTTGGCCATCGAGTTGGTCAGACTCGAACCGGTACTGACCTCGGTCTGGATCTTCTTCGTGGCATTCGTATACACGAGATTGCCCGACGCGCCGCCCACCGCGTCCAGCGATTCCACCAGCGGGACGCCGGCGGCGAACATGGTCTGCAGCGTGCGCGTCCAGCGCGCAATCGTGGCCTTCTCAGAATCGGTCCTATCACCGGAATCTTCAGCATGATGCGGTCAAAACCATACCGGAACGCAGTCGGATCGTTTGAGCGCCAGGACAAAGGCGACGATGATGCCGATGACGATCATCAAGATCAGCCACCACCAGGTGACAAAGAAATCCGAAATGGCCATGACGATCAGTGTCGGTGCCGGCAGGTCGGCACCGAAACTGGTAAACACCTTTTTGAAGGAAGGGATCACGAACACCATGATGATCCAGATGACCACGATCGCCACCACGATCACCGAAATCGGATAGAACAAGGCCGACTTGATCTTGCTCTTGATCGCGAGCATCTTCTCCTTGTACGTGGCGAGTCGATCGAGAATCGCGTCGAGCGTTCCCGAGGCCTCGCCGGCGGCGACCAGGTTGCAATACAGGGTGTCGAAGTAGCGCGGATGCTCGCGGAATGCCTGCGCCATCGAGGATCCTGCCTCGATCTTGTTCTTGATCTCCATCATCAGACGCGAGAAGCGCGCGTTGCTGTGGCCGCGCGCGACGATTTCGAAGGACTGCAGCAAGGGCACGCCGGCCTTCAGCATCGTCGCGAGCTGCCGCGTGAAGAACGTCATGTCCTTTTCGTTGACCCTGCGTCCGCCGCGGAACGACTGTCGGCGGATCTTGACGACCCGGATGCCCTGGCGCCGCAGGTTGGTCGTGACGACGGTCTCCGTCGCGGCCTTGGACTCGCCCCGGACCTGCCGGTTGTTGCGGTCCACGCCTTCCCACAGGAAGGTGTATTCCTTGACGTCGCGTCGCTGCGCTGTTCCGGTTGCGGTTGCCATGGTCGTCCTCGCGTGACGGCGGATGCCGTTACTCGTTGGTGATCGCTTCGATCTCTTCCAGGGATGTGATGCCGGCCTTGACCTTCAGCAGGCCCGACTGGCGCAGGTCCTTCACACCCTCCTTGCGCGCCTGTTGGGCGATGTCGAGGGCGTTGCCGTTGCGCATGATCACCTGGCGCATGTCGTCGGTGATCGGCAGGATCTGGTAGATCCCCACACGGCCTTTGTAGCCAGTACCCTTGCAGGTGTCGCAGCCGACGGGGCCGAACGGCTGCCACGAGCCGTCGAGATCGGCCTCGGTGAATCCGGCGCGCACCAGCGCTTCTGGCGGGATGTCCTCGGGTTGCTTGCAGTGGCACAGGCGTCGGCCCAGACGCTGCGCCGTGATGAGGATCACCGACGAGGCGACGTTGAACGGCGCCACCCCCATGTTCAGGAGTCGCGTCAGCGTTGTCGGCGCGTCGTTGGTATGCAGCGTGGACAGCACGAGGTGGCCGGTTTGCGCCGCCTTGATCGCGATGTCCGCCGTTTCGAGGTCGCGGATTTCGCCGACCATGATGATGTCCGGATCCTGGCGCAGGAACGATTTGAGTGCGGCGGCGAACGTGAGGCCTGCCTTGTCGTTCACATTGACCTGGTTGACGCCGGCCAACTGGATTTCCGCCGGATCCTCAGCGGTGGCGATATTCACGCCCGGTTGATTCAGGATATTGAGGCACGAGTAAAGCGATACGGTCTTGCCCGAGCCCGTAGGCCCGGTGACCAGGATCATCCCGTAGGGCCGGCCGATGGCGAACATCATGGCCGCCTGCTGGTCCGCCTCGTAACCCAGCGCCTCGATGCCGAGCTTGATTCCGGCCGAGTCGAGGATCCGCATCACGATCTTCTCGCCGTAGAGCGTCGGCAGCGTCGAGACGCGGAAGTCGATCGACTTGGTCTTCGACAGCACGAGCTTCATCCGCCCGTCCTGGGGCACGCGCTTTTCCGCGATATCGAGCCGCGAGATGACCTTGATCCGCGACGCGACCTTGTCCTTGATGGCCAGCGGCGGCTGTGCGATTTCCATCAGGATGCCGTCGATGCGATACCGCACGCGGTAGAACTTCTCGTACGGCTCGAAATGAATGTCCGATGCGCCGGAACTGATGGCGTCGATCAGCAGCTTCTGGATGTACTTGACGACCGGCGCGTCCTCGACGTCGGAATCGTCTTCCAGCGACGCCGCTGGCGCACCGTCCTCGAGGCCGACCTCCATATCCTCGAGGCTGCCCATATCCTTCAGGGAGACGCCGCTCCCCTCGATGAATTTGGCGATCGCCTGCCCGAGCTTGTCGTCCTCGACGACAATGGGCTCGGGGACCAGGTTGGTCTTGAACCGGACTTCGTCCAGTGCCTGCAGGTTGGCGGGGTCGGAGATCGCGACGAAGAGCTTGTTGCTGCGCTTGTACAAGGGCAGAACGCGCCGCGTCTGGGCGATCTTGATGTCGACGTATTCCTTGTGGATGTGCTCGGTGTCGAAGCTCGCGAGGTCGAGCAAGGGCGTGCCGAACGCGCGCGAGGCGAACACCGCGAGCTGCTGGGCGGTCATGCGCTTGCCGACCAGCACCTGCTCGACAAAGGAAATGCCGGCCGACTGCGCCTGCGTCTGCAGGGACTCGGCGTCGTACTCCGTCATCAGCCCCTGCTGCGCCAACGCGCGGGCAAGGCCGCTGATATTGCGGGGGGCGGCGTGCGTGGCCATGAATGGTAGCGGGCTGGGTCTGGATGACGGGTCTTGGAAACTTGTAGCAAGCAAACGGCATGCCGAAGCCGGCCTTACCGCCCGCTATTCCATTCGCATAAAACTTAGCCAGTCGATGATGCCCGCTCGATTGTGGTTTGTAAAGGCGCATTCCCCTTGCCTACCGGGGGCAAAAGCCGGACGACTTTGACCGCCCGATCCTGGGTTTGGAGGATTTCCAGCGTCTGGCCGTCCAGGCGGAAGGAAAGCCCGGCATCGGGGATGTCGCCGAGGTGCTCGACGATGAGGCCATTGAGCGTTTTGGGCCCGTGCAGCGGAAAACGGGTTCCCAGGCGGCGATTGAGCGTGCGCAGCATCGCCATGCCGGAGACCACGACGCTGCCGTCGGCCTCCCGGCGGAAGATTTCGGACCCGCCCGGTGCCTGGGTCGTGAACTCTCCGATGATCTCCTCGACGATGTCCTCGATGGTCACCAGACCCTGGAGTTCCCCGTATTCGTCCACCACCAGGCCCAGGCGCTGGCGATCGTTCTGGAACTGCGTCAGCTGGGTGAGCAGAGGAGTGCCGGCGGGGATGAAGTAGGGCGGGCGCAGCAGGGGGCGCAACCGGTCCGCATCGAGTTCGCCGGATTGCAGTTGCAGGTGCACGACGGCCTTCAGCGGCAGCACGCCGATGATGTTGTCGAGCGACTCCTCGCATACTGG
Source organism: uncultured beta proteobacterium (assembly GCA_963756765.1). Classification (GTDB taxonomy): domain Bacteria; phylum Pseudomonadota; class Gammaproteobacteria; order Burkholderiales; family Casimicrobiaceae; genus VBCG01. Next base: position 82,794 of record CAVWPC010000008.1, on the reverse strand, counting down.
CACGCGCGAATGGTAGGACGTGGCCAGTTGCTGGCGGAGCAGCGAAGGCTTCTCGGCGAGGTCGAGGGCGTGGATGCGGTTGCGCGGCGTCATCACGTCGTCCACCGATATCGCCTCGAGGTCCATCAGGTTGGCCAGCATGGTCTTGTGCTTGCCGCGAAAGTACTGGCTGCCTTCCAGGACCAGCGAACGCAGTTCCTCCTGCGTCAATTGCCCGCCGCCATCGGGCGCGGGCTTGATTCGCAGCAGTCGCAGCAGGCCCTGAACAAACAGATTCACGAACCACACGACCGGCTGCAGCACGCGCAACAGCGGCGTGAGCACGAAGCTCGCCAGCGGTGCGATGCGGTCGGCGTGCGTGGCCCCGATCACCTTCGGTGTGATTTCCGAGAACACGAGGATCAGGAACGTAACGGCCACGGTACCCAGCGCGAGCGCCCACCGGCCTTCGCCGAACAGGCGGATGGTGATGACCGCCGCCAGCGTCGTGGCGCCGGCGTTGATCAGGTTGTTGCCGAAAAGGATCGCGCCGAGCAGCCGGTCGGTCTGGCCGAGCAGGGCAAGGGCAAGCTTGGCGCCGCGATTGCCGCGCTGGGCGTGGTGCTTCAGGCGGTAGCGGTTGGCCGCCATCATCGCCGTCTCGGCGATCGAAAAGAAGCCGGAGAGAATCAGGAGCACGCCGAGCGCAAGCCCGAGCGTGCCCAGGGAGAACTCATCCAAAGGGTGCGGCGAAACCGTGAAAGCGAAGGGTATTCTTCGCGGTGGGTGTCAGCGCTGTCAAATCGACGACCGTCAGCGTCCGAGCAGCACTTCGGCGACGAACTTGCTGCCAAGGTAGGAAAGCACGAGCAGGATCGTACCCCCGAGCACCCAGTACAGCGCGGGCCGCCCGCGCCAACCGTAGCGCCAGCGGCCGAACAGCAGCACCGCAAATGCCAGCCAGCCGAGCAGCGAGAACAGGTTCTTGTGATTGAACGTCATCGGCTTGCCGAACAGGTGCTCCGAGAACAGCACGCCGCTCAGCAACGTCAAGGTAAGCAGTACGAAACCGGCGCCCACGATACGGAAGAGGAATCGCTCGAGCGTCAGCAACGGGGGGGTGGCACCCCCTTCGTCGGTCGGCAGTCCCCGTCGCAGCCGCTTTTCGAGCGCGGTGAGCAAGAGCGCCTGCAGCGCGGCGACCACGAACAGCGCATAGGCGAGCAACGCGACCGCGATGTGTGCGGTCGCCAGCGGCTCCGCCGCATAGGCAAAGCGATGCGCATTCCCGCCCGCAAGCGGCGCCAGCGCACACAGGGCGGCAACGGGCAGCGTTACGTTGGCGACCGCGGGCAGCTTCGCCAGCACACCCGAAATGCCCGCGATCAGCACGGTGAGCCAGGCGACCAGCGAAAGCGCGTGCGTGAATGACAGGTCGAGGCCGTCCGACCAGAACACGGCGCGCCCGATGGTGATGGCGTGCAGCACCAGCGCGAGGCCGAGCGCGGCACCCGCAAACCGGGTCCTGGCGCCTGGTGCGGCGGGCACGTTGCGCAGCCATAGAGTGACGCCGTACAGCGTCGCCACGGCAAGGTAAAGTAAGATCATGAAGTTCGAGGCGCTGGCATGTGTTCGGCGCCCTTCATGGCGCCGCCGGCGACGCTTCGAGTGTATCAAGAAGCGCGATACGGACCCGTGGCCGGCATGGCCGCACTTTCCAATAGGTCAGCATGCTCGAGAATCTAACCGAACGTCTGTCGCGCGTCGTCAAGGGACTGCGCGGCCAGGCGCGGCTCACCGACGAAAACATCCAGGAAGCGCTGCGGGAGGTGCGCCTCGCGCTGCTGGAAGCGGACGTCGCGTTGCCCGTGGTGCGCGAATTCATCGCTGCGATCAAGGAGAAAGCGGTCGGCGAGGAAGTCGCGGGATCGCTCACCCCGGGCCAGGCGCTGATCGGCGTCGTGCACCGCGAGCTGACTGCGCTGATGGGGGGCACCGCCGCGTCACTGTCGTTCGCCACGCAGCCGCCGGCGGTGATCCTCCTGGCCGGATTGCAGGGCGCCGGCAAGACCACCACCGCCGGAAAGCTTGCCCGTCTGCTCAAGGAAGACCAGAAGAAAAAGGTGCTGCTGGTTTCGGCCGACGTCTACCGCCCGGCGGCCATCGAGCAGCTGCGCCTTCTCGCCGGGCAGGTCGGGGTCGAGTTCTTCGCTTCGTCCGCCGACCAGCAACCGGTCGCCATCGCCACTGCCGCGCTCGATTGGGCACGCCGGCACTACCAGGATGTCGTGATTGTCGATACCGCGGGCCGGCTCGCGATCGACGGCGCGATGATGACCGAAATCGCCGACCTCCACCGTGCGGTTTCCCCCATCGAGACCCTGTTCGTCGTCGATGCCATGCAGGGTCAGGACGCGGTGAACACCGCGAAGGCGTTTCGCGATGCGCTGCCGCTCACCGGGGTGGTGCTGACCAAGCTCGATGGCGACTCGCGCGGCGGCGCCGCGCTATCGGTCCGGCAGGTGACGGGTGCGCCGATCAAGTTCGCGGGCGTGGCCGAGAAATTGAACGGACTCGAGGTCTTCCATCCGGAGCGCATGGCGTCGCGCATCCTCGGCATGGGTGACGTGCTGACGCTGATCGAGGACGCGCATCGCCATGTCGACGTTGCGGAAGCCCAGAAGCTCGCCAAGAAGGTCAAGTCCGGCAAGGGCTTCGACCTGGCGGACTTCAAGGCGCAGATCGGGCAGATGCGCAAGATGGGCGGGCTGGCGGGCCTGGTCGACAAGCTGCCCGCGGAGCTGGCGCGTGCGGCGCAGGGCGCGGCGGTCGACGAGCGGCGAATCGGCCGCATCGAGGGGATCATCGATTCGATGACACCGCAGGAGCGCACCAAGCCCGAGCTCCTCAAGGCCTCCCGCAAGCGGCGCATCGCCGCCGGCGCCGGCGTCACGGTCCAGGAGGTGAATCAGCTGCTCAACCAGTTCGAGCAGACGCAAAAGATGATGAAGGTCGTCGCCAAAGGCGGTATGCAGAAGATGATGCGGGGCATGAAAGGGCTGCTTCCCGGCCTGCGCTAGACTCGCAGGCGCGCGGGCGGATGGCTAACCTGTTGATAACGCGTCTGTTCTAGCGGTGCTGTCGGCGCTGGCACGCCTGTCCGCGCAAGTCCCCGCATATTGTCAAGAGGGTCGGAATCGTCGTACAATCTTGGTCTTTTTCCGAATTTTGGCCCCGGAATCGTCCGGGGCTCCCGGAAAGTCAGGAAGAGATCGAGCCATGGTGGTCATTCGTCTTGCCCGCGGCGGCGCCAAGAAGCGTCCCTATTACAACGTGGTGGTGGCCGACTCGCGCAGCCGCCGCGACGGTCGTTTCATCGAGCGTGTCGGGTTCTACAACCCGATCGCCACGCCGAACGAAGAAGGCTTGCGCCTCGCTGCCGATCGCATCGCGTACTGGCAGGAGCGTGGTGCGCAGCTGTCGGACACGGTCGCGGGTCTCGTGAAGCGGTCCGCCAAGGCGGCGGCGCCCGCGCCTGCTCCCGCTGCGACGCCGGCGGCCTAGCGACGTCGCGACTTCGGCCACGGACCTCAAGTGGCCGGCGCCGCGACAGACGCACGTGCGGTCGACGCGACCGCGGCCGATATCGTGGTCATGGGACGCGTGGTGGCGCCCTACGGTGTCAAGGGTTGGGTGCGGGTTTTGCCGATGACCGCGGAGCGTGACACCTTGTTGTCCCATGGACAGTGGTGGCTACGAACCCGGGGCGGATCCTGGCAGCGTCATCGCGTGGTGGACGGGAAAGGCCATGGCGCGGCACTGCTGGTGCAGCTGGACGCCATCGCGGACCGGGAGGCGGCAGCGGCGCTCAACGGCGCGGATGTAGGTGTGCCGCGGTCCGCCTTGCCTCAAGTCGGCGATGACGAGTATTACTGGTCGGACCTCGTCGGCCTGGAAGTCATGAATCGCCAGGGGCACCGGTTGGGCGTGGTGGCCGCGGTCGAGGATTTTGGCGCCCATCCGTTGTTGCGGGTGGTGAGCAGTGGCAGTGCGGTGGGCGCAGGCATGCGCATACCGTTCGTGAGTGCATATGTCGATGGTGTCGACCGTGCCGCGCGACGTATCGACGTCGATTGGCAGGAAGACTACTAGGCGACCGGAGCATCTGGCGTGCGTATCGATGTCGTCACGCTGTTTCCGGAGATGGTGGGCGCCGCTGCGGCCGTGGGCGTCACGGGGCGCGCGCTGGAACGGGGTCTGTGGCAGTTCGGTGTGTGGAATCCGCGCGATTACACGTCGGACCCGCATCAGACTGTGGACGATCGTCCGTATGGCGGCGGTCCGGGCATGGTGATGCTGGCCGGGCCGTTGGCGCAGGCGATTGCAGCGGCGCGGGCCGCGCAGCGCGACGCGGGCATTGTCACGACCCGCGTGCTGTACCTGTCGCCCGCGGGCATGCCACTGACGCATGTGCGTGTCGCGGCGATGGCGGAGGCGGTCGCGACCGGCTACGTGCTGGTGGCGGGGCGCTACGAAGGCATCGACGAGCGCCTGCTCGAGCGGGAGATCGACGAGGAAGTGGCGGTGGGGGATTTCGTGGTATCCGGCGGGGAACTGCCGGCGCTGATGGTCATCGATGCGATCACCCGGCTGTTGCCGGGCGCCTTGAATGACGAACAGTCGGCGCGCGAAGATTCGTTCGCGAATGGGCTGCTCGATTGCCCGCACTACACGAGGCCCGAGACTTACGACGGCATGGCGGTACCGGCGGTGTTGTTGTCGGGTCACCATGCGGAAATTCGCCGCTGGCGTCTCAAGCAGTCGTTGGGACGCACGCGGCAACGGCGACCGGACCTCCTAGAAGGCCGGGCGCTGGGCAGGGAAGAGTCCGCGTTGTTGGCGGACTTCGAAGCGGAAGAAGAAGCGCGGCGAGGGCGGTAGTTTCGCGCCGGCCGACGACAAATCGCCCACATCAGGGGAAGCCCTGCGCTGTGGGCAAGACCAGGCAAGCGGAAGGAAAACTGCAATGAACATCATCGAACAGCTCGAAGCCGAGGAAATGGCGCGGCTCGGGAAGACTATTCCCAGACTTTTCCCCGGGCGACACCGTGATCGTCAACGTCAACGTGGTCGAAGGCGAGCGCAAGCGGATCCAGGCCTATGAAGGCGTGGTGATCGCCAAGCGCAACCGGGGACTCAACTCGTCGTTCACCGTGCGCAAGATTTCGAGCGGTGAAGGCGTGGAACGTACATTTCCGACGTACTCGCCGCGGCTGGCCTCGATCGAGGTCAAGCGCAAGGGTGACGTGCGGCGGGCGAAGCTGTATTACCTGCGGGACCGGTCGGGCAAATCGGCGCGAATCCGCGAGAAGCTCGAGCACAAGGACACCAGCAGCAAGACCTGACGCGACCAACTCGCTGGTGTACGGCTACGGCATTGTTACCTGCCCGGCCATCCTCGAAAACGGCCCTGCGGGGCCGTTTCGTTTTGCGGTGCAGCATGGGGAGCGCGACGGACTTTGCCTGCGGGGTCCGGATCTTGCTTTGCTACCGTTGTTCCGGCCGAGTTTGTCCGGAAACATTCCAACGGCATAATCGGGCTCTTGCGGTCGCCTGCACCGGCGCCCCGGCACATGAAGGCAACGCTATACGAAGCACTGGGGATCTCGCCCACGGCCTCCGATGAGGACGTGCGGGCGGCGCTGCGTCGGCTGATCCGGAAATACTATGCCGGCACGCGGGACGGCCAGGGCAACGTCGAGGAGGCGCTGCGCTTCATCAATCATGCAAGTCGCATCCTGTCCGATCCGGACCGGCGTCAGCGCTACGACCAGGAACTCGCCGTTTCGGCCGGGACGACCGAGCAGCGCATAGCGCACGTGGTCAGCAATGCCGTGCTCGACGCCGGGGAACAGACCGACGTCAACGCGCTTGCCGAGGCGGACGCCCGTCCGCAGACGCCCGAAGCGATGGACGTCGAGTTGGAAACCGGGCTCGATGCGCTCGAACCGCCCGTCGAACGAAATCATCATCATCCGGGGCTGACCGAGCGCGTCGCCTCCTTCGGACGCTCGCCGCTCGTCACCATCGGCATGTGCGCGCTGTTCGGCGCCTTCATCGCGGCCGCCATCGTGTTCGTGACGCCGGCCGATACGATCCTGGTGGCCAAACAGGTCCTGGTCTGGCTGACGATCACGTTGCTGGTACTGACGCTGGTGTATGGCGCGGTGCACGGCGTGGCGCATCTTGCCCGGCGGCGGCGGGCGCCGCAGCCGGTGCTGGTGCCGCAGACCGACCTCGCCATTCTCAACTGGCGGCGCGAGAAGAGCGTGTTCCTCGGCACCAATCAGCCGCAGGAGGATGCGAGCTGGATCTTCCAGTTGCGCATGGCCGAACTCGAACGGGCCAAGTCGGGGCGTACCAGCGAGCCGGGCCCCTGGCCGCGGCTGGCGGCACGCATCTTCGACTATTCGATCTGGGGCCTGGTGCTCGCCCTGCTGCTGTCGGAGCTGCGCGGCATGGGTCTCGTTCCTGCCGATCTCGCCTTCTGGATCGGTCATCCGCTGATCGCGCCGATGCTCATCACCGGCTCGTGGATTCCCATCGAAGCGCTGCTCATCGCTTCGACCGGCACCACGCCCGGCAAGTGGTTGTTCGGCGTGTTCCTGCAGTTCTCGATTTCCGATGCCTACGCCCGCCGCGATACCCGGGCGCAACTCGATCGCGCGTTGCGCCGTTCGTTCCGCGTCTGGTGGGAAGGGATCGGCGCCGGATTTCCGCTGTTGGCGCCCGTGCTGATCGCGGTCGCGTACGAAAAACTCGGACAGAACCAGGAGACAGACTGGGACTTCGCGCAGGACGTGCTGGTCACGCATGGACCCGCCGGAATGCTGAATACCGTCACCGGCGTGTGCGGACTGGCTGCCATGCTGTGGCTGTACGGTGTGGCCTGGCACCAGCCGATGGCCGACTCGATCGCCTGGGCGCGCACGACCATCGCCGACGCCATTCCGTCGGTAAGCACGCTGACCGGTGGATTCGCCGGTGGGGCCGGGCGCATCTCGGGTCTCGCGCCGTCCGTCGCGCCGGCGGTACCTGCAGCCGTGCCGCGGACCGCCGATCCCGACCGCGCTCCGGTTCGCCAGGATCCCGCCAACCCGCCAGCGTCCGCGCCTTTCGAGTTCGGCGCCGCTCGACCCCGATGTCGCGACGATGTTCGCCGAACGCCGGGCCAAGATTGCCGTGGTCAGCGTCGAGGGTCCGCGGATGCTGCGCGCGGGCAACTGGCGGCGCGCCGCCGAGTTGTGCCGGGCCTGGACGGAACTCGAGCTTGCCAATGCCGATTCGTATCGCTGCCTGGGGTCGGCGCTGCAGGCGCAGGGCTATCACCAGGATGCGCTGGCGGCTTTCCGCCGGGCGAAGCAATACGATCCTGGCGATCGTTCGCTCGACGCGTCGATCGATCGATCGCAAAAGGGCATCGTCGCGGATTTTCTGAACCGTTACCGGCCCTAGAGGGCAGATTGCGCACCGGGGTCATTCCCCGGAAGCACCGGCGACCACGGCTATGGTGCCGACGCCGGTCGGCGGGGCGCTAGCGACGCTTCAACAGGAACCAGAAGGCGCCGTCGCGCTCACCATGGCCAACGAGTTCGTTGCCCGTCTGCCGCGCGAAGGCCTGGAAATCGCGCACGCTCGCCGGATCGGTGGCGAGGATGTGCACGACCTGACCCGACTGCATGTCGTTCAGTGCTTTTTTCGTGCGCAGGATCGGCAGCGGGCAGTTGAGTCCGCGCGCATCGACTTCACGGTCGTGCGGCTGGGTGGCGGCGGTGGGTTCGAGGGTCGACATCGTGCCGGCATTGTAACAAACGGCACCCGCGGTCAGCGCACGCGAATGCGATCGACGAGCGACGTCGTCGAGCGATCGAACGTGAATGGAATCGCGACGAAGCGCCCGCCATTGGCGATGACCTCGGCGGCCCCGGCGGTGTTCTTCGCGGTGTAGTCACCACCCTTCACCAGGACATCGGGCATGGCGGCGACGATCAGCTCGCGCGGTGTGTCGGTATCGAACGGCACCACGAGGTCGACTGCGGCGAGCGCCGCCAGGACCGCCATCCGATCGTCCAGCGCATTGAGCGGGCGGTCGGCGCCCTTGCCCAGTCGCCGCACCGAAGCATCGGCGTTCACGGCGACGACGAGAGAGGCGCCTAGGGCGCGTGCCGCCTCGAGATAGCTGACATGCCCGCGATGCAGGAGGTCGAATACGCCGTTGGTCAGGACCAGCGGACGCGGGAGCTCGGCAATCCGCGCCAGCGCGTTTGCACGCGTCGCGAGCTTGCTGTCGATGGACGCAGGTATGGGCGCTGCCGGTCGTGCCACGTGGCTGATCCGCAGTTCGGTTTTCAGCCGCGGTACTCGAAGACCTTCACGACGCGAACGACGCCCGAGGTGGTTGCGGCCACTTCGGCGGCCGCCTCCCCTGTGGCGCGGGGTACGATCCCCATCAGGTAGACGACACCGCGCTCGGTCACGACCTTGACCGCGTTGGGGGCGAACTTGCCGGCCTCGACAAAGCGAGACTTGACCTTGGATGTGATGTAGCTGTCGTTGGTGCGCGCGGACAGTTCCGAGTTCGGCGCGACCACCAGTTCGTTCTGGACCAGTCGCACCTTCTCGGTGTTCTTGGCAACACTGCCGACACTCGCCCAGGTCCCCTGATCCGGGACTTCACCGGTGAGCAGCACCACCCCGTTGTAACTCGTGGCGTTCACGTGGACGCGATCGCCGAACTGCTTGCTGACCTGATCGGCAATCTTGAGCTCGATACCTTCGTCGTCCACTTGCGTCCCGGTCGTCCGCGGGTCCGTGGCCACCATGGTGGCGCCGGCACCCACCGCGATGACCGCGGGTACGCAGCCGGATAGTCCGACAGGAAGCGCGAGCGCCATGGCCAGCGCACAACCGGCGGTGGACAACCGGATCACGACTCGTCGCCCAGCAGCGTGGCGTCGATTGCGTCGCACAGGCAATGAATCATCAACAAGTGAACCTCCTGGATGCGGGCCGTCCGGGCGTGCGGAACACACAGATGGACGTCCTCCGGACGCAGAAGTTCACCGATGCGTCCGCCGCCCTTGCCGGTCATGGCCACGATGCGCATGTCCCGACCGTGCGCCGCCTCGATGGCCGCAATGATGTTCGCGGAATTGCCGGAGGTCGAGATCGCGAGAAGCACGTCACCCTTCGCCCCGAGTGCCCTGACCGACTTGGCGAACACCTGCTCGAACGAGTAGTCGTTGGCGACGGCGGTCAGCAGTGAAGTGTCGGTCGACAGGGCGATCGCGGGGAGCTCCGGGCGCTCGCGTTCGAACCGGCCGACGAGCTCCGCCGCGAAGTGCTGCGCATCGGCCGCCGATCCGCCATTGCCGCAGGACAGGATCTTGCCATCGGCGAACAGGCACTCCGTCATCACCGCGGCCCCACGGGCGACTTCGGGCGCCAGGACGTCGGCCGCCATCAGCTTGAGCTGGGCGCTGTCGGTGAAGTGGCCGCGGATGCGCTGTTCGTAGTCGATCATCGTGGACGCGATTCTAGCAGGGGGGCGTCAGTCCTCCAGGATGCCGCGTTCCCACGTGATCCGGTCCGCTGCGAGCGCGTCGAGCAATACGGCGTCGAAGCGGCACGGTGGCGGCTCGTGCCCGATCCGCGCCAGGTAGGCCTGCGCGGCGGCCCAGAGCCGCCGGCGTTTCGCGGCCGTGATGCTGGCGGCCGCGCCGCCGAACATGGCGTTGGTGCGCAAGCGGACTTCGACGAAGACCAGGCTCGCGCCATCGCGCATCACCAGGTCGATCTCACCGCGTCGTGCGCGGAAGTTGCGTTCGAGCAGGACGAGGCCGCGTGCGGCGAGAAATTCGGCCGCGAGTGTTTCCGCCCGCGCACCCGACGTCGGATCGCGGGAGCGTTGCGAGTTGCGCTCAGCGGGGGGCATCCAGGGGGGCCAGTTGCCCGGCCCTGAATACGCCGATGACACCTTCGCGCTGGAACTGGCGACCCTCTGCCAGCGTGACCTGGCCGGTCGCGCCCTCGAGCGAGAACTGCGCGGGCGGGCCCTCCCGGAAGGCGCTCGCCACGCGATAGGCGTCGAGGCCGAGTGCATAGAGACGTGTCAGCGCCGCGCTGGGGAACTCTCGCTTCGGCAGCGCGGCGAACTGGGGCGCGTTCGGCGTGATGATCCACGGGATCTCCAGCAACCGGATGCCGTCGAGATCGCGGGCGACGGCCTGCGTCTCGGGTTCGAACACCAGTCCGCTGGCGTAGGCGGGAATGACGCCGAGATAGGGCTTGGCCAGCGTGGCGCTCGCGCTGTCGAGCGCCAGCAGCACCGCATCCGGAGGCTTCCTAATGAGTTCGCGACGCATGGCGGTCAACGTGTCGGGAACGGGTTGGAACTGGTACACCGGCGGAGCGGTGCCGCCGGCAAGCAGCCACTGCGCCCCGAACGCTTCGGCAAACCGGTGCATCAACGGCGTATCCGCATTCACCACGGCGACGCTCTGCGCCGCTTCCGCATGCAGGCGGCGCGCGATCACGCGCGCGTCGCCCTCGATGGCGAGCGCAAACGTGTAGAAATTGGGCGGATGCTCGATGCCGCCGTCGAGGTGGTTCAGCGCAACGGTCAGCGGCAACTCCAGCGACAATTGCGCCACCGTACGGACATCGTCGCGCAGGAGCGGACCCAGTATCACCGTGGCACCGGACTCGCGTGCGACCTCGAATGCCGCGAGCACGTCGTCCTCGCGGTGCGAGATGACGCGTACGTTGTTGCGCGCACCGGAGGCCGCGGCGGCGGCCAGAACACCCGCGCGCACGGCTTCCGCCGCGCGCGCGAACGCCGGTGCCTCGAGTGGCAGGACCAGCGCAATGCTGACGGGTGCACGGGCTGCGTCGGCAGATGCGCTCGCCGATGCGTCGCCGCGACTTGCCGCGGGGGATTGCGCGGCGGAGAATGCGCCGACCGATGCGAACGCGAGCCCGGCCATCACGTTGATGCAGCGTGCCGCGGCACGCGAACGAAGGAAGGCGGGCATGGCAGCGGGGAGGCGTGGCGCGGAGATGGCGGAGGAGTCAGGAGCGGCGCGGGTGGGGCGGGAGGCTACGCCTTCGACGCGCGCCGTCGCCGGGACATTATATGTGGTGGCCACGCCGCTGGGTAACCTGCGGGATGTGACACTGCGCGCGCTCGATATCCTGGGTACGGCGGACCTCATCGCCGCGGAGGACACGCGCGTCACCGCGGTCCTGTTGCGCCACTACGGCATCGGCACGCGCGCGGTCTCGCTGCACGCACACAACGAGGCGCAGCGCGTCGCCACGATCTGTGCTGCGCTCGCCGAAGGCCGAAGCGTGGCGCTGGTGAGCGACGCCGGGACGCCGGCGATCAGCGATCCGGGGGCACGTCTGGTTCGCGACGTGCGTGCGGCCGGCCACCGTGTCGAGCCCATTCCCGGTGCGTGCGCGGCCATCGCTGCAGTCTGTGCCGCCGGCCTCATGGCCGAGTCGTTCCTCTTTGCCGGATTCCTTCCGGTGCAGGCCAAGTCCAGGCGCGAACGGCTGACGGCATTGGCGCAGCTCCCCGCCGCGCTGGTGTTCTACGAGGCTCCCCATCGCGTGGCGGCGACGGTCGACGCGCTCGAGGAGGCGCTCGGACCCGACCGCGTGCTGGTGGTGGCGCGTGAAGTCACCAAGACCTTCGAAACGGTGGCGTCCATGCCGCTGGCGCAGGCTTCGCAGTGGTTCGCCGCCGATGCCAATCGCACGCGTGGCGAGCTGGTGCTGATCGTGGACATCGGTACCTCGGACGCAGCGAAGCCAGCGTTGACGCTCGAAGCCGAGCGCTGGCTCATCGCGTTGCTGGCGGAGTTGCCGCCGGCCCGCGCCGCCCGCGTCGTGGCGGCGATGACCGGCGCCGCCCGCGACGCGGTCTACGCGCGCGCGCTCGCGCTGAAGCCCTCGACCTGACCCTCTCCGAGGTCGAAGAGGCTGGTTGCTTCCAGATCGAGGACCGGGGCGTCGTGCTGGTTGGCGAGCTGCCAGCGCCAGCGCACGATGCCGAGCGTCGGCTTGCTGCGCGCCACCCGTCGGTCGAGCACCGTGACTTTCAACGACAGCAGGTCGCCGGGACGCACCGGGTTGTCCCACTTGAGATAGGCGAGTCCCGGCGAGCCGTAGGATTCCGATCCGGCCAAGATGCCGTCGCACACCAACCGCATCGCCAGCCCGCAGGTCTGCCAGCCGCTCGCGATGAGGCCGCGCCACACGCTGGCCGAGGCCCTCGCCGGGTCGGTGTGAAACCACTGCGGATCGTAGTCTTGCGCGAACGCCAGGATGTCGGCTTCGCCGAGTGTCGCAGGCCCGAGGCGGAATTCGCGGCCGGGGTCGAGATCGGCAAAACGCATGCGCGGCTCGCCGAGCGTCAGTAGGTCTCGAGGTGGTAGCGGCCCTGCGCACGCAACTGTGGCAGCAGGGCGTCCCAGTCGAGGTCGTGTTCGCGGCAGGCATCGCGGAAGGCGGCATTCACGCCTTCTTCCATCGACTTGAGGCCGCATACATACACGTAGCATTCCTGGTCGCGCAGTCGCGCTGCGACGTCGGCCGAACGGCGCCGGATCAGATCCTGCACATATTGTTTCGGTTGCGCAGGCACGCGCGAGAACGCGAGATTGATGTCGATGAAATCGCGCGGCAGTTTCATCAACGGCCCGAAGTAGGGCAGCTCCTCCGGCGAACGGGCGCCGAAGAACAGCATGAGGTCACCACCTTCCTGCTCGGCGATCCGCCGGCGGCGGCGCTCGGTCATCGCGCGCATCGGTGCCGAACCGGTACCGGTGCAGATCATCAGCAGGCGCGCGCCGGGATGATTGGGCATCAGGAAATTCGCGCCGAAGGGTCCGATCACATTGACGCTCGCACCCTTGTCGAGGTCGCACAGATAATTGGAAGCGACGCCATGCACGGGCTTGCCTGCGTGGTCCGCGGTCACGCGCTTCACGGTCAGTGCCACATTGTTGTAGCGCGGCCGCTCGCCGTCGCGCGGGCTCGCCACCGAATACAGGCGGATGTGGTGCGGTCGCCCATGGGCATCGGTCCCCGGCGGCACGATGCCGATGGTTTGCCCTTCCAGGACGGGAAACGTGGCGGCGCCGAAATCGAGTACCAGGTGTCGAATGTCGCTGGTCGCCGTATCGCCCGTCAGGCGGAAGTTGCCGCTGACGACGGCCACGGCGGGCTTCTGCAGCGTGTGCAGGTGAATCGCCGGCTCGGCCGCCGACCACGGCGCCGCCGCCGTCCCGCCCTGGCCGCGCTCGGCTTCCGCGGCGATGCGCAGGATCTCCGTCGGGATCTGCGGGGGTCCGGCGGCCACGGTTGACTGTTGCGCGGGCAGCGTGTCCCAGGTCAGCTGGTCCGCCGGCGAATACGCGTCGCGCCGCCCGACCTCGCGCCAGTTGTCGATCGCTCCGGTGGGACAGGGCGCGATACAGGCATTGCACGCGTTGCAGATTGCGGGATCGACGACGTAGTTGCGCGCGTCATGGGTGATCGCATCGATCGGGCAGGTCTCCTCGCAGGTGTTGCAGCGGATGCAGATCTCCGGGTCGATCAGGTGCTGGCGCAGGATCTCGACCCGTTGTCGTTGCCGCTGTCATCGTCAGTGTGCCGCGCTTCAGTTGAACCGGACGTACGCGAAGTCGGCCGGCTGCTTGTTGATGCCGACGGCCGGGGGTGCGATCCAGTTCGCATACTTACCGGGCTCCGTCACGCGTCCCATCAGCGTGGCGACGAACGCCCGATCCTCGGCGGTGGGCAGCCATTCGTGTGCCCGCGCGGCCCATTCCGTCGCGCTGACGATACGCCCGTCCGGTGTGACATGCGCGCCCGCGAGGGTACCTATCCGGCGGTTGAAGGCTTTGTGTGGCACCGTCAAACGAAACGCGATGCCCGCCTTTTCCATCACGCGGTTCCAGCGGCCGATGCCGGCGACCGAATCCTTGATGAAGTCGTCGCGCAGCACCTCGTTCAGCGCGTTGAGCAGCGGGACCTCGCGCTCGACGAGGTGGTCGCCGTCGATCTCGAGCACGCGATAGGTGGCGCCGTGCAGCCGGTGGTCGTCGTCGCGCTTGCCTTCCTCGAAGCGGCCCTTCAAGCCTGCGGCGTAGAACATCGCCGCGTTGGACGACTGGTCGGCGCCGAAAAGGTCGATGGTCACGGCATAGTGGAAGTTGAGGTAGCGCTGGATGGTCGGCAAATCGATCACGCCGGCGGCGCGCAGGCGTGCCGGGTCGTCGGTATCCTGTGCCTTCATTGCCTCGCAGGTGCGCTGCAGGATACGGGCGACGCCGGACTCGCCGACGAACATGTGATGCGCCTCCTCGGTCAGCATGAAGCGGGTCGTGCGGGCGAGCGGATCGAACCCGGATTCGGCCAGCGCGCAGAGCTGGAACTTGCCGTCGCGGTCGGTGAAATAGGTGAACATGAAGAACGCGAGCCAGTCCGGCGTGCGTTCGTTGAAGGCGCCGAGGATGCGCGGATTGTCGGCGTCACCCGAGCGGCGCTGGAGCAGTGCGTCGGCTTCCTCGCGCCCGTCGCGGCCGAAATAGCGATGCAGCAGGTAAACCATCGCCCACAGGTGGCGACCCTCCTCGACATTGATCTGGAAGAGGTTGCGCAGGTCGTACAGCGACGGCGCGGTTGCGCCGAGGTGTCGCTGCTGTTCGATCGACGCGGGCTCGGTGTCGCCTTGCGTGACGATGATCCGCCGCAGGTTCGCGCGGTGCTCGCCGGGCACGTCCTGCCATGCCGCTTCGCCCTGGTGCTCGCCGAAGTGGATTTTGCGCTCCGGCGATTCCGGCGCGAGGAAGATGCCCCAGCGGTAGTCGGGCATCTTCACGTAGTCGAAATGCGCCCAGCCGCCGGGTTCCACACTGACCGCAGTACGCAGATAGACGTCGAAGGCCTGCGCGCCTTCGGGGCCCATCTCGCGCCACCACTGCAGGAAGTTGGGCTGCCAGTGCTCGAGTGCGCGCTGCAGCGTCCGATCGCCGGCCAGGTTGACGTTGTTTGGAATCGTTTCGCTGTAGCTGATCGTTGCCATGTCACATCGTCCCGTCAGATGCGTTCGAAATCGAAATGCGCCTTGCCGCCCTTGCCGTAGACCTTGAGCGCGCCCTTTTCACCGACGGCGTTGGGCCGCGTGAAGATCCAGTTCTGCCAGGCCGACAGCCGTCCGAAAATGCGCGATTCCATGGTCTCGCCGCCACCGAAGCGCAGGTTGGCCTCGAGGCCGGTCAGCGCGTCCGGCGACATGCTCGCCCGCTCTTCGAGGGCGATGCGGATCTCGTCGTCCCAGTCGAGATCGTCGGGAGTTGCCGTCACGAGCCCGAGGCGCTCCGCGTCGTCGGGCGCGAGCGCCCTGCCGATCGCTGCGCGCAGCGACGCGAGTTGGGTGCTGTCATCGTAGACACGCTGGGCCAGGCGCGCCCGCCCGTTCACCATCGGATAGGCGCCGAAGTTGAGCGGGGAGAGTACCAGCCGTGGCTCGCGCTGCGGATCGTCGGGCAGCCGCGCCATGTAGACGCGATCGGCGGCGAGCGCCAGTTCGAGCAGCGTCCCGGCAAAGCACGATTCCGGCTCGACCAGTGCGAACAGCGTGCGCGAAGACACGTCGAGGCGCGCGAGCGTGCGCCGCAGGAAGCCGCGGACCTCGCGCACCAGCCAGTGCGCGGCATGGCGCTCGAGCGCCGCGTCGGCCGCCAGCACGTGCGCGGAGTCGCCGCGGGTCTTGAGGAGCCAGGTCCCGATCGCCAGTTCGTTGGTGCGCAAGGTCAGGATCGCGTCGTCGAGTTCGCGCGCGACCTGGAGCGGCCACCAGTTCGCGCCCTCTGCTTCGATGGCCGCGAGTTCGGCGGGCGGAGTGGCTGCGGGCGCGTGCACGGTGAAGGTGGCGGTCCGCGCGGTGCGGTTGACCGCGATATCGACGAATTCGTAGTGATAGCCCGCGGCGTCAACACGGCGATCGAGCGGGGTCAGCGTCACGCCGGTCGCGTCGGCCGGGCGATCGCTTGCCTGCGCAAGCGCGGCAGCGCGCGCCGCAATCGCCTGCGCGAACTCACCGGGCTTGACGAGCGCGTCGACCAGGCGCCAGTCCTTGGCGCGCTGCCCGCGCACGCCTTCAGGCATGGTGCAGAAAAGGTCGGCCAGGTCGTGCCGGACGTGACGCTTGTCGGTCACGCGGGTCAGGCCGCCGGTACCCGGCAGCACACCGAGCAGCGGTACCTCGGGAAGCGACACCGCCGACGAACGATCGTCGACCAGGCAGATCTCGTCGCAGGCGAGTGCGAGTTCGTAGCCACCGCCGGCGCAGGAGCCGTTGATCGCGGCCAGGAACTTGAGCCCGGAGTGGCGGCTTGCGTCCTCGAGGCCGTTGCGCGTTTCGTTGGTGAACTTGCAGAAGTTCACCTTCCACGCGTGCGATGACAGTCCGAGCATGAAGATGTTGGCGCCCGAGCAGAACACCCGGTCCTTGCGACTGGTCAGAACGACGGTGCGCACCTCCGGGTGTTCGAAGCGGATGCGCTGCACCGCGTCGTGCAGTTCGATATCGACACCGAGATCGTACGAATTGAGTTTGAGGCGATAGCCTTCGCGCACCCCGCCGTCCTCGGCCACGTCCATCGCCAGCGTCGCCATCGGTCCCTCGAACTGGAGCATCCAGTGGCGATATCGGGAAGGGTCGGTGCGATAGTCGACCGGAGGGCCGGGATCATGTGCCATGAACGCTCCTGCGCGCCGGGCCGGGGCCGGCTCGACGCCTTTAAACTATGCATTACAATGCACTTTTGATTGGCTTTGTCAAGCAATGGAATGCATTTATGCGTGTGCGCGTCAGCATTCGGGGGAAGAATCCGGCGGGATCGCCGCGCGCACAACGGCGAAGGCCTCGGCCAGCGGCTTGCTGCCGGTGTCGATCACGACGTCGGCCTGCGCGTAGAGCGCTTCGCGACTGGCGAGGATGCGTTTCAAGTCCGCCATGGCCTCGGCGTTGCCGGCCATCGGTCGCAGGTCGCCCTGCGCGAGTACCCGGGCCATGTGCTCGTCGGGCGCAGCGCGCAGCCACACGGTGAAACAGCGTGCACGCAAGCAGATCGAAGGTCGCGGCCTCGCCCACGACACCTCCGCCGGTCGCGATCACTGCGCGCGGCGGGCCGCCGACAGCCTCTTCGAGGGCACGCATTTCGTAGCGCCGATAGGCCGCCGCCCCATACAACGCGTGGATTTCGCGGACGTCGCAGCCGGCAAGCCGCTCGATGACGCGCGTGAGTTCGATGAACGGAACGCCCAGATCGTCGGCCAGCATCGCCCCCAGCGTCGACTTGCCCGCACCGCGCAGGCCGATCAGCGCGATGCGCCCGTAGCGGTGCGGATCGGGCGCCGCCGCGCCGAGCACCTCCGCCATCGCCAGGCGCACCTGTTCGAGCTCGGCATCGCTGCGGTCCGTCGATCATTGCGCGGATCTGGCGCCATGCAGGCGTGGCCAGTGCGTCCTCGCCGATCAGCTCGCCGATGGTGCAGTGGAGCACGCGCGTGAGCTGCCGCAGCAGCAGTACCGACGCATTGCCTTGCCCCGACTCGAGATTGGCGAGATGACGCTCGGAAATCCCGGCTTCGCGGGCCAGCGCTCGGCGCGTCAACTGCGCTCGCGCGCGCAACGCACGCACGCGCTCGCCGAGGACGGTGAGCAGCGGATCCTTCGCGGTGGGCGAAGCGTTGGGGGCAACGTCGTCGTTCATCGGCGGCGCGTTCGCCAGCGGCGGCGGCGAATGAAGGTTGGCGGCGGTATATGCAATCTGCTGCTTCTCGACGCTTGACAGTGTGAATTTTGTTGCACTAAGGTAGCAGAGCAATCCCAGCGCGGCAATCCGTCCCCGTCAGCCTATGCGACGACCCGTGCGTACCTTCGAAGAGGAGCCATCGCGTTGACCTTTGGCGCGCCCCCGCCGCCCGGCTTCAATGCCGCGGCGTACCTGCTTGACCTCAATGCGCATCGTGCCGACAAGGCTGCTTATCGCGACGATGCGCAGGCGATGACCTTTGGGGAACTCGCGCGCCGGGTCGCGCAAGGTCGCCGGCGCGCTGCGCGACGCCGGCGTCCGCCGCGAGGAACGGATCTTCCTGTGCCTGCACGACACCGTCGATTTTCCGGCCGCCTTCCTTGGCGCGCTGTACGCAGGGGTGGTCCCGGTCGCGGCCAACACGCTCCTCACCGCGGACGACTACGCGTACATGCTCGGGCACAGCCGTGCGCAGGTGCTGCTGGTGTCCGGCGCGCTGCTGCCCACACTGCTGCAGGCGATGGCGCGGGCGCCGCACGAAGTGCGTCGCGTCGTGGTGTCGCGTCCCAGTGAGCGAGCTCGCGAGCGATGCAGACCGAATTCGGCGCGTGGATCGGCAGCGCCCGCGACGCCGAAGCTCCGGCAGGCACCGGCCGGGACGACATCGCCTTCTGGCTCTATTCATCGGGATCGACCGGCCGCCCCAAGGGCACGGTGCACACGCACGCCAACCTGTACTGGACCAACGAGACCTACGGGCGGCAGGTGCTCGGATTACGCGAAGACGACGTGGTGTTCTCCGTGGCAAAGCTCTTCTTTGCGTACGGACTCGGTAACGCACTGACCTTTCCGCTGGCGGCGGGCGCGACGACGGTGCTGATGGCTGAACGGCCGACACCGCAGGCCGTGTTCCGCCGCCTGACCCAGCAGCGGCCGACCGTATTCTTCGGCGTTCCGACGCTGTATGCGGCGATGCTGGCCGCGCAGGACCTGCCCGCACGCGACGAGGTTGTGCTGTGCCGCTGTGTGTCGGCGGGCGAGCCATTGCCGCGCGACGTGGGCGAGCGTTTCGCGGCGCGCTTCGGTTGCGAGGTGCTCGATGGCATCGGCTCCACCGAGATGCTGCACATCTTCCTGTCGAACCATCCGGGAGCAGTACGCTACGGCACCACCGGGACACCGGTACCCGGTTATGCAGTCGAACTGCGCAGCGAGCACGACGCACCGGTGAACGATGGCGAGATCGGCGACCTCTACATTCGCGGGCCGAGCGCCGCGCTCTTCTACTGGAACGACCGCGAGCGCACGCAGGCGACCTTCCAGGGACCGTGGACCCGGAGCGGCGACAAGTACGTGCGCGAAGCCGACGGCTATTTTACCTATGCCGGACGCAGCGACGACATGCTGAAGGTGAGCGGGCAATACGTGTCGCCGTTCGAAGTCGAGGCAGCGCTGATGCGCCATTCCTCCGTGCTGGAAGCGGCGGTCGTGGGCAAGGCGGACGGCGACGGGCTGACGCGGACGCTGGCGTACGTCGTATTGAAGGCGGGCGAGACCGGTGGCGACGCGCTGGGCGATGCGTTGAAGACCTTCGTCAAGGATCAACTCGCGCCGCACAAGTATCCGCGCGAGATCCGCTTCATCGAGGAACTGCCGAAGACCGCGACCGGCAAGATCCAGCGGTTCCGGTTGCGCGAAGGCAAGGCGTGAGCCGACGCAACACCGGCATCGCCGCACCGGGGATGCAGTCCGCCGCCGAGGTTGCGCCATCGGCGACGCAGCTCGCGCACCCGCCGCGCCGCTCGCCAGCCCCCATGCAGCCCGCGATGCAGTCCGCCACGCAATCCGCCACCCGGTTTGCCACGCGGCCCGTCACCGAGGTCACGCAGCGCGCGACGCAGTTCGTGGATGTCGACGCCGACGGCCGCCACCTGCGCCTCGAATACGCGTGGATTGGCGACGCGACTTCCGCCGCTGCCCGCACCGCGCCGCTGCTGGTGTTCCTGCACGAGGGCCTGGGTTCGCTCGCGATGTGGCGCGACTATCCGCAACGGCTGTGTGCGGCCACCGGCGCCCGCGGGCTTGTCTACTCGCGCGCGGGCTACGGCCGCTCGACTCCGCGCACCGCCGGCGAACGCTGGCCGGTCGAGTTTCTCGCGCGCGAAGCCGACGCAGTGCTGCCGGCATTGCTCGGCGCGCTGCAGGTGCGGGAGTCGTCATGGCTCATCGGGCATAGCGACGGCGCGTCCATTGCGCTTCTCCATGCGGCGCGGCACCCGGCGCGCGTGGCCGGGGTGGTGGCGATCGCGCCGCACCTGTTCGTCGAGGACCTGAGCGTCGCGAGCATCGAGGCCGCCCGTACGACCTACCTGACAACCGACATGAAGGCGCGCCTCGCGCGTTACCACGACGACCCGGATTCCGCGTTCTGGGGCTGGAACGACATCTGGCTCGATCCCGCATTCCGATCGTGGAACATCGAATCCGACATGCGCGCGATCGGCGTGCCGGTGCTGGCGGTGCAGGGTGAGGACGACGAGTACGGGACGATGGCACAGGTGGAAGCGGTGGTGCGCTGCATTCCACATGCCAGCCTGGTGAAGCTCGCGCGCTGCGGCCACTCGCCGCACCGCGACCGGCCCGACGAACTCACGGCGGCGGTGCGCGCATTCCTGCGCCTGTCCGCCGCCGGGAATACGGCGGCGGCGAGCGTCGACCGCGAGCCACCGAAGCGCGTGGCCGAGCGCCGATGATCAACCTGCAATCCATTCGCTATGTGCGCCTCGGCACGCGTGATCTCGACGCCGCGGCCCGCTACGCGACCGACATCCTCGGTCTCGAACCAGCCGGTACCGGCGAGCGTTCGCGCTACTTCCGCAGCGACGCGCGCGACCACACGCTGGTCTATGTCGACGATGATCCGGCGCGACACGTCGTCGGCTTCGAGGTCGGCGACATCGCTTCGCTGGATGCCGCGGCCGCCGCGATCGACGCGCAGGCGCTGCCGGTACGGCATGGCACGCGCGCCGAGTGCGATGCGCGCCGGGTCGACGCCTTCGTCACCTTTACCGACCCTTCCGGAAATGCCATCGAACTCGTGTTGCGGCCGCATGCGCCGATAGCAGGCCCCTTCGTGCCCGCGCGCTCCGCCGGCATCACCGGGTTTTCGCACATCGGCCTGCGCACCACCGACGCGGCGCGCGACGAGGCGTTCTGGACGCGCGTGTGCAATGCGCGCGTGTCCGACCGGATCGGGATGGCACCGCTGCTGCGCATCGACGAAGTGCATCATCGGATGGCGCTGTTTCCGTCGACGCATGCCGGCGTGCAACACGTCAACCACCAGGTCGAAGGCATCGACGACATCATGCGGGCGTATTACTTCCTGCGGGAACGCAACGTGCGTATCGTGTTCGGGCCGGGGCGCCACCCGACGTCGTCGGCGATCTTCCTGTACTACGAGGGACCGGACGGAATGGTGTACGAGTACTCGACCGGCGTGCGGAGCATCACCGACGAAGCCAACTACCAGCCACGGCAGTTTCCGTTCGAGCCGAGCTCGTTCTGCATGTGGGGCGCACGGCCCGACATCCCTGAGTTCCGCCGCTGACCGGCGATCGAAGCACGCTAGACGCCGACGTACTGGTGCAGCAGCGCGGGATCGCGGGCCAGCGAGGCGGAGTCACCGCTCCACGCGATGCGCCCCTTCTCGACGATGTAGTGACGGTCGGCGAGCTGCATGAGCGGCCCGATGTTCTTGTCGATGACGACCAGCGTCAGGCCGTCACGCTTGAGCGCGGCCAGACACGCCCAGATTTCCGCGCGCACCAGCGGTGCCAGGCCTTCGGTCGCCTCGTCGAGAATCAGGAGCCGCGGATTGGTCATCAGCGCGCGCCCGATCGCGAGCATCTGCTGTTCGCCGCCCGACAACTGCGCACCGAGATTGCGGGCGCGTTCGAAAAGGCGTGGAAACAGCGTGTAGATGCGTTCGAGCGTCCACGTGCCGGCCGCCGCCTTGGGCTTGCGCGCCGTGGCCACCAGGTTTTCGTGCACGGTCAAGGTCGGAAATATCTGCCGCATCTCGGGCACGAGCCCGATTCCCGCCTGGCCGATGCGGTACGACGGCCAGCGGCCGATCGCCTTGCCGCCGAAACGCACGTCACCGCGATGCGCCGCCAGCATGCCGGTGATGCTCTTCACCGTGGTCGTCTTGCCCATGCCATTGCGGCCCAGAAGCGTCACGCATTCGCCGGACTCGGCAGCGAAAGAGAGGCCGAACAACGCCTGGCTGGTGCCATAGTGCGCGGTCAGGTCGTGGACTTCGAGCAGCGGCAAAGGGCCTCCAGGCTATGCCACCAGGTCCTGGTCGCCCAGGTAGGCTGCGCGGACATCGGCGTTGGCACGGATCTCGTCCGGGCTGCCGCAGGCGATCACCTGGCCATAGACCAGGACGGAAATGCGATCGGCGAGCCGGAACACCGCATCCATGTCGTGTTCGACCAGCAACACGCCATAGCGTCCCTTGAGCGTGGTCAACAGCTGCACGATGCGCTCCGATTCGGCTAAGCTCATCCCGGCCATCGGTTCGTCGAGCAGCAGCAGCCTGGGCTGCGTCGCCAGCGTCATCGCCAGTTCGAGCTGGCGCCGCTCGCCGTGCGCGAGCGCCGCGACCGGAATCTGTTCGCGTTCGCTGAGGCCCACCTGCGTCAGTGCGGCGCGCGCGCGCTCGACCAGCGCGTGTTCGCCGAGCACCGGCCGCCAGAAGGAAAAGCTGTGGCCGGCATGACCCTGCACCGCCAGCACGGCGTTGACCAGCACGCTGAATTCGGCGAACACCGACGTGATCTGGTAGGACCGGCCAATGCCCATGCGCGCGCGCCGGTAGACCGGAAGATCGCCGATTTCGCGCCCGTCGAAGCGAATGCTGCCGGCATCCGGCTTGAGTTCGCCGGAAAGCTGGTTGATGAGCGTGGTCTTGCCTGCACCATTGGGTCCGATGACCGCGTGCACTTCGCCCGGTTCCACGGTGAGGTCGACACCGTCGGTGGCGGTCAGGCCCCCGAAGCTCTTGCGCAGCGCCGAGACCGCGAGCAGTGTCACGAAGCTTCCTTGACCGTGCTTGCCGGTCGTGATTCGCGGTCCACGAGGTAGCCGTAGAGACCCCTTTTCGCGGTCAGCACGATCAGCACGATCGCGGGTCCGAGCACGATCATCCAGTGCGTGGTCCAGCCTGCCAGCACCTCTTCCAGCACCAGCAGCGCGACCGCCCCGGCGACCGGTCCGACGATGGTACCCATGCCACCCAGCACGATCATCACGATGAGATCGCCCGAGGCCTGCCACGCCATGTACGAGGGCGCCGCGAACTTGGTCAGATTTGCCAGGAACATGCCGGCGATCACGCATACCAGCGCGGACATCACGTACGCGGTCAGCTTGTAGCGCAGCGTCGGAAAGCCGAGCGCGGCCATGCGCCGCTCGTTGCTGCGGCAACCGCGCAGCACCATCCCGAAGCGTGAGTGCACGAGGCGCTGGCAGGCGAAGAGGCAGCCCAGCAGAACCACGAACACCGTGTAGTAGAGCACGGTGTTGTTCTCCAGCGTGAACAGCCCGAAATTGCTGCAATTGGCGATGGTGAGGCCGTCGTCGCCGCCGTATTGCTTGAGGCTGATGGCGAGGAAGTAGATCATCTGCGCAAACGCCAGCGTGATCATGATGAAGGCCATCCCGCTGGTGCGCAGGCAGACGAGCCCGATGACGCAGGCCACGACGGCACCGAACACGATGGCTACCGCGAGCTGGATCCAGCCGCTGTCGACGCCGTGGAACGACAGGATGCCGACCACGTAGGCGCCGATGCCGATGTACATCGCGTGGCCGAAGCTCACCAGTGCGCCGTACCCAAGAATGAGATTCAGGCCAACCGCGGCCAGCGCGAAGATGACGATGCGCGTGAACATCGTCACGTAATAGGGCTCGTTGATGGCGGCGGCGATCACCGGCACCAGGGCCAGCCCGCCGAGCAGTACGGTGGCCACCAGCGATGCGGCCCGTGCACGACGGGGCAACGGCATGGCGGCTGCCGCATGGGCTTCGCTGCCCGACGCTGCACCGGTGCTGGAGGTCGTCATCCGTGCCGTACCGGAAACAGCCCCTGCGGGCGCACGGCCAGCACGACTGCCATCAACACGTAGATCAGCATGGAGGCGATCGCCGGCCCCGCCGCCTGCGCCATCGAGCGCTCGAAGAATTCGCGCAGCAACGTCGGCAGGAAGGCGCGGCCGATGGTATCGACGATGCCCACGATCAACGCGCCGTAGAAGGCGCCGCGGATCGAGCCGATTCCGCCGGTGACGATCACCACCAGCGTGAGAATCAGGATCGGCTCGCCCATGCCCGATTGCACCGAAACGATCGGCCCCGCCATGAGCCCCGCGAGGCCGGCAAGGGCCGCGCCGAGCCCGAACACCAGGGTGTTCAACCGGCGTACGTTCACCCCCAACGCGGCGACGATCTCGGGATGCGTGGCGCCCGCACGGATCAGCATGCCGATGCGCGTGCGGTGAATGAGCAGGTAAAGACCGAGCCCGACCAGCAGGCCCACGCCGATGATGGCAAAGCGATACGACGGGTATGGCAGTCCGAACAGTTCCACCGTGCCCGCCAGCGCCTTGGGGGCATTCATGTATACCGACGCTGGCCCCCAGATGATGCGCACCAGCTCGTTGAAGAATAGGATCAGGCCGAAGGTCGCCAGCACCTGGTCGAGGTGCTCGCGATGATAGAGGTGGATGAGCGCAATGCGCTCGACCACGATGCCGAGCAGCATCGTGGCTGGCACCGCCACCACGCCGGCCAGCAGGAACGAGCCGGTCCTGCCGAAGACGGCGGCGGCGAAATACGCGCCCATCATGTACAGCGAGCCGTGCGCGAGATTCACGAAATTCATGATCCCGAACACGAGGGTAAGGCCGGCGGCCAGCAGGAACAGCAATACGCCCAGCTGCAGGCCGTTCAGCGCCTGCGTGAGGAAAAGGCCGACCGTCATGACTCGCGCGCGGGCGCCCTCGTGCCGGAGGAGGGCGCCTGCGCTTTCAGGCTACTTGAGCTCGCACTTGGTGTGATACGCGTCCTGGTGATTCTTGAGCGGTGCGGAAACGGTCTTCAGGTTCACCCGGCCCTTCGCGTCCTTGACGACCTCGAACACATACATGTCCTGGATCGGGAAGCCGTTGTTGTTGAACTTGAAGTCACCGCGGACGCTCTTGAAATCTGCCGCCTTGAGCGCCGCCATGAACGCCTTCTTGTCGCCGACGTTGCCCTTTACCTTGGCGATGGCCGAGTCGAGCAGCAGCGCGGCGTCGTACGACTGCGCCGCATACTGCGACGGAATGCGGTTGTACTTCTTCTCGAAGTCCTCGACGAATTTCTGGCTCACCGGATTCGCGAAATCCGGCCCCCAGAACGTGCCGGAGATGATGCCGAGCGCGTCGTCCTTCTGCGCGGGCAGCGTCGAGCCGTCGGCCGTGGACGTCGACAGCAGCGGGATCTTGCCGGCAAGGCCTGCAGCCTTGTACTGGCGCACGAAGTTCACGCCGAGGCCGCCCGGGTAGAACACGTAGACCGCGTCCGGGTTCTTGGCGGCGACCTGTGCCAATTCGGCGGAAAAGTCGGGCTGGTTGAGCGGCGTGTAGATTTCGTCGATCACGTCACCCTTGTAGAAGCGCTTGAATCCGGCGATGAAGTCCTTGCCGGCCTGGTAGTTGGGCGCCATGCCGATCACCCGCTTGTAGCCCTTGTCGGTCGCGTACTTGCCGACGACTTCCGCCTGGTTGTCGTTCTGCCATGACGTGATGAACGCATAGGGCGAGCAGGCGGCGCCGGCGATCGGTGCGGGACCGGCGTTGGATCCGATCAGGAAGACCTCCTTGTCGGTGACCTTCTTGTGCACGGCCATCATGACGTTGGAGAACGTGATGCCGGTGATGATGGGAACCTTGTCCTTCTCGATCAGCTTGTCGACCAGCTGGTTGGCGACTTCCGGCTTGAGCTGGCTGTCCTCGCGGAGGATCTCCACCGGAACACCGCCGAGCTTGCCGCCGTTGCGCTCGACCACCATCATGAAGGCGTCGTACTGATCCTGGCCGAGTGCGCCTTGCGGCCCCGAGAGTTCGGCCATGAAACCGATCTTGATGGGCGCCTGGGCCGTGGCTTGAAGCGCGATACCGCACAGCATCGACGCGAGCAGAACGCGAACGCGTAGCATGATTCCTCCGGGGGGTAGTTGGTATATCGATTGTGCCTGTCGATTCTAGCGGAATTGCCCGGCGGGAACCATGGCGCGGCCCTCTTTCGGCCGAGGCATGTGTTCGCTGCGTCAGGGGGCCAGACAAGCCTCGGCGCGCCAGCCGAAGAGCCAGGCGAACGCGTCGAAGTACTGTTCGGGACTGTGCCCGCGCCAGAGTGAATTGCGCACCAGCCGCTCGACCCCCCTGGCGTGATAAATGCGGCCCATTTCGCGGGCCATCAGCGTCACGCGGGCGGTACGGGCGATACGGGCCTGCTCGTAGAGCCGGAAACCGGCGGCGAGGTCGGCACCGCATCGCGCCACCGCCGCGCCGAGGGTCACCGCGTCCTCGAGCGCCATGCAGGCGCCTTGTGCAAGATATTGCAGCATCGGGTGCGCCGCGTCCCCCAGGAGCGTCAGGGGTCCGCGTCCCCAGGCGGCGACCGGATCGCGATCGGCCGTGCTCCAGCGCTTCCACGACGTTGGACGGTCGAGCAGGCGTCGCGGTCCGGGTGCGACCCCGTCGAAATACGACATCACCTCGTCCTTGCTGCCTTCGCGCACGCCCCATACCTCGGGCTCGCGGCTGTGAAAGGTCACGACGAGATTGAACTGCCGGCCACCGCGCAGCGGATAGTGAACGAGGTGACAGTCGGGACCCGCCCAGACGACGGGGGCGTCCCAGCGCAGATCCTCCGGCATATCCTCGAAGGCGACGACGCCGCGATAGACGACGTGGCCCGACACGCGGTGCGCGTCACCGACCAGGTGTTCGCGGACGACGGATTTCACGCCGTCGCTGCCGACGATTGCATCCGCGCGATGCGCGTGTCCATGCTGGTCGACGACGGCGGGTCCGCGGGCATCCTCGACTAGTTCGACCGCGCGGGTCGACGTCAGCAGCGTCACACCCGGCGTGGTTTCGACCGCCTCCAGAATCGACGCATGGATGTCGGTGCGATGAATCACGGCATACGGATTGCGAAAGCGCGCGCGAAACGCCGGGCCGACGGGGACGTGCGCGACTTCCGAGCCGTCGACCGCGTCCATCAGGAACAGGCTGTCCGTGAAGACGGCTCGTGCGCGCGCGCTGACGCCGGCACCGAGGACGTCGAGCGCGGCGAAGGCGTTGGGGGCGAGCTGGATGCCGGCGCCGATCTCGCCGATGGACGCGCTCTGTTCGAGCAACGTCACACGCAACCCGGCGCGTGCCAGCGCCAGCGCCGCGGCGAGCCCGCCGATGCCGCCGCCGACGATGACGACGGTTTGGGGCGCAGGATGGGTCTTCGACATGGATGCTCCAGTCCCCATTCTATGCAAGAACGGCGCGCCGGTCGTGGCGCCGCGACTTGTGCGCGCCTGACGATCCATGCAAGCTGCGCACCTCCCGACGCGTCGTCGTCGATGGCGTGGCTGCACCCTGTGTTGATGTGGCAGCGGCCTCGTTGTTTGCGTGACCCGACCCGTCCGGAACGCAGCCAGAAACCGGCGATGGCCTTCGAACTTGCCCCACTCATCGAGCAGTACGGTTACGCCGTAACGTTCGTCGGTACGCTGGCCGAAGGCGAGACCGTGCTCATACTCTCGGGGCTTGCCGCGCACCGCGGCTATCTCGACCTGGCGACGGTGATCGCGGTCGGGACGGTGGGAGGAATGCTGGGGGACCTCGCCTACTTTCTGGTCGGCCGCCGGTTCGGTGACCAGGTGCTGGCGCGCTTTCCACGCTTCGCCGCACCGGCCGCCCGCGTGCGTGCACTGATCGAACGGTATCCGAACGCCATGATTCTCGGCGTCCGCTTCATGTACGGCCTGCGCACGGTGGGCCCGGCCGTGATCGGGTCCACGCGAATTTCGTTGGCGCGCTTCGTCCTGCTCAACGCCGCCGGCGCGCTGCTTTGGAGTGCCTGCTGGGCTTCGGCAGGGTACCTCGTCGGGTCGGCGGCGCAGCGTTTGCTTGGCGACCTGGCGCACGTGGAGCGCGAGTTGTTCGGATTCATTCTGGTGGCGGTGGTCCTGGTCGCGGTCCTGGCGCGGATCTGGCGCTCGCGCTGAACAGGCGCGGAAAGGAACGGCGTCAGGTGAAGAGGCTGACTGAAGGGCGATACGGGAACCTCGCTGCGTCGTGAGCGGATTTTGCGGGTGGACGGGGGCATCGACGCGAGGCCATTCCAAGTTGGTGCAAGTCAATGCGAGGCGCATCCATTTGGTGCGGGCGGCCTGCACGCCGATGCCGCAGCGACCGCGGCGACAGCGCCGCGCAAAGCCGATTCACGCACGGAATCATGGGATTGCGCAAGGCGCACCGAGGTTGGCATGCGTCGTGCAATCAACCGTCACGAAGACGAGTCGTGGGCGCCGAGGCACGGCGAACACCCTTCGAATTCACGGGAACGCTTCGTCCAATATCCATCAGCGGGGATCACACATGCAACGCAGAACATTCATCCGGCGCACGCTCGTAGCAGCGCTTGCGGCCGGCGGCATCACCGTGGGCATGCAGGCGCAGGCAGCCGACACGATCAAGGTCGGGGTGCTGCACTCGCTGTCTGGCACGATGGCGATCAGCGAGACATCGCTCAAGGATGTCGCGCTGATGACCATCGACGAGATCAACGCCAAGGGTGGCGTGATGGGCAAGAAGCTCGAGGCGGTCGTGGTCGATCCGGCTTCGAACTGGCCGCTGTTCGCCGAAAAGGCGCGGCAGCTGATCTCGCAGGACAAGGTTGCCGTGGTGTTCGGTTGCTGGACCTCCGTGTCGCGCAAGTCGGTGCTGCCGGTGTTCGAGGAAACCAACGGCCTCCTTTTCTACCCGGTGCAGTACGAAGGCGAGGAACTGTCGAAGAACGTGTTCTACACCGGTGCCGCGCCCAACCAGCAGGCCATTCCTGCCGTCGAATATCTGATGAGCAAGGAAGGCGGCGGCGCCAAGCGCTGGGTGCTGCTCGGCACCGACTACGTCTATCCACGCACGACCAACAAGATCCTCCGTGCATTCCTCAAATCGAAAGGTGTCGATGAAAAGGATATCGACGAGAAGTACACCCCGTTCGGTCACTCCGATTACCAGACAATCGTCGCCGACATCAAGAAGTTTGCGGCAGGCGGCAAGACGGCTGTGGTCTCCACGATCAATGGAGATTCGAACGTTCCCTTCTACAAGGAACTGGGCAACCAGGGCCTGAAGGCCACGGACGTTCCGGTGGTTGCGTTCTCGGTCGGCGAGGAAGAATTGCGCGGCGTCGACACCAAGCCGCTGGTCGGGCACCTGGCCGCGTGGAACTACTTCATGTCGGTGAAGAATCCCGCCAACGACGCGTTCAAGAAGAAGTGGGCCGACTACGCCAAGGCCAAGAAGCTGCCGGGTTCAGACAAGCCGCTGACCAACGACCCGATGGAAGCCACCTACGTCGGCATGTGGATGTGGAAGCAGGCGGTCGAGAAGGCGAAGTCGACGGATACCGACAAGGTCGTCGCCGCGATGGCCGGCCAGAAGTTCGCCGCACCGGATGGTTTCGAAATCAAGATGGACGAGAAGAATCACCATCTGTGGAAGCCGGTATTGATCGGTGAAGTGCAGGCCAACGGCCAGTTCAACGTCGTCTGGAAGACCAAGGGCCCGGTGCGTGCACAGCCGTGGAGCCAGTACATCGCCGGCAACGACAAGAAGAAGGACGAGCCCGAGAAGAAGTAGGCAGGACTGCGAGTACCCGCCGGCGCGCGGGAACGGCAACAGCGGTGCGTCGACCGCAGCCGTTTTCCCGGCGCCGGCTTCTTTTTGGACATGCTTCTCGGGCAGGGGCGGATGGCAGTGGTCGCGAATTCTGGTGTGGTGGTGCGGTGGATCGGCGCGCTGGCGGCATGGATGTTGATCTCGGTTGCGCATGCGGCCTTGCCGCCCGATGTCGTCAAGGCGCTGGCGTTCGGTGCCGGCGACGAGAAGATCAAGGCCATCGGGGACCTCGTGGCGAGCGGCGACCGTGCCGCATTGCCGCTGCTCCAGGCGCTGATCAATGGCGAAGTCGAGACCGTTGGCGATGACCGCGTGCTCATCGTCAGGGGAGGCAGCGCCATCGACGCGGTGACCGGGGCGACGGTCACGCCGCTGCCCGAGGGCCGCGGCGACGTCATCGTCAACAATCGCCTGCGCGGTACGCTCGCGACGGCGATCGCAGCGTTCAAGCTTGCGTCGCCCGATCGCGCGGTGCGCCTCGACGCGGCGAAGGAACTGCAGAACAGCGCTGATGAGGATGCGCTGCCTGCCATTTCCGCTGCCATCGAAAAGGAACGCGATCCCGAGGTGAAGGGACTGCTGATTCTGACCCGGGCTTCGCTGCAACTGAAGAGCCCCGACCGGGCCATGCGCCTGGCCGCGATCAAGGCCCTGGCCGACAGTGACACCGGTGCGACCAAGACGCTTCTGCTCGGTGTTCTGGAAAAGAAAGATGGCAAGTTCGTCGAAGCGGACGACGAAATCCGTGCCGAGGCTTCGCGTTCGCTCTCCGCTGTCGAGGGCCGGCTGGTCAAGGGCGACATCGCCGCCCGGATCTTCAGCGGCATCTCTCTGGGCACCATCCTTCTGCTGGCCGCCCTGGGCCTCGCGATCACCTACGGCCTGATGGGCGTCATCAACATGGCGCATGGCGAGCTGATCATGATCGGCGCCTACGCAACTTACGTCGTCCAGAATGTTTTCCGGCAACAGCTGCCCGGCGCCTTCGACTGGTACCTGCTGTGCGCGATTCCCGTCGCCTTCCTGGTCAGCGGCCTGGTCGGCGTGCTGCTCGAGCGCACCGTGATCAGGCACCTTTACGGCCGGCCGCTCGAGACGTTGCTCGCGACCTGGGGCTTGAGCCTCATCCTGATCCAGGCAATGCGCACGCTCTTCGGTGCCCAGAATGTCCAGGTGGAGAACCCGGCGTGGATGTCGGGCGGCATCGAGATCATGACCAATGTCGTGCTGCCGTGGAGCCGTATCATCATCATCGGTTTCGCGGGCGGCGTCCTGGTCCTGGTGTGGGGCCTGCTCACGCACACGCGGCTGGGGCTTTTCGTTCGCGCGGTGACGCAGAACCGGCAGATGGCGAGCGCGCTGGGTGTGCGCACGCCGAAGGTCGACATGATGGCGTTCGGCCTGGGCTCGGGCATTGCCGGGCTCGCCGGCTGCGCGCTGTCGCAGATCGGCAATGTCGGTCCCGACCTCGGCCAGAGCTATATCGTCGACTCCTTCATGGTGGTCGTGCTCGGCGGCGTGGGTCAGCTCGCCGGGACCGTCTACGCGGCGCTGGGCTTGGGGATCGCCAACAAGTTCCTCGAGGCCTGGCAAGGTGCGGTGCTGGCGAAGATCGCCGTGCTGGTCTTCATCATCGTCTTCATCCAGAAGCGGCCGCAGGGTCTGTTCGCGATGAAGGGTCGCCAGGTGGAGGCCTGATGCCGGCGTTCGTTCCCGGGGTCGTTCCGGCTGGCGGAGGCGCATTGCCTCGCCTGTGGTCGGGCAAGGTGTGGACGGCGCTTGGTGCCGGCGCGCTGGTGCTGTTCGTGCTGGTGCCGGTGTGCAACCTGGTGGTGCCGGCGACCAGCGTGTTTCACGTGTCCGATTACATGGTCACGCTGCTCGGCAAGATCATGTGCTACGCGATCGTCGCGCTGGCGATGGACCTGATCTGGGGGTATGCCGGCATTTTGTCGCTCGGCCACGGGGTCTTCTTCGCGCTTGGCGGCTACGCGATGGGCATGTACCTGATGCGCTCGATCGGTCGCGAGGGCGTGTACAAGAGCGACCTGCCGGACTTCATGGTGTTCCTCGACTGGAAAGCGTACCCCTGGTACTGGAGCTTCACCGACAACTTCTGGTATTGCGCGCTGCTGGTCGTGCTGGTGCCGGGGCTCCTCGCGTTCGTGTTCGGCTTCTTCGCGTTTCGCTCGCGGATCAAGGGTGTCTACTTCTCGATCATCACGCAGGCGATGACTTACGCGTTCATGCTGCTGTTCTTCCGCAACGACACGGGGTTCGGCGGCAACAACGGCTTTACCGACTTCAAGCGCATCCTCGGCTTTCCGATCTCGGCGCCCGAGACGCGCATGGCGCTGTTCATGATCACGGGATTCGCGCTGCTCGCGTTCCTGCTGCTCGGCAGGGCGATCGTGACGTCCAAGCTTGGACGGGTACTGACGGCGATCCGCGACGCCGAAACGCGGGTCATGTTCTCCGGCTACAACCCGGTGTACTTCAAGCTTTTTATCTGGACGCTTTCCGCGGTGATCTGCGGCATCGCCGGCGCGCTGTACGTGCCGCAGGTGGGAATCATCAACCCCAGCGAAATGTCGCCGGCCAACTCGATCGAGATCGCCATCTGGACCGCGGTCGGCGGGCGCGGGACACTGATCGGGCCGGTGATCGGCGCGGCTGTCGTCAACCTGGGCAAGAGCTGGTTCACGCAGGCGCTGCCCGAATACTGGCTGTTCGCCCTGGGCCTGCTGTTCATCCTGGTGACGCTGTACCTGCCGCGCGGCATCGCCGGCCTGTGGATCAAGAAGCGCGGATGAACCCATGAGTACGACGACCGGATCATTGCCCAACGCAGGCAGCTCGGGTCGCGGCGGCCACATCAGCGACGGCCGCGTCGCGATGAAGGGCGTGGATACCAGCCACGGCGGCATCCTGTATCTCGACGGCATCTCGGTGAGCTTCGACGGCTTCAAGGCGCTCAACGATCTCAACCTGGTGGTCGACGCCGGTGAGTTGCGCTGCGTGATCGGCCCCAACGGCGCCGGCAAGACCACGATGATGGACGTGATCACCGGGAAGACGCGACCGGACGAAGGGTCCGCATTCTTCGGGCAGTCGATCGACCTGACCAAGCTGTCCGAGCCGGAGATCGCGGATCGTGGCATCGGCCGCAAATTCCAGAAGCCGACCGTGTTCACCGACCACACGGTCTTCGAGAATCTCGAACTCGCGCGCAAGGCCGACAAGCGCGTCTGGCCGACCCTTACCGCCAAGCTCGATTCCACTGCGCGCGACCGCATTCTCACCATCCTCGACACCATCAAGCTCGCCCCTGAGGCCGGCCGGTCCGCCGGCCTGCTTTCGCACGGTCAGAAGCAGTGGCTCGAGATCGGCATGTTGTTGATGCAGGAGCCGCAACTTCTGCTGCTCGACGAGCCGGTGGCCGGAATGACCGACGACGAGACGATGCGCAGCGCCGATCTGTTCCTGTCGCTCGCCGGTGACTACACGCTGGTCGTGGTCGAGCACGACATGGATTTCGTGGCCAAGATCGCGGACCGGGTGACGGTGCTGCACGAGGGCCACGTGCTCGCGGAGGGGTCGATGGCACAGGTACAGGCCAACGAGCAGGTGATCGAAGTCTTCCTGGGCCGATGATGCTGGCGATCGACAAACTCAACCAGTTCTACGGCGGCAGCCACATCCTGCGCGATATCTCGTTCGAGGTACCGGCCGGTCAATGCACGACGCTGCTCGGCCGCAATGGCGTGGGCAAGACAACGCTGCTGCGGGTGTTGATGGGCATCATCGCGGCGCGTTCGGGGAAGATCGAATTCAACGCGACCACGATCACCTCGTTGCCCCCTTACGCACGGGCGAGCCTCGGACTGGGCTACGTGCCGCAGGGCCGCGACATCTTTCCGCGCCTCACCGTGCGCGAAAACCTGGAGATGGGGCTCGCCACGCAGAAGCGCAGCGCTGGCGTTCCGGGCTTCATCTTCGAAATGTTTCCGGTGCTCAAGGACATGCTCGGTCGCCGCGGCGGCGACCTGTCCGGCGGGCAGCAGCAGCAGCTGGCGATCGGGCGCGCCCTGACGCTGCGGCCGAAGCTCCTGATCCTCGACGAGCCCACCGAAGGCATCCAGCCCTCGATCATCAAGGATATCGAGCGGGCCATTCGCAAGCTCACGCAGGGCGGCGAGATGGCCATCCTGCTGGTCGAGCAGTATTACGATTTTGCGCGCGCCCTGGCGGACCACTATGTGGTGATGTCGCGCGGCGAGGTCGTGGCCCGTGGCCGCGGCGCGACGATGGAAGCCGACAACGTGCGCTCGCTGTTGGCCGTTTGAGCCTGCCGCCGCGCGTCCGCAATTCCCGCAGACCGCGAGCGCAGGTCGCCCCCGATGGGCGGGCTAGTTCCGCGCGCTGCCGCGACGTCCGGCCATCTCCTCGCCGATCAGGCTCAGCGATTCGGGGGATAGCACCAGTGCCGCGCGACCGAGCACGTCGCGCTCCTCACGTGCGATGTGCTCGCGGTAGAGCGAGCAGAACTCGGTGGTGCGCCGGATTGGAAGGTAACCGCTGGTGCCTACCGCAATGCCGACGAGCAGTGGACGCAATTCCTCCCACCGCGTCTCGAAGGTCGCATGCTCGACGCACAGGCGCATGATCGCCACGCCGAGGTCCGGGGCAGCCTCCACGCAGCGCGGAAACAGGCTCGCTTCCTCGTCGGCGTGATGATGTGGCGCGGCGGAGTCGAAATAGCGCAGGGTGGCTCGCGCCGCGGCGCGCGCATCTGCGTCGGCATGGTGCTCGGGCAGGTGACGCAACAGCCGCGTCAGCGACGCAAGCTGGCGCTCCATCCGCCGATGGCACGCGAGAAGCACGCCGAGCGGATCGTCGAAACCTGGCGCCGGCTGCGGCGCAAATGGAATCGCGTCGGTCATGCGGAATCTGGTCCTGTCTACTCGCCGCGCCGTCGGGTTCCCCGCGGCTTGCGGCCGCCGTGGGTTCCCCGGGGCTTGCGGCCCGGTGCGGTTCGATCAGCGTATCACGAGCGCCTAGACACGGGACCTGGCCGCGCTTTCGGCAAGCCAGCGCAGCAGGCCCGGTAGGCTCGTCCGCGCCGCAAGGTGCGCTACCCTCTGGCCGATGATTCTCCGGATCCATGCATCGATGCTTTCCTGGCGCAGCGTCGCTGCGACCGCAGCATGCCGCCGGCTTCCGGTACTGGCGGCCCTCTTCGCCCTGCTGGGCGCGCTTGCGCCGTGGCCGGCGCATGCCGCGGACGAAACGGCGCCGGGCGGTGCGCCGAAAGTCGAATCGACGATTGCGGTCCAGTCCGATGCGGCGACCGATGCGAAGATCAGGACGCGGGCGCAACAGCTGTTTGCGACGGTCGACGGCTTGAGCCAAGTCGTCGTCACCGTGAGCGGAGGCGTCGTGGAACTGACAGGCGTGGCCGCGTCCAAGGCGGCACACGAACAGGCATTGCAACTCGTGCGCCGCATCGAGAATGTCGTCGACGTGCGCGACGACATCGTCGAATCGCGCGACCTGGGCGAGCGCATGTCGCGCATGCTGGACCGGCTTGTAGCTCAGGTCTGGAGCTTCATCCAGTACCTGCCGCTGCTGCTCGTGGCCGCGGCGGTACTCGCCGCATTCTGGTGGCTCGCGCACCGCATCGCTGCCAGTGCCCGTTTCGGTCGCCGCTTTGCCGCCAATCCTTTCCTGCGCGACTTCGCGCGCCAGTTCGTGCGGATCGCCATCCTCGGCGTCGGCGTGCTGCTGGCGCTGGAGATCCTCGATGCGTCGACGCTGGCGAGTTCCGTCCTCGGCGCTGCCGGAGTCGTGGGACTGGCGATCGGCTTTGCGCTGCGCGATACCGTCGAGAACTATATCGCGAGCCTGCTCCTCAGCCTGCGCCAGCCGTTCGACCGCGACGATCTGGTGACGATCGACGGGATGGAAGGCCGCGTAGTCCGGCTCACCTCGCGGGCGACGGTCCTGATGACGCCGGACGGCAACCACCTGCGCATTCCCAATGCCAAGGTATACAAGGCGGTCATCGTCAACTACACGCGCAATCCCAAGCGGCGCTTCCAGTTCGACGTGGGCGTGGACACGGAGCAGAACCTGGCGTCGGCGCAGGAACTCGCGGCCAGTACGGTGGCGCAGATGAACGGCGTGCTGCGCGATCCGCCGGCCAGCTGCACGGTGCAGCAGCTCGGCGACTCCAATGTGGTGCTCCGCGTGTTCGGCTGGGTCGACCAGCGCCAGGCGGAATTCCTCAAAGTGCGCAGCGAGGCCATCCGCCTGGTCAAGGGGGCATTCGATCGTGCCGGCATCGTCATGCCCGAGCCGATCTACAACGTCCGCGTCGGGCAGGCAGCGTCGTCGGGCGGTACCGGCGATTCGATCGGGATGCCGAGCCCTGACCACACGCACCCGTCGGCGGCCCGCGTCGGCCAGACTCCGGCGGAGGAACCGTCCGAGGCCATCGACATCGCCCCGCGCGACGATCTCGACCAGCAGATTGCCGCCGACCGCCGTGACGACGAAGATGACCTGCTCCATCACCGCGCGCCGAAGGAATAGCGAGGCTCGTCCCCGCAGCGATCGCCGCGCCTGGCGCGGGCTGCCTGTCGACCTGCGTCCCGCCGCTGCGGCCGCTTAAGCACGCGGCGCCCGCCGGCTGGAGTACGCTTTGCAGGAAGTGGAGCCTTTGCTCTCGGCGCCAGTGCGGCGGGCAGGGCAACGAAAACGCATTCTTCGGTCAACAGGAGACGGCAATGATCAAATGGGCCATCATCTTCTTCATCATCTCGGTGATCGCCGGGTTCTTCGGGTTCTCCGGCGTTGCGTCGGGGACGCGGACGATCGCCAAGGTCCTGTTCTTTATCGCGCTGGCCATTTTCCTCGTGGTGTTGATCTTCGGCGTGTTTCTGGGCGTGCTGGTCTTCTAGGCGGCGGCAAGTCGGCTCGCGGTCGCGCGGGGTCGCCTACGCGGGCAGGCCGGGCGCAATCGCGGCCGCGACCGTATGAAATTTTGCGTCCTGCGCACTGCCGGCATCCTGGTAATTCCACCATCGGTGAGTGACGGTGAAGCCGGCTTCCAGCAGGTGTCGCAGCAACGCCTCCGGCGCGTACGGGCGCAGCAATTCGGACACTTCGACCGCTTCGATGACACGGCCCTCGTCGTCCTCCACGCCATACCGTCGCTCGATGCGGTTGACGCCGTCGCCCAGCGGCGTCAAGCGTTTCCAGCGAACCAGCGTGTGCCTGCCGTAGGGGCGCCGGAAGTCGAGTTCGAAGCGCGCCATCGCGGTGACCGGCCGTGGTACGAAGGCATCGATCACCAGCGTGCCGCCGGGCGCAAGTAGTGCGCGCAGGTTTGCGAGCAGGCGCTGCAACTTCGGCTCGGACGTGACGTAGGTGACCAGCGAGAACGGACACAGCACCAGCGCGAATCCGCGTGCCAGGCCCAGCGCATGCATGTTCATGCGCGCGACGCGCGGAGGCAGCTCGCGCAAGCGCGCCTTGCGGCGAAGCTCGGACAGCATGCCCGCCGAGCCATCGATGCCGAGGGCGTCGGCCCCGTCCGCGATCAGTTCGAGCAGGATGCGCCCGTTCCCGCATCCCAATTCCAGCACGCGTCCCCGGGCTGCCTGCGCGAGCCGCCGGTAGAGGCGGACGTCGTCGAAAGGCATGTTGCGCGCCATGTCGACGTCGTAGTAGCGGGCCACCCGGTCGTAGTTGGCCGTCGGCGTGGGGGCGGTCGGCGGGTTCACGGTCGCCGGAGGTCCTCGTACAGCGATCGCTGGACTGCCGCGCCATGGCTCCAGTGAAAGCGGTCCCAGCGCGTGGCGTGCGGACTTTCCTGGCGGTGTCGCGCTTCCGCATCGACCAGCAACCCGATGATGGGTTCGGCCATGGCGGCAACCGTCGTTGCGCGCACGAGTGCCCGCGGTGCGTCACCGGCGAAGCCGCGGGCGCCGTCGCCGGTGCTCACGCAGATCCGTCCCGCGGCCAGCGATTCGACGAGCTTGACCGCCGAACCACGGATGCCATGCAGCGGATTGACGGTAAGCGCGCATTGCGCGAGCAGGGCGGGCACGTCATCGCGATGTCCGAGGACTTGCACGCCCGGCTGCGCGAACACCGGGTCGTTCGCGACGATGGCCGTGGACTCGTCGCCGCCAAGCACCAGCAGCGACGCCTCGGGCACGGCGCGCCGGATCTCCGGCCAGGCTGTCCGGAGGAACTGCGTGATGCCGTTGCGGTTGGGTGCGTAGCGAAACGGGCCGATGAACAGCAATTGCGCAGACGCCGAGGGCGTGTAGGGCAGGGAGGGCGGGCTCGCGCCGTTGGGCACGCAGACGACGCGCGGATGCGCGACGAGCGCGGCGTCCTCGCTCGAGCAGACGGTCACCGCGTCGAAGGCGCGCAACATCGCCACGAAGGCGGCGCCCTCCGCCGGATCGCCAAAGTCATCGGCACCGTAGGCGTCGTGCAGGCCCAGGACCCAGCGGGCGGAATCGTCGCGTGCCTCGACGAGTCTTGCGAGCTCCGCGTACTCGATCTGCACCACCGCAGGACGATAGCGTCGGATCGCCGCCGCGACCGTCGCCCGCAGCGCCGCGTGGCCGTGCGTGCGCATACGCTCGGGGAGCGGCGCCGCGCTGCCCGATGCCGCTGCGGGAGGGCGCTCCACCAGGTGCAGCAGCGAACAGCTGGTTGAAGCTCGCGAAGCTGCGCGCGTCGTACAGTGACGCTTCATCGCTGATCAATACGATGTCGTATGCAGCGGACAACTCGGTGACCAGCGCAGCCACCCGCCGCGCCCCGCCATGGCGCGGCGGATAGATCGCAAACGGGGTCACCAGCAAGAGCCGCGGGCGGGCGGCGTGTTGCGCACCGGCCCCGCGCATCCGGTAGCTGTAGGCCTGCTTGACGAGTCCGCTGGTGGCATCGGCGAGCGCCGGCGGGGCCAGCGGCTGCGGCGCTCGCTGTGACTGCGTCCGCTGGAGCAGGACGCCGATCGCCTGCGCCCACCGGGAAAGGTCGCGCTGGCTTTGGTAGGGCAGCCCGCACAGGCGCTCCATCAGTGTTGCAACTTCCTCGCGAGCGATGCCCATGCGCGCAGCGAAAAGCCAGCGATTGCGCTCGACGACGCGGGCGAGTTCCTCCGGCGCGTAAAAGCGCGCGGTGGTGGCGCGATGCCGATGCTGCGCGTGCGCGGCAGGGCAGAACACCGACCGCAGACCGTCGCGCCAGGCACGCACGCCCCATTCCGCGTCCTCCCAGTAGAACGGGTCGTAGCAGCGGCTGGCCGTGAGGTAATGGCGCAACGACGCGGTGCGAAACAGCGAGGCACCGCCGCTGCAGCAAAGATGCGGGCCGGGCACAGCGTCGGAGGCGACTTCGGCGTGGTACAGATGAATGCCTGCGCGGTTGGTGTACCAGTCGACGAAGCCCGTTTCCTCGCGGCGGCCATCGGCGCTGCGCTGAAAGATCTGCGCGCCGATCGCGAAGACGTCCGGCGCGCGCAGGGGAAGAAGCAGCGCCAGCGCATCCGGCGCCAGGCACATGTCGTTGTTGAGCAGGAACGTGCCGTCGTGGCGGGCACGGGCGAGGCCACGCTCGATCGCGCCCGCAAAACCAAGTGGCGCGTCCGCTTGAATCCACTCGACGCCAGGATATCGCGCCGCGAGCTCGGCATACTGCGCGAGCGGCGCGCCATTGACGACCACGATCACCTGCCGAGGTTCGTCGACGCGTGCCAGCGCGACCTGCAGTGACGCGAGGGCATCGCCAAGAAGCTCCGGTGCATCGCGTTCGGGAATGATTACCGAT
The DNA here is from genome assembly GCA_963756765.1 of uncultured beta proteobacterium. GTDB lineage: Bacteria > Pseudomonadota > Gammaproteobacteria > Burkholderiales > Casimicrobiaceae > VBCG01. Next base: position 43,055 of record CAVWPC010000008.1, on the reverse strand, counting down.
ATGCCCGGACGCCAGGGACTCGAGGGCCGCAAAGCTGCCTGCGGCCAGCGCCGCGCGAGTCGATCGGCCAGGCGCAGCGCCAGAACCATCGGTGCCAGCCGCACGCGCTGGCGCCACGACGTGCCCCATCGTCCCGGTCGCGGCGCGGTGGGGCGCGACTGCCCGCGGGTGCCGCTACAAATGCGGTTGGTCACACCAGCAACGGATCGTCGTCGCGCGCCGCCGCAGCGAGCCCGGGGTTTGCCGCCAAGGCGAGGGCCTGGTCGCTGAACATCGTTGCCCACACATTGCGCGGGGACGTCGCGCCGTCGAGTGCGAACGCAAACGCGCCATCCGGCTGCATGCGCCGTACCAGCGCATGGCGCAGCCGCGCCAGCGCGACCTGGTCAGGCCGGTCCTCCGGATCGTGAATGCAGAGCAGCGCCGCCACGCGCAGCAACTGGGCCAGCACGTCGGTGCGGGCCGGGCCCCGATCGCGCTGCGAGCGTGTTTCGGGGAGCGCGCCATCGGCCTGCGCGAGGTGCAGCATCTCCGCGACGTAGCGACGCATCGCCGGCAGTGTGGTCGCGAACGCTGGATGCCGGGGAAAGCTCAGAATCCCTTCGCATGCATAGAGCAGCGGATGCAGCTCATCGTGCGGTGCGTCGGCAAACCAGCGCAGGCAGGCGGCGTAAGTGGCCTCCGCTGCGGCCGCGATTGGCGCGCCAATGCCGGGAAGACTGTGCGATGCAGTCATGATCCCCGCCGCCGCCTTGGCGAGAAACGGTCCGCGACGGGTCGACCAGCGTTGCGGCAGCGCGGCGTCGGCCAGCGTAGGAACGCAGGCCACGAACAGCCCGTCCGCGGCAACGAGGCGATCGAGTTGTCGCGCGAGCCCGGCGACGATCACGGGCTCGCGCTCGAGCAAGCCTGCCTTCGCGGCCGCCGCGAGCCCCCGCAGCACCATCGCGAGGTCGAAGCAGAACATTGCGCCGTTGCGCCAGTCGCTATCGGAGCCAGCAATGGCCGACGCGGGTCAGCGGCGGGTCGGATAGGTCCAGCCAATGGCCCAGCCAGCGCTGCGCGGCCGCAGCCGCCACACGCTCTGCCTGTCGCGACGCCGTGATGTTGAGCGCGCCAGGCGAGCCACTGCAGGTAATAGCCGGTGATCTCGGGATAAAGGTAGGTCGCATGGCCCTGCTCGTCGCTGCAGCCAGCGACGGCCCCGGCGTGGGGCCCATCACGCAGTTGCGCCGGGCCGGCCAGCAGCCACGTCGCCGTGTCTGTGACGGGCGCTGCGCACGCCGCGGGCGATAACAGGACAGCGGCGCCCTTCATGGCGCGTCGCCCGTGTACATACCCCTGCGCGCGTCACGTTTCGCGCGCAGCTGCCCCGAACCCCGCTGCAACACTCGAACCCCTCCGAATCGACAACTACCGCGCCGGCTTGGCCGGTCTCGTCCAGATCACGTGTCTCGAGCTTTTGGATTGCCCGGGACTTCGCCTGTATATCCGCGAGAGAATGTAACAAGGTGTTTCGAGCGACAGCAAGGCCTTTTGGCTGATCGGTGCGTCAACGAAGCGGAACTGCGGCATTTCGGGGATTGCGGGAGTTTATGTGGTGAGCGATCACCTCGGGACCCTGGATTTCGTGCGTCGGGCTCGCGAGAAGCAATTGGGCGAGAAAAGTGTTAACCAACGCCTAAAGAATGAGAAACATGGCGTGCCCCCTCGGCTCGGACTACAGCATGCCTTTAGAGATTTACGTAGATGATTCACTGCCGAGAATCGATGGTTTCTGCCAGATTGTCAGTATGAGTTTGTAAAGGCCGTAAGAAGTCGGCGGGGCCGCACCGTGACCATCATCCACCGCGGCGGCATCTGCAATCGGCAAGCGCAAGATTCATTCGGCACGGTCTTCGCCGGCCAAACGCCGGGAAAGGAGGCGAGCGAGCATCCGGCGCGTCCCCTTTATGCACTACGACCTGGGATTTTTCGATCACAAGACATGCCGCCTCGAACCGGTCGACAACCCGTTCGAGACGAAAGTGTTACCTATGTCTCCGGTATAAACCGTTACCTATGTAACCGGAATAGACCAACCGGTGATTGGTGGGCCCGGCTGGATTCGAACCAGCGACCAAGGGATTATGAGTCCCCTGCTCTAACCGTCTGAGCTACAGGCCCGCGGGGACAGGTTTGACGTGCCGCCTGATCTGGTCCTTGCCGGCAACACGCGGCGATTATAGCGAAGCGCCCTCAAGCCCAACCCCTTCCCGCGTCTGGCGCGACGGGTCCGGGTAAAGTAGTGACCCGACACCCAGTCCGGAGCGCATCCGCCGTGGAGCACTACCTCGCGCCGTTGCTCACGCCCAAGACAGTGGCGCTGGTCGGTGCTTCCGACCAGGCGGGTTCGCTGGGGCGCACCGTGTACGAGAACCTGCTCGCCGGCGATTTCAGCGGCGAGTTGTTCGCGGTCAATCCGAATCACCGCAAGGTATTCGACCGGCGCGCGTACGCGACGCTGGACGCCATCGGCAAGCCCATCGACCTCGCCATCATCGCGGCGCCGCCAGCGCGCGTGCCCGGGATCCTCGCCGGCATCGAGGGGCAGGTGCGTGCGGTGGCGCTGATGTCGCTGCCGGATACCGCGCAACCTGCCACCGGCAAGACCTGGCGGCGCGATGTGCTGTCGGCCGCCAAAAAACGCGGCATCCGCATGGTCGGCCCCGGGGCTTTCGGCGTGGTGCGGACCGACATCGGTCTCAATGCCACCTTCTGCGCACCCACGGCGCTGCCTGGACGCCTGGCGCTGGTCGCGCAGTCCGGCGCGGTGTGCACGGCAATGCTCGATTTCGCCGCCCAGATGCAGATCGGTTTCTCGACCGTGATTTCGCTGGGCGGCGGCATCGATGTCGGCTTCGGCGAACTGCTCGACGCGCTGGTGCTGGACCCGAAGACCGAAGGCATCCTGCTGTACGTGGAAGACGTGGGGGATGCGCGGACGTTCCTGTCCGCGCTGCGCGCGGCGGCGCGGACCAAGCCCGTGGTGGTGCTCAAGGCGGGCCGCTCGCGCGAAATGGCGCCGGGGCGCGTGCCGGATGCGCGGCTCTCGGTGCTGCACGACACGGTGTTCGAAGCGGCATTGCGGCGCTCGGGCACCGTTCGGGTCAGGAACTACACGCAGCTGTTCGCGGCGGCGCGCATCCTAGCGACGGGTAGGATTCCCCGCGGCGAGCGCATCGCCATCGTGTCCAACGGACGGGGACCGGGCCTGCTCGCCGCCGATGCGGCGGCCGCTGCCGGCGTCACCTTGACGGCGTTTTCGCAGGCAACCAGCCATGCGCTGGAAGCCTTGCTGCCGGCGGAAATGGCCCGGACGAATCCGGTCGACGTGAGAGGCGACGCCCCGCCGGCGCGCCTGGCGGCGGCGGTGGCGGCGACCTTGTCGGATCCGGACGCCGACGCGATCCTGGCCATCCATGTGCCGCGCCCGATCATCAGCGCGCTGGACGCGGCGCGTGCGGTCGCTGCAGTGGCGCGCGGCTCGGCCAAGCCGGTGCTCGCCGCGTGGCTAGGCGCGGTGAATCGCCCGGAAGTGCAGGAAGCCCTCGAGGCGGGCGGGGTCACGAATTTCTTCACGCCGGAGAATGCGGTGGACGCGTTCTCGTTCCTTGCCGCGTACCGGCGCAACCAGGAGTGGTTGCTCGAAGTTACGCCGTCGCACGCGGAACCGCCCCCGCCGGATCTCGTTGCGGCAGAGGAGATCCGTCAGCGTGCGGAAGCGCAGGGACAGCGGATCTTGCCGCACGACGACGTGCGCGCGCTGTTGCTGGCTTTCGGTATCCAGAGCGCGCCAGCGATGGCTGTGGAGACGCTGGCGGAAGCGCAGGCGGCGGCACGCAAGCTCAAATATCCGGTGGCGCTGGTGGCCGATGGCTTCGAGCCGCCCCAGTTGCGCGCGGGGATCACCAATCGTCACGCGCTTGCGCGCGCCTACGGTGAACTCCTGGCGGGGCTCCCGGAGCGCAAGGGCGAGGCATGGGTGGGTGAGGTGGTGGTGCGACGCAGCGCGCCCGACGGCACGACTGGCGGCTACGCGATCTCGCTCGTGCAGGATGAAGTGTTCGGGCCGGTGATCGCGCTCGGGACGACACCGCGCGTCGTCCCGATCGTGCTGCCGCACAACGTGATGCTCGCCCCACTCAATCGCCGCCTGGCCGAAGACCTGCTCGCCGCGGTGCTCCCCGGTCTTGCCCCGCTGCCGGCAACCGAGACGCTGTTGCGGGTGTCCGCGATGGCCTGCGCATTGCCGTGGGTCACCGAACTCGTGGTGGATCCGCTGATCATCTCCGGCGAGCGTGCCGAGGTCGCGGCGGCGCGGATTTCCGTCGATCCGAAGCGCAAGGCGGTGCCCGGCTATCGCCACATGGCCATTCATCCGTATCCGGCTGAACTCGAATCGCGGGTCGCTCTGCCCGACGGTACGCCAATGTTGGTGCGACCGGTCAAGCCCGAGGACGCGGGCCTCGAACAGCGATTCGTCGCCTCGCTGTCCGAACAGACGCGCTTCTTTCGCTTTTTCTACCGGCTGCACGAATTGACGCCGGGGATGCTCGCGCGCTTTACCCAGGTCGACTACGACCGTGAGATGGCCCTGCTGGGATTGGTGGACGATCCGTCGGCGCAGGAAGGGGTATCGATCGTTGGCATCGCGCGCTACATCACCAACCCCGACCGCCAGAGTGCCGAGTTCGCCATCGTGGTGGGCGACGCCTGGCAGCGACGGGGCATTGCCGGCACGCTGATGCGTACGCTGATCGCCTGCGCCCGGCGGCGCGGATTGGCGCAGCTCACCGGCTCGGTCCTGCGGGCCAACGTGAACATGCTGCGGTTTTCGACCCATCTCGGCTTCGTCATTCGCGATGACCCGGAGGATCCCGACCAGGTCACCGTCGAGCTTTCCCTGCGTTGACGAATGGTCGCGCCGGGAGTGCCGCGCGCGCCATCTGCGCTAGACTATCCGCTCCAGAAACGCGAGATCGTCCTCCATGAAAATCCTGCTCACGACCGATGGATCGAGTCATTCGCTCGATTCGGTGAAATCCTTCATCGAGCGCCGCGCGATGTTCGCGGGCCCGCAGGAGGTTGCGCTGCTCAACGTGCACTTGCCCGTACCCTATTCCCGCGCCGTGGCGTGGGTCGGGAAAGAGAATGTCCAGCGTTACTACGAGGAGGAATGCGACGCCGCGCTGGTGCCCGCGACCGAGCTGCTCGACCAGCACGGCGTTGCCTACACCACGGTCAAGCGCATCGGCGACCCGGCGCGCGAGATCGTCAAGTATGCCGACGAGTGGGGCGCCGACCTGATCGTGGCCGGCACGCATGGCCATTCGGCGGTCACCAGTCTGGTGATCGGCTCGGTCGCCCAGAAGGTACTCGCGCACACGTCTCGGCCGATTTTGCTGCTCAAGTAGGCGGCCGGGCAGCATGCCGATGAATGCGGACGCGTCGGCAGCGGTCTATACGCCGCAGGTTTTCGATGTGCGGGATCTGGAGGAGGCGCGGCGGATCATCCTGACGCCGGAAGCCGGCACGACGACTGACGCGCGCTGGGCAAAGGAGACGCCGTGGCTCGCCGACCGGATCGTGGCGTGCTTTGCGCTGACCGAGGCGCACGTGGTGATCGATTTCGGCTGCGGCCTCGGGCGCATGGCCAAGGCGCTGATCGAGCGCACCGGATGCTGGGTCGTCGGTGTCGACATGAGCCGCAGCATGCGCCAGCTTGCGCCTGGCTACGTCGAGTCGCCACGGTTCGCCGCCGTATCCCCGCCGCTGCTGGACCTCATGATCGGACGGGGCTTTCGCGCCGAGTTGGCGATGGCGATCTGGGTATTGCAGCACGTTGCGCGTCCCGACGATGACGTGACGCGACTGGATCGGGTGCTGGTTCCCGGCGGCGGAATCTTCATTGCCAACAACCTGCGCCGCGCGGTACCCACCGATCGTGGTTGGGCGCATGACGGCATCGACGTGGATGCCTTGCTCGCCCGCAAATTCGCGCCGAGCTGGCGCGGTGCGCTGCCGCCGGAGATCGGCGGCGATGCGCTGCCGGCCGCATCATTTCTCGCGGCCTATACGAAAGCGCCCACCGCAACGTAGTGCGGGCTTGCCGTAAGCGCCCAACTACTAATGTTCCGCAACCACTGCGGGTCAGGCAAGCCGCGACGGAATAGTCGGCCTCGGCCAAGTGTTGCCACAGTTGCTGTCGCGCGCAACAAGACGCCGGCATCCACAACCTGGAGGATTTCGATGAAACACGCATTGAGAGCAGCGCTGGCATTCGCAGTAGTGGCCGGTATCGTTCCCGCCTCCGCGCAGACGTCGCCGGAGATGACCTTTTTCGTAACCAGCGCTGGATCCGGCAAGGGCGCGGACTTTGGCGGGCTGGCCGGTGCTGACAAGCATTGCCAAACTCTCGCTGCAGCCGCCGGCGCCGGCGCGAAGACCTGGCATGCCTATCTGTCGGCCAGCGCGGCCGGCGGTGCGGTTGCCGCGAATGCCAAGGACCGGATCGGCAAGGGCCCATGGAAGAACGCCAAGGGTGTCGTTGTGGCCAAGGACGTAGCCGAATTGCACGGCACCAACAACCTGACCAAGCAGACCGCGCTGACCGAAAAAGGCATGGTCGTGAATGGACGGGGCGACACGCCAAACGAGCACGATATCCTGACCGGTTCGCAGCCCGATGGCACGGCGTTCGCCGGATCGGACGACAAAACCTGCGGCAACTGGACCAAGAGCGGCGAAGGTTCCGCGGTGGTCGGCCACAGCGATCGAACGGGTCTCGACACGAGTCCGCCTGCGCTATCGTGGAATTCCTCGCATCCGTCGCGCGGCTGTAGCGTTGACGGGTTGAAAAGCACGGGCGGCGCCGGCTATCTCTACTGTTTTGCAACGAATTGAGGTTGACGCGTCTCATCAAAGCGCCCCCCCGCGGGGCGTTTTCGTTTCGGGCGTCGTTCGCGTTGTTGTCCAAGTATCGTTCGGTCTGCTAATGTCGGCGCAGGCGCTGACGCGTCGCTTCCCGCGGCTGCTTCGCAATTGCTAGCACCTACACTAGATGCCGCAGTGGCGCTCGCATTGGCACATTCGAGGTATACCGGATTTGCCGTGGTGAGGTCGGCGCGCAACCGAATTTTGAAATCCTCGAGCGCATTCCTCGTGGGCGCGACGATGCTCATGCATTCGGCGATCAACGCCGCGCAGGACACTCCGGTTCCGCTGCGCGATGTCGAATTGGCCGCCGCCGCCGAAGAACAGCCGAAGCGGACCGGTACCGCGCGCTTCTTCGACCCGGTCGACGGGCAGCTCGACCTGTCGTCCTTCCTGGAGGACCCCCGCGGCTTCCTGCCGGTTCCGGTGATCGTGACCGAGCCGGCGGTCGGCTACGGCGGCGGTGGGGTGGCCATGTTCCTGCGCCCGCGCCGTGAAGCCGGAGAGGAAGGCTGGGCCCGCCTCAATATTTCCGCGCTCGGCGGAATCGCCACGCAGAACGGCCGAGTACGACACGCGCGACAACATCTTCACGCCGACGGTTGGCATCTATTACGAGACGTCGTTGCTTGCTTCCCGCGAAGCCCTGGGCGCCAGTGTCGACTTCGAGCGCTTTGCGCAGGTCCTGCTCGGCTGGTACCCGCTCGGGCATGCAGTCACGCTCGGCGCACGCGCCGACTATGCCTGGTCGTCGGACGACACGCCGTTCTTCCTGCGCCCCTATGTCGCACTGCGCGGGGTTCCCGCGATGCGTTACCAGGGAGACCAGATGGCCTCGACCGAAATCGAGGCGCGCTGGCAATTCCATGGCCGCTGGAGCGTGCTGGCGTTTGGCGGCGCAGGCAAGACCTGGAGTCGAGCCAATCGCGGCTCCGCGTCCTTCACGCAGGACGTGGCGAGCGGAGGCGCGGGCTTTCGCTACGAGATCGCCAGCAAATTTGGCCTCAATGTCGGCATCGACATTGCGCATAGCCCGGGGACGACCGCTTTCTACCTGGTAGTAGGCAATGCGTGGTTCCGGCCTTAGGCAGAGTCGGACATTTCCTCCACGTGTCGCGCTGCGACCGGATGCCGCGGCGACCTGCGCCCGGAAAAGGAAAGGAAAACGCCCCGAGCCGGGGCGTTTTTCATTTCAGGCAAGGGGCTGCGGTGGATCTACCCGCTCCAGCCAACACCCCCGATCTCACTCGCCTTCGAGGAAGCTCCGCAATTTCTCGCTGCGCGACGGATGCCGCAGCTTGCGCAGCGCCTTCGCCTCGATCTGGCGGATGCGCTCGCGGGTGACGTCGAACTGCTTGCCGACTTCCTCCAGCGTGTGGTCGGTGTTCATCTCGATGCCGAAGCGCATGCGCAGCACCTTCGCTTCGCGCGGGGTCAGCGTGTCGAGGATGTCCTTGCACACGTCGCGCAACGACGCATTCACCGCCGCGTCCGACGGCGCCACCGTCGACTGGTCCTCGATGAAGTCGCCCAGGTGCGAATCGTCGTCGTCGCCGATCGGCGTTTCCATCGAGATCGGCTCCTTGGAGATCTTGAGGATCTTGCGGATCTTCTCCTCGGGCATCTCCATCTTCTCGGCCAGCGTCGCCGGATCGGGTTCCGCACCGGTCTCCTGCAGGATCTGGCGCGAGATGCGGTTCATCTTGTTGATCGTCTCGATCATGTGCACCGGGATGCGGATGGTGCGCGCCTGGTCGGCGATCGAGCGCGTGATCGCCTGCCGGATCCACCACGTGGCATAGGTCGAGAACTTGTAGCCGCGACGGTATTCGAACTTGTCCACGGCCTTCATGAGGCCGATGTTGCCTTCCTGGATCAGGTCGAGGAACTGCAGGCCGCGGTTGGTGTACTTCTTGGCGATCGAGATCACGAGGCGCAGGTTGGCCTCGGTCATCTCGCGCTTGGCCTTGCGGGCCTTCGCTTCGCCGGTCGACATCTGCTTGTTGATCTCCTTCAGGTCCTTCAAGGGGATCATCACCCGTTCCTGCAGGTTCAAAAGCTTCTGCTGCTGCTCGACGATGGCCTGCCGGTAGCGGGCGAGCTGCTCGCTGTAGTTGTGGTGCCCCGACACTTCGCGATCGATCCAGCGCAGCGACGTCTCGTTGGTGGGAAACGCCTTGATGAAGTCCGGTCGCGGCATGCCGCCCTTGTTGACCACCAGGTCCTGGATCTTGCGTTCGATCTGGCGAATGTTGTCGACCTCGCTGCGCACCGAATCGCACAGCCGCTCGACCTGCCGGGCCGAGAAGCGGATCTGCATGAGTTCGGCGGAGATCTTGCGCTGGAACTCGAGGTACTTCGGCGCCTTGTGGCCTTCCTTGGTCAGCACGACGAGCATGCGCGCGAAGAGCTTGCGGATGGTCAGGAATTTCTCCAGCGCGGCAACCTTCAGGCGCTCGAGGTTCTCGCTGGCGATGGCGCCGGCGTCGGTATCGTCGTCTTCGGACTCCTCGTCGTCGCCGTTGCCGCTGTTGCTGCTGGCGTCCTCGATCGCCGAAAGCTCTTCGTTGAAGTCCATGAGACCGTCGACCAGGTCGTCGATCTTCATTTCATCCTTCTCGATCTTGCCGGCGATCTCGAGGATCTGCGCCACCGTCATCGGGCAGGCGGAGATCGCCATGATCATGTGCTTCAGGCCTTCCTCGATGCGCTTGGCGATCTCGATTTCGCCTTCCCGCGTCAGGAGTTCCACGGAGCCCATTTCGCGCATGTACATGCGCACGGGATCGGTGGTGCGGCCGAATTCGGAGTCGAGCGTGGACGCGGCGGCTTCGGCTTCCTCCTCGACGTCCTCGGCGGGGACCGAAGCCGGCGTTTCGGCCATCAGCAGCGTGTCGGCGTCCGGCGCCTCATCGTAGACGACGATGCCCATGTCGCCGATCATCGAGATCACGCCTTCGATCTGCTCGGCGTCGAGGATGTCGTCTGGGAGGTGGTCGTTGATCTCAGCGTAGGTGAGGTAGCCGCGCTCCTTGCCGAGCACGATCAGCGTCTTCAGGCGGCGCTTGCGTGCCTCGACGTCCGCCGGCGTCAACTCGCGCGGCGCAACCTCGGCGTTACGGCCGTTCTTGCCTTTGCGCGTGGCTGCGTCCTCGGCGCGCTTGCCGGCGAGCTTCGCCGCGATTTCTCCGGCTGTGGGCTTGTGTCCGTTGGCCGGCTTCTGGCCCGCCGGCAGCTTGTGCCCGTTGGCGAGCTTGCCCGCGTCCATCGCCTTGTGCCCGTTGGCCGCGGCAAGCGCGGCCGCACCCTTCACCGCCTTGCCGGTCACCGGCTTGGTCGGGACGACCGGTGTCTTCGCGCCTTTCGCGGCCGCCTTGGCGTCAACCTTCGGGACGACCTTGGTCGGCGCCTTCACCGTCACCTTCGACCGGGGCGCGAGCTTCTTCGCGACCGGCTTCGCCTTGGGGGCGGGCTTCCCGGCCACGGCCTTCGGCGTCGAACCGACTTTGCGGCCGCTCTTCGGCGCCGCTTTGGCGGACCCTTTTGTGGACCCTTTTGCACCGGCCGGCGCCGAGCGCTTTTTCGTCGTCGGCTTTGCGACCGTCTTGCGCGTTGCGGGCTTTTTCGCTGCCTTGGCGGTCGCCTTGGTTGCCGTGCGGGCTGCCGGCTTCAGCGGCCGCACCTTGGCTTGCGGCTTCTGCTTGGACTTGCGGGCGGGCTTCGCGGGCTTCTTGGCCATGATCATCCTTGATTGATGCGGTAACGGCGTGCTGGTCCGGGCGGGGTCACCGGGACGATTCCGGCGGGCCCCGACCATGACGATGGTCTCCTCGACCATGACTTCGGTCTGCTAAGTGGGGCCGACGCGGGAAAACCGCAAATTGTATCATGGAGGGACCTCGCGCCGGGACCCGGGTTCCGTCCCGTCCGTCGGCGGAGCGTTGGCGATACCGGCCACGCGGAGACGCACAAATTCCAGTTGTTTCAAGCGCTTGGCTTCCTCCGGCGAGTCGGCGCCGGAGGCCGGTGCCGGGGCGCCCGCACGGCGGGCCTGTTGCCACCACCGCGCGAGGCCGTCGCGCACCTGCGCTTCGACCGCGAGGGTGTCGAGCTGGTGGTCTTCGGCGGCCGCCAGCACGTCGACCAGCAGATTTTCATGGGCCGACCCGGTGAATGCCTGCAGGATGCCGCCGGGGGAAAGCTCGCCCTGCGCCTCGGCGCAAAAAGTCACCAAGGCACACAGAGCAACACTCTCGGGGGCGGGATCGTCCGGCTGCGGGAATTCGAGTGACTTGGCAAGGCGCGGCTGCAACAGCAGTCCCTGGATCAGCTGGCGCGCCAGCGATGGCGGACGGCGCGCACCATCGCGCATGGGTCGGCGGTTGGCGGATGCCTGGGATGCCTGTGGCCGGCGCTCGGGAGGCGCGCCGGCACCACGGTCGGCGAGGCGTCCCAGAAGCTCGCGCAACTCGCTTTCCGGCAGCCCCGCCAACTCGGCCAGACGGCGGCGCAGGATGGCGCCGAGCACCGGCGCCTCGATCTGCGTCACGAGGCCGCGTGCCGCGGCGACGAGCGCGGCACGGCCTTCCGACGACTTCGGCGGATGCCGGGCCGCGAGTTCGGTCAGCAGGAATTCCGACAGCGGGACCGCATTCTCCAGCGCCTGCTCGAAGCCGGCGCGGCCGCGGCGACGGACAAAATCATCGGGATCTTCGCCGTCGGGGAGGAACAGGAACCGCGCATCCTTGCCATCCGCCAGGACCGGCAGCGCATTCTCCAGCGCCCGCCACGCCGCACCGCGGCCGGCGCGATCACCGTCGAAGCAGAAGACGACGGTGTCGGTCAGGCGAAAGAGCTTTTGCGCGTGAATGGGGGTCGTGGCGGTTCCCAGCGTGGCGACCGCGTATTCGATGCCGTGCTGTGCGAGCGCCACCACGTCCATGTACCCCTCGACCACCACCACCTTGCCCGCATCGCGAATGGCGTTGCGGGCGAGGAACATGCCGTAGAGTTCACGCCCCTTGGAGAACACCGGCGTTTCCGGCGAATTGAGATATTTGGGCTCGCCGTCCCCCAGCACGCGACCGCCGAAACCGATCACCCGACCCCGGCTGTCATGGATCGGGAACATCACGCGGTCGCGGAAGCGGTCGTAGCGCTTGCCGCCGTCACCGTTGATCACCAGTCCGGCGGCGTCGAGGGCGGGCAGGTCGTAGTCGGGAAAGACCGCCGACAGGTTCTGCCAGGCATCCGGCGCATAGCCGATGCCGAAGCGCGCCGCGACTTCGCCGGTCAGACCCCGTCGCTTCAGGTAGTCGATGGCCCCCGGCGCGTCCTTCAAGGTGCCGCGGTAGTACCTGGCCGCGGCGAGCAGGATTTCGTTCAGGTCCAGCGCTTCGTCACGGCGTTCCTTGTCGCCGGGGCGCTCCACGCGTGGCACCTCGAGGCCCGCATCCCGCGCGAGTTCCTCCACCGCTTCCGGGAAGGCCTTGCCGGCATGTTCCATCAGGAAGCCGATCGCCGTCCCGTGCGCGCCGCAGCCGAAGCAGTGATAGAACTGCTTGGTCGGACTCACCGAGAACGACGGTGTCTTTTCCGAATGGAACGGGCAGCAGGCGACGTAGTTGGCGCCGGCTTTCTTGAGCGGCACGTAGCGATCGACGACCTCGACGATGTCGACGCGGGTCAGCAGCGTCTGGATGAAGTCGTTGGGAATCATCGTCAGCGTGTTTTGCGAAGGAAGCCGCACCCATGCCGGCCGGAAGGTCCGGACCGGCCGCTACGGCATTGCCCAGGGGATTCCCTGGATTATAGGCAAGCGGCCTCGCTTAGGAAGGGCCGCAAAAGTCACGCCAGTGCGGCCCGTTCCGCTGGCGGCGGTACTGGCCGCACGCGGGTATTCGCGCCGCTCGCGCGCGGCGCCGGCGGGCGTGCCGCCGTCAGGTGAGCCGCGTGGTGACCTTTGACCTTCGCGGCAACGGCGGTCATGTCGGCGCGCCCGGCCAGTGCGGACTTCAGTTCCGCCATGACCTTGCCCATGCCGGCGGGGCCGGCCGCACCCGTGGCCGCGATCGCGGCGGTGATCGCCGCATCGATCTCGGCGTCATCCACCTGCTGCGGCCGATAGGCCTGCAACACGTCGAGTTCGGCGCGCTCGATCGCGACCAGATCCGGCCGCTTGCCGGCCTCGAATTGCGCGATCGAATCACGCCGCTGCTTGACCATCTTTTCCAGGATCGCATGAACCTGCGCATCGTCCATTTCCTTGCGCTCGTCGACCTCGCGCTGCTTGATCGCGGCGAGCAACAAGCGGATGGTGGACAGGCGCGCCGTATCCTTGGCGCGCATCGCGTCCTTCATGTCCTGGGTGATACGGTCCTTCAGCATGGTTTGGTTCCTGCGGGATGTCATGATCGGGACCCCGCCGCAGTTTACAACCCTCGCGGTCGGCGGCAAGGTACTCGCCTCGGACCAGACGCTTGCGCCCCGATGCTGACATTACAACCGCCCGCACCAAAAGCAAAAGGGGCGAATCGCTTCGCCCCTTCGCTTGCGCCGCGCGGCGCCGGTCAGAACAGCTTCGGCGGCAACTGCTGGCTGCGGATGCGCTTGTAGTGGCGCTTCACTGCCGCGGCCTTCTTGCGCTTGCGCTCGGCGGTGGGCTTTTCGTAGAACTCGCGGGCGCGCAGCTCGGTCAGCAGGCCCGTCTTCTCGATGGTGCGCTTGAAACGGCGAAGCGCTGCCTCGAAGGGCTCGTTTTCGCGGACGCGGACACTCGGCATGTCGAAGGTTTCCTATCGGTGTTGGATTGCCCGCTGGCGGGCGCTATCGCTTTCACAGCTATACGGTTTACATTGCCCGTTGGCGGGCGTTGACCGATGAAGGTCAGCCCAATAGTCTAGCGAACTCCCGTCGATTCTGCAAGCGCCTGTATGATTTGAGGATTTTCCAGCGGCTGACGGCTACGCCCGAGAGGATTTTTCGGCGGCTGATGCCGTGTCCCGGCGCCGAGCCGGGCTTATCCCCGCCAGGCAACCATGCGCGTACTCGGTATCGAGTCTTCCTGCGACGAAACCGGCATCGCCGTCTACGACACGGACGCCGGATTGCGCGCTCATGCGCTGCATTCGCAGGTCACCATGCATGAGGCCTACGGTGGGGTGGTGCCCGAGCTCGCGTCGCGCGACCACGTGCAGCGGGTGGTGCCGCTGATCGAGGCGGTGCTGGCCGACGCGAAGCTCGCGCTGACCGACCTCGATGCCATCGCCTACACGCAGGGGCCGGGCCTCGCCGGCGCACTGCTCGTCGGCGCCAGCGTGGCGAGTGCGCTCGCCTATGCGTTGCGCATCCCGGCGCTCGGCGTCCACCATCTCGAGGGCCACCTGTTGTCGCCGCTGCTGGCGACGCCCCGGCCCGGGTTTCCCTTCGTCGCGTTGCTGGTTTCCGGCGGTCACACCCAGCTGTTCCTGGTCGAAGGGGTCGGCCGCTACCAGCTCCTGGGCGACACCTTGGACGACGCGGCGGGCGAGGCCTTCGACAAGACGGCGAAGATGATGGGCCTGCCGTACCCCGGCGGCCCGGCACTTGCCGCGCTGGCGGAGACGGGGCGCGCCGGCGCGGTGCAGCTGCCGCGCCCGATGCTCAATTCGGGCGACCTCGATTTCAGCTTTTCCGGCCTCAAGACCGCCGTGTGGACAGCGGCGCGCAAGGCGGCGGCAGGCGAGGACCCAGCGACGCTGTCCGTGGCGCAGAAGGCGGATATCGCGCACGAATTCCAGGACGCGGTCGTCGAGGTCCTGCTGGCCAAGGCGATGGCGGCACTGGACCGCACCGGCATGTCGCGCCTGGTCGTGGCCGGCGGGGTGGGTGCCAATCGGACGCTGCGCGCCCGCCTCGATGAACAGGCGCGTTCCCGTGGCGCGCAGGTGTTCTTCCCGGAGATCGCGTTTTGCACCGACAACGGGGCGATGATCGCGCTGGCGGGCGCGTTGCGGCTTGCGCACGCACCGGTCGCGGATGGGCGCTTCGTGGTGCGGCCGCGCTGGGAGTTGGCCTCGGTCGCGGCCGTCGCTCCTGTCGGCACCGCCTGACCGCGTCAACGGCGATCGAGAAACGCCAGTACGTGCGCCGCGAATTTGGCCGGCATCTCGGCCGGAAACGAGTGGGCGGCGCCTGGAATCGTCACCAGTGTGGCGTGTGGGAGAAGTGACGCGAAGTGTGCGCTGTCGCCGGCGCCGAACAGCAGATCTTCTTCGCCCGCGAGTACCAGCGCATGCGCGGTAATGCCTGCGACCTGTGCGGACGCGTCGAATGCTGTCAGCGCATCGACCTGCCGGCGCAGCGCGACCGGCGTCTGCTGATGCGGGTACGACGTGGCGAGTTCCAGCATGACGCGGAGCGCACCTGGTTGCGTGAAAAAGCCGCGCGACAGCACCCACAGAAACAGGTTGCGAAACCAGGCGCGACGCTCGAGCAGCGGAAAGAGCCTGGCCCAGTTGTCGAAGAGCGTCTTGTTGTGAGCCGTGCAATGCGTCATCGTGGCGGCCAGCACCAGCCGGCCGACGCCATCGGGATGCCGCAATGCGCAGGCCTGGGCAATCATGCCACCCATCGAATGGCCGACGATGTCGACCCTGGTCAGGCCGAGATGGCGCAGCAGCGCCATGCAGTCGTCGGCCATGGCTTCGATGCTATTTTCCGCATCGAGCGGCTTGGTGCGGCCGCTGCCACGATTGTCGACCAGGATGAGACGCCGGTGCGGCGCCAGCAGGTCCTTCGCCGGCAGCCAGTACCCCTGATCGGCGGCGAGACCGGCGAGCAGCAACAGCGGCGGACCGTCGCCCGCGGTCTCGTAGTAGAGCTCGATGCCGTCGCGACAGAACGTGGGCAACGGGCGCGCGGCCTTCAGCGGCCGATGTTGCGCTCGCTGCCTTTCAGCAGCTGGCGAATGTTCATCCGGTGCCGCCAGAACAGAAGCAGCGCGATCGGCACCAGCACCCAGGCCCTGGGCTCATTGCCGAAAATGTAGAAGCCACCGAGCGGCATGAGTACCGCGGCGGTCAAGCCGGCGAGCGAGGAAATCTTGAAGCCGAACGCCATCGTCGCCCAGATCACCAGCAGTGCCAGGCCCAACGGCCAATGCAGCGCGAACACGATGCCCGCGGCCGTGGCGATGCCCTTGCCGCCGGCGAAGCGGTGAAACACCGGATAAATATGGCCGACAAACACGGCAAGCGCCGTGGCCGGAACGACCCAGCCGGGCAGGGCGAGCGAATTCGCCAGCGACTGCGCCACGAAGACCGCGAGCCAACCCTTGGCGCCATCGCCCGCCAGCGTGAGCAGCGCCGCCTTCCGGTTGCCGGTGCGCAATACGTTGGTGGCGCCCGGGTTGCCGGAACCGTAGGCATGTGGATCCGGCAGACCGAAGGCGCGGCTCACGATCACCGCGAAGGAAATCGAGCCCAGCAGATAGGCCCCGACGACGACGAGAATGGCGGCGAGCACGTGGGATCCGTAGTGCGGGGCGCAGCGTAGAATCGGGGACGATTCTAGCGCACGGCACCGCACCCATGGACAAGATATTCATCCACGACCTCCGCTTCGAGGCACGCATCGGCGTCTACGAATGGGAACGGCATCTGCCGCAGACCGTGCGCATGGACCTCGACATCGCCGCGCCGACCGCGGCGCCGTTCGCGTCCGGCGATCTCGCCGATGCGCTCGACTACACCGCGGTCGTCGAGCGCATCAAGGCGTTCGCCAAGAACGATCCGCCGTCGCTGCTCGAGCGCTTCACCGAATGCGTGGCGCAATTGGTGCTCGCGGAGTTCAATGCACCCTGGGTGCGGGTGCGCGTCGCCAAGCTCGCCGCGGTACCCGGCGTGAAGGAGATCGGCGTGGAGATCGAACGGGGCGTCGGCGGCTGAAACTTCAGGCGATGGCGTCCACCAGTGTGGGCCGCAACACGCGAACGAGGTCTGCCGGCGTCATGCCGATCAGGTAGCCGCGCCGGCCGCCGTTCACGTAGAGATAAGGTAGTTCGGTCATCGTGCGCTGTACATACACCGGCATGGTACGGCGCGTACCGAACGGACTGGTGCCACCGACCTGATAGCCCGAATGCCGGTCGGCCGTGGCGGGATCGCAGCGGGCGATCGACTTCACGCCGATTTGCCGCGCGAGGTTGCGCGTCGATACTTCGCAATCCCCGTGCATCAGCATGACGAGCGGCTTCCGGTCGCTGTCCTCCAGGACCAGCGTCTTGATCACCGCGTGTTCGTCGACGCCGAGTTCGCGCGCCGATACGGCCGTCCCGCCGCGGGGCTCGTAGGCGTACGGATGGTGCGTGAACTCGACCCCATGCTCGCGCAACACGCGCATCGCGGCGGTGATCGGAAAGCGTTCCTTTGCCATCGCCGCCGCCTACGGCGCGTAGGCCACCATCGGCACCGACCACGGTTCCGGCCAATGAATGCCGTAAGGCAGGTACGGCTCGGCGGCAACGCGCATGCGCGCGAAGCCGGCGTCGTGGAAATGCGCCTCTAGCGCGTCGCGCGAGAACACGCGCATCTCCAGGGTCGAGCCGGGGCCGCCGTGGAACACCAGGTCGTCGAACGTTTCGACGGTATCGGCGGTCGTGCGGTTGGTCAGGCGCCATTTTCCTTCCTGCTCGGCCAGCGACCAGTCGTGCAGCGATGGAAAATGCTCGCGGGTTTGCGCTTCCAGCGTGAAAGGCACGGTGAAGATGAACTTGCCGCCGGGCTTGAGCAGGCGCCGCGCATTGGTGAAGGCGCGGGAGACCGGCGGAGTTACGTGCTCGAACACGTCGCTGGCGATCACGAAGTCGTAGCGGCCCTCGCGCGCGGAATCGATGGCGGCGATGTCGAGCCGCGGCTCGGTGTGGTAGTACGTATTCTCGTAGTCGAAGATGCGCGCGAGCTGCGGCGCGTAGGTATGCGCGTCGGACAGCCCCACCCCCGCGATCACCGGGTGGGTGCCAAGTGACGGCAATACGGCCGGGCGGCCGAGCACCTCGCGCGTGATCAGGCAGGCGATCGCGCGAAAGCGCACATTGGAGCCGCATTCGACGCACGAGGATGCCTCGCGCGACAGCTGCGGCAGCGTCGCCGCATTGACGGTCCCGCACAGGTTGCAGGTGAACGTCAGCATGCCGCCCCGCGCGAGGCGCGCGAGCTCCCGCTCCTGCCAGTCAGTGCGGCGCGTGTTCCAGCGCAGCACCTGGCGGCGGGCGAGATTGCGGATGGAGGCGAAGGGCGAATTCAAGATGGCGTGGCGGCCCGTCGTCGGGCCGGGATCGCGTCAAAGCTCGAGCGCAAGTCGGCGATTTTACGCGATGGCGCGCGCGCTAGCCGCGCGGATGATGCTGCGCATGCAGCTGCTTCAGGCGCTCGCGGGCGACGTGCGTGTAGATGGTCGTGGTCGTGATGTCCGCGTGACCGAGCAGCAGCTGCACCACGCGAAGATCGGCGCCATGATTCAGCAGATGCGTGGCGAAGGCGTGACGCAGCACGTGTGGCGACAGCGCGGCTTTCGCGATCCCCGCGCGCACCGCGTAGCGCTTGATGAGCGCCCAGAACGCCTGCCGGGTCATCGGGGTGTGCCGCGCCGTCAGGAAGACGGCATCGCTCTTGCCATGGCCGGCCAGTGCGGGCCGCGTGTCCTTCAGGTAGGCCACGAGCCACGCGACTGCCTCGTCGCCCAGTGGAACCAGGCGTTCCTTGCTGCCCTTGCCGACGACCCGTACGACGCCCACGTCGAGCGACACCTGGGCGAGCCGCAAGCCGACGAGTTCGGAGACGCGCAGGCCGGTGGCGTAGAGGGTCTCGAGCATCGCGCGGTCGCGCTGGCCGAGCAGGCTCACGGTTTCCGGCGCGGCGAGCAGCGCCTCGACCTGCGCCTCCGACAGGAGCTTCGGGAGCTTGCGCGGTCGCCTGGGCGCCTGCACGTGGATGGTCGGATCTTCGCGCAGCGCACTGCGTTCGCACTGCAGGCGGTAGAAGCGGCGCAGCGTCGACAACCGGCGCGCGATCGAGGTCGCCTTCGCCTTGACGCGATACTGATCGGCAAGCCAGCGTTCGACGTCGCCACGGTCGGCGCCCAGCAGGTCGCGCCCGCCGAGCCACGCCGACCACGCGACGAGGTCGCGGCGGTAGCTGCCCAACGACGAGGGTGCGAGCCCGTCCTGCAGCCACAGCTGGTCGCAGAACGCGTCGATCAATCCGGCATTTCCGCCGGGAGAGTTTCCGGTGGCCAAGCTGTCAGGCTCCGAACCGGTAGCCTTCGTGCACCAGCAGCCAGCGCTTGATCGCGATGGGGCCGCCGGCGTCGGCGTTCATGAAGCCGCCGATCGATCCGAGCGCGCCGACCACCCGGTGGCAGGGAATGAGCAGCGCAATCCGGTTGGCGCCGCACGCCTGGCCCACCGCGCGGGGTGCGCTGCGCACCATGCGCGCAACCTCGCCGTAGGTGCGCGACTGCCCGGGGGGAATCGCATGCAGCTGCTGCCATACCCGCTGCTGGAACGCGGTACCACTGGGTGCGAGCGGCACCGTGAAGCGATAGCCGGGGTCGGCGAGGTAACGCTCGAGCTCGCGGACGGTGCGCTCGGCGACGGCGTCGGCGGGCGCCATCGGTGCCACGTCGCCATCGAGATAGGCCAGATGCGTCACCGCGCGCCTGTCGGTGGCGATGCCGAGCACCGCGAACGGCGCACGCATGCGCGCGGCGTAGACGGGGGAGGGATGGTCACGCATCGGTGCTAGCCCATTTTCATCTGCTTGGGCAGGTAGGTGACGATCGAGGGGAAGTACCAGATCAGCAGCACCGCGGCCACCATCAGCAGAAACATGGGCAGCGTGTGGCGCGCGATCCAGGTGATCTGCCGCCCGGTCATGCCCTGCAGCACGAACAGGTTGAACCCGACCGGGGGCGTGATCTGTGCGAGCTCCACCACCAGCACGATGAAGATGCCGAACCACAAGAGATCGATGCCGGCCTTCTCGACGGTCGGCAGGATGACGGCCATGGTGAGAACCACCATCGAGATGCCGTCGAGGAAGCAACCGAGCACGATATAGAAGACGGTGAGCGCGACGATCAGCGCGAATGGCGAGAGGCCAAGCGAGCCGATCCATTCCGCGAGGTGCCGCGGCAGGCCGATGTAGCCCATCGCCAGGGTCAGGAAGGCGGCACCGGAAAGTATCAGCGCAATCATGCAATACAGCCGCGTCGCGCCCATCAGGCTGTCGACGAAACTCGCGCGGGTGAGCGATCCCTGCGTGGCCGACAGGATGAGCGCGCCGACCACGCCGAACGCTGCCGCTTCGGTCGCGGTGGCCACCCCCGCGTAGATGGATCCCAGCACCATCACGATCAGCGCGACCACGGGGATGAGGTGCCGCGACGCCACCACCTTCTGCATGACGGTCGTGCGCACGTCGATCGTCGGTACCTTGTCGGCATTGAGCAGCGCCCACAGGATGATGTAACCGGAGAAGAGCACGGCCAGCAGCACGCCCGGGAAGACCCCGGCGATGAAGAGCTGGGCGATCGACACTTCGGCGGTGACGCCGTAGACGATCATGATGATCGACGGCGGGATCAGCAGGCCGAGCGTGCCGGCGCCGGCGAGCGTGCCGACGGTGATGCCATCCGGATAACCGCGGCTCTTGAGTTCGGGCAGCGTCATCTTGCCGATGGTCGCGCAGGTGGCGGCGGAGGAGCCGGACACCGCAGCGAAGATCGTGCAGCCGATGATGTTGGTGTGCAGCAAGCGGCCCGGCACGCGTTCGAGCCACGGGGCCAGGCCCCGGAACATGTCTTCCGAAAGTCGCGTGCGGAACAGGATTTCACCCATCCAGACGAACAGCGGCAGTGCGGTCAGCGTCCATGACGACGCCGAGCCCCAGATCGTCACCGCCATCGCATCACCGGCCGGGCGTGTCGAGAAGAGCTCCATGCCGATCCACGCGACCCCGGCGAGTGCGAGACCGATCCAGACGCCGCTGCCGAGTAGCGCGAACAGCGCGACGATCAGCAGGCCAGTGATGATGCCGTCATTCATTGTGCATGGCGGCGGCGGGGATCTTGCGAACGCGCGCGCCTTTCCACTCGAGCAGCCATTCATCGACGAACGCGATGAACAGGATCAGGGTGCCGAACGCCATCGCCAGCTGCGGCAGCCACAGTGGCGTCGCGTCACTGGCGGTGGAGATGTCGTGGAAGTCCCATGACTGGTACGCAAGGCGCACGCTGTAGTACGCGAAGAGTCCGGCCAGCAGCGCCGCGACGGCGAGCGACCACAGTTCGAACGCGCGCCGGACCTTCGCGTCGACATGCTCGATCAGCAGCGTCACACGGATGTGCTCACCGCGCTTCAGCGTATGCGCAAGGGCCAGGAATCCGGCGGCCGCCATGCAGTACCCGGCGTAGGCATCGGTGCCGGGCAGGTGGAAGTTGAACGCGCGTCCGGCGATCCCGGTGAGCACCATTCCAAGCGTACCCACCATGAACAACGCCGCCAGATAGCCGGCGGCGTTGTAGAGGCAATCGAGAAAGGCGCGCACTCCGCTATTGGGCGGCGCGATAGGCTTCGATGACCTTCTTGCCTTCGTCGCCGGCCTTGCGCTGCCACTCCGCCAGCATGTAATTGCCGACCTTGCGCAGGTCCGCCGTCAACTGCGGGGAGGGGACGATGATCGACATGCCCTTGCCCTTCAGCTGTTCGACATACCAGCCGTTCTTTTCTTCCGACAGCTTCCAGCCGCGGGTTTCGGCATCGGCGGCGGCCTTGAGCACGGCGGCTTGCGTCGCCTTGTCGAGCGCGTCGAACGCCTTCGTGTTCACGATCACCGCGTTCTTCGGCAACCAGGCCTGCGTGTCGTACCAGTTCTTGATGTGCTCGTACGTCTTCGAGTCGAAGCCGGTGGCGCCCGAGGACATGTAGGAGTCGATCACGCCGGTGGCGAGCGCCTGCGGCACTTCGGCCGCCTGGACGGTCATCGGCTGCGCGCCGACCAGTTCGGCGATCTTGGCCGTTGCGGGGCTGTACGCGCGCCACTTAAGGCCCTTCATGTCATCGACGGAATTCAGCGTCCGCTTGGTATAGATCCCCTGCGGCGGCCACGGCACGGTGAATAGCAGCTTCATGCCCTGCTTGGCGAGCTTGTCGTCGAGTGCCTTCTTCGAGGCCTTGTACAGGCGGCGCGAATCGGCGTAGGACGTGGCCAGGAACGGAATGCCGTCGAGGCCGTAGAGCGGGTCCTCGTTCTCGAAATTGACCAGCAGGATCTCGCCGGCCTGCGCCTGCCCGCCCTGCACGGCGCGCTTGATTTCCGGGGCCTTGAACAGCGACGCGCCCGGATGGACCTGGATCTTGAGTTTCCCGCCCGATGCTTTCTCGACGTCGTTCGCGAACTGCGTGATGTTTTCCGTGTGGAAGTTGTTGGCCGGGTAGGCGGTCGGCAGGTCCCATTTGGTCTGGGCCACGGCGGGCAGCGCTACGGCAAAGCCCAATGCACAGGCCAGGGCGGCGATTCTATTCATCTCGGAGGTCTCCAGTCGGGCGCAGCAGGGGTGCAATCGAAAGGCTGCACGAAGCAGGGATTTTTACCACAATTCGCCCGCTTCGTGCCGCGCGGAGATCGTCGGCAGGCCGGCGTGGAACCAGCCGAGCAATTGCGCGGCATCGTAGACGGGCAGGCCCGTGGCGACCATGACCGCATCACGATAGGGCGGCATGTTCGCGCACTCGAGGACCAGCGCGCCGACGTCCGGGCGCAGCCGGAGCAGTCGCCGCGCGGCATCGACGACATCCTGCGCCATCCGGGTGCGATCCAGATGCATCGCACCATCGCGGATCGTGTGCGCGAAATAGCCATCCGGTGACACGCCCTCCACCGGCACCTCGGCGGCGATGCCGGCGGCGGCGAGGGTCGCGGGATCGAGGTCTGCGGCGGAGTACGTGAGAATGCCTGGGCAGCTCCGCCGCGGTAGCGTCCGCGCAACCAGCGGCACCTGCAGCAGCGCCGACGCAAGTACCGGTACGTCGAGCGCGGCGCGCATTTCCTGCTGCCAGCGCGCGAGGAAGCCGCAGGTCGACGCGATGCCGGTGCAGCCCTGCCCGACCAGCGTGCGGGCGGCGTCGATGAAACGGGGCAACAGCGCATCCTCGCGGCCGTGGACGATCGTGGCGACGGTGGCGCCGGAGATCGTCGCATGGCGGACTGGAAAGTCGAAGGTCTGCGCGGCACCCACATCGCCGGGAATGCGCGGGAAGGCGGTGTCGAGGGTCAGGATACCGAGCATTTCTATAGTATGTTCCTGTCCTTTCCCCTTGCGGCAGTCCCATCATGCGCTGGCAATTCTGGGTCGATCGCGGTGGCACGTTCACCGATATCGTCGCCCGTCGTCCCGACGGTACCCTCGTCACGCACAAGCTCCTCTCCGAAAACCCGGAGCGGTATGCCGATGCGGCGGTCCAGGGCATCCGCGAACTGCTGGAGATCGCACCCGACGCGCCGGTCCCGGCGGAATACATCGACGCGGTGAAGATGGGCACGACGGTCGCCACCAATGCGCTGCTCGAACGCAAAGGCGAGCGCACGGCGCTGGTCATTACGCGCGGCTTCGCCGACGCGCTGCGCATCGGCTACCAGAACCGGCCGAAACTGTTCGTGCGCCGGATCGAATTGCCTGCACCGCTGTACGAACGCGTGGTCGAGGTCGACGAGCGATTGGGCGCGCACGGCGAAGTGGAGCGGAAACTCGATCTCGTGGCGGCGCGGCGTGACCTCGAGGCCGTGCATGCCGCCGGCGTTCGCGCGGTGGCGATCGTGCTGATGCACGGCTATCGCTATCCGCAGCACGAGCAGGCGCTGGCCGGGCTGGCGCGAGAGCTGGGCTTTGTGCAGGTCTCGGTCTCGCATGAGGTTAGCCCGCTGATGAAGCTCGTGTCGCGCGGCGACACGACCGTGGTCGACGCGTACCTGTCGCCGATCCTCCGCGGCTATGTCGATCAGGTGCAGGTGGCGCTGACCGGGGGGCGCAAGGACGCTGGATTTCGCCTCCAGTTCATGCAAAGCAGTGGCGGATTGACGGATGCCAGGCTCTTCCAGGGCAAGGATGCGATCCTGTCCGGTCCGGCGGGCGGCATCGTGGGGGCGGTCGAAGTGTCGCGGTCGGCCGGTTGCGAGCGCATCATCGGCTTCGACATGGGCGGCACGTCGACCGACGTCACCCACTGGGCAGGCGAATACGAGCGCGCCTTTGTCACCGAGGTCGCCGGCGTGCGCCTGCGCGCCCCGATGATGAGCATCCACACGGTGGCCGCGGGTGGCGGGTCGGTGTGCACGTTCGACGGCGCGCGCTTTCGCGTCGGTCCCGAATCGGCGGGCGCCAATCCGGGCCCCGCCGCTTACCGCCGTGGCGGACCGCTGACGGTCACCGATTGCAATGTCATGGTGGGGAAAGTCGACCCGGACCTTTTCCCCAAAGTTTTCGGGCCGCATGGCGACGAAGCGCTGGACGCGGAGGTCGTACGGCGCAAGTTCGCGGAACTCGCGGCCGACGTCGAAGCGAAAACGGGCGTGACGCGCACGTCCGAGGAGGTCGCCGCCGGCTTCCTGCAGATCGCGGTCGAGAACATGGCCAACGCGATCAAGCACATCTCGGTGCAGCGCGGCTACGACGTGACCGCCTACACGCTGTGCTGCTTCGGCGGCGCCGGCGGCCAGCACGCCTGCCTCGTGGCCGACGCGCTGGGCATGACGCGGGTGTTCATTCATCCGCTCGCGGGCGTGCTTTCGGCCTACGGCATGGGCCTGGCGGATGTCCGGGCGCTGCGGCAGCAGGCGGTCGAGGCCAGGCTCTCCGCGGACGCACTGGAACGGGCTGAACCGGTGCTCGCGGCGCTCGAGGCGACCGCGCGCGACGAGGTTGCAGCGCAAGGGATCCCGGTCGCGCGGATCGGCTGCCGGCGCACGCTGCACTTGAAGTACGATGGTACCGACACTACGCTGGAGCTGCCATTCGCGCCGGCGACCGCCGCGCTGGTGGCGGAGTTCGAGCGCCGCTACCAGCAGCAATATGGCTTCCTCATGCCCGGCAAGGCGCTGGTCATCGAGGCCGCTGCGGTCGAGGCCATCGGCAGGACCCAGGAGGCGGCCGAGGCTGCGCCCGCGTTCGCGTCGCGCCCGGAGCAGCTCACGCCGATGCGCGCGCGCCGGGTGTACACGGCAGGGCGCTTTCACGACGCGAAGGTCTACGAGCGCGCGGACCTGCGTCCCGGTGATGTCATCGCCGGTCCCGCGATCGTCCGGGAAAAGAACGCGACCACCGTGATCGAGCCCGGCTGGCAGGCGCGTCTGACGCCTCTCGATCACCTGATGCTCGACCGGGTCGAGGCGGTCGAGCGCGTGCATGCGATCGGGACCACGGCCGATCCGGTACTCCTCGAAGTGTTCAACAACCTGTTCATGGCCATCGCCGAGCAGATGGGCGTCACGTTGGCCAACACCGCGTATTCGGTGAACATCAAGGAACGCCTGGATTTTTCGTGCGCGCTCTTCGATGCGGCGGGCAACCTGATCGCCAACGCCCCGCACATGCCCGTGCACCTGGGATCGATGGGGGAATCGGTCAAGACCATCATCGACCGGCGGGCCGGTACGATGCGGCGCGGCGACGTCTTCGTGCTGAACGCCCCGTACAACGGCGGCACGCACCTGCCCGATGTCACGGTGATCGCGCCGGTGTTCCTTGGGCAAGGGCCGGGGACGGCGGATCCGGATCCCCGGGCCGGGGAAAGGCGATCGGCGGGCGGAAGCGGCGAGGGGGATGCCCGTGTCCCGCCCGAATCGGCGCCGGAGACGCCGGAATTCTTCGTTGCGTCACGCGGGCATCACGCCGACATCGGCGGCATCACGCCAGGTTCGATGCCGCCCGACTCGACGCATGTCGAGGAGGAAGGCGTGCTGCTCGACAACGTGCAGCTGGTGGCCGCCGGACGCTTCCTCGAGGCCGCGATGCGTACCATCCTAGGCTCCGGAAGGTATCCGTCGCGCAACGTCGAGCAGAACCTGGCCGACCTGCGCGCACAGGTCGCGGCCTGCGCCAAAGGCGCGGAGGAACTCGCGAAAATGGTCGCGCACTTCACGCTTCCCGTGGTCCGGGCGTACATGCAGCACGTGCAGGACAACGCGGAAGAAGCCGTGCGGCGCGTGCTCGATGTGCTGAAGGACGGTCACTTCGAATACGAAATGGACAGCGGCGCCAGGATCGCCGTGACCATCTCGATCGATCATGCCGCGCGCGAGGCGACGATCGACTTCACCGGCAGCAGCGCGCAGCAGCCGACCAACTTCAATGCGCCCTCCGCGGTGTGCAAGGCAGCTGTGCTCTATGTCTTCCGCACGCTGGTCGACGACGAGATCCCGATGAACGCGGGCTGCCTGAAGCCGCTGAAGATCGTGATCCCGCCGGGGTCGATGCTGAGTCCCCGCTTCCCGGCGGCGGTCGTGGCCGGCAACGTCGAGACTTCGCAGACGATCACCGACACGCTTTACGGCGCACTGGGCGTCCTGGCCGCCTCGCAGGGCACGATGAACAACTTCACGTTCGGCAACGACACGTACCAATACTACGAGACGATCGCCGGCGGTGCGGGCGCCGGCCCCGGCTTCGATGGGGCGAGCGTGGTACAGACCCACATGACCAATTCGCGCCTCACCGATCCCGAAGTACTCGAATGGCGCTTTCCCGTGCGCCTCGAGTCATTCGCGATCAGGGCCGACAGCGGTGGCGACGGGAAGTACCGTGGCGGCAACGGTTCGCGGCGCCGCGTGCGCTTCCTGCAGCCGATGACCGCGGTGATGCTGGCCAATCACCGGCGCGTGGCCCCGTTCGGGGTGGACGGCGGACGGCCCGGCGCGCCGGGCCGCAACTGGGTCGAACGCACCGATGGCGCGCGTGAGGAATTCGGCGCGACCTGCAAGGTCGAAATGGACGCCGGCGACGTGTTCGTGATTGAAACGCCGGGAGGCGGCGGATTCGGCGCGCTGTCCTAGAAGATTCGCGCGGGTGGCGGGGGATAATCGTGCGGTTTCGCGCCCAGCCGCCCATCTTTCAAGAAAACACAGGAGCCGACCAAATGGCATCCATCTACGATTTTTCGGTACAAGACATCCACGGCAAGACGGTCAATCTCGGCACTTTCAAGAGACCAGGTGCTGCTGGTCGTGAACACCGCGAGCAAGTGCGGCTTTACGCCGCAGTACAAGGGTCTCGAAGCGCTGCACCAGAAACTGCACGGCAAGGGCTTCGAGGTGCTGGGCTTTCCGTGCAACCAGTTCGGCTCGCAGGAGCCGGGCCCGGAGGAGGAAATCGCGCAATTCTGCGAATTGAACTACGGCGTGACGTTTCCGATGTTCGCCAAGGTGGAGGTGAACGGGGCCGGGGCCGCGCCGCTGTACAAGTACCTGAAGGCGGAGAAGCCCGGGCTCCTCGGCAGCGAGGCGATCAAGTGGAACTTCACCAAGTTCCTGGTCGATCGCCAGGGCAAGGTGATCAAGCGCTACGCCCCCAACGATACGCCAGAGTCGATCGCCGGCGACATCGAAGCGCTGTTGTGATGCGTCGTTGGCGATGGCTGGCCGCGCTCGCGGCGGCATCCTTGCTTGCCGGCGGTGCAAGTCGCGTCGCGGCGCAACCCGACCCAGCCAAGGTGCTCAAGGTCGCCTTCCTGGTCGCCGAGACCGGCTTCGATCCCCAGGCGAGTTCGGACGTTTATTCGAACTACGTGAACCGGGTGGTCTTCGATCCGCTGTACCGGTACAACTATCTGGCGCGGCCGCATCGCATCGAGCCCAACACCGCCGCGGCGTTGCCCGAGGTTTCCGCGGACGGCAGGACGTGGACGATCAAGGTCAGGCCCGGCACCTACTTCGCCGACGATCCGGCTTTCAAGGGCCAGCGTCGCGAGCTAACGGCCGCCGACTACCTGTATTCGTGGAAGCGCACGCTGGACCCGAAAGTGCACTCCCCATGGCTCGAGCTTTTCGACGGCAAGATCGTCGGCATGGACGCGCTGTTGGCGAAGGCAAAGGACACCGGGAAATTCGACTACGACGCGCCGGTTGAGGGCATGCAGCTCATCGACCGATACACGCTGCGGCTGAAGCTCAACTATCCGTATTTCGATCTCGTGCACGATCTTGCCGGCGGCAGCAGCTCCGCGGTTGCGCGCGATGTGGTCGAAGCGTACGGCGATACGAGTGGCCGCATCATGGCGAACCCGGTGGGCACGGGACCTTATCGACTCAAGGAGTGGCGGCGAGGGCAACGGATCGTTCTCGAAGCCAGTCCGACGTTTCGCGACATGGTCTACCCGGAAAGCGACGATCCCGCGGATCGTCCCCTGGTGGCCAAGATGAAGGGCCGTCACCTGCCGTTGATCGGGCGCATCGAGATCGCGGTGATCGAGGAGGCCAATCCGCGCCTGCAGGCGTTCGAGCGCGGCGAGCTCGACTACATCGAAGTGCCCGTCGATCTCGTCGCCAACGTACTCGGCCCGGACGACCGACTGAAGGCGCGCTTCACGAAGGCGGGTGTGACCCAGCAACGGGGTGTCCTTCCGGCGATCACCTATTCGTGGTTCAACATGGAAGACCCGGTGGTCGGCGGTTATACCAACGAAAAAATCGCCCTGCGCCGCGCGATCGGCATGGGTTATAACGTCGAAGAGGAGGTCCGGATCATTCGCCAGCGCCAGGCCATCTGGGCATCCCAGGTTGTGCCCCCTGGCGTATCGGGACACGACCCGCAATTCGTCGGCAATACCAAGTACGATCCTGCCACCGCCCGGGCGCTGCTCGACAAATTCGGCTACATCGACCGCGACAAGGACGGTTGGCGCGAGCTGCCTGACGGAAAACCGCTGGTGTTGCTCAAGGGCACCCACCCGAGCGCGCTCGAGAGACAGTACGACGAACTGTGGAAACGCAGCATGACGGCGATCGGCATCCGGATCGAATTCGTGACGCAGAAATGGCCCGATCTCCTGAAGATGGCACGCGGCGGCCAGTTGCAGATGTGGCAGCTCGGCAATCGTGCCGGCACCACCAGCGGGTATGGTTTCCTCGGCCTGCTCTACGGCGGCAATGCGGGCCTCGCCAACCTGTCACGCTTCAAACAGCCAGACTTCGACCGCTTGTATGACCAATCGCGCACGCTGCCGGATGGTCCGGAACGTGCGAAGCTCGTCCGCGAGATGTCGCAAATCGTGGCGGCCTACGCGCCGTGGAAAATCAATGCGTATCGCTACGAGAACATCCTTCTGTATCCGAAGGTGGAGGGCTACAAGCTCAACGTGTTCAACTTGCATCCCTGGCCTTATCTGGACATCGACACCAAGACTGCCGCGCAAGGCCGTGGAGTGATGGATTTCGGACGAGCGATCCTCCGCCTGCTGCTGGTGGCGGCAAGTGCTCTGTTTGCCAGCGGTCTCGCTGCACAGGCGGATCCACACAAGGTATTGCGCGTGTCGCTGCGCGCGGCCGAGACGGGCTTCGATCCGCAGGCGGCGTCCGACCTCTATTCCGGCTACGTGATCCGCGCGATCTTCGAACCGCTGTTTCGCTACGACTACCTGGCGCGGCCGCATCGCATCGTGCCCAATACCGCCGCGGCGGTGCCCGCCTCGAAGGACGGGATCCACTGGACCATCAAGGTCCGGCCCGGCATCTATTTCGCCGACGATCCGGCGTTCAAAGGCAAGCGTCGGGAGCTCACCGCGGCCGACTATGCGTACGCGTGGAAGCGTACGCTCGACCCGCGGATGCGCTCGCCGCACCTGGATGTGTTCGATGGCAAGTTCGTCGGCATGGACAAGGTGCTGGCCAACGCGAAAGCGCGTGGACGGCTCGATTACGACCTGCCGGTCGAAGGCTTGCAGGTCATCGACCGCTACACGCTGCGCCTCACCCTCAACTACCCGGTGTGGGACCTGCTGGACGACCTGACCTCCGTCGCGCACTGCCGCCGTGGCGCGCGAGGTGGTCGAGGCCTACGGTGACGCGAGTGGCTGGGTGATGGCCAATCCCGTGGGTACCGGACCCTATCGCCTGAAGGAATGGCGTCGCGGGCAGCGCATCGTCGTCGAGGCGAACCCGGGTTTCCGTGGCATCCCGTTCGAAGAAAGCGACGACCCCGCCGACCGCGCGATCAATGCGAGGTTGCGCGGCAAGACGCTGCCGCTGATCGGCCGCGTCGAACTCGTCGTGCTCGATGAATCCAATCCGCGTGTGCTCGCCTTCGAGAAAGGTGAGCTCGACTATCTCGAGCTCCCGACTGACCTCGTGCCGAACGTGATGACGCCGGACAACAAGCTGAAACCGCGCTTCGCGAAGGCGGGCGTGCAGCTCGAGCGCGGCGTGCAG
This sequence comes from uncultured beta proteobacterium, assembly GCA_963756765.1. Lineage (GTDB taxonomy): Bacteria > Pseudomonadota > Gammaproteobacteria > Burkholderiales > Casimicrobiaceae > VBCG01. The sequence continues at coordinate 12,627 of CAVWPC010000008.1, read as the reverse complement.
CCGTCCATCACCTACACGTTTTTCAACATGGAAGACCCGGTGGTCGGCGGCTATACCAACGACAAGATCGCGTTGCGCCGTGCAGTGAGCATGGCCTACAACGTCGACGAGGAAATCCGCCTGCTGCGCCAGGGGCAGGGCCTGCCGGCCACGCAGATCGTCCCGCCGGGGGTTGTCCGGCTACGACCCGGAATTCAGCACCAGCACGCAGTTCGACCCGACAGGCGCCCGCGCGCTGCTCGACAAGTTCGGCTATGTGGACCGCGACAACGACGGCTGGCGCGACCTGCCAGACGGCAAGCCGCTGGTACTGAAGAAGGGAACTTCGCCTTCGGCGCTCGAACGGCAGTACGACGAGCTATGGCAACGCAACATGAAGTCGATCAGCATCCGGATCGAGTTCGTCACCCAGAAGTGGCCGGACCTGCTCAAGATGGCGCGAGGGGGCAAGCTGCAGATGTGGCAGCTCGCCAACACTTCGACCAATACCGAGGGCTACAGCTTTCTCGGCATGCTGTACGGGCCCAACGCCGGACTCGCCAATCTTTGCCGCTTCAAGCTCGACGAATTCGATCGTCGTTACGATGCGTCAAAACGCCTCCCCGAAGGTACCGAGCGCACGGCGCTCGTGCGCGAGATGTCGCAGATCGTTGCCGCGTACGCGCCCTGGAAGATCAACGCCTACCGGATCGAAAACGTCATCGTCTATCCGTGGGTGGTCGGGTTGAAATACAACCCGTTCAACCAGCATCCATGGCAGTACCTCGATATCGATCTCAAGACTCCGCGAAAGACCGTCGAATGAACACCGCACGAATCGTGCTTGTCGCGCTCGTCACCTGCTGGACAGGCACGGCGATGGCGCAGGCGCCAGCCACCTGGGCCGATCCCGCCAAGACGCTGCGTACGACGATCATCATCGCCGAGACCGGCTTCGATCCGCAGGCGGCCCAGGACCTGTACTCGAACACGATCAATTCGGCGATCTTCGAGCCGCTGTACGACTACGACTACCTGCCGCGTCCGCAGCGCATCGTCCCCCGTACGGCGGACGGCATGCCGGAGATCTCCGCCGACGGTCTCACCTGGAAGATCAAGGTGAAGAAGGGCATCTACTTCGCCGACGACCCGGTGTTCAAGGGTGTGAAGCGCGAGCTGACCGCACACGACTATGTCTACGCATGGAAGCGGCTGGTCGACCCCAAAGTGCGCTCGCCGAACATTTTCATCGTGCGCGGGAAGTTCGTGGGACTCGATGCGGCCGCCGCCAAAGACGGGAAGTTCGACTATGACGCCGAGATCGAGGGCCTGCGGGCGCTCGATCGCTACACGCTGCAGATCAAGTTCATCGAACCTGGCTTCACGTTCCTGCCCTATCTGACGGCGACACAACTGTCGGCCGTTGCGCGCGAGGTCATCGAGAAATATGCGGATGCCAACGGCTGGGCGATGGCCAATCCGGTGGGGACCGGCGCCTACAAGCTTGCCGAGTGGCGGCGCGGGCAACGCATCACGCTGGACGCCAATCCCAACTACCGCGAAGAGCGCTTCCCGGCATTGCCTCCGGACGCCGACGCCGATGCGCGTGCCGCGTACAACGCGATGAAAGGCAAACGCCTGCCGCAGATCGGGCGCATCGAGGTGTCGGTGATCGAGGAGTCGAACCCGCGTCTCCTCGCATTCACTGGCGCCGAACTCGACATGATCGAAGTGCCGCGCGACCTCGTGTCGCGCGTCATGGACGAGCGCAATCGACTGCTGCCGTCGTATGCCGAGAAGGGCGTGACGCTGCAGCGCAATCCCGAGGCCGGACTTGCGTTCTTCGCCTACTTCAACATGGACGATCCGGTGGTCGGTGGCTATACGCCGGAGAAGGTCGCGCTGCGCCGGGCGATGCTGATGGGCTACAACGTGGGGGAGATGATCCAGGTCGGCTTGCAAGGGCAGGGCACGCCAGCGACGCAGCCGATTCCGCCGGAGATCCCCGGCCATGTGGCGGGACTCAAGTCGAGCACGCCGTACGATCCGGCGCTGGCGCGGGCGCTGCTCGACAAGTTCGGCTACAAGGACCGCGACGGCGATGGTTTCCGCGAATTGCCCGATGGCAAGCCGCTGGCGATCGTCATGGGCTCGGCACCCACCGGCGAGAATCGCATCCGCGACGAGCTGTGGCAGAAGAACATGCGCGCGATCGGTGTGCGCATCGACTTCCTGCGCCAGAAGTGGCCCGATCTGCTCAAGATGTCGCGGGCGGGCCAATTGCAGATGTGGATGCTGGGCTGGACCTCCAGCACCGCCGAGTCGTACATGGAATTGAACTATGGTCCCAGCGCCGGGCAGACCAACCTCAGCCGCTTCAAGAACGCCGAGTACGACGCGCTGTTCCTGCAGAGCCGCCGGGTCAAGAGCGATGCCGAGCGCGACAGGATCTACGCACAGATGACGCAGATCGTCGCCGCCTACACGCCCATCGGCGGTGGTGTCTACCGGATCGAGAACACCATCGCCCAGCCGTGGGTGCAAGGATTCAAGAAGAGCGCGTTCCGGCAGCAGGCATGGCGCTACCTCGACATCGACCTCGCGAGGCAGAAGGCACGCAAGTAGTCGCCGGCAGATCGCCCGCGCGCCGGCCGGAGCGCCACAAGCCCGCGCCCCGCAGCGATGCGATCAGGCGCTCTTTCTGGCGAGTGTCCGTCATCGGGTAAGTCGCGAGCCACGCTTGCGCGTCGAAGTTGGGTTCGAGGGCGCGCACCTCGTTGGCCTGCCAGTGCGCCGCCTCCGGTTCCCCGGCGAGTGCGTGTACGGCCGCGAGATAAATCCGTGCCTCGAGGTCTTCCGCGTTGCGCGTCAGCGCCTGGTCGAGATTGACCTTGGCTTGCTCGGTGTCGCCGAGAAAGTAATACGCGCGCCCCAGCAGGAGAAAATACAGCGAGCCCGCATCGGGTTTGTGCCGTAACGCCGTTCGCAACAGCGCGACGCCTTCCGCGGGCCGCCCGACGTAAGTCAGGATGCCGCCTTTGAGCGCGTAGGCATCGGCAAACGAAGGGTTGAGGCGCAACGCGTCGTCGAGATTGCGTAGCGCTTCGTCGTGTTGCCGGCGCTGCGTATGCACGAAGGCGACGACCCAGGACGCTTCGGGCATCTCGGGACTCATCTGTACCGCCGTTTGCGCCAACTCGAAGGCCCGATTCAGCGTCGCTTGCGCGTCGGCGGACCAGCCCTGCTGGTACTCCAGCGCGTACGTCAACGCCAGTCCCGCGTACGCTCGGGAGAACGCCGGATCCACACCGATCGCTTGCCAGTAGAGCTGCCGCGCAGCTTCGATCTGCGCCCGCCGACGCACCAGCAGCGCCGCCTGACCGCGCAGGAAAAATTCGTAGGCTTCCGGATTACGCGTATACCGCTGCGCAAGTCGCATCGTCTCGGCCTCGCTCACCTTGACCGGAAGCACGTCGAGAATGCGCCGAACCAGGTCGTCCTGCACCTCGAAGATATCCTTGAAATCGCGATCGAAGCGCTCCGACCAGAGCTGCCGGCCGGCCAGCACGTCGGCGAGGGAAACGTTGAGGCGCAGCCGCCCGCCGTCCTGCTGGACCGTGCCCGACAATGTATAGCGCGCTGGCGTCCTGCCGGCACTCGATGGCGCTTCGCCAGGTCTGGTTCCGCCCACCACCGAAAGGCCGGTCACTTTGGAGAGGTCGGTCACCAGGTCGGCGGTGATTGCACGCGCGATGAAGGTCTGCTGCGGTTCCGGGCTGACGGCCTGGAACGCCTCGATGGTTAGCGTCGGCGTCGGGGTCGCTGCGACGTCGGCGACACGCATCGCGGATCCGTTCGTGATGGGGCGTCCATCCCTTTGCGCGAGCCAGACCAGCGCACCGAGCAGGATGGCGACCGCGACGGCTGCGGCTGTCCAGCGTGTGCGGCGGGGCGCCGGCGTGGCGGGTGGAACGGGCGCGGTGGTCGGTGGCGTGGCGCGTCGGTCAGGCGCGGTCGATGGCGCGGCGGTTGGCGTCGCGGCGGGCACAGGCGCCGACGCAGCCGAGTGCACCGCTGCTTGAACCGGCGCGATCAGTCGGTATCCCTTTTTGGCGATTGCCTGGATGTAGGCGGGCTCGCGGGCGGTGTCGCCGAGCGCCTTGCGCAGCTTGATGATGACCTGCGTCAGCGCGTTGTCGCCGACGATGACCCCGGGCCAGGCCGCGGCAAGCAATTCGTCGCGGCTCGCTACGACGCCCGGCCGATGGGCGAGGTGGACCAGCACCGCCATCGCCTTGGGTTCGAGGTGGACGACGTCGGTCCCGCGCGCAATTTGATTCAGATCGGGCGCGACGCGCCAGGCGCCGATGGTCAGTACACCGTCCGGTGGAGCAGCAGTGGGGGCCTGATGCGGCTGCATCGTCGTCGTTACCGTTTGCTCATCGAAGCTTCATCGTTTCTTTGGGACTTGCGAGCGCCGGCGGCATCTACTGCGTCTGCAGGCTGTCGTCACCCCAAGGAGACATTCTATGAAACGATCACTATGCGCCACCGTTATCGCTTTGGCCGCTGCAATCGGGTTCGCGCCGCTGCCGGCGGCCAGTCAGCCGGCCCTGGTCATCAAGCCGCTCGCGCAGAAGAAGTTGCCGGCGTTGCCGGCCGAACCATTGTTCTGGCACATCGAGAATTTTCCGGCGCTGAGCCAGGCGCAGGCGGCTGCCGGCGAGACGGGACTGGCCGTCGAGTCCGGCGGCAAGGTGTGGCTGTTCCGGCTTGGAAGCAAGGGCATGCCCGTCGCAGGGGGCGGCACCCGGGTGACCGAGGTGGGGCCAATACCCAAAATCAGCGCCACCGAGTACCTACTCCGCATCAACGAAGCGAGCGGGCCGCCGGGAAGCGTCACGTCACAGCATTCCCATCCGGGGTCGGAAGCGTTCTACGTGGTGGCCGGCGAGCAGAGTATTCGCTCGCCGCATGGGGTGATGCGCGTCAAACCGGGGCAAAGCGAAACCGGCCATGGCGCCGATGTGGCGATGCAGGTGTCCAGCAGCGGCGATGGCGATCTGCTGGCACTGGTCATGTTCGTGGTCGATGCCAACCGGCCGTTCTCGGTACCGGCGAAGCTCCCCTGAAACCCGCGCCCGCTCAGGCGGTCTGGAACGGATAGACGCTGCCCAGCCGCAGGAGCGCCGACAGTTCATCGAGCGCGCGACGCGACTCATCTAGTAGTGACGGGTCGCCAAGGTCGGCGGGCGCGAGGCGATCTCGGTAGTGGCGGTGAATCCAGGCTTCGAGATCAGCCGCGAGTGCATCGTCCAGAAAGACGTTGGCGGTGACGGCCGCGCGTTCCGCGGCGGTCAGCGCGACGCGCAGGCGCAGGCAGGCTGGTCCGCCGCCATTGCGCATGCTTTCGCGCAGGTCGAAGGTCGCGACCTCGGCGACGGGACCGCCGGAGGTCACCAGTTGCGCGACCCACGCGGCCACGCGCGGGTTCTCGTCGACCTCCGCCGGGGCCACGAGCAGCAGGCCGCCGTCCGCCCGGGTCACGAGCTGGCTGTTGAATAGGTAAGTCGCCACCGCTTCCACGAGACCCACGTCGGTGTCGTGCACGACGATCGGCACGAACTGCGGACCGACCCTCCGGGCGAGTTCCGCCAGCACCGCGTGCTGGTCGAGAAACGCGCGTTCGTGACAGATGAGTACGTTGTCGTGGCCGACGGCGATCACGTCGTTGTGAAACACGCCCGCATCGATGGCGGCGGGATGTTGTTGCGCGAAGACGGTCAAGGCGGGATCCAGTCCATGGCGGCGCGCGACGGCCTGCGAAGCTTCGAGGGTCTGGCGCGCCACGAAGCGCGATGGGCCCGGACCGCCCCCGAAGCCGCGACGTCCGAACACGAAGAACTCGACAGCCGGCGCGTGGATGCCGCTGATGGCGGTGAGTCGGGTATGGTTGGCCGCGCCTTCGTCGCCGAACTGCGGTGCACCGGGCAACGGATCGTGCACGTGGAATCGCGCCGGGTCGGCAAAGATGCTGCGCAGGATCCGCGTAGTGACCGCTGCCTCCTGCGCGCGATGCGCGTGGGCGACGAGATTGGCCGGCGTGAAATGCACGCGGCCATCCGCGGTGTCTGCCGATGGGCTGACGGTGGCCGCGTTGGCCACCCACATCGCGGCGGCGGAAGCCGATGCGGCGAGCGCGGCGGGCGCTTCGCGCGCGGCGCGGGCCAGCACGGTGGCATCGCTGCCGGTGAAACCTAGCGCGCGCAGGAGCTGCATGGCCGGCCGCTCGTGCGGCGGCAGCACCGCCTGCGGGATGCCGCGTTGCGCGAAGGCGCGTATTTTCGCCAGCCCCTGCAGCGCTGCACGCCGGGGATTCGCCACGCGCCGCATGTTGCGCTCGGACGCGAGATTGTCCGGCGCGAGTCCCGAATAGTTGTGCGTCGGGCCGGGAATGCCGTCGAAGTTGTATTCGGTCGGACGAGTGTTCAACTGAGCACGCCATGAGCGGTCGAAGGAGCCCGCGCACGGACCCGCGCAGGGACCCGCGCAGGATAAGTCCACGCAGGAGTCCACGCAGGAGTCCACGCAGGAGTCCACGCAGGAGTCCACGCAGGAGTCCACGCAGGAATTGCCGAGCGCGCCGACGAGCGGACCGTGGAGGGAACCACCGGGCGCGCCATCAGCGCTCGTGCGGCGACAGCGGCACCGCGCGTACCAACTCGCCCTCACCCACGCCCAGCGTGCGGGCGGCGAACGGCGGCAGCGCCAGGCGATCGGCGCGCCGTGGCGCGCGGACGACGATCGCCCGGAAATGTGCGAACGCGCGATTGCACACCAGCCACTGGATGTCGTCCGACAGGCTGTCGGGCACCGGATCCGCTTCGCCGACGGCAACCGGCAGGACCTGCGACTGGCGCACGGCGTGGATGTTGTCCCGGAAGCACTCGAGCGTCGGACCGGCGTCGAAGATGTCGACGTAGCCTTCGTAACGGAACCCTTCCTGCTCCAGCAATACACGCGCCGGCTCGGTATCGGCGTGCACGGCACCGATCGCGTCGCGCGCATCCTTCGTCAGCAGGTTCACATAGACGGGATGCTTGGGCATCAGTTCGGCGATGAAGGCTTTTTGCCCGATGCCGGTCAGGTAGTCGGCGGCCGAGTATTCCATTGCGAAGAAGTGGCGCCCCAGGCCCTCCCAGAACGGACTGCGGCCATGTTCATCGAGGCGGCCGCGCAGCTCGGCGATGATCTTGGCGGCAAAGTGCTCGGCGAACTCCGCAATGAAAAGCAGTCGGCACTTGGCAAGCAGGACGCCGTTCCTGCCGTGCCGGTAGGCCTGGTCGAGAAAGAGCGAGCACAGTTCCGAGTGTCCGGTGTGATCGTTGGCGAGAAACAGCGTGGGCGCCACCGTGTAGACGTCGAGCGCGCGCGACGCGTGGACCAGCGTGCCGACGTGATAGTTGTACCAGGGTTCCTTGAGCCCGACCGCCGCCTCGATCGCGCTGATCCCGACCACCCGGTCCGAAGCCTGCGGTCCCCCGGGAGACGCGGTGCCGTCGACCAGCACGAATGTGTAGCAGGCATCGGCGCGGGCGGCGGTGGCGCTGAACGAAGCCAGCGAACGTTCTATGCGCGCCGCAAGTCGCTCGCGATTGGCGGGCAGCGTGGTGAGGCCGGTACCGGTGCGCTCCGACAGCGCGAGGATCGACGGCAAATCGTCCCGCGCGATCGGGCGGATATAGAACATGCCGGGGCGAAGCGTGCCGCGTCAGCCGGCGCCGCGCACGATCACGAGGCCAGCGCGCGATTCAGGGCGATTTCCAATCGCGCCAGGCCCTCGAGGATTTCGTCGAGCGAGATGACGAGCGACGGTGCGAGGCGCACGACATCGGGACCGGCGATGAGCACCATCAGCCCGGCCTCGCCCGCGGCGCGCACGACATCCATCGCCTTGCCTTTCCACGGTGCATCGAGTTCGCAGCCGAGCCACACGCCTTCGCCGCGGATGTCGGCGAACACCCGCCGGCGCGCGTTGATGGCCTTCAACCCCTCGACGAACAGGGCGTGCCTTGCCTTGACCCCGTCCAGCACCTCGGTCGTATTGATGACGTCGAATGCGGCGCCCGCGACGGCGCAGGCGAGCGGGTTGCCGCCGAACGTGGTGCCGTGCACGCCGACGCCGAATGCCTGCGCGATGGCGTCAGTCGTGAGGAGCGCGCCGATCGGAAAGCCGCCACCCAGGCCCTTGGCACTAGTGAGAATGTCCGGGACGAAGCCCTTCTGCATGTATGAAAAGAGTGTTCCCGTGCGGCCCATGCCGCTCTGGATCTCGTCCAGAATCAGCAGCGCGTTGTGCGCGGTGGCCAGGCGCCGCGCGGCGTGCAGGAATTCGGGCGATCCGGGCGTCATCCCGCCTTCGCCCTGCATCGGCTCGAGGATCACCGCGCAGATCTCGTTGCCGCGCTCGGCGAATTCGCGCTCGAGCGCCGCAACGTCGTTGTACGGAACGTGCGTGATGCCGGCCGGGTTGGGACCGAAGCCGCTCGCATACTTCGCCTGCCCACCCGCGGTGACCGTGAACAGCGTACGGCCGTGAAAGGCGTTGAGCGTGGAGACCACGCGCATCTTCTTGTCGCCGTAGCGGTCGTGCGCGTAGCGGCGGGCGAGCTTCAGCGCTGCTTCGTTGGCCTCGGCGCCCGAGTTGCAGAAGAACACGCGTTCCGCGAACGTGTGCTCCACCAGCCGTTTGGCGAGCCGCAGCGCCGGCTCGTTGGTCAGCCAGTTCGACACGTGCCACAGCGTGGACGCCTGGTCGGTCAGCGCGCGGATCAGCGCCGGATGGCAATGACCGAGCGCGGTGACCGCGACTCCGCTCGCGAAGTCGATGTACATCCGGCCATCCTGGTCCCACACGCGCGAGCCTTCGCCGCGCACCGGCACGAACGGGGCCGGCGCATAGCAGGGCACCATCAGCGTGTCGAAATCGGCGCGCGTGACGGGCGCAGTCGCGGCGGTCGTCGGCAGCGCGACATCGCGCCGTGCAGTGGCAGCCACGATGGCCTGGGCGGAGGTCTTGTTCATGGAGCGGCGTGGCTCGTCAGGCGGCGGGCGCCGAGATCGCGGCCGGAATCTCCACGTCGCTGAACTGCGGCAAGGGGAGTTCCGCCGTGGCGGGCGCGGACGCTGCGGCGATGACCTGGATCTCGACCTTCAGCGCCGGGTTGGCGAGCTTCGCCTCGACCGTGGCCCGCGCGGGCGTGTGGCCGGGCACGACCCAGGCCTCCCAGACTGCATTGAGCGTCGGGAAGTCGGCCATGTCGGGCAGGAAGATCGTGGCGGACAGGAGCCGTGTCTTGTCACTGCCGGCCTCGTCGAGCAGGCGGTCGATCGCCGCAAGGACCTGCCGGGTTTGCGTCGCCATGTCGGCTTTGGGGTCGTCGGCCACCTGGCCGGCCAGGTAGACCGTCCGGTCGTGGCCCGGCGTATGGACGACCATCTCGGACAGGCGCTTGCCGACGTGGGCGCGTTCGATGGGCATGTTGGTATCCTGCTCGCTTGAGAATCGAACTGGAATTCTAAAGGGAAATGCAGGCGCGGACCGCACTCTTCGCGGGCGCGGCAGCGATGTTCGTCGCTGTGGCGCTCGGCGCGTTCGGCGCCCACGCGCTGCGAGCCAGCCTCGGCGCCGACAGACTTGCCGTGTGGCAGACGGCCGTGCAGTACCAATCGTGGCACGCGCTGGCACTCCTCGGCGTCGGCCTCCTCGGGCTGCAGCGACCCGGGACCCGGATGCTGCGCTGGGCTGCCGGCGCGTTCACCGCCGGCATCGTGCTGTTCTGCGGGAGCCTGTACGCGCTGACCCTGACGGGCATTCGCGGCCTGGGCGCGATCACGCCGCTAGGCGGCGTCGCCTTTCTTGCCGGGTGGGCGCTGCTCGCCGTGGCGGTTTGGCGGATCCGCGAATAAAGCGTCGGGACCGCGCGGTGCCGCGGCCATCCTGCATCGCGCTGCCGCAACCCTTGCGGCAGCGATCGGCGGCCGCCGAATCCCTAATCGACCTTGGCGCCGGATGCCTTGATGATCCGGGCGTACTTCGCCAGTTCGCTGCTGATCATCTGCTGGAACTGGGCCGGTGTGTTCGGTGACGGCTCGGCACCGCCAGCGATGAGCTTGGCCCGCACATCGGGCGCATTCAGGACCTTGGCCACGTCGGTGCTCCATTTGTTGACGATCGCCGGCGGTGTGCCTGCCGGCGCGAAGAAGCCGTACCACGTCGTAATGTCGAACCCCGGCAGTCCGGCTTCCGCGAGCGTGGGCAGGTCGGGCGCCAGCGGCGAGCGCTGCGCGGTGGTGACCGCCAGTGCCTTGAACTTGCCGGCCTTGACCTGCGCCATGGCGTTGGCAAGGTTGTCGAACATGAACTGCGTATCGCCGGCGAGCAACGCCTGCGTGGCGGGTGCCCCGCCCTTGAACGGAATGTGGACCGCGTCCGTGCCGGTGTCGACCTTGTAGAGTTCGCCCGCCAGGTGGCCGGCGCTGCCGTTGCTGCCTGAACCGAAGGACAGCTTGCCCGGGTTGGCCTTGGTATAGGCGATGAATTCCTTCACGTTGTTGACCGGCGACGATGCATTGACGACCAGCACGTTCGGCGTGATGGCGATGAGCGTGATCGGCGCGAAGTCCTTCGCGGCGTCGTAGGGCATCTTGCTGTACAGGCTCGGATTGACCGCGTGCGTCGACAGCGCCCCCATCAGGATCGTGTATCCATCCGGTGCGGACTTGGCGACGAAGTCGGCACCGATGTTGCCGCCGGCCCCGGGCTTGTTCTCGACGACCACCGACTGGCCCCACATTTCGGACAGGTGCTGGGCGATGAGCCGGCCGGTGGTGTCCAACGGGCCGCCGGGCGGAAACGGCACGACCATGCGCACGGTCTTGGTCGGATAGTCCTGGGCGGCGGCCGGAAGCGCCAAGGCGAGCATCGCCACGGCCATGACACCGGTCAGCAAAGCCAGCGGTGCGCGACGCATAACTGCAACAATCTGCAACATTCTGGGCACGGGGGAACTCCTCGATTCGTCAGGGCGTCGGATCAATTCTATCAGCGGCATTCCCTTCGGGGTCCCGGTCACTGGCGGGGCCTCGTCGGCGCGCGCATAATGACCGTTTGTCCGGAGAGTCCCCACGGCGGGGCCGGCAGTGGCAAGTTCACTTTTTAGACGCGCGTTGCCCAACCGGGGTGTGGATGCGTCCTTTTGACAGGTTGCGATGAACAAGGCAGTCGTCGGTACGTTGGTGGTCCTGGTCGGCGTGGCAGCGGCGGGCGGCGGGTACTGGATGGGTACCCAAAAGATGCCGGACGCCGGCGTGGCCGGGAAGGGCACGGCACCGGCGAAGGCGGCCAAGGGTGGCGGCAGCGGCGCGGAGGGCGGCGCGGTGGTCGTGGAGGCCACCAAGGTGCAGACGGCGCAGCTGCCGCAGACGATTGCCGCGGTCGGCAGCCTGCGCTCCGACGAGTCGATCACCTTGCGCCCGGAAAGCGCGGGACGCATCAGCGCGATCACGTTCCAGGAAGGACAGCGTGTTGCCAAAGGCGCGCCGCTGGTAAAGCTCGATCCCGCGATCCCGGAGGCTGAATTCCAGCAGGCGAAGGCAAACCTGACACTCGCCAAGGCCAAGTTCGACCGCGCCGTCGACTTGGCACAACGCAATTTCATCTCGGGCCAGGCCAAGGACGAAGCCGAGAACAACCTGAAAGTTGCCGAAGCCTCGCTCCAGCTCGCCCAGGCGAAGCTCGCGAAGACCGACATCCGCGCGCCTTTCTCCGGCGTGATCGGACTGCGTTCGGTGTCCGTGGGCGACTACGTGAAGGAAGGAGCGGACCTCGTCAATCTCGAGTCGATCGATCCGCTGAAGGTGGATTTCCGGGTCCCGGAAACCTACCTGCGCCAGGTGAAGGTAGGCCAGCTTTTGGAAGTGACACTCGACGCACTGCCTGGCAAGTCCTACGACGGTAAAGTGGTGGCGATGAACCCGCTGATCGATGCGGCGGGCCGGGCGATCGTGATCCGCGCCCAGGTGCGCAACCAGGACACCACGTTGCGCCCGGGCATGTTCGCGCGCGTGAAGCTCATCACGCGTGCCGATCGCGATGCGCTGGTCGTGCCGGAAGAATCCCTGGTGCCGCAAGGGGCCGACCAGTATGTGTTCAAGATCAACGACGGGAAGGTGGCGCGCGTGAAAGTGGCGACCGGCCAGCGTCGCGACGGCAAGGTCGAGATCGTCAGCGGTGTAACGTCGGACGATGTGATCGTCACCGCCGGGCAGCTCAAGTTGCGCGACGGCGTGAGTGTGCGCATCGCGGGCAGCGGCAGCCCTGCCAAAGCCGCCGCGGGCGAGGCCAGCGCGCCGCCGTCAGCTCCCGCGACGTCGGGCCTGGTGACGCCGGCCAATGCCGCGCCGGCGCGCGCGCCGAAGTCCTAAGAACGCCGGCATCCCTCCGAGGCTTCGATGACCCTGCCCGAGATCTGCATCAAGCGGCCGGTATTCGCCACCGTGCTGTCGCTGGTGATCCTGCTGGTGGGTCTCATCTCGTACCAGCGCCTCGCCGTGCGCGAGTATCCGCGCATCGACGAACCGGTCGTC
>CAVWPC010000007.1:0-119941 GCA_963756765.1 uncultured beta proteobacterium | reverse complement strand
CACGACGGCGAACACCGTGGTGACGACACCAACGGAGTTCGCGCGGCTGTTTCCGGAACGGCAGGTTCTTACGGGCGGGCGACGCACGGCTGGCGGGCTTCGTTCGCGCGGCCGGGTGCGCGAAGCCGCATTCCGCGCCTGTACCTCGCGGGGGGCAGCACCGATCCAGGCCCGGGCGTGCCGATGGCGGCACTATCGGGGAGGCAGGCGGCGCAGAGCGTGCTGGCGGACCTGACTTCGCGCACCAGGTAGTTCGCAACGGCTACGCCTGGTGGTACATCGACGCCATCGGCGACGACAGGCGTTACGGGTTGACGATCATCGCGTTCGTCGGCAGCGTGTTCTCACCGCACTACGCCCGCGCTCGCGCCCGTGGCGCCGCCGATCCCGAGGACCATTGCGCCATCAACGTCGCGCTCTACGGACCGGCCCGGCGGTGGTCGATGACCGAGCGGCGCAAGCCCGCACTGCATCGCGACGCCGCGACATTCTCGCTGGGCCGAAGCCGCCTGGCGTGGAACGGCGACGCGCTGACGATCTTCCTCGACGAAATCGGCGCTCCGTGCCCCGCGCGCATCCGCGGCACCGTGACACTGCACCCGGGCGCGCTGACCGAGCACGTGGTCGCGCTCGATGCCGGCGGCGTGCATCGCTGGCAACCGCTGGCACCGCGGGCGCGCATCGAAGTGCGACTCAGCGACCCGGCACTCCACTGGAGCGGCAACGCGTATTGGGATCGCAACCATGGCGATGCCCCGCTGGAGGGCGCCTTTGCCGGCTGGCACTGGTCACGCGCGGACATGCGCACCGGGACTGCCATCCATTACGACGTCCAGCCGCGCAACGGCAGCCGGCGCATCTTCAGCCTGCACTGTGCGGCGGACGGCGCGACGACCTCGCTCGCCACACTGCCGGAAGCAGCGTTGCCGCGTTCGCGCTGGGGCGTGGCTCGCGCGACTCGCGCCGATGCCCGGGGCGACGCGCGGGTGGTGGAAACGCTGCTCGACGCGCCCTTCTATGCGCGCTCGATCATCGCGTCGCGCGTGTACGGCGTGCCCGTCACGGCGATGCACGAAAGTCTCTCGCTCGATCGCTTCAGGCAGGCGTGGGTACGCATGCTGCTGCCCTTCAGGATGCGGCGCGGATAGAAGCAAGGACGCGCCGATATTTCCGCCGCGCCGCGATCCGGCCGCGTCGAACACCGCGCGACGACGATCGCCGGATACTTAATGCCAATGCGCCAGGCCGGACGCGACCGCCCTAGTCGACCGGCTCGTCTTTCGATTCCCTCTGCGCGCGTCGCACCGAAACCAGCTGCCACACGGCGAGGGCAAGGACGATACCCAGCACCAGCAGCAATTCCACCAGGCCGAGCAGCTCGCCACTCAACGCGGCGTCGCCTGCTGCGCGTGGCGCGCGCTTTCCCGCCGTTCCAAAGTTTCGAACAGGGCCAGTGCCGCGACGAGCCGGTCGGCCAGGTTCCACCATGCGGGCGTTTCCTGCACGCCGACCGGTGCTGGATGCGTGGCCACAGCCTCGACCAGGAAGCGCGTTGCGCGCAACGACGGCGTCACCGGCTGCGGCTGCAACGTGATCGCGCTGACATACGCGCGCAGCAACAGCCACACTTTGCGCGACGGCGAGACCACGGTGCGCAGTCGCACAGCCGACGTTCCGCGTCGCCCGACCTCGCGACCGATCTCCGCGTAAAGCGTCCGCGCCGCATTGATTCCGGGGCGGCAGGCGCGCGGCAGGCGCGCGATACCGCCGCCGGCACGCGCATAGAGCCATTCGGCGTTCTGCAGCAACCGTCCCACCACTTGTGTCACGGCCGGAATGGTCTCGGGACACAGCGTCCACGTATCGGGATCCACGCCCGCGTCGCGCAGCCATTGCCGGGGCAGATAGAGTCGCCCGGCGCAGGCATCCTCGCCCACATCGCGCGCGATGTTGGACAGCTGCATGGCCACGCCGAGATCGCACGCCCGCGCAAGGGCTGCCGGATCGCGCACCCCCATTACCAACGCCATCATCGCCCCGACGGTCCCGGCGACGCGGGCGGCATAATCGTGCAACGCTTCCAGGTCGTCGTAGCCGCGCCCGGCCAGATCCCACTCGAAACCCTCGAGCAACGCGTCCGGCAGCGCGCGCGGAATCGCGAACTCTTCGACGACGCGGGCGAAGGCGCAGTCCGCCGCCACCGGCTCGGGGCGGCCCGCATAGATGGCGTCGAGCCGCGCGCGAAGACGTCGCAGCGCCTCCGCGTCGGCGGCAGCGCCATCGACGGCATCGTCGGCCAACCGGCAAAACGCATACAGTGCGCTCGCCGGTTCGCGCACCCGGCGCGGCAACAGGTACGAGGCCGCATGGAAGGTGCGCGAACCATCGCGCAGCAGTGCGCGGCAGGCGCGCACTTCAGCAGTGCTTGAGCTTTCAGGCATGGACACGCGCATCGGGGACTATGGAGTCGAGCACACGCGCCGACGACAGCACGCCGGGCAGTCCGGCACCCGGATGCGTACCGGCACCGACGAGATACAAAGCGTCGACGTCTTCGCTTCGGTTATGCGGCCGGAACCACGCGCTTTGCGACAACACCGGCTCCAGTCCGAACGCCGCGCCGCGAAACGACGACAGGCGATCCTGGAAATCCTGCGGCGTCAGCAGCCGCGACGTCACGATCTGCGCGGCAAGGTCAGGCAGCAGCGTCGCGGACAGGTGTGCTTCCAGCGCGCGGCGGTAGGGCTCGGCCCTGGTCGCCCAGTCGGTTCCGCTATCCAGATGCGGCACCGGTGACAGCACGTAGAAGGTGTCGCATCCGGCCGGCGCGAGCGACGGATCGGTCGCGGTGGGCCGATGCAGATAGAGGCTGAAATCGTCGGCGAGGACCTTGCGCTCGAAGATGTCGGCGAGCAATTCGCGGTAGCGCGGCCCGAGCAGGATCGTGTGGTGCGCCACGTCCGGATACTGGCGCCGCGTGCCGAAGTACCAGACGAACAGACTCATCGAATAGCGTGCACGATCCAGGCGCCGATCAGTCCAGCGCTTGCGCACGTGCGCCGGCAGCAGGTTGCGGTACGTCCATGCCGAATCGGCATTCGACACCACCACGTCGGCAGCGATGGTCTGTCCATCGGCGAGGCGCACGCCCGTCGCGGTACGACCGCGCAGCGTGATCGCCGTGACCGCCGTGCCGCAGCGCACGGTGCCGCCCTGCCCTTCGATCAGCTTCACAAGTCCCTGCACCAGCCGGCCGGTTCCGCCCATCGCGAAATGCACGCCCCATCGCCGCTCGAGGAACGCGATGAGGCTATAGACCGACGTGGTTGCAAACGGATTGCCCCCCACCAGCAACGGGTGGAAGCTCAACACGACGCGCAGTCGCGGGTCACGCACGTACTTGGCGACGAGCCCGTAGACGGTGCGGTAGCTCTCGAGCCGGACGAGATCCGGCACCACACGCGCCATCGTCGTCCAGGAGCCGAAGTGCGCGTGGCCCAGCTGCTCAAAACCGACCTTGTAGGTCGCCTCGCTCGCGCGCATGAATGCTTCGTAGCCGTCGAGGTCGCCTGGCGCGAAGCGCGCGACCTCCGCCCGCATCGCCGCCGCATCGCCCGTGTAGTTGAACGTCGTCCCGTCGTCGAAGCGGATGCGGTAGAACGGGGAAATCGCGCGCAGTTCCACGTCGTCGGCAAGCCTGCGGCCGCACAGCGCCCACAACTCCTCGAACAGAAACGGCGCGGTGACGATCGTCGGCCCCGCGTCGAAGGTAAAACCGTCCTGGCGGTAGACATAGGCGCGGCCGCCCGGCGCGTCGAGCTGTTCGAGAACGCTCACCCGGTAGCCGCGGGCCCCGAGTCGCACCGCCGCGGCGAGCCCGCCGAAGCCGCTGCCGATCACCACCGCATGCGGCCGCCGCGTGGGGGTCGAATGTGCGGCGCGAGGGGCGATGGCGACATCCATGGCTGGCCCAGTATAGGAGTGTCATGTATTCTTGACAAACAACAAATTGACACATCGTCCATACTGCACTGCAATAATTCAAGGTGCGCGCCTGAACGGGTCAACGACGACTTGACATTGGCGTACGCCGGCAGAAAGATACTTGGCTGCATTTTGGTGCGCTGCGCCCGTACCTCAATCCACAATCGCTCAATCAAAGCCCCGCGAATGCAAAGTCCCCACGATTCGCCGCGCTTCGGCGAGGCCGACCTTTCCAACTGCGACCGGGAGCTGATTCAGCATCCTGGTTCGATCCAGCCGCACGGGGCGATGCTGGTACTCGATCGAGCCTCGCCCGTGGTATTGCAGGCAAGCTCCAACACGATGGGGCTGCTGGGCATCGCCGGGGCCGACCTCGTGGGCAAATCGATCGAGGTTCTGGGGGGCGACCTGTCCGCGCAGGTCTGGACCCGGGTGCTCGCGGGCGTGCGCGCTGCGCCGCGGCCGTTTCGGGGCTACACCGAACGGGACGGCGTGCGTCGCGGGTTCGAAGCGATGATTCACCGCAACGAGGCCGATGCCGTGCTGCTCGAACTCGAGCCGGTCGACCTCGTCGAAGCAGCGGCCCTCGCGCGCAACCTGCCCCATCGGCTGCCTGGCGCAGTGGCGCGCCTGTCGACCGCGCCATCGCTCGACGCGCTCGCCAGTGAGGCGGTGGCGATCTACCGCGACCTGTGCGGCTACGACCGCGTGATGTTCTACCGCTTCGACCCGGACGGCCACGGCGAAGTCATGGCCGAGGCGAAGGAAGCGCGCCTGGAGCCGTACCTCGGCCTGCACTATCCCGAATCGGACATTCCGCAGCGCGCGCGCGAACTCTACCTTCGCAACCGGGTGCGCGTATTGGTGGACGTGAACTACGAGCCGGTGCCGCTGGTTCCGCGCCTGTTCCCGCCTACCGGCGAAGAACTGGACATGTCGATGTGCTGGCTGCGCAGCATGTCCCCGTTGCACCTCCAGTATCTGCGGAACATGGGGGTCACCGCAACGCTCGTGGTCTCGCTGGTGCGGGAGGGGAAGCTGTGGGGCCTCATCGCCTGCCACCACTACACGCCGAAGCGCCTCGCCTACGCCATGCGCGCCGCATGCGACCTTATCGCCGAGGTGTTGTCCACCCGCATCGCGGTACTCGACAATTTTTCGCAGGTGCGCACGACGGCGCTCGTGCGCAGGCTGGGCGGTCGCCTGCTCGAAGCCACCTACACGCGCGGCGAATGGCAACGGGCACTGCTGGATGACCCGCGCGAGCTGCTGCGCATGGTCGGCGCCAGCGGCGCGGCGCTCGTGTACGACGGAGAAGTGCTCACGGTCGGAGACGTCCCGTCCACGGACGCGGTGCGTTCGCTGGTGCGCTGGGTCTCGAACCAATCCACCGAGAGCGGCGTATTTTCGTCCGCATCGATCGCGCGCGACGTGCCGGAACTCGCGTCGCTGGCTACCACCGCCACCGGCGTGCTGGCGGTCGAGATCTCGAAGCCCGACGGCGAGTATCTGTTGTGGCTGCGCGGCGAGCAGATCCATGAAGTGCGCTGGGCCGGCAACCCGCACAAGCCCGCACTGCCGGGCAACGACCCGCGCGACCTTTCCCCGCGGCGCTCATTCTCCGTGTGGACGGAGATGGTTCGCGGCACCGCACGGCCCTGGTCGCAAAGCGAACTGAGTACCGCCCGCGCCGTCGGCGCATCGCTGCGCGACGTCGCGCTGCAGGTACGCTCGATGAGCTATCTCATCACCGAGGATCGCCTGGCCCGCCTGCGCCGCGCGTTGCAGGCCTCCGCCGACGGCGTGCTGATTGCGGACGGCGCTGGTCGCATTCGCTTCGTGAGTGAAGCGTTCTCGCGTTTCTTCCGCCGTCCGCACGTGCATCTGGCCGACATGGATGACCTGCCGCGCCTGTTCCGCGACCAGGTGGCGGCACGCAACATGGTGCGTGCGGTTATGGAAGAGGAGCGTAGCTGGCGCGGCGAGCTGCTGCTCGATCCCGGCAATGGCGGCGTAGTTCCGCTCGCCGTTCGCGCCGATGTCATTCCCCGCCTCGACGGCATCGGCGCGCTGGGCCGCATCGTGCTCGTTACGAACATGACCGAGGGCCGCGAGGCAGACGCTGCGCGCGATCGCGTGCAGCGCGCGATCCGCGACGCACAGCGCCCATTGCAGCAGGGCGAGCTGGGGTTTGCGGAAAGCGCCGACTTCCACCACCTGCTCGAGGCCGTCCTGACGCATGCCAACCTCGCGGTGATGGAGGTGGCCGACGACGCGGATGGAGCGCTGGTCGTTCCGACGCTGGACGATCTCGAGGCCTCCACCAAGCGGTTGGCGGATCTGACGATGCAGATGAGCGCCTACGCGGCAGGCAATGACCTGGACAGCTGATCGGCGTCCGCAAGTTCCTCGAACAGCGCTATATGGCGCGCGAAGCTGTAGCGGGCTTCGTCGACGATGAGGGCATGTTCGGGCTCGGCGCCGGGAATGCGGTCGAGTCCCTGCTTCAAACGATCCTTGAGCATCCGCACCTCCTCCGCATCGCCGAACGCGTAGAACGCCGTGCCCAGGTCACCCGCGAGCCCCATCGACCGCCTCACGATCTCGCGCAACAGTTGACCGCCGGCCAGATCGCCCAGATAGCGCACGTAGACGTGTGCGGCAAGCCGCGCGGGGGACGAAGGCACCGCCGTCTCGAGATGCCGGCAATATGCACTCATCGTCTCGGTCAGCGGCAGTCGATGCCATTGGGGGCCGTGCAGTCCGTCAAGATCCGCGCGCAGGGCGTCCGTCCGCTCGAGACCGGGCATGCGCAACGGCGCGACACAGGGATGCCGGGCATGTCGCGCGAGGGCGCCTTCCAGTGCGGCATAGAGTGGATGCAGATTGCGCAGCAGCAGCACATAGCGCCCCCGCGCAAGTTCACCGCGCAGCAATGCCGGCATCATGCCTGCCCGTTCGGCTTCACGGTGCAGGTCGCGGGTCGCTTCGCGCAGGCGCTGCGACAGCGGGGTGGCGCTCATGGCTTTGCGTGCGCGTCCATCGTCGCCTTCACTGCCGAGGAAATCGCCGCCGACCCGGCGTACGGCAGCGGCAGATACTGCGCATGCATGGCCTCAGCGAGCGCCTGTGCCTGGGGCTGGGGTTTAGGCGACGTGTCCACCATCAATATCGTGACGGCCAGCGAACCGGCGCGCCGCGCGGCCTGCAGTGCCTCCTCCTCGGCACGCGCGCGGCCGCCTGTCCCGTCGCGCGCAACGTTGGCGCGACCGTCGGTGAGCAGAACGACGATCGGCGTGCCACCCTGCCGCCCCACCACTTCCGCAAGCGCCACCGCCGCATCGATGCCAGCCGCGAGCGGCGTGCCGCCGCCTCCGGGCAAGCCGGCAAGACTGCGCTTGGCCCGCACCAGCGAACGCGTCGGCGACAAGAGCAGTTCGCATCCCCGACCACGAAACGCCAGCAGCGCGACCCGGTCACGCCGTACGTAGCATTGCGCAAGCAGCAGTTCCACCGCGCCTTTTGCCTCAGCGAGGCGATTCAGCGCCGACGAACCGCTCGCATCGACCGCGAAGATCGCGGTGGTCTGCGTACGTTCCCGAAAGCGCTTCAACCGGAAGTCATCACGCCGCACGACCACGCGGACTGCCGGGGCCGCCGATTCACGCCGACGCAACGTCTGCCAGGGCGCGGCCGCGCGCAACGTGGCGAGGACGTCGAGCCGCGCGCCGCGCCTGGGGTCGCCACGCCGCGCGCCTATGGGCTTGCCGCGCAGCTCGGCGAACCTGGACACGCCCGCGGCACCCGCGCTCGCCCGCGGTCTGCTGACCCGCTGCGCGAGCGCGAGCTCGGCAAGCAACTGTGTCGGCATTGCCGCCTTCGCGGCCGCAAGGACGACGTCGTCGAGCGCGGAGTCGCGCGCGCGACCCGCATCGTCTGGAGGTTCCGGCCGATCGTCGGCGGCGCCCGGTTCACGTGGCGCGGCGGCGTCGGCGTGTTCGTCGCGCGCGTCGCCGCGGTCCTGCGGCAACCGCGTGGCACGCGGCGCGAGCACGAGCCGCGCGGCCAGCGCCGCATCATCCGCCGTCGCTTCGCGCCGACCGGCGAGCGCCGCCGCGACTCGCGTCGCGCGCACCGCAAACAACGACGCCCGCAATCCATCAATGCCAAGCGAGACGGCGGCGGCGCACAGCGCCTCGACCAGCGCCGGACTTACGACGACCTTGCCGAGTTGCAATGACTCCGCCCAAGGCGAACGTTCCGGCATCGCTGCGCCGTCGACCACGCCTAAAGAGATGCCGTTCAGCGCGACGTCGAACGCCAGGCGATCAAGCAGCCCGTGGGGCGGCTGCTCATCGGGCGTCGTGCCCTCGTCGAGCGCCACGACGCCGAAGCGCGCGGGCAGCGCCTGCCCGAATCCATCGCGCTCGAGCGCGACGCACTGCGTATCCATTGCGCTGCCTAGGTACCCGGCCGTGACCGCAGCAAAGCGCTCCGCCATCGGCAGGACCAGGACACCGCCATCGGCTTCCGCGAGCAAACCGCGCTCGCCGACCGGACGGCCCGCAGCCAGCGTCGCCGCAAGGTCGAGGCCTCCGAGCAACCGGCTTTCGGCGGCGTGCAATGGAACGCGCCGCCATGGCGCATCCGGCGGCACCAGCGCGCGCAGGTACGCCAGCCAGCGATCCCGTACGGGGCCCGCGGATGCGCGCACCCGGACCCCACCAAAGCCGACCGGATCGATCGCGAACAGGCTCGCCGCGAGCACGGCGTCGGCCCAGCGCAATGCGGCCGGGTCGTCGGTCACGCGCCGAACAGCGTCGTCACGGCCCGATCCACGCGCGTGGTCGAGCCGGCGTCGTCGAGCGGATTGCGGCGCAGCCGGTGCCGCAACGCGGAAGGCGCGACGCGGCGCAGATGGGTATCTGCGACCGCCGCGTCGCCTCCGAGCGCCGCGACCGCCCGCGCGGCGCGGATCAGCGTGAGTTCGCCACGCAGCCCGTCGGTACCGAGCGCCATGCACAGCTCCGCAGCGCGCTCGAGGGTGCGGTCGGCGACTTCGACAGACGGAAGGCGCGTCCGCGCGACCTGAATCCGGCGACGCAGCTTCGCGTCGTCTTTCAGCCAGCGCGCATGGAATGCAGCCGCGTCACGCTCGTAGTCGTCGCGCCGGCGCACGACCTCGACGCGCGTCGCCATATCCGTCGGCGTGCGCACTTCAACTGAAAGGCCGAAGCGGTCGAGCAGTTGCGGCCGCAATTCGCCTTCCTCGGGATTACCGCTGCCGATCAGCACGAAGCGCGCCGGATGACGGATCGACAGACCTTCGCGTTCGACTACGTTTTCGCCGGAAGCGGCGACGTCGAGCAACAGGTCGACCAGATGATCCTCGAGCAGGTTCACTTCATCGATATACAGAAAGCCGCGATGTGCGCGTGCCAGCAGTCCGGGCTCGAAGGCCTTGACGCCATGCGCGAGCGCACGCTCGAGATCGAGCGCCCCGACGACGCGATCCTCAGTGGCGCCGAGCGGAAGGTCGACCACCGGCACCGGCGTGGATTGCGCACGCAGCGGGCCGGCCGCCAAGCGCGCCCGGCACTCGTCGCATTGCGCACCCGCGGCGGCCGGATCGCAGCCGTAGCGGCAGTCCACGACGACCTTCATCGGCGGAAGCAACGCCGCCAGCGCGCGCACCGCGGTGGACTTGCCCGTGCCGCGATCGCCGAACACCAGCACGCCGCCCACGCTCGGATCGATCGCCGCAATCAGCAGCGCGAGCTTCATCTCGTCCTGGCCGACGATCGCGGAAAAGGGGAAAGGGGAAGGCATGCGGAAGCGTGTGCAGGCGAGCGTCATGGATGATAACCGACCGCCGCTCCGCATGGCGACGACCACCGGTCAATCGGGTTCGACAATCCCGTTTGTGGCACTCACGGCAGCTCGCGGGCGATGAAAGTATCGAGCGTGCGCCGCCCCTGCACGCGTACCGCCCGTTGCACGAAGGGGGTCCAGCCAAGCAGCGCACCCTTGGCGCCGAGCGCCATCCGGCACCAGCGCCACAAGTCGAAGCGATCCTCGTGCGTGGCAATGAGGCCGTCGCGAAAAGTGAACTTCGCATCGATCACGTTGTGCACCGGGCGGCCGGTGACCGAAAACGTGTAGCGCGCTTCCCAGTGCGCCGTCCCGGTCATGTCGTCGGCATCGACATCGCGCCACTCGAGCGTGAGATCGCCGCCGCGCGTGCAGAACATCTTCCACATCGCGCCGATTTCGTCGTCGGCAAGGTCGAACACGGGGTCGTGAAAGCGCGCCGCAGGCGCATAGCAGGCCGCCATCGCGGCACCGTCGCGGCGCGCGAACGCGGCGTAGAAACCTTCGAGCAACCCGGCATTCGCGTGCGAGGACGCCACGCCGGGACTACTCTTCGGCGAGCTGCTGCGACATCGCGTTCGACAGGAGCTTCGCCGTCACGTCGACGATGGGAATCACCCGTTCGTAGGCCATCCGGGTCGGGCCGATCACGCCGAGCGTACCGATCACCTGCCCGTTGGCTTCGTACGGCGCGGTTACCACGCTGCATTCGTCGAGCGGCACCAGCCCCGATTCATCGCCGATGTATATCTGTACGCCCTGCGAGCGCTGCGAAACGTCCAGCAGGTGCAGGATCGAAGTCTTCTGGTCGAACATGTCGAACAGGCGCCGCAGCCGCTCCATGTTGGACGACAGGTCCTCCGCGTGCAGCAGGTTGCGCTCGCCGGTGACCACCAGCGACTCGCCCTGTGCCAGCGCACCCTCGCCCGCGTCGACCGCGGCGGACATGAGCCCCGCGATGTCCTCGCGCAACGCCCGCAACTCGTCGGCGATGCGGCTCCGGATGGCCGTGAACGACTGTCCGGCGAAGTTCTTGTTGAAAAAATTGCTCGCCTCGATGAGTTGCGATGGCGTGTAGGCCCGGTCGGTGTGCAGCACGCGATTCTGCACATCGCCCTCGGTAGTGACCAGGATCAGCAGCACCCGGCGCTCGGCCATGCGCAGGAATTCGAGATGGCGAAACGCCGCTTCGCGGCGCTTCGGCGTCATCACCACGCCGGCGAAGTGGGTGAGCTGGGACAGCAGTCCCGCCGCCGCGCTCACGAGTTCCTGCGGACGGTCGGCCGACAGTTCGCCTTCGAGCCGCTGGATCTCGTTGCGCTCGAGCGGCTTGACCACCATCAGGCTGTCCACGAAGAAGCGGTAGCCCTTGGCGGTCGGCACCCGTCCGGCGGATGTATGCGGGCTGGCGATGAAGCCCAGTTCCTCGAGGTCCGCCATCACGTTGCGAATCGTAGCGGGCGACAGATCGAGGCCCGAGTGCCGCGACAGCGAACGTGATCCCACCGGCTGACCATCGCCGATGTATCGCTCGATGAGCATCTTCAGGAGGTACTGTGCGCGCGGCTCCAGCATGCGGACCATTCTACCGCTGCCGGGGCATGCGCGGACGCCCCGTTCGACCGTCCGGCCGAGAGCCTTGGCGGGGGTCGCGTGTGGTTTAATCGGCGGCATGGCAACAACCGGGGCTCCCATACATTTCGCCACCATCGCGCTGATCGGACGCCAGGCGAGCCCCGCGATCGCCGAGCCACTTGCCGCGCTGGCCGCATTCCTCGCCGCCCGCGGTCACCGTATCATCGTCGAGGCCGAGACTGCGCAATACGCGCATCTTCCCGGACACCTGGTCGTCGACCCGGGCGAACTCGCCGAGACAGCCGACCTGGCGATCGTGCTCGGCGGCGACGGCACCATGCTGTCGATCGCGCGGCAGATGGCGCCGCACGATGTCCCGCTCATCGGCATCAACCAGGGTCGGCTCGGCTTTCTGACGGATATTCCGCTCGCGCAAATGGAGGCGACACTGGCTGCCATGCTGGCGGGCCGCTTTACCGAGGAACGGCGCACCCTGCTCGCGGCGGCCGTCGTTCGCGGCAACGGCGGCCACGACGAGGCATTGGCGCTGAACGATGTCGTGGTGAATCGCGGCGCCGTCGGAAGCATGATCGAATGCGCGGTCGAGATCGACGGCCGCTTCGTCTACGCCATGCGCGCCGACGGCATCATCGTCGCCACGCCCACCGGCTCGACCGCCTATGCGCTCTCGGCCGGCGGACCGATCCTCGCGCCCGAGCTCGCCTCGATTCTGCTGGTACCGGTGGCACCCCATGCACTGACGCACCGGCCTATCGTCATTTCCGACAATTCCACCGTCGCGATTACAGTCATCGGGGGCCGCGACGCGGGCGTGCATTGCGATGGCCAGGCGCACTACACGCTGGGCGACGGCGATCGTGTGGTGGTCAAGCGTGCCGGCCTCCGGGCGCGCTTCCTGCATCCCGAGAACCACGATTATTTCGGGATGCTGCGCGAAAAGCTCCACTGGAGCGAAACACCGGAGCGGCTTTCCAACGCCCGAGTCGAGCCGCGCTCCGGAAAGTAGCCCCGCCGATCCCGACGACGAAACACCACCTTCGCCGTTCAACATGCTGCGTTCCCTCACCATCCGCAACTTTGTCGTCGTCGACGTCCTCGACGTCGAATTCGGCCCGGGCCTCACCGTCCTGACCGGCGAAACCGGCGCCGGCAAGTCGATCCTGCTGGACGCGCTGGGTTTGCTGCTGGGCGATCGCTTCGAGCTGCGCCAGTTGCGCCCCGGGGCCGCACGCGCCGAACTTGCCGCCAGCTTCGAAGTCACCGACCTGCCCGCCGTCGCGGCCTGGTTGTCGGACCATGCGCTGACGGCGGATGGCGACGAGGTCCTGCTGCGCCGGGTGCTGGACGCGCAGGGCAAGTCGCGCGCGTGGATCAGCGGCCATCCCGCCACGCTGGCGCAGTTGAAGGACCTGGGTGAACGCCTGGTGGATATCCACGGCCAGCACGCGCACCAGGCACTCGCCGCGCCCGAGGCGCAGCGCAGCCTGATCGATGCTTTCGGCGGCTTCACCGCGCTCGCGCGTGACGTTGCCGAGCGCTTTCGCGCGTGGCGTGGCGCGGTGGAGCGGGCGGAAGCCGCGGCGCATGCGAGCGAGGCCTCGGCGACGGAGCGTGCCTATCTCGACAGCCGCCGCCGCGAGCTGGCCGCCCTCGCCGTGACGGACACCGAATGGGCCGAATTGTCGGCCGCGCAAGCGCGGCTCGCCAACGCCGCCGAGCTGATCACCGCGGCAACCGACGGCACCCAGGCGCTCGCCGATGCCGACGACGCGCTGACCGTCCGGCTGTCGCAGTTGCTGCAGCGACTGCGCGCGGTGGCCGCCCACGACGCTTCGCTGGCCGACGTGGTCGCACTGCTCGAACCGGCGGCGATCCAGCTCGACGAGGCGGCCCGGGCGCTGCGCGACTATCATCGCCATCTCGATCTCGACCCGGCGGAGCTCGCCCGCGTCGAAGGACGCCTGGGTGCCATCCACGACATGGCGCGCAAGCATCGCGTGCGGCCGGAGGCCCTGCCGGCGCTGCTCGCCGAAACCGAGGCGCGTGTGGCGGCACTCAAGGAGGCCGCCGACGCCACGGCGCTCGCCTCCCGTGCCCAAGAGGCGGAGCAGCAATTTCGAACGCAGGCGACCGCGCTGGCCAAGAAGCGCCACTTCGCGGCGAGCGAACTGGCGCAGCGGGTCACCGAAGTGATGCAGCAGCTGGCGATGAGCGGCGGCCGCATGGAGATCAGCCGGGAAGCGCTTGCAACACCCGCCAGCTACGGTCTCGAGCAGATCGAATTCCAGGTAGCTGGCCACCCCAAGCAGCCACTCGGGCCTCTGGGGCGCGTCGCATCGGGCGGCGAATTGTCGCGTGTCGCGCTGGCCATCCAGGTGGTCGCGAGCGAGGTGGGACAGGTCCCCACGCTGGTGTTCGATGAAGTCGACAGCGGCATCGGCGGTGCCGTCGCGGCCACGGTCGGCAAGCTGCTGCAGGACCTGGGCGCGCGCCGGCAGGTTCTGTGCGTCACGCATCTGCCACAGGTCGCCGCGTTCGCCGACGCGCATTTTCGCGTGACCAAAGTGGCTTCCGACAACGGCGGCGGAAGCGGCGTGCGCAGCGACCTGGTGCAACTCGATGCCGCCGACCGGGTCGAGGAACTGGCGCGGATGCTGGGAGGCGTGGAGGTCACGGCCAAGACGCGCGCGCACGCCAAGGAGTTGCACGACCAGCACCGGCGGGCACGCCGCGCTTGATCGAGGCGCGCGTTGACCCCTGCCAAATAAAGCGGCCGCCGGAGGCAACGGCGGCCGTCGATTGACGACAGAAAAATCTAACGGCTGACGGCGCGGATCGGGTAGCGCGGCGACATCGTTCCCTTGACCGGCTTCATGCCCTTGCGTGCAGTGCTGCGCGCGATCACCGAACGAGGTGCGGCGGCTGGGAGCGATTCGCCGGTCTCCAGCCAGTGCTTGACCCGCTGCGCGTCGCCGAGGCGCGTGTACTTGCCGATCGAATCGAGCAACACGATCACCATCGGCCGGCTCGCGATGGTCGCCAGCATCACGACACAGCGGCCAGCTTCGCGAATGTAGCCGGTCTTCTGCAGCTGGATGTCCCACCCGCCGTTCTTCACCAGCGCGTTGGAGTTGTTGAAGCCGAGCGACTTTCCGGTCGGTTGCACTTCGACATGGTGCTCCTGGGTCGTCGAGTAACTGCGAATCAGCGGGTACTCGGCAGCCGCCTGCACCATCGTTGCCAGGTCGTTGGCCGTCGACACATTGTGCGGCGACAGGCCGGTCGGATCCTCGAACCGCGTCCGGGTAAGTCCGAGCATCTTCGCCTTGGCGTTCATCGCCGCCACGAACGCCTCGTTGCCGCCGGGGTAGTGGCGCGCCAACGACGACGCGGCACGATTTTCCGACGCCATCAGCGCGAGGCGCAGCATTTCGTCACGTGACAGAGTCGACCCCATGCGCAGCCGCGAGCGACTGCCCTTCAGGTAGTCGAAGTCCTCCATGTCGATTTCGAGCGCTTCGTCGAGGGGCTGCCCGGCATCGAGCACGACCATCGCGGTCATCAACTTGGTCACCGAAGCGATCGGCGTGACTTCGTCGGCTGCCTTGCCGTAGATCTGCTTGCCGGCGTTGGAATCGATGATCACCGCATTGGCCGACTTCAATTGCAGCTTGGCGGGGTCGAGCGCGGTCTCGGCCATGGCCACTGCAGAAGTCAGCCCAACGAAACTCGAAAAAACAATGGTTAACGCGCGAATCATCAGGTTGCGCCTCACAAATGACAGGCGCGTTATCGCACGGATTCGGGCGCAGCGTCAATCCCCGAACAAAATCAGGGGCTTGGGCTGGACTGTAGCGCACAGGTTCGGGCGCTTGCCCCGCGAGCGCCGTCAGCCGCGTCCGTCCGGCGCGGCCCGCCGGGCATCGAGGAACTGCCCGAGGAGATCCAGCGGCACCGGAAACACGATGGTGGAGGTCTTGTCCCCGGCGATGCTGCCGAGCGTCTGCAGGTAGCGCAATTGCATGGCTTCAGGCTGCTGCGCCAGCATCTGCGCGGCGCTAAGCAGCTTTTCGGCCGCCTGCAGCTCGCCTTCGGCGTGGATCACCTTGGCACGTCGCGTGCGCTCGGCCTCCGCCTGCTGCGCGATCGCGCGCACCATGGAAGGATCGATGTCGACATGCTTGATCTCGACATTCGCGACCTTGACACCCCAGGCATCGGTTTGTGCATCGAGACTGTGCTGGATGTCGAGATTGAGCTTGTCGCGCTCGGCGAGCATCTCGTCGAGCTCGTGCTTGCCCAGTACCGCCCGAAGCGTGGTCTGCGCCAGCTGGCTGACCGCCTCGAGGAAGTTCTCGACCTGGATGATCGCCTTCTGCGGATCCATGACGCGAAAGTAGACGACCGCATTGACCTTGACCGAGACGTTGTCGCGCGAGATCACGTCCTGACTCGGCACGTCCATGACGATCGTGCGCAGGTCGATGCGCACCATCTGCTGGACGATCGGTATCACCAGAATCAGCCCGGGGCCCTTGACCTTCCAGAAGCGACCGAGCATGAACACGACGCCACGCTGGTATTCGCGCAAGATGCGAAAGGACGAAGCAATGAGGATTACGACCAGCGCCGCAAAGCCCAACCATCCGTAGCTCCAGATCATGTTGTACCTCCGTTGTTTTGCTTGTTCTGCGCCTCGACGTGCAACGTCAGCCCGTCGATCGCCGTCACCCTGACGGCCTGGTCGCGCGCCAGCGGACCCGGGCTCACCACCTGCCACTTCTCGCCGTGCACACGCGCCCAGGTGCCGTCGTCGCCCACATCGGTCACCACACCCGGTGCACCGATCATCTGGGCGATGCCGGTGACCACCGGACGCCGGCGCGCGCGTGCCGCCATGACCAGCGTGGCCAGCATCAGTGCGGCGCTCGCGAGGCCGACCGACAGCGCAACGGATAGCGGCACCTCGGCGGTACCCGAACCCGGTTCGATGAGCATGATGAGCCCCAAGGTCAGTGCAATCGCGCCGCCGATGCCCAGCGCACCAAAGCTCGGCAGGAAAGCCTCCGCCACCAGAAAGGCCAGCCCGAGCAGGATGAGCCCGAGGCCGGCAAAATTGATCGGCAACAGGTGGAACGCGAACAGCGCCAATACCAGGGCAATGGCGCCTGCCACGCCCGG
The DNA here is from genome assembly GCA_963756765.1 of uncultured beta proteobacterium. GTDB lineage: Bacteria > Pseudomonadota > Gammaproteobacteria > Burkholderiales > Casimicrobiaceae > VBCG01. The sequence goes on along the minus strand of CAVWPC010000007.1, from coordinate 103,309 downwards.
CAACACCAGGCCCGGATTGGAAAACTCGAAGATCAGGCCGTACACGCCGATCATCATCAGGATCACCGCAACACTGGGATCGGTGACGATCGCCAGCAACCGGTTGCGCCAGTCCGGTTCGATCGCAATCACGCTGGCGTCGGTCGTGTCGAGCTTGCGCTCGACGCCTTGAACGGTCACGGTACGTCCGTCGATCTGCCGGAGCAGGTCGGGCACGTCGACCGCCACCACGTCGATGACATGCAGGCGCTTCGCCTCGGCCGCCGACAGGCTCGCCGCGTCCCGGACCGCGCGTTCACCCCAGTCGGCGTTGCGGCCACGCAGTTGCGCGAGGCTGCGGATGTAGGCGGCCGCGTCGTTTTGCTGCTTGCGTTCAAGCGCGTTGCGCGACGAACCTTTGCCCTTGCTCCTCGTGGCGCTGTCATCCGCCGTGTCCGCAGCGTCGTCCGGCTTGCCTGCCGTTGCCCTGCCGCCCGGCGATGCCCTGCCGCCTTGCTTTGCACTACCGCCCTGCTTTGCACCACCATCGGCACCGGCACGCGTGTCCTGCTTTCCTTCGCCTTTCGTGCCGGGCTTCGCGTCGTCGGCGCCAGGATCGTCCTCGTTCCCGCCACCGGGCGTCATGCCGATCGGCACCGGAGTGGCCGCGCCCACATTGGTTGCCGGCGCCATCGCGGCCACGTGACTGGCGTACAGCAGGAAGGTGCCGGCACTGGCCGCGCGCGCGCCGGACGGTGCGACGAAGACCACCACTGGCAGGGGTGACGCGAGAATCTCCTTGATCATGCTGCGCATCGACGTATCGAGGCCGCCCGGAGTATCGACCTTGAGCAGCACCAGCGCCGCGCCGAGCTCGCCGGCCTTGTGGATGCCGCGCACGACGTAATCGGCCGTGGCCGGGCTGACCGCGCCTTCCAGCGAGAGCAGGACCACCGTCGCGGGTTGCGCAGCCCACCCCGGCACCACCGCCGTGATGGATAACACACTCCACAGGACGCCCGCCCGCAGCAGCACGTGCATCGACGCCAGAAGGTTCATGGTTCCGCCTCCGTCCGCATGGCTCCTGCGGTTGGACCGCGCGCCCGCCCTGATGTTGCATGCGGAGCGCGACCGGCCCGATGCGGCCGGGCGCCGCCATCACACGCCGCTGGCCGTGCGCTCTTCCTCCTGCTGGAGCCGCCACATCCGCGCATAGACGCCACCGGCCACCAGCAGCGCCACGTGGTTCCCGCGCTCGACGATGCGGCCCGCGTCGAGCACCAGGATCTCATCGGCATCGACGATGGTGGATAGCCGATGGGCGATCGTCAGCGTCGTGTGGTTGCGTGCAATCGCGCGCAGCTCCGCCTGGATCGCCTTCTCGGCGCGGGAGTCGAGCGCACTCGTCGCCTCGTCGAAGATGAGGATCCGGGGCGCCTTCAGGATCGCCCGGGCGATGGCGACCCGCTGCTTCTCGCCGCCGGAGAGCTTCAATCCGCGCTCACCCACCGGTGTCGCGTAACCCGCGGGCAGCGAATCGACGAAGCCGTGGATCTGCGCGAGGCGGGCCGCCGCGACGATTTCCTCGTGTGTCGCGCCGGGCTTGCCGTAGGCGATGTTGTACTCGATGCTGTCGTTGAACAGCACGGTGTCCTGGGGCACGATGCCGATCGCCCCGCGCAGCGTGACCTGCTGCACGTCGCGCACATCCTGGCCGTCGACGCTGATGCGCCCGCCGGTCACGTCGTAGAAGCGGTACAGCAGGCGCGCCAACGTCGACTTGCCCGAACCGGACGGCCCGACGATGGCGACCGTCCGTCCCGCCGGCACCGTGAACGTCACATCGAACAGGATCTGCCGATTGCTCTCGTACGCGAAGTCGACGTGCTCGAAGCTGACTTCCGCGCCACGCAGCACCAGAGCCTGCGCGCCCGGCCGGTCGCGGATCTCGGCGTTTTCCTCGATCAGCCCGAACAGGCGCTCCATATCCGCCAGCGCCTGCTTGATCTCGCGATAGAGGACGCCGAGGAAATTGAGCGGAATGTAGAGCTGGATCATGAACGCGTTGACCATGACCAGATCGCCGATGGTCATCGTCTTGTCGACCACGCCGACCGTGGCCCGCCACATGATGAGGGTCACCGCGATCGCAATGATCGCGCTCTGCCCGATGTTGAGGGCCGACAACGACGTCTGGCTGCGCACCGCGGCCTGTTCCCAGCGCTGCATGCTCTCGTCGTAGCGCCTTGCTTCCCATTCCTCGTTGCCGAAGTACTTGACGGTCTCGTAGTTGAGCAGGCTGTCGATCGCGCGCGTGTTGGCCTTCGAATCGAGCTCGTTCATCGTGCGCCGGAAGTGCGTGCGCCACTCGGTCACCAGCACCGTGAACACGACATAGGTGATCAGCGCGGTCGCCGTGATCGCGATGAACGTCCAGTCGTAGCGGACGATCAGGATTGCCGACACCAGGGCAATTTCCACCAGCGTCGGCAGGATCGAGAACAACGCGAAACTGATGAGTGTGGATATGCCGCGCTGGCCGCGTTCGACATCGCGAGTGAGGCCGCCGGTCTGGCGATGCAGGTGAAAGCGCAGCGACAGCGCGTGCAGGTGGCGAAACACCTGCAGCGCGATGCGCCGCACGGCGTGCTGCGTGACCTTGGCGAACAGGTATTCGCGCAGTTCGGTGAAGATCGTGGTCGACAGCCGCAGCAACCCGTAGCCAGCCAGCAGCGCCAGGGGTACGGCGATGAGCGCGGTATCGCGATCGAGGCTGTCGACGATCCCCTTCATCAACACCGGCACGCCGACGTTGGCCACCTTGGCGAGCACCAGGCAGGTGATCGCTGCCAGCACGCGCGCGCGGTACGCCCACAGATAGGGCAGCAGCGTGCGGATCGTGATCCAGTCACCGCGCTGCGTGCGCGGCACGTCGCGATTGGCCGGGGCCGGCAGGGCTGTAGAGCGACGCATCGGTCGAGTCTAGCAGCGACCTCTAGCGCGGCCGAGCCGGCCGAGCCGGCCGGCGCGGGAACCACTCGCCGCTGCCATAGCCCAGCAATCCCATGCCCAGGCGGACCACCCCATAGGCGATCCAGGTCACCGCCTTGACGACCGGCGAGCGCTCCGTCCAGCGACGCGGCTCGACGTGCGTCGTGCCCGTGTCGATCATCTGGAGCAGGTCGACCCGCAGCTGGTCCGCGAAGCGCGGATCGCGGACGAAGATGTTCGCTTCCCGCGCCATCAGCAGCGAATACGGGTCGATGTTCGAGGAACCGACCGTGGCCCAGCGATCGTCGATGACCGCGACCTTCGCGTGCAGGAAGGACAGGTGATACTCCCGGATCGTGACGCCGGCCGACAGCAGCTGTCCATACAGCGCGCGCGACGCATAGTGCAGCAGCCGGTATTCGACCCGAGCCTGCAGCACCAGCGTCACCTTGACGCCGCGCGCGGCTGCCGCGATCAGCGCGTGCCGGAAGCGCAGTCCGGGGAAAAAATAGGCGTTGGCGATCAGAATCTCCTGCCGCGCCGTACGGATGGCCGCGAGATAGCCGCGTTCGATGTCGCGGCGATAGCGCAGGTTGTCGCGAATGGCGATCTTGGCGGTTTGCGACCCGGCGCGAGGAACGACGATGTCTTCGGAGAACAGCGGCACGTCGCTGCGATCGAACTGCGTGAGCTCGACGAGCACCCAGAGCCGCTGCATGGTCTTTACGATCGTCGCGAGCAGCGGGCCCCGGACCCGCACGGCGAAATCGACGCGCGGCGGCGTGTGGCCCGGTGTGTTCATGTCATCGATCACATTGATGCCGCCCAGGAAGGCGACCCGCTGGTCGATGTGGCATAGCTTGCGGTGCATCCGCCGCAACCGACGCAGGCGGAACTGCCAGGGCGCCACTTCCGGCCGGTATTTGAGCAGCCGCACGCCGCCGTCGCGCAGGTGCTGCTCCAGCGCCGGCGTCAGATACTGCCGCGCACCCCAGCCATCGATGAGCAGGCGTACCACCACGCCGCGTTGCGCGGCGCCGACAAGTGCGGCCGCGACCGCGCGTCCGGCAGGATCGTCGGCGAAGATATAAGTCTCGAGCCAGATCTCCCGCTCGGCCGCATTCAGAGCGCGGACCAGCGCGGGGAAGTACTCGCCGCCGCTGCGCAGCAGGTCGACGGCATTGCCAGGCTCGTAGCGGCTCATCGCTGGCGCGCGGTTGCGGCTACTTGCGTTTGCGCGGTACCTCGAATGTCGCCGCGAGCGCCGCATGGTCGGACATGCGCCCGGCGGGAAAGGCATAGTGCACGTGCGCATCGATCACCTTGAGACCGCGCGCATAGATGCGATCGAGGCGGAACACCGGCATGACGGAGGGAAAGGTCCGCGCGGGCCGGCCCTTCACCTCTTCGAACACCTCGGACACGCCGAGGGCCTCGGTCAACGCACGGTCGGCCTTACGGCGCCAGTCGTTGAAGTCGCCCGCGATGACCATCGGCGCGTCATGCGGCACCGTCGCCCGGATGCGCTCGACCAGCGCGCGGATCTGCCATTGCCTGCCGCGCTCGAACAGGCCCAGGTGCACGTTGATGCAGTGGAGGGTCGGCGTTCCCTCGGCAAGCTTCACCTCGCAGTGAAGCAATCCGCGGCTCTCGAACAGATGCGCGGAAATGTCCTCGTTCTCGTGAGCGACGATCGGATAGCGTGACAACACCGCGTTGCCATGATGGCCGTTGCGATAGATGGCGTTGCGGCCATAGGCAACCTCGTTCCACATCGTGTCGGCGATGAATTCATGCTGCGGCTTGCCCGGCCAGTCGTGGTAGCGGCCGGCGTGGCGGTTGTGCAGCCCCTGCACCTCCTGCAGGAACAGGAGGTCGGCCGACAGCCCGTGCAGTTTCTCCTTGAGTTCATGGATGACCATGCGCCGCGTGAGGTGGGAGAAGCCTTTGTGGATGTTGTACGTGGCGATGCTGAACTTCATTTGTTGCAGGTGTCGGGAAGGGTGTGAGTGCTTCATGGTACTGGGAAATCGCCCTCCCCGTCCCGTCCGGCCATCCTTGTCCGCCACAAGAAAGTCACGTCGATGTCACCTGCTCACGCTTCGCCATTGGGTTGCAATGGCAGATACTCGTTGTGATCCATAGCGTGGATGAGGCAGCGAGATGAGGGTCGGCCGCAGTTTTCAATGGATGCTCGCCACGGTTCTAGGGCTTGTCGCTACGCTCTCCGCCGCGCAGCCTGGCCAGCCACGTGTCGCCCTGGCAGGCCACACGCTCACGCCGGAATTGTTGGCCACGGCACAGTGGGTCCTGCCAGCGGCAAAATCCACGGCGGAGCAGCCGATGACCATCACGGTCGTCCTGCGGCGTGACGATGAAACCGGCTTCGCACGCTTCCTCGCCGACCTCTATGATCATGAATCACCCAATTTCCGGCGCTTCCCGTCGCCCGAAGCGGTTTCGGACCGGTTCGGCCCGAGCGCCGCCGCCTGGGATGTCGTGACGCGCCACTTCGCGGGTGAGGGCTTCGCGCTGGTCGAGGGGTCGCGTAATCGGATGACGCTCGTCCTTTCCGGCACGCGGGCCCAGGTCGAGCACAGCTTCAGCGTCTCGCTCGCCGACTTGGAACTCGACCGCAAACGCTTCATCGCCAACGTGCAGGACCCGAGCCTCCCGGCCTCCGTCGCCCGCCACGTTCAGGCCGTGATGGGACTGTCGACACTCGCGCAGGCGCAGCGATTGCGGGTCGAGCCGCTCAAGTATCTGCTCGACTGCTCGAACAATAACCAGCTCGACGCATACACGCAGGACTTTTGCAAGAACGCCTACAAGAACGGCTATGGCCTGTTCGGTGCGTTCGACAACGCCATATGCTCGTTGCTGTGGAACTGGTTCGGGACCTGCACGAACCTGCCGCCGCCGGCCCCTGATCCGACGGGTCGTCTCGCCACGCCGAAGTCGACCGGGACGGGACAGAAAGTGGGGTTGGCGCAGTTCGATTCGTTCCTCATGAGCGATGTCGCCGACTTTCTCGTCCTCACGGAGGCCCCCGTTGCGCAAATCAATCGGGTAAGTCTCGTCAACGTCAACGGCGGTGCGACGCCGGGACCGGACCAGAGCGAAGTGTTGCTCGACATCAACGCGGTGATGACGATGGCCCCGGGCGCGGATGTTGTCGTGTATTCGGCGCCGTTCACCGGCGCGGGAAGTTTCCAGGGGCTCTTCAACCGCATGATCGTCGATGGCATGACAGTCATCAGCAACAGTTGGGCCTACTGCGAGAACCAGACGACGCTGGCCGATGTCCAGAGCATCGACTCGATCCTCGCGACCGCCGCGGCGTCGGGCATCAGCGTCCTGAGCGCCAGCGGTGACAGCGGCAGCACCTGCCTCAACGGCGCGCCGAACACTATCGTGGTTCCGGCCGGTGCGCCGCACGCGACCGCGGTCGGGGGTACAACGGCGACGTTCGGTCCCGGAGGACTGTACGCCGGCGAGACCTGGTGGAACGGCACGAACGGCACGCCTCCGACCGGACAGGGCGGCTACGGCACAAGCCAGTTCTTCGCGCGGCCGTCATACCAGAACGGCCTCAATGGTTCGGGGATGCGGTCGATTCCGGACGTTGCAGTCAGCGCCAACCCGGTCACGCACGGCATCGCAATCTGCCAGGCAAGCAATGGTGGTTGCCCTAACGGCCTCGCTTATGGAGGCACGAGCGCATCGGCGCCCTTCATGGCCGGCCTGGTCGCCCTGCTGAACGAATCGATGGGCGCGCCGCTCGGTTGGTTGAATCCGCAGTTCTATCCGCTCGCGGCCACCAATTCGTTCCATTCAGCCGCGAGCATGGGGAGCGATTTTGCTCACGTCGGTTTGGGTTCACCCAACATCAGCTTGCTTGCGCTCACGCTGCGCGGAGGCATACTTGGCCCGCCGACGGCCACGATGTCCCGCGTACAGGCGACCAAAATCAATCTGGCGGCGGACGGAGCGGACGAAGTTTCCGTGATCGTGCAGTTACGCGATGCGCAGGGCGTGACGGTCGTGGGCAAGACGGTCAGCCTCGCCAAGAACGCCGGCAGCAGCGCTACTGTCACTCCGCCGAGCGCAGTCACCAATCTCGCCAACGGTGCGGCTGTTTTCACGGTCAAGACCCTCGTACCGGAAACGATCCTCCTGACCGCGACGGATATCACTGACGGTTTCGTCATTGCCCAGACGGTCACGCTGAATGCCCAGCCCCCGACTGCAGCCTCGGGCGGAATCAACGCCAGTCCAAATATCGTGCTGAATGACGGCGTCGCCACCACGACCATCACCGTGACGCTCCAGGATGCGCTCGCCAGACCCTCCCCCGGCAAGCTGATCCAGCTCTCACAAGGCGCCGGTCGCTCCATCATCAGCAGCCCCACACCCCCCGTCACCAACGCCAGCGGTCAGGTGCAGTTCACCGCGACCAACCTCAACGCCGAGGCAGTCACGTACACGGCGATCGATATTACGGACGGCAACTTGCCAGTTCCCGGTTCCGCCATCGTGACCTTCGGTGGACAAGGAAGCACGTCGTGCGTGACCGGGCCTCCGCCTGCGGCCGCGCCAGGATTCGTCCTCACGCCATTCTCCGCCGGCTACCAGACGGGCAATCTTTTCTTCGGCAATGTGAACTGGGGATGCCGCGGCGCCACGTTCCCGGGCTTCGCGACGGACGGCTCGGTTTTCGTCAATAACTTCATCGACGGCGGCGTGTTCAAGCTCCCGCCGCAAGGTGGTGCCCCGACGAGTGGCAACAAGCTGTCCACGCTCGGGCCGTCTTTGAACTCCCCGGTGTTCGGCAAGAACGGCAAGCTGTACGCCACGCGCGGCGCCACCACGGGCAATTTCTTCACCGGCGCCATCATCGAAATCGACCCCACCACCGGCGCCGCGGTACGCACCGTGATGTCCGGGCTCACGTGCCCGACGCCGCTGGTCGTGGACCCGCTGAGCGGCGACCTGTTTACCGATGACTCCTGCTTCGGCGCCGGCTCCGACAATCCATCGATATGGCGCATCGCCAACCCGGATAGTGCGAGTCCCACGCTGTCCGTCTACACGACACTGCCGTCGACTCCGACCGGGTGGTTGGCCTTCGCGCCCGACGGGACGCTGTTCGTGCCGCAGCACACGACCAATCCCGCGGGCTCGCCGGTCCTGCGCATCAGCGGCACCAACGTACCCGGCACGCCGACGCAGACCCCCATTCCCGGCCTCAACTCGCTGTACTGGGTGACGGTGGGCGAGGCCCTGCCCAGCGGCGCCGCCAAGTCACTCATCATCCTCGATGGCGTGTCGCTCAAGCTGCAACTCGCCGACATCACGACCAACCCGCCCACCTTCACCGACCTGACGACCACGCCGCTTGGTTCCGGCGTAGTGGGCCCGGATGGCTGTCTTTACATCAGTACGATCGATTCGATCTACAAGCTGGCGCCGGCGACCGGTGGGTGCGGTTTCGCCGTGACCAACCCCGCGCCGATGTTGTTGCTGAGCCCAACGGCGGCCACTCCGATGCAGGGAACGGTGCAGACCTTGACCGCGCAGCTGACGAATCTGACCGTACCTCCCGACACGCCCGTCATCTTTACGATCGGCGGGGCGAACGTGCAGACGCGTGTCGGCCGCACCAATGCCACGGGGAGTGCCACCGTCAACTACCCGGGCATCTTCGTCGGTACGGATGCCGTCTACGCGGAGATCGCGGTGGGCGCGAATGCGTATCGCAGCATGACCGGGTCCGTCCAGTGGATGGCAGGCAAGCATCCAACCATCGTGAGCCTCGACACCGGGGTCGGCGCGGGCATGGTCGGTGCGAGTATCGCCCTGAAAGCCAACCTGACCGATATCTCCTTCAAGCCCCCGCAGCCGGTGGCCGGGGCAACCGTGCAGTTCACCCTGGGGTTGCTGTCCTGCAATGGCATCACCGATGTATCAGGTAACGCGAGCTGCAACGTCACGCCTACGTCGGCGGGACGCTTCGTGCTCTCGGCCGCCTATGCGGGTACCGGTGCCTTGAACGCTGCCGCGGACTCGCGCGACATGCTGATCAACGGGCCACCGAGCATCGTGCTGGCCACATCGCTCTCGCCGACGCCTGTGGGTACGCCATTCACGCTGACCGCAACAGTGAGCGGTACCGCCCCCACCGGGACGGTATCGTTCCGCAACGAGCAGGCGCTGCTGCCAAACTGCGCCGCGGTACCCCTGGTCGGCGCCGGCAACGCCCGGACTGCGCAATGCACGGTTTCGGCACTCGGCGTCGGTAGCTACGCCCTCACCGCGGACTATTCGGGGGACGGCACCAATGCGCCCTCCACCGCCACCCTCATCCAGGTCGTGAGCGCGAACGCCGGCCCACCCTGCGGCGGCTTCTCCGACGTGGATCCGGCGAGCCCGTTCTGCCCGAACGTGGAGTGGCTGAAGAACCGGCAGGTGACGCTGGGTTGCACGGCCGGACTCTATTGTCCGAACGATTCGGTGATCCGGCTTTCGATGGCGGCCTTCATGAACCGCCTGGGCACCGCCGGCACCGGTACCGTCCTGTCCGCGCAGGCGCAGCCTGGTGCCATCAACCTCGACAACCAGACGGTCGTGTGCCAGACCACGGACTTCGCCGTCATCGATTTCCCGCGCCTGGCAACGGTCGACGCGATCCTGAGCGGGCAGGGCGCGGCCAGCGTGAACTTCATCGCCGAGGCGGTGGCGAGTTTCGATGCAGGAACGAGCTGGGCGCCGCTGACCAGCACCACCGCCGCGAGCTCCGCCACGGCGGCTCACTGGGGCAACGTCCGCACGCACGGGGTCCGTGATCTCGACGTCGGCCAGAGCGTCCGCTTCGGTCTGCGCGTCGGTCGCGGCGGCCTCGCCGGGTCGGGCGGGCTGACGGCAAGCCGCTGCAACCTGCGCGCGCTCATCGGCAACCGCACGACGCAGTACGCGCCACTCGATCGCTGATGCGCGTGCCACGCGCCACCATGCACACGAAGATCTACACGAGGAATCCACGATGAAACCCCTTCGTTCCGTTCTCGCCGCTGGCCTCTTGCTCGCTGCGCCGCTGTTGTGGCTCGACGGCGTCGCGGCAGCACCTTGCGCGGGCTTCAGCGATGTCGACACTTCGAGCCCGTTCTGCCCCAATGTGGAATGGCTGAAGAACCGCAAGGTCACGCTTGGCTGCACCGCCACGACCTACTGCCCGAACGATCCAGTGTCACGTCTGCAGATGGCCGCCTTCATGAACCGGCTGGGTACCGCCCTGACGCCGCTGGTGATCGAGGTCGACGCGGTCCCGGGTGCGCTCGACCTCGACCTCTCACCGGTCGTGTGCCAGACCGCGACGCAGAACATCACGGATTTTCCCCGTCGCGCCTTCCTCGATGCCACGTTCTCCGCGACGGCGGGGACGGGCGTGGACGTGGCCATGCGGGTCGTGTGGAGCGCCGATGGCGGAGGCACCTGGCAGAATCTTTCGCCCGCGCAAAGCGTGACGTTCGTACCCTCCGGGCAGTGGTCCGCGCAAAGCGACCTGGGTACGCTGGACCTCGCCGTCGGCGGCACCGCCCGCTTCGGCGTACAGGTGACACGCAGCAGCGCCGGGAGTACCGATCTCACCGGTAGCCGTTGCCTGCTGCGGGCGAGCATCGGCAGCCGGGACGGCACGTCCAGCCCCTACTGACGCCGTGGCACGGACGCGGTGGTGCGCCGCTTGCGCATTGCGTCCGGGTCGAAGGCGTCCTGCATAGCCCTGCGGAGCGGGATTTCAAGCGGCTGCGTCTGCGGCTCCGCAGTCCTCCACCCGAGTGGCCGCGTGACCGGCTATCGGCGATTTCATCATTTCCGGTGTGCCAGGAGGCTATGATGGCCATTTCCGCCGACAACCGCCGTCCCTCGCGCCGTGACCCCGCCGCTAGCCAACCACGACCTGTCGACCGCCCAGCACGAACCCGGCGCAATCATTTCCCCCTCGCTGGTCGACAGCGAGCTCACCCGCATCACCCGCAGCAAGTCGTTTCAGCAATCGCGCCGGCATCAGATGCTGCTCCGCCATCTGGTCGAGCAAACGATGGCCGGCAACGCGGCCGCGCTGAAGGAGCCGCTGCTCGCGCTGCAGGTATTCCAACGGCCGCTCGACGCGTTCGATCCGGCGCGGGACACGATCGTGCGCGTTGAGGCGCGCCGGTTGCGCCAGCGCCTGGCGCGGTACTACGGCGACGAAGGCAGCGACGCAGTGCTGGAGATCCAGCTGCCGGTAGGAAGCTACGTACCGACCCTGCGTCGCCGCGGCATCGTCGACCCTTCAGCCACGCGGCGCGCACGCGACCTGGTCGAACGCGGCGAATATTTTCTGCGCCAGCCCTTCTCGCAACCGTCACTCGAACAGGCGCTGGCCCGCTTCGACGCTGCGGTGCGCGAATCGCCCGACTACGTGCAGGCCTACGTCGGCATGGGTCGCGCGTGGCTCAACCTGGCGACCGGCTGGTTCCGGGACCCACGGCCCGCCGCCGAGCACGCCGCGGAATCGCTGCAGCATGCCCTCGCGCTCGACGGGCGGCACGCCGTCGCGCACGCCTTGCTCGGCGCGATCCAGCACCAGTTCGAATACGATTGGACGAGCGCCCGCGCGAGCTTCGAGCGTGCCCTCGCGCTCGCACCGCAACAGGCGTTCGTGCATTCTGCCTACGGCTGCCACCTGCTCGCCCGCGGCGAGATCGAGACGGCCGAGCAGGAGCTTCTGCTCGCCCGGCGCCTCGATCCGCAGTACGTCAATACGCGCATGCACATGGTCAACCTGCGCATACTGCAGCATCGGATCGAGGACGCCGAAGCCGAGCTCGACGCGATGCGCGACATCGCGCCGGAAAACATGGCGGCTATCGGCATCGCGGCATTGCTCGCCATGTTGAAGGGCGATCCGCACGGCGCCGAACTCTGCTATCGGCAAGCTCGCGACCTGGCGCCCGATCATCCGACCGTGTACGCGTGCCTTGCGGCGGCGCAGGCCATGGATGGCGATCTCGAGGAATCGGACGGGACGCTGTCCGCGGCATTCGCGCGCTTTGGTGAGGAGACCGTGTCGCCTTATGCGCTGGCCATCGTGGCCACGCGCGGCGGACGGACCGACCGGGCATTCGCACTTCTCGACGACGCGATCGAGCGCCGCGACCCGAGCATCATGATGCTGGGCACGGACCCGAGCTTCGCGGCGTTGCACGCCGACCCACGGTGGGCGCGCCTTCTAGGGCGCCGCGTTCCCGCGACCGAGGCCTGAACACGGCAAGCGCGGTATCCGGGACCGGTCGATTTTTGCGGGAAGCGCGTCGAATTGCGGCACGCCAACGTGCAGTGCGGCCGCGTCGGATCAGGCGGCGCGCGAGCGCTGCTGCAACCAGCGGAACAGCATGCCCTGCGGCGGCTCCTTGCCCGAACACACCCACGCGATGGTCCCCGGCTCCACCAGATAACGCTGTTGCAGCCTGAAGGCGGCTTCGTCGCCGACGAAGAGGATGCGATCCCCGGGGCGCAGTGCGGTGTCCGGCGCCGGCATCAGTTCGACATGTCCGCCACGCTCGAGCATGAGCGCCGCGACGCTCAGGCGCTCCTGCGGGTTGGTGGGATCGGCTTCGAGGTGCGAGATGTGGAACGGTTCGCCGCCCCGCTGGAAGAAGGCACCGAACATGCCCGGTTGCAGCACATCGCAGTCGAACCCCCACGCGCGCGGCGAGCCCGGACCGACCCGCGCGCGCACGCGCGCCAGCACGCGCTCGGCCATCGCCGTGTCCGACGCACGCAGGTGGGCGAGGAAGCGGCCGAGCATCGGCGTCTTCAGCACCTGCAGGCATTCCTGCACCATGATCTCCGACTGCACGAACTTGAGGTCGGCGTGCGCTGCCTCGATCAACGCACGGTCCTGCATCTGGTTCTGCCGGATGACGACGAAGATGTCGGCATTGACACGGCGCGCCAGCGTCGTGGCGCCGAGATTGACCGCGTCGACGTCCGCACCGGCCACGAGCACGTCGGCTTCGTGGATGCCGGCGTCACGCAACACATTCTCGGTGTAGTCGCCGTGCAGCAGCCGCTGCTCGCTGTCGTCGAAATTCACCGGATCGAAGGCGCGCCACTCGATGCCTTCGCGGTCGAGCATCGCGGCAATCGCCCGGCCGAATCGTCCGAAGCCGACCAGGACCCAGCGCCCGCGCGGGACCTTGTGCAGCGCCGGGCACGGCGCACCCAGCGCAGCGGTCAGCCAGTCCTCGACCTGCAGAATGGCGGGCGTACGCAGGCTTACCTCGAGGTTGGCAGCGAAGGTGTCGAAGGGATTGATGACCTGCACGCCGCCGAAGGATTCGAGATTGACGCGTGCCGCATCGGACTTGGCGCGCGCAACGATCTGCAGCGACGGGTTGAGCACCCGGGCGCCAATGGCGATCGCCTGATTCACCGCGTCTTCTCCGGTCATGGCGACCAGGCCCTGGCAGTGCTTGCTGTGGATCCCGCTGTCCTCCAGCACGTCGGCCAGGCGCGCGTCCGCGGCGAGCGTCAGCGGTGGCGTCGAGAAGTCCTGGATCGCGGTACGCGCGGCGCGCTCGGCGTTGAGTTCGACGATGACCATCCGGTTCCCGAGGCGGTCCAGTGCCCGCGCCAGGCGTGAGCCGCTCTGGCCATAGCCACACAGCACATAGAAAGGGTCCGTCACGTCGCGCACGCGCCGCCGGTAGGCGCTGCGCGTGAGCATGGATCGGAAAGTCACGTCGTTGGTGAGGGCGATGACCGAGCCCAGCGTGTAGGCCCAGCCGATCACCGACAGGTAGATCGAGAACGTGACCCACAGCCGCTGCGCATCGGAGAACGGATGCGGCACTTCACCGAAGCCGATCGTCGTCGCCGTATAGCTCATCACGTAGAAGGCGTGGAAGATCGACATCGGCGCGACGGTGCCGTCCGGCCGCACGGCGGGGATCAGCGCGAGCCCGCCCACGGAAATCGCGTAAACGACGATCAGCGTGATCAGCGGCGCCCGCAGGCGCCGCAGGATCAGGAACAGGATGTCGTTCATGGCGGCGACCGCTTCGCCAACCCCGACTGCCCTAGCGACCCTGGCGGAGGGTTTCGCCGATCAGCAGCACCACCGAAAAGAGGTTGGCCAGCAGCGCGCCGCCAGACAGCGAAACCACCACCGAGATGACGTCGCCGCTCATGGGGACCCCGAGCACGTAGAGCTGCCATACCCACACGAATGACGCTGCCAACAACTGGAAAGTCGCGACCAGGCTGGTGGCAAGGTGGGTCGCTCCGAGCTGGGTGCGGTCGCCGAACTTGACGACGGTGGCCACCAGGTTCACGACGACTGCCGCGAAGAGTTCCATCGGATGATGGAGCTCGACGCGATCGAGTTCGCCAATGAAGAAGCCGAAATTGAGCGTGCACGCGAAGATGATGAAGAAACCGAAGATGACTTTTTCCAGGTTCACGAGAAGCCCCACGCTGGTCGGCGAATGCGGGAATGATAGTCGAACGGCGCCTTCACGGCTAAGGCCCGCCCGCGGGGGGGCCGGCACGAGCAAGGCGACTGACCGCGGCGCGCAGGAGTACCCGGGAGTAGAGTCTGTGAAAACCGAGCAGTGCCCGAAAGAGGAACCCCATGTGGCTTTGACCAGAGCGGCGGTCCACTACGGGAACCACCGCGGACCCGAAGTAGAGAGTCGTGGCTCGACCGCCCGAACTCGGTGTGCTCATCAGCCATGAACACGTACGGCCCTGAAAGTCGCGTAGAAGCATTTGGTCGCTATCGCGCGCCTCGACGTTCCAGGCGGCGAAGGACTGCCGGTGTCCGGAGGCAAGCTCTCGCGCTTCCGCATCCGTAGATGGGCGAGCAATGAGCCAGGAAAGAAGAAGCCTCTCGAGCTTGAACACGGCGGCGGTGTAGAACGCCTCGACGTACTCGGCCTGTAAAACTGGCCGCGCGAGCTCAGTCGTGTAGCAGTCGACGTAGGCGCCGCGATCGAGATATCTCCGAAGCAACGCATCGTGGGGTAGCTCGCACGCATCTATCGAGGCCATGGCTGAGGGTAACACCGGCCCTTGCGCGTCAGCTACCAGACGAATTTGAAAATCGGCCTTCTCGCTTCTGACGACTGCGCGGATGACTTGCGGCGAAGCGCTCATTGCCACGCTTGTAATTTCTCGTAAGCTTCGCCATGGCCAGCTGTTGCTCAGAGCGCGAAGCGGCGCTTGTCTCCGCCAGAAATTTTCGAGCGGTCGTCCCGCGGAGCACGGTGACCTCGACACCACCGCGAAGAATGCTGACCATGCCGCTCTTCGTTACATGGAAGGAGAAGCCCAGGTCATCGTCGTGGCTCCATGGCATGCGCTTGCGGTCAGGCGTCATTCTGCGATCTGCGCTCGATTCGCCGGTGAGGCTACGTATCGTTCGAGCCAATCGAACCGCGGAAGCGCGCGGTACATTCAAACGCTGCCTGTCGCGCGGATGAGTTCGAACAGTTGCCGATTCCATTCAGCGTGAACACGTGGATGCAGGTGCATTTGGAGCCACTGTGGGGCTGTCCACTCGGTGTCCAGAAATATTCGACGCTTCACAGCTTGATCTCGTCATACCAAACGCTTGACATGAGAGCTCCTATCCCCAGCTGATTCCCAGGCGACGTCGCCGAGTAGCACCGGTGCTCGAAGCGTTCATCCAGTCCGACGCATCCACTGCCCGGCAAGCGGCCACTGGGGCGCGCAAGCAAGAAGCCGCGTCCCTGCAGGACTAGCTGCGCGCGAACCTAAGCACCACGCGAAGAAAATCATTCCTTCTCCATCGGGCGGACGGGCGTCGACGCCGCATCACCCACGACCGTTTTCCATTCGCGAACTCGCCAACGCGTGACCAGTCCGTTGCGAACGTATGGATCGTCCTTGGCAAATTCCTCTGCTACGACAGGCGAATCTCCTCTGAAATGGAAGACCGCCCCGTCCGCAGGGTTCGCGAGTGCTCCAGCCAGGATGAGCTGCCCTTTTGCTTGCGCCTTCCACGCCATTGCCAAATGCTCGTCGCGGAACGCACCGCGGCGCTCGACGTAGTCGGGTACAACCTCGTAGATAAGCAAGTAATCGGTCACCTGGATACTCCTGCAACGGGTTGTGCGATGTTTCTGGCATCGCCGTTCATCAAGCGATGGCGAATCGCGGCCTAAGCAACTAGCTGTGATTTCTACGACCGCTTTTCAGCGAACTGAGCCAGTCGGCGGAGTGGTGTTTGTCGATGAAGACTAGCATGGGGTCGATCTTCATTGAAGAAGCGCAGCCAGGCTGGCAAAGCGGCGTGGCGCTGGTCGGCTGGAGCGAAGGATTAGGTGACATTTGAAGGCTCAGGGGAAAGTGAGCTAGCGGCGCCCGACCAGGAATGGGGCAGCAACGATTATCAACAAAACGACGGGCCAGATGTTACCGCCATGGAATGCGTAGGCAGCGAGAAGGTCGCGCCAGGACTTGCCTTGGACCAGGACACCGAAGCCAAACTCGAACACGAGCGTAAGCACAAGCCACAGGACACCGATACCCCCGAGCTGAGGACGAGACACTGCACCAAGACGCGGAACCAGTAGGTACGACACGACCAGAATGCAGCCAATTAGCAGCGCTCCGCTGATGAGCTGGGCCGCGGGATTGCCAAACTGCGGGAAGAGGACAGTCTCCCGAAGGCCACCATTCAGGATGGCGAGCAGGAGTATCAGCAGCCAGACAGCGGCGGCTCGAAGGCAGAGCATGCGGTAGCGACACCAATCAGGGCTTCAAACAAGAATCTATCCTTCCCTTGGGCGCATATCGTGCAAGTTGACGGCGCGCAACGCGGACATAAAGAGGCTTGACCGGCGCGTCCGCTCTAGCACTTGGTCAGGGGGCCGGCCCGGAGCTGACATGCGGCGCAAGCTTGTCCCACTCGCTCGACGCGACACAGTACAAGCAAAAGTCGCCGTGGTCGTAAATCGAGCAGTTAATCGGGCCGCGTTCATTCATATGCACGCATGCCCCGATAAAGGGCGTCTGGGTTGGCCTCACCGGCCTGGTGAGCACCCATGTGATGCCATCTGCGCCGTTCTTGCCCATGAGCAGACTGTCGCGCTCCCACTCGTTCTGTTCGAGCATGTCGACACCAAAAAGCTTCAGCATGCGGAGCAAGGGGTGGATGGTGCGCTGGAACCCTCCAGGCTTCTCGCCCGGCATCATCATCGGCCCGGATCCCATGCCGATATACTTTGTCACGCCGGCAGCCTTCATAGCGTTCCATACGTGCGGGAGGTTGTGCGTCTTCGGACGCGCCTTCCTGTCGTCGCCGAGCGCCGAGATGATGCCATCGCAGCCTGCAAACGCCTTTGTCAACTTCTCCTCTTCATCCAACTGCGCCTCGACCACCGTAGTCGTCGGCTTCTCGCCTTTGAACTTGTGCGGTGACCGGGTGATCACCACCGCCTCGACACCGATCGCCTCCGCCCGGGCGAGAATACCCTTGCCATAGGTTCCGCTGGCGCCGATGATCGCAACCTTGATGGGCTTCGCAACGTTTGTGCCCACGACGTCTTGTTTCTGCACTCTGCATCCCTTCCTTTGAAAAGGCCCCTGACAATGGGGTGACACCGGCGGCCGAGTAGCCGGACGACGTCCGCTTGACGGCAAAGTTAGAGTTCACGATGCAGAAACAGCTCAATGGTTCGAACGAAGATGAATCCAAAGACGCAAAGAGCCCACGTTAGAACAACGACGTATGGGCCAGCACTCGGTGAGGGGATTCCTGCAACGTTGAACCAAAGGCCCGCAACGGCAACTATCGAGATCGCATAGATCATGAGGACCCATAGGGGAAATCGGCCCGGCTCGACCATACGGCGACGGCGGAATTGGATCAGCAGCAGGATGGTGAAGATTGAAGCGGCGGCCGCGCTGGAAAGCGGCCATGTGACCGTGTTGGGAAGATGAAGGAGGTTTAAGAGTGAGGGAACCAAAGCCAACGCGGTGACAAGAAGGCCACCTTCAATGTAGAGGCGCACGAGGCGGAGGTGCCGGTCGGAGAGCTCGCCTCCCAATGCGCCCCGAAGCGTGACAACCACTGCCGAAAAGCCGACGAATGACAACGCGAGGCCTGCGAGGCGCAAAAGGTAGTCGGATTCTGCTGATGTCACGATGGCAGGTCCATGTGAGTTGTCCAACGAACTAGGTAGGCGGCGGGTTCGCCACGAGGAAAACCTTCACTTGAACGGACCATCGCGAGGCATCGCCAGGTCCGTAGGCTGACTTCTCATAGTCGACTAGTACGTAGTTTGTTATCACGGTTGGCTCGGAGGACTGGCCCTAACGAACTACCTAGCCGGACTGCCGGCACTGGCAGCAGCCGAAGGGGCGACGGGAAGGCACGATTGTGAATCAGAAACTCACCCAGGCTAGATTCGAAGGATGCGTTGGGGAGATTCTCGGGCGCTGAGGCGCGGCCAAGGAACAGTCGTATGTGCGCGGTCGGGCGCAGAAATTGCAGGAACTCGGCTTCATCCGCAGCGGTCATGGCGATGGAGATCTGACGACCCATGTGCCGAACGAAAAATGTGGAACCTAATCACGACGGAAATAGTAGCGTCTAGAGAGCTCGTCGCTGCCAGAAGGGGGCAATCTATCCATCGTTTTCAATGAGGAGTGCCCATTCGGGGAACTATTGGACACGTCTGCCGGACCCGCCGCCGGGCTGTGGAGGGCCCAGCGTCACCGGGAGTGGACTTAACCTGCTGGATGAGCGGCCAAAGAGCTAGGTTTCCTAATCTCCGGCCCGTACACAGAGGCTACTGGGGTGGCTGATGGGATTCGAACCCACGACAACTGGAATCACAATCCAGGACTCTACCGCTGAGCTACAGCCACCATTGAAGCGAGACGCCGCGCCTTGAGCTTCTGGCGCGCCCGACAGGACTCGAACCTGTTACCCCCGGCTTAGAAGGCCGGTGCTCTATCCGAATGAGCTACGGGCGCGATGCCTCTCGAGACAACTTTCGAAGTATCCGCCGGGGGAACGCGATTGAAAACCCTCGGGCGTGCTTCCAACGCGAAGGCGAATTCTATCACAGCGCCCTGTTTTAGCTGGAGATTCCCGACGCCACAGGGGGCTCCCGTAGAATGGCCGATCACCCCGTTCGGATCTCGCACGTGCCGCTCGCCCGTCCGCCCGCCACGACGTTCCTGTTCACCGATATCGAAGGCAGCACGCGAATGTGGGAGCAGGCGCCGCAGGCCATGGCGCCTGCGCTGGCGCGACACGATGCGATCCTGCGCGAGGCGGTCGCGGGCAATCGGGGCAGCATCGTCAAGACCACCGGCGACGGCGTGCACGCCGCGTTCGACGATTCGCTGGATGCGCTGCGCGCGGCACTCGCTCTCCAGCACGCGCTGAACGCCCCGGGGGCCACCGGCGACATCGTCTTTCGCGTCCGCTGCGGCTTGCACGTTGGTCACGACCAGCGCCGCGACAACGATTTCTACGGGACGTCGGTCAACCGGGCCGCACGCATCATGAGCGCCGCGCATGGCGGCCAGGTGCTGGCCTCGCAGGCGCTTGTCGACCAGGTATCGGCGCGGCTGCCGGGCGAGGTGTCGTTACGCGACCTGGGCGTCGTGCGCCTGCGCGATCTCGCCGATCCGGAACATGTGTACCAGGTCGTGGCGCCCGATCTGCGGCAGGACTTCCCGGTGCTCCGCTCACTGGAAGCCACGCCGAACAACCTGCCGCAACAGCTGACCACTTTCGTCGGCCGTGCCCGCGAGATCGCCGAAGTCAACCGTCTGTTGTCGTCGGCCCGGCTGCTGACACTGGTCGGCATCGGCGGCCTCGGCAAGAGTCGTCTTTCGCTCCAGGTTGCCGCCGACGTGCTAGATGACTACCCGGACGGCGTCTGGTTCGTGGAACTCGCGCCGGTTGCCGATCCGCGCGTCGTACCGCAGTTGCTGGCGTCGCTGCTGGGCGTGCGCGAAGTGGCCGGGGGTTCGGTGCTGGACGCGCTCGCGGCGCACGTGCGGACGCGCGCGCTGCTCGTCATCCTCGACAACTGCGAGCACCTGACCCAGGCCTGTGCAGAGCTGGCGCGGGCGCTACTGGAAGCCGGCCCGCAGGTGAAGATACTGGCGTCGAGTCGCGAGCATCTCAACCTGCGCGGCGAGATCACCTATCCATTGATGCCGCTCGCGCTGCCCGACCCACAGCACAAGGCAGCGATGGAAGACTTCCTCCAAGGCGAGGCCGTGCGGCTCTTCGTCGATAGGGCAAGTGCCGCCCTGCCATCGTTCGCGGTCAGCGAGCGCAATGCAGGCGCCATCGCGACCATCTGCCGTCGCCTCGACGGCATTCCGCTCGCGCTCGAGCTCGCCGCCGCGCGCGTGCGCACGCTGTCGGTGGAAAACATCGCCGAGCGGCTGCGCGACCGCTTCCGCCTGTTGTCCGGCGGCGACCGCACCGCGCTGCCACGGCAGCAGACGTTGCGGGCGTTGATCGACTGGAGCTTCGACCTCCTCAGCTCCAGCGAACGCGTGCTTTTCGGCCGCCTCGCGGTCTTCGCCGGCGGCTTTACTCTCGATGCCGGAGAGGTGATCGGTGCCGGCAGCGAACTTGCGGAGACGGACGTGCTCGACGTGCTCGCGCATCTGGTCGAGAAATCGCTGGTGGCATTGGAGGCGGCAGGCGCACGCTACAAGATGCTCGAGACTGTGCGCCAATACGCGCAGGAGAAGCTCGACGCCTCTGGCGAAGCCGAACACGCGCGCGCCCGGCACCTCGCGTTCTACTGCACTTTTGCGGACTCGGCCCGAGCCGAGCTCGCCGGTCCGGCCCAGGGCCAGTGGCTGGAAGCGATCGATCGCGAGCTCGAGAATGTGCTGGCCGCGCACCGCTGGTGCGACGCGGCCCCGGAAGGTGGCGAGCGCGGCCTGCAGCTGGTGACCGCGCTCAAGTTCTACTGGATCAATCGCGGTCTCTTCGGATTGGGATACGAGCTCACGCTCGAAGCGCTGGCGCGGCCCCGGTCCACCTCGCGCGATCTCGCCCGCTGCCGCGGATTGCTGCTGGCGGGACAACTGTGCCTGTTCATCGGCAGGTTCGACGACGCCGCGCGGCTGCTGCGCGAAAGTCTCGAGATCGCCCGCGAGAACGATACCAAGCCGGCGGTGACTGCAGTCCTGCCGCCGCTGGCCATCGCGGCGATTCGCCAGGGCGAACTCGCCACCGCACGCACCTATCTGACCGAATCGCTGACGCTCGCGCGGGAATTGGGCAACAAGCGCCAGCTCGCCGCGGCGCTGAATGAATTGGGACAGCTCGATCGGCTGGAAGGCCGGATCGATTCGGCCACCAGCCTCTATCAACAGGTGCTGCCGCTGGCCCGTGACCTGGAAGATCGCGAGAGCATCGCGGTGGCGCTGCTCAATCTGGCGATGGTCGCACTGACGAAGCGGGATCTGGCGCCCGCGCAGGCAATGCTGCGCGAAGTGCACGCCATCGTCGGCGAGGTCGGCTCCAAGACCACCGGGCAGACACTGCTCGACGTGATGGCCGCGCTCGCGGCGATGGATGGCGACGCCGCGGGCGCGGCGCGCTTGACCGGGGCGGCCAATGCACTGGCCGAGGATACGGGCCTGCACCGTCATCCCGCCGACGAGGCATTCGTCGTGCCGCCGGTCGAGCGTGCACGCAGTGCGCTCGCGCCGGAATCGTGGCGCGCGGAGGAAGCGCTGGGCCGTTCGCTCGACTTTGCGCAGGCGATGGACGCGGCGGCGAGCATCCTCGCCTCGCGCGCCGGAGCCGAAGCGGGCGCGCCGTCGATCGCGCCCTAGAAATCCGTCACGATCGACGGGTCGAGCGGCTTGAGCGGCTTGTCGCCATCCAGCACCTTGATGTTGTACTTGAACTTGCCCGGCCGCGTGTTGGCGAAGTCGCACGCGTACTGTTGCTTTTCACGCAGTGCGCATTTGAACTCGCCGCGGCCCTCGGGCACGACGATCCCGTCGCTGGGGAACGCGTAGTTCGATCCTGCCGGCAGCGACCAGACGATCGTGACATTCTTCCTGTCGGGGGCGATGTAGATCGGCTCCTGGTTGACCCCGACGCCGCGGCCGTCGACGACGAACACCTGCGGATTGAGCGGGTCCGGCGGCGCCTGCATCGCGCCATGCCCGGCGTGGCGGTGGGCACAGCCGGCAAGCAAGATGGCGGCGGCGGCAAGCATAAGGATTTTTTTCATGTTCTGTCCTTTGAGATTCGTTGGGCACGGCTGGCACCGGGCATTCCTGCACCGATGCGCAGCTTGCGCTGGATGATCGCGAACGCGCTCTCGCGCACGGGTCGATGCGTGCGCAGCGCTATTCTGCCAGCCGATGGCCTTCACCGCATGCCGGCGGCCGCCTGGACTACATGCGCGGCTCGCCGCGACCGTTCACGGGAATGGTCGGTCCCGGCGCACTGGCGAGTTGGGCACGGTACTCGCGGCCTCGAAACACATAGGTGACATCCCAGTAGGCGGGGCGGGCGGTGCCCGGCACGGCCTCGCAGCGCTGCACGTCCTGCGTATACGCCGGACCGCGTCCGACGTTGGCACCGACCGCCGCGCCGCCGACTGCGCCGACTGCGGTGGCCACGTCCTGGCCCCGGCCGCCGCCGATCTGGTGACCGAGCACACCCCCCAGGATGCCGCCGATGATCGCGCCGGGGACATTGGGCGCGCTTCCCGAAACCTGTCCGCGCTCTACCCAGCAGCGCTGTTCGGGTGGCCCGACGACTGCACGGACCGCGACCACGTTGGCCGAATAGAGGCGCTCGCCCTGACGCGGATAGTAGGCGTAGACCGGCGCCCGCGGCGGCGGCGGGACGTACGCGGCGCGCGCGTTGGGCGGCACCCGCCGCACCGAGGAAATGCTTCGTCCGAGCCCGAGCGATGCCAGCGACGGATACTGGCCGGCGGAAATGATCGAGCAGCGGCCACGGAAATAGGCGTCCTCGCAAACTTCCCAGCGGCCATGCTGCACGATCGCGGACAGCGCGCGATCGTTGAAACCGTACGGCTGGAAGTCGGAGAATTCGCGATCGGCCAGGAAGGCGCGGCCGCGGAAACCCTCGCCCGAATAAAACGTCACCTGAGCTAGCGCCTGCTGCGTGCAGAACGCGAGGGCCAAGCCGGCGACAATGGTTACAGGTTGTTTCAAGGATGCCTCCGATGTGCTTGCGAATGAATATTGCGCCACGCGCTTGCTCGCCTTCAACGGACAGCCGTGCCGCGCGGTTTACAGGAAGCCACCGCGAGTGCGGTGGCAGATGTGTCGCGAGCGCGTACAGCGACGTACACTAGCATTCCGTCCAACGCTGCAGGAACGATTCCGTGAGCATCGACCGCCTGTTGCCGCCGCGATCCAAAGATCTCGGTGGCGGCTTCACCGTTCGTCGGCTGCTGCCCGCATTCGAGCGGCAGACGATCGGTCCGTTCATCTTCTTCGATCACTTCGGTCCGCTGACGTCGCATCCCGGCGACAACCACGACGTGCGCCCGCATCCGCACATCGGCCTGGCGACGGTCACCTATCTGTTCAAGGGTGCCATGATGCATCGAGACAACCTCGGCTGCGCACAGCGCATCGAGCCCGGCGCGATCAACTGGATGACGGCTGGCCGCGGCATCGTGCATTCGGAGCGGGCGCCGGAAGATCTGCGCCCGACCACCTACGACATGCACGGCCTGCAATTGTGGGCGGCGCTGCCCGGCAGCCACGAGGAAACCGCGCCTGCGTTCCATCACACGGCGGCGGAAGCGATTCCGGTGGTGACGGTGCCGGGCACCCGCGTGCGGGTGCTCATCGGCGACGCGCTGGGCGCGCACTCACCGGTGGTGACGTTCGCGCCGACGCTCTACCTCGACGTGGAAGCGACGGCGGATACCAGGCTCGCACTCGACGCGGACGTCGTCGACCCGCAAATGGAACGCGGCATCTACAGTGTCGACGGCGCGCTTGCCATAGACGGCAAGGTGATTCCTCCCCACACCATGGCGGTGCTCGCGCCGGGTACCACGCCCACGATCGCGAGTCCTGATGCCGGCCGCTACGTGATCGTCGGCGGCGCGCCGATCGATGCCCCGCGCTTCATCTGGTGGAACTTCGTGTCGTCGCGCAAGGATCGCATCGAGCAGGCCAAGGCGGATTGGTCGGCGCGCCGGATGGACGACATTCCGGGCGAGACCGAGTGGATTCCGCTACCGCCGAACTGACGGCGTAATTCAGATCGGATAGATCAGCGAATTGGGGATGAGCTCGCTGTCGAAGACCGCGATGCGCTCACGGAACAGCAGCCCGGCATCGGTAGCCACGATCCAGTCGATGTAGCGGCCGGCGTTGTACACCTGCGATAGCTCGTTGCGCCGCGTGCGAATCACCAGGTAGTTGGTCACGCAACGGATGCCTTCGGGGGTCATCGACTGCACTTCCGGCAGCGACACGATGTGGCGCTGGTAGTACGGATCGTGGAACAGCGTCTCCCGCACGCTGTAGACGCGGTCGACCAGCATGCCGCGGCTTTCGAACGACAGCGTCGCCAGCGGCAGCCCGCGATCGAAGTTCTCCCGCGGCTGGACGCGATAAACGCAAGGGTCGGTGAAGAACGCCGGCCAGGCGTCGAGCGGCCCCTCGTCGACCACGCGGGCGTAGCGCGCATTGAGATCGATCAGCGCTGCCAGCGTCACGGCATCCGGCAACACCCGGGGGGCGGGCGCCCCCGGCGACACAGCGCTGGCGGGTGCCTCCGGCGATGTACCCTGGGTGAGCGCCTGCGGCAAGTCTTCGCCGAGTGCGCTCACGGCGTCATCACCTTGCGCCAGTACTCGTACATGCCCCGGATGAGCGTCTCCGTCACCATGTGCGGCGTGTCGGCCACCCCGGTGCCGTCGAGTTCCGCCAGCGTGGCAAAACCTGCGTTCGCCGCGAACGACTGCTGGCTCATCTCGATCACCTCGCCGTCGTCCGCGGAAACGAAGCCGCCGGGCCCGAACAGGTTGGCCTGGCGCAGCCGGCGACGCGTCATCTCTTCCGTGTCGTCGGCGAAGCCGAAATGCGTCCATACGAAATCGAAGGCACCTGGGCCGACGGGCTGGATGTGGCGCGTGGACAGCGAGTTCACCTGCTGCTGGATGATGAGGCTGGGGAAGAGCGTCATCATCACCACCGTCGGTCCGTTCCACCACGGCTCGGGCACCACGTCGAGCAGGCGCTCGTCGTTGAGCTTCATCTTCGCCTTGAAGCTCGCCACCCCCTGCGTCACCGCACCGGCGCCGCCCTCGTTGCGGCTCGAGATCATGGCGGCGTGGCGGTGGCGGTCATCCATCACCATCCGGCTGCGCTGGTCCGCGCGCCACAGGCCGAACGTCACGAACCACGTGTGCAGGAGCCCGGGATGGTACGGGTCCTTGATGTTCTCCTGCATCAGCTTCCAGTTGGCCGGAATGCGCTGCCGGCTGTAGCCCAAAAGCTTCAGCTCCCGCCCGCTGAACACCCGGTCGAACCACGGCAGGATCGCCTCACCAAGGTAGGCCTCAAGTGGCTCGACCGCGTGATCGAAACTGGCGAACACGGCGCCGCCGCGGCACGCAACGGCCAGGCGCGTAAGTCCGTGCTGCGCCGGATCGAAATCGGCCGGCATGCCGCCTTGCACACAGGAGACGCCATCGACCACCGCCTTGACGCCGCGGCGGAACGGCACGCCCTTCAACTCGCCCGCCAGGTTGTAATGCCACTGGTGATACGGACAGAAGAACTCGCGGCGATTGCCGAACTCCTCGCGACAGAAGGCCACGCCGCGGTGCGCGCAGCGATTCTCGACCACGCGCACCTCGCCCTGGCCATCACGCACCATCAGCACGCTGCGCTCGCCCACGCGCGTGCGCTTGAAGTCACCCGGCTGCGGAATCTCGGCTTCGAGGCCGACGTAGCACCAGTGCCCGCGGTAGAAGATGCGCTCCAGCTCACATGCATAGACGGCCGGGTCGGTGTACACCCAGGCCGGAATGCGGCCGTTGGATTCGAATGCGAGCGCGTGCGGCCACCGCTGCAGACCTTCGGCCGGCGGCAACGCGTCAGGTGCGTTCATCGCGAGTTCCTCCCGGCCGGACTTACAGACGTTCTTCGCGCAGGACGCCCAGCGCGCGCTGTACCGGCGTATCGGCGAAGCTGAAGAGCACCATCGGCTCGTCGACCCGGTAATGCAGGCGTGACCAGGGCGGCACCACGAAGTGGTCCTTCGGTCCCAGCGCGAATACGGCCGGTTCGCCGTGGTGGGGCGTCACGATCGCCGTACCGTGGCCTTCGACGATGGACACCACTGTCCCGGCGGTGGTGCGCCGCTCGCGCGTGGCGCCCGTCGGCAACAATTGCAGATAGGTGCCCAGCGTCGCGATCGCCGGGCCCCCATTCGCCGGATTTGCATACGCGAGCCTGGTCCCTTCCCACGGGTCGGGCGGCACCCGCGCCGCGCGGTCGAACAGCGCGGCCCTGCTCGCGGCGTACGGATAGCTGAACACCGGATTCGCCACGGCGTACGGCGCGAGTTCCGGCTCGGGGCGCAGGTCGCCGGCACTGCCGACCATCGTCGCCGCCGTGCTCGCGATCGTGCTCGTATCCGCGGGGCCACCGTTTTCCGCAAAGCCGGCGTCGAGAAGGCGTATCAACGGAATGTCGAGGCCGTCGAGCCACACGACAGGGTCATCGCCCGGGTTGCCATGGTCGTGCCACGTCCAGCTTGGCGTGATGATGAAATCCCCTGGCCGCATCGTCACCCGCGCCCCGTCGACCGCAGTGAAGGCGCCGGCACCGTGCACGATGAAGCGCAACGCCGACTGCGTATGACGATGCACGGGCGCCGTCTCGCCCGGCAGGATGAGTTGCAGGCCTGCATACAGTGCCTGCGTGACGCAGGATTGGCCGCGCAGTGCCGGGTTTTCCAGGATCAGGACCCGCCGTACCGCCTCCTCGGCCGAGATCAGTCGACCGGCTTCCTGCAAGGGCGGCCACACATCCGTCCAGCGCCAGTGCGCCGGGACGCAGGCGCCGGCGGGCGCGCGCGGCACCAGCGATTCGAGCACCTCCCACAGCGGCGTCAGTCCAAGCGGAGCGATGCGGGCGTAGTACGCGCCGCGCGCGTCCTCGGCGAACGTGTCACGGACAACGATTGCCTCGGTGGATGTGGCTGTCATGGGAGAATTGTTCGCCCGTCGGGAGGAACGCGCAAGTACCACGAACATGCCCGTGCGGCTCCTGTAGGATATATTTTTTGGCTCCGCTGCAACCGGTCTCGAACGGCGCCATCGCGATACATGCTGGCATCGCGCCCGAGACGACAACTGATCAAGCCCACTTCCCACGCCATGACGACCGTGGTCACCTTGCCGCTCCGGGGCTTTCGGCCCGCACTGTCAGCGGAAGTCGCGGACGAGGCGGTTCGTGCCATCGAGGAAGGCGGGGTCCTGGTCCTGCCCGAGGTCAACTTTGATTTGACCGACGACGAGCGCCGCTTCCTGTCCCCCGCGTGGTCGGACGGACGCGCGAAGAACGTGAGCCTGGACGGGACGACGCTGAAGGGGGCGCAGGGAGGCGTCGCCGACCTCGCCGCGCTCGCCGCCATGATCGCCCGCTTCGCCGCGAGCGCAGCGGACCTGGTGATCACGCTCTTTCCCCGCTACGCGCCTTATGTCGCGCGCGCGCGCACCAGCTTTCGCCCACAGCCCGCGGTCGGTCGCAATGTGTCCTGGCGCAAGGACGACTCCCGCCTGCATATCGATGCGTTTCCGTCGCGTCCCGAACCGGGGCGAACGCATCCTGCGGGTCTTTTCCAACGTCAATCCGCTGGAGCCGCGCGTGTGGCGCGTTGGCGAGCCATTCGAAGCAATGGCACGAACGCTGCTGCCGCGCGTGCGGGATCCGCTGCCCGGAAGCGCGGCCCTGCTGGCGGCGCTCAAGGTCACCAAGGGCCGGCGCAGCAGTTACGACCACCTGATGCTCAACCTGCACGACCGCGCGAAGGAGGACCTGGACTACCAGCGCGACTGCCCGCAGCAGGTGGTTGAGTTCGCGCCGGGGACCACTTGGCTATGCTTTTCGGACCAGGTGATGCATGCGGCGATGTCGGGACAATACATGCTGGAGCAGACCATTCATCTGCCGGTCACCGCCCTCTACGACCCGTTACGCTCACCGCTTGCGACCCTGGAGCGGCTCAAGGGCCGCAAGCTCGTACCGTCGGCGCCGGTTCGCAACTAGCGCGGAGTCACTGCGCCGTAGCGCGCGATCCTTGGCTGGATCCTGCCCTGCGGATCCGAGATCAGCACCTCGACCCGGCGATTCTGCTGCCGACCGGCCGACGTGTCGTTGGTGGCCACCGGATACTGTTCGCCGTAGCCATGGGTGGCGATCCGATCCGCGCCAATGCCCGCATCCACCAGCGCGGACTTCACCGCTTCGGCCCTGCGCTGGGATAGCTCGCGGTTGTATTCATCCGTGCCCACGCTATCGGTGAATCCCTCGATGGCGACGGATCGGCTCGGGTACGCCGCCATGAACTCCGCAATGCGCTGCACGACGCGCAGACCCCCGCTGCGCAGCTGCGCGCGACCGGTGTCGAACAGGACGTCGTCGAGCGTGATGACTACGCCGCGGTCGCCGGGCTGCGCCTTCAATTCGCGCAGTTCCGCCGCGAGTTGCTCGGCGCGCGCATCGGCGGCACGCAATTGCTGCTCGGTGGCGATCGATGCCACCTGCGCTTGCTGTGCGCGTTGCTGCGCCTGCTGAGCTTCCGACTGCATCGCCCGAGCCTTCTGCTCGGCCGCCAGGGTATCGCGCCGCGACGCTTCGGCGACAACGAGCGCCTGCGCCGCCAGCCGGGACGCGTTCTCTGCCTCCTGCGTCCTGGCCAACAGACGCACGCGCTCGCGCTCGGCATCGGCATCGATGATCGTCTGTTCCGCGCCTTTGAGCTTCGCCGTCTGCTGCGCAATGGCAGCCCGTTGCATCGCGAGGTACGCCAGGTGATGCACCTGGGCGGAATCGCCGCTGGTCCGATAGAGCGAGTCCGCCTGGTCGTACGCCGAATCAGCGCGATCGAGTTCGCCGGGCGCCCACTTGACGACCTGAGGATCGGCACGAGCGCCTTCGACGGCGACACGGGCGTCGTCCAGCACCACGGGACGGTGATCCACCGTCGCGCAGCCACTGGCGAAAATGCCGGCGGCGGCGAGCGCTGCGGCCAGTCTCGAATTCAGGAATGATTGATTGCTCATTGTTCACCTCGCGGACATGGTTGCCGTGGCGTCTGCCGTACCGGCAGCGCGTCGTCACCTGTTGATCCAGGTTGCGCCAGCAATGCGCCACACTAGCGCGGCGCGCGTGCAAGTTCTTCCTTCAGCGCCTGGATGCCGCGTTCCAATTCAGCGGCGGCAAGCTGCGCCTTGGTCGACCGTGCAGTGACCGCGGCAAGCCGGGCATCGACCTCCGCCTCCTCGGCCAATCGGCGGGCATCGGCATACTTCCGCCCCGCCATCGCCGTATCCGCCTGGGCCAATTTTTCCTGTGCAATGTGCAGCGCCTCGGGGGCCAGTTGCTCGCCCCCCGCGCTGACCGCGTCGGCAATGGCCGCCTTGGCGACGGCGACCTGCCCCGTCGGTGGAGGCGTCGTCGCGCAGGCCGCAAGTCCGGTGGCCGCGACGATCGCCACGGCCGTCGCCGCAAGCGGCCGACGCCAAACGTATTCGGTGCGGTGATAGGCGGCTTCGTTCATCGCTGTTCCTCCGTTGGGTTTCGATCGGCTTGGCCGCTCCCACTCGGTCGATGTTCGCACAGTTCGGGTATACGAGTTCGCGAAGAGTCCCGAGCATTACCATGCCACAGGTCATCCGTTGCAAGCATCGTCCCGCAAACCCATGCCATTGGCCATACACGGAGTTCGGATTCTCGCGTAGGAAGAGAGGAAGCCGAATTCTTCCGCGCTGTCCACGTTTTGTCTAACGGCATCCATGCATTTATAAGCATGTATGTCGAATGCTTGCCTTGCGGCGTTGGTATCGCACAGGCGGCGTGGATGTTATGGTCCGTGAGAACGCGCTCTGCCGTTGCCAATGTGATCTCCACCGAAGGTCAAATTCCGGAGGTGAAAGTCCGCAAGGGGGGACTGATGCAAATCTTCGCCGTAGCGCTCGCGCATTTCCCGCGCCATTTCGTTCGCCTGGCGAGCGTCATGGCTCTCTTTGTGTCCGCCCTGTTCTTCGCCCCCAGGGCGATGGCGCAAGCATGCGTATACACGCTCGATCCGCCCAGCGCTAACTTTCCGGCGTCAGGTGGCAACGGCTCGGTGTTCGCATCCATACCGAATTTTTGCATCACGACATTCAGCTTCGTCGCGCGGAGCAACGTCCCCTGGATCCAAATCACCAACGGGTTTCCGCGCGCCGACGGTTCGTTCGAATACACCGGAACCAACGGAACCGTCACCTATCATGTGAATTTCAATCCGTATCCGACCATGGATGTCGGCACGCTGACGATCGCCGGCCGGACCTTCACGGTGACCCAGGTGGGTGACCTGCAGCTGCAGACCGCAATTGAGTATTTCCACGCCGCATTCGGCAACTACTTCGTCACTACGATTCCCGACGAAATCGCCAAGCTCGATGCCGGCGTATTTTCGGGCTGGCAGAGAACGGGACAAACGTTCGAGGTCTTCGGAGGTATTGCAGGACAGCTTCCGCAGGGAGTTGCTGTCTGCCGGTTCTTCAGCGTCAGCTTCGCTCCGAAGAGTTCGCACTTCTACACGCCGGTCGCGGACGAATGCGCGCTGGTGAAGACCAATCCGGACTGGCAGTTCGAAGGCGAGGTATTCAACGTGCTGGATGCGTCCGGGGCGTTCGGTACCCCGGGAACGTGCAGCAACGTCAATGCGCCCCGGCCGCTATACCGCCTGTATAACCAGGGCCAGGGCGGCGCGCCGAACCATCGCGACATGACGAGCACGACCATCGTCGCGGAGATGGTGGCCGCAGGGTGGGTGGCGGAAGAATTCGGCCCGAACGGCGTCATCGGGTGCATTCCTTAGCGGCGTCGCCAGGATGCGTCGCATTGCTACCAATGGCCTGGGTACGGACCTATCTCTCCGGTCCCTACAACCCGGCGCGAGGTTGTTACCGATGTCTTAGGCACGTACTGGTACCAATGTCTGCGGTCCGTACAATCTTGATCGTGGTCGGGGTGAGAGGATTCGAACCTCCGACATCTTGCTCCCAAAGCAAGCGCGCTACCGGGCTGCGCTACACCCCGCCGACCCTCGATTCTGCCATTCAGCCGGAATTGGAGCAAACGGCGAGCACCTCCTGTGACGCGCGCCGGCCCATGCGATCGCTCAGGCTGCGCGCTGGACGATGACGGCGATGGCTGGTCCTTCCGTCAGCGCGCGAACTTGCGAATGACGTTCATCGCCTCGTCGATCGCGCGATCGCCCTCGCCCGACTTCACGGCATGCTGGACGCAGCCATGCAGGTGGTGTTCCAGGAGCTTGAGCGCGAGTGCATCCAGTGCGGATTGGACCGCGCTCACCTGCGTCAGGATGTCGATGCAATAGCGATCCTCGGCGACCATCTTGCCGATGCCGCGGACCTGGCCCTCGATGCGGTTGAGGCGTTTTTCGAGCGCCGTGCCATCGGTGCGCGCAACCACCGGATGGGCGCGCTTGGCCGAGGCATGCACGCTAGGCAACGACTTCATAGCCGGCATCCTCGATCGCGCTCCTCATCGAGGCTGCGCTGGTCCGGGCGGGATCGAACTCCACCGTCGCGCTGCCCGGCTCGAGCGTGACCGCGACCTTGTCCACACCGGGAAGTGCGGTCAGCACGCGCTTCACGCTCGCCACACACCCGTAGCAGGTCATTCCATGCACATCGAGCTTGATCGTTTCCATGTCTGTCTCCGTCCTGGTCCCATTCACGCCGGAGGCCGCCAGCGCTTCAGCAGCAGCGCATTGCCGACTACCGACACCGAACTCGCGGCCATGGCCGCGCCCGCGATCACGGGATTGAGCAGGCCGATCGCGGCCAGCGGAATCCCGAGTACGTTGTAGGCAAACGCGAAGAACAGG
The DNA here is from genome assembly GCA_963756765.1 of uncultured beta proteobacterium. Taxonomy (GTDB): domain Bacteria; phylum Pseudomonadota; class Gammaproteobacteria; order Burkholderiales; family Casimicrobiaceae; genus VBCG01. The sequence continues at coordinate 71,127 of CAVWPC010000007.1, read as the reverse complement.
TTCTGCCGGATCTTCGCCAGCGTGGCCCGCGACAGCAGGATCGCGTCGACCACGGCATTCAGGTCGCCGCGTATCAGCGTAACGTCGGCCGCGTTCACCGCGATGTCGGCGCCAACGCCGATCGCGAAACTGACGTCGGCGACGGCCAGTGCCGGTGCATCATTGATGCCGTCGCCGACCATGCCGGTCACGCGACCAGCCTTCTTATGTTCGCGCACCGCGGCCGCCTTGCCCTCCGGCAACACGCTCGCCCGATAGTCGTCGATGCCGACCGCCTGCGCCACGCCGGCGGCGGTCGCCTTGCTGTCACCGGTGATCATGATCACCTCGATGCCGAGCGCCCGCAGCCGCTGCACGGCATTCGCGGAGGTGGGCCGCACGGCATCGGCCAGCACGATGACGCCGAGCGCCCGGCCGGCACGTGCCACACCGACCAGCGTCTTGCCGTCGCTGCCGAGTGCGTCGGTCAGGCTGGCCGGCAGCGTTGCGCCGGCCTCCGCCAGCATGCCGAGCGACCCCAGCATCACCGGCTCGCCAGTCGCGCCCATGCGCGCGGTGACGCCCTTGCCGGCGACCGACGCGAAGTTCGCGACCGGCGACGGCGCAATGCCCGCTTCCTTCGCTGCTGCCAGGATCGCCGTCGCCAGTGGATGGGTCGAACCCTGCTCCAGGCTCGCCGCGATGCGCAACAGTTCTCCGCGTTCCGCGCCTTCGAGCGTGACGACCGCCGTGACGGCGGGCCGTCCTTCGGTCAGCGTTCCTGTCTTGTCCACCAGCAGCGTCTGCAGCCGTCCAGCGTGTTCCAACGCCGTCGCGTTGCGGATCAGGATGCCTTCCTGCGCGCCGCGCCCGGTCCCGACCATGATCGCCGTCGGCGTCGCGAGTCCGAGCGCGCACGGGCAGGCGATGACGAGCACGGCAACGACGTTGACCAGTGCCTGCGTCACGTCCGTGGCGAGCCACCAGGTAACACCGAAGGTGATGGCCGCAATCACCACCACCACCGGCACGAACACGCTGGCGACACGATCGGCAAGGCGCTGGATGGGCGCCTTGGAACCTTGCGCCTCGCCCACCAGCCGCACGATCCCGGCGAGCATGGTGGCGCTGCCCACCCCGGTCGCTTGCGCCTCCAGCATGCCGTCCTGGTTGAGGGTCCCGGCGAACAAGGTCGCGCCCGGCGTCTTGACGATCGCCTTGCTTTCGCCGGTCAGCATGCTCTCGTCGACACTCGACGCCCCCTCGCGAACGGTGCCATCGACCGGCACGCTTTCGCCGGCACGCACGACGAACCGGTCACCGGCGGCGAGCTCCGCCAGCGGCACGTCCACCTGTTCGCCGCCCCGCATGACGTGGGCCGTTTTCGGCTGCAGCCGGATGAGGCCCTCCAGCGCTGTCGACGTGCCCGCCTTGGCGCGCGCTTCCAGCAGCTTGCCGAGCAGTACCAGGGTGATGACCGCCGCGCTTGCCTCGAAGTAAACGTGATAGTCGGCGCGCTCGAGCAAGGTGACCGCGGCGCTGAAGGCCCAGGCCATCGACGTGCCCAATGCCACGAGCACGTCCATGTTGGCGCCGCCACCACGCAGCGCATGCCAGGCACCGACGTAGAACCGTCGGCCAATCCAGAATTGAACCGGCGTGGCCAGCGCAAGCTGGAGCCAGCGCGGCAGGAGATCGGTATGGGTGGTGCCCCACACCGATCCGGCGAACAGCATCGGGACCATCTGTGCGAGCAGCGGCGCGGTGAGCAGCGCGGCGACCACGAATTCGCGCCTGAGCTGGGTGAGCTCGCGCGCCTTGCGGGCGTCGTCTGCCTTGCGATCCGCCTCCGGATCCTGTCGCACATGCGCGCCATAGCCGGCGCGCGTCACCGCGGCTACCAGCTGTTCCGGGGTGGTCGCGGACGGGTCGAACGCGACGGCGGCCGTTTCGCTGGCAAAGTTCACCGCGGCCTGCACGCCAGGCAGACGGTTGAGTCCCTTCTCGATGCGGGCGGCGCACGCCGCGCAGGTCATGCCGCTGAGGCCGAGCTCGACTTTGTGCGGCGGCGCGCCAAGCCGTCCAGCGGGGATGCCATCAGGAGCGACGGGAGTATCCATGCTCTCACACTATACCCCATCACCGTATATGTCAATATACCCTTGTAGGGTATCGGTAGAGTGTGTCACCCGGCGGCGATTCAACTCTCGCGCTTCAACTGCGGGAACAGGATCACGTCCCGGATCGACGGCGCATTGGTCAGCAGCATGACCAGGCGGTCGATGCCGATGCCCTCGCCCGCGGTCGGCGGCAGGCCGTACTCCATCGCCCGCAGGTAGTCGGCATCGAAATACATGGCCTCCTCATCGCCCGCCTCGCGCGCATCGACCTGCGCCTGGAAGCGGGCCGCCTGGTCTTCCGGGTCGTTGAGCTCCGAAAAGCCGTTGGCCATTTCGCGGCCGGTGATGAACAGCTCGAAGCGATCGGTCACCGCCGGATTGGCTTCGTTGGCCCGCGCCAGCGGCGACACGTCGGTCGGGTGCGCGATGATGAAGGTCGGCTGTGCGAGCTTGCTCTCGGTCGTTTCCTCGAAGAGCTTCAGCTGCAAAAGGCCCACGCCATCGGTGGGGAAGACCTCCACGTCGAACGGCGCCAGCGCCACCTTCAGGTATTCGGGCTTGTCGAGTTCGGCGAGCGGATAGGCCGGGTTGTACTGGTGGATCGCCTGCGCCATCGTCAGCCGGTCGAAGCGTCGTGCAAGGTCGATGGCGGTGCCCTGGTAGTCGATGGTCGTGGTCCCGAGCACCCGGGTCGCGACCTCGCGGATCAGCTCTTCCGTCAGGTCCATCAGGTAGTGGTAATCCCGGTATGCCTCGTAGAACTCGAGCATCGTGAATTCCGGGTTGTGCCGCGTCGAGATGCCTTCGTTGCGAAAGTTGCGGTTGATCTCGAACACCTTCTCCATCCCGCCGACCACGAGCTTCTTCAGGTACAGCTCCGGCGCGATGCGCAGGAACAGCTGCATGTCGAGAGCGTTGTGGTGCGTGACGAACGGACGCGCGGCTGCGCCGCCGGGAATCGGATGCATCATCGGCGTCTCGACTTCGAGATAGCCGCGCTGCACGAAGAATTCGCGAATCGCCTGCACGATCTGCGAGCGCTTGATGAACACGTCGCGCGCCGCGGGGTTGGTGATGAGGTCCACGTAGCGCTGCCGGTAGCGCTGCTCCTGATCGGTCATGCCGTGGAACTTCTCGGGCAGCGGGCGCAGAGCCTTGGCGAGCAGGCGGATCTCGGACGCCTTCACCGACAGCTCGCCGGTCTTGGTCTTGAACAGTGTCCCCACCGCACCGACGATGTCGCCCAGGTCCCAGTGCTTGAAGGCGTCGAGTTTGTCGGCGCCGACACCGTCGAGCGTGACATAGAGCTGGATGCGTCCCGACATGTCCTGCAGCGTGCCGAAGCATGCCTTGCCCATCACGCGCTTCAGCATCATCCGTCCGGCCACTGCGACGCGGATCGCCTGCGGCTCCAGCGCCTCGTTGCCGAGCGGGTCATGGCGCTCATGCAGGTCGCGCGCCAGCGCATCGCGCCGGAAGTCGTTCGGGAAGGCATGGCCGTGCTCGCGCAACGCCCCGAGCTTGGCGCGCCGCTCGGCGATGATCTGGTTTTCGTCGGCTGCCGTTTCGGTGGCGCCGGCTGCACCATTCCTGTCGTGCTCGCTCATTCCTACACTCCCTGCTTCAGGCTCGCGCCGATGAAATCGTCCAGGTCGCCATCCAGAATCGCCTGGGTGTTGCCCACTTCGTAGTTGGTACGCAGGTCCTTGATCCTCGACTGATCTAGTACGTAGGAGCGGATCTGGTGGCCCCAGCCGATGTCGGTCTTGGAGTCCTCGAGCTTCTGCTGGGCTTCCTGGCGCTTGCGCAGCTCGAGTTCGTACAGCTTGGACTTGAGCATGGCCATCGCTTCGGCGCGGTTGCGATGCTGCGAGCGGTCGTTCTGGCATTGCACGACGATGTTGGTCGGCAGGTGCGTGATGCGCACCGCCGAATCCGTCTTGTTGATGTGCTGGCCGCCGGCGCCGGACGCGCGGAACGTGTCGATGCGCAAGTCGGCCGGGTTGATGTCGACTTCGATCGAGTCGTCGACTTCCGGATAAACGAAGACGCTGGCGAACGACGTATGCCGGCGCGCGTTGGAGTCGAAGGGGCTCTTGCGCACCAGCCGATGCACGCCCACCTCCGTACGGAGGTAACCGAACGCGTAGTCGCCTTCGACTTTCACCGATGCGCTCTTGATGCCGGCGACTTCGCCTGGCGACTCTTCGAGCACTTCGGTGCGATAGCCTTTGCGCTCGCAATAACGCAGGTACATCCGCAGCAACATCGATGCCCAGTCCTGCGCTTCGGTACCGCCGCTGCCGGCCTGGATGTCGATGAAGCAGTTGGCCGGATCCATGGGGTTGGCGAACATGCGCCGGAACTCGAGCTGCGCGACCTTCCGCTCCAGTCCGGCGGCGTCATGGCCTACCGCGTCGAGCGTCGCATCGTCACCTTCACCGCGCGCGAGCTCGAACAGTTCGCGGCTGTCGGCCAGGCCGGCGTCGATGTCGATCAACGCTTCGACGACGTCGCCTAGTTGCTTCTTTTCCTTGCCGAGTTGCTGCGCCCGGTCCGGATCGTCCCAGACCTTCGGATCCTCGAGTTCGCGGGCTACGACCGCGAGCCGCTCCGACTTGACGTCGAAGTCAAAGATACCTCCGCAGCTCAGCCGTGCGATCCGCAAGGTCGGCGAGCTGGTTGTCGATCAGGTTGAGGCGTTCCGCTTCCATGGCAATTTCCGTTGCATAAACAAACAATTATACGGTACGCACGCGACCTCTTCCACCATCGTGCCGCTGCCGCATCGAGTGGTGCGGCGCCGGCCCGCGCAGCCGACTTCACCGCGCGCGCCGCCGGTACAATTGCCGTCCGGGCACGTTGGCCCGGACCATTCCCGGAGAACCGAAAGCATGCCGACCATCTTCGTCAACAAGGAACGCGTCGACGTTGCCGCCAGCGTGCCCGGCGACACACCGCTCTTGTGGGTCCTGCGCGACAACCTGCGACTGACCGGGACCAAGTACGGCTGTGGCATGGGCCTTTGCGGCGCGTGTACCGTATACATCGACGGGGCCCCCACGCGGTCGTGCAGCACACCGCTGTCGGCGGTCAAGCCGGGGGTCGAAATCACCACCATCGAGGGCTTGAAGTCGAAGGAGGCCACCGCAGTCCAGGCGGCCTGGGAAAAGCTCGATGTACCGCAATGCGGCTATTGCCAGTCGGGCCAGGTGATGGCAGCGACCGCGCTGCTCGCCAAGAACAAGCGCCCCAACAATGCGGATATCGACGCCGCAATGGCGGGCAATGTCTGCCGCTGTGCCACCTACGTGCGCATCAGGGCGGCGATCAAGGAAGCCGCGAAAGCGCTGGGCTGACAGGAGCGACGACACCATGAATCCGATGCGCATGCGTCCTCGTGACGATTCTCCGAACGGCTCGATGTCTCGCCGCGTCTTCCTGTTGAACACGGCGGCCGCCGGGGCCGGCCTCACGCTCGGCCTCTACGTCGGCGGCGCTGGCGCCCAAATGTCGGGGCCGGGCAAGACCAGTGGTACCGCAGCCGCAGGCAATTTCGCGCCGAATGCATTCCTGCGCATCGGCAGCGACGACACGGTGACCGTGATCGTCAAGCACCTGGAAATGGGCCAGGGTGTGTATACCGGCCTGCCGACGCTGATCGCCGAGGAACTCGACGCCGTCTGGTCGCAGGTGCGCGTCGAGGGCGCGCCGGCCGACGCCAGTCGCTACCGGAATCTCTTGTGGGGTGCGGCGCAGGGTACCGGCGGCTCGACCGCCATGGCGAATTCCTTCGAGCAATACCGGCAGGCCGGTGCCGCGGCGCGCGCCATGCTGGTCGCGGCCGCGGCCGAGCAGTGGAAGGTGCCGGCCGATGCCGTCCAGGTGAAGAATGGTGTCGTCTTCCACGCGAGCGGCAAGAAGGCGCGCCTGGGCGAACTCGCCGAGGCGGCAGGACGGCAGCCCGTACCAGCGACTGTCAAGCTCAAGGACGCGAAGGATTTCGTCTTCATCGGCAAGCATGTGCCGCGCACCGACAGCAAGGCCAAGTCGAACGGCACGGCCCGCTACACGCAGGACGTGCAACTGCCGGACATGCTGACCGCGGTCGTGCTGCACGCACCGCGCTTCGGTGCGGGTGTGGCCGACCTCAACTCCACCGAGGTGAGCAAGGTTCCGGGCGTGCGCTTCGTCGTCGAGATTCCGAGCGGGGTCGCGGTGATTGCCACGACCTTCTGGGCGGCCAAGAAGGGGCGCGACGCCCTCAAGGTCGAATGGGACGCGCGCGGCTTCAAGCAGTCGTCGGCGGATCTCGTGGCCGAATACAAGCGGCTTGCGGCGACCCCGGGGAAGCCGGCCCGCAACGACGGCGACGCCGGCAAGGCCATCGCTGGCGCCGCCAGGATGGTCGAATCGTCGTTCGAGTTCCCCTATCTCGCCCACGCGGCGATGGAACCCATGAACTGCGTCGTGAAACTCACGCAGGACAGCTGCGAGATCTGGAACGGCGAGCAGTTCCAGACCGGCGACCAGCTGGCGATCGCCAAGGCGACCGGCCTCAAGCCCGAGCAGATCACGCTGCACATGCTCTTTGCCGGTGGCAGCTTCGGGCGCCGCGCCAGTAGCGCCTCCGACTACGTGCTCGAGGCGGTGTCGATCGCCGCGGCGCTGGTGCGCAGCGGCAAGCCGGGAATCCCGGTGAAAATGGTGTGGACGCGCGAGGACGACATGCGCGGTGGCTACTACCGGCCGATGTACGTGCATGCGTTGCAGGCCGGCCTCGACGCAGGTGGCAACATCGTCGGCTGGCAGCACCGCATCGTCGGGCAGTCGATCCTCGCCGGGACCGCGTTCGAGTCTATGATGGTCAAGGACGGCATCGACCTCACCAGCGTGGAGGGCGCCTCGACACTGCCGTACGACATCGCCAACCTGCGCGTCGAGCTGCACTCGCCCAGGCTGCCCGTGCCCGTACTGTGGTGGCGCTCGGTGGGCGCTTCCCACAATGCGTTTGCCACCGAGACCTTCATCGACGAACTCGCCCAAGCTGCTGGCAAGGATCCGGTGGCCTTTCGCCGCGCATTGCTCAAGAAGCACGCGCGGCACCTGGCTGCACTCGACCTCGCCGTCGCCAAAGCCGGCTGGGATCAGCCGCTCGCCAGCGGCAAGACCGGCGAGAAGCGCGGCCGCGGCGTGGCCGTGCACGAATCGTTCAATACCGTGGTGGCCCAGGTCGCCGAGGTCACCGTCGACAAGGACGGTAAATTCAAGGTCGATCGCGTGGTCTGTGCCGTGGACTGCGGCCTCGCTGTGAATCCGGACAACGTGAGAGCGCAAATGGAAGGCGGGATCGGCTTCGGCCTGTCGGCCGCGCTGTACGGCCGCATCAGCTTCAAGGACGGCGCGGTCGAGCAGTCGAACTTCCACGATTTCCCGGTGCTGCGCATCAACGAAATGCCCGCGGTCGAAGTCCATATCGTGCCGTCCACCGGCAAGCCGACGGGCGTGGGCGAGCCCGGGGTCCCGGTGATCGCGCCGGCGCTGGCCAATGCGCTGGCCGCCGCCACCGGCAAGCGCGTTCGGTCGCTGCCCGTCGAACTCGGCTGATCCTTTCGTCGCGCCGCACGGCCACGTACGCCGGCTATTGCCGCCGCTGACGAAGCCCCATGCCACAATAGGGCTCTCCACCGGGGAGCATGACCATGAGCGAATCGCCCGATCGCGAATCCATCACCGAGGCTGGCAATCCACTCGGGCTCGACGGCATCGAGTTCGTCGAGTACGCCACTGCCAAGCCGCAGGCGCTCGGGCAGGTGCTGGAGATGATGGGGTTCCGCCCGGTGGCGCGGCATCGGTCGCGGGAAGTGCTGCTCTACCGGCAGGGCGACATGAACGTGATCGTCAACGCGCACGCCAGCGGCCTGCCGCGCGCCGTGCAGCCCGCCGACACGCCGGTGATCGCCGCCATCGCCCTGCGCGTGCGCGATGCGGCCGCGGCCTACCGTCACGCCATCGCCCGCGGCGCGTGGGTGGTGCCCGCGCAAGTGGAGGTGATGGAGCTCAACATCCCGGCTATTCACGGCGTCGGCGCGAGCCGCATCTACTTCGTGGACCGCTACCGCGACTTCTCGATCTACGACGTCGATTTCACGCCGATCCCGACCGTCGACCCGCATCCGCCCGCGCTGACCGACCTGCACTGGTTCGGCATCGTCCAGTACATCGGCAACTACCGCACCGACGACTGGACCGAGTTCTATCGGGAGCTCTTCGGTTTCGAAGCGCTGTCCGATGAAGAGCGCTACGGCATCCTGCCCAAGGGACGCGTACTGCGCAGTCCCTGCGGCAAGTTCTTCCTGCAGCTGATCGAGCCACGTCCCGGGCTCCTGGACATCGATGGCGACGAGCTGCTGCAGCGTGTGGGGCTCGGCACGGCGGACGTGCTGCAGACGGTGAAGGCTCTGCGCGCGCGCGGCGTGGGCTTCGTCGAGTCGCAGGGCGTGCATTCCGAGGCGCGCGGCGCCCTGACGCAGGGCTATCTCGGCGGCGTGATGTTCGAGCTCGTGCACGACCCCCGCTAGCCGCGCCGCCACCATGGACACGAGCCACGTCAACATCGCCGATTTCGGCATGGACACGATCTCGCTCGCCGGGTCGCTCGCGGCCAAGCTCGCTGCGGTCCGCGATGCCGGCTTCGACCAGATCATGCTGTCTGCGCGCGACGTGGTCGGACACGCCGACGGGATCGACGCCGCGGTGCGCGAAGTTCGCGCCAGCGGCCTGCGGGTGACCGGTTTCCAGGTGCTGCGCGACTTCGAGGGCTTGTCCGGCCACCTGCACGACTACAAGATCGACATCGCCAAGTCGATGCTGGACATGGCGCACGCCCTGGATGCGCGAGTGCTGCTGGTGTGCTCGTCGACGTCGGCACACGCAACCGCCGACCCGGACCTCCTCGCCCGCGACCTGCGCAAGCTCGCGATGCTGGCGGTGCCGCTGGGCATCAGGATCGCATACGAGGGGCTGTCCTGGGGGCGGACCATCAATGAATTCACCGCTGCGTGGGACATCGTGTGCCGCGCCGATGCGCCCAACCTCGGGATCGGCATCGACTCGTTCCACGCGTTCGCCAAGGACGCCGCACTCGAGGATCTCGAGATGCTGACGCCGGAGAAAATCTTCCTGGTGCAGCTTGCGGACTTCATGTGGCAGGAAGTGCGTACCGACGAGGAACGCATCGCCACCGCGCGGCATTTCCGCGTGTTCCCCGGCGAAGGCGTGCACAGCGAAGCGCTGGCCGAGCTGGTCGTGCGCCTGGATCGGCTGGGCTACCGGGGCGACTACAGTTTCGAAGTCTTCAACGACGACTACAGCCAGCTGCCGTTGCCGGTGGTGGCGGCCCGGGCGCGCCGCTCCGCGATCTGGCTTTCGGAGGATGTGCTGCGCCGTTCCGTGCCGTTGCCCAACCAGATGCGGCTGCGCCATACGGGCCGCTGAAAACGCAGGGCGCTAGCGGCGCCGGTCGTGTTGCACCACCCCGTAGTACATCTGCTTGGACCGGTACATACGGCTATCGGCCCCGCTGACCGCAAGCTCGAGCCGCTCGCCCTGTGCGCAGGTCGACCTGCCCAGCGCCAGCGACATGCGCGGGCCGTGGTAGAACTGGTTGTTGAGATCGACCAGGGTTTCCAGGCGCTCGACGAATTGCGTCGCCCCTCGTTCGTCCACGCCGGGAAGCAGGATCCCGAACTCGTCGCCGCCAATGCGCGCCGCCGTTGCGGTGTCACCGACCGCCTTGCGCAGCACCTCGCCCACGCGCCGCAGCAGCGCGTCGCCGGCAGCGTGACCCAGTGAATCGTTGATGCCCTTCAGGCCATTGAGGTCGGCCATCACCACGCTGACCGGATAGGGCCCGTTGCGCTCCAGCCGCGACAGGTCGTCCTCGAAGTAGGAGCGATTGCGCAGCTGCGTGAGCACGTCGTGCTTGCCGAGGAACTCGAGGTACGCCTCCGCCTTCTTGCGTGCCGTGATGTCGGTCAGCGAGATCAGCACGAGCTCCCAGGTCTGTTCGTAGCCCGGAAGAACCGAGAACTGCAGGTGAACGTCGACCGGGTCGCCGGAAAGCGCGTAGTTGACGACTTCGCGGCGCTGGAACAGCTTGCCCTCCCACAGGTCGATCAACTGCTCGGCGAAGTGCACGCGCATGTCGCCGCGAAAGACGTCGTCCAGCCTGGAGAGCAGCGTCTCCTTGTCCGGCGCCGCGAACATGCGCAGCGTCTGCTGGTTGACATCCATCACCCGGATCTCGCGCATGCAGCGCGTGACGAATTCCGGATGCACGTCGATGAACACGCGGAAATCGGTGATCCCCTGGGCGCGGACTTCGTCGATGCGTGCCTTCACCGCGCTGAAGTCCTCGACCCACAGCGACACCGGCGAGTGCTCGAACAAGCCGCGAGCATAGCTCTCGCTGCGCACCACGTTGCGGCTCGCCCGCGCGCTTTCGGATATGTCCTCGATCGCCACGAGCACGCGGCGCCACGTATTTTCGTGACCTGGCAGCACGCGACCGTCGAGCAAAATGTCCATGCGCTCGCCGGACAGCGTGTAGTTGACCGTGGTCGTGCGGAAGTGCTGGCGTCCCTCCCACAATCCCACCAGCTCCTCGATGTGCTGGTCGAACATGTCGTCACGGAATACCCGCGGCAGGTTGGCGACCAGGTGGTCGACGCTGTCGGCACCGTAGAGGTCGAGCGTGCGTCGATTGACCTTGAGTACGCGAATGCGCGACGAGCATTCGGCGACGCGTTCGGGCTTCTCCCGCAGATACGCACGCAGGTCCGTGATCCCGTCGGCGCGCCATTGATCGAGCAGGACCCGCAGCGCACCGTAGTCCTCGAGCCAGAGCGAAACCGGTGCGAGGTCGAACATGTCCTCGTATCCTTCGTCCGTGGGCGCGCGTGCGCGTGCAGCGTCCGTTTGCGCCGCAATCGGACGCTGGCGCCTGTCGGCAGCAGCTTTCGCTGTACCGTACATTGTCGTTTCCACGCTGGTCACTTCCTCACTGTTCTCACCGCGCCGACCGATGGCAGCACTTGCGTTCCACTAGCGGACTGGGGACCAAGCCATCGCTGCGGCGGCCGCCAGTCCGCGGCACGGGTCGGCAAAGGTCACATCGCAACTCCCGTGCCCGGGACTGCCGCGACTGGCACGTCCCGTCCGGAGCCCGGATAATGCGGTCATCGCGAGTCCTTCCCGTGTACACACCCGCCGGTTTCGCCCCAGGCCACCTCCTGCCCACCCAGGTTCCGGAGAATGCCAACGCGTTCGCCTTTCGCGGCGATCGTGTGCTGGCCTGCACGCTGCGGGACGAGGCGTTCGCGCTGCCGACGTTCGGCCGCCTGGTCGCCGAGGGCGTGGCCGGCGAAGCGCATTTTCTCGGCGCGCTCGGCGAGACCGCCTGCGTCACGATCAACCTGCCCGACGACGCGCCGGAACCGGCGGGAATGCGCTACGTCGGCCTGCGCACCCTGTTCTTCAAGGTGCCCGAGCCGCTGCTTGCGCTGGCAGCGCGGGGGTTTCAGATCGTCGACTGGGACCGCAGCCACCGCTACTGCGGCCGCTGCGGCACGCCGACCCGCAATCGTGGCCACGAGCGCGCCAAGGAATGTCCGGCGTGCGGACTGGTCGCCTATCCGCGGGTCTCGCCGGCGATGATGGCACTGGTTACCCGCGGCCGCGAACTCCTGCTCGCACGCGCACACCGCTTCGCCTCCGGCATGTACAGCGCGCTCGCCGGATTCGTGGAGCCGGGGGAAACCATCGAGGATTGCGTCCGCCGCGAAGTGCGGGAGGAAGTCGGCGTCGAGGTCGACCGGATCACCTACTTTTCCAGCCAATCCTGGGCCTTTCCGCATTCGTTGATGATCGCCTACACCGCCGAGTACGCCGGGGGCGAGCTGCGCCTCGACGACGACGAAATCGCCGAGGCCCGCTGGTTTGCGGCCGACGCCCTGCCCTACCTGCCGCCGTCCGTATCCATCGCGCGGCGGCTGATCGAAGCGACCGCGGCGCGCCTGCGGGCGGCGGCACCGTAGACTGCTAAAATCGCTGTTTCCGGTCGGCCGGCGCTGGCACCAGGCCACGACGTCGACGGCCGTTGTGTCGCGCACCCCATGTCCCTGCCCAACTTTCTGACTGCATTGCTCGCGGCTGCCATCGCCCACGGTGTGCTGGCGCAGTCGGCTGCCACCACCGATCCGCGCGACTTCACCGAAGAGGCCCGCAAGGTCTATGCGCAGTCGCTCAAGGACGCGCGGGCCCTGATCGCGCAGACGAAGTATCCGGAGGCCATCGCCGCGCTCGACAAGCTCACGGCGCAGCGCCCGCGCGAACCGCAGGCGCGCTTCCTCAAGGGTGTCGCGCTGGCCGACTCCGGCAAGCCCGACGAAGCAATGGAGGTCTATCGCGGCGTGCTGGGCGAGTATCCGGAATTGCCCGAGCCGCGGAACAATCTGGCCGTGCTGTATGCGCGCAAGGGTGACTACGTACGCGCGCGGGATGAGCTCGAGGCGGCGATCAACGCCGCACCGGATTACGTGATCGCCTACGAGAATCTCGGTGACATCTATGCACGCCTGGCTGAACTCAACTACGAAAAGGCGATCGCGCGCGACACCCGCAACAAGACGGCACCCGCAAAGCTGAAACTGGTGCGCGATGCGCTCGGCCCGGTCAGCACCGCCGCTCCCGTGGCGGCGACATCGGGTACCGCGGCGGCGCCACCCAGCGCCGCCACCACGCTGCCAGCCCCCGCGGCACCAAGTGTCGCGGCTGGCACACCGGTCAAGCCGGACACCGCAGCCGCACCACCGGTCACACCGCCTCCCGCGGAGGCACCTGCCGCTGCCGCACCCGCAGCGCCGGTCCCGCCTCCTCGTTGACGCAGACTCACCATTCGATCACTGATAGGAGACTCCCACGATGTTGCGCCATGTATTCCTCGCCGCCGCATTCGCGCTGGCAACGACCGCGGCTCAGGCGGCCAATCCGCAGGTCGAATTCGAAACGACCGCGGGAACGATCAAGGTCGAGCTCTATCCGGAGGCTGCGCCGAAGACCGTGGCCAACTTTCTCGATTACGTGAAGAGCAAGCACTACGAAGGCACGCAGTTCCACCGCGTGATCGACGGCTTCATGGTCCAGGGCGGCGGTTTCACCAGCGACTTCAAGCAAAAACCGACCAAGCCGCCCATCCCGATCGAGTCCGAATCCTCGAAGAAGGCCGGCTTGTCCAACACGGCCGGGACACTGGCCATGGCGCGCACCGGTGACCCGAATTCCGCGACCTCGCAGTTCTTCATCAACGTGAACAACAACGTGCGCCTGGATTTCACCGCCGCCAACCCGCAGGGCTACGGCTATACGGTGTTCGGCAAGGTGATCGACGGCATGGAGGTGGTGAACAAGATCGCCAAGGGGCAGAAGGGCGCCACGGGGTCCGTACCGCCGGGTATCAATCCGGCCGACGTTCCCTCGCCGCTGGTCGTCATCAAGTCGGCCAAGATCATCGGTGGCTGAAGCCCCCGCACGAGTACACGACAGGAGTTATCGACATGGTAGTGCTCAAGACCACGCAGGGCGACATCAAGCTCGCACTGGACGCAGAGAACGCACCGGCAACCGTTGCCAATTTCATCCAGTACGTTCGCGAAGGCCACTACGACAACACGGTCTTCCACCGCGTCATCGACAATTTCATGGTCCAGGGCGGCGGCATGGAGCCCGGCATGAAGCAGAAACCCACGCGGGAACCGGTTGCCAACGAAGCGACCAACGGACTCAAGAACAAGATGTACACGGTGGCGATGGCACGGACCTCGGAACCGCACTCGGCCACGGCGCAATTCTTTATCAACGTGGCCGACAACGATTTCCTGGACTACAAGGCCCCGAGCGCGAGCGGCTGGGGCTATTGCGTGTTCGGCAAGGTGGTCGAGGGGCAGGACGTGGTCGACAAGATCCGGGCCGTGCCTACCGGCAATAGCGGCTTCCACCAGAACGTGCCCAAGGAAGACGTGCTGATCATCAAGGCCGAGGAAATTCCCGGCTGACGCGGCAATGGGGTCGGCTGTGCCTTCCGGGACCGGCTCCGGACCGGCGCACCGCCCCCTTCCCGCCGGATCTCCGACGATGGCCGATCCCGCGGTCAGCGGCGCAGCAGCGCCGCGTCCCACGCTGTTCCTGTCCGACCTCCACCTGTCGCCGGAGCGTCCGGCCGCGCTCGCGGCTTTTCACACGTTCGCGCGGGGACCTGCGCGCGCGGCGGCAGCGGTGTACATCCTTGGCGATCTCTTCGACTGGTGGATCGGCGACGACCAGATGCGCACCCCATTCGTCGCGGCGGCGGTGGCATCGTTGCGCGGCATCGCCGATGCCGGAGTGCCTCTGTTCGTCGGCCGAGGCAATCGCGATTTCATGCTGCACGACGAGTTCGCCCGCGCCGCCGGCGCGACCATGCTGCCGGACTTCGAGCGCATCGATCTCCATGGCGTGCCGACACTGCTGTGTCATGGGGATGAACTGTGTACCGACGACGTCGCGTACCAGGCATACCGTGTGCGCATGCGCGACCCCGCGACGCAGGCGCGGCTCCGCCGGCTGCCATATCCGGTGCGCCGGGCGATCGCCTGGTGGTTGCGACGCCGCAGCCGCAACGACAAGGCGCTGAAGGCGGAGAGCATCATGGACGTCAATGCCGATGCAGTGGCCGACGCCCTGCGCACCCACGCAGCGCGGCGCCTGATCCACGGTCATACGCATCGGCCGGCCCGGCACGAACACGACGTCGACGGCGCACGCTGCGAGCGCCTGGTCCTCGCCGACTGGCACGACTACGGCCACTACCTCGAAGCGGATGCCTCCGGGATTCACGTACGGACGATCACCTCGAGCGATCTCTTACGAGACGTTCCCAGCTAGCATTTCCCCTCGGTCGGGGCACACTGTTCCGTAGCGGCGGCACCCCTTTTTCCGCACGCGAAACCCGACATGACGCCCGAACTCTTCTCCACCGGCTGGTTCTACGCGCTGGCCGCCATCATCCTGATCGACCTCGTGCTGGCCGGTGACAACGCCATCGTGATCGGCCTGGCCGCACGCCATGTCCCGAAGGCGCAGCAGAAGCGGGTGATCCTGTGGGGGACTTTCGGTGCCATCGCCGTACGTACGCTGCTGACCGGCCTGGTCGTCTATCTGCTGCTGATCCCGGGTTTCCTGCTGGTCGGCGGGATCGCCCTCATCTACATCGCATGGAAACTGACGCAGGACGACGGCGGCGGCGGCCATGCGATCGAGGCCAAAGCCTCGGTACGGGGCGCGGTTCAGACCATCATCGTTGCCGACACGGTGATGGGCGTGGACAACGTGCTCGCCGTCGGCGGTGCCGCGCAAGGGTCGATGCTGCTGGTCGTCATCGGGTTGGCCGTTTCCATACCGATCGTGGTCTGGGGCTCGACGCTGATCCTGAAATGGGTGGAGCGTTTCCCGGCCATCCTGTGGATCGGCGCCGCCGTGCTCGGCTGGACCGCGGCCAAGATGATCGCGAGCGAAAACCTGCTTCAGTCATGGTTCGAGGCGAATGCATGGGCCCCGCCCGTGCTTTACGTCGCGATCATAGGAGGACTGGTCGCCATGCCCATATTGCAGAAACTTACCCCCCGCGCTCGCGCACAGGCCGCCGTACTGGTGGTGGTCGCGGTGTGGCTCACCGTACTCGGTCAGATCGCGGAGCACTTCGAGCCGCATCTCGACCTCGTCTCCGAGTGGCACTGGGACGACGCACTCATCCACTTCGTGCGCTACCTGGGCTGGATCCCGCTCGCCATCTGGGTGTATCGCCTGGTCGAGCCGGCCGAGCGGACCATCGCCCACGGCGCCCGCCGTCACGCCTGACGTAGCGCCTGCGTGAAGTCGGCGACGAGATCGTCGCGATCCTCGATGCCCACCGAGATCCGGATCAGCGACTCGGCAATGCCCATCGCCGCGCGGCGTTCCGGCCCCATTTCGTAGAAGATCGTCTGCGCGACGGGAATGGCCAGCGTGCGGTTGTCGCCCAGGTTCGACGACAGCACCACGACCTTCAGCCGGTTGAGGAAGTCGAAGGTGTCGATGCCATCGACCAGTTCGAACGACAACAGGCCGCCGTAGCCGGCGAAGAGTTCCTTCGCCAGTGCATGCTGAGGGTGCGTCGCCAATCCCGGGTAGTGCACGGCCCGCACCTGCGGCTGCTGCGCGAGCCACTGCGCGAGCGCCAGCGCATTCGCGCAGACGCGCTCCATGCGCAAGGCAAGGGTCTCCGCGCCGACCGCGATGTGATGCGCCTGCTCCGCCGCCAGCGTGCCGCCCCAGTCGCGCAGCCCCTTCTTGCGCAGTTGCTGCAGGCCCCAGTTGCGCGGCGGCTGGCCCTTGTACGCATCGACGATGTTCGGAAATTTCGTCCAGTCGAACAACCCGGTGTCGGTGATGCTGCCGGCCAGCGCGTTGCCATGGCCGCCGATGTACTTGGTCAGCGCGTTGACGACGAGGCTCGCGTGCACGGTCCGCGGCTGGAACAGCCACGGCGACGTCATCGTGTTGTCGACCACGTACATGATGCCGCGCGCGCGGCACAGGGCGCCGATGCGCGCGAGGTCGGCCACCTGCACGCGCGGATTGGCGATGGTTTCGACGAAGACGACGCGCGTGGCCGGCGTGAGCGCCGCTTCCACCTGCGCCACGTCGGTCGCATCGACCATCCATACATGATGGCCATGCGCTTCGAGGGTCGCGAGCAGGCTGTTGGTGTTACCGAACACGAACTGGCTCGACACGACGTCGTCGCCGGCCTTGAGCAGCGCCAGCATGATGGCGCCGATCGCCGCCATGCCGGTGGCGAACGTCACGGTGCCGACACCGCCTTCCATGGCGGTCACCTTCGCTTCCAGCGCCGACGACGTGGGGTTGCCCTGCCTGCCGTAGGCATACCCTTGCGCCCGCCCCTGGAATACCGCCGCGAGTTCGCGCGCATCCTTGTAGCCGTAGGCCACCGACAAATGCAGCGGCTTGTGCAGCGCGCCGTGCTCGATCGCTGCGTCGCGGTCCGAATGAAGTATGGCGGTGGTGAAACCGCGCGTGGATTTATCCTGGCTCATGATGGTTCCGTCCCGACCGCTGGAATGCAAAAGACCCGCTGGCTGCCGCCCGGCGGGTCTCGCATGTCCTGCACCTGAATTTTCGGGGCCGGACCGAACCTCGCTTTAGCGGCATTTATCAAGCGCCCGCAAGCTGAAGCTTCAAATCGGCGCAGAAAAACTATAACGCAGCGCGGGGCGGTCCGTCAATCGGCGGTCGTTGGCGCCGCCTTGCGCGGATCAGCCCGGCTGCTTTTCTTCCTCGAGCAAATCGGCCTCGGCCTGCCCGCGCGCCTCGGTGCGCTCGCTGGCGAGATGCGACAGGTAATCGGCCGTGATGTCGCCGGTGATGTACTTGCCGTCGAAGCATGATGCCTCGAAGTTGACAAGCTTGGGATTCGCCGCGCGCACCGCGTCCTTCAGCGCATCGAGTTCCTGGTAGATGAGAAGATCGGCGCCGATTTCGAGCGCGATCTCCGCGTCGGTGCGGCCGGTCGCGACCAGTTCGTCCTGGTTGGGCATGTCGATGCCGTAGACGTTCGGATAACGCACCGGCGGCGCCGCGGAAGCGAAGTAGACCTTTTTGGCGCCCGCCTCACGCGCCATCATCACGATTTCGCGGGATGTGGTGCCGCGCACGATCGAGTCGTCGACCAGCAGGACCACCTTGTCCTTGAACTCGATGCCTACAGGATTCAGCTTCTGCCGCACGCTCTTCTTGCGCATCGCCTGGCCGGGCATGATGAATGTGCGGCCGATGTAGCGGTTCTTGACGAAGCCTTCGCGATACTTGAGCCCGAGGCAGTTGGCGAGTTCGAGCGCCGATGGACGGCTCGAGTCCGGGATCGGGATGACCACATCGATGTCCTGCGCTTCCGGCATGCGCCGAATCTTCTCGGCCAGCGCACCGCCCATATTGAGCCGCGCCTCGTACACCGAGGTGCCGTCGATCACCGAATCGGGCCGCGCGAGATAGACGAACTCGAAGATGCAGGGATTGAGCGACGAGGCCTGTGCACACTGCCGCGCGTGGAATTTTCCGGTCGTGTCGACGAAGATGGCTTCGCCCGGCGCCACGTCACGCAGAACGTGGAAGCCGAGCGGCTCGATGGCCACCGATTCCGACGCCGCGATGTACTCGGTGCCGCCCATCTGTTCGTTCTTGCCGATGATGAGCGGGCGGATGCCGAAGGGATCGCGAAACGCCAGCATCCCGTAGCCGGCGATCATCGCCACCACCGCGTAGGCGCCACGGCAGCGCTTGTGCACGCCCGCGACCGCCTTGAAGATCGCCTCGGGGTCGAGCCGGTGGTGCTGCGCGGCGCGTTCGAGCTCGAGCGCCAGCACATTGAGGAGCACTTCGCTGTCGGAGTTGGTGTTGACGTGCCGGAAATCGAGCTCCCACAACTCGCGCTTCAGCGCCTCGCTGTTGGTCAGGTTCCCGTTGTGCCCGAGGGTGATACCGAAGGGCGAATTGACGTAGAACGGCTGCGATTCGGAGTCCGAAAAGGCGGAACCCGCCGTCGGATAGCGACAATGGCCAATGCCCGCGGCGCCCAGCAGCTCGCGCATGTTGCGCGTGCGGAACACGTTCTGGACCAGGCCCGGACCCTTGTACATGTGGAACACCGGACCCTCGCTGGTGACGATGCCGGCCGCGTCCTGGCCGCGGTGCTGCAGCAGCAGCAGGCCGTCGTACAGCAGCTGGTTGACGGGGGTGTGGGCGACGACGCCGACGATTCCGCACATGGGGCGATCTACGCTTTCCGGTCCACGGGTTGACCCTTCAACGTGCGGCCCTCGCGGGAGTAATCAAGTGCACCGGCCCACTCGGGCGGCAGCCAGGGTGCGATCGCCAGCGCGGCGGCTGCCAATGGCAGGGCAAGGGCGGCATTTTGCCACCATTCGTGTCTGGGCAGCGTCGTAAGTCCGGCGACGAGGACGAAGAGCAGGATCACGACCACGCCACGAGCCAGGCCGAACACCGCGCCCAGGAAGCGGTCGGCGAACCCCAGCCCGGCCTTCCAGATGAAGCTGCGCAGCGGCCAGGCAACACAGGCCCCCACCAGCAACGCCACGATGACAATGACGGCGAAGGCGAGCAGATAGCGGACCGCCGGATTGCCACCCAGTTCCGGCAGCCAGCCGCCCACCATGGGTGCGAACGTCAGTGCCGCCACGATGCCCGCGACCCACGCGACCAGCGCGATGAGCTCGCGGGTGATGCCGCGAAAGAAAGCGAGCAGGACCGACAGCGCGAGCACACCGATGATCGCCAGGTCGAAGCCCGTCATCCCGGATGCTCAATGTGCGGCCGCGACGATTCCGCTGTAGCCGTCACCTTTCAACTTGTCCCGCGAACTCGTGGCCGCGTCGCGGGTCGGGAAGGGACCCACGCGCACGCGCCACAGGGTTCCCTTGCTGGTGACGAGCGGCTCGGTATACGCCGGATAGCCCGCCTTCTTCAGTTTGTTCGACAGCGCGTTGGCGCCCTTGTCGTCGGCGAAGGCGGCGAGTTGCACCGAAAAGGCCCCCGCCAGATCCGGCGGCGTTTCGCCCTTGGTGGCGGCACTCGCCGGCGTGGCTGCCGCGGATTTGGGCGCGGGGGCTGGCGCGGTCTTCGGCGCCGCCGGAGGGGCGCTCACCGCCAGCGCCGGTTTGGATGCCTGGGCGCTGGCGGCAGTGCCGGCCGAGCCCGCTGCTGGCGCGCCCAACACCTTCTGCTCGGCTTCGCCCAGCGACTTCCTTGGGGGTGCCGGGGAATCCTTGGCGGACTTGGGCTCGCCGGCAGCCGGAGTGTCCGCGGGGGTATCGGTGCTCGTCATCTCCGCCTTGCCGCCGGCGCCCGCCGCCGGCACCGCGCCGCCTTCAACCTTCGGCGGGTCAATCTTGCCCTTGTCGCTCAAGCGATTGACGAACTTGCCGTCGTCCACGGGCGGAATCTTGATCGCCACGTCTTCGCCGAGCGGCTTGGGCTCGCTTTCGAGCAGCATCGGCACGAACACCGCCGCTGCCAGCGCGAGCACGACGGCGCCGACCAGGCGGCGGCGCGCGCGGCGCTTCAATTCGTCGACGTTGAGGTCGTCGGTGTCGGCCATGATGCGATGCGCCCGCGATTGAAGTAGTGACTACGAAGGGACTGTTACGCGGCCTGCGCCGCAGCGACGGTGAGAAACGAACCGAACACCACGATTCTATCAGCCTCGCCCGCCGCCTCCTTCGCCGCCGCCAGTGCCTGGGCGACCGAATCGAACGTGCGCACGGCTTGGGGATCGACGCCGGCGGCGACCAGCGCTTCGCGCAAATGCTCGGCCGAAGCGCCCCGCGGGCCGGGCAGCGGTACGACATGCCAGCGGTCGACCCGCGGCTTCAACGCAGCGACCACGGCCTGTACATCCTTGTCGGCGAGCATCCCACATACCGCAATGGTCTGCGGATGGAATCCCATGGTACCCAGGCCCTCCGCCAGCGCGTGCGCAGCATGCGGGTTGTGCGCGACATCGAGCACCACGGTCGGACGGCCCGGCAGTACCTGGAAGCGTCCTGGAAGGTCGACCGCGAGCAGGCCTTCGCGCACCGCGCCGGCACCGACCGGCAGCCGGTCGCGCAACTGGTCGAGCGCGGTCAAGGCGGCGGAAGCGTTGCGCAACTGATAGGCGCCGCGCAGCGCCGGGAAAGGCAGGCCGAAGCGTTCGCCCTGCGGACCGCGGTAGCGCCACTGCACGCCTTCGGAGAGGAATTCGAAATCGCGGCCGATCTGCAGCAGCCGCGCACCCACGTTGGTCGCGGCCACGGCCACGCTCGGCGGAGGGTCGGGATCGGCGCACACGGCCGGCCGCCCGCGCGCGAAAGATGCCGGCCTTCTCGCGGCCGATCGCGTCGCGCGTCGTGCCGAGATAGTCGACGTGGTCGATCGCCACGCTGGTGAGGATGGCCACGTCGGCATCGATGATGTTGACCGCGTCCAGCCGGCCACCGAGTCCGACCTCGAGGACCAGCGCGTCGAGGCGCGCCCGCGCGAACAGCCACAGCGCGGCCAGCGTGCCGAACTCGAAGTAGGTGAGCGGCGTGCGCCCCGCCGGGGCCGTCGCCCCGAACGCGCGCATCCTCGACCGCAGCGAAGGCGGTGAGCAGTTCCGCATCGGACGCCTCGCCGGCGGGCAGGCGCACCCGCTCGTTGTAGCGCGACAGGTGCGGTGACAGGTAGAGCCCGACCCGGTACCCCGCTGCGCGGAGCATCGCCGCGAGCAGCGCGCAGGTGGAGCCTTTGCCGTTGGTCCCCGCGACGGTGATGACCGGGCAGGCAATCGATACGCCGAGACGCTCGTAGACCGCGCGCACGCGATCGAGTCCCAGCGCAATCGGCCTGGCATGCAGCGTTTCGAGATACGCGAGCCAACCATCGAGTGTGGCGGGACGCGTCATTGCGTGCGGGCGACAGCCTCGCGTCGGCGCGGCGGCAAACTGCGCGGACCGACGTCAGGTCGGCGCCGGCCGCCGGGTCAGCGCGGACAGGAGGCCCGCGAGTTCGTCGCGCAGCTGGCGGCGGTCGATGATGAGGTCGAGCGCGCCCTTCTCGAGGAGGAACTCGGCGCGTTGAAAGCCTTCCGGCAGCTTTTCCCGCACGGTTTGTTCGATCACCCGCGGTCCGGCGAAGCCGATCAGCGCGCCGGGTTCGGCGATGACGATGTCGGCAACGAAGGCGAACGACGCCGATACGCCCCCCATCGTGGGATCGGTGAGCAGCGACACGAAGGGCAGGCGCGCCTTGTTCAATTCCTGGAGCACCGCCGTCGTCTTGGCCATCTGGAACAGCGAGTTCACGCCTTCCTGCATGCGCGCGCCGCCGGACGATGCTACGCAGACGAACGGCACGCGATTCTCGAACGCAACGCGCACGCCGCGCACCATCCGCTCGCCGACGACCGACCCCATCGACCCGCCCATGAAGTCGAACTCGAACGCCGCGAGGACCACGGGCACGCTGCGGATGCTGCCCTGCATGACCACGATCGCGTCCGTCTCCCCGGTCTCCTCGAGTGCAGCCGACAGACGATCCGGATACTTCTTCTGATCCTTGAACTTGAGACTGTCGACCGGCACCACTTCGGAACCGATCTCGAAGCGTCCTTCCACATCGAGCAGCTGTTCGATGCGCTCGCGGGCGCCGACCCGCGAGTGATGAGCGCACTTCGGACACACGTTGAGATTCTGCTCGAGGTCGGTGCGATACAGGACCGCTTCGCACGACGGGCACTTGATCCACAGGCCCTCGGGCACCGGTGTCCGTCGCTCGCCCGGTGTACGTTTGATGCGCGGCGGAAGCAGTTTCTGCAACCAGCTCATCGACGCAATGCTCCTCCGCAGTCCATCGCTGTCGAGCTGTCGCTAGGCTGCATGTTTTCGCGCCATCGAATCGAGCGCTGTGCGGATGGTACCAAGCCAGGCCCCGGCCCGGGCCGCGGCCTCGGCAGCGGCGCCGTCCTCGATTTCCTGGATGATCCGGCTGCCGATCACCACGGCGTCCGCATGCGCGGCAATGGCCTTGGCACTCGCGGCGTCGCGAATGCCGAAGCCCACGCCGATCGGCAGCGCGACATGACGACGGATCTCCGCCAGCTTGCGCGCAACCTCCGTCGTATCGAGATGCCCGGCACCGGTAACGCCCTTGAGCGACACGTAATACACATAGCCGCGGGCAAGCCGGGCCACTTCCTGCATCCGCGATTCCGGCGTGGTCGGCGCCAGCAGGAAGATCGGGGCGATGCCGTGCCGCGTCATCAACGCGGCAAAGGCCTCGGCCTCTTCGGGTGGATAGTCGACGACCAGCACGCCGTCCACGCCCACCGCTTGCGCCGTTGCGGCGAACTCCTGCACGCCCATCGCTTCGATCGGGTTCGCGTAGCCCATCAGCACGATCGGCGTCACGTCGTTGGCGCGACGAAAGTCCGCAACCAGTGCGAGCACGTCGCCGAGGCCCACCCGTTGCGCGAGCGCCCGCTCGGACGCCCGCTGGATCACCGGTCCGTCGGCCATCGGATCGGAAAACGGCACTCCGAGTTCGATCACGTCCGCGCCCGCCTCGACGAGCGCATCCAGGATCGAACGCGTTGCCGCCAGCGACGGATCGCCGGTCGTGACATAGGGAATGAGCGCGGTGCGCCCTGCCGCCCGCACCGAAGACAATGCCGTGTCGATGCGATTCACTGGCGGCTTGCCTTGCGCAGCGCGTCGCGTTCGGCGACGGTCGCCATGTCCTTGTCGCCGCGCCCCGAAAGATTGACGAGCAGGATACGGTCTTTCGCAAGCGTGGGCGCGAGCTTCACCGCGTAGGCCAGCGCATGCGACGATTCGAGCGCCGGAATGATGCCCTCGATGCGGCAGCAGGCATGAAAAGCCGCCAGCGCCTCGTCATCGTCGATAGTCACGTACCGGGCACGGCGCGAATCCTTGAGCCACGCGTGCTCCGGGCCGACGCCCGGATAGTCGAGACCGGCGGACACCGAGTGTGTTTCGGTGATCTGGCCGTTCGCATCCTGCAAGAGGTACGTGCGATTGCCGTGCAGCACGCCGGGACGCCCCGCGGTCAGCGACGCCGAGTGGCGCCCGGTCCCGATGCCCTCGCCTCCTGCCTCGACGCCGATCAGTTCGACACCCTGATGACCGATGTATGGATAGAAGATGCCCATCGCGTTGCTGCCGCCGCCGACACAGGCGATGACGGCATCGGGCTGGCGACCGGCATACGCCGGCATCTGCTCGACGCATTCGTCGCCGATGACCCGCTGGAAATCGCGCACCATCATCGGGTAGGGATGCGGACCCGCGACCGTGCCGATGATGTAGAACGTCGTCTCGACGTTGGTGACCCAGTCGCGCATGGCCTCGTTCAGTGCGTCCTTGAGCGTCTTCGAACCGGACTCGACCGGCACCACGGTGGCACCGAGCAGGTTCATCCGGTAGACGTTCTGCGCCTGCCGCTTGACGTCCTCCGAACCCATGTAGACGACGCATTCCATGCCGTAGCGCGCGGCGATCGTCGCCGTCGCCACACCGTGCTGGCCGGCGCCCGTTTCCGCGATCACGCGCGGCTTGCCGAGGCGTTTGGCGAGCAGCGCCTGCCCGATCACGTTGTTGATCTTGTGCGCACCGGTGTGATTCAGATCCTCGCGCTTCAGCCAGATCTGCGCGCCTCCAAGCTCGCGCGACCAGCGCTCCGCGTGGTACACCGGCGATGGCCGGCCGACATAGTGCTTCAGTTCACGCGTGAGCTCCGCGCGAAAGTCGGCATCGTGCCGGTAATGCGCATACTGTGCCTTGAGTTCGTCGAGCGCGCGCATCAGCGTCTCGGCAACGAACACCCCGCCGTACGGACCGAAGTGCCCCTTCGCATCCGGCAAGTCATACATCTGCATTGCGCACTCCTTCGATGAACGCAGCGATTCGCGCTGCGTCTTTGCATCCCCTGCGTGGCTTGCCACTCGCATCGCGCTCCTCCACGCCGCTCGATACGTCCACCGCCCATGGCCGCACGGCACGCACGGCCTGCGCCACATTGGTCGGGTCGAGTCCGCCGGAGAGGATCACCGGCGCGGGCAACTGTGCTTGCACCGCAGACGACAGCCGCGACCAGTCGAACGCGCGGCCCGTGCCGCCGGGCAGGTCACCCGGCCAAAAGGAATCGAACAGCAGTCCGGACGCATCCGGGTAGAGCGCCGCATATTCTAGCAAATCGACCCCGTCCTTCATGTGCACGGCCTTGAGGTATGGCCGCGCGAAGGACCGGCATAGTGCGGGCGTCTCGGTGCCGTGGAACTGCAGCAGGTCGACCGGCACGGCGTCGAGGATCGCGCGAACTTCCGCCGCCTCCGGATCGACGAACAATCCGACCTTGGTCACGAAGGGCGGCATGGCATCCGCAATCTCGCGGGCGCGGCCCACTTCGACGAAGCGCGGCGTGCCGCTCCAGAACACGAGGCCGATCGCATCGGCGCCCAGGTGCGCCGCCGCCAGGCCGTCCGCAACGCGGGTGATGCCGCAAATCTTGATCCGCGTGCGGGTCGCACCCGGCGACGTGGCGCTCATGGTTCCATCACCGACGCCACGGAGAACCCGCGCACCGTCGGCGGCAGCCCGAAGCGCGCCTCGTAGTCCGCGCCACGAAAGTACAGGCCGTCCGGGGCGAACGTGGGCGCCGCGCGGCCGCGGTCACGCGCCGCGAGGAGTTCGGCGATCCAGCCCGCGGGCTGCCGCCCGGCGCCCACGTACACGAGCGCGCCGATCATGTTGCGGATCATGTGGTGCAGGAATGCATTGGCGGAAAAGTCGAACTGAACGAATTGGCCACGCCGCGCGATGGTCAGGTGCTCGAGCGTCTTCACCGGCGACTTTGCCTGGCATTCGGCGGCGCGGAACGACGAGAAGTCATGCTCCCCCAGCAACGAAACCGCACCAGCCTGCATGGCGGCGATATCGAGCGCCTGATGGTACCAGCCAACCCGGCCTGCCTCGAGGGCCAGGCGCTGCGCGCGATCGCACAGCAGGAAAGTGTAGTGCCGGCGGACCGCCGCGAAGCGGGCGTGGAAATCGTCGGGAACGGCTTGTGCCCACAGCACCGCGGCCGTGTCCGGCAAGTGCGCGTTGACACCGCGAATCCAGGCCGTGGAGGGACGCACGGCATCGCTGTCGAAATGCACGACCTGCGACAGCGCATGCACGCCGGCATCGGTACGCCCTGCGGCAATCACCCGGACGGGCGCGGCAGCGATTGCTCCGAGTGCGCGTTCGAGCGCGTCCTGCACGCCGCAGCCGGACGGCTGCGACTGGAAGCCGCAGAACGCATAGCCCGCGTATTCGAGGGACAGCGCGTAGCGCATCGGGAAGGCTCACCAGGGCAACGCTTGAGCAATGCGAAACGGGCGGCGGATCGCGGATCCGCCGCCCGTTTCATCTTACGGGAACGACAGCGATCAGCCGAGCTTGGCCAGCAGCGACTTTGCCTCCGACTTCTGCTGATCGTCGCCTTCGTGCAGGACTTCCTGCAGGATTTCGCGCGCGCCTTCGACGTCGCCCATTTCCTGGTAGGCCTTGGCGAGGTCGAGCTTGGTCGCCGCGTCGTGCCACTGTCCGTCGAGGACCGAAGGCGTCGGATCTTCGAAGGTCGACCGTTCCGGGTCGAAGGAAAGGTCGAGCTTGTCGAGTTCCAGCGCGGCGGCGGGCCGCGTCAGCGCCGAAGCGCCGGTGCTGGTGGCCTCGGCTGATTCGAATACGGGCTCGCCGCGCACCTTGGCCATCGGCGCGGGCTTGTCGTCGTCATCCAGCTTGAAATCGAGGTCATGACGCATGGTCTCGACGACGCGATCCTTGGTCGTGTCGACGCGTTCGGTAAAGCTCGAGGTCATCGACTCCACGTTGGCCTTGCCCGCCGCAAGCGCACCCGTCAGCGCCGAAGCGGCCCCCATGGTTGCTGCCTTCGCTTTGTCCACGACGGTGTCGTCACCGGTGAACGCATGCTTGGTCGATTTCTCGAGTTCGCTTTCCGCGCCCGCCAGGATGTCTGCCGGCGACTTCGGGGCCGCGCCCGACGACGGCGAGATCGAAATCTCCTCGTCCATCTGGAACTCGCCACCGCGATCCGCGAGGGCCGTGCGCATCGGCTCTGGCACGTGCGCATCGGACGCGAAGGCGACCGGCGGCGCGGCCGCGGTGCGCGGGGACGGGGCGCCGCCTTCGGCGAACATCGGATTGTTGGGATCGAGCTGGCGACCCAGTGCGACGGCCTTGTGCCACACGTCGCCCTGGCCGTTGGTCACCGCATACAGCTCGGAAGCCACGGTCTCGAAGGCCGACGGCTTGTTGTGCTGCGCGTGGATCTCGAGCAGCTTGAGGTAGATCTCCTGGCGCTGCGGATCCTTCTTCAACGCGTCCTTGAGGATCTCCTCGGCCTGTGCATCGCGGCCGTAGGCAAGGTAGACCTCCGCTTCGGCGATGGGGTCGACCTCGTCGGTGTCGATGTTGCCCAGACCCTCGCGACTGAAGTCGCTCGCCAGCGAGTTGTCGCCGGTGTTCACGACGCCACCGCCGGTCGAGCCGAACACCGTATTGGTCTTGATGTCGGTGCCCGAGATGATGCTGTCCTCGAACTTGGTGGTCTTGCGGCGGCGGGCGGCGATCAGTGCAGCGATCCCGCCGAGCACGGCAAGTGCACCCGCCCCGATGGCCCACGGCGGCGTGCTGCCGAACAGGTCCTCGAAGAATCCCGGCGGCGCCTTGGCCGGCGCCTTCACCGGGGCCTTCGGAACGACGGCCTTCGGCGGCTCGACCTTCGGGGGCTCCGCGGCAGGCGGCGGCTCGACCTTGGCCGGCTCAGCCGCCTTCGGCGGCTCGGCGGCCGGTGCTGGCGGCGGCTCGGCCTTGGGCGGCTCCACCACCTTCGGCGGCTCGGCGGCGACGGGGGGCGGGACCGGCACTGCGGCCGGCACCGGGGCCGCAGACGGCGGCGGCGTGGTGGCGGCCGGCGGCGGTGTCGCGGAAGGCGGCGGCGTCGGTGCCGGCGCCTTGCCCGTCGCGGCTTCCGCCTGCGTCTGCGCCTGCGCCAGCGTCTGGTTCCTTATTTCAACCGCGCGCTGCAGATCCTTGAGCGTCTTCTCGAGTTCGGCGATCCGGCTCTGCGCTTCGCGCAACTGGGCTTCGCGGGCGACTGCGTTTTCCGCGGCGCCAGCCCCCTTGCCCGCAGCTTCCTTCGACACGCGCAGCTGATCGCTGCCAGGACGGGCCGCGGGCGTGCGGTCCTCGACCGCGGTGCCGATGCGCCCCCCTGCGGTGCGGCCACCGCCCTGATCGGCGACGGGCGCCGCGGCAGCCACGCGATCGCGATAGGCGCGCCAATCGGAGGCCTGCACACGGACGGTGCGCGTGGCTTCGGTGGTAGGCGTGGCGGACGCTTCCACCGCATTCGGGATGGTCATGATCGCGCCGGAGCGCAACCGGTTCATGTTGGCGCCGTCGAACGCATCCTGATTGCTCTTGAACAACGCAACCAGCATCTGGTCGAGGGTGACCGTCTCCGGCTTGTACTGCGACGCGATCTTCGACAGCGTGTCGCCACGCTTCACCGAGTAGGAATCGCCGGCACCGCGCGGAGCCGCAGGCGCGGCAGATGCCGCCGGCGCCCGTGCGGCAGGTGCGGCCGGGGCGGATCCGGCACGCAGCGGCGCGATCGGTTCGACCGGCGGCGGCGCAGCCGTGCCAGGCGGATCCAGCAGGAACGTGTAGTCACGAACGACCCGTCCCGACGACCAGTTCAATTCGACCAGCAGATCGAGGAACGGCTCGCTTACCGGCGTCGGCGAAGTCACCTTCAGATACGCCGTGTCGCCGGGGCCGCGCTCGAGGGCGACACGGGCGCGCGACAGCACGCCCTGGTATTGCAGCTTGTTCTGCTGGTACAGCGACGGGTCGGCTACCTTGGCCGACAGCGAGTCCAGTTCTTCCTTCGTGGCCGCAAGGAGTTCGATGCGCGCGGACAGCGGCTGACCGAGATAGGAATCGACGGTCAACTTGCCGAGGCCCAGCGGGAAGGCCGCCGTGGGCAGCGCTAGCGCGCCCGCGATGAGGCCGTAATGGAGAATTGGTTTAACGCGCATGCCGACCCCTTCGGGAACGCTGTTTGGCTCAAGCTAACATAACATCATGGGTTTAGCGGTGCAAGCTAAACCTCGGTATTAGCTTGGGTTTTCGCCATCGATGGGCTTCGCGACAACAAAGTTTCATGCCATCCGGGTGATCGATAACGCTACCACTTGCGCTCCTCGAAGCCACCGGGCACTACCCGTGGTGGCCGGCCGAGACCGTCACAGTGTTGCATTCCTGCCGAAACCATAGATTGCCGTGTGCTTTGTACGCTACCGCCGGCCCACAAACCTTTGGGAAACGGGACGCGGCACCGCGTTTGGCAAAATGCCCGGCATCTTTGCCAAACGGACGGCCCGGACCATCCGCCTGGCCCCCCCGGCACGCGCGACCCTAACCTTGGTGCGCGAGCAGGATCCGCAACATCCGGCGCAGCGGCTCCGCCGCTCCCCACAGCAATTGATCGCCTACGGTAAAGGCGGACAGGTAGGTCGGTCCCATCGCCAGCTTGCGCACGCGTCCGATCGGAATGGTCATCTTTCCGGTCACTGCGGCGGGCGTCAATTCGCGCACGCTTTCGTCGCGACGATTGGGAACGAGCTGTACCCATTCATTGCCGCCGGCGATGAGCGTCTCGACTTCCGCCAGCGGGACATCGCGGCGCAGCTTGATGGTCAGCGCCTGGCTGTGGCAGCGCATGGCGCCGATGCGTACGCAAAGTGAATCGATCGGGATCGCGTCGGCGGTGCCGCGGCCAAGGATCTTGTTCGACTCCGCCCCGCCCTTCCACTCCTCGAGGCTCATCCCGTTGCCCATGTCCTTGTCGATCCAGGGAATGAGCGAACCCGCCAGCGGCACGCCGAAATGCTCGGTGGGAAAGCGCTCGTCGCGCAGGATGCCGGCGACTTCGCGGTCGATGTCCAGGATTGCCGAAGCAGGATCGTCCAGCAGCGACTTCGCCGCCAGGTGCGCTTCGCCCATCTGTTGCAGCAGTTCGCGCATGTTCTGCGCGCCCGCGCCCGACGCCGCCTGGTACGTCATGCAGGTCATCCATTCGATGAGATCGCGCTCGAACAGACCCGCGAGCGCCATCATCATCAGGCTGACCGTGCAATTTCCGCCGATGTAGTTGCGCACGCCCTGCGCGAGTGCGGCGTCGATCACCGGCCGGTTGACCGGATCCAGGATGATGACGGCGTCGTCCTGCATGCGCAGCGTCTTGGCGGCGTCGATGAAGTAGCCGTTCCAGCCGGCGGCGCGGAGCTTCGGGTACATCGCCGTCGTCCAGTCGCCGCCCTGGCAGGAGATGATCACATCGAGCGACGCCAGCGCGGGCACGTCGCCCGCATCCTGCAGCTTCCCCTCGCCGCGGCCGATGTCGGGAGCGCGCCCGCCCGCAGCCGACGTGGAGAAGAACACTGGCTCGATCAGGTCGAAATCGCGTTCCTCCCGCATTCGCTGCATCAGGACGGAACCCACCATGCCTCGCCAACCTACGATACCTACACGCATTTCTTTGCCTCTCGAATTGAATGGACCACCGGCCCCGCGCGGGGGCAATCATCGTTCGCCGTCCGGCCTAGCGTTTTCGCGCCGTCTTCGTCGCCTTGCGCCCGGTGGCCTTGGGCACGCTGGCGGGCAGCGTGTCCTGCCGGCCGCGCAGCGTCGCATCGGCTGCCGGCCGCAGCCTGGCCATCGCATAGGCATCGACAAAGCGTCCATCGCGAAACGCGAAATCACGGTGAAGGCCTTCGACTTCGAAGCCGAATTTGCGATATAGCGCGTGCGCGGCGTCGTTGTCGGTGTAGACCGTGAGTTCGAGCCGGCGGTAATTGAGCCAGTTGTCGGCGATGTCGAGCGCGGCGGCAAGCAGTGCCGCACCCACGCCCTTGCCCTGCCAGTCGTCGCGAACCGCCATGCCGACGAGACCCGCATGCCGGCGCCGCGGCGACCTTCCCGCCGAATGCAAGCCGAGGTTGCCGACGACTTCGCCTTCGACTTCGGCCACCAGCAGGTAGTCGTCGGCGCTGATTTCGGCAATGCGCTTGCGCCACATTTCGGCACTCGGCAGCGGTACCTGCAGCGTGCCGGCCATCGCCCGCGGCGCCGCCATCGTCGCCCGCACGCCTTCCGCGTCGTCGCCCGTCGCGCGGCGGACCGTGACGACCGGCGGCGCGCCGCTCATCCGCCGCCCCGCAGCGCCGCCACCACGGCATCCCCCATGGCGCGGGTGCCCACCACCGCCTCACCCGGCAAGGCGATGTCAGCCGTGCGCAGGCCCTGCTGCAGCACGCGGCGCACCGACTGCTCGATGCGCCCGGCCACGTCGGCGCGGGCGAAGGTGTAGCGGAACATCATCGCCAGCGACAGGATGGTCGCCAGGGGATTAGCCTTGTCCTGCCCGGCGATGTCCGGTGCCGACCCGTGGATCGGCTCGAACAGGCCCTTCTGGTTGGCATCGAGCGAAGCCGACGGCAGCATGCCGATCGAGCCCGCGAGCATCGATGCCTCGTCCGACAGGATGTCGCCGAAGATATTGCCGGTCACGATGACATCGAACTGCTTCGGGTTCTTGAGCAGCTGCATCGCCGCGTTGTCCACGTACATGTGCGTGAGTTCGACATCCGGATATTCGGACGCCAGTCCGGTGACGACTTCGCGCCACAGGATGCTCGTGTCGAGCACGTTGGCCTTGTCGACCGAGCAAAGACGCTTGCCGCGCTTGCGTGCGGTGTCGAAGCCCACGCGGGCGATGCGCTCGATCTCCGGCACGCTGTAGAGCATGGTGTCGAAGCCCTCGTCGTCACCGGCCGCGTTCTTGCGCCGGCCGCGCGGCTGGCCGAAATAGATGTCGCCGGTGAGTTCGCGCAGGATCATGAGATCGAGCCCGGCCACGACCTCGGCCTTCAAGGTCGATGCCGCGGCGAGTTCGGGATAAAGCAGCGCCGGACGCAGGTTGGCGAACAATCCCAGCGCCTTGCGGATCCCCAGGATGCCCTGCTCGGGGCGCAGTGCGCGGGGCAGCGTGTCGAACCGGGGGCCGCCGACGGCTCCGAGCAGGATCGCGTCGGCACTCTGAGCCAGCGCGAGGGTGGGCGCCGGCAGCGGATGGCCGGCAGCCGCGTAGCCGGCACCACCGATCGGCGCGGACTCGGTGCTGATCGGCAGGCCGTCCTCGCGCAGCACGTCGAGCACACGTTGCGCCTGTCCGACGATCTCGGGTCCGATGCCGTCACCCGGCAGTATTGCGATCTTCATCTTGCCACTCCCCAAAAAAAAGCGGCGCCCCGTTGCTCACTGGCGCCGCGCAGTACCAAGTCCGTTGCCTACGCGAGCCAGGGTTGGTCCGTCAGCCGTTTGGTTTCGAAGGCGCGAATCGCCTCGGCATGCTGCAGCGTGAGTCCGATGTCGTCGAAACCGTTCAGCAGGCAATGCTTCCGGAATGGCTCCACCTCGAACGCGAACACCGTCGACCCATCGACCGTCGACACGACCTGCCGCTCGAGATCGATCGTCAGCTTGAAACCGGGGAAGGCGAGCGTATCGGCGAACAGGCGGTCCACCTGCGTTTCCGGCAACACGATCGGCAGCAGCCCGTTCTTGTAGCAGTTGTTGTGGAAGATGTCCGCGTACGACGGCGCGATCACCGCGTGGAACCCGTAATCGTAGAGCGCCCAGGGCGCGTGTTCGCGGGAACTCCCGCAACCGAAATTGCGGCGGGCGAGCAGGATCGACGCGCCGTCATAACGCGCTTCGTTGAGCACGAAGCCCGGGTTGCGCGGCCGCTTCGCGTTGTCCATGCCGGGCTCACCACGATCGAGGTAGCGCCATTCGTCGAACAGGTTCGGTCCGAAGCCCGATCGCTTGATCGACTTCAGGAACTGCTTCGGAATGATCGCGTCGGTATCGACATTGGCGCGGTCGAGCGGCGCGACGAGACCGGTGTGGACACGGAACGGCTTCATGATCGGCCCATGGGTTCCTGCGGATCGCTACTTGGGCTTGGCCTTGTCGGCGGCGTTCTCGATCGCCTGGCCACCGGCCTTGACGTCCTTGCCGGCACCTTCGACCGTGTTGCATGCCGTGACACCGCAAACGATTCCCGCGATTGCGGCGAGGGCCGCTAGTTTCTTCAGCATGGGACGCTCCTTCTAGAAAAGTCGACGGACGTCGACGAAATGACCCGCGACGGCCGCGGCGGCGGCCATCGCCGGACTGACCAGATGCGTGCGTCCGCCGGCCCCTTGGCGACCTTCGAAATTGCGATTCGAAGTCGACGCGCAGCGCTCGCCCGGTTCCAGCTTGTCGTCGTTCATCGCCAGGCACATCGAACACCCCGGCTCGCGCCACTCGAATCCCGCGTCGCGAAAGATCCGGTCGAGACCCTCGGCTTCTGCCTGTGCTTTCACGAGCCCGGAGCCTGGCACCACCATGGCTAGCTTGATATTGCTCGCCACGTGGCGACCGCGGGCCACCGCGGCGGCCTGGCGCAGGTCTTCGATGCGCGAATTGGTGCACGAGCCGATGAATACCTTGTCGAGGTGGATGTTCGTCATCGCCGTGTTGGGGCGCAATCCCATGTAGGAGAGCGCTCGCTCGATGCCGTCGCGGCGCGTCGCGTCACGTTCCTTGTCCGGATCCGGCACGTGTCCGTCGATGGGCACCACCATTTCCGGCGACGTGCCCCAGGTCACCTGCGGCAAGGTCGCTGCCGCGTCGAAGACGTGGGTCGTATCGAAGCGGGCGCCCTCGTCGGTCGTCAGCGTGCGCCAATGCGCGACCGCACGGTCCCACATTTCGCCGGTGGGGGCGAACGCCCGGCCTTTCACATAATCGAGCGTGCGCGCGTCGACGGCGACCATGCCTGCACGCGCTCCCGCTTCGATGGCCATGTTGCACAAGGTCATGCGCGCTTCCATCGACAGCGCGCGGATCGCTTCGCCCGCAAATTCGATCGCGTGTCCTGTACCGCCGGCAGTACCGATGCGCCCGATGATCGCCAGCGCCAGGTCTTTCGACGTGACGCCAGGCGGCAGGCGGCCGTCGACGCGGATCAGCATCGACCGGGCCTTCTTGATCAACAGGCACTGCGTGGCAAGCACGTGCTCAACTTCGGACGTGCCGATGCCGAACGCCAGCGCGGCGAACGCGCCATGCGTGCTGGTGTGCGAGTCGCCGCACACGACGGTCATGCCGGGTAGGGTCGCGCCCTGCTCGGGACCGATCACGTGCACGATGCCCTGGCGTCGGTCGAGAAACGGAAAATAGGCCTTGGCGCCGTGGATGCGGATGTTGGCGTCGAGCGTTTCGACCTGCGTGCGCGAGACCGGGTCCTGGATACCGCGATTCCAGTCCTTGGTCGGCGTGTTGTGATCGGCCGTCGCGACGACCGACTGCGCCCGCCAGGGCTTGCGGTTGGCGAGGCTCAACCCTTCATAGGCCTGGGGGCTCGTCACCTCGTGCACGAGGTGGCGGTCGATGTAGAGCAGCGCCGTGCCGTCCGCTTCCTCGCGGACGACATGGCTGTCCCACAACTTGTCGTAGAGCGTGCGCGCCATGATGTTCGATTGCCCGCGACCGGGCTGGTGCGGCGCAGGGGATTGCAATTATTACATGGCGATTCCGCCCGTGCCAGCCGCCGTGCAAACCGAAGTCTCACCGCACCGCCGGCAGTCGCGGCGCCAGAAGGTCCGCCACCCGCCCGACGATGCCGGGGTCGGCGGGATCGAATACCGTCGCGTCCATGGTGCGCAACCAGGTCAGCTGGCGCTTGGCGAGCTGGCGCGTCGCCGCGATCCCCTGCTCCCGCAACTGCGCGCGATCGATGGTTCCCTCCAGGTGCGACCATGCCTGGCGATAGCCGACGCAGCGCATCGACGACATTTCGGAGGTAAGTGCATGGTGCTGGCGCAGCCGGCGCAGCTCGTCCACCAGCCCGGCAGCAAGCATCGCGTCGAAGCGACGGGCGATGGCGGCATGCAGGTCGGCACGGTTGGCCGGGACCAGTGCCAGCGAAAGGAACGGCCCGAGTTCGCGTGCGGGTCGCGCGCGCCGCCCCTGCAACTGCGACAGCGGGGTGCCGGTCAGGTGGAGCACTTCGAGCGCACGCTGGATGCGCTGCGCGTCGCCCGGAGCCAGGCGCCGGGCCGTTGCCGGATCGAGGCGCGCGAGTTCCGCGTGCAGTGCGGGCCAGCCCTGGTCACGGGCCCGCGCGTCGATCTCTGCGCGCACCTGCGCGTCGCCGCGCGGGAGCGCCGACAGTCCTTCGGCCAGCGCCCGGTAATAGAGCATGGTTCCGCCGACCAGCAGCGGTATGCGGTTGCGCGCGCGAATCGCAGCGATCGCGGCGAGCGCATCGGTGACGAACTGTGCCGCCGAGTACGCAGCCGTCGGATCGCGAATGTCGAGCAGGTGATGCGGCACCTGCGCGCGTTCGGCCGCCGAAGCCTTGGCGGTACCGATGTCCATGCCCCGGTATACCTGCGCCGAATCGACGGCAATGATCTCCGCCGGCCAGCGCTGCGCCAGCGCGAGCGCGAGTGCGCTCTTGCCGGCAGCCGTCGGTCCCATCAGCAGGACGGCGGGTGGCGCGGGCAGCGGTTCAGCGTCCGCGCATGAAGAGGCGGTCGACATCGCCCAGCGTCAACTGGAACCAGGTCGGGCGCCCATGATTGCACTGCCCGGAACGTTCGGTCGCTTCCATTTCGCGCAGCAAGGCGTTCATCTCGGGAATGGTCAGCGTGCGATTCGCCCGCACCGACCCGTGACAGGCCATCGTCGAAAGCACCTGGTCGCGCCGGGCATCGAGCACCTGCGAGCCGCCGAATTCACGGATCTCGTGCAGCACCGCCTTGGCGAGCGCGGCCGGATCGGCGTCAGCCAGCGCGGCCGGAACCCCGCGCACCGCGAGCGTCGCCGGTCCGAGCGGTGACACCGCGAAACCGAGCGACGACAACGTCTCCGAATGCTCTTCGACCGCCGCCATCTCGAGTGGCGCCGCGGCGAAGGTCGCGGGCACCAGCAGCGGCTGCACCGGCAGCCGGCCATCGAAGGTGGCTTTGAGTCGCTCATACACGATGCGTTCGTGGGCCGCATGCATGTCGACCATCACCAGCCCGGCACGGTTCTGCGCCAGGATGTAGATGCCGTGCAGCTGCGCGAGCGCAAAGCCCAGTGGATGCAGCTCGTCCGCGGAAAGCGCCGGTGCGACGCCGTCGACCGCGCGGCCGAAGAGTCGCGCGTAGAACGGTGAGGGTTCCGCAGCCGCGAGTGCAAGATCCGGTTGCGTCGAGGCGCCGGCGAGCGCCGTCCGCGGCATGCCGGGCGGCGCCAGTTGCGCGGCGGCCGCGCCGAGGCGCTCCGCAGCGGAGACCGGCGGCTGCTCCGCGGCGGTGGCGGCCAGCGCGCGTTCCACCGCGTGCTTGACGAACTGATGCACCGCACCGGAATCGCGAAACCGCACTTCGCTTTTTTGCGGATGCACGTTGACGTCCACGCGCCGCGGATCGATGTCCAGCCATAGCGCATACGCGGGTTGCCGGTCGTGGTGCAGGACGTCCCGATACGCGTCGCGCAGCGCGTGCTGCAGCACGCGATCGCGCACGAAGCGTCCGTTGACGAACAGGTATTGCCCGCCGCCCTGCACTGCGTACGCGGGCCGCACCGCGAATCCGGACAGCCTGATGCTGCCGGCATCCGCGTCGACCCGCGCCGCGTGGTGGACGAACGCGTCCCCGAGCAGCTGCTCGACGCGCACCTGGCGCCCGCCGACCACCAGTCGATGCACGACCCGCCCGTTGTGCTGCAGCGTGAACGCGGTCGCGGGATGCGCGAGCGCCACGCGCCGAAACGCCTCTTCGCAGTGTCCCCATTCAGTCGCTTCGGTGCGCAGGAACTTGCGCCGCGCCGGCGTATTGAAGAAGAGCTCTTCGATGGTCACCGAAGTGCCCGCTGCCAGCGCTGCCGGCGCAACGGCGCCGACCGTTCCGCCCTCGACCTCGATGCGCCACGCGTGCGGCTTGTCTACGGCTCGCGACGCGAGCGCCAGCCGCGACACGGAGGCGATCGATGCCAACGCTTCGCCACGAAAGCCCAGGGAGGCGATCGCCTCGAGGTCGGTGACCAGCGCGATCTTCGACGTCGCGTGCCGGGCGACGGCGAGGCCCAGGTCCTCACGTTCGATGCCGCCGCCATTGTCGGCCACCCGGATGCGCTTGACGCCGCCCGCGACGAGGTCGACCTCGATCTGGGTTGCGCCGGCATCGAGCGCATTCTCGAGCAGTTCCTTCAGCGCCGCGGCGGGACGCTCGACGACCTCCCCAGCGGCGATCTGGTTGATGAGGAGGTCGGGTAGCGGACGGATGGAGGGCACTACCGCCGCAACCCCACTGCCCAGCGGGCGTAGACGCCGTCGGCGACCTCGCCGAGCGCCGCGAGACGGGCGTCGAGATCGCTTTGCAGATCGGCCGCGCTCTGCCGCTGCGCGGTCGAACGGGCCGGCAGATCGCTCGCGCCGGTGCGGCACCAGGTCTCAACCAGCTCGCGCGTCATTTCGATGTGACACTGCAGCCCCAGATGCCGGTCGTCGATCACGAAGCCCTGGTTCGGCGTGATCTCGTTGGTGAGCACGCGCGTGGCCATCGGCGGCAAGTCGAAGGCATCCTCGTGCCACTGGAAGGCCGCGAAGCGCGGCAGGCCGCCGAACCATTCGCGCCGTGCACCGCGATCGCAGATGTCGACATGCAGCCAGCCGATTTCGGGTTGGTCCATCCGCGCCACGCGCGCGCCCAGCGCCTTCGCCATCAACTGGCCGCCCAGGCAATGGCCGATGACCGGGATCCCCTGCGAGATCGCGTCGCGGATCAGTTCCTCGAGCGGAGCGATCCACGGGAGCTTGTCGTTGACGCTCATCGGACCGCCCATCATGCCGATGCCCGAATAGGCACCCGGATCTTCCGGCACGCTCGCCCCCTCGTCCAGCGCGACGAGCTGCCAAGGGATGCCCTTTTCGGTCAGCCAGGTGCCGAAGTGTCCCGGTGTCTCTGTCGCGGAAAAGCGAAATATGGCGACCGGCTGCATTGGCCGATTCTAGCAGCCGTGGCCGCCGGCGCCGCCGCGCGTCACATCTGCTTGAACAGGTGAGTGAACTGGCGGGAAATGGGGAGCTTTTCCTGGCGCTGCCGCAACAGCACGAACTGTCGCTCGGCGTCTTCGCGCAGGATGCCCGAT
Organism: uncultured beta proteobacterium; assembly: GCA_963756765.1. GTDB lineage: Bacteria > Pseudomonadota > Gammaproteobacteria > Burkholderiales > Casimicrobiaceae > VBCG01. Next base: position 32,999 of record CAVWPC010000007.1, on the reverse strand, counting down.
ACCGCGTCGAGATTCACGATGGTGCCGCGATGGATCTGCCAGAATTTCTCGGGATCGAGTTCGGCCAGCAGCTCCTTGAGCGGTGTTCGGATCAGCGCCTCGCCCTGTGCCAGCACAACCCGCGTGTACTTGGTGTCGGACTGGAAGTAGACGACATCGGTCACCGCGATGAGCTTGACCTGCTTGCCCACGGCCGCTTTGATCCATTTCATCCGCGGCGATTCCCCCTTGATGCTGGCGCGCAGTTCGGCGACCAGCGACGAAAGATCAACCGGGGGCGCCGACAGCTTGCGCTGCACGCGCTCGACCATCGCGCGCAGGCGCTCGGTCTCCACCGGCTTCAGCAGGTAGTCGACCGCGCCGGCCTCGAACGCCTTCACCGCATACTGGTCGTAGGCGGTGATGAAGACCACGTGGCAGTCGCTGCCGATCGCGGCCGCTACTTCGAGTCCGGATAGGCCGGGCATGCGAATGTCCAGGAACGCGAGCTGAGGCCGGTGCTCGGCGAACAGCTCCAGGGCCTCTTCGCCGCTCTCCGCTTCGCCCACAATTGCGAGCTCCGGCCACGCCTCGGCCAGCTTCTCCTTCAGCCGTTCGCGCATCAACGGCTCGTCTTCGGCAATCAACGCAGTAGGGGAGGTCATTTTGCGGTCTCCGCACGTTCGGGAAAGGCACGTCCGGCCCCGGAGGGGGCGGCCACCGGCCTGGCCGGCAACTTGAGGCGGGCACAGAACCCGTGCGGTTCCACTTCGGCCAGGTCGAGGCTGGCGGCGTCGCCGTACATGAGGTCCAGCCGTTCGCGAATGTTCGCGAGACCGATGCCCGCCGCGCCCGTCCCGTCGGCGAGGCCCGCGCCGGTATCGGCCACGGTCACGCACAGGGCCGGACCCTCGCGCGCCACGGCTACCGTCACCCGCCCGCCCTGTGGCAAGCGCTCGATCCCGTGCTTGATCGCATTCTCGACGAGCGTAATCAACATGCCCGGCGGAATGCACGCGTCTTCGAGTTCCGCCGGCAGGTCGACCGCCCACGCCAGCCGGCGGCCGAGGCGTGTCTGCATGATCCCTAGATAGGCGCTGATCAACGTCGCCTCCTGCCGCAGCGTCGTTTGCTCCTCGCCGAACGCCGGGGTGGCCGCGCGCAGGAACCGGATCAGGTCAGCGATCAGCCGCGCTGCCAGCGGTGAGCCCTTCTCCGCGAGTTGCTGCGCGCTGCCCAGCGTGTTGAACAGGAAATGGGGTTCGATCTGCAACTGCAGGAGCTTGAGGCGCGACTCGGCGAGCTGGCGCGACGTCTCGCTCTGCCGCGCCTCCGCCTCGAGGCGGGCGGTTTGCGCGCGATATTCGCGGTTGCGCAGATGGGCGATCAACGCGGTCACGAACGCGAACAGGAAGCCGAAAACCAGCCCGGCGGTGACCACGTGTCGCAGCTTCGCGCGGTCGTGCAGGAAGCCGAATGGATCCACCCCGGTGACGAGGCCGGCGATGCTCGCGCCCACCAGCGCGCCGATCAGCGCAAGCAACGGCGCGACAACGATGTAGCGGAAGATGCGACCCTGGAATTTGCGGTAGCCGAACCACGCCGACAGGCCTGACCAGATGAGCGTCAGCACGACCAGGTTGAACAGGATCGCCGCCTCCGCGAACGTCATGTTCCACGGCAGCTGTGCCGCGGCCCATGCGACTGCCGTCGTCACGGCCACGATGACGAGCAGCCAGCGCCATCCTCCGTTGGCATAGAACCACCGGTCGAACTCGCGCACGTCCCGCCGCTCGACCTCCGACAGCGAAGCGAGCATGCGTTGCGCGAAGGCGTCGTAGCGCGACTTGATGGCAGCGATCATCGCCGAGGCATTCTAGGCGCACATTCGGCGCACCGCCGTGGGTGGCGGGACGGACGGCGGTGGAGGACGGACGACCTGCGGATGCGCGCGACGGCCGGCAGCCGGCCTCGAGCAGTCACCAGCCACGCGCAATACGGGCAAATGCGGAATGGTTATGGATCGACTCGAAATTCTCCGCCTCGACCACGAACGCATCGAAACGGGCATCCGCCGCCAGCCGGCCGGCGACGCCGCGCACCAGGTCTTCGACGAAGCGCGGGTTGTCGTAGGCCCGCTCGGTCACGTACTTTTCGTCGGCCCGCTTGAGGAGCCCGTACAGCTCACAGGAGGCCTCCTCTTCCGCCACCCGCAAGAGCTCCTGCAGGAAAATCGGCGCATTCGGCCGGACGCCGATGGTGATCGTCGAGCGCTGGTTGTGCGCGCCGTAGGCGGAAATCTCCTTCGAACACGGGCATAGCGAGGTGACCGGCACCACCACGGTCACGGTGATGGCATGGCGACCTTGCTTCACTTCGCCGGCGAGCCGCACCTCATAATCGAGCAGGCTCGACACGCCCGACACCGGCGCGCTCTTGCGCACGAAGTACGGGAACACGAGTTCGACGCGACCTGCGGGCGCGTCCAGGCGGGTCACGAGTTCGTCGAGCAAGCCGGGCAGACCGGCGACACTCAACGCCGGCGCGTCGGGCATTGCCCGTTCGTCGAGCAGCATCACCAGCCGCGACATGTGGGTGCCCTTGCGATCTTCGGCGAGCGCGACGTCCACGCTCGCCGTGGCGATCGTCGCCTGCGCGGTCCCATCGTGGTCGGCGAAGCGCAGCGGATAGCGCAGACCGCGGATCCCGACCTGGTCGATCGCGAGATGTCGCTCATCGCGCGCGGACTGCACGTCGGGGATCGGCATCACGAGGCCGGGCTGCTCAGGTCGATTCATGGCTGTCGATGTGGAAGTGTACCGAGGCTGCTGTCATTGGAATCGTGCAATCGTCGCATGCGATCACGCGGCAGGCTTGGCCCAGCGCTGCGGCTGCCGATCGCCGAAGCGGGCGCGGATGGCGGCGATGATGCCCTTGCCGTCGAGCCCCACGTGAGCGAGCAGGTAGGCGGGGTCGCCATGGTCGACGAACTGGTCGGGGAGTCCCAGATGCAGGATCGGCATCGCCACGCCGGCCGCGGCGAGTGCCTCGGCAACGCCACTGCCGGCGCCGCCGGCGATCACGTTTTCCTCGACGGTGACGAACGCGTCGTGCTCGCGGGCGAGCTGCAACACGAGCTCCACATCGAGCGGTTTCACGAATCGCATGTTCACGACCGTCGCGTCCAGTTCTTCGCCCGCGGCAAGCGCCGGATGCAACATGGGTCCGAACGCCAGGATCGCAAGGCGCTGAGACCGCTGCTTCGCCTCGCGGCGCAGTTCTGCCTTGCCCACCGGCAGGGCTCGCATGGTGTTTTCCACAGCCGCGCCGGGGCCACTGCCGCGTGGATAACGAACCGCGGCGGGTGAACCCAGCGTGGCCGCCGTATACAGCATCTGCCGGCATTCATTCTCGTCCGACGGCGTCATCACCGTCGTGTTCGGCAGGCAGCGCAGGTACGAGATATCGAAAGCGCCGGTATGCGTCGCACCATCCGCACCGACGATTCCGGCGCGGTCGACGGCGAAGACCACCGGCAGGTTCTGCAGGACCACATCGTGGATGACCTGGTCGTAGGCACGCTGCAGGAACGTCGAGTAGATGGCGACGACCGGGCGCATGCCCTCGCAGGCCAGCCCCGCCGCAAACGTCACCGCATGCTGCTCGGCGATGCCGACATCGAAATAGCGTGCAGGAAACTGCTGCGAATATTTGACCAGGCCCGAGCCCTCGCGCATCGCGGGCGTGATGCCGACGATCCGCTCGTCCTGCGCGGCCATGTCGCATAACCAGTCGCCGAACACCTGCGTGTACGTCGGCTTGCCGGCTGCCTTGGGCACGATTCCGACCGCCGGATCGAATTTCGTCACGCCGTGGTACAGGATCGGGTCCTCCTCCGCCTTGGGATAGCCATACCCCTTGCGCGTGATCACGTGGAGGAACTGCGGCCCCGGCAGATCGCGCACATTGGCCAGCGTCCGGGTCAGCATGTCCAGGTCGTGGCCGTCGATCGGCCCGATGTAGTTGAAGCCGAACTCCTCGAACAGGGTGCCGGGAAGCACCATGCCCTTCATGTGCTCTTCCCAGCGCTTGGCGAGGTCGTGTACGGGCGGCAGCTTCGCCAGCACTTCCTTGCCGCCGCGCCGCACCGTGTTGTACAGGCGCCCGGACAGGATCTTCGCCAGGTAGTTGTTGAACGCGCCCACCGGCTCCGAAATCGACATCTCGTTGTCGTTGAGGATCACCAGCAGGTTCGCGCCCTGCGCATTGTTGAGTGCCTCGAAGGCCATGCCGGCGCTCATCGCGCCGTCGCCGATCACGGCGACCACGTGGCGTTGCTCGCCCTTGAGCTTCGCGCCGATCGCCATGCCCAGCGCGGCGGAAATCGAGGTCGACGAATGCGCGGTGCCGAACGTGTCGTACTCGGACTCGCTCCGCCGCGGAAATCCCGACGGCCCACCCCACTGGCGCAGGGCAGCCATGCCCGCGCGCCGGCCGGTCAGGACCTTGTGCGCATAGGTCTGGTGACCGACATCCCAGACGATGCGGTCTTCCGGCGTGTCGAACACGTAGTGCAGCGCGACGGTTAACTCGACGGTGCCCAGGTTCGACGACAGGTGGCCGCCGGTCTGCGCGACCGATTGCAGCAGGAAGGCGCGCAGTTCGCGCGCCAGGTCGCGCAGCTGCGCCCGGTCGAACAGGCGCAGGTCGGCCGGCGAGGCAACGCGATCGAGCAAGGGAAATTGGGCCATGGACGGACGCTTCGAAGTCAATTTGTACGACGCGCGATCCAGTCGGCGATTTCGTGCAGGCGGCGCGCCGAGGTACCGAAGCAGGTCAGCGCGGCGTGCGCGTCGGCACGCAGCGCTTCCGCGCGCCGCTTGGCTTCCGCCAGGCCCAGCACGCTCACGTAGGTGGGTTTGTTGCCCGCGGCGTCCTTGCCAGCGGTCTTGCCGAGCGTCGCCGCGCTGCCCTCGACGTCGAGCACGTCATCGACCACCTGGAAGGCGAGTCCCGCGGCACCCGCGAAGCGGTCGAGCGCCTCGCTGCGCGCGTCGTCGAACTCGCGTCCGCAAGCGGCACCGAGTCTGATCGCGACGCGAATCAACGCGCCGGTCTTCAGTCGATGCATGGTCTCGAGTTCGGGCAGCGCAAGGGCATGGCCGACGTGCGCGAGGTCGATCGCCTGGCCGCCGGCCATGCCGCCGGCACCTGCGGCCAGCGCGAGTTGCGCGCAGGCGCGTCCGGCATCCGGCATCGGGGACGCCCCCAGCACCGCAAAGGCGCGCGCCTGCAGCGCATCCCCCGCCAGCAGCGCCATCGCTTCGCCGAAGGCGACATGACAGGTCGGCTTGCCGCGCCGCAGGACATCGTCATCCATCGCCGGCAGATCGTCGTGCACCAGCGAATAGGCATGGATCATTTCCACCGCGAGCGCCACGTGATCGACGATGTCGGGATCCGCCTGCGCGAGTTCTCCGGCCGCGAAGGCGAGCAATGGCCGCATGCGCTTGCCGCCCCCCAACACCGCATAACGCATTGCCTCGCACAACGGGGTGACCGCGGCATCGATCGGCAGCGCGCGATCGAGCGCATCCTCGGTGCGCCGCTGGCGCTCGCCGGACCAGACCTCGAAGGCGAGATCAGGGTGCATCCGCGTCGTTCTCCGGTGCGAATGCCTTGAGCACGCCCTGCTCGAGGACCGCGACCTCCTGCTGCGCGTCCTTCAGGACGCTCTGGCAATAGGCTACGAGCTCGGCTCCGCGCTTGTACGCGGCGAGCGATTCCTTGAGCGGCAATTCGACGCCTTCCATCGCCGCGACGATGGCCTCGAGTTCCGCCAGCGCGGATTCGAAGGTGGGGGTGGGCGGATCGGGCGTCGGATCTGTAGGCATGGCGAAATGGACGCGTCGCGAAATCCGCGCGGCGAAACACCACCGTCACGGTATGGTCCGCACTACGCATCGCTGATGCCGGCAATCGTGAACGAGGACCAGAACCAGGGTCAAGATCCACGGTCAATCAGGGAGGCCGCTATGCGAACTCGACACCACCGCTTTGCTTCGACGCCCCGCGATGACCCCACGCATGGCACCTTGGCGTAACGCAAAAACGATGCTAAGGTCTTGACCTGATGGCGGAAAGCTTCATATAATAACATCTTTTGACGACGCGGCCTCTGCGCACTTTTCGAGCGGCCGACTTAGCAAAGCGGTCCGGGGCGGCTTTCCAGTGGTAAAGCCGTAAGCGTCCCGGGTTGTTGGGTTGGGTTGGTTGCTAGCAACCGAATTGGTGACGAAAGGGTAGGCCGATGTCTGACCTCGCTACGGCTGGTCATCTGCGTCAATCCGCGACGCAGTTTCCCGTTTCCTGGTATTGCGATCCCCGCGTGCTCGAAGCCGAACAGCGCCTGCTGCTCGCCCGCGGCCCCTCGTACGTGGGACACGAGTTGATGGTGCCCGAACCCGGCGACTACCAGGCGCTCGCTGCCCGTGGCGACGCGCAGATGCTGGTGCGCAATCCGCAGGGGATCGAGCTTTTGTCGAACGTGTGCCGCCATCGCCAGGCCCTCATGTACAACGGGCGCGGCAACACACGCAACATCGTGTGTCCGCTGCATCGCTGGACCTACGACCTGAAGGGCGAGCTCCTGGGCGCGCCGCATTTCGCGGACACGCCCTGCCTCAATCTCGGCCGCACGCCGATGCAGAACTGGAACGGGCTGCTGTTCGACGGCAAGCGCGACGTTGCGCGCGACCTTGCGGCACTCGGGGTCAAGCACTTCGACTTCTCGGGCTACATGCTCGATCGCGTCGAAACGCACATGTGCAACTACAACTGGAAGTCGTTCATCGAGGTCTACCTCGAGGACTACCACGTCGGCCCCTTCCACCCGGGCCTTGGCCAGTTCGTCACTTGCGAAGACCTCAAATGGGAATTCGGCGACTGGTATTCGGTCCAGACGGTCGGGATCAACAACAGCCTGTCGAAGCCCGGCTCGCGTACCTACGAGCGCTGGCACAAGGCGGTCCTCGACTTCTACCGTGGCGAAATTCCGCAACACGGCGCGGTCTGGCTGACCTACTACCCCAACATCATGCTCGAATGGTATCCGCACGTGCTCGTGATCAGCACCCTCATTCCGGAGGCGGTCGATCGCACGCGCAACATCGTCGAGTTCTACTATCCGGAGGAGATCGCGCTGTTCGAGCGCGAATTCGTCGAAGCCGAGCAGGCGGCCTACATGGAGACCGCGCGTGAAGACGACGAGATCGCCGAACGCATGGACGCCGGCCGGATGGCGCTCTACCGCGCCGGCCGCAGCGAGATCGGGCCGTACCAGTCCCCGATGGAAGACGGCATGCAGCACTTTCACGAATTCTACCGGCGCGAGATGGCGCCCCACCTGGCGCGGTGGTGACGCGGCGCCCGCACTTTGGGCACTGCGCGCCTCCCGCCGACACTTCGGGCATCGCATGGCCGACACGCTGATCTCTACGGACGCACTGGCGAGCCGTCTGGGCACGCCCGATCTCGTCATCTGTGACGTGCGTCACGACCTGGCGCGCGCCGACAGCTGGGGTCAGGCGCAGTACCTGGACGCGCACGTCCCGGGCGCGGTGTTCGTCCATTTGGATCGCGATCTGTCCGGGCCCAAAACGGGACGCAACGGCAGGCATCCGCTGCCGTCGCCGGAAGAGGCGGCGGCGACGTTCGCTCGCCTGGGTATCGGCGCCACATCGCAGGTCGTCGCCTACGACCAGGGTCCCGGCATGTTCGCCGCACGCCTGTGGTGGATGCTGCGTTGGCTTGGGCACGAGGCCGTGGCCGTGCTCGATGGAGGCTTCGCCAAGTGGAAGAAGGAGGGCCGCGCGGTGGTCGCGGGCACTGAGGCCCCGCGCCGCACCGCCGCCGGATTCGCGATCCGCCACGTCACACCCACCGTCGACGCCTCCGGTGTCATGGCAAGCCTCCCGCGCCACGCGCTGCTGCTGGTCGATGCGCGCGCCCCCGAGCGTTTTCGCGGCGAAACGGAGCCGCTCGATCCGGTCGCGGGGCACATCCCGGGTGCGCGCAACCGGCCCTACACGCTGAACCTGGGCGCCGACGGGACCTTCAAGGATCCCGCCACGCTGCGTTCCGAGTTCCGTGCATTGCTCGACGGTGCCGGTCACGACCTTGTCGTGCACCAGTGCGGCTCCGGCGTCACCGCCTGCCACAACCTCCTCGCCATGGAGGTCGCCGGACTCGACGGAACGCGCCTGTATCCGGGTTCGTGGAGCGAATGGTGCGCCGATCCTGCGCGCCCCGTGGCAAAGATCGCCCCAGCCTCGAAGTGACCTGACCCGCACCGTGTGCCCGCCCGCCGGCGGCGGACGCGCGCGAATCTTGGGCGCTCGCTCTATGCCGCGATGGCCAGCGGCCACTCGGCCAGCGTGCGATAAATTGGCCCCTCCGGCAGCAGCTCGGAACCAATCAGGTGAGCCGATCGACCCGCCAGCGAATGGCAGGACAGCGCGTCCGTGGCAACGGCTGCACGCAGCGCCGGGCCAGCGTGACGTGCGGGCGGAAGGCACGGGCATCGAGCGCGAAGCCCGCGGCCTCCAGGGCGTTGCCCAGCGCCGCGTGCAGCGCGAGCAATGGCGGTGGCGTCGCCGAAGGCGCGATCCACGCCACGCCGGAGGCGCGCCAGGCGCCCAGCGTATCGAATTCCAGTACGGCGCCTTCGCGGGGTGCGGCCGTACCGACCGCCCGCAGCGCCGCAATCTCCGATTCGGCGACATCGCCGAGGAACGCGAGCGTCAGGTGGATGTGCTCGCCATTGACCATCCGGCCGCGCGATCGACGTGCAACATCGCGGGCAAGGCCGGTCAGGGCGAGCCGTACTGGTTCGTCCGGGACCAGCGCGTAGAACGCGCGGACGAGCGCGCCGCCGGCGCGGCCCTGCTGCTCCGGTGCATGCGGTTGGGCAAGAAAGACAGGACTGTTCATGCTGTAGTCCGACCACGGTTGGCGCGAAGGGTTCGCGCCGCGGCCCGCTCGTCGTGCACGATTGGACGCGCCCTGCCGCCACAGCTGGACAACAAAAAGCGCCGCCCGGCGGTTGCCGGAACGGCGCTGGCGCGACCCGTCGGTAACGTCAGCCGTGGGCCACGTGCAGATCGGCCTTCGGCTTGTCGAAGAATTGTTCGTCCTCGGTCGACCCCTTGAGAGCCGTCGTCGACGACTGGCTGCCCTGCACCGTCTGGGTCACGGCATCGAAATAGCCAGTACCCACTTCGCGCTGGTGCTTGATCGCCGTGAAGCCCTTGGGCGCCGCCGCGAATTCCGCCTCCTGCATTTCCACGAACGCGGTCATATGGCTGCGGGCATACCCGTGGGCCAGGTTGAACATCGAATAGTTGAGGCTGTGGAACCCCGCCAGCGTAATGAACTGGAACTTGTAGCCCATGGCGCCGAGTTCGCGCTGGAACCGGGCAACCGTGGCGTCATCGAGGTTTTTCTTCCAGTTGAACGAGGGCGAACAGTTGTAGGCCAGCATCTTGTCCGGGAACCTGGCGTGGATCGCGTCGGCGAACGCCCGCGCGAATTCCAGATCGGGCTTGCCCGTTTCGCACCAGATCATGTCCGCGTACGGCGCGTAGGCCAAACCGCGCGATACTGCCTGGTCAAGCCCGTTGCGGGTCTTGTAGAACCCTTCGACCGTCCGCTCTCCAGTGAAGAACGGCTGGTCGTTGGCGTCGATGTCCGACGTGACCAGGTCCGCCGCTTCCGCATCGGTGCGCGCGAGGATGAGGGTCGGCACCCCCATGCAATCGGCGGCCAGCCGGGCGGCGATCAGCTTGTCCACGGCTTCGCGCGTCGGGACCAGCACCTTGCCGCCCATGTGCCCGCATTTTTTCACCGACGCGAGCTGGTCCTCGAAATGCACGCCGGCGGCACCCGCCTCGATCATCGCCTTCATCAGTTCGAAGGCGTTCAATACGCCACCGAAGCCCGCTTCGGCGTCGGCCACGATCGGCGCGAAAAAGTCGATGTCGCCGGTGCCTTCCATGTGCTGGATCTGGTCAGCGCGGGCGAACGTATTGTTGATGCGCTTGACGACTGCCGGCACCGAGTTGACCGGGTACAGCGATTGATCCGGATACATTTCACCGGCGACGTTGGCATCCGCCGCAACCTGCCAGCCGGACAGGTAAATCGCCTTGAGCCCCGCCTTCACCTGTTGCAGCGCCTGATTGCCGGTCATGGCACCGAGTGTGTTGACGAACGGTTCCTCGGTGACCAGCTTCCACAATTTTTCGGCGCCCCGGCGCGCGAGGGTCTGCTCGATATGCACCGAGCCGCGCAACCGCACGACATCCTCCGCCGAGTAGCCGCGCTGTATGCCCTTCCAGCGCGGATTTTCCGCCCAGTCCTTTTTGAGTCTTGCCGCTTCCAGGTCGTAGTTCATTTGTGCACTCCCCTTGTCGTTGCCAGGCGTTGCGCGCACCGGCTCGGTGGTCTCTCTGGGCGCTGCGGCTCGCCGCGTCGCCCTGCTGGTGATCACCGGCGATCGCCTCCGCGATCGCCGCTTCCTTCATGGCACGGACCGCACGAGGATCGCTCGTCCGATCGTGGGTCAAAGGATGGGATGAACATGCGTCCTTTGCCCTTGTCGTTCGCCGCGAACCGAAACCTTCAGTGGCCGGGACCAACGCGTGACTGTCTTTACCTTAGCAAGGGATCGAGCCCGTGGCAAGCAAAATGGCGCGATGCAGCAGTTTTTTATGATTATAAATCAATGGTTTAAAAACTATTTCCACTATACGGAAATGTGTACGTGCCGTTCTTGCTTGAATATGGTGCAAAGCATTGATATCTTATACAAGACCTCTATCGACGTTTTCTACCATTTTCTTTATATATATGTTTTTGCATGTTTTTTCCCTGAACCCGTGGGAGGTCGTGTGCTGGATGTTAGTTTCCACGCCGCGGACATGATTTCCATTTTCGTCAGTTCCCTACAGGATTCACTATCGTGCGCGTACGAGGAGCGGCGCTATCCTATGCGGGCATGACCACGGACGTCGCCGCGACAATCGGCGCCATGAAAGGCCCATATGCAATTGCGTAACGCTTTCGCGCTGTGCTTCCTGCTCGCTTCAGGGGGTGGTGTTGCGGCGCAGGCGACCGACCCCAACCAGGCGCGTGCCGTCGCAGCTTCCTGCGCGGGATGCCATGGGCCTAAGGGCGTCGCGCAAGGCGACATGCCTGCCTTGGCCGGCCGGAGCAAGGAGGAACTCGTGCGCAAGATGCAGGAATTCAAGGCCGGCCGCGCGCCGGCTACGGTCATGCAACAGTTGGCCAAAGGCTATACGGACGAACAGATCGACCTCGCCGCGACGTGGTTCGCCGCGCAAAAGCCATGAGCATGAAGCACGAGGCGTTCCCGGCATCACCGCAGCGGCGACGGTGGGTCAAGGCGCTCGGGGCGGCTGGGTTCGCCATGACCGGCCTCGCGGGTTGCGCGGCCACGTCGTCGCCCGCGGGCCCCCGCGTGGTGGTCGTCGGGGGTGGCTATGGCGGGGCGACCGTCGCGCGGTATCTCAATTTGTGGAGTGACGGCAAGCTCGATGTGACCCTGGTCGAAGCCGATGCGGCCTTCGTGTCCTGTCCGCTGTCGAACCTGGTGATCGGCGGTTCCAGAACGCTGGCGGACATCACGGTGAGCTACGAAGGGCTGCGCAAGCGCGGAGTACGGGTGATCGGCGCCACGGCGACGGCGGTCGACCATGAACGCGGTATCGTGCGCCTCGGTACGCAACAGCAATTGCCCTTCGATCGCCTAGTCCTGTCGCCGGGCGTCGACCTGCTGTACGACCAGGTGGAAGGCATGGGGAGTGCTGCCGCACAGTCGCGCGTGCTGCATGCGTGGAAAGCGGGGCCGCAGACGGTCGCGCTGCGCGAGCAGCTGGTGGCGATGCGCGACGGCGGTGTTTTCGTGATCTCGATTCCGCGTGCGCCCTTTCGCTGCCCCCCGGGACCGTACGAACGCGCGTGCCAGGTCGCGTGGTATTTCAAGCGTGCGAAGCCCCGGAGCAAGGTGCTCATCCTCGACGGCAACGAGGACGTGGTGTCGAAGAAGGGGCTGTTCATGAAAGCCTGGAGCGAAGACTACAAGGGCATTGTCGAGTACCGGCCCAACTACACGCTGACCGGCGTGGATGTCGGCACGCTCACGGCGAAGTTCGAAACGGCCGAGGACGAGCGCGCCGACGTACTCAACGTGATTCCGCCGCAGCGCGCGGGCGCCATTGCCGCGCAGGCCGGGGTGATCACCGCCAACAACCGGTGGTGCGAAGTCGATTTCCTGAGCTTCGAGTCGATCAAGGTTCCGCGCGTGCACGTTCTTGGCGACGCAATTCAGGTGGCGCCCGTGATGCCCAAGTCCGGCCATATGGCCAATCAGCATGCCAAGGTGGCGGCCGCGGCCATCCTCAACGCATTTGCCGGCCTGTCACCCAATCCGGCGCCGGTGATCAACAACAATTGCTACAGCTTCATCACCGACGCGGACTCGGTGCACGTCAATTCGGTGCATCAGTACGACCGGGAGAAGCGGACCTTTCTGCCTGTCCCCGGCGCAGGCGGGCTTTCGCCGGCACCGTCCGCAGTCGAGGGCCGCTACGCGTTCGCGTGGGCGAAGAACATCTGGGCCGACGCCCTGAGCTAGCCGCAGCGAAGCCTGCGCGTCCTGTGTTCGCGACCTCCGGGCGATTCGGGCGTCGGAAAATCGAACGGCGCCGTGGAGGCGCCGTTCGTACTACTGCGTACGACTGCCGCCACGGATCGCGTGGCGATGGATCACTGCGCTCAGACGACGGGCTCCGCTTCCTTCGGCGCTTCCTCGAACACGAGCTTGACGTTCTCCTCGTCGTCCATGTCGATCGTGACCTTGCCACCCGACGCGAGGTGACCGAACAAGAGCTCCTCGGCCAGCGCCTTGCGGATCGTGTCCTGGATGAGCCGTGCCATCGGGCGCGCGCCCATCTGCGGATCGAAGCCTTTCTTCGCCAGGAATTCCTTGAGCCGCGGCGTGAATGACGCCTCCACCTTTCGCTCGTGCAACTGGTTCTCGAGCTCGAGCAGGAATTTGTCGACCACGCGCAGAATCGTGTCGTGATCGAGCGAGGCAAAGGAGATCGTCGCGTCCAGCCGATTGCGGAATTCCGGCGTAAAAATGCGCTTGATCTCGGCCATCTCGTCGCCGGCGGCCTTGGTCTGCGTAAAGCCCATCGTGGCCTTCGACAACTCGGCGGCCCCCGCATTGGTGGTCATGATGATGATCACGTTGCGGAAATCCGCCTTGCGGCCGTTGTTGTCCGTCAGCGTGCCATGGTCCATAACCTGCAGCAGGATGTTGAAGATATCCGGATGCGCCTTCTCGATTTCATCCAGCAGCACCACGCTGTACGGATGCTTGGTGATGGCTTCGGTCAACTGCCCACCCTGGTCGAAACCCACGTAGCCCGGCGGTGCGCCGATCAACCGTGACACCGCGTGCCGCTCCATGTATTCCGACATGTCGAAGCGAATGAGTTCGACGCCGAGGCAGTACGCAAGCTGCCGCGCGACCTCGGTCTTGCCGACGCCGGTGGGACCCGAGAACAGGAAATTGCCGATCGGCTTGCGTGGATTGCCCAGCCCCGAGCGCGCCATGCGGATGGCGGACACCAGCGCGTCGATCGCCTTGTTCTGCCCGAACACGACGTTGCGCAGATCGCGATCGAGCGTCCTCAGCGCATTGCGATCGTCGGAGGTGACGTTCTTGGCCGGGATCCGCGCGATCTTGGCGACGATCTCCTCGACTTCGGTCTTGCCGATCACTTTCTTCTGCCGCGACTTGGGCAGGATCTTCTGCGCGGCACCCGCCTCGTCGATGACGTCGATCGCCTTGTCGGGGAGGTGCCGGTCGTTGATGAACCGCGCAGCGAGCTCGGCCGCGCTGGTCAGCGCGGCGGGCGCGTACTTGACGCCGTGATGCTGCTCGAAGCGCGTCTTGAGCCCCTTCAGGATCTCGATGGTTTCCGGGATCGACGGCTCAGGCACGTCCACCTTCTGGAAGCGCCGGGAGAGCGCGTGATCCTTCTCGAAGATCTGCCGGAATTCGTTGTACGTGGTGGCGCCGATGCACTTCAGCGCACCCGTGGACAACGCCGGCTTGAGGAGGTTGGACGCGTCGAGCGTGCCGCCCGACGCGGCACCCGCGCCGATGATCGTGTGGATCTCGTCGATGAACAGGATCGACTTCGGGCTGTCGGCCAGCTGCTTCAGCACCGCCTTCAGGCGCTGTTCGAAATCGCCGCGATACTTGGTGCCAGCCAGCAGCGCGCCCATGTCGAGCGAGAACACCTGGTATTCCTTCAGGAGTTCCGGAACGTCGCCTTCGTTGATCCGCCGCGCGAGCCCCTCCGCGATGGCGGTCTTGCCGACGCCGGCTTCGCCGACCAGCAGCGGATTGTTCTTGCGCCGGCGGCACAGCACCTGGATCACCCGCTCGAGCTCGTGCGCGCGGCCGATCAGCGGATCGATCTTGCCCGCCTTGGCCATGGCATTGAGGTTCAGCGTGTACGCGTCGAGCGCGCCCTGCGCCTCGTTGCCCCCGTCGTCGTCGCCCTTGGCTTCCTGCTTGTCCTGCTTCTGTTGCGGGGTCTTGGTGATGCCGTGCGCGATGTAATTGACGACATCGAGGCGCGTGACGCCCCGCTGGTTGAGGAAGTAGACGGCGTGCGATTCCTTTTCGCCGAAGATCGCGACCAGCACGTTGGCGCCGGTGACTTCCTTCTTGCCTGACGACTGGACGTGCAGGATCGCGCGCTGGATCACGCGCTGGAACCCCTGGGTCGGCTGCGTATCGGCGTCGGAATGCGGCGCGAGGCGCGGCGTGTGCTCCTGGATGAAGTCGGCGAGGACGCCGCGCAACTCATCGAGGTCAACACCGCAGGCCTTGAGGACCTCGGCTGCCGACGGATTGTCGAGCATTGCCAGCAGCAGATGTTCGACTGTTATGAACTCGTGCTGTTTCTGCCTGGCCTCGACAAAAGCCATGTGGAGGGAGACTTCCAATTCCTGCGCGATCATCGAACTTCCTCTTGAGGTGCGCCCGTACGGGACCTTCCCGTTCGCGCGACTAAAACCTACGTCTCCTCCATCGTGCACTGCAGCGGGTGCTGGTGCTTGCGCGCAATGTTGACCACTTGTTCGACCTTCGCTGCGGCGACCTCGCGCGTGTAGGTGCCGCATACGCCCATGCCTTCGCGATGAACCTGAAGCATTACCTGCGTGGCCTTTTCGCGTGTCATGGCAAACACAGTTTGCAGGACCACGACGACGAAGTCCATCGGCGTGTAGTCGTCATTGAGCAACATGACCTTGTACAGCGGTGGCGGCTTGACTTTGGCCTTCTCGGCTTCGAGGACGACGCCGCGCTGTTCCTGATTGCTCATGTCCTGTCACGATACTCCAGGTCTAATTGGGGTCAATGTTTGATGATTGCAACAGTTTTTTCAAGAGGACAGCCCGGCGTGCCGCTCCCCGCTTGACGCTCAGGGAACAAAGCGCGTAGAAAGCCGGTGTTTGGCGCTGCCGGCGGGTCATCTGCGGCCTAAAGACCATCGGCGACCGCGACGGCACCTTGGACGCGCCAGGCAAGCATCCCGTTCTCATCTTAAAGGATCACGCAGTATGGCAACCGGTACCGTGAAGTGGTTCAACGACGCAAAGGGCTTTGGCTTCATCACCCCCGATGGCGGTGGCGAAGACCTGTTCGCGCATTTTTCGGCGATCAACATGCAGGGCTTCAAGTCGCTCAAGGAAGGCCAGAAGGTGTCTTTCGAGGTCACGCAGGGCCCGAAGGGCAAGCAGGCATCGAACATCCAGGCGGCCTGATCTTCAAGACGTCCGGCGCCCTGCAGGCGCTGTTGCAATTTCAAGGCCCGCCCCCGAGCGGGCCTTGTCTTTACCCGACGAACGGCGCCGGCGCCGGATTCATGTGGGGTCAGTCGCCGCCAAAGAAAAGCCCGCCTGGACGGCGGGCCATGAAGACAGCAGGGTCATTGCACCGCTTACATGCGGTCGATCATCGCCTGTCCGAAGCCCGAGCACGAAACCTGGGTGGCGCCGGGCATGAGCCGGGCGAAGTCGTAGGTCACAACCTTGTCGAGAATTGCCTTCTCGAGGCTGGTCTCGATGCACTGGGCGGCTTCCTTCCAACCCATATGGACGAGCATCATCTGCGCGGACAGAATCTCTGACCCGGGATTGACATAGTCCTTCCCCGCATACTTGGGTGCCGTGCCGTGCGTGGCCTCGAACATCGCGACCGAATCGGACATGTTGGCGCCGGGGGCAATGCCGATGCCGCCGACCTGGGCGGCCAGCGCGTCCGAGACGTAGTCACCGTTCAGGTTGAGCGTGGCGATCACGTCGTACTCCGCCGGACGCAGCAGGATCTGCTGCAGGAACGCATCGGCGATCACGTCCTTGATCACGATGTCGCGCCCGGTCTTCGGGTTCTTGATGGTCATCCACGGACCGCCGTCCAGGAGCTGCGCGCCGAATTCCTTCTGGGCGAGTTCATAGCCCCAGTCGCGGAAGGCCCCCTCGGTGAATTTCATGATGTTGCCCTTGTGCACGAGCGTCATCGACTTGCGGTCGTTGTCGATCGCGTACTGGATGGCTTTGCGGACCAGCCGGTGCGTGCCCTCGCTCGACACCGGCTTGACGCCGATCCCCGACGTCGCCGGAAAGCGGATCTTCTTGACGCCCATCTCCTTGATCAGGAAGTCGACCAGCTTCCTGGCGCCTTCCGATCCGGCTTCCCACTCGATGCCCGCATAGATGTCCTCCGAGTTTTCGCGGAAGATCACCATGTCGGTCTTCTCCGGCTCCTTCACCGGCGACGGCACCCCCTTGAAATAGCGCACCGGGCGCAGGCAAACGTACAGATCGAGCTGCTGGCGCAAGGCAACGTTCAGTGAACGGATGCCACCGCCCACCGGGGTGGTCAGCGGCCCCTTGATCGAGACGACATAGTCCTTGAGGATAGCCAGCGTCTCGTCCGGCAGCCACACGTCCGCGCCGTAGACCTTGGTCGACTTCTCGCCGGCGTAGATCTCCATCCAGTGAATCTTGCGCTTGCCGCCATAGGCCTTGGCGACCGCCGCATCGACGACCTTGATCATGACCGGCGTGATGTCCAGCCCCGTGCCGTCGCCCTCGATGTAGGGAATGATCGGCTGGTCGGAAACATTGATGCTGAAATCCGGGTTGACGGTGATCTGGTCGCCGCCGGCGGGGACCTTGACGTGCTGGTAGGTGGGCATGGATGCTCCTGGAAGAAATCGGGCGCGCAGGGGTCGCGTGGGTGCGTGGCCGCAAACCTTTAATTATCCGCGATTTTGTCCAAACCCGCCATGACGAGAGCCGCGCGTGCCGCAGCGACCGGCCCATTGCTGCTGCTCAACAAACCCTACGGCGTCCTGTGCCAGTTCTCGGGCGACGGGACGCGCCCGACCCTGCGCGATTTTGTCGCGGCACGCGACGTGTATCCGGCGGGCCGTCTCGATGCCGACAGCGAGGGTCTCGTGGTGCTGACCGCCGATGGCCGGCTGCAGGCGCGTCTGGCCGATCCCCGGCACAAGCTGCCGAAGTTCTACTGGGTTCAAGTGGAAGGGACGCCCGCCGACGCCCAGCTGCGTACGCTCGCGTCCGGGGTGGCGCTCACCGACGGCACGACGCGGCCGGCGCGTGCGCGCCTGATCGCCGAACCGTCGCAGCTCTGGCCGCGCCACCCACCGATCCGCGTGCGCCAGGCCATCCCCACGGCCTGGCTCGAACTGGTGCTCACCGAAGGCCGCAACCGGCAAATTCGCCGGATGACCGCGGCGGTCGGCCTGCCGACGCTGCGCCTCATCCGTTTCGCCGTCGGCGATTTCACGCTGGCGGGCCTGGCACCCGGCGAGTCGCGGCCGGCCACCATGCTATGATCGCGCCCCGCCTGTCGGGCGGCTGCGCCCGCCGCGCGCCTCCGTTCCGCGCCGCCCGCCTATCCACGTTGCCCGCCGCCCGCCCATTCCGATGATCCGCCGCCTGCTCGCGCGCCTCATGCCCGGCCGCAATGCGAAGGCGCCGCGTATCTATGGCGCGACGGAGCACCCGGTGCGACGCGACCACGTACCGCGCGGCGCGCGCATGGTGACCGAGAAGCTGCAGGAAGCCGGATTCAAGGCGTTCATCGTCGGTGGTGCCGTGCGCGACCTGCTGGTTGGCCTCATCCCCAAAGACTTCGACATCGCCACCGACGCGACGCCGGAGCAGGTGAAGCCGCTGTTCCGGCGCGCCTTCATCATCGGTCGCCGCTTCCGGCTGGTCCACGTCCACGTCGGTGCCGAGGTGCTGGAAGTCTCCACGTTCCGCGCGCCGCAGCGCGCGGAGGAGTCGACCGACGAGCACGGTCGCCTGCTGTCGGACAACGTGTACGGCACGCAGGCCGAGGACGCCGCACGCCGCGACTTCACCATCAACGCCCTCTACTTCGATCCGACGTCGGAGGAGATCTGGGACTACGTCGGCGGTGTCACGGACATCCGCGCCAAGCGCCTCAAGCTCATCGGCCCGCCGGTGACGCGCTTTCGCGAAGATCCGGTGCGCATGCTGCGCGCGGTCCGGCTCGCCGCCAAGGTCGGCGTGGCGATCGATCCCAAGACTGCGGCACCCATACCGAAGCTCGCGAGCCTCATCCAGAACGTGCCGCCGGCCCGGCTGTTCGATGAAATGCAGAAGCTGCTGCTGTCCGGGCATGCGGTGGAGACGCTGGCGAGCCTGCGCGCGCACGGACTGTCGCACGGCCTGCTGCCGCTGCTCGACGTGATCCTCGAGCAGCCGCTCGGGCCCGCCTTCATCGAAGCCGCGCTCGCCGGCACCGACACCCGCGTGCGCGAAGGCAAGGGCGTGTCACCGGCGTTCCTGTTCGCGACGCTGCTGTGGCACGAGGTGCTCCAGCAATGGAATACCGCGAAGGCGCGTGGCGACAAGGCGCTGCCCGCACTCTTCGACGCCATGGACCGCGTACTCGAAGCCCAGGCCAAGCAGATCTCGATCCCGCGGCGATTCGAAGCGACGATCAAGGAAATCTGGTCGCTGCAACCGCGCTTCGAGCAGCGCGCGGGCGCGCGTCCGTACCGGCTGCTCGAGCACCCGCGCTTCCGCGCCGCCTATGACTTTCTCGCGCTGCGCGGCGACTCGGGCGAGGCGCCCCAGGCACTGGTGGACTGGTGGACGCGCTTCCAGGACGCCGGTGAGGCCGAGCGTGAGGCGATGCTCAAGCCTGACGAGGCCCCCAAGAAGCGCCGGCGGTCACGCGGCCGCGGTCGCAAGCACGGCGCCGCGGCGGGCGACGATATGCTTGCGCAGGACGGCGCCGGCGACGACAGCTGATCGCGGACGGTCGCGCCACCATGCCACTCGCCTACGTCGGCCTGGGCAGCAACCTCGCGCACCCGCGGCGGCAGATCGCACGCGCCATGTTGGCCCTTGGTCGCCTCCCCGCCACGTCGCTCCTGCGCCGTTCGCGCAATTACCTGACGGCACCGCAAGGCGGCGACCCATCCCAGCCGGACTATGTGAACGCGGCAGCGGTGTTGCGCACCCGGCTGCCACCCAAGGCACTGCTCCGGCAGCTGCTCGCCATCGAACGACGCCATGGGCGGCGACGGCCCCGGGATGGGACCCGCAACGCCCCCCGGTCGCTCGACCTCGATTTGCTAATATACGATCGTCGCCGCGCCGATTCGGATGGATCGCGTGAGCTCACCTTGCCGCACCCGCGCATGCACCAACGCGCCTTCGCGCTGCGCCCGTTGCTCGATGTCGCGCCCGCGGTGACCATTCCGGGTCGCGGACTGGCGCGGCGCGCGTGGCGAGCCGTGCGGGGGCAGCGGATCACCCCAACCCGAACGCACCACCTGCGCTAGCGTCCCTCCCGTCGCCCATGGACCTCGAGAAGTGCCGTTACGTCGTTGTCGAGGGGCCGATCGGCGCGGGCAAGACCAGTCTCGCCCGGCAACTGGCCGATCACCTGGTGGCGGACCTGCTGCTCGAGCAGCCTGAGGACAACCCATTCCTCGCGCGCTTCTACGACGACATGACGCGCTTCGCGCTGCCTACGCAGCTTACGTTCCTGTTCCAGCGCGCCGACCAGCTGCGCGAGCTGGCACAACTCGACATGTTCCGCCGGCCGACCGTCGCCGATTTCCTGCTCGACAAGGATCCGCTGTTCGCGCGCCTCAACCTGCGCGACGACGAGTACGCGCTCTACGAGAAGGTCTACACGCACCTGAAGCCGCAGACCGCCATGCCGGACCTCGTCATCTACTTGCAGGCGCCGGTCGACACCCTGGTGGCGCGGGTACGTTCACGCGGCGTCGATTTCGAGCGCTCCATCCCGGACGAATACCTGGCGCGGCTCGCCGATGCCTATTCCCGCTTCTTCTACCAGTACGACGAGGCGCCGCTGCTCATCATCAACAGCGAACGCCTGAACTTCGTCGACAACCCCGGCCACATGAAGATGCTGCTTGCCCGGGTGGCGGGAATGCGCGCGCGTCGCGAATTCTTCAACCTCGGGCAGGGGTGACGCCATGGAGATCCTGCACACTGCCGCCGATCTGGCCAAACGCCTGGGCGACGCGGGCCGCGTCGCGTTCGTGCCCACGATGGGCAATCTCCACGCCGGGCACCTGCAGCTGTGCCGCATCGCCCGTGCGCACGGCGAAACCGTTGTCACCAGCATTTTCGTCAATCGCCTGCAGTTCGGCCCGAACGAGGACTTCGACCGCTACCCGCGTACGCTCGAAGCCGACCGCGTCGGGCTGGAGCGCGAAGGTGTCGACGTGCTTTTCTCGCCGCTGGAGCAGGAGATGTACCCGACGCCGCAGCTCTATCGCGTGCAGACGCCGCCCATCGGCAGCGAGCTCGAAGGGGCCTTCCGTCCCGGATTCTTCGAGGGCGTATGCACGGTCGTGCTCAAGCTCTTCAACCTCGTGCAGCCCGATGTGGCCGTCTTCGGCAAGAAGGACCGGCAGCAGCTCAAGATCGTGCGCGGCATGGTGCAGCAGTTCAACCTGCCGATCGAGATCGTGCCGGCGGAGACCGTGCGTGCAGACGATGGTCTCGCGCTGTCGTCCCGCAACGTGTATCTGTCCGCCGAGCAGCGCGCCGAGGCGCCAAATCTCTACCGCGTGCTGCGCGGGATGGCCGACGCGATCGCTTCAGGGCGCAAGGACTACGCCAATCTCGAAGCGACGGGTCGCGCCGAACTTTCAGCGCGCGGATGGAGCGTCGATTACGTCGCCATCCGGCATGGACTGGGCCTGCGCATTCCACACCCGGAGGGATTCGATCATCCGAACCTGCTGATCGTGCTGGCGGCCGCGCGGCTCGGGAACACCCGACTCATCGACAACGTGGATGTCGAGCCGAAGCACGGGGTGGATTGAGGCCAGGCTCCTAACGATTTTCCGGTTCAATCAACGTCGACTGACATAAATCCGACGCGAATTCCACCGATACTGCCGAATTTTCCGCTCACCAGGTCACGACCATGCTCCGACCGCTTGTCGCCCTTCTCATCCTCTCCGCCTTGCCGCTGGTGGCAAGCGGTCAGGACACCTATCCGGCCAAGCCGGTCCGCATCATCGTGCCATTCACCCCGGGGGCCGGTACCGACACCGTCGCCCGCTTCGTTGCGCAGAAACTCGGCGAGTCGATGAAGGCCTCGGTGGTCGTCGAGAACAAGACCGGCGCCGGCGGCGCGATCGGCGCCGCCGAAGTCGCGGCGGCCGCGCCGGATGGCTACACGCTGCTGTTCGTGGCCTCGCCGTTCACGACGGTCGCCGCGGCGGCAAAGAATCCCACCTACGATCCGGTGCGGCAGTTCGTGCCGGTGGCGCCGATTGCCGCCGGTCCGCTGGCTTTCGTGGTTGCCAACAATGTACCGGCGAATTCGATGCGCGAATTCGTGGCACTCGCCAAGGCGATGCCGGGGAAGCTCAACTACGGCTCCGCCGGCGCTGGCAGCGTCAATCACCTGGCGCTGGAACTCATGAACGTGCGCGCCGGCATCAACGTCGTGCACGTGCCGTATCGCGGCATCGCCGACGCCACCAAGGACCTCCTCGGCGGGACGATCCAGGCGATGACGGCCTCCATTCCGGCCACGCTGCCCCTCGCCGCCGAGAAGCGCGTCAAGGTGCTGGCGGTGACGGGGGCCAAGCGCATTGCCCAGCTGCCCGACGTGCCGAGCTGGCAGGAGGAAGGTGTGCCATCGGCGAACGTGGTCAACTACTGGGGCATCGTCGCGCCCGTGGGGACTCCGCCGTCAGTGATCGAGAAGCTCAATGCCGGCGTACAGAAGGTGCTGGCACAGCCGGACGTGAAGGCGCGGCTGGAGCGCGAAGGCGCCGAACTGATTCCGGGTCCGCCGGAACGACTCGGCACCCTGATTGCCGACGACCTTGCCAACTGGAAGAAGCTCATCGTCGAAGCGCACCTGAGCTTCGAGTGACGGCTTGGGGGCGCGGTCGCCCCAGATCCTGATCGCGCCAGCAGGGGAGCGACTTCAAGTCGCTGTCGCCCAACTCACCGTGCCGGCTTGCGCACAGGCGCCAGCGCCATCCAGTTGCCGATCACCGCCAGCACGACACCGGCCGCAGCCGCCGGCGTCCAGCGATAGCCTTCGACGAGGGTCGACAGCAACAACGCGATCACCGGCGTGCTCACGCCGACGAAGGACGATGGCCCGACGCCGACGCGCTTCAACAGGTTGAGATAGGCCCCGAAAGCAAACACGCTGCCAAAGACGGCCAGATAGAGCAGCGACAGCACGTAGCCGGTCCGCGTATCGAACGTCCACGGTGCGCCCGCGACGATCGCGACGAGCGCCGCCGCAAGCGCCCCGTAGGCCATGCCCCAGGCGGTGGTCGGAAAGATCGGCAGGTTCGCCCGGTGGTTGCGTACCGCGATCACGTTGCCGGCGGCGGCGAACGCGGTCGCCAGCAACGCGAGGCCGATGCCGAGCGCGGTCGCGCCGCCATGCCGCGCCGTCTGCAGCTCGGGCATGAACAGGAGCCCGATGCCGCTGACGCCGAACGCCGCGGCAACGAGCGTCCGCCAGGACAGCGGCGAGCCGTAGGCAAGCCGCATCGCCAGTGGCGACATGAACACGATGGTCGAGAACACGACCGCGACCAATCCGGAGGTAACGTAACGCTCGGCCCAGTAGATCGCGACATAGTTGAAGCCGAAGAACGTCGCACCCAGCGCCGCGAGAAAGGCATGCTCGCGCAGCGGAAAGCGCAGCGAGGTGCCGGCGAGACGGCACCAGCCGGTAATCAGGGCCGCGGCGAGCGCAAAGCGATACGCCACCGACACCTCCGGCGCCACCACGCCGAGCTGCCCGGTGATCGCGAGCCAGGTCGAGCCCCAGATCATGGTGGCGGTGAGGAACAACGCGGGTGTGCTGAAGCGATGCATAAGTTCGGCGGCTCTCAGGCCAGCTCGAGGTCGAGCCGGTGCGCACCGACGAAGGACCGCAGCCGTTCGAATTCTTCCTCGAGTTCCCGCCGGAACGCGCGCGCCCGCGGCACGGCTTTGGCGTAGTGCACGGTGACGCGCAGCGTCCCTTCGCCCACGGCCGCGTTCCCCCAGCCGACCGCGTCGTCGCGCCACACGATCGGCAGCGCGTAGTAGCCGAACACGCGCTTGGGCGGCGGGGTGTAGGCCTCGAGCCGATAGGCCCAGCCCCAGAAGATCGCAAAGCGGCGCCGGTCCCACACGAGCGGGTCGAAGGGCGCAAAGACGCGTACCTGCGGAGTCGGTTCATCGTCGAAACGGGTGCCGGCGGGCCACAGCCACGGCACGCCATCGACCAGCGCCCGGGTCACGCCATCGGCAGCGAGCATGCGCGTGATCGCCCGCTCGCCCATGGCGCGCGACAGCGAACTCTCGGTCACCATCCGCACGAGCTGCCGAAACGAAATCTCCGGCAACGGTCCGTAGAGTTGCAGCAACAGTGCCAGCACGCGGTCGGCGCGTCGCGCGAGTGGCACCGGGCGCCCCCGGCGGCGGGGCCAGCGCATACACCTTGACACCGTTCACGCGGCGCACGACCTTCAGCTTGCCGCGATAGTGCAGTGCCTCGAGCATGCGCGTCGCCGCCGCGGATTGCCCGCCCCAGCCGTTCACGATCCGCGTCCGGCCGAAGGTCGAGTCGAGGTCGCGCGGATGCGTGTCGCCGTGCCGCGCGACATGGGCGAGCACGCGCGCGGCAAGGCGCGGATGCTCGCGCTCGACGCGCAGCTTGTAGGGTGTACCGCGGGGATGCAGCAGCGACTGCGCTGCCGTCGGCATCACCCCGTACACGTGCAGATAGTCTTCGGCCAGCGGGAGTTGCGGGTAGCCGCGATCGAGGTCGCCGACGCCGTAGCCGGCACAGCGATGGCGCAGCATGAGGTCCGCTGCACGCGCCGGCGCCCGGATGGGATCGAGCTGCACGAACCCGGCGCGATGGATCGCCGCCAGGAGGTCGGGTGCCGGCGTCGTGGCACGGGCGACGGTGTGCGCGCGCAATGCGGCGAGCGACGGCACACGCGTCGTCATGCCGCGCACAGGATGGCGAACGACGGCACGCGCGTCGTCATGCGGCGCACATTATGGCGAACGACGGTACGTGCGTCGTCGTGCGGCGCATAGGATGGCGAACGATGGCACATGCATCGTCATGCAGCGCGAAGCGCGTCGACGATCTTCATCCGTGCCGCGCGAAACGCCGGCAGGAAGCCGCCGACAAACCCCATCAGCAGCGCGAACACGAGGCAGGTCACGATGATCGACGGTGTCAGCGTGAACGAAAACGCGATCTCGGCGAAGGTCTGGAAATTCATCGTCGAAATCGGGAAGGCCTGCATGAACGACGCCGCGACGAGGCCGACCACGCCGCCGACCAGCCCCAGCAGCAGCGATTCGAGCAGGAAGGCCACCAGGATTGCGCCACGCGAGAAGCCCAGCGCCCGCAACGTACCGATCTCGCCGGTGCGTGAGGCCACGCTCGCGTACATCGTGATCATCGCGCCGATGATCGCGCCGATCGAAAAGATGACCGAGATGGTCGTGCCCAGGTAGGAGATGAACTTCGACAGCTGCTCGGACTGCTCGGCATAGAACTGCGATTCGCGCTTGACGTCGAGTTGCAGCCGCGGGTCCGCTTCGATGGCACTCTTGACGTTGTCGAAGCGGTCGACGTCCACCAGCCGGAAGATCAGGGCCGAGAACGCCTGCCGGCGGAACGCCTGCATCAGCTGCTCGGCGTCGCCCCAGATTTCCGAACTGAATGCGGTGCGACCGGCGTCGAACACCCCGACCACCGTCCAGTCGCGCTGCGCAAATCGCAGCGTCTCGCCGATCGCGGCGCCACGAAATCCTTCGGACACCGCGCGGCCGGCGATGATCTCCGACGTGCCCGGACGGAACATCCTGCCTTCGACGAGCCGAACCTGCGGCCGCAAGGTCAGGCCATGATCCGGTGACGCCCCGAATCACCACGTTCGACGGCTTCCCCGACGCGCGCTTGGGCAGGTTGATGAGCACGACGGGCTCCTTGGACACGAGCTTGTCGCCGGCGCCGCCGGTGGCGATATCCGGCAGGCTTTCGACGATGCCGGCCGAGCTGCGGTCGACGCCGCTTTGCACCTCCGTCTGCGAGCCCTTGCGTATCACGATCACGTTGTCCGGCTGCCCGGTCGCGACCAGCGTTTCACGCAGGCCGGCCGACAGCATCAACACCGTCGCGAACACGTACACGACCAGCGCCATGCCACCCGCCGTGAGCACCGTGGTCAGCTTGCGCGCCCACAGGTTGCGCGCGATGTAGGTGAGGGGAATGCCGGTCATGCGTGCATGCCTCAGGCAATCGCCCGCAAGCCATCGACGATCCGGATGCGCGCTGCCCGCCAAGCGGGAACCCCGGCAGCGATAATGCCGATCGCGAGTGCCGCCGCCAGCTGCATCAGCACCGTCGTCTGCGAGACGAAGAACACCGGGAACAAGGTGCCCATCTGCTTGCCGAAGATCTCCGCCAGCGGAAAGGTCAAGACAATGCCGACGATGCCGCCGGCCAGCGCAATGGCGATCGACTCGATACAGATCAGCATCGCGACAAAGCCATCGGAAAATCCGATCGCCTTCATCGTCGCGTACTCGGCGTAGCGCTCGCGCGCCGTCATCGCCATGGTATTGGCCATTACCGCCATGATGATCACGATCACCACGAACGAAACCGCCTCGATGGCGAGCAGGATCGCCTCGGTCATCGCGACAAAGCCCAGCTGGAACGCCTTCTCGGTTTCCGTCAGCGTCTCGGCGAGCGAGTTCTTGAACGTCGAGTCGATGCGCTCGGAAACCTCGGCTGCCTGGCCCGGATCGCGGATCTCGATGACGTACACGCCGATCTGATCGCCACGGCGCGGAAAGCGCTGCTTGATCGACTCGTTCAGGAATTGCCAGTGGAAGAGAAATTGCGTTTCGTCGACCTTGACGTCGGCGCCGTCGTAGATCGCGCGCAGCGTGAACGTCCAGGTACCCGGATAGATGGTGCCGCGGATCGGAATCTGGTCACCGAGCTTCCAGCCGTACTGGGTGGCGAGCTTGCGGCCGACGACCACGCCCTGCCGGTCGACCAGGAACGCCTTGCGCTCCTCCGGCTTCAACACGTACTCGGGATACATGTCGAGGTAGGTCGGGGCATCGACCGCGAACTGCGGAAAGAAATTGCCCTCAGTGATATAGACGCCGCCAAACCAGTTCGCCCATGACACGGCGGCGACCCCCGGTACCTGGCGGATCTTCTGCGCATAGTTGAGCGGCAGCGGGAACACCAGTGAAATGGCATTGCGCGTGATCAGCCGCGCCGACGACGTGGCTTCGGCGCCCGCGTACCAGGCATCCACAATTGTGCGCAACAACCCGAACGCGGTGATCGCGACGATGATGCCCACCACCGTCAGCGTCGTGCGCAGCTTGTGCCGCAGGGCGTTGCGCAGAACGAAGAAGGGGACGAACACGATAGCGCGGGTCGAAGCAGCGCCGGGTCAGTCGACCAGCACGCCCTTCTCCAGGTGGATCAGGCGGCGCGCGTGTTCCGCCGCCTTGGGATCGTGCGTGACCATGATGATCGTCTTGCCGAGCTCCGCGTTGAGGCGCTCGAGCAGCACCAGCACTTCCTCCGCCGTGGTGCGGTCGAGGTCGCCGGTGGGCTCGTCGGCGACGATCAGCGTCGGATCCGTGATCAGGGCCCGCGCGATCGCCACGCGCTGCTGCTGGCCGCCCGACAACTCGTTAGGATAGTGGTCCTGGCGGTCGGAGAGGCCCACCAGTGCCAGGGCCACGTCCACGCGTTCGTGCCGCTCGCGCCGCGACAGGCTCGTGAGCTGCAGCGGCAACTCGACGTTCTGGAATGCCGTGAGCACCGGCATCAGGTTGTAGAACTGGAAGATGAACCCGACGTGCGCCGCGCGCCACGCGGCGAGCTCACTGTCGGAAAGGCGGGCGATGTCCTCCCCTGCCACGCGGATCTCCCCTGAGGACGGCTTGTCGATCCCCGCGATGAGGTTCAGGAGCGTCGACTTGCCCGATCCCGACGGGCCCATGAGCGCGACATAGTCGCCGACCGCAATCTCGAGATTGATGTCCTCGAGGACCGGGATCACCTGGTCGCCGCGCAGGTAGTACTTGGCGAGCCGGCGAATGGAGACCAACGCGTGCGCGGGCGCCCCAGGCGCCTCGGCCCGCATCGGGGCCGTCGACGGCGACGCATCGGCGGCGGAATTCGGCATGGCGCGCCTGGTCCCCGCGCGCCTTATTTCGCGACCTTGACCATGGCGCCGGCGGTGAGGGTCGCCTCGGGCTTGCTGATCGCCTTTTCGCCGCTCTTCACGTCTCCGGTGATCGCCACGAGATCCCCGATCTTCTGTCCGGTCGTGACCGGCACCGCGTTCGCCCGGTCATCGCGCACCACGAACAGGACGGTACGCCCGTCGCGCTGGGCCAGCGCGTCGCCGCTCACCGCAAGCAGCGCCTTTTGCTGTTCCGCCGTGACCTCCTGTGACAGGAAGGCCACCTTGGCACTCATCTCCGGCAGGATGCGCGGGTCGATTTCATCGAACTTCACTTTGGTCATCACGGTGGCCTTGGCGCGGTCGACGGTCGGCACCATGCGGCTGATATGTCCGCGAAAGCGGGCATCCGGCAGCGCGTCGAGCACGATCTCCGCGGGCTGCCCGACCTTGACCTTGGACAGGCTCGACTCGGAAACGTCGGCCTCCACCTCCAGCGTGCTCATGTCGGCCATCGACACGACCGCGCCCTTCGAATCCGTCGCATTGGAGAATGGTGTCACCAGGTCGCCGACATTGGCGCTCTTGGACAGGATCACGCCGTCGAAGGGCGCGCGGATCACCGTGTAGTCGACCGACACCTGCGCGTTGCGCGCGGCGGCCTCGGCGGCGGCGATGTTCGCGCGCGCACTCGCCACACTCGCGCTGGCGCGGTCGGCGCGCGACTTCGCGGTGTCGACCGACGCCTCCGACACGTAGCGCTTGGCCAGCAGGTCCTGCGCCCGCTTCAACTGGGCAAGTGCATCGCGCTCCTCGGCACGCGCCTCCTCCAGGGCCGCACGTGCCGCGCCGACGTTGGCGCGCGCAGCATCCGCCTGCGCGATCACGTCGCGCGCATCGATGCGCGCGATGACGTCGCCCGCCTTGACCCGGGATCCCTCCGCGACACCAAGCCATTCGAGGCGGCCGGTCGCCTTGGACGAGATCGCCGCCTTGCGTTGCGCCACCACATAGCCGGTGGCATTGAGGACGACGAACTGCTGGGATGGGTAGGTGGTCACGATCGGCGTCGTCTGCACGACCGCCGGCCGGGGCTGGACCGCATACCAGCCGGCGCCCGCCGCGATGATCGCCGCAATTGACCCCCACCACAGCCAGCGTCGCCGGCGGCGCGACCGAACGGGTGCCAGGTCGCGCTTGATGGTCAGCTTGGAGAGGTCGGGGGGGCTGGTCGAGGTCATGGAACGGCCGGAGTCGGGCGGCCGTGCGCAGGCGTCGCCGGGCACGGGGGACGCCATTCTACCGGCCCGCCCGACCGCCCTTCGCAGCGGCCTTCCCCGGCGGCCTTCCCCGCCCTTTCCCGGCCGCCCTCCCGGCCACCATCCTGGCGCTTAAAGGGTGGCAGCCGCACCCACCCGGGCCGACAACCGCGTGCACCGCTTGCATTCGGAAAAAAGTGGCCTCATAATGCAAATCATTCGCATTACGGTATCCGGGCAATCCCAATTGCAAGCCCGATTTGATTCGCCGCGGTGCGGCGTCGAACGCGAGAACCCGATGTACGTCTGCGTCTGCAATGCAGTGACCGATCATGAGATCCGTGGCGCCGTGAAGCTCGGGATCCGCACGCTCGAGGATCTTTCGACGACGCTCGGCGTCGCCACCTGCTGCCGCCGCTGCACTGATTGTGCGCGGCAGGTGCTTGCGGAAGCCATCGAGGCTCCCGCCGCGTGCGTCGGCGGCGACGACTAGCCCGGATCCCCGCGGCCTCGCCCTCTTTACCGGGCGGCCCCGCCGGCACCCTCCTAACCGCCGGCCCGCGGGCTTCCTTTTTTACCCGCCGGTCCCGCCGGATCAGTGCGTTAAACTCGACCCGGTCACGTCCCGTCACCGGAGAAGGCCATGCGCGGCGACACCGAGGTGCTTCGTCATCTCAACGCGGTGCTCACCAACGAGCTCACCGCCATCAACCAGTACTTTCTCCACGCGCGGATGATCCGCCACTGGGGCTACGACAAGCTCGGCGACTACGAGTACCACGAGTCGATCGACGAAATGAAGCATGCCGATGCCTTGATCGAACGCATCCTCTTCCTGGAAGGCCTGCCCAACCTGCAGGACCTGCACAAGCTGCGCCTGGGCGAAAACGTGAAGGAGGCATTGGAATGCGACCTCGCGCTCGAGCAGGCCGCGCATCCGCCGCTCAAGGTCGCGATCGCGCACTGCGAGAAAGTGGGCGACTACGTGTCGCGCGAACTCCTCGAGGACATCCTGGAGTCCGAAGAGGAACACATCGACTTCCTCGAGACGCAACTTGGACTGATCGACGCGGTCGGCATCAAGAACTACCTGCAATCGCAGATGAAGCCGGGCGAGGCCAGCTAGTCCGTCACGGCGCCACGACCACGTCCCAGTGCGCGGGCTTAAGCCCGCGTACCGGCACCGGCATCCGGTAGATCCGATTGTCGAGCAGGCACCCGATGTAAAGCATCTGCCGGTCCGGGCCGCCGAACGCGACGCTGGAGATGCTGCCCATGCGCTGCCACGGCTGGTCCAGCGTGGCGCGACCTTCGCGCAGCTTGCCGGCGGCGAAATCGCCCACGAGATTCTCGACAAAGGCGCGATCCGAGTCGTCAACGACCACGGTCACCGTGCGGTCGGGTGTGACGCGCAGGACCTGGTTGCTGTAGACGCTGGTCAACCAGACGGCGCCGGACTCGTCGAAGTCCAGCCCGTCGGGGTATACCCCAGAGTCGAAAGCGATGAACTCCTCGCGCGCCCCGACCATTCCGCGCGCATCCACACGATGGCGCGATATGCGGCGCGCCCACGTCTCGTTCACGTACAGCCATTCGCCGGAGGGATCGAACCGGCATTCGTTGGCGAAGCCGATGTCGTCGACGACGACCCGGGCACCGCGTGCGTCCACCAGGATCAGATAGCCGTCGGCGCAGCCCGGGACACGCGCCCCCTGCCGCGGTACCTGGCGCGTCGACACCGTGATCCAGACCCTGCCCTGCGCGTCCGTCAGCACGAAGTTCGTCGGATGCAGCGGCACTCCGTCGACTTCGAGCAGAAACGGCTCGACCCGGCCGTCACGCTGCAGTCGGTAAACGCCGCCGACCTTGTCGTCGAGATGGGCCAGCAGGAAGCTGCCATCCCGGTCGAGCGCAATGCCGTTCGGCTTGAGCTGCACCGGCGAATCGACACCCGCGATCAGGGTATGCGTGCCGTCGGCGGCTATCCGGGTGACCCCGCCGCGCCAGTCGGACACGAACACGTCGCCGTTGCGCGTGCACAGCACGCACTCCGGCCGCTTCAGGTGCTGTCCGTGATCGCGCAAGTCGGCCAGGCCGCGACCAGGCTCGAGCGGAACTTGCACCCGTTGTGGATTCATCGAGTCTTCCCCGCCAGCACTTCGTCGTAGAAACGATCGGCCTCGACCAGGAAGACCTCGGGCGCTTCGAGCAGCACCAGACTGCCATAGCCCTGCAGCACCGCGAGGCGGGAAACGGGAAGCTGCGCATGCACGTGCTGCGCCATCGCGACCGTGGGACCAGCGTGCCAGCGGTCCTCGCTGTGCGCGACCACCAGCGCCGGCGCCCGTAGCTGTGCGAGTTCCTCATCACTGACGTACGAGGCCCGGAGCGACCTGATCCAGCGCATGGCCCGCTCGACATCCAGCGACAGGAACCGGTCGCCGGCGAGCCGTGCCGACACCAACCGGTCTACTTCATCAAAACGAGTGGCGACGAAGCCCGGCGACAAACCAGCCATGAACCAGTAGTACGCGTAGAGTTCACGATCGCCGGATTCAAGCATCACGCGCAGGAATTCAACACCCCGGTCGAGCGCGCGGCGATCGGCCACTTCGCAGAACGGGCCGAGCAGCAGGCTTGACGCGACGCGGTCCGGGTAATCGGCCGCGCAGCGCAACGCGACGTGCGTGCCGCCGTTCCAGCCGAACACATGGTAGGTCGGATGGCCGAGCGCCGCTGCCACTTCGTTGCACGTCGCCGCGAACGCGCGAAAAATCTCCGCGGGATTTCCCAGTGCCTCGGCCGACGGCATGCCGAGGTCGAACTGGGCAACGCTGAAGCGCTGCGCCAGATGGTCCCAGACGGGATCCCATACGCCCATGCCGCGCGACGCCATGCGCAACAGCAGCAACAGAGGCTTGCCTTCGCCCGCGGACAGCACGATCTCGCGCTGCCCTACCGTCAGTGTTCGTCTTTCCACTACCATCAAGATCCTTCCACTGGACGGGCCGCATTGGCGGCGGCGTAGACCGCCTCGACCAGCCGCAGCGTATCAAGATTGTCCGCGGGTGACGTTTCGAACGCGCGGCCTTCACGCAGGCAGGTGACGAAGTGACCGATCGCCGCGTCGAAGCTCGCCTGGTAGCCGGCGGCGAGATCGAGGTCGTGGCGCTCCGGCTGCCCGGCATCGAGGGTCAGGCACCCGCCGTCGAGCAGAATGCGGCCGCACTGGCCAAAAATCTCGAGACGGTCCGTGGGCCGCGCCGGATAACCACTGGCTGCCATGTCGCCTTCGAGCACGACACTCGCACCGCGGTGATCGAGCAGTAAAGCTGAAGCGCAGGATTCACCGACGACCGCGTCGCACGCATGCATGGTCGCCGCGGCGGCCACGTGCAGCGGACCGAACAGCCAGCGCAACACGTCGAGGTGATGGATCAGCACCTCGCCGACCATCAGCCGCGGGATGCGTCCCATGTATGCCTGGCGCACGAGTATGGGTCGCGCGCCGTGGGCATCCGGAAGCAGTCCGGAACTCAACGTCGCCATGTGGGCCTGGTGAATGAGTCCGATACGCGCCGCCTCCAGCCAGCCCTTGACCTGCCGGTACCAAGGGCGGAAACGCCAGTTCTCGTGGATCATCAGGCGGCCGGTTTGCGGGAGCGCGTGCACCAAGGCTTGCGCTTCCGTCAATGTTGCGCACAACGGCTTCTGGCACAGCACGTGTGCGCCCGCCGCGATCGAGGCCCGCACCATCGGCGCGTGAGTCTCGACCGGTGACGCCACATCGACCACATCCGGGTGCGCCTGCGCCAGCATCGCGGCTACGTCG
>CAVWPC010000006.1:0-143402 GCA_963756765.1 uncultured beta proteobacterium | reverse complement strand
AATGATGACCCTGGAGCGTGGGCTGGCCCGCATCGCTGCCGCGCGCACGGCAGCGGGCGCGATGGTGGACCTCATGATCGACTGCCATTGGCGCTTCGACGAACTGTGGGCCGAGCGCGTAATCGATGCGGTCGGACCCATGCAATTGCATTGGGTCGAGTGTCCGTTGCCCGAAACGGAGGCGCATTTTGCCGCGCTGGTTCGCCTCCGCGCCCGCGCGAACCGGCTGGGCATGTTGCTCGCGGGAGGCGAGGATGGCGTGGGCCGCGACGCTTTTCGACCGTTTCTCGCCGCCGGCACCTATGACGTATTGATGCCTGACATCAAGTATGTCGGCGGCTTCGACGAAATGCGTGCGGTCGCCGCATTGGCTGCGCGCCATGGCGTGGCGATCGCCCCGCACAACCCCAGCGGTCCGGTTGCGCACGCCGCCAGCGTGCATGCCTGTGCCGCGCTCGAGGGCTTTACGCGGCTGGAATTGCAGTGGAACGAGTCGCCGCTCTTCGACACGGTCGTGGCGCCTGCGGTGCCTCGCCCGAATGCGGGTACCGTGCGCGTGCCAGACCGGCCGGGATTGGGCATCGCTCTCGCGAGCGATGCCGCAGGGGTTACGGTGTCCCGGGACGATTGGGGCGCAAGGCGCTGACCTGCCTCAATTCATCATCGCGGCGCCCATCATGCTGCCGCCCATGAACACCGAGAACAGGATTCCGGACAGTGCGATACCCAGCACGATGCCGCAGATGACGACCAGGATCGTGTAGGCAACCGCCTTTTCAGGCGGGCACTTCTTGAGTACCGGCACGCCGAGATAGAACGTGTAGAACGAATAGATCATGGCCAGCAAGCCGATGATCCCGCCAACCCACGGCAACAGGTGGAATATGCCGGCGATCCATGCGGCGGTGTACGAATACGCAACCAGCTGCAGCGAGCGGATGAAGTTCTTCTCACCGCCGAACGTGGGCGCGAGCGCATCGACGATCCAGGCGAGCAGGTAAGTGACGACGAGGCCGATGGCATAGCTGATGAGGCCCACACCCAGACCCAACGCCATGCCCATGCGCAGCGCCATCGCGATCGGGCCGATCGCCGCGAGGATCAGGATGTAGCCGACGTAGAGCGACTGCACGGTCGGCGTTTCGGTCGCGATCACCGGCCATTCGGTCTTTGGTGTAAGGAGAATGTTCTTTACGCGGTCGATCATTGTCATTGTTCTGCCCCCAGAGCGTGGTTGCCTGTCGATATTTGCGCGCCTGTCGATGTCGTGCCCGGGTTACGGCCGACGCGTCTCTTGAAACAATCGCCATGATAGAACGATCGCTGCCGTCATAGGAACCCGATCCGTCTACGTTGCACGTACGCTGCTGCGCCCCGCACCGGACGGTACCATGCGGATCCGATGATGATCTGTGGCATGCAGGGGACAGTACGTTGATACCGCTCGACTCGCTTCGCTGACCGCCGCACGATGCCCAAGCAATATGCAATGGGTGGCCGCACCGCCGGCGATCCCGGCAGCGCGGGTTCGGGGGCGCGACCGCAATCCTGGCGCGAGCGCTTCGGGGCGCTCCGCAATCTGCCGCAGTTCCTGGCCCTGGTCTGGAAGACCAGCCCCGCGCTGACCACGTGCCAGGCGCTGCTGCGGATCGTCCGTGCCCTGCTGCCTGTGATGTCGCTCTATGTCGGCAAGTTGATCATCGACGAGGTCGTGCTGCTGGTGCAGTCGCCCCGCGCCGCCGACGATCTGCGCGAATGGTTCGCACTGGGTCTGCTCGACCGCATCGGCTGGCTGCTCGCACTGGAGCTCGCGCTTGCCATCCTGTCGGATATCCTCGGTCGGGCCGTTTCTCTCGTGGACGGTCTTCTGTCCGAGCGTTTCAGCAACGAAACCAGCCTGCGGCTGATGCAGCATGCCGCCACGCTCGACCTCGAGGACTTCGAGGACAGCGAACTGCAGGACCGCCTGGAACGGGCACGACGGCAGGCCGCAGGCCGCACGAGCCTGATCGGCCAGCTCTTCGGCCAGGCGCAGGACGTCGTCACCGTGGCGAGCTTCGCGGCAGGGCTCGTCGTGTACGCGCCATGGCTCATTGCGCTGCTCGCCATTGCCTTGCTGCCCGCGTTCGTCGGCGAGGCGCACTTCAACGCCCAAAGCTACTCCCTCAACTACGCGCGCTCGCCGGAGCGCCGTGAACTCGACTACATCCGCCAGACCGGAGCCAGCGTCGAGACGGCGAAGGAAGTGAAAATTTTCGGGCTCAATGACTTCCTGATCGAGCGCTACCGCATGCTGGCTGCCGGCTTCTTCCAGGCCAACCGGCGTATCGCGGTACGGCGCGCCAGCTGGGGCAGCCTCCTGTCCGCCATCGGGACACTGGCGTACTACGTGGCCTACGCGTACATCGTGTGGCGCACGATCCATGGTGATTTCTCGATCGGTGACCTGACGTTTCTCGCCGGCTCGTTTCGGCGGCTGCGCAACCTGCTCGAAAGCCTGCTGATGGGTTTTTCCTCGGTTGCCGGACAGGCGCTATACCTAGACGATCTCTTCTCGTTCTTCGAAATCGTGCCGGAGATCGTGCCGCCGCCGAACCCGCGGCCGTTTCCCGTGCCGATCCGATCCGGATTCGTGTTCGAGAATGTGGGCTTTCGTTACCCTGGTGCCGAGCGGTGGGCGGTCCGCGGATTGACCTTCGAACTGCGTGCCGGCGAAACGCTCGCGCTGGTCGGCGAGAACGGGGCCGGCAAGACCACGCTGGTCAAGCTGCTCGCGCGTCTCTACGACCCCGACGAGGGCAGGATCCTGCTCGACGGTCACGACCTGCGCGAGTACGACCTGTTTGGCTTGCGCGCCAACGTGGGCGTGATCTTCCAGGACTTTGTCCGCTATCACTTGAGCGCTGCCGACAACATCGCGGTCGGCCGCATCGAGGCGCGCGAGGACCGTGCGCGCATCGTCGCCGCGGCACAACGCAGCCTGGCGGACGAAGTGATCGCCAAGCTGCCCGACGGCTACGACCAGATGCTCGGCAAGCGCTTCCGGCGCGGTGTCGACCTGTCCGGCGGCGAATGGCAGAAAGTGGCCATTGCCCGCGCCTATATGCGCGATGCCCAGTTGCTGATCCTCGACGAGCCCACGGCGGCGCTCGATGCGCGCGCGGAGTTCGAGGTTTTCCGACGCTTCAAGGAGTTGAGTGAAGGCAAGACTGCGGTGCTGATCTCGCACCGCTTTTCCAGCGTGCGGATGGCGGACCGGATCATCGTACTGGTGGACGGCGCTGTCGAGGCGCAGGGGACGCACGCGGAATTACTCGCGCAGGGCGGACGGTACGCGGAGCTTTTCGAATTGCAGGCGGCAGGGTATCGCTGATCATCGTGCAAGATGCGCGCCGGCGGTGAGGCCCGGCCGGCTCGAAACGACCGCCGGCAGGCAACCGCTACGCCGGATCCATCATCCGATCGCGGTGCGCGAGGCCAGGAAACCACCGGAACCACAGGGCGGCCGCCACCAACGCGCCTGCGCCCCCGGCGACGACGGCGCCGATTGGCCCGATCCACTCCGCCACCGTGCCGGCGCGAAACTCGCCCAGCTCGTTGCTCGCCCCGATGAAGGTGCTGTTGACCGCGCTTACGCGGCCGCGCATCGCGTCGGGCGTGTCGAGCTGGACGAGCGTCTGGCGGATCACCACACTCACCATGTCGGCGCCGCCGCTCACCGCGAGCGCGATGAGCGACAACGTGAAGTCACGCGACAAGCCGAACACGACGGTGGCGATTCCGAAGACCGCCACGGAGACGAACATCCGGCGGCCGACATGGCGCTGCAGCGGGACGCGGGCGAGCAGGATGCCCATCAGCAACGCGCCCGCCGCCGGCGCCCCGCGCAGCAGCCCAAGACCCCACGGACCGGTGTGCAGCACGTCCTTGGCGTAGATCGGCAGCAGTGCGGTTGCGCCACCCAGCAGCACCGCGACGAGGTCGAGCGAAATCGCGCCCAGCACCGGCTTCTTGCGCCAGATGAAGACGAAGCCGGCAAACAATGTCTCGAGCGAAACGCGCTCCCCGCTACGGGCGACGGGAATGGGCTGGATCGTCGCCACGAATGCCAGGGATACCACCAGCAGGAACAGGCATACCGCGTAGGCTACCGTGGCACCGAACGCGTACAGGAAGCCGCCGAGCGCGGGACCGCCGATGATGGCGATCTTGAGAAAAGTCGATGTCATCGCGAAGGCGCGGGGAAGTTGAGCGGGGAGCACGAGGCCCGGAACGATCGCCTGCTGCGACGGCATCTGCAGTGCGCGGGCGGCGCCGAGCCCCACGCAGAGCACGAATATGAGCTCGCGGCTGACCCAGCCGCCATGGCTGCCCCACGTCAGCACCAGCGCGACGACCGCCTGCACCGCGAGGCTCGTGGCGAGCACGGCACGCCGATCGACGCGATCCACGAGTTGGCCGGCCGGCACCGACAGCAGGAGCGCCGGCAGGAACTGCATCAGGCCCACAAGCCCAAGGTCCAGCGCACGGCCGGTGAGGTCGTACATCTGCCAGGCGAGCGCGACCATCAGCATCTGGTTGCCCGCGGTGCCGAGCAGGCGCGTCCACAGGAAGGCACGAAAACTGGAACTCAAGGATCTGGGCAAAGGGCGGACCTGCGAGGAATTTGCATGG
The DNA here is from genome assembly GCA_963756765.1 of uncultured beta proteobacterium. Taxonomy (GTDB): domain Bacteria; phylum Pseudomonadota; class Gammaproteobacteria; order Burkholderiales; family Casimicrobiaceae; genus VBCG01. The sequence goes on along the minus strand of CAVWPC010000006.1, from coordinate 138,728 downwards.
GGGACACGGCGACGGAACGGGGCGCCCGGTTCGGGCGGGGCCCAGCGGAAGGAGGCAGGACACGCGTCGTTCGGCGCCGGGAAGCGCGAGAACAAGCGGCTCAAATCGCCCGGGCGAGCTCCTGGATGACCGCGCTGATGTCGTGGCCCAGCCGGGCTACCGCGCGGCTGTGGGCGGCGGCGAGTGCATCGTAGCCGCGCTCGGTGACGTTCTCCCGCGCGGTAGTCCGTCCGTTGACCACCCTGCCGTCCTTTACCCGGCGCACGATGAACACGGCGTCGAGCAGGACGTGGGTCCCGGGCACCGATTCGAACCGCTGGATCTCGACGCCCACGCGATAATCGGCATTGGCGCCCGCCGCCAGCAGCGACACCTGCGGCGAGTCGAGTTCCGCCGTGAGGTTCTCCGCGAGGGCCAGCGCAATAGCCTCACCCAGCGGCGACGCCCACCGATTGAATTCGTCGAGCCACACCTCGTGGTCACTGACGGTGACGACGATCTCCGGCCGGTCGACGACGGCCGGGATCGACACCGGGCCAACGGCCACCGCGAGGCGCCCGGCAGGCCGCGCGGGCGTTGCGGGCGCGCTCAACGTGTAAAAGCGCGACTGCGGTGTCGACGCGCACGCGGCCAGCAGGATCGCCGCGAGCGCGACGAGGTTCCGGGTGGACTTCCGCATGGTCATCGCGGCGCCTGCTCTCCGGTTTTGCCGCGGATGACGGCCTCGGGATGCCGTTCGAGATAATCGGCCAGCACGCGCAGGCTGCGCGCGGCGCGCGCCAGTTCCTGCAAGGCGGCGCGCAGCGCAAGCTGCCCCGGCGCGCTCGGGCCTACCAGGTTGGCTTCGGTGCTCGTCAACATGCGCTCCGCAGAACCGAGCGCGCGACTGGCGTCGTCCAGCGTGGATTTGAGCGCAGGCACGACTTCGACATCGATCGTGCGCAGCATGCTGCTCGCGTCCTTCAGTGTCTGCTTGAGCTCCACGAGATTTTCCTTCAGGTCAGCGCCGATCGCGTCGAATGGAACCCGGTCCAGCCGATCGAGGATGCTGCCGATCTTCGCTTCGATCGACGGGAGTGCGCTGGCGACGGCCGGCAACTCGGGTGGCGTGGCACTCCAGTCGATGGTTGCCTTGGGCGCCTTCGGAAAGTACTCGAGCGCCACCAGCCGCGCACCCGTGACAAGGCTCGCGGTGACGAGTTGGGCGCGCAGGCCGCGTTCCTCGATCATCCGGCGCATGATCGCATGGCGCAGGGCCGGGTTGCGGGCGTCGAGAGTCAGCGCCCGTTCCTGAGGCACCGGAAGGTTCGCGATCATCCGTTCGGGAAACAGCGTCACATCCACGCGCGGGCGCGCCTCCAGCGTGCGTTCGTTGAAATACAGACCAACGCCGGTCACTTCGCCGACCGGCACCCCGAAGAACGTGACCGGGGCGCCGACCGACAGGCCGCGGACCGATTCGGAAAAGTGAATCACGTATCGAACCGCGATGGACTCGTATTCTTTCATCGCCGTTGCGCGATCGTCGTATAGCGTGAACGCGGCGTCGGCAGCCGCCGGCGCCGTGTCGCGCGACGGCGGGGGGGTCTCGAAGGCAACGCCCCCTTCGAGCATCGACACCAGCGATTGCGTTTGCACGTCGAGTCCGTTGGCACCGAGCGTCACGTTGAGCCCGCTCGCATTCCAGAACCGCGATCCCTTTTCGACGAACCGATCGTAGGGTGCATTGATGAAGATGCGGATCGCAACGGCCTTGCCGTCGGGAGTCAGCTCGTAGGCCACGACCTGGCCCACCGGGATGCGCCGGAAGTACACGGGCGAACCGATCCCGAGCGAGCCCAGATCCCTGGCATTCAGCACGAACTGGCGGCCCGCCACACCTTCGGTGATGACGGGCGGCACCTCGCTGCCCATGTAGTGGCGCCGCCGCTTGTCCGAGGTGCCGGCCTCGAAACCGATATAGTTGCCGGACAGCAAGGTGGACAGACCCGAGATCCCGGACAGGCTCACGCGCGGCCGCACGACCCAGAACCTGGCGTCCTCGACCATCAGCGGTGCTGCGGACTTGGCGATCTTCGCCGTGACTTCGACGCTGGAAAGATCCTCGGTCAGGCGCACCGCCGTGACCTGACCGATGTTCACTTCCTTGTATTTGACGAACGTCTTGCCGGCCTCGATGCCGTCGGCGGACTTGAAGATGATCGTGACCGTCGGCCCTTCGCTCAGAAAGCGCTCCGCCGCGATGCCGATCGCAACCAGCGCGGCGATGACCGGAACGATCCAGACCGCCGAATAGCGCGCGCGGTTCGAGGGAACCGCGGTGGCCTGCGGCAGCACCTCGAGGTCTTCTTCAGGCGGCATGGGGAACGCTGCGCCCGACGGCCGCATCCCAGATCAGGCGCGGGTCGAACGACTGTGCGGCGAGCATGGTCAGCACGACCACTGCCATGAAATAGACGACCCCCGGCCCCGGCTCGACGGACATCAGCGGCGACAGTTGCACGAGCGCGACGACAAAGGTGTCCACGAACACGTCGAGCATCGACCAGCGGCCGATGAATTCCACCGTCCGATAAAGGCGCGTCCGCTGCCGGGCCCCCGCAGGCGACCCGCGCTGCACCGAGACGAGGATGTATCCGAGCGCCAGGATCTTGCCGAGCGGAATCATGACGCTGGCCACGAGAACGATCAGCGCCAGCGGCCAGGAGCCCGTCGCATACAGGTAGACCACGCCGGACATGATCGTGTCCGACTGCGATGACAGCAGCGTGTTGGTGGTAAGCACCGGCAACAGATTGGCGGGTGCGTACAGAATGATGGCCGCCAGCAGCAGCGCCCACGTGCGCTGGATGGCGTGCGCGCGCCGCCAGCGCAACCGGGCGCCGCACCGCGGGCAGTATCCCGGATGTGCAGGAGCTGCCGGTCGCACCAGCAGCCTGCAGGCATCGCAGGCGAGGATACCGGCCTGCGCGGCCACGAGAGTGCGGCCATTCGTCATGCGGCGTGGCTCGCGCGCGTGGACCCGCTCCAGGCAATGCGCCTCCAGACTTCGCGCACGTCGAGCGTGCTCGAAATCGCCGGGAGCAACAGAACCAGCGCGCCGACCGCGAACATGCCCGGTCCCGGCACCACCGTGGCAAGCTGGGCGATCTTGGTCAGTGCGACCAGCATGCCGAGCAGCAGGACCTCGTTCATGGACCAGGGCCGCAGGCGATCGGCCCACCGCATCAGCAGCGCGACCCAGTGCGGCGCCGGCGGTTGCTGCACCCGGATCAGCACCGCGAGCAGCAGTGCGATATGGCACGCCGGGGCGATGATGGCGCAGAAGGCAACCACGCACGCCGTGATCGTGCTGCCCTGGTGCCACATCTCGAAGACGCCGCCGAGCAGCGTCGTGGTCGCATCGCGGCCCGCGGCGGAGAGACTCATGAGCGGTGTGACGTTGGCAACGACGAAGGCTATCGCGGCAGCGACGGCGAGCGCGAGCGGCCGGTCCAGCGGCTCGGCCGCGTGGGCAGCCAGCACCTCGTTGCAGCGCCCGCAGCGCGCCTCTGCCCCTAGCGGAAGGACGGGGAGGCGCTGCAGCAGGCCGCAGGCGCGGCAGGCTGCGGCGCCTGCAAGGGTGCCGTGCGTTGCCTGCCGGTCGGCTTCCAGGGACGCCTCACTCCGCCAACAGCTGGGTGTGGCTGTCCGCGAAAAATGCCGAATCCGTATCGGCCCGCAGCGCCGTGCCCACGCCCTCGGCGGTCAACACTTCAAGCAGTAACGCGCTGGGCACGCTGCCGTCGATGATGTGCACCGAGCGCACGCCGTCGCGTACGGCGCGCAGCGCGGCTCGCACGCGTGGTTCCATGCCGCCATGGACGATCTGGTCGCGCAGCAATCCTTCAGCGTCGGACGCAGTGAGGATGTGCACGAGCTGGCCGTCCCGGCCGCGCACCCCGGCGATGTTGGTCATCAGCACCAGCTTTTCTGCCTCCAGCGCCCGCGCGAGGCGGCCGGCCAGCAGGTCGGAGTTGATGTGGTAGGTCGTGCCGTCCTCGTCCACGCCGATCGGCATTACCACCGGTACGAAGTTGCGCGAAAGCAGGAGCTCGATGAGCGTGGTGTCGATGCGCTCCACGTCGCCGAGGAAGCCGAAGTCGGGCGCGTCCGGATCGTCGGCGGGGCGGGGCATCGGCTTCGCATGGATGAACCGGCCATCCTGCCCGTCCAATCCCACCGCGCGGCCGCCGTGCTGGTTGATCAGCGAGGTCAGCTCCTGGTTGAGTTCGCTCAAAGCCATTTCCACGACGTTGAGCGTGCGCTCGTCCGTGATGCGATGGCCGCGATAGCGCCTGGATTCGAGGCCCATCTTGCGCATCAGTTCGTCGATTCCCCAGCCGCCGCCATGCACGACGATCGGTTTCATGCCCACCAGGCGAAGCAGCGCCACATCGCGGGCGAAGCCCGCCTTCAGGGCGGGGTCGGCCATCGCCTGCCCGCCGAAACGGATCACCAGAACCTTGCCGTGAAACGCGCGCAAGTAGGGAAGGGCTTCCGACAGGATGCCGGCTTTCTGGGAAGGGGTCATGGGCGCGATCTTAATCGGGGTCGGCAATGCCTGCCATCACTTTGCGGGGAGATGGCTCGATCGGCATTCAGATGAAACGCTTGAAGTCGATGGTCGTCGTGTGCGTCGCCAGATAGACCTCGCGCAGGAAACAGATGAGGCCGCAGATGACGGCCACCATCGCGGCGACGAAGAACGAACCGGCGAGCCATTTGAGGCCGGTCGCGAAGAAGGCATCGGCAAAAAGCGTGACGATGACCAGGCAGACGAAGAGTGCCGCCGCCGTGCACAGGTTGATCGACCAGCTGCACACGCGTCGCCGCTGTTCGAGGTTGTTCAGTTCCAGGCGCGAGCCAAGTCGCGACGCGGCATCGAGATCGCTCCAATGCTGTTCGAAGTAGCGGGCCCGGTCGATGACCCGGCTCAAGCGGTTGGCCATGACGCCGAGCAGGCCGGCGATGCCGGTGAGCAGGAAGACCGGCGCGATCGCGAGCTGGATCGCATGGGACACGACGCCTGAACTGGGGTCGATGGGCATGGGAGTGACCGGGAAGGGGCCGCAGCCTATGGTACGTACGGGCAGGCGCGGATTAGGAGGTGATCAATCGGTCAGCGGCTCGAATATCGTGACTTCCACCGCGCCGTCCGTCAGCCCTTCGGCTTCGCGACGCTTGCGGTACTGCGCGAGGTGCGGTGCCCGGCGATGCGCGTCGAACGCGGCAGCGTCGGCATAGGTTTCATAGAAGAGAAAGAGTTCCGGATCGTCCACGGCGCGATGCAGGCGATAGACGATGCAGCCTGGTTCGTTCTGGCGCACGACGGCGCTCTGTTCGGTGAGCAGTGCGGCGAGCGCGTCGCCCTTGCCCTTGGCTGCGCGGATCCTTGCCACTACAGTCACGGCGTTGGTCATCTGGTCCTCATGGTCGGTCGCGCGTCGGGTTCGCGGAGCGCCATTGTAACCAGCGCGTCGTCGCGGCTGCGGCCCCCGGTCGACTTGCCGGCGTACCGGCAGTGCCACATGCCTCTATCGCCGCCTCGACACGGTCGACGCGTTGCGCGTCTGTGGGTCGGGTCTTGCCGGCGTCGCCCGCTCGTTTGCCTTAGAATCGACTGCCATGCGCTCCGTCCGCCAACTGATGCGAGGCGTCGGGATGGTGTCCCTCGTCGCCCTGGCGGCAGCACATCCGTCTGCCGCCGATCGTGCCGCCTCCGCCAGCGCCACGGTCGCAGCACCCGCGGCCGTTCCGCAGGGCCAAGCCGTCCCGCCGTCTCCGTCGGTCGGCGCCCCGATGACGCTGCCGCAGCCAAGCCTTGTTCCCGGCGGCGTGGCGCTGGTCCGCCTGGAAGGGCCCGCGAGCAATCGTCCGCGCGTCACCCTCGCCGGTGCGCCGGTCATGGTCGTGCGGCAGGACGATCACTGGCTTGCCGTAGTCGGAATTTCGCTTGGCACGAAGCCGGGCAAAGTGAAGTTGTCCGTCGAGGCGCCTGCGGCCAAGCCAAGAAATATCGAACTAACGATTCAGCCCAAGCAATACGTCGAGCAGCGGCTGCAGGTGAAGCCCGGCATGGTGGACCTGTCGGCCGAAGACCTCGCCCGCGTTAATCGCGAGCGACCGACGCTGCAGGCGGCGCTGGCCACCTTCAGCGACGGGGCGCCGTCGACGCTGCGGATGCTGCAACCTGTGGCCGGTGCGCCATCCAGTTCCTATGGCCTGCGCCGCGTGTTCAACGGCAAGCCCCGCAATCCGCATAGCGGCATGGATATCGCGGCACCGCTGGGAGCTCCCATCTTCGCCCCGGCGCCGGGCCGGGTCGTCGCGACCGGCGACTATTTCTTCAACGGCAACACCGTGATTCTCGACCATGGCCAGGGCTTGGTCACCATGTACTGTCACTTGAGCGCCATTGGCGTACAGCCGGGTGACACGGTGGACACTGGCGCGGTGATCGGCAAGGTGGGCGCCACCGGGCGCGTGACCGGCCCGCATCTGCATTGGGGCGTCACGCTGAACCGGACAATGGTCGACCCGGCGCTATTCCTGGCCACCGGGTCGACGACGCACTGACGCGGCGGTCAGGTCACCGACGCCTTGTAGATGCTGGCAATCGACGCGTCCAGCGCCTTGTTGAATTCCTGGTCGCTTTGCTGCGCGGTAAGACCCTCGGTCAGCGCGCGCGAGAAGCTGGCGATCACCCCATGGTTTCTGGCCAGCAGCTGGTTCGCTTCGTCGCGCGGGTAGCCGCCGGACAGCGCGACCACGCGCAGCACCTTCGGATGCTTGACCAGATCGGCGTAGAAATCATCGACCGAAGGGATGGTCAGCTTGAGCATCACTTGCTGATCAGCCCCCAGTGCTTCCAGCTGCGTGGTGATCGCGCCCTTCAACAGCTGCTCGGCCCCTTTCTTGTCCGTCGCGTGGATGTCGACTTCGGGCTCGATGATCGGCATCAGACCGGCGGCGAGGATCTGCTTGCCGATGGTGAACTGCTGCGCGACGACGTCCTCGACCCCCTTGGCGTCGGCATGCTTGATCACCGAGCGCATCTTGGTGCCGAACACGCCCTTGGATTTGGCGCGGGCCAGCAGCGCGTCGAGGCCCGGCATGGCTTTCATCATCTGTACGCCGTCCACCTCGTCGGCAAGGCCCTTGTCGACCTTGAGGAACGGGACCACCTGTTTGACCGACCACAAGAAGTCGGCCGTACCGCGCCCTTCGACGTGGCGGTCCATCGTCTGCTCGAACAGGATTGCACCCAGGATCCGTTCACCAGTGAACGCCGGGCTGGTGATGATGCGCGTGCGCATCTTGTGGATCAGGTCGAACATCGCCTCGTCGCCGGAATAGGCGTCGGGCTTGATGCCGTACAGGCTCAGCGCCTTGGGTGAGCTGCCGCCGCTCTGGTCGAGTGCGGCGATGAAGCCCTTCGATGACTTGACCTTCTGGTGCTGTTGCGCATTCATGCGGGCTCCCGGGTTTGCGGTGCGAAACCGTGAGGATAAATCAATCGGCGGGGGGCACGAACCAAGCCGTTGCACTCCGGCTGCCGGTCCTCCGTCACGATCGTGTGCGCATGCCACCGGAAAATGAACGGACCCGCCGGCAAGCTAGGCTGAGAGCGCCTTCATCTGCCGATACAGGTCGGCCTTGCCCTCGAAACCGATGCCCGGCAGATCGGGCAACGTCACGTAGCTGTTTTCGACCTTCACCCCATCGGGGAAGCCGCCGAATGGCTGGAAGAGGTCGGGATAAGATTCGTTGCCGCCGAGGCCCAGGCCTGCCGCGATGTTCAACGACATCTGATGGCCGCCATGCGGGATGCAGCGACTCGCCGACCAGCCGTGCTGCTTCAGCATTTCCAGCGTGCGCAGGTATTCGACCAAGCCATAGCTCAGCGCGCAATCGAATTGCAGCCAGTCGCGGTCGGGCCGCATGCCGCCGTAGCGGATCAGGTTGCGGGCATCCTGCATCGAGAACAGGTCCTCGCCGGTCGCCATCGGATGGTCGTAATAGTTGCGCAGCGTGGCTTGCAGCTCGAAGTCGAGCGGATCGCCCGGCTCCTCGTACCAGAAGAGGTCATAGCGGGACAGCGCCTTGGCGTAGGCGATGGCGGTATCGAGGTCGAACCGCCCGTTGGCATCGACACAGAGCTTCTGCCCGTCCCGCAGCACCTCCATGATGGAATCGATACGGCGCAGGTCCTCGTCGAGCGAGGCGCCGCCGATCTTCTTCTTGACCACGGTGTAGCCACGGTCGATGTAGCTGCGCATCTCGTCCTTGAGCTTGCCGTGGTCCTGCCCGGGATAGTAGTAGCCACCGGCCGCGTAAACGAAGATCCTTCGGTTGGGCTTGCCGTCGCCGTAGCGATCGGCCAGCAGCTGGAAGAGCGGCTTGCCTTCGATCTTGGCCACGGCGTCCCAGACCGCCATATCGATCGTGCCGATCGCCACCGAACGCTCGCCGTGGCCGCCCGGCTTCTCGTTGGTGAACATGGTGTTCCAGATCTTGTGCGGGTCCAGGTTGTCGCTGGCATCGACCAGCGACGACGGATCCGCCTCCAGCACGCGGGGGATGAAGCGCTCGCGCATCAGCGTGCCCTGGCCGTAGCGTCCGTTGGAATTGAAGCCGTAGCCGACCACCGGCTTGCCATCGCGCATCACGTCGGTGATTACCGCCACCAGGCTCAGCGTCATCTTGCTGAAGTCGATGTAGGCGTTGCGGATGGGCGAGCTGATGGGCAGGGTCTTTTCGCGGATCTCGACAATCTTCATGGGACGCCTCCGGTGCACTTCTCGCGCGCTCTGCAGCGCACATCTTAACGGTCATCAACCGGCCAGCGCCTGTGCCACCGCGTTGGGCAGCAACGCCGGATCGGACAGGCCCACGAGTTCCACCATCCAGACGCCGTCCGGCCTGCGTCCGATGGACGAATGCGCGACCGCCTGGGCGAGAACGCTCTTGCCGATCCCGCCCGCGCCGACAATGGTGACGAGTCGATGCGTATCGACGAGCGCGCGCAGCTGATGCTCGGCAGGACGCAACTCGAAGGGGCCGAAGCGGTAGGCGGTCGTCATGGCAATATAGGTCACTTCACGGCAAGTCCGCCGAACCCTGCCGAGTCACGGAATGATTCAACTTTACTACTATCCCGGCAACGCCAGCCTCACCCCTCACATGCTGCTGGAGGAATTGGGCGTGCCGTTCGAGCTTCGCCTGGTGGATCGCGCCGCGGCGATTCACAAGTCGCCCGACTACCTGAAGCTCAATCCGAACGGATCGATTCCGGTGATGGTCGACGCAGACCTCGTGCTGTACGAAACGGCGGCCATCTGCCTTTACCTCGCCGATGCGCATCCCGGCGCGCGACTCGCCCCTGCGCTGGGAACGGCCGAACGCGCGCATTTCTACAAGTGGCTCATCTGGTGCACCAACACGCCGCAGGCGATGCTGATGCATTACTTCTACGGCGAGCGCCTGGTGGACGCGGGTGACCGAAGCGCGGAAGTGCAGGTGAAGGCCCATGCCGAGGCCCGCGTCGGCTTGATGCTGGACCAGATGGAGGCGCAGCTCGCTTCGCACAATTGCGAGTGGTTCCTGGGGCCTGCCTTCAGCGCCATAGACCCGTTTGTGCTGATGCTGTGCCGCTGGACGCGGGGCTTCGCGCGGCCGGCCCGCAGCCTGTCCAATCTGGGCCCTTATCTCCAGCGCATGCTGGCGCGCCCGGCGGTGCAGCGCGCGTTCGCGAAGGAAGGACTGCGGCCACCGCTGGTCTGAAGCAGGCTCATAGGGCGTCCACGGGCACGCACGCAAGCCGCGCGCACGATCGCGTTCGCAACCTTCGCTGTTCGCCGCTATCGTGCGGAACCGATTACGTACCGCAGAACGTTTGGTAATTCGCGGTCACGGCGGCGGGTGCCGGCTCGATGTAGGGCGCGACCTCGGGCGTCTCGTCGTAGGGATGCCTGATCGCGGCCAACAGGCGTGCGAAAGGCGCGATATCGCCATCGTCCGACGCCGCGGCCAGCGCCGCTTCGACCCTGTGATTGCGCGGGATGACGATCGGATTGACGCCGCGCATGCGTTGCGCGCGTTCGATGCCTTCGTCTGCGTTCCCCGGGTGGTCGTCGGCGCGGTCGCAACGGGTGCGCCAGCGCTCGAGCCATGTTTCGGGCGCCTGGGGGTCAGCGAACAACGCGCGCAATGGCGACGCGTCGCCGGCCGCGGCATCGGCGAGCCGTCGCCATGCCAGCGTGAAGTCCACCTGCCCGGCGTGGAGCAGGGCCAGCCAGTCATCTGCCAGCGCGCCATCGACATCATCGTCCCGGGGACCGGCATCAGGCAGCCCAAGCTTGGCGCGCTGCCCGCGCAGCAGGTGCTGCCGGTATTGCTCCAAAAACCCTTCGACGACCTCGGTGGCCATCGCCACCGCCTGCTCGCGGTCTTCGGCCAGCAGCGGCAGCAATGTCTCGGCGAACCGCGCGAGATTCCACAAGGCGATGTTGGGCTGGTTGCCGAAGGCATACCGCCCCTGTTGGTCGATGGAGCTGAACACCGAGGCCGGATCGTAGGCCTCCATGAAGGCACACGGGCCATAGTCGATGGTCTCGCCCGAGATCGCCATGTTGTCGGTGTTCATCACGCCGTGGATGAACCCCACGTTCATCCACTGCGCGATCAGTGCGGCCTGGCGCGCGGCGACGTTGCGCAGCAGTCCGAGATAGGGCTGCGCTGCATCCGCCAGCGCCGGATCGTGGCGCGCGATCGTGTAGTCCGCGAGTTGGCGCACGTGGTCGATCTCGCCGCGCGCGGCATAGAACTGGAAGGTGCCCACCCGGAGGTGACTCGCCGCCACGCGGGTCAGCACCGCGCCGGGCAACATGCGTTCGCGGACCACCTGCTCGCCGGTCGCCGCGACCGCGAGCGCGCGGGTCGTCGGGATGCCCAGCGCGTGCATGCCTTCGCTGATCAGCACCTCCCGCAGCATAGGTCCGACGGCCGCCTTGCCGTCGCCGCCACGTGCGAAGGTCGTGCGACCCGAGCCCTTGAACGCGATGTCACGCCGATCGCCGTGCCGGTCGATGACCTCACCGAGCAGCAGGGCGCGCCCGTCGCCGAGGCGGGGTGAGAAGCCGCCGAACTGATGACCCGCGTAGGCCTGGGCCACGGGCTCGGCACCCTCGGGCACGACGTTGCCGGCGAAGATCGCGGCCAGCATCGGATCGTCGAGCGCGCTGAAGTCGAGCCCGAGGTCGGCCGCCAGCGGACGATTCAGAAACAGAAGCTTCGGCGCCTGCACCACGGCTGGGCGCTGCGGCACATAGAAGCCGGGCAGCTCGCGCGCAAAGGAATTGTCGAAAAGAAAGAGGCGCGTCGAAGCGGCCGGCGCGTAGTCGATGTCCATGGCCCCAGTTTGCCACAGCCGCCGGCCCCTGCCAGTCAGCGACCGCTGGCACCGATCAGCAGCACCGGCATCGCGAAGGCAATCCGGCCATCGCCATCGGCGAAGCGCTTTAACGCGCGGTTCGCCTCCTCGCGCAGCCGGGTGAATTGCGCATCGTCGAGCAACCCGCCGAGCGTCCAGGCGCATGCACGCTCGGTCGACACCAGAGCATCGATCGATGCGAAGCGCACGGTGCCGTTCCGGCGCGTGATCGTGGCGTCCAACAGGTCCGCCGCATCGCACATGGTGCGAAGCAAGGTTTCACTGCCCAACGCAAACGGGGCCCGAAATGCGTCACCGATGCGCCGTCCGAACAGGCGGTCGAGCAGAGTTGCGAGCGCTGCGTAGCCCGGGGACCGCTCGACCGCGTCGCACACAGCGACCGCGAGCCGGCCGCCGGGACGCCGCACGCGCCGCATTTCCCGCAGAGCGGTCACCGGATCGTCGAAGAACATCATCGCGAACTGACTCAATACCGCATCGAAGGTGCCGTCGGCGAAGGGCAGGGCCTCGGCGCATCCCTCGCGCCAGGTCACGGCCTGTGACTTGCGGCGTGCCACGGCCAGCATCTCGGTGTTGGGGTCCAGGCCGATGACGGCACCCACCGACGATACGCGCTCGGCCGCCACGAGTGTCGCTGCGCCGGTTCCGCACCCCACGTCGAGCACGCGTTGACCGCGCCCAATCCCGGCCGCATCGCAAAGCACGGCGCCCCATGGCCCGAACAGCGCCGGCACGAAAAGCGCGTCGTAGACATCCGCGGGGGACCGGGCGACGGAGATCGACGCGGTGGAAGATTGCATAGCGGTGCTCCTTCATCGCACGAGGGTAGTATCGGCAATGCCATGTCCGCAGGCCATGACCCATCCTCCGGATCGCCTGCCCCATCGTCCTTCGATGATGTGCTATCCGACGTGCTCGCATCGGTCCGTTTGACCGGATCGATGCTGTTCCTCGTCGACGCGACGACGCCATGGCTCTCGTGGGCGCCCGAAGCCGAAGCATTTCGCCCGGCAGTCCTGCCAGCGTCGCAGCACTTGATTTCGTATCACATCGTGACGCAAGGCGCGTGCTGGGCGGGCCTGCACGGTGCACCGCCGGAGCGCTTCGAGGCGGGTGACATCTTCGTGGTGCCGCACGGCGACGCCTATTTCCTTGCCGACCCCGCCGATGCACCCGCCTCGTATGGGAAGGCGGAGGCGGTGGCGTTCTTCCGGCAGATGGCGGCAGGCGCGCTGCCCACCTCCATCAACGCCGGCACGGGAACCGGCGCCCGCACGCGATTCATCTGCGCGTTTCTCGGTTGCCATCGGCTGCCTTTCAATCCGGTCCTCGCGGCGCTGCCGCGCGCGATGCATATTCGCGCCGGCCATCCTGATACCGAACCGCTGCGCCATCTGATCGAATTCGCACTCGCCGAGCTGCGCGAGCGCTCATCCGGCGGAAAGAGCGTGCTCGCGCGCCTCGCCGAGCTCATGTTCATCGAAGTGGTGCGCCGGCATCTGGCCACGATGCATGCACCCACCGGCTGGCTCGCCGGCCTCCATGACGCGGTGGTTGCACGGGCGCTGGCGCTGCTGCATGGAGATCCGGCGCGCCGCTGGACGATCGAGACACTGGCGGCCGGGTGCGGCGTCTCGCGCTCCGTCCTGGCGGAACGCTTTGCGCGATATGTCGGCATGGCGCCGATGCAGTACCTGACCCGGTGGCGCCTGCAACTTGCGTCTCGGTTGCTCGAGCGGCCCGGCACCAACAAGGTCGTCGCTGTGGCGCGAGCGGTCGGCTACGATTCGGAGGCGGCGTTCAGCCGGGCATTCAAGAAGAGTGCCGGTGTTGCGCCGTCGGCCTGGCGCCTACGATCGATGGGTTGATCATGGCGCAATACAGGCAGCGGCCGGTCAGCCATCACGCTCTGGCGCATCCTCGGGCAGCAGCACGACGACCATCACGAACATCGCGCAGTACAGGATGTGCTGGGCTGCCTGCTGCCCGTTCCACACCTTGGATTGCCACATCGAAAACCACTCGCCGCCGATGGCCACGAAGCCGACGAAGTAGAGGCCCCAGACGATGAAGAGTCCCACCGTCGCCGGCACCTTGGCTGCGATGAACGCGCGACGATCATCCCGGGCGGCGAAGAGCCTCCAGGCGCCGTAGAGGCATACGAGTCCCATGACCCATTCGACTGCGATGATCGACCAGTACGCGAGTTGCTGCAGCGACGGGTCGGTGATCGCGCGCGACTTGAGCGGATTGTCGGGAAATACCGTGTCCATCGCCAGCACGTGCTGCACGAACGTCCAGTTCGCGCCGTAGTCGGCAACGTTGCCGTAGGCGACCAGCAGCGCCCAACCGCCCACGGAGGCAACCAGCAGCGACTTGACGATGCGCAGCGTCCGCACGTGTCACGATCCGGCGAGATCGAAGGTGACGTGACCGCGCCCGGCGGCCGCGATCGTCGTCAGTTCGTCTTCCGTCCGCCGATCGGCGCGGCGTACCGTGAGCGAGGCGCCCCATGTCGCGGCGGCTTCGGCCAACGCGACGAGATCGCGCACCGGCAGGCCGGCATCGACGACGACATGCCCGCTCGCCCGGATCACGGCGAGTGCCTTGTCATGGAGCGCTATGGCGGCGGTATCCAAGTGGAAGGGCACGCTGGCAACGCAGCATCACGGGTATCGGTGTGCCGCCACCGCATGATAGTTCACTTCATCGCCCTGGCGACGGGAAGTGCCGTCGGTGCGGGAACTCGGGCGGCGAGGCTGCGGCCGGCGAACGTGGTGACGAGCGCCGCGACGATCAGCAGTGCCCCGGCGGCGAATGTCGCGCGCATTCCGGCGGCCACCGCCGCAGGATGCGACATCGTGAGTTCGAAACGCGTCGATGCAACCGCGAACACCGCGCCCATCGCCGATGCGCCGGTCACGAAGCCGAGATTGCGCGCCAGGTTGAGGGTGCCGGCAATGACGCCGCGCTGGTCCGCGCTTGCGCCAGCCATGACCGTCGTGCTGTTGGCCGTCTGGAACAATGCGTAGCCGGCGGCGACGACCATGATGGGGACGAGGTAGCGCGCGGCACCCTGGGTCCCGGGCAACGCGGCGAGCAGCACGCAGCCTGTCGCCATGCCGGCCAGCCCGGCGACCACGATGCGCGACGCACCGAACCGGTCCACCAGCCGGCCCGCAGGCACGCCGGTCAGCGCTACCACCAGCGGTCCCACTGACAGTGCGAGGCCGACGCGCGCCGCATCGAGCCCGAGCGCACCGGCGAGGTAGAAGGGGCCGACGACCAGCGTCGCCATGATCACCGTCGAAACGAGGGCGTTGGCGACCAGGCTACCGGCCAGCGCCGGGCTGCCAAGGACTGCCAGCGGGATGAGGGGTGACGCGGCTTTGCCCTCGGCGAAGAGGAAACAGACGACGCCCACCCCCGCGGCGACGAGCAGCATGATGTTCAGCGCGCCGAAGCTACCTCGTCCGAGCGTCATCGCCAAGGCGTAGGCCGCCAGGGTTGCCGCCAGCAGCAGCGTGCCGACGGTATCGAAAGCGGCGCGCGCACGTGCCCGCTCACGGGCGTCGCCGGGCAACGCGCGCCGGGCAAGTGCGAACGTGATGCCCCCGAGCGGTGCGCCGACGAGGAAGATCGCCTGCCAGCCGGACCACGCGATCAGGAATCCGCCCAACGACGGCCCGAGCGCGGTGCCGATGGCGGACATGGTGCCGAGCAATCCCAACGCGCTGCCGACCCTGGCCTTCGGAACCGCGTCGCCGACGAACGCCATGGCCAGCGCCATCATGATGGCGGCGCCGAAACCCTGCCCGGCACGGGCGGCGATCAGCCACCCGAGCGTCGGGGCGACGCTGCACGCCAGCGATGCAAGCGTGAACACCGCAATGCCGGACAGCAGCAACCGACGACGGCCGACGAGATCGCCGAGGCGGCCGGCACTGACGATCAGCGTCGTGATAGCGAGAAGGTAGGCGAGCACGACCCACTGGACCGCCTGGAACGAGGCAGCGAACGCCTGCGCCAGGGTCGGCAACGCGACGTTGCCGATGCTGCTGCCGAGTGCGGACAGCAGCATGGCAAGCGACAGGGCAGCCAGCGCGAAACGGGGCGTCGGGATCCGGGCAGCGCCTGCGCTCGCGGCTGCCTGGACCTGTCCTGCAGTATTGGGCTTCAACGTTGACTCCGTCGGTGGTGGGTCCACCTGGACCCTATGACGCAGCGTAGCCATTCGCGAGACATGGCGGAAGACGCACTGATTGCAATGAATTAGTGCATGAAACGCCACATATAGGGCAATCTGCGGTAAGGTCGGCGCATGCCGACGCCGGATCTCAATCTGCTGGTGACGCTTGACGTGCTGCTGGCCGAAGGCAGTGTCGCGCGCGCGGCCCGTCGCCTGCGACTCAGTCCGTCAGCGATGAGCCGGTCGCTCGCGCGCCTGCGCAGGACGACCGGCGACCCGCTGCTGGTCAGAGCCGGCCGCGGGCTCGTTCCCACGCCCCGCGCGATCCAACTACGCGAGCGGGTCGGTCAACTCGTAGAGGATGGAAGGGCGGTGCTGCGCCCCGCCGACAAACTCGATCTCGCGCAGTTGGCCCGCACATTTACGCTGCGGACCCGGGAGGGCTTTGTGGCGAATTTCGGCCCACAACTCATTGCCCGCGTCAGCCGGGACGCGCCGGGCGTGCGGCTGCGCTTTGTGCAGAGCCCGGACAAGGACAACGCGCCGCTGCGTAATGGAACGGTCGATCTGGCGATGGGCGTCGTCGGCAGGTCCACGGGTCCCGAAGTGCGGGCACAGGCGCTGTTCAGCGATCGCTTCGTCGGCGTCGTACGCGCGGGGCACGCGCTCAGCCGGGGCAAGGTGACCCCCGCCCGCTACGCGGCCGGCCGGCACATCTTCGTGTCGCGCCAGGGACTCGAACGTGGATCGATCGACGAGGCCCTGCGTTCACTCGGCCTCGATCGGGTCGTCGCAACCATCGTCGACAGCTTTTCGATGGCACTGATGCTGGCGCGTGCCGCGGACCTGGTCGCCACCGCCCCCGAGCGACATACCGAAAGCCTGCGCACCGGCATGCACCGCTTCACGCTTCCGGTTCCCGCGCCGGAATTCAAGGTCTCGATGCTCTGGCATCCCCGGATGGACGGCGACCAGGCGCATCGCTGGCTGCGCGGATGCGTGCGGGACGTCTGCGCGCGCTAGACGTATGGGCGCGCTGGATCAGGTCGCGCTGGCGACCTTGTCGCTGCGCACCGGCAGCTTCCAGTTCGGGCGGACGAAATGGCAGGTGTATCCGCCGGGGTGGTGTTGCAGGTAGTCCTGGTGCTCGGGCTCGGCTTCCCAGAAGTCGCTCGCCGGCACCACTTCGGTCACCACCTTGCCGGGCCACAGGCCGGAAGCGTCGACATCCGCGATCGTGTCCTCTGCGACGCGCTTCTGCTCGTCACTGGTGTAGAAGATCGCCGAGCGGTAGCTCGTGCCCATGTCATTGCCCTGCCGATTCCGCGTACTGGGGTCGTGGATCTGGAAAAAGAACTCGAGAATGTCCCGGTAGCTGATGCGGGCCGGGTCGAAGATGATCTCGACCGCCTCGGCGTGTCCGTCGTGGTTGCGGTAGGTCGCGTTGGCGTTGCGGCCTCCCGTATAACCGACGCGCGTCGACAGCACGCCGTCGCGACGGCGCAGCAATTCCTGCGCACCCCAGAAGCACCCACCGGCCAGAACTGCGCGTTCGCTGTTCATGCTAGGTCCTCCACCTGGTTGAGATAGGCCCCGTAACCTTCGGCTTCCATCCGGTCGCGCGGGATGAAACGCAGCGCTGCCGAATTGATGCAATAGCGCAGTCCGCCGCGGTCTGTCGGGCCATCGGGGAAAACGTGTCCGAGATGACTGTCCCCGTGCGTCGAGCGTACCTCGGTGCGTACCATGCCATGCGATGCATCCGTCAACTCGTTGACGTGCGCGGGCTCGATCGGCTTGGTAAAACTCGGCCATCCACAGCCCGAGTCGAATTTGTCGGACGAGGCGAACAGCGGCTCGCCCGACACGATGTCGACATAGATGCCGGGCTCCTTGTGGTCGAGATATTCGCCGGTGCCGGGACGCTCGGTCGCGCTCTGTTGCGTGACGCGATATTGCTCGGGGCTCAGTCGAGCGATGACGTCGGGGTTTCTGGTGAACTTTGGCATCGTTGTCTCCGCGCAAATGGTCCGGTCTGCTGCGGTCAAGGGTACCTTGATGGCAGCACTTCCATTGGACGCATTGGTCGCGCCCGTATGACATTCCTTACAGTTCCATCGCTTGTCGATAGACCGCTTACAGGCATGCCGCATGCAGATGGGGGCGGCCGCCGGATTTCCAATCGGGTCGGCCGTAGGTTTGCCTTCATCACACGCTGGCGCAAATCTTGCTGACTAGCGCCGGGAGAACCAGGGCTCGAGCTTTCGCACAGCCCGCCCGCCGCACCGCCTGAACATAACGGAGAACCCATGCACGTCCCGAAAATCGAGGCGGCCGCCTTGTGGTGTGGTTTGACCCTGCCTCTGCTGGCCGTGATTGCCGGCGTGGCACTGCCTGCGGCAGCCCAGATTGCACCAGCCCTGACTGCGCTGCGTCCGATCAAGGGCATCTCGTACCAGCCATCGCCGTCCGACGACTGCCAGCTGCAGACGCAAAACAACGGTACTCCGCCTTGCAGCATGCCGCTCCAAGGCTACAACCCGACGTACTACGACACCGACTTCTACAACACCGACTTCGCGTTGTTGTGGGGACCGGGCACGGCCGCGACGCCCGGCCGCAACGACCTCGCCAAGATGCAGGCGCAGGGCATCAACTTTCTGCATCTCTACAACTGGAATGCCCAGCGTGACCATGGCTCGTTCCTCGATGCGGTGCACGCGCACAGCATGAAAGTGATGGTGCCGGTCAGCAATTACACCGCCTGCCTGATCGTGGGTGGTTGCCAAAGCGTGCCCCCCGGTGCCGGGAGCTACCAGAAGGCGTACGACAATATCGCGAGCATCTTCGCGCAGGTGTATCCGAACGGCGGCAACAAACCGCACCCCGGCATCGGCGCCTGGGGCATCTTCAACGAATACGACTACAACAACATCGACCCGGCCAACGTGGCGTTCACGATCCAGGCCATCCTCAAGCTCGAGAGCGCGGCAGGCGTGGCGGCGGCGGACCGCCTGCCCTTCATGGTGCCGGCCTCGAACGCCGTCAACAGCAACTCGCAATACGCGTGGTTCCAGACCGCCCAGGCGCTCTACCAGGCGATACCCAACGCCAATCCCACCATCCCACCCGGCGTGTTGGCGAATATCGCCGTGTCCGTGACGCTCCAGAACGCGCAGGTCAACGGCACGACCTCGTATGGCAGTGTCGCCGTGGCGCAAGTACCGGCCGACTTCTGGACCACACGCTTCATTGCCACCGTGAATCCGTTCACCAACGGACCGACGATCAACGCGTTCATCACGAGTTCGAACCAGTTCCAGTCGGCCTTTCCGGCCGCGGCGGTGTCGATCACGACGCCGGTGGCGATGACGTGGAATGCGGCGTGGAATTCGCTGCCACCGCTCTTCCTGAGCGAGATGGGCATCAACATCGGTGGCAGCGGCGGCACGCTGCAAACACAGGCCGCATGGATCCTGAGCCAGTTGCAATGCACCCATCCGTGGGCGGTCGATGCCTCCAGCACCACCAACGGCTATTTCATCGGCAGCAACGTGTTCGAGTTCGAGTACGAAGGTGCGAACGGACGCTGGGGGATGTTCACGTTTCCCTCGCCGCTCGCCTACACCCAAGGCACGACCGGTGGCGGGCAGACGTACCGGATCGATACGCTTGACGCCCAACCTGCGTGGACAAGCGTGCAGACGGGCTTCGCCGCCACCGCCAAGGTGTGCTCGTGAGGACGCCCGTGATGAAGACCATGAATTCGTTTCGCAGCCTCGTCTTGGCTGTCAGCTGGGCCGCGTTGCTTCTCGCCGGCTGCATCAGCGACGACGTCACGCCGCAGAACACCGCCATTGCCGGCAGCTGGAAGGTGGTGTGTGCGCCGGTGAACGAGGACTGCAGCAACTTCACGATCAAGTTCGACAGCGGCGGCGACATCATCGACTCCGACCTTGACGGCCATCGGGGCGCGCAGCGCGGAGCCGGTGAAATTACCGACGGCACACTCTACTTCCGGATGGGTGTCGGCACCGTATGGGAGTTCAGGGGCAAGCTCGACGGGGGCGGACGTTCGGCCAGCGGCACCATGATGAACTTCGATGCCGATGGTGAGCAGAAGGCGACACCGGCGCTCGTGTCGCGGCAGTAGCGAAAGCCGCACCTCGGGTCGCGTGACGTGCAGGGAATCCGCTAGCCGCGTTAGCGCATGGTGAAATACAACGCTGTCGCCGCGAGGACCAGCGCCACCAGCGCGATTCCGGTAGCGATCCAGATCCGTACCCGGAGGCCCTGATCGCGGCGTCGCTGCAACTCCAGGTGGCCGAGAACGTTGTTGGCGCTGCCTTGCTCGAACGACTCGCACCAGGCCGCGACGTCCTCGGTCGTCATCCGGCGCAGGGTTGTTGGAATGTCGCGTTCGCGCAGCGTAGGCAAGCCTTGGCTCCTCCCGAATGTCCCGTCCGCGATTCTAGACCCACGGGTGAGGGGGCAGTGGATAGGCGGCAATGTCGACATCAGGATGCCAACTTCCGACATGCCGAATCCCGGTAAGATCGAGCGGCGCATACGGCAGGGGAGGGACATGGAGACACTGAAGTCGCAGACGGCAGCCGCAGCCCTTGCGCTGGCGTTACTCCTGACGGGTTGCGGTGGTGGTTCCGATGAAGGGCCCGCGCCGGAAGCCGCGGCGCCCCTGTCGATCGTGGTGCTCGGCGATTCGATCGCGTCGGGTGAAGGCCTCAACTACGGGTACACCTATTACACGGGGTTCGGCAATCGCTGGATCGGCGGCGTGGACAACCCTACCTGGCAGGGTGACTACCAGCTCTGCCATGACTCGGCGCAGGCCTACGGCGACGTGCTGGCGCCGATGATCGGCGCAACGCTCGCCAAGTTCGCCTGTACCGGCTCCACCTACCAGAACGGCATCGCCTTCGACCGGCGCTACGACGGCAACCTGTATCGTCCCGCACAGTTCGGCAACTGGCTCGCGCAGACCAATCTCAACGCCGCCTACGACGACGCGCGGCCCGACGTCGTGATCATCACCCTCGGTGCGGACGACGTGAGCTTTGCCGACGTGTTCATATTCTGCGCGACGGGATACACCGACGCCCTGCAGGTGGCGGCGCTCGCCGCAGCCCCCGATCGCTCACAGCAGCTTCGTGCCAACTTCGTCAAGCGCTTTCCGACCGACGAGGCGTGGCGGAATCGTGCGCCGCGCGCCGCGTCGTCGTCTTATTGCACGGCCGCCAATCCGGGCAGCGGCGTGCTCAATCTGTTCTGGGATCCCATCAACAGCGGGCAAATCGCCGGCAACTATAAGAACCTGGTGGCGGCGATCAAGGCACGCGGCGAAAAGGCCGGCAAGGTGCCGAAGATCATCTTCACGACCTATCACCAGCCGCTGCCGGGCCCCGGGCAATCGGACGAGTGCCTCGACC
Source organism: uncultured beta proteobacterium (assembly GCA_963756765.1). Lineage (GTDB taxonomy): Bacteria > Pseudomonadota > Gammaproteobacteria > Burkholderiales > Casimicrobiaceae > VBCG01. The sequence continues at coordinate 117,598 of CAVWPC010000006.1, read as the reverse complement.
TCGGTGACCTTTCGCGCGACGAGATCGACTACCTTATTTCACTCGAGGGCGTGCTGCAGCAAACCCTGAGCTCGGCCGTGGGCGGGATCGAGGGCGTGTCGGTGGTGGATATCTCCGGCGTGGTGAAGGGACATGAATTCTGCACCAGTGACCCCTGGACGTATGGCATCACGGTGCTTAGGCTCAATACGGCAAGCCTTGCGCCGTTTCACCCCGTTCCGGCGGCACAAGCGGCGATTGCGGCATTGTTGAAGCCGAGCTTCCCGGGTAATTGACCCGGGTCCGGCGTGCGCGGGAACCGGTCACCCGGTCGCGGGCCTGCAGGAAGCGCTTCTGACCGCGCCGGCGTGCCTTGTACCTGGCGCGCATGGAGGATCGGCGCGGACCGGTGATAATCGGTGCGATGGATCGCCGGACCACGCGCCTGTTCAAAGTGGCAGTCCCCGCCCGTGCGCGCGACCATGCAGAGCGCGAACGGCGGCTGTTGACCGTTGCGCTGCTGCTGTCGCTGCTGTTTCACGCCGTGCTGTTGAGCCTGGTGTTCAGTGGCGACGGCTTCGGGCTTCTGGGCCTCGACTTTCCCTGGCGAACGCGACGGATCGAAGTGCCCCCGCTGCGCGTCGTCCTCGACCCGGCGCGCGCGCCTCCTGCTGAGCAAGTCATCGCGGCGGTACCGATACCGTCTCAGAGAGCCTCGATCGGGCCGCCGGAGGTCACGCGCCCCGCGCCGGTGCCGTCGCCGACGGCGCGATCGCCGGCTAAACTGCCGAGCGTCCCGCTGCAGGTCCTGCCTCCCGCTACCGCGTTGCCCGACTCGCCGAAAGTTCGCGACGACGTTCAGGAAGCGCAGCGCAGGGAGGCACAACGCAAGGAAGCACAGCGGAAGGAAGCACAGCGGAAGGAAGCACAGCGGAAGGAAGCACAGCGGAAGGAAGCACAGCGGAAGGAAGCACAGCGGAAGGAAGCAAGCGGAAGGAAGCGCAGCGGAAGGAAGCGCAGCGGAAGGAAGCCGTCCGTCAGGAAGTGGCGCGTAGGGACGCCGCGCGCCAGCGCTCGGTCGAGTTGGCCGCGCAACAGCAGGAGGCAGCGCGCCTGGCAGCCGCTCGCGCCGAGACCGCCCGCCGGGAAGCGAGTCGCGTCGAGGCCGAACGCGCGAAGGCCGAACGCAGGGAAACCGCGCGCATCGAGGTCGAGCGGGAAGAGGCCGAACAGAAGCGGGCAGTACAGCTCGCGGAACAACAGCAGGAGGCGGCACGACAGGAGACGGCGCGAGCGGAAGCCGCGCGACTCGAGGCCGAACGGCAGGACGCATTGCGACGGGCGAGCGCGGAGCGGGAAGCGCAACAGCAAGCGGCCGCGCGCGAGGAAGCGGCACGCGGCGAGGCACAACGGTTGGAGGCAGAGAACCGGGAAGCCGAACGGGCGGAAATGGCGCGACGCGAAGCCGAACTCGAGGCAGCGCGCGCCGAAGCACAGCGCCAGGAAGCCGCACGGGCCGAGGCGCGGCGACTGGAAGCGCAACGGCAGGCCGCCGCGGAACAGGAGGCCCAACGACAGGTGGCGGCGCGTGAAGAATCCGCCCGTGCGGAAGCCCAACGCCAGGAAGCCGCTCGACAAGCTGCGGCGGAGCGGGATGCGCAACAGCAGGCCGCCGCGCGCGCCGACGCCGCGCGCCAGGCCGCGGCCGAACGTGAAGCGCAACAGCAAGCGCTGGCAAGTGAAGAAGCTGCTCGGGCCGAAGCGCAGCGACTGGAGGCACAACGGCAGGAAGCTGCACGACAGGCCGATGCCGAACGAGAGGCACGACAACAGGTGGCAGCGCGTGATGAAGCGGCCCGTGCGGAAGCTCAACGCCTGGAAGCTGCTCGACAAGCAGCGGCGGAGCGGGATGCGCAACGGCAAGCCGCCGCGCGCGAGGAAGCGGCGCGCGAAGCTGCGGCCGAACGTGAAGCGCAACAGCAAGCGCTGGCAAGTGAAGAAGCCGCTCGGGCCGAAGCGCAGCGACTGGAGTCACAACAGCAGGAAGTCGCACGACAGGCCGCGGCCGAACGCGAGGCACGACAACAGGCGGCAGCGCGCGAGGAAGCGGCACGGGCCGAGGCGCAGCGCCAGGAAGCCGCCCGTGCGGAGGCCCAACGCCAGGACGCTGCTCGACAAGCCGCGGCGGAGCAGGGTGCGCAGCAGCAGGCGGCCGCGCGCGAGGAAGCCGCGCGGGCCGAGGCCGAGCGAGTCGAAGCAGGACGTCGGGCGGCTGCCCGGCAAGCTGCCGCTGACCGCGAGGCGAAGGAGGCGGAGGCGCGGGAGTACGAAGCGCGGCGGGAGGCGCGGCTCCAGGCCATCGGGCGTCAGCTCGACGAAGAACGGGCTCGGCGGGAGGAGGCCACGAAGGACACGTACGAGCCCAATTCCCTTCCGCGCTCGTTGAGCACCGCGCGGCGGGTGCGGCTATGGGGACGTTCCGACCCGAACACGGAACTCGTCCGGTACGCGGAAATGTTCGCGCAGAGAATCCAGCTCAATACCTTTGGCGACACGGTCCGCGAAATCGCCAAGCGGTCGCATTCGCCGCCGCTGGTCACTGTCGCCATTCGCAGCGACGGAACCGTGGAGTCGGTGACGATCGTCGTTTCCAGCGGCGTAGCGGAAGTCGATCAAGCCATCCTTCGGATCATCGAAAACAGCAGGCCCTACCTGCCGTTTCCACCGGCACTGGCGCTTCAATACGATGTGGTCGAGATCCGCCGGACCTGGTACTTCGACGTGGCGATCCGGTTGTTCTGACGCGGACCTAAGCCCGCATCACTTGCCGCGCTTCATGTCGGGCAACATGACTTCTTCAAGGATCACCCGGTACGGTTCCGCCGACACGCTGACGCCGCCCTGGAAAGGCCGGTCGGTGACCGCGATGAAGTAGAGGATCAAGGCGATCGGCGCGGCGACCAGCGTCGTGACCACGACGTGTAGCGCAAAGCTGTCCAGGCGCAGGAAAAAGCACGAGGAGATGGCAATCACGCCAAGCAGGATCACCACGACCCAGAGCGCGCCGGGCAGTGCCGTGTCGCCGACCGCCTGCAGGCGCAGCCGGCGCATCTCGACAACCTTGTTGTACGCCTGCAGCGTAATTCCATGCACGATCTTCTGTCCCTCGGTCGCCGGTTCGAACGCGAGCAGCGCGAGCTGTGCGTTCTCGAGGACGGGGAGGGTGGCACCCGGTGCCTCGCCGCGCTGGTGCAGCGGCCACTCCTTGTCGATCACGTAGCGCAGGTAATCGGCGAGCGCCTCCCGCGACTGCGATCGCAGCGGTTCCGGATAACCGGCGAGATCGTGGAACACCACGGTCACCGCGGCGGCTTCCCGCGCAACGTTGGTGGCGGCGTCCTGTGTGTTGCCCCAAACCGCGACGGCGGTCAAGCCCGCGGCGATCGCATAGATGCCGACCAGCGCGGCCAGCAAGCCCGCGATCGCGCCGTTGTCGAGCTGCTCGTGCAACTTACTGCGGCGGATGTGCACGGCAGTCACGGCGAGACCGGTCACCGAGGTGGCCAGCGTGGCCAGCACGATGAGGATGGCGAGCGTCGATGAGGACAGCTGATGGAACCAGTGCATGGGCAATGCGCACACGGGAATGAACCGGCGTGCATCTTAGCTTCAATTCAGCGCGCTGCGTAGGACGGCGTCCGGGCTTTGCCACGGAGATGTGCAGGCGGGCGGTCGGATCGTGCTTAGCATCCCGGGTGACGATGCGTGGACCCCGCAGGTGCTGTTCGTCTGCGAGCGGGTAACCGATCCGGGCCGGGACATCGCCCGGAGTGCCCACGATCGGGATCCGAAGCTGTGCTGCGCAGATTTCTCATGCGCCTCCGACCCCAATCATCTTCTGCGCACCTTCCAGCGTGCGCGACGCGTCCCGCACCATCCTTGCGACCACTTCTTTCGCGGGAAGGACCCTCGTGCACCAAGCCGGCAGACTCTCCGGCGATGACCGCGGCGACGTCGAAGTTTCCTTCGTCGCGCGCGCGAAGATAGGTCTCCGCTTCCTCGTCGACGTGCTGCAGGAGATCGACCTCGCGTCCGTACCACCGTTCCAGATGCGCGTTGCGCAGGCAGCGACCGGTAAAGCCACCGGGCCACACGTTGCGCCGGGTAACACAGTTACGTGGCCATCCCCCTCCGTGCCCTGGGCCACCAGAATATCGGCCCGGCAGCGACGGCTTCGAGCGCCATCGTAACGGATTGCACCTGGCAAATAACGAGCGAGCCCGCTCGCTTGGCCTGCTCCACGAACGGACCGGGGTTGCCGAATGACAGCATGATCGCCTTCGGCCGGCGTTCCAGCGCCATGTCGTTGCATCGGCGACGAGATCCACGGGGGCGAGCGTCCAACCCCGCCTCGGGCCATGGCCGTAGTGCCAGGCAGGGTCAGCAGCGGGCCCAGTCAACTGCGGGCGCTACCGAAAGCCCGCCGACAACGCTAGTCGTGGACTATTCCGGAATCTCGTGGGGTGTGGGATCCCGCCGCGCTGCCACCGAGGGCGGCGAGGAGCCACGCCTGAGATTGAGTAGATTGCCGCCAAGAATGACCGCGGCGCCGATGATGGTGAAGATGTCGAAGCGCTCGGCAAAAACCAGCCACGCCGCGATGGCGGTCAGCGGGACGCGAAGGAAGTCGATCGGCACGACGGTCGTGGTGTCGGCGTGCCGCAGCGCATGTGTCATGCAGAAGTGCGAATACGTGCCGCAGCCGGCGATCACGGCGATCCACGGCCAGGCGGCCGCCGGCGGTGTCTGCCACATGACCGCCGCCGGGATGGCGCCGAGCACCGATTGAATGATCAGCATCCAGAAGATGATCGACACGACGCTGTCCGTGCGCGTCAGCGACTTGACGAGGATGATCGAGCCGGCGAAGCCCACCGCCGCCAGAAGCGCGACTAGCTGGCCAACCTCGACATGGTCGAGCCCCGGCCGGACGATGATCACCACGCCGACGACCCCCAGTACGACCGCCGCCCAGCGCGCCTTGGTCATCTGCTCGCCCAGGAATGCCACGGCCAGCAGCGCGACCCAGACGGGGCCGGTGAACTCGATCGCGACGACCTCGGCGATCGGGATCAGCATGATGGCCACGAACCATAGGAACTGGGCTGCGTAGTGCACGCTGTTGCGGGCGATGTGACGACCCAGGTGGCGGGTTTGCATCGCGCGCAGCCCGCCGGCCGCGGCCACCATCGGCGCGAACAGCACGAGGCCGAGCAGCGAACGCAGCTCCATGATCTGGACGACATGCAGCAATTTGCCGGCCTCGCGCGCCGCCACGGCGAGCAGGACCATGGTCGCCAGCCAGCCGGCCATCCAGAGCGCCGCGAGCATCGTGGAGTGGTGTGGGGGCTTGCTCATGGCTTCGCTTGCCGCGACCGATCGGAGTCCGCGGGCGAATCCTCCGCACCGCTTTTTCTCGCAAGGCCGCCGGCCCTGCCTAAGCGTTGCCACGCTCGCCGTTCCATCATAATCACGGCATGCACATCTACGCAGGCAAAGCGTCCGTGAATGATACGGTCACTGCAACCGTCAGCCACGATCTCGGCAAGGCCGAGGCGGTCCGCCGCCTAAAGGCGGGATTCGCTCGCACCAATGGCCACTTCGGGTCGATGATCGCGATGGAGCAGGAGCATTGGGAAGGCGATACGCTGCGTTTTCGCGCACGCGCGCTCGGACAAACCGTGGCGGCAACGATCGAAGTCCTGGAGGACACCGTACGCATCGAAGTAACGTTGCCTTGGCTCCTGGCGAAGGCGGCGAAACACCTGCTGCCAGTATTGCGTAAGCAGACGACGCTGCTCCTGGAGAAAAAATAGAGCGCCATTATCGCCCAAATGTGCACGACTGCTGTCTGCGGCCCGGGCGCTTGGGAGGGTAGGCGGGGCCCTCACTGGAATGCCGGAGAATGCTGCTGCGGACATCCGCTCACCGCGTTACGGTAAACCGCCTGTCTTTTCCAAAGGAGCAGTGACATGAGCTACGTCGACGGATTCGTCATTCCCGTGCCTAATGCCAACCGCGAACGCTACCGGGCCGCGGCGCAGAAGTTTCACGACTTGTTCAAGGGTCTTGGTGCGATTCGCCAGGTCGAATGCTGGGGCAATGACGTCCCCGACGGGAAGGTCACCGACTTCAAGCGGGCGGTCGGCGCCGAGGCCGGCGAGACCGTTGTATTCGCATGGATCGAGTGGCCTTCGAAGGAAGTCCGGGATGCCGCGAACAAGAAGATCATGGAAGATCCCGCGATGAAGGACATGGACATGCCGTTCGACGGCAAGCGCATGATCTTCGGCGGCTTCGAAATGATATTCGACACTGCGCCGGGAAAGGGATGACCACGCGGCGACCGCATCAAGGCTTCGCTGACCTATGCCGCCCGCGGCTGACAATCGCCACGCGGCCTGTGTCGTCCGCGAGCGATTGCGGACGTCGCGCGCATGGATCACCGCAGGCCTCATCCTCGCCGGCTGCGCGCAGTTTCCAGCGAGCCCCGGTCCGCAGCCGACCCCCGTAGTGCCAGCGCAGGATGAGGCTCACCGGGTTCCGCAGGTGGAATCCCCGACGCCTGCTCCGAAGCCGTCCGCCGCCATGCCTGCCCCTCCGGAACCGCGTACGGCCGCACCCAAAGCGGAAACGTCGATGGCCTGGCGGCAGCAGGGGCAGGTATCACATTACGGCGACGAGTTCGCCGGCAAGCCTACGGCAAGCGGAGATACCTTCGATCCCGCGCGCCTGACCATGGCGCACCGGACCCTTCCCTTCGGCACGCTGGTTCGCGTGACGAATCTGGAGAATCACCAGAGCGTGGAGGTCGTCGTCAACGATCGCGGGCCTTTTGTCGAGGGGCGCATCGCCGACTTGTCGACCGCAGCGGCGCGGCGCATCGGAATGATTAACGACGGCGTCGTGGATGCGGTGATCGAAGTGATCCAGCCCGCGAAGGCAACAGCTGCGGCTGGCGGGTGATCTTCGTTCGATGGGCACCATGGTGGGTGCGTTTGACCGCCTGCCAAAAAAGTTTCGGAGCCGGCGATCCCCTTCGCGGCGGTTGTCATCGAACTCGCGACGGGCAAGGAACTGTGGCTACGCGAGGGCAAGGTCTCGGATGCCGTTCGCCCCTCATGCACCGTCCGGCCTACTGCCGGACTGGCAAGGCGTTCAGCGGAATGCGCAGGTAGGCCACCCCGTTGTTGTCGACCGGCGGCAACCGGCCCGCCCGGATGTTCACCTGAATCGATGGCAGGATGAGTGTGGGTACCTCGAGTGTTGCATCACGGGCCTTGCGCATCGCCACGAATTCGTCTTCGGTAATGCCGTCGCGGACATGGATGTTCCGAGCGCGCTGTGCTGCGACCGTGGTCTGCCATTGGGCGTGGCGATCGGCAGGCGGGTAGTCGTGACAGACGTAGATCATCGTCTCCGCCGGCAAGGCCATCAGCTTCCGGATGGATCGGTAGAGTTGATGGGCGTCGCCGCCCGGGAAGTCTGCTCGCGCGGTGCCGACATCGGGCATGAACAACGTGTCGCCCACGAAAATTGAACCATCCACCAGGTAAGCCATGTCCGCCGGCGTGTGTCCCGGCACCAGCATGGCCGTGGCTTCGACGTCGCCGATCCTGAACTTCTCGCCGTCCTGGAACAGGTGATCGAACTGGCTTCCATCCGGTTGGAATGCGCTCTCAAGGTTGAAGAGATTCTTGAACGTCGTCTGCACCGTACGGATGTTCGCGCCGATGGCGACGCGTCCGCCCACGCGTCCCTGCAGGTAATGTGCGCCGGACAAGTGGTCCGCGTGCGCGTGGGTCTCGAGAATCCAGTCCACCTGCAGTCCCTGATTCTGGACGAACGCCAGAACCTGGTCGGCCGACACCGTACCGGTGTGCCCCGACTTGAAGTCGTAGTCGAGTACCGGATCGATGATCGCGGCCCTCATTTTCGCGCGGTCCCAGACGATGTGCGACACCGTCCATGTATTGGGGTCGAAAAAGGACTGGATCGCGGTACGGGCGGACATGGGACCTCCACGGGTCATCGGGCAATAATATATTGACTAATATTATATTAATGTATAGAATGATGTCAACATGAATCGGCTATCAACCGCAAAGCGCCCGCATAGAATCGTCATCGACCCTGCTCGTTTGCGCGGTGCGGCGGGACAGGCCGTTGCTGCGCTGAAGCTCCTTGCCAACGAAGATCGCCTGCTGTTGCTGTGTCAACTATCGCAGGGCGAGTTGTGCGTAACCGAACTCGAGCAGGCGCTGGACATACGCCAACCGACGCTGTCGCAGCAACTGGGTGTGCTGCGGACCGAAGGTGTGGTCAACACGCGCCGACAGGGCAAGAACATCTTCTACAGCGTCGCGGACCCGGCAATGCTCGAGATTCTGACCACGCTCTATCAACTCTATTGTCCGAAGGATTGAAGCTGTGACGATCGACTGGAATGCCTTCACCCCGTGGTCCGCACTCGCCGGGGGCGTGCTCATCGGCATCGCCGTGGCGATGTTCGCACTCCTGAATGGCCGCATTGCCGGCATCAGCGGCGTGATCGGTGGACTATTGAGGCCCACCGCAGGCGATGTCGGATGGCGTGCCGCGTTCGTCATCGGCTTGTTGGGCTCGCCGCTGGTGTTCGCACTCTTTGCGGCCTTGCCCGAGCCCCGCATCGCAGCGGGGTACGGCACGCTCGCAGTGGCGGGCGTTCTGGTCGGCGTCGGAACGCGCTACGGGTCAGGCTGCACCAGCGGCCACGGCGTGTGCGGACTTTCCCGTTTGTCGCCGCGTTCGCTGGTAGCCACGGTCACATTCATGGCCGCCGGCTTCGTGACCGTGTTCGTGACGCGGCACCTTCTTGGCGTATGAGGAGAACATTCATGCTGGTCATTGCTTCCCTGCTCGCCGGCCTGGTCTTCGGGCTGGGCCTCATCCTCTCCGGCATGGCCAACCCCGCCAAGGTGCTCGGCTTCCTCGACCTCGCCGGGCCCTGGGATCCCTCGCTGGCATTGGTCATGGCAGGCGCCATCGCAGTGGGTTTGATGGCGTTTGCCGTCGCAGGAAAACGGACGGTTTCGTATCTGGGCGCCCAGATGAAACTGCCCACTGCGCGTCACATCGACCGCCGTCTCGTGATTGGTAGTCTGCTCTTCGGCATAGGTTGGGGCATTGCCGGATTCTGCCCAGGCCCGGCGCTGGTGGCGCTGGGCATGGGCACGACCAAAGCGGCAGTCTTCGTCGCCGCCATGCTGCTCGGCATGGGCGTCTTCGAGTTGACGGAACGTCGCAAGCCGGCGGCGTCGATCCGCACGGCCTGAAACTCGCAATGGCCTTCGACTTGACCTGGCTCGCCGCGTTCGCGACCGTCGCGATTATGACGGCCTACGAAGTGGCGCTAGCCGCCGCGCAGCGGCGCATCCCCGGGCGGCTGGCCAGGACGGCACATGCGTCACTTCGCCAAGAATGGTTCGCGGCGGTATCCGCGCAAAGAGGCTCCGAAATCCTTGCCGTCCAGACGCTTCGCAACTCGCTGATGTCGGCGACAATGACGGCGTCAACCGCGGCGCTCGGCCTGATCGCCTCTGCGACGCTGTCCGCGCCTTCTCTGCACACGGGCTTCGGTGAGGTCGCGCACACCCCCAGCTTCACAGCTCGGCTGGCGCTCGAACTGGTGCTGCTGGCGTTGCTGTTCGCCTCGCTGGTGTCCTCGGCCATGGCCATTCGCTACTACAACCATGCCGGATTCATCGCGTCGATGCCCATCGAATCGGAAGCGCGCCGTCGCTGGGAGAGTACAGGCTCGGCATATGTACGCAGGGCAGGGGTTCTCTATAGCTGGGGTTTGCGTCATCTCATCATGATCGCACCCGTCCTGGCATCGATTCTTCTCCCCGCATCCGGGCCCATCGCGGCCGTGCTCGTTGTTGCCGCGCTGTTCAGCTTCGACCGAATCGGCACCGCGTGATGCCGCCGTCACCTGCAACCCGTTAACGAAGGTGGTCCATGAACAAATGCGTATTTCAAGGCGCGTTTCTCTCGGCGTTCCTCTTGGCAGTCGCAGCACAGGCCGCAAGCCCAGAGCGTCAGGCCGACGTCGCGAGCAAGGGAGCAGAGGTGATGCCATTCGACCTCAAGGCGACCACACACGTATTCACCAAGACGGCCGAGGGTGGAATCCAACGCGTCATTGCCAAGAACCCCGCGGATGCGCAACAAGTGAAGCTCGTGCGCGAGCATCTGCACGACATTCGGGCGGCATTCATGAAGGGCGATTTTTCGGCGCCGTCACTCATTCATGGCGACGAAATGCCGGGACTCGCGCAACTCAAGGCGGCAAAGCCCGGTGAGGTCGTCATGGCCTACGAGGATGTCGTAGGCGGTGCGGCCTTGACGTACCGAACGACCAACACGAATCTGGTCATGGCCCTGCACAAGTGGTTCGACGCGCAGTTGTCGGATCACGGGACGGATGCGGTGGCAGGGCACCACCAGCACGGTGGAGGAACGGTATCCAAGCCGTAGGATTCCCGTCCCGAGGTCGTATCGTCTGGCTACGCTCAGCCATGACGCATCGCCATCGAATCGCCGGGCTTTCCGCGGGCGATCGGCTCGCTCCGCCGCCTCAGGTCCCTACACAGGGCCGGCACGTCCGCCAGCCCAGTCCCGGCGTAGGCGTACGCTCCGCGCCCTCGCCGAGTTCGACGGTATCCAGGAGGCCGGTCTCCACCGCCTCCTGCGTGAACTGGCGCAGGGTGCGCACGCGCGCGGCCGGCACCCCGCAGGCGTTGAGCCTTGTCTCCATCTCGCCGGCCGACTGGCTTTGCAGCCTGCCGGCCAGAAGCGCACGGAAAGCCTGCGGATCGCGCGCCCGCGCGAACGACGGGGCATCGGGGAGAACGGGCTCGAGCAATGGCGTGAACTGCGCGGAAGGAATCTCCAGCGCCTCCATCAGCCGTTCGATGTGCGCCGGCGTGTTGGCGCCGATGGCGAGCCAGCCATCCCGGCACGCGAACGTGTCCGCCGCCGGGCTGCCGGAGAATCCCTTGTTGCCGATGCGCGGGATCTCGTTGCCCGACGCCAGTGTCTCGCAGGCAAACGGATACATGAGCTGCAGTGCGCTCGCCCACATGTTGACGTCGAGGAACGATCCCTCTCCGCTGCGCTCGCGCTCCCGGAGCGCGACGACGACCGCAAGCGCGCCGATGATGCCCGTGGCGGCGTCCACTACCGGAAAGCCGGTCTTCACCGGTGGATCGCCCTCGGATCCCGCCAGCATCGTCATGCCGGTGAGCGCCTGAATCACGTGGTCGTAGGCGCCGTACGATGCGCGTTCTGGATCCCTGTAACCGTAGCCTGAGATCGCGCAGTAGATGATGCGCGGGTTGATCGCGCGGATGACCTCGTAACCCAGGCCGTGACGATGCAGGACGCCGGGCCGGTAGTTGTCGACGATGACATCGGCGTCGCGGGCCAGGGCGAGTACCTCGTCTCGGCCGGTCTCGGTGCCGATGTCGATTGCCCGCATATGCTTGCCGCCGTTGAGCGCGGTGAAAGCGCGCACCCCCGCGGCCGTGCGGCGCATGACGTCGCCTCCGCCGGGCTTCTCGACTTTGGTGACCTCGGCGCCGAGCAGGGCGAGATGCAGCGTGGCGAACGGGCCTGCGATCACGTGGCTGAAGTCGAGCACGTGAATGCCGCGCAGCGCCTGCGGCGGCAGATGCGGCGCCGCGTGCGTCATTTGTCCACGCTGAGCTTGGCCGCCTTGACGATCTTGCCGAACTTCTGTGTTTCCGCTTCCATGAATTGCCGGAACTCCGCCGGCGAGTCGCTCACCGCCACGATGGCGGCGGTGGCCTCGCTGTCGGCCCGCAGCGCCGGATCCTGGTAGGTCTTCACGAGCGCGTTGAACAGGATGTCGACGATGGCGGGCGGCATGTTCGCGGGACCCCACAATCCGAACCAGGCATCGAGCGCGAGCTCGGGGGCCTTGAAGACCTCCACCAGCGACGGAACGTCGGGCAACGCGGCCATGCGTTGTGCGCTCGTCACCGCGAGCGCGCGTACCTTGCCCGCGCGCACCTGCGGCAACGCGGTCGAGCCGATGGGGAATGCGAACTGCGTGTCGCCGGCAAGGATCGACGGCACGATCTCCACCGAGCCCTTATACGGGACATGCACCACATCGATGTTCGTATGCAGCACCAGCGCGGCTCCGGCGAGATGGGCGGCGCTTCCCACGCCACCAGACGCGTAGTTGAGCTTGCCCGGATTCTTCCGGGCTGCAGCCACGAGGTCTTCGAGCGACTTGTACGGCGAGTCGACGTTGACCACGAGCACCGACGGGCTGAAGGTGACGCGCGCGATCGGCGTGAAGTCCTTGAGCGGATCGAACTGCACCGACGGCTGCATTGCCTTTTGCACGATATGCGACGAGGCGCCCAGCAGGAGCGTGTAGCCGTCGGGCGCGGCGCGCGCCACGGTCTGCGCCGCAAGGATGCCGCCCGCGCCGACGATGTTGTCCACGACGACGACGGCGCCCTTGCCGAGCACCTCGGTGAGCTTGACGGCCATCTTTCGTGTGAGCACATCGGGCCCGCCGCCGGCGGCGAACGGCACGATGATCTTGATCGGGCGACTGGGGTAATCGCCGCTGCCTTGCGCCAGCAGGAGCGAGGGTAGTCCGACGCCCGCGGCGGCAAGGCCGAGGGCACGCAGGTGAAACTGGCGACGGGTGGTCATGGATCCTCCGGTTCGTGTCTCTTGCACGATCGAGTTGCCCAATCTAGACCCGATCTGACATAAGATAAACTGAATTATTCTAAGGAAGTAATAAGATAATGCAGACCGGGCTCACTCAAACCGGATTACCCCCGCGGATCGCTCAACTTCGCTTGCGCGACCTCATGCTGCTCGAGCACCTCGCCGAGCTTGGTTCGCTCACCGAGACGGCGGCGCGCATGCACGTGACGCAGTCGGCGATCACGCAAGCGCTGCATTCGCTGGAAGCGGCGTTCGGGAGGCCGCTGATCGCGCGCGGCCGCCGCGGGCAGCGGGGTGTGCATCTGCTCCCCGCGGGCACGGCGGCGCTCATGCACCTGCGCGTGGCCCGCCACGAGGTCGAAGCGGCGCTCGCCGCCGCTGCGGACCCCGACACGCTGGAGCTGCGCATCGGCGCGCTGGCGCTTACGCTGGTGCGTCCGCTGCCGCAGGCGCTCGAGCGGCTGCGCCGGCGGGTGCCCAATGTGCGCGTCCACCTGGCCGAGGACACCGTGCCGAACCTGTGGTGCCACCTCGAGGCCGGCGAGTTCGACGCGATCGTCGGCCGGCTGCCCACGCTGAGCGAGCGGCAGCGGCTGCCGGCCGGAGTCGCGCATCGCACAGTGGGGCACGACTCGCTGGTGTTGGTGTGTGGACGCGCCCATCCGCTCGCGCGTCGCCGCAAGCCGGCGGTCGCGGTTCTCGGTGGCTACGATTGGGTGCTGCCGCCGGAGGGTTCCTATACGCGGCTCGCCATCGAGCAGCTCTTCCTGCGCGCCGGCCTGCGCGGCCCGCGCGGCGTCATCATCTCGATGGACTTCCATGCCAACCTGCGCCTGGCTTCCGAGGGGAGCCTATTGGCCGTGGCGCCCCGGTCCGCCGCGCGCGCCATGCGCGAGGTGCTCGACCTCGTGCTGTTCCCGATGGACTGGGGTCGCGACGATCCGGCCGTGACCCTGGTCTGGCGGGAGGCCAGTCTGGGCAACCCGGCGCTGGTGGCACTGCTGGAATGCTTCTGACCCGGTGACACACGGAGCGGGTGTCGAGCCAACATCTCGATCTTCAGGGCGACTCCCCGAGATGCCGTTCGCCCACGGTATCTGTTCCTTTCAAGTGGAAAGCGAGGATTGCGCAGCGTCAGTTCGCGCGCTGGTGGAGGCGCGGGCCGCTCTCGGCCAGAAGCGGGCGGTCGCGAATCTCCTCCCAAGTGGACATCGCGCTAGAATTTTACCCCAGGCCGGCATGCAACGCCAAAAGGAATCGACATGAAGAAAGTTGATGGCGGAATCAATCCAGCTTCGAAACCATCCGGAGATGGTTGTGTGGAATGTCTCGCGTCGCCGAAAGGGTGGTGGTTTCATCTGCGCCGGTGCGCGGAGTGTGGGCACATCGGCTGCTGTGACAGCTCTCCGAACCAGCATGCCTCCAAGCATGCGGCGGCAACCGGGCATCCAATCATTGCCAGCTTCGAGCCGGGCGAAGACTGGTTCTACGATTACGAGAAGCAGGGGATGATCGCGGGAGTGGAATTGCTGCCGCCGCATTCGCATCCGGAGGATCAGCCTGTGCCGGGGCCGGCCGGAAGGGTGCCGGCCGATTGGGAATCGCTGTTGCGGTAGCGGGGGATTCCTTCAGCTTGCGAATATCCGGATGATTCGCCCCTGGTGACTGATGACGCTCGGCGCGAAGCGCCACCGTCACCCAACCCGCGCCGGGTGTTCCTGCTTGGCGCCACGGGCAGCATTGGCCGGGCCACTTCGCGCGCGCTGGTGCAGCGCGGGCACGAGGTCGTTTGCTTCGTGCGTCAACGTTCGGGCGTGGGCGGCACGCTGACCCCCGACGACGTGGCCCTTGAGCTGCCCGGCACCACGCTGCGGGTGGGCGACGTCAGTCGGCCGGACTCGTTGGCGAACGAAGGCTTTCGCGGCGAGCGCTTCGACGTGCTGGTGTCGTGCCTGGCCTCACGCACCGGCGCACCGGCCGATGCATGGGCCATCGACCACCAGGCGCATGTGCGCGCACTCGCCGCGGCGCGGCAGGCCAGCGTGAGCCAGGTGGTACTGCTGTCGGCTATCTGCGTGCAGAAGCCGCTACTGGCCTTCCAGCACGCCAAGCTTGCCTTCGAGCAGGCGCTGATCGACTCGGGACTGGTTTACTCCATTGTGCGGCCGACGGCATTCTTCAAGTCGCTGTCCGGGCAGGTGGAACGGGTTCGCCGAGGTAAACCTTTCCTGGTGTTCGGCGACGGCACGCTCACCGCCTGCAAACCCATCAGCGACCGCGACCTGGCCGACTACCTGGCGGGCTGCATCGACGACCCCTCGCGCCACAACCGCGTGCTGCCCATCGGTGGCCCCGGGCCGGCGCTGACGCCACGCGAGCAGGGCGAGCAGTTGTTCGCCCTGCTCGCGTGGCCGCCCGCTTTCAAGCGGGTTCCGATCGGCTTGATGGACGCGATCATCGCCGTGCTGGGCACCGCCGGGCGCTTGCTGCCGGCTGTGGCGGCCAAGGCCGAGCTGGCACGCATCGGCCGTTACTACGCCACCGAGTCGATGCTGGTACTGAACCCCTCCACCGGCCGCTACGACGCCGACGCCACGCCCGAGCATGGGCTCGACACGCTGCAGCAACACCATGCTCGGCTGCTGGCGGGCACCGTCACCGACGACCGGGGTGATCACGCCGTGTTCTGACCGGACGCTTCTCCGGTGTCGAAAACAGGCGGCTCTTCCAGATCGGATAAGTCGCGTTTCACCGGCCAGTCGAGGCGAGAAGCGCGTCGAGCTGGTCGAACGTTTCGTCGTTCCAGCCGGTGCTCCCGGAACTGATGGCTTCGTCGAGAGCTTCCTTCGAGGGATAAAGGTCGTGGATGACGAGCTGCGTCTGGCCGGCTCGCTCCTCGAACGTAACCGTCGTGACCTGGCCGGCGCCGCCCGCTTCTTCATTGGTCCAGACGAGGCGCGAAGGCGGTGTCACCTCGAGATACCTGCCGTGGAACGCCATACCCTCCGGGGCGGCAGGGTGGCGGAAGACGAGGCGGTACGTGCCACCCACACGAACGTCGAGCTCGCAGGAAAGCAGCTCCAGGCCCATCGACTTCGGAACCCACCAGCGTTGAAATAGCTCCGCCTTGGTCCACGCCTCGAACACGATGTGGGGCGGGGCGTTGATGGTGCGCGTGACGACGAGCTCCTGCTCGGATCTCCGCTCAACCGACGTTCGATTCTTCACGGGGCCCGCCTCACGATTTCTGCCTGCGTTCATCGACCTTTTCCTTCCGTTTCAATTCGTCGACTACCGGTCCAGCGCGTCAAACCGTGCGTCCCAGACCAGGCGGTACCTTTCGATCCACCGCACCTCTTCCTCCAGCCGACGCGGGCCTAGCTTGCAGGTCCGCACGCGCCCGACCTTCTAGGTCGTGACGAGCCCGGCCCGCTCCAGCACACCGACGTGCTTCTTCATGCCGGTGAGGGTCATGCGGAACTTGTCGGCAAGGTCCGAGATGGAAGCGTCTGCGCTCCCGAGCTGGGCCAGGACGCCGCGTCGGTGGCGTCCGTGAGCGCGGCGAACGAGGCGCGGGCGCCCTGATACTGAACCATATGGTTCACTGTAGCGCGTGTGCCAGCGCCGTTACCGTGTCACCTCGACGGCGTCATACATCTCCGTATAGCTTTCCCCTCTTGACCCGTAGTAGGTGACGCTCCGGCGCTCGAAGTCCACGTCGTAACCGGTCACTCCCGCGTTCCAAGTCGCCTGCAGGAACTCCGGAAAGGTGCTGTCCCCTTGCTGATCGGTCCTGAGTGCCGTGATCAACGCATCCCTGTCAAATTTCGGTATCTCGTGCGTGCCGGTGACGAGGGGCGTGCCTTGCTGGACAACGCTACCTTCCTTCATCACGTAGACCGACTGACAGGAAGGTAAAGACCATCTGTTGACTTGTACCCCGGCCTGGCGAAGGATCTCCGCCAATACGGGAAAGCCTCCCACCTTTGGGCGGACGGACATCGCGTGGGCTTGAGCAGCGGTTAACGTCTCGGCTAGCGTTCGCATGTTTCCTTTTCGCCTATTCGACCGGCGCCTTGCTCAAATGATGAACCTCTGCCAGCTTGGTAAGGATCGTCGTCAGCTCACGTCTTTCACTGGCGGCTAGCACGGAGAAGGAAGTGGTCCGGATTGATCTCGTCGATCGCCGGGAGAGGGAGCGAAAATAAGACGTCCCGTGCGCGACTCAGGCCTCGCGGACCCGCCTGGCCCTGTGGTACATCGGTTCTGTCCCAAGCCTTATCGGCGCCGCAAGCCCTCCGTCGCGAGATACCCGATGTCGTCGAAGTCGGTCATATGACGGGTCCAAATACTGTTGGCGCCAGGATGAAGGTGCACCTGGTTTTCTTCTGGGTCGGGCGGGTCAATGGTATCTGTCTTGGCGGCGCGATGGATGATGTAGAGATCGCTTTGGTGATAGGCCACGGCGGGGGCGGAACGGGACCAGGTCCACTCATTTCCGACCCTCTTCACATCGGAAACTATTTCGTGGGCCTCTGACTGCGCGACATCCAATTCTAGCCGAAGTATAAAGGCGCGGCGCGGGGTGCCGTTGACTACTAGATCAGGCAAGTCCGGGTTGAATTCGCGGACAAATACGAAGTATGCGTTATCCCTGCCGCCTGTCTCAATTGGCGGCCGATGGACGATGGCGATGCGATCTACTGTCTTCGGAAATCCGTCATTCAAGACCACAGTCCTTGAAACCTCCAGGTCGCCGCCCGTTCGCACCAACTCTGTCAGGAGCAGCCGGTTATGCTGGCGACGCGCCGTCTCCGCATTCGCGCTTCTTTCGGCATCGGTACGAATGAGTAAGAACCGGTCATTATGAGCACTATAGGCCACGGCAGGTACAACACTGCTACGAAGCCTCGCGCCCGACCGGTCAGCAAGGATCGACGCAGTGAACCGCGGTGGAGTATCGGTGGAGGACGCAATATCTGCGATACTCACGGCGCCCGTTGCGATGGGAAGCTCAAATGATAGTTGTCGCGCAAAGTATCGAAGCTCCCTCCGAGAAGTATCGATAGCCAATGAAACATCGACTGTCCAGAAATTGCTGTTGAACGGGTTGAACTCGAAATCGCGTACGGCATGCAGCCCTAGCGCGCCCAACACCCTCTGCAGCCGCAGCGACCTGAGGCGGATTGATCCTTTGTGAACAGTCGGATAGGCGACAAATATGAGATCGCCAGAAACAGCAATCGCCGGGGGGCCGCGCGCATCGCTCGGCGGTGACACAGATCCGAGTTCGGTCAGGGTACGCGTCGTCGGGTCATAGGCAACGGCTTTGATCGTAGACACTAGGGGCCTTTTGCCGATGAATCGTGCCTTGTCGGCGATGGCCGAATTGTCCATTATCACGGCGATCAGAAGGTCGCCGTGAGTCGCCAACGCCACATCTCCAAGTGAGTGTCCCAGCGCCTTGTAGGCCGACGAGTCCAATATTACCTCTCGACCTCCATTCACATCGGCACGAACGGCTTCGGTGTCGCATCTGCCGTTTCGATTGAAGTCCACGCAGCTGGTGCCACGGATCGATTCCGACAGGATTGCGAAATGGTGAGGCCCGAACGTTAGGAAATCGAGCGTGTCCGGAAAGAAGGGAAGTATTTCACGAATGTTAGTTTCGTCGAGGTCGAGCGTGCTGAGCTCGCCGCGACTAAACTGAACAAGATCTTCGGAGTCCTTGAAATGGAAATTGTAATCATAGTTCATGAGGCTAGCGTAAAAAGGACTTAGAGCTGCGGCGGGTGCCGAGCGCGGCTGGTGTTGCAGACCGAACATGTGCCCTATCTCATGGGCCATCGACGCCCAGTGATTTCCCGCCGTTGCATAGTTCCAGCCTTCAGTTTGTCCGCCGCCCGCAGTGCTGCAGCCGATCAACATCCCTCGGAATTCGCGGTTTGCCGCCGGCAGATCGCCAAGTATCGCCGGTCGAGCTTCTGAATATGCGATTGTTTGATTAGGGTCAAGCTTTTCAACGTAGGCACCATCAATACGCGGATGGCGCAGAACGATCAGATTCACTCCCGTCGAACCATCTCGATTGCGAATCGGAATCTTGGAGTAGAAATCTTTAGCAGTCTCCAGCTGCGATCGAATTTCCCAGAACGGAATGTTGGGACGCGTGGCGACGCGCACGAGGACATCCGCCCGCCCTACGCGAACACCAAAACTGGCATTGGCACGCTCCCACGCGTCTAGCAGCCCATCGCCGTCGTCATCTCCCGGCGACGGAGATACCGCCACCGGATTCGTTGGCGACGGAAATGACGGTCTCGACACTTCCGCGCTCCAGCCTCCGCAACCAATATTGAGCGACCGATGAAATAGTTTGAGCGCTTGCGGTTCCGACACAACAATAAAGCAATCAAGTCTGGTTTCCGACCATGAGGTGCAGTCGACTGCGCGGAGCGTTCCCAACTCACTTCCAGAAATATTGATCTCGTTTTTCCATTCGCCGCCGATGATTGGACGATGGTGTAAGTTCCCGTCACCGCTTATGAAGAAGCAGTCCATCCGCCCCTCTGCCGGCGAAAGACACTGCGGTTTCGATTGGGCGACGGAGAATGGTGTCTCCGCTTTCCACTCGGACGCCTCAGCTGAGGCCGCGCTCACATCAATTGCCCTAAGGATCCCGTTCCGTGCTCTTGCAACACAGCTGATCTTGCCAGGGGTCGTTCGCACGCAGGTCGGATCGCTGGCGATTTCGCCGGGATAGACGACCCAAGCCATCCCAGGTCGGCCCACTCGCGCCAATCTATTCGAGGACGTGCGTACGAAACACGCCGAAGCGCGCGCCGCGAGTGCGGAATTGAGACCTGGAACGCACGATGGGGTCCCGGCTGCAAGACCGCCTTCAACCACCCGTAGCGCCGGAGCAAGGTTGTCACTGTTGACAGTTGCCCGATGCAGAACTCCCCATGGGCCACGCAGCATGCATTCGATGTTTCGCGTGTTCTCCCTAATCGCGTAACAACTTGGTCGTTCCGTGATTGGCTGTGAGGTAACGTTGTCCACTGCGGGGACAGACTGAACCGGGTCGGTCGGACCCCGAAAGCGATGAAGCCTGCCGCTGGGGGATATGGCGAAGCAATCAACGATGCCCGCCGCGCGATCAGCTACGCAGCTCGGCGCATGCAGAAACGCAATGGCCCGAACCGATGGGTACTGGGTCCAGCCCACCCAGTCGGCAATCGCTGGCCCCAGAATGAAAGTGGATTGATTGGGGCGGTTGAACCAAATCTTGTTGTCAGCGCCCAGGGCGTAACAACTGACATCAGCGAGGCCCGGTGTCACGCAATCGGCGCCCTGCAGAGAAACGGGGGACGCGTCTCCAGCAGCAAGCCAGTTCGACGCGTAAGCCGTCCCAAGACAATCGCAGAGCGCAAAGCTGAGAAGAAGCGCGGCGAACGCGTATCGTTTCGGTATGTAACTCATCATGCAATCCTCAGCTGAATTTCGCTCGCACGCTTCGTCGCCGTGACCCGCGGTGCTACATCGATTTCACAGAGTGCAGATTTTGGGATTAACGCGCGTCCGCGTGATGGCAACCTCCCTTTAGATTGAAATCTAGGCTTCTCGTGTTCCGAATGCAACCTTCACTGCAATGATCCAAGATCGTTCGACGCCAGGAACACCGCCACATCCGCCACGTCGCTGGGCTGTCCCACGCGCCCGAGCGGAGTCTGCGCCACCGCGTGGGTCTCGAAGTCCGAGCCCATGATGCCGTGAGTGTGCGTGCCTTCCGTCTCGACGATCCCCGGGTTGATGCTGTTCACGCGGATCTTGCGGGGGCCGAACTCCTTGGCCAGCACGCCGGTGATGGCGTCCACCGCGCCCTTGGTGGCCGAGTAGACGGCGCTGTTGGGCGGGGTGAGGCTGGTGATGGCCGAGCCCACGTTGGTGATGCTGGCGCCTACGTCGAGGTGCTTGGCCGCCGTCTCATCGATCATGACGCGGAAGCCGCCGCGCGGATCGTAGTCCATGAATCGAGGAACGGACGAGCGATCGTGGCTGTACTTGGTGGGGGGCCCTCGCGCATCCTCGATCAACTCCGTTTCGTTGATGACTATCAATACATTGACCGGGATCATGCCGCATAGACAAAGGATGCCTCAAGCTATTGGAGTCGCCAGCGGGAGAACAACCTTGCGGGACTATGCAAGCACGACCGTCCGACGTTCCCCTGCATCGTCGTACGCGAAGATTGTCGTCTATCAATTGAGGAAACTTATGAAGAGCGCTTTCACAGTGGCAGTTCTGCTCACGGTTGCTGTGGTGAGCCATCCGATGCCCGCGTGGGGCGCCGACGTGGCCTCCGATTCCGAACAGGTAAAGCGGAAAGCCGTACTGATTCCGAAGTTGCAACAGGCAGCCGCCGGCGCCGGTGGATACGAGAGTTCAAGCATCAATCTGAAGTCCACCGCGCATCAAGTGACGATAGAAGTCATCAACAGCAAGTTGAACAACGCGTCGGCGACGGACCGCAATGCTGAAGCCTCAGCCATCGCGTCTGCGATCGGCAAAGCGATTGGTGGCAAGTCCGAATTCTCCGCGGTTGTGACCATTCATATCGACTATGTAGCGGGGCTGGGGAATACGGCAAAGACTGTGCAGGGATTTGTCTTCAACAAGAATCCGGACGGCACGTTCAAGTCTCACCAATCGTGAGCCCGACGGCGTTGGACCACAGCCGTGGCAGTCTTACTGGAGGCTCGAAGTCTGGAAAGTAGCTCGATCCGACCCGCTCGAATGATTCGAGGCGTGCCGAAAGCGCAGCTCGATTTTGCGTTGGATTCCGCACAGACCGACTTGACGCGGTTCGCGAGCGTTCAGTCCGTAAACACCGCCGCCCGACAAGCATGATTATCCCTTCCATCGGCTTGGCTGGGATCGGTGCGCGAGCCGGCTCGGGTGCGGGCGGTGCTGGGCTATCTTCCGCAGGACTTTGGCGTCTATCCGAAGGTTGCGGCGGTGGATCTGCTCGATCACCTGGCGCGCCTCAAGGGACTGGTCGACGCTGCGTCCCGCCGGCAGACGGTCGACGCGCTGCTTCAGCGGGTCAACCTGTTCGACGTGCGCAAGCAGAAGCTGGGCGGATTTTCCGGTGGGATGCGCCAACGCTTCGGCATCGCGCAGGCGCTGCTCGGCGATCCGAAGCTGGTCATCGTCGACGAGCCCACCGCCGGCCTCGATCCCGAGGAGCGCGTGCGCTTTCACAACCTGCTCGCCGACATCGCGGCCGATGTCGTGGTCATCCTGTCCACGCACATCGTCAGCGACGTCGAGGATTTGTGCGGGCAACTGGCGGTGATCGACAAGGGCAAGGTGCTGCTGGCGGGCAAGCCTGGTCCGCTGGTGGCGTCGCTGCGGGGTCGGATCTGGCGCAAGGTCGTCGACAAATCCGAAGCCGAGGCGCTGAAGGGTCGGTTGCGCGTGGTCTCCACGCGCCTGCAGACGGGGCGCACGGTGGTGCGCGCCTACGCGGAGTCCATCCCGGACGCGGGCTTCGAAGCGGCCGCGCCGGATCTCGAGGACGTGTACTTCTCGACGATTGCCGGCCACCTCGCGGCACCCGCGGTGCAGGCGGCCTGACGATGACACTGCTGGCGATCGCCTGGTTCGACTTCCGCCGTCGGCTGCAGGCGGTGTCGACCTATGTCTATTTCGTGTTGTTCGCCTTCTTCGCCGGGCTGTGGATGGCGGCTGCAGGCGGCGTGTTCGCCGGCGCCTCGATCAGTTTCGGGGGCGACAAGGTCCTGATCGACGGACCCTACGCACTGGCGGTGTGCATCGGCTTTCTCGGGTTCGCCGGCGTGACGGTGATCGGCTCGGTGGCAGGGCGCGCCGTGCAGCAGGACTTCGAATACGGAACGTATCACTTCTTTTTCGCGGCGCCGATCACCAAGCCCGACTACTTTTTCGGCCGCCTGCTCGGCGCGTGGCTGACGCTGATCCTGGTCTTCGTGTCGATTGTGCTGGGGATCGTCATCGGTGTGCATTGGCCCGGCATCGACGCGGCGCGGGTGGTCGCCGCGCCCTCGTGGCAAAGCTTCCTGCGCCCTTACCTGTTCCTGCTGCTGCCGAACATGTTGTGGCTGGGCGGCTGCTTTTTCGTCCTGGCGGCGCTCACCCGGCAGATGGCAGGGGTGTTCATCGCCGGTGTGCTCGTGCTGGTGGGGTACATGTTCGCCGTCAACCTGCTCGGCGACATGGACAACAAGCTGCTCGCGGCGCTGGTCGATCCTTCCGGCGTGACCGCGGTCGACGTCTTCGCCCGGTACTGGACGGTAGCGCAGAAGAATGGCCAGGAGATCGCGCTGGCCGGAGTCGTTCTGTGGAATCGCGCGCTGTGGATGGGCGTTGGATTGCTGGTGGTCGCGACCGGGTACGCGATGTTTCGGATGCAGGCGGTGACCGCGGGTCGGGCAGGGCGGCGCCGGCCCATGGTCGAATCGTACGGGCTCGCGGAGCCCTTGCACACGCCGGTCGCGTTGCCGGCGGCGACGCTGGATCGCAGTCCCGGCGCCTACGCGCGCATGCTTCCCGGCCTGGCGCGGCTGTACCTGTCGGAAATTCTGCGCAGTCCGCGCTTTCTGGCCATCCTGCTGGCCGGCGTTCTGTTGGTCGTCGGCAATGCCGCCACACTCGGTTCGCTCTATGGAACCAACACCTGGCCGTTGACCTATAAGGTGCTCGACGTCGTCGGCGACACCTTCAGCTTGTTCGTCCTGATCGTCACCGCCATCTATGCCGGGGAGTTGGTCTGGCGCGAACGCGATACACGCATCGACGACATCACCGACAGCATGCCGGCGCCGACCTGGCTCGGCTTCAGCGCCAAGGTGCTGTCGCTGTTCGGGCTGCAGGTGGCGCTGATGGTGGTGGTGCTGGTGTGCAGCATCGCCGTGCAACTGTCCAAGGGCTACCCGGGCATCGAATTGCCGCATTACCTGTTCGAGCTCTTCGTGCTGCGGTTGTCCGGCTTCTTCCTGCTGGCGGTGTTCGCGCTGACCGTACATACGCTCGTAAACAACAAATACCTCGGCCACTTCGTTGCGCTGCTGCTGTTCATCGTGATTTCCCGGATGGCCGATTTCGGCCTCGAGGATCGTTTGTACCGCTACGCCAGCGTGCCCGCGGTCGTCTATTCCGACCTCAATGGCTACGGTCACTTCCTGCCCGCCGTGTTCTGGTTCCGGCTGTATTGGGGCGCGTTCGCGGTGCTGCTGCTGGTCCTCGCCTACGCACTCTGGGTACGTGGCCGCGACAGCGGCTGGAAGCTGCGGCTGCGCGCAGCCGCCGGACGGATGACCCCGGCGGCGTGGTCGCTGTGCGCGCTCGCTGGCGCGGTATTCCTCGCCAGCGGCGGATTCATCTACTACAACACGCATGTGCTGAACCCCTACGTGTCGCGCAAGCAAAGCCAGCAGCTGCAGGCCGACTACGAGCGCAAGTACAAGGCGCTCGCCGGGGCGCCCCAGCCCAAGGTGACGGCGGTGGACCTGCACACCGACATTTTTCCGGACGAGAATCGCGTGCGCATCGCCGGCATGCTGTCGCTGGCCAACAAGTCGACGCAGCCGATCAAGGACCTGTACGTGCACTATCCGCCCACGGCGCACGTGCATAAGTTCGAGTTCGGCATGCCCGTGCACCTGGTCGACGCAACGCCGGCCATGCACTGGCACCACTACGCGCCGGATACGCCTCTAGTACCCGGCACGACGACGACATTGCGCTTCGATTTCGAATACGGTGCGAAGGGATTTCGCAACGACGGGGCCGATCCGGTGGTGCTGGGCAACGGCGCTTTGATCAATACCGGCTTCACACCCGAGAGCGCGTTGGTGCCGAGCTTCGGTTACAACCCGGGCGGTGAATTGAGCTCGGACAACGATCGCCGGAAATTCGGCCTCGCGCCGCGGCCGCGCATGCCGGATCTCGACGATGCGGCCGAGCAAAGGCATAGTGCGCTCACCCGCGACGCCGACTTCATCGACTATCGCGCCACCGTATGCACGTCGGCCGATCAGCTCCCGGTGACTTCCGGCTACGTCCAGCGCGACTGGACCGACAACGGCCGTCGCTGCATCAGTTACACGATGGACACCCCGATTGCGGCCATCTACCCGACGCTTTCCGGGCGCTACGCGCAGCGGCGCGACGTGTGGAAGGGGCCGGACGGCGACGTGGCGATCGAGATCGATTACCACCCCGGCCACGAATTCAACCTCGACCGCATGGTGGCCGGCGTCAAGGATTCGCTGGCCTATTTCACCGCGCACTTTGGACCTTACCAGCACAAGCTGCTGCGGATCATCGAGTTCCCGCGCTTCAGCCGCCGCGGCGGCTTCGCGGCATCGTTTCCCAACACCGTGCCCTTCAACGAGGCCATTGGCTTCACCGCCCGGGTCATCGACGGCGACCCCAAGGACATCGACTATCCGTACTTCGTTACCGCGCATGAGGTCGCACACCAGTGGTGGGCGCATCAGGAAGTGCCCGCCAATGTGCAGGGTGCGGAGTTCATCACCGAGAGCCTGGCCGAGTATTCGGCACTGATGGTATTGAAGCAGAAATACGGCGATGCACAGATGCGCCGTTTCCTGAGGCACGAACTCGATCGTTACCTGATGGGCCGCGGCCTCGAGCAGAAGGGCGAACAGCCGCTGCTGCGCGCCGACGGCGCCGCGTATGTCCACTATCAGAAGGGCGCATTGACGCTCTACGCGCTGCAGGATGTGATCGGCGAGGCGGCGATGGACGACGCACTGTCTGCATTCCTGAAGCGCTGGCACTTCAAGGGGCCGCCGTATCCAACCTCGCGCGACCTCATCGCCGAGTTGAAGCGGGTCACGCCCGCGGAGCACCAGGGACTGATCGAGGACTTTTTCGAGACCATCACGCTCTACGACAGCCGTGCGGTCAGTGCAACCGCGCGCAAGCGGCCGGACGGCAAGTTCGACCTGGACCTGGTCGTCACGGCGCGCAAAGTCCGCGCTGACGGCGGCGGCAAGGAAACCGAGGCGCCGCTGTCGATGCCGATGGATATCGGCGTGCTGGACGCCAAGGGCAATTTTCTCGCGTTGGAGAAGCATCCAGTGAAGACCGGCGAGAATCGCTACACGCTGGTGGTCGACGGCGAGCCCGTGCGCGCAGGAATCGATCCGCTGCACAAGCTGATCGATCGTGACGCCGGCGACAACGTGGTCAAGGTGGAGGGCGGCTAGCGCTTGGCACCGCAACCGCGGTTATCCTATGCCGCGTGTACTACGCCCAACTGCTGTTCCCCGATTTCTCGCTGATCCTGGTCGGCTTCCTGGTGTGCCGGTATACGGCGCTCGACCGCAGTGTATGGGCGCCCGTCGAGCGCCTGGTCTACTACCTGCTGTTCCCGGTGTTGCTGTTCCATTCGATCGTCAGGCGACCGCTCGACTTCCCGGCCGTATCCGAGCTCGTGCTTGCCGGCTGGGCGCTGTGCGTCACCGGCATCGCGCTGGCGTATCTTGTTCCGTACCTTCCCTGGGTCGGTCCGCAGGTGAACCGGCGCGAGCATGCCGCGAGCGCCCAGGTGGCATTCCGGTTCAACTCCTTCATTGCGTTGGCGCTGGCCGAACGCGTGCTGGGCGCCCAGGGCGCGCTGCTGATCGCGGTGCTGATCGGCTTTTGCGTACCCGTGGTCAACGTCGGCGCGGTCTGGCCGATGGCGCGGCATGCGGATCGCGGCTTGCTGCGCGAGCTGGTGCGCAATCCGCTGATCATCGCCACGGTGTCGGGGCTCGGCGCCAACCTGGGGGGCTTCTCGATGCCCACCTGGCTCGAGCCGACTGCGAGCCGGATCGGAGCGGCCTCACTGGCGCTGGGTCTGATGGCTGCGGGCGCCGGATTGCAACCGGGCAGGCTCAAGGGGGATCGGACGTTGACGGTGGCGCTGCTGTCGATCCGCCATTTCTGGCTGCCTGTGGTCGCATGGCTGTTGGCGCACCTGATCGGCCTGGACCCGGTCCAAACCACGACTTTGCTGATCTTCTCCGGGATGCCTGCCGCATCGTCGTGCTACGTGCTGGCCGTACAGATGGGCTATGACGGCGCCTATACCGCCGGCCTCGTGACCCTGTCCACGCTGCTGGGCATGTTGAGCCTGCCGTTTGTGCTGGGCGTGCTGCGGGTGTTGTAACCGCATCGGCATGCAGCGCAGGCTCGTACCTACGAAGTCTCAGCCCGGTCGGCGCAATTCATCCACGGCGATTGCGGCGTTGCGCTGCCGCGCAGCCGCAGCCAAGTCCTTGCTCACCACCGTCATGCCGATCGGCGCGAGCGCGATGCCGGCGAGCTTGAGGTGCTGCCAGCCGAATGGGATGCCAATGATGGTGATGAAGTTCGCGATGGCGCAGGCCACGTGACCCAACGCAAGCCAGACACCGGCGAAGATGAACCAGATAATGTTCCCGATTGTGCCGAAAACCCCTGTCCCGATGTCTCCCCTCTCGTGCAAGTCCCGACGACTAATCGCCTCTTTACCGAACGGGAAGAATGAGAAGCCACCAATTACAAAGCAGGCCCTGCCCCAAGGGATGCCGACGATGGTGACAAAGGCGACTACGCCCACTAGCCACCACGCGAGTCCCATGAGGACTCCGCCGAGAATGAACCACACGAAGTTCAGGATCGCATTCATGGTCGTTCAATCGTTCGGCCGCAATTGAACTTTCCCACTGCGTCCCTCGCGCTTGGCATGCGCCAACGCGTCGGAAATATTCTCCAGCGTATAGGTGGCTTCGATGTCGACGCGTATGGTGCCATCCATCAAGCGCTGGGCGAGCTGTTCGTACATCGCCTGAATCTGGTCAAAGCGCATGCTTCGCATCCGCTTGGCGAGCCAGAAGCCCGTCAGGGTAATGCCGCGAAACACGAAGTTGAAGGCATTGATCTCGCATGGCTTTCCGGAGAGAAGGCCATAGTTTACGACCGTGCCACCTTCGCCAACACAATCGGTGAGGCGGCCGATCGCAGAACCACCCACGGCGTCGATGCCGAGTCTGATCTGCGCGCCCCCGCTATCGTTCTTGACGCGCTCTGCTAGGCCGGGTCCATCCACCACTACGATGTCGGCGCCCAATTTCTTCAACGGCTCGATCAGATTGGTTCGGCGCACGATATTGACGGTGTGGATGCCTTGGGCGTGCGCAAGGCGAATCAGATCCAGGCCGACTCCGGAATTGGCTGCATCCTGGATCAGCCAGTCGCCGCTGACCAGGGAAACAAATTCGGTGAGCATGAGATGCGCAGTGGCGACGTTGACCTTGAGCATGGCCGCCTGGGCAAGGTCAACTTCCGTTGGCAGTCGGACGAACGTTTCCGCCTTGTCACGAATCTGCTGAACCCAGTTGGTGCGGGCGAGGCTCATTACCCTGTCCCCGACCTCGAAATGAGTGACTCCCTGGCCGACGGCCACTACCGTTCCTGCCCCTTCGATGCCGATTGCGCACGGCGTAACGGGCACTGACGCGTAGTTGCCTTCAATCATAAGTATATCGGCGGGATTGATGGAGCATGCGACGATATCGACCAGGACTTCGCCTTTACCGGGAGCTCCCGGATTGGGGACTTCGATGCATTCCACCACCGTTTGAGCGGGGCCGATCGCGGTGAGTTGTGCTGATTTCATGATGAACTCTTCGCTGAATTGAAAAACTGGGACTGGATTTCAGTGGCGTCATCTCCGTTGACCATGTGGTTCGTTGCCACAGGCAATCAGACTTCAGTGTCCACAATCCTTGGTGACCATGCGGTAATCCATTCCGACGGCGGCGCCCCCAACCATCGTTTCACGGTCGATCCCGTCATTCGGTCGCAGATGATTGCCGGAGGGTATTTCGGGGAGGGCGCTGGCGTCGGCGTTGGCATGTGCAGTCCGCAATGACCGAGAGAGACGTACTGAAGACAGCAGCCGGCTCGTGGCTCCCGCTCAGAAGCGATACGCCAGGCCGATGGAAAGCGACTGCGCCCAGAAATCCGTCGTGCTGAAATTGAACGTCGGTTGTGCGGCGCCAACGAGCGTGGCCGGCGGATCGTTGCCGTATGCCACGGACTGGGTCGGATTGATGTTGCGATTGATCTGGTCGCCCGGGCGCGCCACGTTGCTCGCGTACAGGAATGCGTAACCGATATAGACCGTGGACTGTGGTGTGAGCCGGTAACCCAGGTTGAGCGTGACCTCCGGCACCAACGCGAAGGTGTTGCGCGAGTGATCGCCGCTGTTCGATTGAAGCGCGAAATACCCGCCGGGAAAGTTCTGCGTCGGTCCGTAATCGTTGTAGTCGTTGGTCTCGAGGAACCCGTTGACCGACACTCGCTGCTGCATCGTACCGAGCGCCAGCTTGCCGATGACGCCGCCGACCCAGGGGCCTTTGTCGTACGCCGCCCGCGCGCCCACCTGCAGTCCGTAGAAGCGGTTGCGTGCGTCGAACGCATCGCTGGTGTTCCAGATGTCGACGGGATTGGGCGGGTTGTACGGACTGCTGGTGGTGATCGTGTACGACTCGCGCAGCTGCAGGTACCGGAATCCCCCGAGCAGGTCGACCCGCCACGCCTCGCGCGGCGGCATCGACCATGTCACGTTGAACTCACCGCCCCCGAGATTGTTGGACAGCGTCGCCTGCGCGCTGCCGCGATACTCGGGCCAGTAAGAAATCTCCGTGACGTTCTCCTGGTTGGACGTCACGTCGAAGTAGGGGAGATACAGGTCGATAGATCCGGGCTGGCCGGTGGAGCTCACGCTGCTCGACGTCGAGCGCGTCGGGATGTAGAAGCCGGTGGCCTCGACCGCGAGGCGGCTGTCGATGCGATAGGTGCCCGTGACCCTGAAGCCGGCATTGGGATTGGTGTCGACCGAGCCGCCACCTAGCAGAGTGTTGACGCCGGGCGCGTCGACATAGCTGTCGGTGATGATAGGCACCGGCGTCGGGCTGCTCTTGAACCATGCGAACAGGGCCTCGGCGCTCACCGACCAGCGACTGTCCGTCCCCATCGACGCGGGCGCACCCTGCGCCAATGCCCCTCCAGTGGACATCGCGGCCGATAGTGCCACCAAAACAACTCGCCGCATGGCGTCATGCCTCCCAGTGATCCATCGTCGGCAACTTTGGGCGCCTGTGCTGCCTCCAGTGCCCCTCATAACGAATACAGAAACGCGCGCAACTGCAAGACCTCGTTGGCGCTCAACGCCTTGAGCCCCTGGATGACCTGCAAATGCTTGATCGCCGGGCCATGGTGCAGAATGATACCTGCACGTCTTCAGGTAACGGCTGGTGCAACCGTCGCGCCCTCGAACGGTGCCCACAACGACGCGGATGCCGGCGCGGTCCACTTCTTCGTTGCGGTTCACGGGCGAGTCGTTGCGCACCATGTAGCAGCCCTCGATCAATACGTAGGGCGCGGAAAGCCCGATGCCGGCACCGCGCACCGGGTCGACGGCGAGGAAGCCGATGTCGGCCCGGTCCTGCGTCACAGCCTCGACCGAATGGAGGGCGGTCTGGAAGACCACACCAGCTCCAGCGCGGCCGATAGATGGCGGCGCGCACTGCGGGCCTTCGGGCGTGACGGCGCCCGCGCGAGCCGCTATCTTACGGCCTCCCTCCGAACGCTCTCCATGCACCGTGATGTCCATGAGCCAGTACTACCCGTTCGCCGAAGTCGAGCCGCGCTGGCAGCAGTACTGGGTCGAGAACAAGACTTTCCGAACCGCCGAGGACACTTCACGGCCCAAGTACTACTGCCTCGACATGTTCCCGTACCCGTCCGGCGCCGGACTGCACGTCGGTCACCTCGAAGGCTATACGGCGACCGATATCGTCAGCCGCTACATGCGCATGCGGGGCTTCAACGTGATGCATGTCACCGGTTGGGATGCATTCGGACTACCCGCCGAGCAGTATGCGGTGAAGACCGGGACCCACCCGTCGATCACCACCAGGCAGAACATCGACAACTTCCGCCGGCAGATGCAGCGCGTCGGGCTGTCGCACGACTGGGACCGCGAGGTCGACACCACCGATCCCGGGTACTACCGCTGGACCCAGTGGATCTTCCTGAAACTGTACGAACGCGGATTGGCCTACATCGCCGAAGTGCCGGTCAACTGGTGCCCAGAGCTCGGCACCGTGCTGGCGAACGAGGAAGTCATCGACGGCAAGTCTGAAGTCGGTGGTTTCGAGGTTATCCGGAAGCCCATGCGACAGTGGGTGCTCAAGATCACCGCGTACGCCGACCGCTTGCTCGAGGACCTGAACCTGGTCGAGTGGCCGCCGAGCACGTACGAAATGCAGAAGAACTGGATCGGACGTTCGTTCGGCGCCGAGGTGGACTTCGCGCTCGATGGCGTAAACGCGAGGCTTCGCGTCTTCACGACGCGGCCTGAAACGTTGTTCGGCGCCACCTACATGGTGCTGGCGCCCGAGCACCCGCTGGTCGACATCGTCACCACGGGCGCGCAGCACACCGCGGTCGATGCCTATCGCAAGGCTTCGCTGCGCAAGAGCGATCTGGCGCGGCAGGAGGAGAAAGCCAAGACGGGAGTCTTCACCGGCGGCCACGCCATCAATCCCGCGAACGAAGAGAAGTTGCCGGTGTGGATCGCCGACTACGTGCTGATGGGCTACGGCACGGGCGCGATCATGGCGGTGCCTGGTCACGATCAGCGCGATTGGGAGTTCGCACGCACGTACGGGCTGCCGATCCGCGAAGTCGTCGCCGGGGGTGACGTCACACAGGCGGCGCACGTCGACAGCGAGTCCGGCCTCATGGTGCACAGTGCCACCGCCGACGGAAGGTTTTCGCTGAACGGTCTCGTTCCCCAGGAGGCGAAGGCGCGCATTACCGCGTGGCTCACCGAACGAGGCATGGGCGCCCGCGCGGTCAACTACAAACTGCGCGACTGGCTGTTTTCGCGCCAGCGCTATTGGGGTGAACCGCTCCCGATCGTTTGGGTGGGAGGCGAGCCCCAGCCGTTACCCGAGAACCAGCTGCCGGTCCGCCTCCCCGAACTCGAGGAATACAAGCCGTCGGGCACGGGAGAGAGCCCGCTCGCCAATGCCACCGAGTGGCTGGCGACCACCGATCCGGCCACCGGCCTTCCGGCACGGCGGGAAACCAACACCATGCCGCAGTGGGCCGGCTCGTGCTGGTACTACCTGCGCTTCATCGACCCCAAGAATCCCTACGCCTTGGTCGACCCGGCCAAGGAGAAGTACTGGATGCCCGTCGACCTGTATGTCGGTGGCGCCGAGCACGCCGTGCTGCATCTGTTGTATGCGCGCTTCTGGCACAAGGTGCTGTACGACATCGGTGTGGTGAGCACGCCCGAACCGTTCAAGAAACTCGTGCACCAGGGCATGATCCTGGGCGAAGACAACCGCAAGATGTCGAAACGCTGGGGCAACGTCGTCGACCCGAACGAGCTGATCGACCAGTATGGCGCCGACGCGCTGCGCCTCTACGAGATGTTCATGGGTCCGCTGGAGGCGATGAAGCCGTGGAGTTCCAAGAGCGTCGAAGGTATCTCGCGCTTCCTCGACCGTGTCTGGCGGCTATTCATCAACGAAGACGGTTCGCTGGCCGCGACGGCCGATGAGCCGTCGAAGGACTTGCTGCGCATCCTGCATCAGACGATCGCCAAGGTCACCGAAGATGTCGAAGCGCTAAAGTTCAACACGGCGATATCGCAAATGATGGTGTTCGTGAACGAGATCATGAAGCAGTCGGCACGGCCGCGCGTCGTGCTCGAACCGTTTTTGCTGGCGCTGGCGCCGTTCGCGCCGCACTTGGGTGAAGAACTCTGGCAGCGACTCGGCCATGGCGAGTCGCTGGCGTATGCGCCGTGGCCGTCGTACGACGCGGCGCTATGCACTGGGAACTTCGTCACGGTGGCGGTGCAGGTGAACGGCAAGTTGCGCGCCACGCTCGAACTGCCACGCGGCGCCGGGCAGGCCGAGGTGCAGGCGGCCGCACTCGCCGACGAACGCGTTAGCCGTCATTTAAGTGGCGGCACCCTCCGCAAGGTCATCCATGTGCAGGACAGGCTGCTGAATCTCGTCGTAGCGTGAAACGTGGATACCAGGCTTTGGGGGCGCGCACCGGATGCGGGTTAGCGAGGAAATTGAGCTGCGAGTTGTCGCCCATGCAGCAGCAGCATCGGAAGCGAAAGCACAAGTCGCGGAACCCAGCGCGCCTGATCGCGCGCATAAACCAACGTATAGTGTCCATCTACGGTCCCGGAACCAGCGACTCGCTCGCCCTCATGCGCTGTGTACTCGACGTGAAGCGTGTCACCCGATGTTTCGCGTGGATCCTCACCGGCGTTATCGCGCTGGCCGGTTGTGACGCCCCGCGTCCGGCCAATGCGCCAATCGCTGCCCAGGATCTCACCAAAGGCTACCGACTCCAGCGGGTCAAGGCCGATCCCGACAACCCCGGCGATGTATTGGTCATCCTGACCTTGTCGGGCGGCGGCACGCGCGCGGCGGCGCTGGCGTTCGGAACGATGGAAGCGCTGCGGGACGTGAAACTGAAAATCGGAGGCCGAAGCCGCACTTTGCTCGACGAGGTCGACGTCATCAATGCGGTGTCCGGCGGCAGCATCGTCGCCGGTTACTACGCGGTCCATCGGGAAGGACTCTTCCGCGATTTCGAGTCCCGCTTCCTGAAGCGCGATGTGGAACGCCAGATCCGCGCGGAGGTCCTCGCCAATCTGCCACGGCTCGCCCAACCCCAATTCTCGCGCGGTGAACTCCTCGCCGAATACTTCGATCGGGAACTTTTCGAAGGCGCAACCTACAGCGACCTTGCGCGCGGCAGCATGCGGCCATACGTGGTGATCAACGCTTCCGCTTTGGCGACGGGTGCGCGGTTTCCATTTACGCAAGGGCAATTCGACCTACTCTGCTCGGACCTGGGCAGCGTGTCGGTCGCGCGCGCGGTCGCCGCGTCCGCAGCGCTTCCCCCTTTCTTTGGCGCGATCACGCTCGACAACTTCGCCGGCTCCTGCGGCCCGGTGTCGCTGCCGGGGATCGCCGCGAGGAGCGAGGCGACCACGCCGGCTCGCGTCGTCCGTCTTGAAGAAGCCCGCACCTACCTTGAGCGTTCGCGACGACCGCACGTGCACCTGGTCGACGGCGGCCTGATCGACAACCTGGGGTTGCGCGTGGCGGGCGATTTCGCGGTCGAGCAGGGCGGGTTCTTCGAGCTGGTGGAAGCCCTCGGCTACCGTGACGTTTCCCATGTGGTTTTTATCTCGGTCAACGCCGAGACCGCCTCCAACCATGCGATCGATCAGAACGCCAACACGCCGAGCTTCCTCCAGACGCTGAACGCGCTCAAGTTGCCAGGTTCGGCACATTCCTCCGAGGTGGCCGAGCAACTGCGCGCCAGTTTTGATGGGTGGCGCAACGACGTGAGGAAGGCGCGCCAGGGCACGAGCGGTGCGGTGGGCGGGGCGAGTGCGGCGGGCGGGGAAGGCCCGCAGTTCTATTTCATCGATATTTCGCTGCAGGGCATCGCCGACGATAACGAGCGCGACAGCTTCCAGACCATTCCCACCGCGTTAACCCTCGACGCCGCGACCGTCGACCGCTTGCGTGCGGTCGCGCGAAAGCGGTTGCTGGAGTCCCCTGATTTCAAGAGGCTCGCCGCGGATCTGGGGACCTGATTCACGGACGGTTCGTGCGCCGGAACCCGGCGAGTGTTACAGTTTTGTGACAATACGCTGCCAGAACCGTCCGCGAGGCACCCAAAGGCCCGTGGACGGTGCAGGCAGCGGAGTCGACGAAACCCCAATGCAGCACCGACCGTTGCCCGATGGAGGAACCATGAAGCGTCCCGTTGCCCTGCTGTCCCTGCTCGCCGCCTGTGTGACCGTAGCGGCGTTGTCCGTGCCCGCGTTCGCGCAGACCTGCGCCAACCGCGGCGAACTCGATGCCATGTACTGCGACGCGAACAAGGATCTCGTCGCCGACGCGCCCACCGATCCCAAGAAGTGGAAGAACCCGTCGACGATCGTGTTCACCTACACGCCGGTGGAAGACCCCGCTGTGTACGAGAACATCTTCAAGCCGTTCACTACGCACCTGTCGAAGTGCCTCGACAAGCGCGTAGTGTTCTACCAGGTGCAGAACAATGCGGCGGAAATCGAAGCGATGCGCTCCGGGCGCCTGCACGTGGGCGGTTTTTCCACGGGACCCACGGCATTCGCGGTGAACCTTGCCGGCGCGGTGCCGTTCGCGGTCAAGGGCAACTCGAAGGAGTTCCAGGGCTACAACCTGATCGTGATCGTGAAGGCGAATTCCCCGTACCAGAAGCTCTCCGATCTCAAGGGCAAGAAGTTCGCGCACACGTCGCCGTCGTCCAACTCCGGTCATCTGGCGCCGCTCGCGCTGTTTCCCGGTGAAGGGCTCGCCCCGGACAAGGATTACAAGCCACTCTTCTCCGGCAAGCACGACCAGTCGGTGATGGGCGTCAACAGCGGCGACTATGACGGCGCGGCGGTCGCCTCGGACGTGTTCCATCGAATGGCCGTGCGCGGCCAGATCAAGGAAGCAGACTTCCGCGTGATCTATCGAAGCCAGAAGTTCCCGACGTCGTCGTTCGCTTATGCGCACGACCTCGAGCCGAAGCTCGTCGACAAGATGCTCACCTGTTTCTACGAATACCGCTTCCCGCCGGAAATGGTGAAGGCGTTCGACGGCGCCGACCGCTTCTTCCCGGTCAACTTCCAGACGACCTGGGAAGTGGTGCGCGCGGTGGCCAAGGGCTCGGGCCAGTCGTTCGACAAGAGCACCTACGAGAAGGAAACCAAGCGCGAGGCCGAGGCCGCGGCGAAGAAGAAGGGTTGATGCTCGCGCTCCGCCACCTCTCGAAGTCGTATGTCGCCGGCAAGCCGGTTCTCACCGACATCGATCTCGAGATCGGGGCGCGGGGGATCACCGCCATCATCGGTCCCTCGGGCACAGGCAAAAGCACGCTCATCCGCTGCATCAACCGGCTGGTAGAGCCTACCGCCGGCGAGATCCTGTTCGAGGGACGGGATCTCGCCAGGCTGAATGGCACTGACCTGCGACAAGCCCGACGGCACATCGGCATGGTGTTCCAGGAGTACAACCTCGTGGAGCGGCTGACGGTGATGGAGAACCTGCTGTCGGGGCGGCTGGGCTATGTGTCGTCGTGGCGCGCATGGCGGCGCAAGTTTCCGCCCGCGGACATCCGCAAGGCGTTCGAGCTGCTGGACTTGGTGGGACTGGCGGGCTACGCCCATCGCCGCGCCGATGCTTTGTCCGGCGGGCAGCGGCAGCGCGTGGGCATCGCTCGCGCGGTGATGCAGGAGCCCAAGCTGCTGCTCGCCGACGAACCCACCTCGTCGCTCGATCCCAAGACTTCGGTCGAGATCATGGAACTGCTTGCCGACGTCGGGCGCGCGCGGGAGATTCCGGTGCTGATCAACATGCACGACGTGGACCTTGCCAAGCGCTTTGCCGACCGCATCGTGGGCATGTCGGGGGGACGGGTGATCTTCGATGGCCCCCCTGCCGAACTCGGCCACGACATGCTGAAGCAGATCTACGGCGGCGAGAATTGGCTGCAGTAACGAACACGCTTCCTTCCGATCCCTTCCAGCGCAGCGTGTGGCCGCGCGTAGCGGTAGTGGCGCTGATCGTGTACGTGATCTACGCGTCCGCGCAAATGGAGCTTTCGTGGGAGCGTGTAGAGATTGGCTTGCACAATGCGGGCCGCTTCTTTACGCGCCTGTTCCCTCCCGACTTCACGCGTTGGGAGTTGCTGCTCAAGGGCCTGCTCGAGAGCCTCGAGATCGCGGTACTAGCCACCACGCTCGGCATCGTGCTCGCGCTGCCCGTCGGACTGGCCGGCGCGCGCAACCTGATGCCACCCTGGGTGTCGTGGCCCGCGCGCGTCGTCATCGTGATGGCACGTTCGTTCCATCCGGTGATCGTCGCGATCCTGTTCGTGAAGGCCGTGGGTTTCGGTGCGCTGGCCGGCATACTTGCGCTCACGGTCGCGTCGATCGGGTTCATAGGCAAGCTCTTCACCGAGGCCATCGAGGAAATTTCGCTCAAGCAGGTGGAAGCGGTGCGCGCCACTGGCGCGCCGTTCCCGTCGATGCTGGCGTTTGGCGTGCTGCCGCAGGTGTTCTCGCGCTTCATCGGCTTCGCTACCTATCAGCTGGACTCCAATCTGCGCAACTCCACGATGGTCGGCATCGTCGGCGCCGGAGGCATCGGCGGGACGCTCTTCGCCGCCTTCCAGCGCTTCGACTACGACTTCGTCTGCGCGATCCTTATCGCCATCATCGCGCTGATCATGCTCGGCGAGGTGCTCGCGACGGCGGTCCGCGCGATCTTCCTGCAGAACGCCACGCTCGCGGATCTCTTCCGACGCCACGGGGGCGTGCCACGCGAGCGGCACCTGGAGGATGACTGATGGCGGAGGCCCTGACCGCTGCGGGCGCTCCGGTCGCCGACCGCATCTGGCGGCGCTTCACGGCGGGCGAACGCCTCGCGCGCTTCGTCGTGTACCTGGTCATCGTCGCGGCGATCGTCGCGTCGGTGCGTTCGGTCGAGGTGATCCCCGAGTTCCTGTACGACGCACCGGAGCAGGTGGTGGACCTGCTCACCCGAATGTGGCCCATCGACTGGCCGCACTACCAGGATACCGTGCACGCGGCGCTGATGGAGACCATCCACATCGCCTCGCTCGGCACGCTTCTGGCCCTCGTGATGGCGCTGCCGGTGGGCGTGCTGGCTGCGCACAACCTGGTGCCGTTCACACCGCTCAACCTTTTCGCCAAGCTGATCCTCGTGTCGTCGCGGTCGGTCAACTCGCTGGTGTGGGCGCTGCTGTTCGTCGGTATCTTCGGGCCGGGCGCGCTCGCCGGCACGCTCGCGATCGCGTTTCGCTCCATCGGTTTTGTCGGCAAGCTGTTCGGCGAGGCGCTCGAGGAGACACAGCCGGGCCCGGTCGAGGCGCTCACCGCGGCGGGCGCGCCGTGGATGTCGCGGATGACCTTCGGCTACTGGCCGCAGGTGCAGCCGGCGTTTTGGTCGATCGCGCTGTTCCGCTGGGACATCAACGTGCGCGAGTCCGCCGTGCTCGGCCTGGTCGGCGCGGGGGGCATCGGCATGGCGCTCGACTCTGCCCTTAACCTGTTCCAGTGGGATCGGGTCGCGTTGATCCTGCTGGCGATCCTGGCAGTGGTGGTGATCGCCGAAGTCGTGGTGACGCAGGTGCGCAAGCGCATCATCTGACCTCAGCCTGGTGATCGCACCTTCGCCAGGCGCCGGCGTTCGACGACCGTCGCCAGCAGCAGCCCGGCCATCGAGAGCGCGACCGCGTAGACCTGGGCGTTGAGGACAGCGTCGCCGAAGGGTTCGTCGCTGCCGGTGAAGGGACCGAACCCCCGCACGGTCTGCGTGATCGCCATCATCGCCGCGACCAGCGCTGCCAGCGTCGCGCCGCGGGCGCCCCACAGCAGCGCGACGAGAACGAAAAGCAGGACCGAAAGAGCAGCCAGACCCACCGCAAGCCAACCGGGATCGCGGCCACCGGGGGTGCCGAAGAGCGCCCGGACGCAAAGCACGAACAGCGCACAGGCCACCACGCCGCCGGCGAGCGAAAGCAGCGTGCGGGCGACCGGACGCTTGAACTGCAACTGCGCCCACGCCGCGATAAAGGGCGCGAGCAGCAGGATGGCGGCGAAATTCCCCACCAGCCAGACGCGGAACGTTCGCCAGGCTTCGCCCCGTCCCGTGAAGTAGTCCCACGCGCCGACCAGTACGGCGCCCGAGAGCGCCAGCGCGAACGCCCCGGCGATGACCGCGCCGACATCGCGCGGCGATTCGAAGCGCAGCGGCGTCGCCGAAATCCTCGCCGCCACCAGGCCGCCGACCACGGTCACGAAGACTTCGATGAACGCAAAGACGAAAGATTCGCCCAGGGACGAACCCACCAGCGGTTCGAAGATCAGCGCGCCGAGGAAGGCGCCGGCGAGCACGGGAATCCAGTCGGCCCGGGCCCGGCCCAGCACCAGGCCGAGCCCCAGGCCGCTGGTGAGCCACACACTCCAAGCGTCCTGGTCCGAATAGGCGAAAAACGCGGAGAACGCGCCCAGCGCAACGTACGCCACGGCAACGACGACGATCGTCTGTACCTTGTCCAACAGGACTCCTTTTGCCGCCGCGACAGGGTCACATGAACATTGCCCGGTACATGCGCTCGCGCGTGTGGCCTGGGAACGACGATACCTCAGGAATTATAGGCGACGGCGTAGGCCAACGATTTCATGCCGGGCGATCGGGATCAATTGACGGACGCCGCGGCTCATTGTCCAGTTCGACTAACGCGTGGGTGGTCCCTGCGTTGTCGCACCCGTACTCGTTCCTGGCGGGCGGTGTCGACTGGACGTCACGGGCGCGCTCAGTTTTCGGAGCTCTGCGACGCTCACCATCCAGTCCGACTCCGTTGCCGGGCCGGTAGCCGTCTCATTGAGCGGTACGCCCAGCTCGGACATCGAGCGAGGTGTCTTCGCAACCCCGCCCTGGATCGACTTCGATCACCAACCCGTCGGCACCACTTCTGCGCCGCAGATCCTCACGATCACCGATCCGGAGCGCTTTGCCCTGATCCTCGAAGGCATAGAGATCTATGGCAAGAACGCTGCCGACTTCTCGATGACGTCCGACTGCGTGTTGGGTTACCCGTATGTGAACAACGATGGCTGCGCTACGACAATTGCATTCACGCCCGGCGCCAACGGGCCACGCGCAGCCGAGATCACGTTTCGGGGACACCCCCCAGGCGGGGATCCTGGCTACGTGACGCTGTCCTATTCGCTGACTGGAGTCGGTGGTGCCGTTATCCCAGTCGACGTAGTCGAGTACTACAACGCGACGCTCGATCACTACTTCATCACCTGGAGTGCGGCCGAGGAGGCCAATCTCGATGCGGGCAACACACCTACCAAATGGTCCCGTACCGGCTATTCGTTCCACGCGTACGCCGCGCCGCAAGGCGGCACGTCCCCCGTGTGCCGCTACTACCTCCCGCCGGCGTTCGGTGACTCCCATTTCTTTGGCCGCGGAACCACTCGCATATTCCATGCCGGTATCGAGCCATCCTTTGATCTTCGTCATGGAACTCCGCGCACGGAAGTTCCATCATGCAGACCTGTCAACAGCGAGAGAGGTGCGTCATGGTCACCAATGTTGGAGGAGTCGATCGTGTGCTCCGCATCGTCCTGGGTGTCGCGCTCATCGCGGCCACGCTGGCCGGCACCATTGGCCCTTGGGGATGGATAGGAGTCGTTTTGCTCGTGACGGGCTTCGTCCGGTTCTGTCCCGTGTACTTGCCGTTCGGCTTTCGCACGAGCAAGACGTCCTGAGCCGACGCGAGATGTGTGGAGCGCGGTATCCGTGATGTGACGCCTTAGTCCAGCACTTCGCGAAGCGATGCGTCCCGACGCGGCTCCGCCGGCTGGGAGGGGCTGCGCACAAGGTTGAGAAGGTTACCGCCAAGAATGACCGCGGCGCCGACGATCTTGAAAGTGTCGAAGCGCTCGGAGAACACCAGCCACGTCGCAATTGCGGTCAGCGGAACGCGAAGGAAATCAATCGGCACGATCGGTGGTTGCGTCCGCGTGCCGCAGCGCGTGCGCCATGCAGAAATGTGAATAGGTGCCGCAAATGGCGATTAAACCCAGCCATGGCCAGGCCGCAGCCGGTGGGTTTTGCGACATGATCGCTGCCGGGATCGCGCCCAGCACCGATTGGATGACCAGCATCCAGAAGATGATCGACACCACATTGTCTGTCCTCGTCAGCTGCTTGACGAGAGTGGTCGAGCCCGCAAAGCCGATCGCCGCGAGGAGGGCAATGAGCTGACCGGTCTCGACATGGTCGGCAAAGACGCGCCGCGATCCCGCCGCCGCCAACGCGCTGCTCGACCGCTTCGGCTATGGCAAGCGCGGTCCGGACGATTGCGGCCGCGCGCGACCTGGTGGTGGGCACGCTGCACGAAGCCATGCGGCGGATGTCGCGCGGTCGCGTGCCGGCGACATTCACCAATGACGTGGCGCGCCTGGTATTCCGGGGCTTGGGCTTGCCCAAGCGGCGCGGCGGTATTGCGTCAGCCGGTACCTGCATTTCGCCGCAAAACGCGCCCGATGCGCGGGTAAAGTCCGATCATCCGGTTCCGATGGATCCGCGAGACAATGCGATTTTCGGGAGAGACCAATCATGCAGTATCGCAATCTTGGCGGTTCGGGGCTCAAAGTCCCGGCCTTGACACTGGGCACGGCGACGTTCGGGGGCGGTAGCGAATTCTTCAAGAAATGGGGCACCACCGACGTCGCGGAAGCCACGTCGCTGGTCGACGCGTCTCTGGACATGGGCTGCAACATGTTCGACACGGCCGATGCGTATTCGCGCGGACTGTCGGAGGAGATCCTCGGCAAGGCGGTGGAGGGGCGGCGCGACAAAGTCCTATTGGCAACGAAGGTCGGCATGGGCATGGGCGACGGTCCCAACGACCAGGGCACCTCGCGCGCGCGGATCATCGATTGCTGCGAGGCCAGCTTGCGGCGCCTCGGCACCGATTACATCGACCTGTACCAGCTGCATTCATTCGACGCGCATACGCCGGTCGAGGAAATGCTGCATGCGCTCGACGACCTCACGCGCGCGGGGAAGATCCGCTATTTCGGAGTATCCAACTACTCCGGCTGGCACTTGATGAAAATGCTGGGTCTTGCGGACCGGCACTCCTTGCCCCGGCCTGTGACGCATCAGGTCTACTACGCGCTCACCGACCGCGACTTCGAGTGGGAGCTGATGCCGCTCGGACTGGACCAGAATGTCGGAACGCTCGTCTGGAGTCCGCTAGCGGGCGCCAAGCTCAGCGGCAAAGTAGGACGCAACAAGCCGGCACCTGCAGGCAGCCGGTCCGGCACGGACGCCAGCTGGGAGGTTCCAGAAGAGCACTTGCACAAGATCACTGATGCGCTCGAAGCGATATCCGGCGAGACAGGCGTGTCGATTCCGCGCGTCGCTCTCGCGTGGCTCCTCAGCCGGCCGACGATTTCGTCGATCGTGATCGGGGCGCGGAACGTCGAGCAGCTGAAGGACAACCTGGCTGCAGCAGATCTGAAGCTCAGTTCCGAGCAGATCGCCAGCCTCGACAAGGCGAGTGCAGTTCGGCCGGCATACCCGTACTGGCATCAGCGCCGCACGTTCGCTGCGCGCAATCCGCCACCGGTGGGGTGAGGACACGTCCCATTCGAGGCGCTTCATCGGCCGCCGCCGAATTTGCGCAGCGCAGGGAACTGAAGGCGAAGCGGAGAATCCTGCCGGTGCCGCGAGCGAATGGGCAACGCAGAGCTTTGCGAAGGCTGGCGGGACCTGCGCACAGGACGAAGGGGATAGTCGCGTCATGTCACGACGCGCCGCGCGCGCTACCTGGAAAGCATGTTTTTGTAGACTTTCCCGTTCTTCATGATGACCACGAAGTTGCGCGCCGGGTCGGCGATGAGCTGCATGTTCTCGATCGGGTTGCCGTCGACGAGCAAGAGGTCGGCCAGCGCGCCTTCCTCGACCACGCCGAGCTTGCCTCGGTAGGGGCTGCGCTTGCCGGAGAGCGCGAGCAGTTCGGCGTTGGTCCCGGTGGCCATCACGAGCACTTCCGCGGGCGTGTACCAGCGGGTCAGGCTGGCAAGGATCTCTCCCTGCCGCTCGGCCAGCGCTTGGGAGAAGAGGACGTCGGTGCCGAACGCTGTCTTGATCCTGTACTTCTTCGCAAGATTGTAAGCGGCGTCCATGCCGGTAAGCACTTCCTGGAACTTCAGCCTCTCGTCGGAGCCGGGCGGAAAGGCATCAGCACCTTGCGGCGGAAACGGCTGGATGCTGAGCCAGGTTCCGTGTTCGGCCAACAGCCGGGCCGTGGGCTCGTCCATGAGATGGCCGTGCTCGATGACCTTCACGCCCGCCTCGACCGACCGCCGCATCGTCTCCGGCGTGTACGCGTGGACGCTGACGTAGGTACCCCAGTTCTCGGCAGCCTCGACCGCGGCGCGAAGTTCAGGTGTCGTGAACGTCGCAACGTCGAGCGGGCTGTGAGGAGACGCGACGCCGCCTCCTCCCGTGAGCTTGATCTGGGAAGCACCCTGCATGAGCTGCTCGCGCGAACGGACCCGCACCTCGTCGGGGCTGTCGGTCACCATGCTGGCCCCCATCGCCTCCTGGCGAGCGGGCGGACCGCCGATCACGCGCGGCAGCTCGATGTGCTGGCGAAAATCTCCATGGCCGCCGGTAACCGTAAGGATCGCGCCCGAGGGGAAGATGCGCGGCCCCACGACGAGCCCCTCGTCGATGGCGCGCTTGAGCGAGAACGAGGGTCCGCCGAGGTCGCGGACGGTCGTGAATCCACGCATCAGCGTGGCCGTGGCTTCGGCCGCGGCGAGAAGGGTGGTGTAGCCAATGTCCGAGGCCATCGCCATGGCAGGTGTCGGCCGCACGAGCATCGTGTGCCAATGGTTGTCGATCAATCCCGGCATGAGCGTGCGCCCGGCGCCATCGATCAGTACGGTGTCGGCTCTGCGATCGGTGGCAATCGGTGTGGCGGAGATCCGCTCGATGCTGTTTCCACGAACGAGCACGTGGGACGGCGCAGACAGCAGTCCGCTCTTGCCGTCGAAAATGCGGACGTTCTGGAACACCGTTACCGCGCCGCCTTCCGCTTTCGGTGCCGCAGCCGTGCCCTGGCCTTGCTGCGCAGAGGCAGGCGTGGCCGGGCCAAGCGTGAGCCAAGCGGTCAGCACCAAGCACACTGCTGATGGGAGGAAAACGCGTGCTGCTCCGCACGATAGTTGCATGACTATGGCTCCGGTTCGTTGCGCCACATATGCAAGCGGGCATGATGCCGCGCC
Source organism: uncultured beta proteobacterium (assembly GCA_963756765.1). Lineage (GTDB taxonomy): Bacteria > Pseudomonadota > Gammaproteobacteria > Burkholderiales > Casimicrobiaceae > VBCG01. The sequence continues at coordinate 73,776 of CAVWPC010000006.1, read as the reverse complement.
AAGTGCGTTAGTGTACAGCCGCTCCGACTACCAGTTGATGCAAACATGCTGCATTCCTTTGCCAGGAAGAGCATTGCGTCTCGGCTCGCGAAATTGTCTACGCTCTAAGAATGGCTATAATCACTGCGACGCCGGTGCAGCGTCGAATCACAAATCCGTCCACTTGCCGCGTGGAGGTTACTGTGAAAACCAGTGGGACTTCAAGAATCGGAGCTGTCGCATTCGCGTTACTCGCGATCTGCGTCGGTCTCGGAGTCAAGATTCAATGAGATCCGCCTCACAACGGTTGGTGTTACTGTTGAGCCTGAGCGCCGTCACCGGGATCAACTAAGCCGGCCATCGCCGACAAGTTGGACATCGCTTCGATTCCGTCGGGTGCTGTCTACGTTTGCGCCACGGGTAGTGGAAAAGATCGGACCTTCGCGAAGATCGAACTTGAGGAAAAGGTCGCCGATCTTTGCCGCCGTCATACCGAGATGGGTCCGTGCCAAAATGCGCGTAACGCGTGCCGCAGAAACGGGGGTCGCGTATACGATCGGGACGGCAGCGAGATCACCAAAGCCGACGAAGCCGAATACGACAAAAAAGTGATGCGCGTGCGCGTTGGGTCGTGATGCTGCTGGCGCGATGAATCAGGCATTGTGTAGCAAGCATTGGCGCTTCGCTGCGGGCAGCGTGAGGTTGTCACGTTATCAAGGCCGTGCCGACGGCGATGTCGTCTCCGACGACCTAGCGGCGAGCACCGGAGGAAAGTATAGCGGGTGCGCCCGGACAGAAAGAGCTATCGCGGGAGCTAATAAAGGGCTCATCGGCCAGCGTCGGTGAGTGCCTTTACGTCGCGTCGCCGTGGCCTCCCGGGTACACTCCGGGGCTAACATTGACTTGCCCTCGCTACACAACCAGTCTGCCGTCTGCATTGGCGCCCAGCGATTCCGGTTGCTGAGAGGTCTCCCTCATGAAGGCCCTTCGTCTACTCGTGCTCTCGGTCGGAACGCGGGTCGGTCAGAATGTGCTGAACGCGCTCAACCACCGACGCGACGGGCTCGTGCTCATGGCCACGTCGAGTGTGGCGAACGAGCCTGCGCTCTTCGACTTCGATGTTGTTTACCGGGTGCCACCCACCGCCGTAGACGTCGATGCATTCGAGCGCGCGCTGCTCGACATCATGGACCGCGAGAGTGTGGACCTGGTCATACCCTGCCGCGACGACGACGTCGAATTTCTCGCGTCGCTGCGGGATCGGCGACCCGCGCTTGCGCACCGCCTGCTTTGCGGCAGCGCCGCGGTGGCTGGTGTCATCAGCGATAAGTGGCTCAGCGCCGAGTTCAGTGCCCGCCACGAACTTCCCTTCGCGGCTTCGATCATTCGGTGCAGCGACGACGAGCGCGCGGCGTTTGTCGCGCGGCATGGTTTCCCGCTCGTGGCGAAGCCGCGCCGCGGCTATGCGTCGCTCGATGTGCACATGCTCTGGAACGAAGCCCAGGTTCGCCGGACGCTGGACCTTGACGCTTATGTGATCCAGCAGTTCCTCGGAGATCCCCAGGCCATCGCCGATTACCTCGAGACGATCGAGACCCGTGGCATCCCGCTTCACCACACGTTTCAGGGCCCGAGGCACTCGATCCAGGCGCTGATCGCGCCGGACGGAAGGGTCGCGCACGTGATGTCAATTCGCATTGTCAGCGACCGGCGCCGATCGAAGTGGGTCGGTCTGGATACCGACCCGGCAGCAGCGGCAATCGGCGCCCGGTGCGCGGAGGTGTTTGCAACGGCGGGCTGGCGAGGTCCGCTCAATATCCAGTGCCAGCGCGCGCCTGGCGGACCACTGCTGCTCCACGAATTCAACGGGAGATTCACCGGTGCCACTTTCGAACGCTGGTTGCTCGGATTCGACGAGGTCGGCGCGGCGGTCGAGCATTTCACTGGGCGCCCCGTTCCTTCCGGTCCTACGCCAGGTCCGGAGGCGGTCGAGGCCTTCGAAACAGTCGTGGGACGCGCCGCCGACCCACGCAAGGTCGCAATGCTCGAGCGCGACGGCGTGTGGAGGTGCGCGCGGTGAACGGCGATGCCGGACTCCTCGTCTGTGTCGGTGATCCCGGGCATTCGGGGCACGGCTGGCTGAACATGCACGGCGGGGATGACGCGGATCTGCCACTGGACCCGCGCGACGATCTGCCGTTCGAGGACCGCAGCGTCGACGTCATGACTTGCGGGCCGTTCATTGCCACGCTACGGCCTGAGACCTGCGTTCAATTTCTGCTCGAGTGCCGGCGGGTGCTGAAGCCGGGTGGCCTGCTTGAGCTCTGCGTGGCGAATCCCGGGCTCAACGCGGAGGCCGCGAACCGTTGCCTGGCGGATATTGCGCATGCGGCTGCCCTGACCGGGCTCGAGGCGACGAGCGCCGCGCAGGTTGCGGATGCCTGCCGCAATGCGCTGGCGAAGTTGCCGGCACGCAACGGACACGCGTTCACGCTGGAATACACCAAGCGCGATCGCGGCGTCAGCCGCGATCCCCTGGTGTCGATCGTCATTCCCGCCTATTCACCGCGTTTTTTCGCCGCCTGCCTCGACAGCGCGGTCGCCCAAACCTATGCCAATCTGGAGATTGTCGTATGCGACGATTCCGAAGGCAGGGAGATCGAGGCCTTGACGCTAGCGCACGCGCGCCGACGGGAGGTTCGTTACCTGCGAAATGCAGTTCGCCTGCACGGGCGCGGCAACTTCACCAAGTGCTTCGAGAACGCACGCGGTGAGTTCATCAAGTTTCTTTGTGACGACGACCTCCTGGCGCCTGCCTGCGTGGCGTCGCTGCTGGACGCATTCCGCCGCGCGCCCGACATTGCGCTAGCCACGTCGCACCGCCGGCGCCTCGACGAGAACAACAACGCTCTGGACGACCAGCCGGCGACGCTGCCGATCGTCGCCGCAGATGCCACGATCGCCGGCTACACGCTGGCCAACGCCATGCTCATGGCCGGACTCAACATGGTGGGCGAACCCACGACCGCGCTCTTTCGCAAGGCGGACCTGCTCGACCAGGCACCCGACTATTTTCGTTTCAACGGCACGCGCGGGCTTGGCGTCATCGACATGGTCATGTGGACTGCGCTGTTGCTGAAGGGCGATGCCGTCTATCTGACGGAGAGCCTGTCCACGTTCCGGATTCATGCCGCGCAGAGGCAGCGCGATCCGGAGATGGCCCAGCGCAATGCTGCCAGCCTGCGCGAATTGCAGGCGGCCTGGCTCGAGTTCAAGCTCTTCGACAAGGTGTCGCCGCACCTGATTCTCGCCAAGCCGTACCCGCCGCCAGCCGATGCCGATTGGCGCCTGCAGCCCGTGCTGTCTCCGTTCGCCGTGAGCCGCATCGAGCCCACCGCCGAACACCGAAGGCAGTGATCACATGTGGTCCCGCACGCACTGGTTGGCCGTATTGGCAATCGCGATGGCAGGTGTCGTCGCGAGTACTCCGGCGCCGGCCCAGCGCGATCCCGCCCAAGCCTATCCGTCCCGGCCCATTCGTTTGATCGTGCCTTTCGCAGCAGGTGGTGGCGCCGACCTCACCGCACGCGCAATTGGGCAAGCACTCAGCGAGGCATGGAGTCAACCTGTCGTCGTGGAAAACAGGGCGGGTCGCCAATGGAACCATAGGGCTCGACATTGCGGCCAAGTCGCCGCCCGACGGCTACACGCTGACCGTGATTTCCGCGAGCCATTCAGTCAACGCCAGCCTGTACAAAGACCTGCCGTACGATCTCATCAGAGATTTTGCACCGATCACCCAGACGACCACGCAGCCGTACGTCCTGGTGGTCAATTCCGGGCTTCCGGTCAGGTCGGTGGCCGACCTCATCGCGACGGAAGGCAGGATCGAGCCATCTCAACTATGGCTCTTCCGGAATCGGCGGTTTGAGCCACCTCGCGGCCGCGTTATTCGCTACACAGGCGAACATAGAGCTTACGCATATTCCATATAAGGGCGGCGCCCCAGCGATGCAGGATGTGATCGGCGGGCAGATCGAAATGCTGTTTTCGACGCTTCTGCAGTCACACGCACATATCGCCGCCGGCAAGTTGCGGGCGCTCGCTGTGACCACCGAGGCACGCTCGCCTGCTTCGGAGATCGCCAAATGGCGCAAGGTCACCGCGGAAGCCAACATCAAGGTGGAGTGACCGACCACGCGTCTCGATGGTCGAGTTCGCGGTACTCGTGCTACCGTTCGTCCCGAGCTTCGATACCAGCATGGTTCCACCGCGGACGGTGTGGCGCGAGCGAGCCAGACACTGGGCGCAGACCGACACCCGCTCTAGAGGACGATTGTGCAAACTTTGATCGTGAAACCACTGCTTCGCCTTCTCGCTGTGCTCGCTCTGGCGCTGCCAATGCATGCATTGGCGCAGTCCGCCGATAAGACGTTCTCCAACGAGCAGCTCGATCAGCTCACGGCGCAGATCGCGCTGTATCCGGATTCGCTACTGGCCCAGCTGCTGATGGCCACGACGTATCCCGAGGATTTCGCCGCGGCCGCGGCGTGGTCGAAGGCGCATCCTGACGCCAAGGGCGACGACGCGGTGAAGATGGTGGAGAACGAGCCGTGGGATCCGTCGGTTGCATCGCTGGTTGCGTTTCCCGAAGTGCTCATCACGTTCGGCGGACAGCCAGACTGGGTGCGCAACATGGGCGACGCGTTCCTTGCACAGCCTGACGATGTCATGAACTCTGTACAGCGGCTTCGTCAGAAGGCCCAGGCCGCAGGCAATCTCAAGTCGAACGAACAGGTCACGGTGTCGATGGAGGCGCCGGAGCCCGCGCCCCCATCGGCCACCCAGACGGTGGTCGTGCAGCAGGCGGCGCCACCAGCGCAGGTGATTGTGATCCAGCCCGCGCAGCCGTCGGTGGTCTTCGTGCCGTCCTTCAACCCGACGGTCGTGTACGGACCGTGGCCGTGGGTGGCGTATCCGCCATTCTTCTTTCCGCCGCCGCCAGGCTTCTGGTGGTCGCGGCCGGTCGCGACCGGCATTGCATGGGGGGTGGGCATTGGCGTCACCAATGCGCTGTGGGGCGGTGTCCGCTGGGGCGGGGGTTGGGGTCACAACAGCGTCAACATCAACGTCAACCGCTACAACAATATCAACGTCAACCGCCGGATCGACAGCAACAACAGGAACGCGAACTGGAACCACAATCCGGATCGGCGCGGCAATACGCCATACCGGGGTGGCGATTCGACCCGCCGGGATCTGCAGAACCGCTACCAGTCAGGTAACCGCGAGCAGTACCGCGGCCGGGACGCGAGCCGTGACGCGAGCCGCGAACGGGCGAACCAGGCGATGCAGAACCGCGGCATCGATGCGGGCAGTGGGTCGGCGCGCGACCGCGCGCAGAGTGTCGACCGGAGCGCCATGCAGAACCGGGCGCAGAACGTCGACCGCAGCGCCGCGCAGAACCGGGCGCAGAACGTCGACCGAAGCGCCGTGCAGAACCGGGCGCAGAACGTCGACCGCAGCGCCGTGCAGAATCGCGCGCAGAACGTCGACCGCAGCGCCGCGCAGAATCGGGCACAGAACGCCGACCGCGACGCCGCGCGGCAACGCGCTCAATCCGCGAGCCGGGACAACGCGTTGCGCGGCGCCAACAGTCCGCACGCTGGCGCGCAGATCGATCGCGGCAGGGTCAGCCAGGCGGCGGCGCAACGCCCCAGCGGCGGTGGCGCCCGGCCTGCGGCGGGAGGCGGTGGCGGCCGGCCTGCGGCAGGAGGCGGTGGGGGCCGGCCTGCGGGCGGTGGTGGTGGTGGTGGTGGTGGCGGCGGAAGGCGGCGTTGACATGGAAGACTCGAAGATGACGAATTCAAAGCACATCGTAAAAGTGGTCGCGGTGGCGGCTTCGCTCCTGCTCTCGCCGCTGGCTTTCGCGCAAAAGGCCTTCCCGACGCCCGAAGCCGCGGCCGAGGCGTTGGTCGACGGCATCGCGCGGCACGACCCCGACGCAATCAAGGCGGTGGTCGGGGCCGATTACCAGAAGTATTTTCCCAGCAGCAAATCCGATCCGGACGACGTCACCAATTTCCTCGCGGCGTGGGCGCGCGGGCACGCGATTGTGACGGCGGGCAATGACAAGGCGTTTCTCGGCGTGGGCAAGAATGGCTGGACGCTGCCGGTCCCGATCGTGAAGACCGTCACCGGTTGGCACTTCGACATCAAGGGCGCGCCGGAGGAAATGCGTATACGCCGCATCGGCCGCAACGAGCTGGCGGCGATCCAGGTGGCGCTCGCCTACACGGACGCGCAAAAGGAATATCACCAGGCGGACTGGAACGGCGACGGCGTCTTCGAATACGCGATGCGTCCCCTGTCGACGCCGGGCAAGCACGACGGCCTGTATTGGGCGTCGCTTCCCGGCGAGGCGGAAAGCCCGCTGGGCGCGGAGTTCGCGGATGCCAAGGTCGGCCATCCGTATCATGGCTACCTGTACAAGATCCTGACCGGGCAAGGGGCGAACGCGCCCGGCGGGGCGAGGAGCTACATCAAGAACGGCCGGATGACCGAGGGTTACGCGCTCGTCGCGTGGCCGGCGAAGTTCGACGACACCGGCGTCATGACGTTCATCGTCAATCAGGATGGAATCGTGTACCAGAAGAGCCTGGGACCGAATACCGATGCGCTCGCCCGGGCCATCAAGACGTATGACCCGGACGCGAGCTGGCAAAAGGCGTCCCCGGCTGCGCCTTAGATGGCTGGTGCACCAAACCTACTTTAACTTTCCGGTCGTCGGCTGCAACTCGTCACCGCACCAACTCGATCTCGCTTGGCCGCCAGGTCTTGGCGAAGAACGGCTCGAGCGGGCTGTACAGGCGCAGGCATGGAATGAAACCCTTCCCGGGCATCGTCTGGATCCAGTTGCCGCGCTCCACGCCGGCCGGTTGCTGCGGCGCGAAGTACACCGTCGTGGTGCCGTCGGCGCTCGGCTTCGCGGCCGGCGACGGGTAGCCCTGGCTGCCGGCGCGCGGATAACGCTGCGGCGTGTCGATCATCGAACGGGTCATCGTGTCGTAGACGGTGAAGGACCAGAATTTCCCCGCCGGGATGTCTTTCGGCAGCGTGACTTTGTAGGTCTTGGCGCCGTCCAGATAGTTGCCCTGCGCGTCGACCATGGTCCACAGGTAGGTCGAGCCGATGTCCGGCAGCCGCATCGCCATCGCCGGCGTGATGCCGGTGACACCGTAGAAGAAGGCGCGGCGCGCGTCCAGTTGCCGGTAGCCGGTGGTTGGGAAGGGCTTGACGCCATCCTTCGTGATCAGCGGAATCGGCGTCTCGAACTCGTGGCCGGTGGAGAACAGCATGTTCTGCCAGTTGCCGTCGGCGTAGTAGTACCAGGAACGGTCGCGCGGGCTCATGAACAGGCTGCGCGACGTCGCGTTGGCGACTGCAAGCGCCTCGGTGAGGATCTTCTTCATGCGCGCGTCGGGGGCGAAGGGCTTGCCCTTGACGATGCCGATGGCGGCGATCGGCCCCATCAGTTCGGGGTCGAGCGACGTGGCCGGCTCCTGCTGCACGACCTCGTTCAGCATCTCGTAGTAGGTCCAGTCGTTGGGCGGGATGGTGTTCATCACCTTGCCGCTGCCCTCGTGAAACACGGTCGGCGGCGGGGTGGTGATGCGGCCCAGCTTGGCCTTGCCGGCCAGAAATTCGGCGATCGGTGTGCCGACGCCGCCGGATTCGTAGGGGTAGACCTTGGTCAGCTTGCGGACGCGCTCGGCCACCGGTTTCGGGTCGTTGCCGTTCTCGATGAACGCGCGGAAGAACCAGACACCGTGGTTGGTCCGCGAATGGGCGACGTTGAAGCCGCCGCCTTCCGGCAGGGTGCCCTTGTAATCCGGCGGCACGATCAGGTACTTGCCGCCCACGCCGCGGTCGGGGCCGGGCAGGCCCATGTCGATGACCCAGCGGAACCAGGCATCCTGCACCGTGCCCAGCACCTCCGGCGGTACCTCGACTACCACCGGGCCCTTCGTCAGGTCGAGACTGCCGATGACGTACATCGTGTCGGCGTTGGCGGTCAGGAACAGCGACTTGGCGTCCATCAGCTCCGAGAAGACGATGACCTCGTTGTCCTTCACGCCGATGTCCTTCAACCCCTTGCGCAGGGCGTAGATGCTGACGCCCTGCAGCGTGTCGGAAAACGCGCGCAGCGCATGCGTGTAGTCCAGGTGGTCGTAGACCTGGTCGAGGGTCGCCTTGCTCGGCTGGCCGTCGTGGAAGTTGAGCGTCCCGATGGCCGTATCGACCTTGTCGGGCGTGACCAACGAAGGCGGGATTGCGCCCTGGGCGTGGCCGAGCGAGGGCGCGAGGACAGCGAGGACTCCGCCGGCCAGGGCGAGACGCGCGATGAACATGAATCTCGAGATCATGGATTGCCCTTTTTCTTGCAGGTGATTTAGGTGCAGATCCGCCACAGGCGGTCACAGTCGGCCGAGCGAGCGTAACAGCTTAGCGAGGGTAACGAGTCTTGACAGTGGGAATGCGGACGTCGGACAGTCCCGCGAACGGGCCACCGCGCGTGCAACCCGACACCGCCCGGCTTCAATCGAACATGCCAGCCATCGGTTACCACAGCGAAATTATAAACAGACAAACCGCGCGAGCGAGGCAACGACGCGCCAGCGGCCACATCGAAGGCACGTAACCAATGCGAGGAACTGATCCGGGCGGCTTGCGCTAGACGCTGAAGTTGCCTGGAATGGAGTAGATTGAGCGCGATCGCTCCTCAACTCCTGCGCCTGCTGCCGTGACGGCGAACTACAGATTCGGTCGCTTTGAGCTTCGCCCGGACACGCGGCAGCTTTTGGTCGACAATCAGCCCGCTCCGCTCGGCGCGCGAGCATTCGACATTCTGCAAGCTCTGATCGAACGGCGCGAACGGCTGGTTTCCAAAGAAGAATTGCTCGACTTGGCGTGGCCTGGACTCATCGTCGAGGAGAACAACCTGCAGGTGCATGTGTCGACATTGCGCAAGATCCTCGGTACCGAGGCGATTGCCACCGTCGCGGGCAGGGGCTACCGCTTCACGCTGCAGGTCGAAGTGGGGACTTTGGCGCATCCGATGCGGGCTCTCGAAAATCCGCCTGTCACGGATCTCGCGGACAAGCCCTCGATTGCCGTGCTGCCGTTCGTCAACACGAGCGATGACGCGGCCAACGAATATTTTGCCGACGGCCTGGCGGAAGAGTTGCTTAACGTACTGTCGAAGGTTCGCGGCTTGCGCGTAGCTTCCCGAACCTCGGCGTTCAGCTTCAAAGGCGCGAAAGTGGACATTCCCACGATGGCGCAGAAGCTCAACGTGGCGACGATCCTCGAGGGCAGCGTGCGTAAGGCCGGCAACCGCGTGCGGATCAGTGCGCAGCTCATTCACGTCGCGACCGACTCGCACCTGTGGTCGGCGACGTATGACCGGCAGCTGGAGGACATTTTCGCCGTGCAGGACGAGATCGCGCAATCGGTCGTCCGAGAGCTACGCGCAGCGCTGATGGGCGAGAAGCCAGATGCGGCAGCGATCGCGGCGGTCAGGGGAGAAATTGAAGCCGCGGCACGGGGGCGCGGACAAAACGCGGAGGCTTACCGGCTTTACCTGCAGGCGAGTTTTCACAATGACCGGCTAACCGCGGAAGACTTAACAATCGCTATCGAAGCGTACCGTAAAGCGTTGAGGCTCGACCCGAACTTCCCGCTCGCTTGGGCGGGATTGTCGATCGCTTACTCCAATGGCACCGGACAGGGTTGGCTCGGGACGGATGAGGATGAAGGCTTCCGTCTCGCCCGCGAAGCGTGCGGAAAGGCCATGCAGCTGGCTCCCGATCTTGCCGAGTCGCACGAGGCACTTGGCGTGATTCGTCACTCGAACGAGTGGGATTGGAAGGGCGCCGAGGCATCGTTCGCCCGGGCGCTGGAGCTCGCGCCTCACAGCGTCCGCATCATGCGGAACACGATATTTATCCTATACGCACGGGGTCGGTTCGCTGAAGCCATCGCGCTCCTGCGCCAGGCCGTGGAACTTGACCCGCTTTCCGGCGCGGTCCATTGCTTTCTCGCGGGAAGCTACCGGATAGCCGGAAGGCTCGCTGAGGCGGAGGTGGCGATTCGCAAATCACTCGAGTTGAGTCCGCACGGTGGGTTTGCGCACTTCTATCACAGTGACATCTGCCTCGCCCAGGGTCGGCTCGACGAGGCGCTGGAGGCCGCAAAACTCGAGATTCACGACATGTTCCGGCTGCTCGCGCTGGCGAACGTCTATCACGCGCAAGGGCGGCGCACGCAGTCGAACGCGGTGCTCAAGGCACTCATCGAAAGCTACACGGGCACGGCCGCGCTTCAGATTGCGGAGGCTTTCGCGTACCGCGGCGAGCGGGATCAAGCTTTTGCCTGGCTCGAGCGGGCCCGCGCCCAGCGCGATGCGGGCATGAGCATGGTTCTGGCCTTGCCGAACCTGCGCGGGCTGCACGGCGATCCGCGGTGGGTACCATTCCTGGAGAAAGTGGGGCTTGCCGACTGATTGCCGACTGCGATGCCGTCCGTTTTCGCCGGGCCGTCCGCAACTTTCGCGAGCGAGGCGCTCAATGCAGTATCGAAGTGCGCTTTCTGCGCCGGCACCAGACCCACCAGTACGCCGTGCCCGGCCGTGGCCGCGGCCGCCTCCTTCGAGGCTGCCTGCGTTGCAGTCACTGGGAAGCGATAGGTCTGGTGCCCAGGATCGATCGAGTTGATCGCGTCGTACATGGCGCCATGCATCGTAGCGAGCACACGAGCCATGACGGGCGGTGCCACGATAGGTAGCTCCGTCCCGATCACGTTCCAGTCAAGAACTACATCTGCGTGGGCGCTAGGGGGTATGGACAGCGCAAAGAGTGATGCAGCGAGGCCGATCGTGCTACTCCTGGCGCCAGCAAGGTCTGACGAGCACGGCGAATCGAGCGTGCGGTGACTTGGTAGACTTTCGCTTCGACCGCCAATTCGACTACCTGCCCGATGACGATCCCTCATTTCCGCTATGCCGACGTCCGCGCTGCGCTGCTCGCGCGTCGGGAGGTCGCACTCCTCGACGTACGCGAGGAGGACCAGCATGCCCAAGCCCATCCGTTGTTCGCGGCGAGCTTTCCGCTGGCGCGCATCGAGCTCGATGCATGGACCAAGCTCCCACGTCGCACGGTGCAGATCGTGCTGGTCGACGATGGCGGAGAGGAGGCGCAGACCGCCGCGCAACGCCTGCGCAAACTCGGCTATACCGACGTAGGGATCCTGGAGGGCGGTATCGCCGCGTGGCGGGCGGACGGCGGCGAGCTCTTTCGCGACGTCAACGTGCCAAGCAAGGCATTCGGTGAGCTGGTAGACGCTACCTGCGGCACACCCTCGTTGTCCGCTGAGGAGGTACTCGCGTTGATCGAGGCGCGGGCCGATGTGGTCGTGGTCGATGCGCGTCGATTCGAGGAATTTCGCACGATGTCATTGCCCGGCGGCATCAGCGTACCCGGTGCGGACCTCGTGCTGCGGGTGCCCGCCCTGGCGCCGCGTCCCCAGACGCGCGTGATCGTGAACTGCGCCGGCCGCACGCGCTCGATCATCGGCGCCCAATCGCTCATCAATTCCGGCCTCCCCAATCCGGTCGTGGCGTTGCGCAACGGAACCATCGGGTGGACGCTGGCGGGCCAGCGACTGGAGCATGGTGTGACACGGCGGGGTGACCTCGCCGCCCTCGACGCAACGCGCGCGGCCTCCGCTCGCGCAGCGCGGGACGTTGCCGACCGCGCGGGCGTGAACCGGGCGTCACTCCAGGACATCGCAACCTTTCGGGGGCAGGTCGACCGTACGACGTACTGCTTCGACGTGCGCTCTCCCGAGGAGTATGAAGCGGGTCACGTCCGTCACTTTCGTTCCTATCCCGGCGGTCAACTTGTGCAGGAGACGGAGATTGCGGCGCCCGTTCGCGGCGCCCGTATCGTTCTGATCGACGACGATGGCGTCCGCGCGAACATGACCGCTTCCTGGCTGGCGCAAATGGGGTGGGACGTCTTCGTCGCCGATGACGTGGAGGCGACGCTGTTCGATGAGCGCGGTACTTCCCCGCCAGAGCTGCCGCCGTTGCCGCGCGTCGAAGCAATCACGCCCGACACCCTGCGGGACTGGTTGCGCGAAAGTGACGGCACTGCGGTGGTCGACCTTGCGGACAGCGCAAGCTATCGTCGTGCGCATATTTCCCGGGCGTGGTTCGCGCTTCGCTCGCGCTTGTCCGAGGCCATCGAGCGGATTCCGCGGGCACGGCGATACGTGCTGACATGCACCGACGGCGTCATTTCGCAGTACGCGTCACCAGAGCTCACGGCGCTCGTGCCCGCGCCGGTATTCGTGCTGGCGGGCGGCAATCGCAGTTGGACATCGGCAGGATTCCCGACAGAGCAGGGTGAAGCGCAGCTCGCGTCTCCTCTTATCGATCGCTATCGAAGGCCCTATGAAGGCGTCGACAACGGGGCCGAGGCGATGCGCGCCTATCTTGAGTGGGAGTTCGGCCTGGTCGAGCAGTTGGCCCGCGACGGCACGCATGGCTTTCGGGTGCTGTGCGACGGTGCAACTCGTTGACTTACCGCTGCTGGTGGGTCGAAACTGTTTGACAGTTTCCGGCCCAGGAGCGGCCGGCCGAGACCACCCGCGCCGGCTTCTGCCGATGGCGTTCAAGCCGGACTGCGGTGCTGTCTCGCCTCAGGAGCCGACCGCGCCGAAGTCCTTGCGCTCGAGCAGGCGCGACACGGCGTAGCCGATCACCAATCCCCAGAACGGCGCGCCGATGTTGAAGATCGGCACGTCGGCCACCGTGATGAGGAACGTGACGAGCGCGCCGAGGGTGAAGCGCTCGCGGAAGGATACATTGAATGCCGTCTGGAGCACGCGCAGCATGGCGAGGCCGGCGAGCGCGCCGATGAACCCGGGCGGAGTGGCGAGCATCAGCCAGGTGAAGACGGGTGCGAACAGCCCGAACACCAGCGCAAACACGCCCACGGCGAGTCCGGCGGTGTAGTGCCGGTGCCGCTCGCCCGAACCCGAAATGATCGCGTTGACGGGGCCGGTGAGGCAGGTCGAGACCGTGCCGAACAGCGCGGCAAGCATCGAGCCCGCGCCGCAGGCCACCGTGATCGCGTTGATCGGTGGCTCGTGTTCGGCGGCATTGAGTACCGCGAGCCCTTGGCCGTTTTGCACCACGAGCACGGTGATCGCGAGCGGGATGACGAGTTCCGCCATCGCGCGCCACGAGAACGCGGGTACGTACAGGTTGGGATGTGCGAGCGCGTGCGGCACCCAGCCGTGCGGATGGAATTTGCCGAGCAGGGCGATCGCCACGGCGCCGACTAAGAGCGCGCCGATCAGTGGCGGCAGCCGGCGCGACCATCCGGCCGAGGCGCCAAGCGCGAGGAAAGCGACGATCATCGGCGCGGCGACCCAGAAATCGTCGCGCACCGCGTACACCAGGCCCAGGCCGAAGCGCAGGAACACACCCGCCACCATCCCCATCACGATCGGCATCGGCACAGCCTGCATTGCGCGCCGTACCCACCCCGAGAGGCCCAGCACCAGCATGAGCATGCCGGCGGCGAGGAAGGCGCCAATGACCTCGGCCCAGCTCAGATGGACGAGCGCCGGACCCACCAGCACCGTCCCAGGGATCGTCCAGAAGAAGACGAGCGGCTGCCGGTACAGCGTACAAAACAGCAGGGTGATCAGTCCGTTGATGAAGAACGCGCCGAAGATCCACGACGACAGGTCGGACTCGCTCAGTCCACCACGCGTGCCGACGGCGAGGATGATCGCGACCGGCCCCGAGGCGGCGAAGATGAAGGCGATAACCGCGTTGGCGAAGTAGAGCTCGCCGAAATCGGCGACCATCTGGCGCGGTCTGGGGAGCGGCCTGCGGGCGGACTCCATGGACATGGCCGGCTCCGGCGGTGAGGTGCGGGCAGACATTGTGCCGGAATCGTCTTCTCATGGGCTAGGAAGGGCGGCTATGTGCGCTGTCGAACAGACATTGAAGTGGCCGGAAGTCAAGATCATTTCCGCGGCTTCCAGCGCAGTGGTTTTTTCGTTCGCAAGCCGATCCTGCGCGCGTCGATGCGCCGCTGTGCGAGAAGTCCGCGATCCGTCGGGTTCAGGCATCGCCAGCAGACGGCTAAACCAGAACGGTGTCCATCGAATTGAACGCAGGCAACCGCACGATCTTCGAACGATTGCTCGCGCTCCCGAGGCGGTCCACTCACGCCGGCCGACCCGGAAGGGACGATGGCGAGGAGCCGCCCCTGCGCGCCGAGCTTTTCAGTGCCGACCAGATGGAGCGGCACGGCAAGACACTGGCCGCGTTGCATCGCGTGGCTCCGGGAAATGCGCCGGACCGCCTGCTCGATCGCCTGGCCGCCAACGAAGTCGTGCTGAGCGAGGTGTGCGAGCTCCTGACGGTGGCGCTCACCGCCAACCGGCGGATTGCGCCCGCCGCCGAATGGTTGCTCGACAATTTCTACCTGATCGAAGAGCAGATCCGTACCGCCAAGCGACATTTGCCCAGAGGCTACAGCCGCGAGCTTCCGCGCCTTGCGAACGGGGCTTCGGCGCATTTGCCGCGGGTTTACGACATCGCGTTCGAGGCGATCGCCCATGGCGACGGGAGAGTCGACGCCGAAGGCCTGTCGCGGTTCGTCGCCGCCTACCAGACCGTGGCCCCATTAAAACTGGGCGAATTGTGGGCTATCCCGATCATGCTGCGGCTTGCGCTGATCGAGAACCTGCGACGGGTTGGCCTGCGGATCGCCGCCGGTACGGTCGACCGGAACCGCGCCGATATATGGGCAGACCAGATGCTCGACGTCGCCGAGCACGATCCCAACAACCTGATTCTCGTGATCGCCGACATGGCGCGCTCGAATCCGCCAATGGTGAGTTCGTTCGTTGCCGAGCTCGCGCGCAGGCTGCAGGGACAAAGTGCGGCGCTGGCCTTGCCGCTCACCTGGATCGAGCACCGCCTGTCCGAATCGGGCTTCTCCATCGAGCAGCTGGTACACGCCGAGGCGCAGGAGCAGGCCGGGCTGCAGGTGTCGATCAGCAACACGATCGTCAGCCTGCGATTCCTGGGCGCGATGGATTGGCGCGACTTCGTCGAGACAATGAGCATCGTCGAACAGAAGCTCCGCGAGGATCCGGGGGGACTTTACGGCGGTATGGACTTCGCGACCCGCGATCACTACCGGCATGTGGTCGAGGCGATCGCGAAGCGGAGTCCGCTGTCCGAAAGCGAAGTGGCGCGCAAGGCCATCCGGCTCGCGCACGAAGGCGTCCCCGGTGCGGCCGGGCGGAATGGCGACGACGACCGGACGGCCCATGTCGGCTTCTACCTGATCGACAAGGGACGACGAAGGCTCGAACGAGCCGCGTCGATGCGCGTGTCTCTCGCTGTGGCACTGACGCGCGCGGCGCGCCGCATGCCGCTCATACTCTACCTGGGGGCCATCGGCACGATCACGGCGGCATTGGCGTGGACGCTACTCGCCGTTGCACGCGCCGATGGTGTGGCCTTCGAAATTCTGGTGCCGTTGGGGATTGTGCTGTTGCTCGTGGCCAGTCAACTGGCCGTGGCGATGGTGAACTGGCTCTCGACGGTGCTCGTAACCCCGCACCCGTTGCCGCGCATGGACTACAGCGATGGCTTGCCATCGCATTTGCGTACGCTGGTGGTCGTGCCCACGCTGCTCACGGGTGCGGCGGCGATCGAGGATCTGGTCGAAGCGCTGGAAGTCCGGTTTCTTGCCAATCGCGATGCCTGCCTTCACTTCGGCTTGCTGACGGACTTCCAGGATGCGGATGCAGAAACACTGCCGGAAGATGTCGCGCTGCTGCAAGAAGCAACCGCAGGAATCGCGAGCCTGAATGCGAAATATGCAGGTACCGCGGACAAGGGCACGACTACCTCGCCATTTTTCCTCTTTCACCGTCCCCGTCGCTGGAATCCCCAGGAGCGCGTGTGGATGGGTCACGAGCGCAAACGGGGCAAACTGAGCGATCTCAATGCGCTGTTGCGCGGGCGCGGCGCGAACCTGTTTTCAGCAGTCGTGGGTGCGACTGGGGGATTGTCCGAAGTCCGCTACGTGATCACGCTCGACACGGACACGTTGCTTCCTCGCGACTCCGCGCGCCAGTTCGTCGGCGTAATGGCCCACCCGCTGAACCGGGCACGCTTCACGGCTCCCGACGCTTCGCGCGATCTCGTGTCCGAAGGTTACGGCATTCTGCAGCCGCGGGTCAGCATCAGCCTCCCCGGCGCCAACCGCTCCTGGTACGCCCGCCTGCATGGTGGCGAGCCCGGCATCGACCCGTACACGCGAACCGTATCCGACGTGTACCAGGACGTGTTCGCCGAGGGCTCCTTCATCGGCAAAGGAATCTACGATGTCGATGCGTTCGAGCGCGCGCTCGGAGGCAAATTTCCCGAAAACAGGATCCTGAGTCACGACCTGCTAGAGGGTTGCTACGCGCGCTCGGGCCTGTTGAGCGATGTCGAGCTGTACGAGGAATTCCCGGCGACCTACCGTGCCGACATGAGTCGCCGTCGTCGCTGGATCCGCGGCGATTGGGAACTCGCGGGATGGCTGTTACCGCGGGTCCCCGGCCCCGGGCCGCGTCGACCGCCCAATCCTTTGTCGGCGCTTTCACTGTGGAAGCTCTTCGACAACCTGCGGCGCAGCCTCGTCCCGGCGGCGCTGACGCTGTTGCTGCTGGCCGGATGGACGATGCTTCCGCACCCGTGGCTCTGGACGCTCGTCGTGTGCGTGGTCCTGATCCTTCCTTCTGGCAGCGCATTCCTCCTCGAACTAGCGCGCAAGCCCGACGATGTCTTGTTGCGGCAGCATGTTGCAGGCGTCACGAGTGGGGCAATTCGCGGTGCGGCACAAACGCTGCTAACGCTGGCATTCCTGCCGTACGAAGCCACGGTCAGTCTCGATGCCATCACGCGTACAGCCTGGCGGATGCTGGTCACGCGCCGCGGTCTGCTCGAGTGGAATCCCGCGGCAGCCGACGACTCCGAGCGCCGTCGGCTGGACGGCACCAGCGGGCGCTCGGAATTTTTCGCGTCCATAAAGGCAATGTGGATCGCCCCCATGCTTGCACTGGCAATGGCAAGCATGCTCGCGGCCACTGCGCCGGATGCATTGACGGTTGCCGCGCCGATCTTGCTGCTGTGGTTCGTCTCGCCGGGCATTGCGTGGTGGATCAGCCGTCCGCTCGCGCGTCGTGAAGCGCAGCTGTCGGCGGTGCAGGCGTTGTTCCTGCGCAACCTGGCGCGCCGGACCTGGGGGTTCTTCGAAGTCCTCATTGGTCCGGATGACCATTGGCTGCCACCTGACAACATGCAGGAACAGCCGGTGGCCACTATCGCGCATCGTACGTCGCCGACGAATATAGGGCTTTCGTTGCTGGCCAATCTGGCTGCGAACGATTTTGGGTACGTCCCCGCCGGAGAGCTCATCCTGCGCACGGCGAACACCTTCGACACGCTGCTGACGATGCAGCGTTACGAGGGACACTTCTACAACTGGTACGACACGCTAACGTTGGATCCGCTGCCGCCCCTTTACGTGTCCTCTGTGGATAGCGGAAATCTTGCGGGTCACTTGCTGACCTTGCGGCCTGGACTGCTCGCGCTTGTCGACGAACCCGTCATTGCGTTGCGGTGGTTCGAAGGATTGAGCGACACGCTGCGGATCATCGTTGAACACATCGACACCACCGTTCCGGCGTCATGCATCCACTTGCAGCAAGAGCTCGATTCGGTGTTCGATTCACGACCCACGACGATCAGCGCGATGTTGCACTGGCTCGAGCGGCTGGAGCCAAGCGTCGCTGCGGTGGTGGCCGACGTGGGGGCAGTTGCCCCGGGCGTGCAGGAAGCACCTGTCGCAGATGCGGTAACCAGTGCCGGCAATCCGTCGTTCTGGGCTGAGGCTCTGGCGCGGCAGTGGCGCAACCTGCGTGACGAAATCGGGTTTCTTGCCCCGTGGAGCGCACTGCCGGCGGCACCGCTCGGGCTGGGGGAGTTCGTCGGCATGGGCGATGTGCCGACATTGCGCGGTTTGGCGGCGTTGGACGAGGATCGCGTAGCCGCGATCGAGCAGCGCTTGCTCCAGGATTTGCCGGCCGCGGACCGCGCGTGGCTTGCCGACTTGCATGCAGCCATCTCGCTAACAAGCGTGCGTGCCGCCGAACGCATCGTTACGATCGAGAGGCTGGCAGCGACCTGCGAGGACCTGGCGCAGATGGCATACGGCTTCCTCTACGATGGTGCGCGCCACCTGCTCGCGATCGGCTACAACGTTGGTGAGCGCCGGCGCGATGCCAGCTATTACGATCTGCTAGCCTCGGAAGCGCGGCTCGGGAGCTTCGTTGCCATTGCGCAAGGTCAACTGCCGCAGGAGAACTGGTTCGCACTTGGACGTCTGCTCACGACCGTGGGCGGCGAGTCGGTGCTCATGTCTTGGAGCGGCTCGATGTTCGAGTACCTGATGCCGATGCTGGTCATGCCGTCCTACGACGACACGCTGCTCGACCAGACATGCCGCGCGATGGTGGCGCGCCAGGTCGCCTACGGCAAGCAGCGCGGATTGCCCTGGGGCGTTTCCGAATGCGGCTACAACGCCGTCGATGCAAGTCTCAACTATCAGTACCGCGCTTTTGGCGTCCCGGGTCTCGGACTCAAGCGCGGACTGGCCGAGGACCTTGTCGTCGCCCCGTATGCGTCGGCTTTGGCCATGATGGTAGCCCCGGTCGCAGCGTGCACGAATCTGCAGCGACTGGCCGACGATGGCCTCGCCGGCGACTTCGGCATGTACGAAGCGATCGACTACACGCCCGCCCGCCTGCCGCGCGGCCAGACGGGCGCCATCGTGCGGTCGTTCATGGCGCATCACCAGGGCATGATCCTGTTGTCACTCGCACATCTTCTGCTCATGCGACCCATGCAGAGGCGCTTTGAGTCCGATCCGCAATTCAGGGCCACCCTGCTGCTACTGCAAGAGCGTGTGCCGAAGAGCGCGGCGCTGTTCGCCCAGACCGTGGAACGCGCCGCGATCCGTAGCTCCACCGAGGGCCCGGATACGCCGGTGCGCGTGCTGCGCAGCCCCGATACACCGGTACCGGAAGTGCAGCTCCTGTCGAATGGCCGCTATCACGTGATGGTCACGAATGCCGGCGGTGGCAGCAGTCGTTGGAAGGATCTTGCCGTTACGCGCTGGCGCGAGGACATCACCTGCGACAACTGGGGTACGTTCTGCTACATACGTGACATCGCGAGCGGGGAGTTCTGGTCGACGGCTCACCAGCCGACGCGCCAGCGCGCGACGAACTACGAAGCCATCTTCAGTGAAGCGCGGGCCGAGTTTCGCCGTACCGACAACGAATTCGATGCGCATACCGAGATCGTCGTCTCGCCGGAGGACGACATCGAGATCCGGCGGCTGCGCATCACCAATCGCGCGCGGACCGCGCGCACCATCGACGTCACGAGCTACGCGGAGGTGGCTCTTGCCGCGCCGGCTGCCGACGCGCTGCACCCGGCGTTCTCCAACCTGTTCGTGCAGACGCAGATCGTTCGGCCGCGACAAGCCATCCTGTGCACGCGCCGGCCACGATCGGTCGATGAGCGCCCGCCATGGATGTTCCACCTGATGGCGGTCCACGGCGCAGAATCGCTCGGCGTGTCCTACGAGACCGACCGGATGGCCTTCATTGGGCGGGGGCGCACTGTCGCGTCGCCGCGGGCGATGACCGAGCCCGGGCGCCTTGCCGACGGGGAGGGTTCCGTGCTCGATCCGGTCGTGGCCATCCGGCATCGGATCAAGCTCGCGCCGCAGCAGACCGCGACCATCGACATCGCGTCGGGCATGGCCGATACACGGGATGCGGCGCTGGCGCTGGTGGGCAAGTACGAAGATCGCCATCTGGCCGACCGCGTATTCGAGCTCGCGTGGACGCACAGCTGGGTGACGCTGCGGCAGATCAACGCCACCGAGGCCGACGCCCAGCTCTACGCGAGGCTCGCGAGTTCGGTCATCCACGCCAATGCGTCTTTGCGGACCGAGAGTGCTGTTCTCATGCGTAACCGGCGCGGGCAATCCGGCCTGTGGAGCTACGCGATCTCGGGCGACCTCCCGATTGTCCTGCTGCAGATCGGCCACACTGACAGCATCGACCTGGTGCGGCGGCTGGTGCAGGCGCACGCCTACTGGCGGTTGAAGGGCCTGGCGGTCGATCTCGTCATCTGGAACGAGGACAGGGGCGGGTACCGGCAGGTGCTGCAGGACCAGATCATGGGACTGATCGCCGCAGGCGTCGAAGCGCACGTAATCGATCGCCCGGGCGGCATCTTCGTGCGGCGCGCGGAGCAGATCGCCGATGAGGATCGCATCCTGCTGCAGTCGGTCGCGCGCGCGATCATCACCGATCGCCGAGGTACCCTGGTCGAGCAGGTTATGCGGCGGGGCGCGCCGGAAGTGAAGATTCCGAGCTTCGCGCCGACGCGTGCTTATCGCAGGGGAGCGATTCCCACGTGGCCGCCGATGCGTGATCTCATTCTCGGCAACGGCCTCGGCGGGTTCACGCCCGATGGCAGCGAGTACGTGATAACGACCGCGCCGGGGCAAACAACGCCCGCGCCCTGGGTCAATGTGCTGGCCAATGACCATTTCGGCACAGTGATATCGGAAAGCGGACTTGCATACACGTGGCGCGAGAACGCGCACGAGTTTCGCTTGACGCCATGGCACAACGATCCGGTCAGCGATGCGAGCGGCGAGGCGTACTACCTGCGCGACGAGGAATCGGGTCACGTCTGGTCGCCGACCGCGCTGCCGGTACGCGGCAGCGGCTTCTATGTGGCGAGGCATGGCTTCGGCTACTCGGTGTTCGAGCATCGCGAAGACGGCATCGAGTCCGAACTGTGGGTGTTCGTGGCGACCGACGCCGCCGTGAAGTTTGCGGTACTGAAGGTCCGTAACGACTCGGGTCGGTCGCGCAAGCTCTCTGCCACCGGGTACGTGGAGTGGGTGCTCGGTGATCTGCAGCCCAAGACCGCGATGCATGTGATCACCGAAATCGACGTGCTGAGCGGCGCGGTGACGGCGCGCAATGCGTACAGCACCGAGTTCGCCAACCGGGTGGCGTTCTTCGATGTGGACGATCCGGCGCGCGGCGTCACCGGCGATCGCACCGAGTTTCTCGGGCGCAATGGCAGCCTGGGCGATCCCGCGGCCATGGGCCGCGTGCGGTTGTCGGGCAAGGTGGGCGCGGCGCTCGATCCTTGCACGGCGCTGCAGGTGACATTCGATATCGCCGACGGCCACGAGCGCGAGACGATCTTTCGTCTCGGCGCAGGAGGCAATGCCGCCGAAGCTGCCGCGCTCGTGCAGCGCTTCCGGGGCGCGGCCGCAGCGGCACAGGCATTAGACGCGGTACGCGCGCAATGGACACGGACGCTGCGCAAGGTGCAGGTGACCACACCCGATGCGGCGCTCAACGTGCTTGCGAACGGGTGGCTGCTCTACCAGACCGTGGCTTGCCGCCTGTGGGCGCGCAGCGGCTTCTACCAGTCCGGCGGCGCCTTCGGCTTTCGCGATCAGCTCCAGGACACGATGGCGCTGGTCCATGCGGAACCCGCGCTGATGCGCGAACAGCTGCTGCGATGCGCGAGCCGCCAGTTCGTGGAGGGCGATGTGCAGCACTGGTGGCATCCGCCCAGCGGGCGGGGCGTCCGCACGCGGTGTTCGGACGACTATCTGTGGCTGCCGTTTGCCGCGGTGCGCTATGTGAATACGACTGGCGACGTCGACGTGCTGGATGAGTCTACGGGCTTCCTCGAGGGGCGCCCGGTAGACGATGGGGACGACTCGTACTACGACCTGCCGGGTCGTTCGCGTGAAGCCGCGACGCTGTACGAGCATTGCGTGCGCGCGATCCGGCATGGTCTGCGGTTCGGTCCACGCGGACTCCCGCTGATGGGCTCTGGCGACTGGAACGACGGGATGAACCTGGTCGGCATCAAGGGCACCGGCGAAAGCGTCTGGCTCGGCTTCTTTCTTTACACCGTCCTTCAGCAGTTCGCCGAGGTCGCGCAGCGCAAGGGCGATCCATCGTTCGCGGGTCAGTGTCGCGCCGGAGCCGGCGTGTTGCGACGGAACCTCGAACTGCACGGATGGGATGGCGAATGGTACCGCCGCGCCTACTTCGACGACGGTACTGTGCTCGGTTCCGCGAACAACGCGGAGTGCGTGATCGATTCCGTATCTCAAAGCTGGTCGGTGCTGTCGGGCGCTGGTGATACCGAGCGTGTGCGCATGGCCATGAAAGCGGTGGACCAGCGCCTGGTTCGCCGCGACTACGCATTGATCCAGCTGCTCGATCCTCCGTTCGACCATTCGAATCTAGACCCCGGCTACATCCGCGGCTATGTGCCGGGCGTACGCGAGAATGGCGGCCAGTACACGCACGGGGCGATCTGGGCCGCGATGGCATTCGCGCAGCTGGGTGACCGCGAACGTGCGTGGGATCTGGCAACAATGATCAACCCGGTGAACCACGCGTCCACGCCCGCGGGCGTGGCGATCTACAAGGCCGAGCCGTATGTCATCGCCGCCGACGTCTACGCGGCGCCACCGCACACGGGACGGGGCGGGTGGAGCTGGTATACGGGCTCTGCCGGCTGGATGTATCGCCTGATTGTCGAGTCTCTGCTCGGGGTTAAGCGGGAAGGTGATCGCCTGCGCTTCGCACCGTGCCTGCCCGCAGAATGGGCAACGTACAAGATCCACTACACCTTCGGGGAAACAGTGTATGAGATCGCCGTGGTCCAGGTCGAATCAGGACGCGGTGACCAGCCGGTCGCGGCGCAGGTGTCGGTGGACGGTGTCACCCGGGAGGATGGCGTCGTGCATCTCTGCGACGATCGCGTCACGCACCAGGTCACGGTCGAGGTGTGCGCGCCCGCGGCAGAGCCGGCCGGGCTTCCATCGGAGTGAGCACATCGACCCATGCCGAGCTTAGGCGTGCTGCGCATAGAAAAAGGCCCCGGAAGTGATCGTACCGGGGGCCCACTCCGCTATTCCATTCCGGAAAGAACGAATTGGTGAGCGACTTGACTTTGCGCACAGCCAGCAGGCCGTCGGTGCGTTACCGCACCTTGGTCTGCCCGATTACGCCATCCTCGCGCGGCGCGCGTCTTTTGTCATGTTTGTGTCATATCCTTCCGTGGAGTGCCACGGCGGTTCCGTGCCGGCGAACATAAGCGCATGTGCCGAGCATCGCGATCGCGCCCGCGGCGGTGCCCGCGATTTCGAAGCCGATGCTCGATCCCAACAGCCCGAACATCGCGCCACCGATGATGGCGCCGAGGCTGCCGAGCAGCATGCAATCCACCAAGGAGACCGGCACCTTCCGGATCACCAGTATGCGGGCGGCGAAGCCCGCGGTCAGACCGATTGCAATCCAGGCTAACAGTGTCATGACTGGCTCCTATACCCTTGCGGTAGTTCTGTCGGGCCGGTTTGGTTGGCCGCCCGCATTGCAGTCTTGCCGGAATGGCCGTACCTGTCGGTACGTTCCCGCACACAGACAGCCGATGCGCCTACAAAACCTCTGCCGGGATCGCGCGCTGTGTGCGGGAACGAACAAAGAACGAGCGGGAAAGGCTACACTGCATTGATGGTAACCAAGAAGGCAGTGCCGAGAGCGGTGGCGGCTTCCAGACCAAAGGCGGCGGTCAAGGAAGCGTCCGCGCTGCCCAGTCCCCATCAAAATCATCTGCTCGACGCGTTGCCGACGAGTGACTTCGCGCGCATCGCCGACCATCTTGAGCTTGTCCCTCTGGCGCTTGGCGATGTCCTGTACGAGTCCGGGGTGAAGTTGCGGCATGTCTACTTCCCCACCACGTCGATCATCTCGCTGCTGTATGTCCTCGAGGATGGCGCCTCCGCGGAAATCGCGATCGTGGGCAATGAAGGTCTGCTTGGCATCTCGCTCTTCATGGGCGGCGAGACGACGCCCAGCCGTGCCGTAGTGCAGAGCTCCGGTTCGGCATTCCGACTCAAGGCCCGGCTGCTCACGAACGAGTTCGAGCGCTTCGGCCCGACTATGCACCTGCTGTTGCGCTATACCCAGGCACTGATCACGCAGATGGCGCAGACCGCAGTGTGCAATCGACACCATTCGGTCGACCAGCAGCTTTGCCGATGGCTGCTGCTGAGTCTCGACCGACTCTCGACGAACGAACTCTCGATGACGCAGGAGCTGATTGCCAACATGCTCGGCGTACGCCGCGAAGGCGTCACCGAGGCCGCCAGCAAGCTGCAGAAGGCCGGGTTGATCGAGTACCGACGCGGCAAGATCACGGTGATCGACCGGCCTGGCGTCGAGGCTCGGTCCTGCGAGTGTTACCGGGTGGTCAAGACGGAGTTCGACCGCCTGCTGCCTTACGTCGCCAGGTAGCGCGCCGGCGGCCTTGCCGCGCGTCATCACCTCCCTCACGATGTGTGCGCTAGCGCGCAGACGCTTGTCGCCTGCGGTCCCACACTCTGCCGAGTACGGCGTCCCGGTCAACCGCAGGGATGACGTAACCGCCCGGATGATTCCCATCCGAGGCCGTGGCGGATGCGGCCGCACCAACAGGAAGAACCGATGCTACCGATTTCGCGCACTCCCGCGGTCAATCGTTTGCTGGCATCGTTGCCGGACGGAGACCTGCAGTGGATGCTCGCCGAATCTGAAACGGTTGAGCTCGTGTACACGGACGTTCTCTGCAATCCGCGCGACCCGCTGCGCCATGTGTACTTTCCAACCACCAGTTTCATCTCGCTGATCATGCCGGTCGACGCATCCGCTTCACTCGAAGTCGGGCTAGTAGGCGACGAAGGGATGTTCGGGATTCCGCTCGTGCTCGGGGTAGACGTATCACCGGTAAAGGCAGTGGTCCAGGGCGCGGGTACGGCAATGCGGATGGACGTGACGGCGTTCAGCGGAGTACTGTTGCGCAGCGAAGCACTGCGAACGGTGTTGGCCCGCTACGTCTTCGTGCATCTCAATCAACTGGCGCAAACGGCCGCATGCAACCGGTTCCACGTGGTGGAGGCGCGCCTCGCCCGCTGGTTGTTGATGACGCAGGATCGCGCGCATGCAAGTTCGTTTCACGTGACGCAGGAGTTCCTGGCGTTGATGCTTGGCGTTCGCCGCGTGGGCGTCACCGAGGCAGCGGGCGCACTGCAGCGGCACAGCCTCATCCGCTATCGGCGAGGCGACATGACGGTACTCGATCGCCGGGGCCTGCGAGCCGCCTCATGCGGCTGCTACAAGGCGGATCGGGACGCCTACGATCGGATCCTGCACACCACGGCTGACCGCGGCAGACGGCGCATCGTGTGCTGTGAAAGCCACGCGCATTGCGACGATTGACCATCCGGGTGGATGGTGCTAAGATGGTTAATGTCTGCAAGGGCGAACCAACCATCCACCCCGATCCCGCTGCGGCTTCGGGCGCCCGACTCGGAAAAGATCACCATCAACCTCGGATTGGTGGATCTGGGACAGATCGATCTTCTGGTCGGTGAGGGTTTCTACTCGAACCGCACCGACTTCATCCGCACGGCGATCCGCAACCAGCTCGCGGTGCATGCGGAGCCTATCCGCCAGGCGATCGCGCGCAAGATGATCGTCCTCGGTCTTAGGGTTGTCGGGAAACAGGACCTCGAAGCAGCGCTTGCTTCGGGCTCGCGGTTGCGATTGCATGTCCTGGGCCTGCTCCGCATCGCCAAGGACGTTTCCCCCAAGCTCGCGCGCGAGGCCATCGAATCGGTCGAGATTCTGGGCGCGCTCGAGGCCACCCTCGCGGTGAGGGCTGCCTTGGCCGACCGCATCTCCTAGGACGTCTATGTCTCACGATCTGCAACGAACGATGCGCGCCGCGATGCAACTGATGCGCCAGGGTGACCTGGCGGCCGCTACGGCAACACTCCAGAGGAACCTCGCCGGACAACCCCAGGCTCAGCCGTTAAATGCCCAGACGATCGGCAAAGGTCGATGCATCGACAGCGTCGCCCGCGTCGTTCCCGAGTCAGCGAACGAGGACATTCCGGCGCCGCAAATGCGGCGCGCCGAATCCAGCGGCGGTCTGGTCTCGTCGACGGGCACGTTCTCTTGCAGGCACGGCGCGCGTGATTACCTGATGTACGCGCCGCGTGAGCGGCAAGCACGGTCCGGGCCGTTGCTGTTGATGCTGCATGGTTGCGCGCAGACTCCGGCGGACTTTGCCCGCGGTACGCGCATGCACGTCAGCGCCGCAGCGGAAGGCTATGTCGTCGTGTACGCGGCGCAGTCGACGCGCCACAATCCAAATGCCTGCTGGAACTGGTTCCGCGCCGAGGACCAGCAACGCGGGCAGGGCGAACCTGCGTTGCTCGCGGAGATGGTCGGCGACTTCATGCGTCGTCTCGATTGTGATCCGGATCGCGTGTATGTCGCGGGCCTCTCAGCGGGTGCGGCAATGGCGCTCAACCTGGCCCACCTCTATCCCGAGGTTCTGCGGGGCGTGGGCGTGCACTCGGGCTTGCCGTTTGGCTGTGCGCACGATGTTCCTTCGGCAATGACGGCGATGCGCAACGGCGGCAATCCACATCCTGACGCCGGGACTGATGGTACGCTCCCTCACTTGGTCCCGACCATTGTCTTCCACGGCGATCGCGATGCCATCGTGAGTGTCCGGAACGCGGATCGAATCGTAGGCAATGACGTTCCGCGACCCGCGGCACCCCGCGCAGCTAATGACGGACTGTGGGAGTCGGCATCGACGACGCGAGCTGCCGATAGATTCGCGTACACGGTTACACGTGAGCGCAGCCCGTCGGGGAAGCCGATGGCGGAACGCTGGATCGTCCATGGCGCGGGTCACGCATGGTTCGGCGGCAGTCCGCAAGGTTCGTTTACGGATCCACGCGGGCCCGACGCCACTGCCGAGATGCTGCGCTTCTTCCGGGACGTGGAGCGCGCCGGTCGGTGAGGCGGAAACGCGCGAATGGCGGGTTGCCCATTGCCAACGGCCTTGCGACACATGCGAACACTGCGCCCGCGCGGGAGTTCGCCGAGCAGGAGCAATTTGCGCTCGATCAACGTGAGAGGAAGGCCTCGACGGGCACCAGCGCTGCTGCAGGTGCTTCCTCGAAGGGCACGTGGCCCAGCCCCGGCAGCGACACCAGCACGGCATTCGGAATCGCGCTCAGGTAGTCCTGCGCGTTGCCGATCGGAATCATCGCGTCCTGCTCGCCCCACAGCAGCAGCGTCGGCGCAGTAATTTTCGCCAGCCACGGTTCGGGTGGCTCCAGTACCGTTTGGCCCATACGGGCGAGGGTGGCCGTGCGCACACGCGGTGCGCGTATGAGGTCGTGGTAGCGCTTGACATTGGCTTCGGTGAGCCGTGACGCGTCGCCGTAGGCCGGCGCAAGATTCAGTCGCAGCATCCACTTGGGCAGCGCAACGCGCATGAGCTGCAGCGCGGCAGGTACCTTCGGGGGGATGCCGTACGCGAAGCCGGGGCTGGCGAAACCGTCCGGCGCAATCAGCACCAGTTTGTCCACCCGGTCTGGGTGCACGGCCGCCATCTTCCAGGCGATCCTCCCGCCGATCGAATTGCCGATGATGCTTGCTCGCGTGACGCCCAGCCGATTCATCAGTGCCACCAGCACGCGCAGCGCGCGCGCATCCGTGTAGTTGTTGGTTGGATCCGCACCGGTCAGACCGGAGCCCGGCAGGTCAATGCGAATGACGCGAAATCGTGGCGCAAGTGTCTGCGCCCACGGCTCCCACGTGTGCAGGCTGGACCCGAAGCCATGGAGCAGAATCACCGCGGCCGCGTCACGGGAACCGCTGTCGCGCACGTGGAGCCGGACACCCTCGACGTCGACATAGGTACTCTGTCCGTCGAAATAGGGCGCTTCGAGCGCGGAGCGATCCAGATCAGGCGTCCATAGCGCAAACGCGGCCGCGCCAAGCGCGGCGGCGATGAGGGCGAGCGTCATTGGTACGGCGCGCCCGTCTGCACGATCATTTCGACACCAATAGGGGACCCATACAGACACGCCACTCAAGGTAGGCTGGCGCAGTTTACCAAGCGTCTGCACCTGACCGGGTCGAGGGGCGCGCATCCGGCCAATCTTACGTCACCACCATTCACGCGTCGGTGGTGCCATGCATTACGATAGGCGCCGCCATGGCTCGCCGCCCGCACTATCATGTCTACGTCGTCGAGTTGTCGCGCGATGTTCTGGCGCGGCCGCGCTTCCGCAAGGCTAACCCCGGCTACGTGGACGGCAAACCTTGCGTGTATGTGGGGATGACGGGTCTCGATCCGGACTTGCGCTTCGACAAGCACAAGGCGGGATTGCAGGCCAACCGCTATGTGCAGGAATTCGGACTGCGCTTGCTGCCGGAAATCTACGAGGCGTACAACCCGATGCACTACGACGCGGCGCGGGACATGGAAGTGGAGGTCGCGATCGACCTGCGCGAGGCCGGGTACGGGGTGTGGCAGGGGTGAGCAAGGGCCGACGTCCGCGCTGCGGGTCACCGCGCGGCCCCGTAGAAAGTGGCCGCACCGTTAACCCGCAAGAACCATTCACCGGATGCTCGCCCCTCCGCCGTTTGCGCTATTGCTTGCCGCCTGACGCCACCTTTCCGACGGCAATTTTGGTATCGTAGAAGCGATGCATGTTGGTCGAAATGTAATCCAGATTGTCTTCGACTGCGAAGTGCCCGCCCACCAGCCGGTGCATCTCGGCATTCGGCAGATCCTTCAAGTAGGCTTCGCCGCCTTCCTTCGTGAAGAAGATATCGTCCTGACCCCAGAAAATTATGGTTTTCGGTTGCCGATCGCGGAGGAACGCTTGCCACTTCGGGTACAACGGCACATTGGTCCTATAGTCGTAGAAGAGATCCAGGTTCATACGGACGGCGTGTGGCCGCTGCATGAAGCCATAGTCCGATTCCCAGTTGTCGGGACTCATCAACTCCGGACTCTTTGCGCCGTGCAGATATATCCCCTTGATGGCGTCGTGGGTCAGGAACCCCGCCAACGGCTTTTCCGTCTCGGGTGAGCGGTTCTTCCACAGCGCTCCGCGAAATCCGTCCCAAACAGCGGTGAACCCGATCTCGTAAGCATTGGTGTTCTGAATGATGAGCCAGTCGAGAGCTTCCGGATGCCGTGCCAAGATCCTGAATCCGACGGGGCCGCCGTAGTCCTGCACGAACAGCCCGTAGTGATCAAAACCCTTGATCGCGAGAAAGCTCTCGACCACATCCGAGATCTTGTCAAAGGTGTAACGGTAGGCCGCGGGATCGGGTGTGTCGCTGTCGCCGAAGCCGGGGTAGTCCGGGGCGATGACGTGGAAGCGGTCGCCCAGGACACGGATCAGGTCCCGATATTGATGCGACGAAGCCGGAAATCCGTGCAGCAGCACCAGCTTCGGACTCGCGGGTTTGCCGGCCTCGCGATAGGCGATGTTCAGACCGTTTACTTTGACAGTCCCATATGTCACCTGCACCGTTGTCGTCGTTTGCACCTGTGGAGTGGCTGCCGTTGCCAGCGCGGGAGCTGCAAAGAACAGAACGATTCCGTTTGCTAACGCTGCGGCAGCCATCCGTACGGATGGGGGAAGGCCGAATCTGAAATTGTGCATACGGAAACGACGCTGGATCTGGACTGGCGCGGTAGCGCCGGCGGCGGTGCGAAGCAGGTGATTGTTGAACATTTGAGTTCTCCGCGGTTTGGTGATTTTGGTCTGGTGTTCGCCGCGCGTACTGTCGTGGCGTGAATTTTGATGCTGTCTCACAGACCCAGGTCACTCAGGCCCGCGTGCTCATCGGGCCGGCGTCCTTGGGGCCAGCGAAATTTGCGGTCGGCTTCCGCGATGGGACGGTCGTTGATGCTGGCGTGGCGCGCCGCCATCAAGCCGCGTTGGTCGAATTCCCAGTTTTCGTTGCCGTAAGAGCGGAACCAGTTGCCGGCATCATCGTGCCATTCATACGCGAAGCGGACCGCGATGCGGCTGCCATCGTGCGCCCACAGCTCCTTGATGAGCCGGTAGTCGAGTTCGCGCACCCACTTTCGCTTGAGAAGCGCGACGATCTCCTCGCGGCCTTGCGGAAACTCGCTGCGATTGCGCCAGCGGCTGTCGGGCGTATACGCGAGCGAGATGCGCTGCGGGTCGCGGCTGTTCCAGGCGTCTTCGGCCAGGCGAACCTTTTGCGCGGCGGTCTCACGCATAAATGGCGGCAGAGGCGGGCGAGGACTTTCGGTCGACGGATTCACGTTTGCACTTTCATCGATGAATCTACGGAACGGCGCCGCAACCCATAGCCCTACCAATTCCTGGCTATGCGCGTCGCGGCTCGCGGCGGACACCTCAGGCGGCGAGCCTGGCGCTCACCTTGGGAAAGTCGATGTCCGTTTGCGCGACGTTGTTGACGTAGTTTGTCAGCACGTTTAGCGCCACGGTGACCACGATTTCGATCACCTGGGCCTCGTCGAAGCCTGCATTGCGCAGAGCGGCCAGTTCGGTGTCGGAGACGCGGCCACGAGACTCCACAACGCGGCGGGCAAAATGCAATGCGGCGTCGGCACGCGCGTCTGAAGAACGGCCCTCGCGAGCTGCTTCGATTTCGCCACCGTTCATCTTGGCGACGTTGCGGCCCAGATAGTCATGGGCGGACAGGCAATAGTCGCAGCCGTTGTACTCGGCCACTGCCAACGCAATGCTCTCGCGCAGCTTCGCGTCGAGTTTGCCCTTGGCGAGTGCGCCATTGAGCGAAAGGTAGCCTTCCAGCGCGGAGGGGCTGTGGCCGACCAGCTTCATCAGGTTGGGCACCACGCCCAGTTGCTTATTGACGGCGGCGAACAGGGTCTTGGACGCTTCGGGGGCGTTGCCGACGGTGGGGATGCTGAGACGGGACATGGCGGCTTTCCTCGGTTTGAGCGGATCGGTTCAGGGGCATTCACCGCACTTGAAGCGAATGGTTGGACTTTCCTCGATCCGGCCGCCAATGGGAATCAGCGTAAAATCAAAGAGACCGTTTCGCGCGAAGGAACAATTTGGATCAGCTCCATCTGATAGCTGTCTTCGTGGCGGTGGTAGATGCGAATGGATTTGCCGGTGCGGCGCGCAAGCTCAACATCTCGCCACCTGCTGTCACACGCGCTATCAGTGAGCTGGAGAAGCACCTGGGCGTACGGCTGCTGACCCGGACCACGCGGGTGGTGCGCGTCACGGAAGCCGGTGCGCGTTACGGGGAAGATTGCCGACGCATACTCGCCGAGTTGGCAGAAGCCGACCAATCGGCGAGCGGTGCGCACGGCTCGCCGCACGGCCGGCTCGCGCTTACCGCGCCGGTGCTCTTCGGGAGCAGATTCGTGACGCCCGTCATCACCGAATACTTGCAGCGCTATCCCGAGGTCAGCGCCGTCTGCTGGTTCCTGGACCGGGTCGTCAACATGATGGAGGAAGGTGTCGACGTGGCCGTGCGCATTGGCGACCTGCCGGATTCTTCCATGCAGGCAATCCGCGTGGGCAACGTACGCCGGGTGATTTGTGCTTCCCCTGGTTACCTGGAGCAAAACGGCATCCCGCAAGTGCCGGAAGATCTTGCGGCGCATACGATCGTTTCCGCCGCGGCTGTGACTCCAACATCTGAATGGCGGATGCTGGAAAGCGGCAAGCCGCGTGTCGTGAAGGTACACGCCCGGATGACTACGACGAGCAATGACTCAGCAGTGGCAGCTGTGAAAGGTGGCTTTGGCCTCGCAAGACTTCTGTCCTACCAGGTGGCGGATCAATTGCGCGACGGGAAGCTGAAGACGGTCCTCACTGAATTCGAGCCTGCCGCACTGCCGGTGCACCTGTTGCATCGCGAAGGTCGGCATGTGTCGCCCAAGGCGCGAGCGTTTCTCGACCTGGCGATCGATCGGCTGCGCGCCAATCCGGCGCTGAACTGAATCATGCGGCCATCGGTCCGTCACGGGGAGGGGTAACGTTGAAACTCAGGCTCCTGCCGTTGATTTGTGCATGCCTCATTGGAAGCACGACCACGTGGGCGCAGACCTATCCGACCAGGTCCATCAAGGTCATCGTACCGATGCAGGTCGGAACCGCCGGTGATTCAATCATGCGAATTGTTGCGGACCAGATCTCCGCGAACATCGGACAACCGCTGATCGTCGAAAATGTAACAGGTGCGGCCGGACTCATCGGCGCAGAGCGTATCGCGCATGCTCAGCCTGACGGCTACACGATTGGCGCGATGAGCGACAGCATGGTTGCGGTCGTGCCCCACCTGCAGCCGCGGAGCAGTTACGACTCGCTGGACGGTTTCGAACCGGTGAGTATGGTGGCGTCAATTACCAGTGTCCTCGTGGTGAATCCGCATCAGCCCATTACAAATGTTGCGGAGTTCGTCGCGCTCGCCAAGTCGCGTCAAGGAAGTGTGGACTATGCGTCAGGAGGCGTCGGCAGTCAGCAGCATGTCGCCATGGCGGTTTTTGGCGATGCTACCGGTGTCTCGTTGAATCACGTCCCATTTCGCGGCGCGGCGCAAGCAGCAATGGAAGTTGTGAGCGGACGCATTCCAGTGATGTTCGTCGCTCTGTCGATTGCGTTGCCTCTTATCAAGGATGGTCGACTCAGGGCCATTGCGGTCGCCAGTAGGGGCCGCTCGGCATTGCTGCCTGACGTGCCCACGGTGGCCGAATCAGGATTGCCTGGCTTTGCGTTTACGCCATGGGTGGCGATCTATGCGCCGAAAGGGACACCGAAGCAAGTCATCGATCTGTTGCATCGTGAATGGGTGACAGCCGTAAGCAGCTCGGTTGTCCGCGCCCGTTTCCTGGCACTTGGACTGGAGCCGGAAACGTCGACCCCGGCGGAACTGAATCAGCGCGCCAGAGAGGATTTTGCAAAGATGGGCAAGCTCATCAAGTCAAGTGGAATCCGGAACGAATGAGTAGCCGGCAGATGCATCGCGAGAGTCGGCGGGCTGCGAATGTCGCCACCGTCTCGGAGGGAGTAGCTTGGACCGTTTGCATCTGCTGACGGTTTTCGTCGCAGTCGTCGATGCTGGCGGCTTTGCGGGAGCGGGTCGGAAGCTTGGCATTTCGTCGCCCGCCGTTACGCGCGCCATCAATGAACTGGAGTCGCACCTTGGCGTGCGTTTGCTGACCCGTACCACCAGGGTAGTGCGCGTCACCGAGGCGGGCACACGCTATGCGGAGGACTACCGGCGCATTCTTGCCGAGATGTCAGAGGCCGATGATGCGGTCCGTAGTACGCAGCGTGCCCCCCGCGGTCACCTGACCATCAGCGCCCCCGTGCTGTTCGGCGCGAAGTTCGTGACGCCTATCGTCACCGAATATCTGCAATGCCACGCCGAGGTGAGCGTCTCCTGCTGGTTTGTGGGTCGCTTGGTCAATCTCATGGAGGAGGGCGTTGATGTAGCTGTGCGCATTGCCGATCTACCCGATTCATCGATGCAGGCGATCCGGGTCGGGGGTGTACGCAGGGTGATTGTCGCGACGCCAGGTTATTTGAAGAAGCATGGCATCCCGATTGCGCCGGAGGACCTTCAATCGCATTCCATCATCTCGGTGAATCCTTCGATACCGACTTCCGAGTGGCTTTTGGTCGAAAGCGGCCAGGCGCGAGTCGTCAAACTGCAACCACGAATGTTCACCAACGGTAACGAATCCGCTATTGCCGCAGCGTCCAATGGCTTCGGACTTACGCGAGTGCTGTCATATCAGGTTGCCGACCAATTGCGGGACGGACGGCTCAAAACCGTGCTGAGCGAATTCGAACCGGCAATGTTGCCGGTGCATGTCATCCATCGGGAGGGGCGGCATGCCTCGGCCAAAGCGCGCGCCTTTCTGGATCTGGCCATAGAACGTCTGCGCGCCGATCCGGCATTGAACTAAATCATTCGCGCGAATCTTGCGTAGCGCGAAGCATACCGTTGCCAGGGATCTCATTCTCGCCGTACGCCCGTTGTACGGACGTGGCCGGCGAGGTGAACGCTTCTGCGCAGTGCCTTACTTCTTCATGGCGTCGGGCGCCGCTGCGTCTTTCGCCATCGCGGTGGACTTCATGGCGTCGTGGGCCATTGCATCCTTCGCCATCGCGTCGTGCTTCATCGCATCCTTTGCCATTGCGTCCTTCGGCATCGCGCCCTTGGCCATGGCGTCCTTCGCCATTGTGTCCTTGGCCATGACATGCTTCGCCATGGCGTCCGTTTTCGTCCCATCCTTCTTCATTGCGTCCTTTGCCATGGCGTCTTTCGACATGGCGTCTTTGGTCATTGCGTCTTGCGCAACGGCGCTTCCGGCGGCGAGTAACATGCAGATGGAAAGCAAGACTTGGTTGAGCTTGTTCATGGTGTCTTCCTTGGTTGAGAGCGTTGATTAAGTAGCAGAGTTGCCGATGTGTCAGGGCGCTGATTGAACTCAGCTACCACCGAACCAGTTGTACCCCTGGTCTTCCCAGTAGCCCCCGGGGTAGGTATTGGTAACGAAGATCGCGCGAATGTGTTTCGGGTTTTTGTAGCCGAGCTTGGTAGGCATGCGCAGTTTCACTGGATATCCGTACTTTGGCGGTAACACTTGCCCGTCATAGGTCAGCGCCAATACGGTCTGCGGATGCAGCGCGGTAGCCATGTCGATGCTGGTGTAGTAGTCGTCCGCGCATTTGAAGCCAACATATTTCGCGCCCAGATCTGCGCCGACGCGTTGGAGAAAGTGTGAGAAGGGAACACCGCCCCATTTGCCAATGGCGCTCCAACCCTCGACGCAGATGTGCCGCGTCACCTGGTCGTGTTGAGGCATTGCACGCAGGTCGTCTAGTGTCCAGTTTCGCTTGTCGGCGACACGTCCTGTGACTTCGAGGCGCCACGCGTCTCCGTCGACCTCGCGGACCTCGCTCTCGCCGTAGTACGCGTTGAACGGAAAGGGGCGGGTGATCATCGACTCCGGGTAGGTCGCGGCCAAGCGCGTCGGATCGAACAGCCACCCTTGCACGCGATCATTGAACCGCGAGATCTTCATCAAGGCGGTTTCGACGCTGGCATCGTCCGCTATGCTGCAGCCGCCAAGCATGGCCAGACCGCCCAGGGTCAATGAGCGCTCCAGGAATGCGCGACGCGAGGGCTGCTCGACGCGGCGCATCAACAGTTTCAACGCCTCCTTGACGGCGGCGTCGCCATCTACGTGCCCAACGGGAGAATGCTTCGTGATCTTCATCATGGGTTCCTCTAGCGACCGCGAATCATCACGAGCAGGGTTCTGGGCACTAGCGCTACCATCACCAGGTGTCCGGCGACGAACGCAATCAGTGCCGCCATCGCAAAGAAATGCACGCGACGCGCCCCCTCGTAGCCGCCAAAGGCCTCGCGGAGGAACGGGATTTGCACGGACTTCCAAAGCGCGAGCCCCGATAGCACCAATAGCGCCAGGTCAGCGATCGCGAACAGGTAGGCCAGACGTTGCAGGCCGTTGTAGTGCCGCGGGTCTGCATGCGAGAGTCGACCGTGCAGCGCATCGCGAAAGTCGTGCCAAACGACAGCAAACGTGAGCGGGAAGAACTTGCGCGCAAGACGGCCGCTGAACACGTTTAATGCGAGATAGATGAGGCCATTGAGAACAAGCAGCCACATCCCCGCGAAGTGCCATTGGAGCGCACCACCAAGCCAACCGCCCAAAGTGATCTCACCGGGAAACCGAAATTCGAAGAGCGGCGCGGCGTTGTAGATTCGCCAGCCGCTGGCGACCATCAGCACTACAGCAAGAACGTTGATCCAGTGCGACGTACGCATCCAGGCAGGGTGAATCGTGGCGCCAATGAGCGCGTTCATCTGAACTGTCGAAGTAGTCATGGAATGCGGGAGGTTGAGGGCTTCGGCCGAGAATCTGCTGGCGGGAGTATTGGAATGGGGCATTGGGTAGCTCCTCACTTGCAGGTCAAGTCCGACAGGTATTAGCAGTAATTGCACGCGTAGCCAGACTGTCGTCTCATTGCCCTGCACTGGGAATCACCTCAGAAGCCAAGACACCATTTCGTTGAGAGGAACAGTGTCGACGGCTCGAATGGTCCGCGCCGCTTGCAGTACCGCCGCCAAGAGACTGGGGCCCCCGTACCTGATCAAATCGGTGGCACTCAAGCAACTCCGCTACACTTGGGTAGTGCAAGTCTGTCTTGGCAAGGAGAATCGTGATGGCGGGGACGGCGGTGGTAACGGGGGCTTCTTCGGGTATCGGACGCAGTTATGCCGAGCGCCTCGTATCGGACGGCATGGACGTTGTGGTGGTGGCGCGCCGAAAGGAACCGCTGGAGGAACTCAAGCGCCAGTTCGAACGCGGCGGCGTCACGGTTCGAACCATTGTTGCCGATCTTGCTCGGGCTGAAGATGTCCAGCGTCTGGAAACGGAACTCGCCGCGCTACCTGTCGAGTTGCTCGTCAACAACGCCGGTGTCGCCCACTACATGCCGTTCGCCCAGTTACCCGTCGAACGTGCCCGTGAACTGGTCGATGTCAACGCGCTCGCCCCCATACTGCTGACGCGTGCCGTCATTCCAGGAATGATCAAGCGAGGCCGGGGTGCGATCGTCAATGTCGCATCGCTACTCGCGTTCAGCGGCGCGGCGCGCGCACCCCAACTGCCGCAGCGAGCGGTTTACGCAGCGACGAAGGCGTTCCTCGTAACATTCACCGAGATCCTTGCGGCCGAACTTGCGGGCACAGGAGTCAAGATCCAGGTCGTCTGCCCAGGGCTGGTACGCAGCGAGTTCCATTCACGCCAGGGCATCGACATGAGCGATGTTCCCCGCATGGAACCGGACCTGATCGTCACGGCCAGCCTTGCCGATCTCGAGCGCGGCGTCGTCGTTTCAATCCCGGCAATGCCCGACGAGTCGGCGAAAGCGAGATACGATGACGCTGCGTCCAGCCTGCTCGGAGTCGCTCGTAGAACCGAGTTGCCGGAGCGTTACCGGACGAGTTGATTATCGAAACTCGTTCCAGTAGGTGACGCGGTGGCGCTGATCGCCGCTCGCGGCCAAATACACCCATGCCCGATTCCCCCTATGCCGTCGCCCACGAACGCGCGCCACGATCCCGGCAGCGATGATGCCGGTAAGCGCCGCGCCGATGTTTGCGTTAGGCCCGCTGCCCGCATAGGCCGTGGCCGCGATCACCACGGCGATGAACGAAAACGTCGTGTTTGGCCTCATCACCGCCACCGGCGCCCGCATCTGGATCGTTAACAATGTGGACTTCGGGCGCGCGCGCAAACTCGTTACTGCGGCCGCGACCCTCACGATCGGCGCCGGTGACCTTTCGCTGCGTATCGCTGGTTTCACGCTAGGCGGCATCGGCACCGCGACCTTCGGCGCCATCCTTCTCTATCAACTCTGGCGCGACACACCGGACGCTCAATGAGAGGCCGGTCGCGGTGGATGCGGAAGGTCGTTGCAGTCGCTTGAGTGCTGCCATGCGTTACTCCAAAAGTGTTGCAGAGGCGAGAAGCTCATCGAGTTGGTCGAACGTATCGTCGTTCCAACTTATGCTCCCAGAGCTGATGGCTTCGTCGAGAGCTTCCTTCGAGCGATAGAGGTCGTGCACGACCAGCTGCGTCTCTCCAGCTCTTTCCTCGAACGTGACGGTAGTGACCGGCCCGGCGCTGCCCGCTTCCTCATTGGTCCAGACGAGGCGCGAGGGTGGTGTCACTTCGAGATACCTGCCGTGGAACGCCATGGGCTCCGGGGCGTCAGGGTGGCGGAACACGAGGCGGTACGCGCCACCCACACGAACGTCGAGTTCGCAGGAAAGCAGCTCCAGGCTAAATGACTTCGGAACCCACCAACGTTGGAACAGCTCGGCCTTGCTCCATGCCTGGAACACCATGTGACGTGGGGCGTTGATGGTGCGCGTGACAACGAGCTCCCCTTCGGACCTCCGCTCCACCGACATTCGATTCTTCACGTGGCTTGCCTGATTACTTCTTCCTGCGTCCATTGACCCTCTCCTTCCGTTTCAATTCCTCGACAACCTGGTCCAGCCGGTCGAACCGTGCGTCCCAGAGCTGACGATACCTCTCGATCCACATCACCTCTTCCTCAAGGCGACGCGGGCCTAGCTTGCAGGTCCGCACGCGCCCGACCTTCTCGGTCGTGACGAGTCCGGCCCGCTCCAGCACACCCACGTGCTTCTTCATGCCCGTGAGGGTCATGCGGAACTTGCCGGCAAGCTCCGTGATTGAAGCGTCTGCACCCCCGAGCTGTGCCAAGACGCCGCGCCGGGTGGCGTCCGAGAGCGCGGCGAAGGAGGCATCGAGGCGGGCTCCCATATACTGAACCATGTGGTTCACTGTAGTGCGTTTGCGAGCGGCTTGCAAGAGGAGGGGCCCAATCCCCCCGGAAATACAGTCCCTCAGACTGAAGTCCGAAAAGTAAGGACATCGCGCCGACTGTTGGACCTGTCGAGTCGTGACGCGACAGTGACTTGGAACATCCATTGTCATATGATCCGACTCAGCGGCTCGGAAGATTGGCAGTCTTCTGCCGAATCACAAGATATTTTCCCGACCGCCGTTGACACTTCACTCAACGAAGGAGGAAGAACATGACAACGTACGTCATTCTCGCCAATTTCACGGACCAGGGAATCCGCAATATCAAGGAATCGCCAGACCGGCTCGTGGCGTTCAAGGCCATGGCGGAGAAGATGGGGGTTACGATGAAGAGCACCCACTACACGGTCGGAGCCTACGACATGGTCACCGTCGTCGAAGGGTCCGATGAGGCCGTAACGTTAGCGCTCCTGAAGCTGGGATCGCTAGGCAATATTCGGACGCAAGCGTTACGCGCGTTCTCGCCGGAAGAGATCAAGGCGATCGCCGCAAAAATGCCTTGAACTGACGCCGAAGCACGTCCTTTCCTCCATAGGTGCGGCCGCGGTCCATCGACAACGGCGGATGAGGGCGCTTGCGCAGCATTGATCGCTAGCGCAAAGCACGCCCTCCACTCCGCGGCGCACCAGCGCTTCGCTATTCGATGACCTGACTGGCGCGAAGGAGAATGGAGCGCGGAATCGTCAGGCCGAGCTCCTTGGCAGCCCGGAGATTGATGACCAGTTCGAAAGTCCGGGGCTGCTCTACCGGGAGGTCGCCTGGATTCGCACTGCGAAGAATCTTGGCGACCAGCCCTGCGGCTTGCCGGTACTGGTCAGGGAGGCTTGGCCCGTAGGCGATGAGGCCTCCGGCCCGCGCGTCTGCGGATTACATTGTTCGGACGCGTGATTGCGTTCGATAGTTGCCTGGCGCGGGCTATGGCGCAACCCGCACCTCAATACGGCGCAGCCCGGCCGCAAGCACGGTGTTTGGTCTATCTCGAGGGTCGCTGCCGGACGCTTCGCCTTGCCCACTTGATGCCTTCAAACCACAGGACGCTCATCAAGCCAAGGCCACAAGCTGCGGCCAGCTCGTGCGGCGGCAGGGGCGCAAAGCGCAGCACGCCGACGGCCCAGGGAACGTAGAGGGCCGACAGCAGCAGCATGAACGCCAGGCTCACGACCACCCACAGGGTCTTGTTCGGCGTGCACAGCGAGGCCCAAAGTGAACTCGTCGCCGATCGATTGGACAAGATGAGCGCCAGATTGCCCACTACCAACGTGGCGAACGCGAAGGCGCGAGCTTCGGGCTCAGGCAGCCGTGGGGCGGCCCAGGCAAACGCGCCCGCCACCACGGCGAGCACGCCGACACCTTGCAACAACGCCAGCCATAGCGTGGCACCGCCGAAGAGGGGGGCTGCGGCGTCACGGGGAGGGCGCCGCATCACATCGCTCTCGGCGGGTTCATTCTCGAACGCGA
The DNA here is from genome assembly GCA_963756765.1 of uncultured beta proteobacterium. GTDB lineage: Bacteria > Pseudomonadota > Gammaproteobacteria > Burkholderiales > Casimicrobiaceae > VBCG01. Next base: position 33,776 of record CAVWPC010000006.1, on the reverse strand, counting down.
TGGAGCAGGCCGGATCGATGATCAGCTCGAGCAATGCAATGTGCATCGGGAAGAGCAGCGCGGGCCAGCCCAGCAGCACGGGCAGCAGCGCCATGCCGGCAATCGGTACATGCACGGCGAGGATGTACGACATGGCCTTCTGGAGGTTGTCGAAGATCCGGCGTCCCAACCGGACAGCCCGCACGATGGCCGCGAAGTCATCCTCCACCAGCACCAGCGCTGCCGACTCACGTGCCACATCGGTGCCACGCCCACCCATGGCGACGCCCACGTGCGCTGCGCGCAGCGCCGGGGCGTCGTTCACGCCGTCTCCCGTCATCGCGACGATGTCGCCGCGGGCCCGCAGGGCCTGGACGATGCGCAACTTCTGCTCAGGGGCGATGCGGGCACAGACACTGACGGTGCCCAGTCGCTCGCGCAAGCCCTCGTCGGTCAGCGTCGCCATCTCGTCGCCCGACAATACTTCACCTTCGCTTTCGGCCAGGCCCGCCTGGCGGGCGATCGCCCGTGCCGTGGCCGGGTAGTCGCCAGTGATCATCACCACGCGGATGCCTGCGGCACGACACTCGGCGATGGCGGTGGGCACTTGCGGACGCACCGGGTCCGACAGGCCCAGCAAGCCGATGAACTCGAAATCGAAGCCGTGCTCGGTCGCTGGCCAGTCCTGGCCGTCGAAGGTACTGCGGGCCACCGCCAGCACGCGCAACCCCTCGGCGGCCAGCTCGTCAACCACCGTGGCGATGCGGGCCTTCTGCTCCGCATCGAGGTGGCAGAGGTCCATCACCGCCTCGGGCGAACCCTTGGTGGCCACCGTCTGCGCGCCGCCCTCCGATCCGACCCAGGCATGTGACATGGCCGGCAGTGCCGGGCTGAGCGCATAGGTTCGCACCAATTGCCAGTCGTGGTGCGCGTGTTCGGTGTCGGCCAGAAAACGTTCGCCGATCTGGTGGAATGCCTTTTCCATTGGATCGAACGGGTCCACCACGCTGGCAAGGACCGAGTACTCGACCAGCGTGTGAAACGCTTCGGGCAGCTCTCCGTCGGACAACGAGGACAGGATCAATCGATCCTCGAGCCCGACACCCCCCGCTGCCAGGTGCGTCACCGTCATGCGGTTCTGTGTCAGTGTGCCGGTCTTGTCGCTGCACAGAACCGTCGTGGCACCCAGGGTTTCGATGGCGTTGATGCGACGCGTAAGCACGCCTTCCTTCGACAGCCGACGAGCGCCGAGTGCCGGAAACACGGTGAGCACAACCGGATACTCCTCGGGGAGCATCGCCATCGCCAGCGCAATACCGGCCAGCAGGGCCTGGAGCCAGTCCCCGCGCAGCAACCCATGCACCAGCACCAGCGCCAGGCTCAGCGCCAGTGCCAGCAAGGCAAGGTTGCGCACCAGCTTGGCCGTCTGCTTCTGCAGTGGTGAGCGCTCGTCCTCCACCGTGCCCAAGGCCGTTCCAATGCGACCGATCTCACTTCGGGCGCCGGTGGCGGTGACACGCGCCAGCGCGTAGCCCTGCACGATCAGGGTGCCGGCATAGATTTTTGGCAGGTCGTCACCTCCCGGCCGGGCCGTGGTCGCCTCGGCAGCATTCGGGCCGGACGCCAGTTCAACTGCCTGCGCCTCCCGCTTGCCGACCGGCACGGACTCGCCGGTCAACAGCGATTCATCGGCTCGAAGGCCGTCGGCCGACACCAACAAGGCATCGGCGGGAACCCGGTCGCCTTGAGTCAGCTTCAGCAGGTCGCCGCGCACCACGTCGCACCCGGCGATTCGCTGCGGCTGACCGTCGCGGATGACCAATGCGCGCGGGCTGGTCAGGTCACGCAGGGCTTCGATGGCACGCTCGGTCTTGCCCTCTTGATACAAGGTCAGTCCGACGGTGACGACGACGAAGCCGAAAAGTGTCAAGCCTTCCTGCAGGTCGCCGAAAACGAGATACAGGGTTCCGGCCGCGAGCAGCAACAGGAACATCGGTTCGCGCACGGTGTCGGCGGCGATCGACAGCAAGCTGCGTCGCTGCCCGCCAGGCAGCGTGTTGGGGCCGTCCTCGGCAAGACGCTCGGCGGCCTGCGCCGCAGACAAGCCGGATTCGATGCTGATCGCCGTTGCCTTCGATCCGGCATGCGGGCCGGCAGAATCGACACGATTCGTGGGGATTTCCAAGCTGATCCTAACGATGCATGGGCTGCGAAGAAGTCGAAGTCGTTCGACGCGAGAAAAGCCGTGTCATTGGCCACGTCACCGGACTGACCCACGCGCCCGAGCGGCGGTTGCGCGCGAGGGGCGGCATCATTGACGTGTAGTCAGCGCGTACGGCGCGGTTTGCTCTTGCCGCGCAGTTGGGCGCCCATTCGCGCGTTGCCCCGGGTAGCGGGCTTGTCGGCCGCGCGCTTGGTGGGCTTTACGAGGCCGCTCGCCGCCGCGATGGCCACCGTTTCGTACTCGTCGGCGTAATGCTTGCGCATGCGCACGATCTCGCGCGTGTACTCGCGGGCAAGCTGCTTCTTTTTTGTCGCCGACAGCAGGCGTCCGGCGAGCTGGAAGAACTTCGTCTCCTCCTCCTTCAGGTGGTGGCGCACCTTGAAGCTCAGCTTCTTCGCGATGGCGATCCAGCCGGCCTGCTTCTTGTTGCGCACGGACAAGTCGTCCAGCAACTCGTCGACCTCGTGGTGCTCGTGCAGCGCATGACGCGACGCGTCGAGACCGCCGTCCTCCATCAGCAGCGGTACGTACAGGTAGCGTTCCTCCGCCGCGGCGTGCGCCATCAACTCGACCTTCAACTGCAGGAAGAGCAGCTGACGGGCCGCCATGTCGCCGCGGGACGCCGTGAGCTTGCGGCACAGGTCCCGTTGCAGGTCGTGGCTCTCGCGGATGGCATCGAAGATCATGTGGCGGCTCCTGGATCACGTTGTTCGAACGCGCGATTGTGTCCCAGAAATGCTTCGCGCGGGCTGTGGCGCAAGCCGCACCTGGGCGGCGCATCTCGTCGCCACCCGGCCGCGGGCATCGAGCACAACGAGACGTAGCGCCTGAATCCCCATGGCCGTTCGAGCGGGCTCCGCTTCATGGGCTCGCTTGCTCCAGTCCGGAATTCTTGTTCTCATCGGACCTCGCCGCAAGTTCGCGCAGGATCCCGACCAGCTCGATGTGGGCGGGCGAGCCTTTCTCTCCGATGGCCTCGACCGTATTGGCTTCGGTCAATCGGTTGAGCCGCGTGAGCAGACGGATACGCTGGCGTCTTGTGAGCTTGGCCTCGGACGAGTGCCAACGTAGGAACAGCCGCGGCAGCTCGCCGTCGCCAAATAGTGTATTGAGTTCGTGGGCCGTCACGTAGACGAGGAACAGCACCATCAGCCAGATCTGGATCACCAGAAAGCGCGGCCATGAGAATTGCGCGACGAGGAAATCCGGAAAATCGCCGAGAGCACCGCCGTCGCGCAAGAAATACCATAAGGCTTCAGCAAGGCGGAGCACGAACACGCACACCCAGTAGATCGAGGACTTGAACAGTATGGGCTGCAGCAACGGCGAACCGTCGAAACGGTGCATCAAGCGCAGGTTGTCAACCACCAGCACCGCCTTGCCGACCAGCAGCGCGAGGAGCGTCGCGGCGAAGAAATTCGTGAATGGAATGCCCCGCTCCTCCAGCGTCGCCCAGCGCGTGAACAGGACCAGGTTGAATCCGAAGAAGAAGAAGATGGTCGGCGGCAGCACATGCTTCACCTGCACGAGCCACCAGTCGAAGGCGAGGCGCCAAAGTGGCGCTGGCGCGCCCGAGGCAGTGGAATTCGGCGAGGTCATGGCTTCCCTCCGGCGTCCGCAGGCATAACGCGTTCAATCTACTACCAACTCCCTCCGGTTGCCCCCTCCGGAGCAATTTGATTGACACTGTATCTCCGGGGGTGTCAGATATGCGACCGCTGAGCAACCAGGTCTATCGAAGCGGGGGTTGCCGACCGAGCTTTCAATCCTCGGCAGCGAGGTCCAGGTATGGAGAGATCGATGACGACTCCCAAAACTGATCGCGGCTTGACGACGAACCACCAGGTCGCGTTGCCGACAGCCTTTACCCAAAGGAGAAGGACGATGAATCGTCGCATGATGGTGCTGACATTCGCCGCCGCGCTCGCCGCGTCCGGCATCGCGTTCGGAGCCGACAAGGCGAAGGAGCAGGCTGAGGTGCGAAAGGCGGGGGAAGACGCGCTCGCCGCGGTCTACAAAGCGGCGCCGTCGGCGCGCAAAGCCGTCGAATCCGCGGCAGGGTATGCCGCGTTCAGCAACTTCGGCATGAAGATCCTTGTCGCCGGAGGCGGATCCGGCAAGGGGATCGCGGTCAACAACAAGACCAAGGCGATGACGTACATGAAGATGGCCGAAATTCAGGCCGGCCTGGGCTTCGGCGCCAAACAATTTCAGGTCGTCTGGGTGTTCGAGACGGAGGCGGCCCTGAACAACTTCGTCAACTCCGGCTGGGAATTTGGGGGACAGGCGACGGCGGCGGCGAAGACCGGCGACAAAGGGTCCGCGTATCAGGGCGCGGTCGCGGTGTCACCGGGTGTCTGGATCTACCAGGTCACCGACAAGGGGCTGGCGCTCGAACTCACCGCCAAGGGAACCAAGTACTACAAGGACAGTGATCTGAATTGAGGCGCCTGTTGCCGGGCGCATGGTTTCACGAAGGAGGGGGCGGGGTTGACGATGGCATAGCAAAATCGAAAGGACTGCAAACGCCACCCCGGCGGCCGGCGGTTGCGCTCTTACGCGGAGCGACCGGACTATCATCCACCTCTTTCCTGATAGATTCAGAGCCCGCGACCGCCTTCGATCAGTAGCGATGGAGGCGAAGGGCATCGCGACTGCCGGAGCAACCAATGCGACCGATTTCCATTCTTTCCCTGACAGTCGCCGTCGTCCTGCTGGCGTCGTGCGGAACTGCGGGAACAACCATGGTGTACCGCCAGCGACTCGCTAGTGAGGCCGCCGGCAAGCTCGCATTCGAACGCGTCACCGTCACGTCTTCCGTCCGGGAATTGACCCAGGCGGATCTCGATCAGTTAAGGGATGCCGTGCTTGCGCGTGTGCCTCAGTCGGTTGAGGGCGGAGTGCTTGTGACGCTTCAACTGACGGTCACCGACTACGCCAAGGGCGGGAGCAAGATGTTTGTCAGCGTGCGTGTGGTGGACGCCGCGCGTAAGTCGTACGCGGAGTTCAGCGTTGAGCAAACCGCAAACACCCTGATGGGCACGATCGACCAGCGCTCGAAGGACATCAATGCGATTGCTGACGCGGTGGCGCGATCACTGATGGCCTATCCTGTAGCGCCTCCGGCAACGATGGATTCGCGCGATTTTGGGGTATGAAACTTAGGCCTCCAAACCTTAGGCCTCCAAACGCTGGTCGTTTCTTTCCCCGGCGCTTTGGGTCGAGACGTGACTGTCGCTGACGGCCGGTAGCGGTCGTCGCGTGAATACCTGGTAATTGGTCGCTCGCCGGTGGCCGATCTGGAGACCCACCAGCGGTTCACGACGACGATGGGCTGGCTGCCCGACGCGGCAGCCTAGGGGCAGGATGTCTTTGCAGAGGCGGGTATCATTGCGTCGATGGCCGAACGCTAAGGAAACGCGAATCGTTACCGCCAGACGCCAACCAAGCTATACCGTGGAGGACGCACTTCATCGTCTTAAGGAAGGCAATGCGCGTTTCGTCAGCGGCCACGCGCGGTTCCCGACGGTGCAGAAGGAAGTCCTGGCGGATCTCGCCAAGGACCAGCAGCCTTACGCCACCGTGCTCGGGTGCAGCGACAGCAGGGTTCCACCGGAGCTGGTGTTCGATGCCGGTTTCGGCGAACTGTTCGTGATACGAGTGGCGGGAAACGTCCTTGGTCCCTCGATCATGGGGACGTTGCAATACGCTGGCACGCACCTTCACACGCCACTATTCGTTGTCTTGGGACACGAGGGCTGCGGGGCAGTGAAGGCCGCGATCGCTTCGAAGTTTCACGGCGCTCGCGAACAGAACCGAATCGCCTTGCTGCTGGAGAACATCGTTCCGGCTTTGGACACTCTCGACCCTACATTGCCTCCCGCGGCACTACTAGACATGGCAGTCGAAGCCAACGTGCGTTGGACCGTTCAGAAGGTGCTGGAATCGCCTGAAGGCAAGGCTAGCGCCGCGGAGGGCGACGTGAAGTTGGTCGGCGCCGTGTATGACCTCCACACCGGCAGCGTTCGGTTCCTGGAATAGCGCGCGAAATGCGGAGTGACCGAAACATTGGCAATGCGTACCGCGTGGTCAAGATCACTTGGCCGCGGCGACGACGATTCGCCCTTTCATTCCCGTCTCAAAATGGCCGACCACTGGGCTGCGTGCGCTGCCGCACAGACGGTGGCGGTGTGTCAGCCTAGATTCTGGAGATCAGTGCGAATCCGTCAACGCGATCCGTTGGCGTTATCGCCTCGCCGAGGAGAATTCATGAAGTCCTGGATTGCTATGGCTGTTGGTACGGTGCCTCTGTTGGCCACCGGCGTTACGTTGGCGCAGAACGGAAATATGATGGATGGCGGCGGGTGGGGCATGGGCTGGATGGGTGGATACGGTGGTGTATGGGGACCGATCCTGCTTGTCGTTGTGGTTGTCGGCCTCGTGGTAATGGTCGTCAAGCAAAAGGGAAAGTGAACCGGAAAGCGTCGATGTCTACTTACCGTGAATGGAGCTTAGCCATGAAACGCATGAACCTTCGCAAGACCTTGGGTGCCGCCGTATTGATAGGGGGATCAATTGTGGGATCAAGCGCGCTGGCTGACCCGCCGCAAGATGCTTACGGCCATGTCTACGGCATGGGTGGCAGCATGATGGGCGGCTACGGCATGGGCGGCGACGGCATGATGGGCGGTTACGGCATGGGCCCCGGCATGATGGACGGCCAAGGGCGCGGGTACGGCATGGGGTCGGGCATGATGGGCGGCTACGGTTCGCGAGCAGATCTGCATCTCACATCGGAGCAGCGCAGCAAGATCGCCAAGATCCAGGACGACGTACGTCGCAAACACTGGGACCTCATGGGCAAGATGCAGGACGAGCGGTCACAGATGAACGAGCAGTACAACGCGGACCCACGCGATGACGCTGCACTGAGCAAGAGCTACAAGAAGATGTCGGATCTTCGGCAGCAGATGTTTGACTCTTCCCTCGCCGCCCAGAAGCAGATGGATGCCGTACTTACTGCGGAGCAACGCGAAAAAATGAAACATGGCTGATATGAAGGATGGGTAGTGTCGACGAGTACAACCGCGGACCACGCCATCGCTACGGTTGATCCCGATTCCAATCATCGAGGTGGCAATTCAAAAGAATTTGCGGCGCCGGAACCCCCCCGCTCGCACATCGGGCGATCGAGGCTGACCCCCTTGGAACTAATCTCCAAGGAATGCAGGCGCGTCCATGTCTCACGACAGCGGCGGCCGATGACGCTCACGCGTCGCCGAGGCCACGCACATCGCTCGCAGGCGACCGTAGGTCCGCTCTCTCGATTTTGAATGGTGGCTTTCTGGCGCATCAAAGGACTGCAAGGGGTGGCGGACATTGTGGGCCTTCCGTGAAGGCGTGCCGGCGGAGGCGGAGGTGCTGGCGGGGACGTTTACCAACGGCGGAATGTGACGGCTACATCTGGCGAAAAAGATGGTTGTAGGTTTCGCTGACCGCGAGCGACTCCTTCCGGCTCCTGAGCTGCACGCGCAGGTGCCCGTGCATGTCGCGCGTCACGTCGGCGATCTCGTTGACGTTGACCAGCGTCGACCGGTGGATCTGCCAGAACGTCTGCGGATCGAGCGCTTCGTGCAGCTCCTTGATCGGCCGCCGGATCAATAGCTCGCTGTCCGCCGTCATGACCATCGTATATTTGTTGTCGGCCTGGAAGTAGCAGACCCTGTCCACGGTGACGAAGAGCACCTTCTGCCCCTTCGAGGCCGTGATCCAGCGCAGGTAGCTTGCTTGCGCGGGGGCATGCCGGGCGAGCGCTTCGAGGATGCCGTCGAGCTTGGCCGGCACGCTCCGCAGTCGTTCGCGCAGGCGGGTCACGGCGGCAGCCAACCGCTCGCGGGAATACGGCTTCAGGATGTAATCGGCGGCCTGCTCCTCGAACGCGGCCACGGCGTACTTGTCGTAAGCGGTGACGAAGACGACGTGGCAGCGTCCGTTCACCGCGTGCGCCACTTCGACACCGGTCATGCCCGGCATCTCGACGTCGAGAAACGCGATATCGGGAGCCGTCTCCTGGATCGCGTGCAGCGCTTCCGCGCCGTCGACGGCCTCGGCGCAGACCTCGAGCTCCGGCCACAGCTTTGAGAGCTCCTGGCGAAGCTCCTGCCGCAGGATGGGCTCGTCTTCAGCGATGATCGCTGTCGGATTGCGCATGGTCGACCTCCACGGTGGCCTGCCGGCCACGGGCATCGCAGGTGAACGCAAGCCGGACCTGTTCGCCGTACAGCTCCTCCAGGCGCGCGCGCAGCGCCCGCTACGGAAGGCGGCTCGGCGGCGCACGGCGCGCGGCAATCGATACGGACCGTCGTCAGCGCACCCTCACAGTGCGCGCGCATCGTAAGCGTGGCGGACGCCGGCGCTTCCGACAGCACGGCCTCCACCAGCGGAATCATCGTCATCGCGGGAAAGGGCCGGCCGCCGACGTCGCCGGTCGCTTCGATCGCATGGACGCCCGTCGCGCCGACGATCTCGTGTCGAATGTCGAGCCATACGCGGGCGAGCGCGACCTCCTTGCCGACCGTCGATCGAGTCGCGACGAGGTCGGGCACGACCGCCCGCAGATATTTGATGAGATTGTCGAGCAGGCGATCGCCCGCGGCAGCATCGATATCGTGAATGCGCTCGACGGCGGCCAGCGCATCGAACAGGAATCGCGGATCGATCCGCGCCTGCAGGGCCTGCAGGCGTACCTCCGCGGTGCGCCGAAGCACGCCGGCGGCCTGCAGCCGAGCCTCGCGCAACACGGCGGCGCGCCTCGCGCTGCGCACGCGGTAGTCGTAAGCGAGCACGATGCCGGTGAAGAACACGGTCGTCCATCCAAAGTTGACCCACCACACTGCCGGGTGAGTCCAACCCGGCCCGGCCCCGGCCCCGAGTGCAATCATCGTTGTCCTATCGATCACATTTGCCACGACACCCGCGGCTATCGCAGCGCTGACCATGGCGAACGTGCGCCCGCGCGCGCCGAGCGCGCTGACTTCGACCACCGCCGTCAACGCGACCAGGATCGAAATTGCGACGAGCGGGCCGATCGTGCTCCATGCGAAGAGCACCCATCCCCAGTTCCCCTCGCCCAAGGCGATGCCGATCTGGAACACGATCCACGTAACGAGCAGGACTGCCGCCGGTGCAAGCATCTCGGCAGCCGCGTCCCGCCACCGACGCCTCCGCTCGGACGCGGCGCGATTCGAGCCGGCGGCCGCCGGCGCAAGGCTAGACGGCAGCGCCTGCATCGCGCGTCTCCAAAGTCTCCAGGCACAGCGGCAGCTCGAGGATCGCCGTTACGCCGCCCTGGTCGTTGGGTTCGAGGCTCAATGCGCCTTCGGCTCCATAAAGCGCGGCCAGGCGCGTCTGGATGTTCGCGAGGCCGACGCCGCTTCCGGCACTTTCGCTCAAGCCGCGCCCGGTATCGACGACGCGCACGCGCAGCGTGCCGCCGTCCGCGTCGGCGGCGATGGTCACGTGCCCGCCGCCGCGCAGCGGCGCGAGACCGTGCTTGATCGAATTCTCGACCAACGTGGACAGCATCATCGGCGGCAGCGCTGCGTCGCGCAGCGGCGGCGGGATATCGGCCGCGAACTCGAGCCGGTCGCCCATGCGGATCTTCTGCACGCCCAGGTAGGCGAGCGCCAGCGCGACTTCGCGCCCGAGGGTGGAGCGTTCATTGCGGATATCGGCCCACGACCGCCCGAGCATCTGGGAAAACTGGCGCAGCATCGTGCGGGCCGCACCGGGGTCGACCTGGTACAGGCGCCGGACGTTGGCCAGCGTATTGAACAGGAAATGAGGCTCGATCTGCGCCTGCATCGCCTGCAGGCGGGCTTCGTCGAGGCCGCGGTCGAGGTCCAGGGCGCGCAGCGCTTCCGCCTCCAGCGAACGCTCGACGTCGTCGGCGTGGGTCATGTACAGCAGCGCCGCCGCGGCGATGGCAACGATGAGGTAGTTGTTGAGCCAAAGCACGTCGTGGCGAAACGTATTACCGACGGCGAAGACCTCGCGAAGCGGCGCATTACGGACGAACCACGACACCGGCAGCGCATACCAAAGGACGACGCCAATCGCTACCGCCGCCGCGCACAGACGCAGTGGAATGCTTCCCGGCGCGCGGTTATACGCCGCCACGGCGGCCAGCAGCCCGGCGAAGAACCAGACCGCCTCGCTCAGGTAGGCTTGTGCGAAGGCGAGGCCGATCTGCGAAGCGGGAAGCCCGCGCATTAACGTGCCGGCCACCGGCCCGCTGAATACGCCCAACACCAATCCGAACAGCGCGAGGACCGCGAGGCGTCGCCGCGTCAGGCCGTGGAACGTCCGTTCAAGAAAGCCACGCGAACGCGCTGCGGCAACCCGTGTACCCGCGTCCGCCTGTTCCCAATCCCGTGCCACGGAGCCGGCGACCCCAGCCAACGTTTGCCTCCTCCCGAATCCGCCGTCCCTGCGACGTCAGGCAGTGTAGCGCCGAGGCGCCCTCAGCGTCGGGCGGGACCCGACGGATTCGGCAGATCCGGGTGTCAAGCCGGTGTCAGGGGCGCGGGCCGGGGAATCGCTGACGGGCGCCGCAAATCGCTCGAGCACCCTCCATTCAGTACGCCCCTACCGCATCCCCCGCGAAGTCACGAGCTTCTCCCCAGTCAACCACCGCGAATCGTTCGACGCCAGGAACACCGCCACATCCGCCACGTCACCGGGCTGTCCCACGGGCCCGAGCGGCGTCTGCGCCACCGCGTGGGTCTCGAAGTCCGAGCCCATGATCCCGTGAGTGTGCGTGCCTTCCGTCTCGACGATCCAGGGGTTGATGCTGTTCACGCGGATCTTGCGGGGGCCGAACTCCTTGGCCAGCACGCCGGTGATGGCGTCCACCGCGCCCTTGGTGGCCGAGTAGACGGCGCTGTTGGGCGGGTTGATGCGGGTGATGGCCGAGCCCACGTTGATGATGCTGGCGCCGGCGTCGAGGTGCTTGGCCGCGGCTTGCGTGGTGAGCAGCAGGCCCAGCACGTTCACATCGAACTGGCGATGGAAGTGGTCCGCATTGATCTCCTCGATCGGCGCGAACTCGTAGACGCCGGAGTTGTTGACCAGCACATCCAGCCGGCCGAACTGCTTGACCGCCGCGTCGATCACGCCTTGGGCGCCGGCCGGGGTGGCCACGTTGCCCTGGACCGCGACGGCTTTGCCGCCGGCCTTGGTGATGTCGGCCACCACCGCGTCGGCGCCGGACTTGCTCGACGCATAGTTGACGACGACGGACGCGCCCTCGGCGGCGAGCGCCTTGGCGATGCCCGCGCCGATACCCTTGGAAGCCCCGGTGACCACGGCAACCTTGCCTTGTAGCTTGCTCATGTGCGTTGCCTTGGTGGAGAACTGGAAGTCGATGTCGGGCCCGTGGTCGCACCCGAATAGGGCGCACCGCGGCGGCGTACGTAGGGTGGCAAGGACCCTCGCTCCCATAGTTCCGGATGGGCAAGCTGGAGCGGAGATCTAGAGCCTGCCTGCCGCCGACAAGGGAAAACCAGTCAGCATGACCGGTGCTGCGGCGCGTAAACTCCTTCTCAAAGCATGAGGGGTGACATCAGCCGCCTGTTCGAAATGCTTTGAAAGGATAAGGTAAAGACATGCCTCGTAAGGAACCAAGTTTCGCGGAACGGGTGCAGACGGCGGTTGAGGCGAAGCGCACGCAATTGGAAAGGATTCGTGCAACTGCGCTGGCTAACGACGCACAGTCCGCCGAGCGGCGAAATACCCGGGTAGAAACGGCGGAAGCGCGCAACATGCGCACGACCGAACACAGGACCTCGAAACGGTTAGCCGCCGAGCTGAGAGACGCACAACGCGCGGCGGAGAAAGTCAGGCAAGCACTCGCTGTCACGGAAGAACAAATCCGGAAGGATGCCGCGCGCGGTGCCCAAGCTGCGGCCGATGCAGCGCTCAAGAAGGATCAAAAGGCCGAGCGCGACGCCAAGTACGCCGCGCGCAAAGCGCGGCAGAGGTGAGCAGCGAGAGGCGTTGGCCTAGTGCGGATCCCCGACAGCATCCGCGCGGCCACCGTATCGGCCCCGTGTCCGACGTAACACTCGGGCTCGCTTCGTCGCGCACCAAGTTCCCTACCGAGGAAAACATATCGAATTGAGGCGCCTCTGAGGTGTTCCCTAAGGTGCTCTCGTGAGTAGGAGGGATAGCGTCTACTAAATGGGGACAGCGCACATCGACAATGACCTTCACGCCTGCGTCGCCTAACGTTGACAAAGCTTTGCCAGCAATCTAACTTCCTCGCGAAAGCGCGCCTCCGCAATTGGTCCGCTTCCAGCCGAGAGCTGCTTCCTGGCGACTGCTCGCTGATCCTTTACGCGTTCGGATTCAAACACTTCGTATTCGTGTGTTTTCGCTATGAGTTGCTTGTCTGCATATCCAATTGCGGTCATGCAAGGATTCCAAGAAATGATGGTGGTCAGATCAATTACATCAGCTTGCACTAATCCCAGGAGAGCGCCCCCCCGGTCTGATATTCAATCACCCGAGTCTCGAAAAAATTCTTCTCCTTCTTGAGATCGATCATCTCGGCCATCCACGGGAACGGGTTGTCGGCCTTGTCAAATAGCGCATCCAGCCCGATCTGCTGGCACCGGCGGTTAGCGATGAAGCGCAGATATTCCTTGAACATCGGCGCATTCAAGCCCAGCACGCCGCGCGGCATCGTGTCCTCGGCGTACTTGTACTCGAGCTCCACGCCTTGCTTCATGAGGTCGGCGATCTCGGCCTTGAACTCGTTGGTCCACAGGTGGGGGTTCTCGAGCTTGATGGTGTTGACGAGGTCGATACCGAAGCTGCAGTGCATCGACTCGTCGCGCAGGATGTACTGGTACTGCTCGGACGCACCGGTCATCTTGTTCTGGCGGCCCATCGACAGGATCTGCGTGAAGCCCACGTAGAAGAAGAGGCCTTCCATGATGCAGCTGAACACGATCAGGCTCTTCAGGAGCTGCTGGTCGGTTTCGGGCGTGCCGGTCTTGAAGTTCGGATCGGTAAGCACGTTGATGAACGGGATCAGGAAGTCGTCCTTGTCCTTGATCGACTTGATCTCGTGGTACGCGTTGAAGATCTCGGCTTCGTTGAGGCCCAGGCTCTCGGTGATGTACTGGTAGGCGTGAGTGTGGATCGCCTCCTCGAACGCCTGGCGCAGCAGGTATTGCCGGCACTCGGGCGCGGTGATGTGGCGATAGGTGCCGAGCACGATGTTGTTGGCGGCAAGCGAGTCGGCGGTGACGAAGAAGCCCAGGTTGCGCTTGACGATCAGGCGCTCGTCGTCGGTCAGGCCGTTGGGGTTCTTCCACAGCTCGATGTCGCGCTGCATGTTGATCTCTTGCGGCATCCAGTGGTTGGCGCAGCCAGCCAGGTACTTCTCCCACGCCCACCGATACTTGAACGGCACCAGCTGGTTGACGTCGGCGGCGCCGTTGATGACGCGCTTGTCCTCGAGGCGCACGCGGCGGAAGTCCTCGGAATTGCTCTCCTTCTCCACGTCGATGTCGTGCACCGGCTCGCGCGAGAGGATGCCGCCGCCGATGTTGCCGAGCACCTGGGCGCGAACGGTGGCGGGCGTGCGGGGGCTAAGGCCGGGGAGGTCGGCGGCGGGGGCGTCGTCGTCGAAACTGAGCATGTAACGTCTCCTGCTTCTTGTTTAGGTTGTTGCGCCGGTGATCAACGGCCGGCGTGCGAAATGCGAGTGAATGCCTGAAAAAGGGAGCATCGCGGCAGCCTGGAGGAGGACAGGTCCACCGCGATGTCCCACCTGCAATGGCTAGTTCATGGCCTTCAGCTTCTCGTACAGGAACTCGGGCGCGAAATCTGCGCCGTCGAGCCACGCAATGGAAGCGAGTCCGTAGTCCAGGTAGAAGTCGGAAAACTTGCAGCGGTCCCGCAGTGACGAGTGCTCGTCGCCGTACAGCTCGTCGGCGAGGTCCACCACGCCCTTGCGACCATCGTTGAATTCCAGCCAGACCTTGTAATCACCGAGATAACGCGCTTCGACAACATGCCGGGGTGACGACTCGTAGCGAGGCAATTGACACTTCCTTTCACGCTGTGGACGAGGGTTGCGCCGGAAAGCGGCCCGGGAAAAATGGGTGCGCGGATGGTCTCGCGCACCTCCCGGATCAACGTCTACCCTTCGGACCGTCGCCGTATCCTTTCCTGGCGCAGCCCGGGCGGCAAAACTCCGGCCGCCCTCCGGTACTGCCGGACCCTCGCGTCCTTCGCGCGAATCGCTTCGCGTCCTGTCTGGGGTTCGCGGGGTCATGCGTCGCCCGTTGTACGCCGCGCGGCACTTGCCTGCTGCCGCTGCTGTCGCGTGAACGGTGCACCGAATCGTTGCAACTGACTGATCCTTCGCTCGATCGACCTACGCCGCGTGCTCGCGGGCGAGGTCCTGGAACATCATGTCGCGGTTGGCGAGATACCGTCGCATGATTCGTGCCTGCAACTCGGCGCGCAGCCGGGCATTCATCAGCGGCGTCACCAGCGTGGACAGGAAGAGGCCGCGCACCGCGCGGGGCTCCATCAGCCAGCGCACGATCCCGCCCGCGCCGTGGCACATGAGGCCCTCGCGCAGGCTCTCGCTCTCGCCCACGTAGATCGGCGCGAATACGCGCTCGGCCCACCACCAGCGGCGTACCTGCACGATGAAGAGGCCGGGCTTGCGCGGCACCGCGGCATCGAACAGCGACTCCGGCGACGTGAACTTGTAGCCGCAGAATTCCACCGGCTGCCGTGCCCGCGCTTCGACTTCGTCCGCCGTCGACACGAAGTCGATCGCCGCCCCCTTGGCCCAGGTCATGATCGTGCTCATAAGCCGCCCTCCCATCGAAAGAAAGAATCGGACCACCTTTCAATCGCCAAACCTCGAATCGCCGCCGCAAGCGCCATGGCGCCGCAGCGGTGTCAGAAGTGGTTCACCTCGTCGTCGTGAATTTCGGCTGCGTTCATCGTTGGTTTACTGGCACGCTTCGCACGTCGGATCGTCGATCGCGCAGAACTTGGGCGCGGCTTCCTCCGCGGCGGGCTGCGCCGCGGGGCCGGCGCCCTTGCCGCTCGCGCCCATCTGGCTCATCTGCGGGCCGCCGGAGGACACGGCGTTCAATTCGCCGCCACGACCGGTGGACTTCTCGGCCGACGTCGCCGCCAGCGTGCGCAGGTAGTAGGTCGTCTTCAAACCGCGCACCCAGGCGAGCTTGTAGGTTTCGTCCAGCTTCTTGCCCGACGCGCCGGCCATGTAGATGTTCAGGCTCTGCGCCTGGTCGATCCACTTCTGGCGTCGCGCGCCGGCCTCGACGATCCACTTGGTCTCGACCTCGAAGGCGGTGGCGTAGAGCGCACGCATCTCGGCCGGTACGCGGTCGATCTTGGCGAGCGACCCGTCGAAGTATTTGAGGTCCGCGACCATCACCTCGTCCCACTGGCCAATGGCTTTCAAGTCGCGCACCAGCTGCTCGTTGATGACGGTGAACTCGCCCGACAGATTCGACTTGACGTAGATGTTCTGGTACTCGGGCTCGATCGAGGCGGCCACGCCGATGATGTTGGAGATAGTCGCGGTCGGCGCGATCGCCACGCAGTTGGAGTTGCGCATCCCGTGTTCCTTGATGCGCGCGCGCAGCGGATCCCAGTCGAGGCCGGACGACTCGTCGATCTCGACGTAGCCGCCGCGCTCGTCGCGCAGCAGCTGCAGCGAATCCTGCGGCAGGATGCCGCGGTCCCACAGGCTGCCTGCATACGACGAGTAGCGGCCGCGTTCCTCGGCGAGTTCGGTCGACGCCCAGTAGGCGTAGTAGCAGACCGCTTCCATGGCGCGGTCGGCGAACTCCACGGCGGCGGTGGACGCGTACGGCGTGCGCTTCAGATGCAGGCAGTCCTGGAAGCCCATGATGCCGAGGCCCACCGGACGATGCTTCAAGTTGCTGTTGCGCGCCTTGGCGACCGCGTAGTAGTTGATGTCGATCACGTTGTCGAGCATGCGCATCGCCGTGGTGATCGTGCGCTTCAGCTTGTCGTGGTCGAACTCCCAGGCGGGACCGTCGGCAGTCTGCGTCTCGACCATGTGCGCGAGCAGATTCACCGAGCCCAGGTTGCACACGGCAATTTCGCTGTCGCTGGTGTTGAGCGTGATCTCGGTGCACAGGTTCGAGCTGTGCACGGTGCCCATGTGCGACTGCGGCGAGCGCACGTTGCAGGCATCCTTGAAGGTGATCCACGGATGCCCGGTCTCGAACAGCATCGACAACATCTTCCGCCACAGCTGCAGGGCGGGAATTTTCTTGAAGAGCTTGAGCTCCCCGCGCGCGACCTTCTCTTCGTAGCGCTTGTACGCTTCCTCGAACTTGTGACCCCACTTGTCGTGCAGGTCGGGCACGTCCGACGGCGAGAAGAGCGTCCAGTCGCCGCCTTCCATCACCCGCTTCATGAACAGGTCCGGAATCCAGTTGGCGGTGTTCATGTCGTGCGTGCGGCGGCGGTCATCACCCGTGTTCTTGCGCAGCTCGAGGAATTCCTCGATGTCGAGGTGCCAGCTCTCCAGGTACGTGCACACGGCGCCCTTGCGCTTGCCGCCCTGGTTCACCGCCACCGCGGTGTCGTTCACGACCTTCAGGAACGGCACCACGCCCTGGCTCTTGCCGTTGGTGCCCTTGATGTGCGAGCCCATCGCGCGCACGTTGGTCCAGTCGTTGCCCAGTCCACCGGCAAATTTGGACAGCAGCGCATTTTCCTTGATCGCTTCGTAGATGCCGTCGAGATCGTCGGCCACCGTGGTCAGGTAGCACGATGAAAGCTGCGAGCGGTGCGTGCCCGCGTTGAACAGTGTCGGCGTACTCGACATGAAGTCGAACGTGGAGAGCACGTTGTAGAACTCGACGGCGCGCGCTTCCCGCTCGACCTCGTTCAGCGCGAGGCCCATCGCCACCCGCATGAAGAAGCACTGCGGCAGCTCGAAGCGGCGGCCCGCATTGCCGTGCGACGCGTACTGGTCGACCAGGAAGTAGCGGTCGTACAGTGTCTGCAGGCCGAGGTAGCCGAACTGCAGGTCGCGCTCGGGTTTGAGCGCCGCGCCCAGCTTCTTCATGTCGTACTGGAGCAGCGCCTCGTTCAGCAGGCCGATCTTCACGCCGTGCTTCACGAAGCGCGGGAAGTAC
The DNA here is from genome assembly GCA_963756765.1 of uncultured beta proteobacterium. Taxonomy (GTDB): domain Bacteria; phylum Pseudomonadota; class Gammaproteobacteria; order Burkholderiales; family Casimicrobiaceae; genus VBCG01. The sequence continues at coordinate 16,340 of CAVWPC010000006.1, read as the reverse complement.
TCAGGGTACTGCGCCGCCATGTCGTGCTGCGTGGCTTCCTCGCCCAGCGCCTCGAAGCGCAGTGCGTCGAGCAGCAGGCGCGCCGTCACGTACGAGTACGCCGGCTCCTTCTCGATCAGCGCGCGGGCGGACAGCACCACGCCCTTGCGCACTTCCTCGACGGCCACGCCGTCGTAGAGGTCTTTCAGCGTCGCTTTCAGGATGCGCTCGGGTTCGACGTCGGCCAGGCCTTCGCACGATTCCTTGACCAGCCCGGTGAGGCGCTCGAGGTCGAGCGGCTTCTTCACGCCGTTGTCGACGACGTTGATCGTGGGCTCGACGCTCTTGTTCTTGTCCTTGCCCTTGGCGTGCGCGCGCTCCTGCGAGCGCTTCTCGCGATAGAGGACGTACGCCCGTGCGACTTCGTGCTCGCCGCCGCGCATCAGCTGCAGTTCGACCTGATCCTGGATTTCCTCGATGTGGATGGCGCCGCCTTCGGGCTTGCGCTTGACCAGCGCGGCCACCACGCCGTCGGTGAGCTTGGTCACTTCCTCGCGGACGCGGGCGGACGCGGCGCCCTGTCCGCCGTTGATGGCCAGGAACGCCTTGGTCATCGCGATGGTGATCTTCGACGGCTCGAAGCCCACCACCGACCCGTTGCGGCGGATCACCTTGTACTGGGCAAAGCGGGGATCGGCACCACTCATCACCGGACTGCCAGCCTCGCCCACGATCAGGTCCCGGGGAGGGACGGAGGAGGGGGCGGAGGGCGTGGTGCTGGCGATGTGCATGGGTATTTCTCCTGGTCGTTTCTTGTCGTTGTGCCCGCGTTGCGAGGGTTTCGCGTGCGCGGCGGGCATTTGGCGAAGTCCGCGCGGGGCGCGGGATTCCGGACGGGCGGCTAATCTGGCGGCGGCCTTCCCACGGGCGGCAGGGGCTGCCGGGGGTCGTCCTCATCGCGGCCGTTGGGGTTGGCCCGAAATCGTTGTTGAGTCAGAATCTACTATATCTTGTGTTCAATTGCACATTGAGCACCAAGCATAGTGGCTCGGATCGTCGACCGCAAGGGCTTTTTAATGCACAGCGGCGGTGCATGGAATGCCAGGCGGGTCGGGCAATTCCGGCTACCCACGCGGCATATCCCCTATCGATCCACCGGATTTCCACCGCTTTGTCCACCACCGTGGGCGCGCCGACAAACGGTCGCGGCGTTGCAGATTTGCCACACTGGTCTCCGCGGCGCCCCGGTTGGGGTCCCGGCGGGCAAAGGCAGGTGTGCGCGCTGCGCCGTGGCGAGGGCAGGGCGCCACGGGCCCCGGTAGCCCGCGCCGCTGTCGCTAAGCCGACGGCAGCGCGAACAGGCGCCTGCCGGCGATCGCGACGATGCGTTGCCCGGCGGCAGGCGCGATCGTCGCAAGGCCGGTAAAGCCGCCAAACGCCGGGAGAATCGCGCGCTTGCGCCCCAGTACGAAGCACGGCAAGCGCGCCGACTCGTCGGCCGCACCGGTCAGCAGCACCCCTGGATGGATGTGCCCGCACAGCGCGTAACCGGTGGGGGGCGAGTGCGGCATGTGGCACGCGAGAAATGGCGCGAGCAAATGCGGTTCGGCCACCACGTCGATGCGCCACGTCGCCGGCGGATCGCCGGCGCTGTCATCGTGATTTCCCCGTACGAGAATCACCGATAGGGCCGCGTGCGCTTCACGCCACGCGAGAAAGGCGGCATCGAGGGCGGCGACACGCCCTGCCGCGGCGTGCAGGAAATCACCGAGCACCACCAATCGCGTCGCACCTGTACGCGCCAGCAGGGCGGCGAGGCGCGCAAGGTCGGCGCGGGTACCTCCGCGCGGCAGCGGTACGCCGCCGGCGCGAAACGCGGCCGCCTTGCCCAGATGCACATCGGCGACAAACAGAGTTGCGGCGCGCGTCCAGAAGAGGGCGCGATCGGCGAACAGCGTGACGGCTTCGCCGGCAATACGTGTCGTCAAACTGTCATGCACTTCAGCCGGGCTGGCCAGTGTCGTGGACGGTACGCAGGCAAACGGTAACGTCAGGTGTTGCATGGGCGGAAGTGTGTCACACGCAGTATCTTTACGTGTGCGCAAGCCGTTGCGATTCCCGCGGCCGCAGTGCACACTGCGTCGAGTCCGCATGGGTGCGGACTCCGGTGCGGCGGCGTCGTGCGCGGTGACGAACGGTTGCATTCATGAGCCGAACGCTTGCAGGCCAATGCGCGCCGCGGCCATTTCATCATTTCAATCGTCGATGCCACGCTTTTCCGCCAATCTCTCGTTCATGTTCAACGAAGTGCCGTTCCTCGAGCGTTTCGGCGAGGCGGCGGAGGCGGGCTTTCGCGCCGTCGAGTTTGCATTCGGCTACGACTACCAGGTCAAGGAAATCGCGGCGCGGGTAAAGGAGCACAAGCTCGATGTCGTGCTCATCAACGCACCACCGGGTGATTTCGACGGGGGCGACCGCGGGCTCGCTTCGCTGCCGGGCCGCGAGCACGAATTCGCCGCGAGCGTGGTGACCGGCCTGCGCTACGCGCATGCGCTCGAATGCCCGCGGCTGCATGTGATGGCCGGCGTGCTGCCGGCGACGGCCGATGCGGAGGAGCGCGCGCGGCGCCTGCGCACGTACAAGCGCAACCTGCGCTTCGCCTGCCAGGAGGCGGCGGAGCAGGGCGTGAATGTGCTGATCGAGCCGATCAATCCGCGCGACATGCCGAATTACCTGATCAACACGCAGGCGGAGGCGCACGCGATCCGCGAGGAGATCGCGATGCCGAACCTGCGGGTGATGATGGACCTCTACCACGCGCAGGTCGTCGAGGGCGACCTCACTACCAAGATTCGCCGCTGGCTGCCGCACGTGGGCCACGTGCAGATCGCCGGTGTCCCCGGGCGCCACGAGCCCAACGTCGGCGAACTCAACTACGAGTACCTGTTCAAGGTGCTCGACGAGATGAAGTACGATGGCTGGATCGGCTGCGAGTACCGGCCGCTGCAGGGCACCTCCGCCGGCCTGGGCTGGCTGTACAAGTTGCTCGACCGGCGGCGCCAGTCGTCGGCCTGACACTGCGTCGCGGCGTCGGCAGCAGGCCTCCGCGCAGCGCGCGCGGCTGATGCGGGTACATCAGCGACGCAATGAGCCGATGCGGTCCCGGCTCGAGAAAGACTAAGCCGCGCCTTTTTTCCCGGTGCCTGCACCGCTCTTCTTCGCCTCTTGCCGGCCAAGCTCCTCCTTGGTGGGCTTGGTCTTCTTCACTTTTTCCGTCTTGACCTTTTCCTTCTTCACTTTCTCCTTCTTCACCTTCTCCGTCTTGACGGCTGGCCCCGCCACTGCCAGCTTCGCGAGCCGTTTGGCCTGCTTGGCCTCGACATCGAGAAGTTTCCTGGTCTTTTGGTGCTGCCGTCTGGCTTTCAGCATTGACGCGTGACTCACCTTTACCTCCGATGGATGAGCATGAAGTGAACTTAAGTTTGATCTGAATTTGCGTTCTTGGCCAATGGACCGCATCGAGGCCCGCCGATGGCCAATGCACGGGCAACCGAACCAAGCGATCTCGCGATGATTAGCGGGTCTTGCAATTCGTGTGGCGGAAGACGAACAGCGGCGTCACCGGCTGGGCGAGAGCCTGCTCGATGCGATTCCCGCGGCGTTCGCCAACATCGTGCTGCCCCGATGTCCCTCTCGCCGCTCACAGCGCTACGCTCATTCCCCCATCCATGATGACGATCTGCCCGGTCATGTAGTTGGCGGCGGGGGAGGCGAGGAAAAGGGCCAGTCCCGCGAGCTCGTCGGGCTCGCCCCAGCGGCCGGCCGGGGTGCGCTTGCACACCCAGGCGTTGAACTCGGCATTGTCGATCAGCGCGCGATTCATCTCGGTGGAAAAGTAGCCCGGCGCGATGGCGTTGACCTGGATGTTGTGCGGCGCCAATTCCACCGCCATGCCGCGGGTCAACTGGCGCACTCCACCCTTCGCGGCGGTGTAGGGCACCACGCTCGGCCGCGCCAGCTCGCTCATCAGCGACGCGATATGGATGATCTTGCCGGCCTTGCGCGCGATCATGCCCGGCAGCACCGCCTGCGAGACCACGAACGGCGCCGTCAGGTTGGTGGCGATGATGTCGTCCCAGTCCTTCTGCGCGAAGTCCACGAGCGGGCCGCGGCGCTGGATGCCGGCGTTGTTGACCAGGATGTCGATCGCGCCGTGCTTGTCGGCGATCGCGTCCACCGCCTTCCTGACCGCGTCGTGCTGGACGACGTCGAACACGGCGTGATCGGCCTTGAGGCCCTCGCCGGTGAGGGTCTTCGCGGCGCCGGCGATCGCGTCGGACTTGCGGCCGTTGAGCACCACGGTGGCGCCGGCCCGTGCGAGGCCCCGTGCTATGGCGAAGCCCAGGCCGCGGTACGCGCCGGTGACGAGGGCGACACGGCCGGTGAGGTCGAACGGATGCGCAGTCATGAGGCTTCCTTTGCTGGGGATCTATTTGTTGGATGGCAGAGGCGGGCTACGGCTTCGCGATGCGAAGCGGTACGTGCCGCGTCCCGTCAGATCAAGGCGTGGGCGTCGGCGTCGACCGGCAGGGCCTGTCCGGAGATGTTGGCACCGAGCGGCGAGGCGAGAAAGACGATCAGGTTGGCGATGTCCTCGGCGTTCACCATGCGCCGGAGCGAAGTCTTGGCCAGCGCCTCGGCGAGGACGACCGATTGCTCGACGCCGCGCAGCTTCGCCTTGTTGGCATACACGGCGTCGATGCGCGGTCCGGCCACCGAGCCGGGGCAGATGGCATTCACGCGCACGCCGAATTGTCCCAATTCCATCGCCAGCGTCTTGGTGAAGCCGATCACGCCCCACTTTGCGGCGGCATACGGCGAGCGGTTCGGAAAGCCGAAGCGACCGGCGGCGGAGGACAAGTTCGCGATGCTCGGATTGCCGCTGGCTTTGAGCGGTGCGATCGCGTGCTGCGTGCACAGGAACGTGCCGGTGAGATCGACGGCGAGCGTGCGCTGCCAATCGGCGAGGCTCACATCCTCGCAGCGTGCCGTGGGGCCGGCGACACCGGCGTTGTTCACCAGCGTATCGAGGCCGCCCAGCGCGCCGAGCGCCTCGTCGAAGAGGCGATCGACCGCCGTGGGATCGGCCACGTCGCATACACACTGGCCGAGCTGCGGATCGCTCGCGGCGAGCGCGCGCAAGGCGGCCTCGTCGATGTCGCAGACGAACACGCGGGCGCCTTCGCGCGCGAAGGCGCGGGCAGTAGCGAGGCCGATGCCGGCGGCGCCGGCGGTGATCAGTACGCGCAAGCCCTGGATCCGGGATTCCATGCGGCAATCCGTCGTTGCATTGGTCACGAATCATAACCCGCGGGTGCGATGCGCCGGAACGTCGCGCATAATCCGGATTCGGGTTCGGACCCGGCCGCTCGCCGGTCGGCGCGCAAGTTTGCGCGCCGCCGGCATGACGCGCACGCGTGCGCCGCACCCAACGCAAGCATGGAGATGCGATGAGAATTGCCGCAGTGATCGGCGCCGGATTGGTCGGCCGCGCGTGGAGCATGGTGTTCGCGCGCGCGGGCTGGCAGGTGCGCCTGTACGATCGCGATTCGGCGCAGGTCGTGGCGGCGCGGGATTTCATCGCGGCGAGCCTCGTCGAACAGGTGCAGTTCGGGCTGTGCGCCGATGCGACCACCACGCTCGAGCGCATCAGTGGCGCCAGTACCTTCGAGGCGGCGGTGGCCGACGCCGAGTGGGTGCAGGAGAACGTGCCCGAGGTACTGGACGTCAAGATCGCGCTGTTCGAGGCGCTCGACCGTATCGCGCCACCGGACGCAATCCTTGCGAGCTCGACTTCGGCGATTCCCGGATCGAGCTTCACCGAGTCGCTTGGCGGGCGCGCTCGTTGCCTGGTCGCGCATCCGGTGAACCCGCCGCACCTGGTTCCGGTCGTCGAAGTGTGTGGTACGCCGTGGACGGCGCCGGCCACGATCGAGCGCGCGCTCTCGGTCCTCACCGCGGTGGGCCAGGTACCCATCCTGGTCCGGCGCGAAGTCGAAGGCTTCATCCTCAACCGGCTGCAGGGCGCGCTCCTGTCGGAGGCGATGCGCCTGGTCGGCGAGGGCTATGTGTCGCCCGAGGATCTGGACAAGACGATTCGCGACGGTCTTGGCTTGCGCTGGGCGTTCATGGGACCGTTCGCCACGATCGAGCTCAACGCGCCGGGTGGTGTGGCCGACTATGCGCAGCGCTACGCGGGATTTTACCGACGGCTCGCGGCGGATCCGCCGTCACCTTCCGTGTGGGACACCGAGGATGCGAACAAGGTCGCCGCCGCCCTCGGGGCCACGCCGACGGCAGCCGAGCGCGAGGCGCGAATGGCCTGGCGCGACCGTCGGCTGATGGCGCTCGCCGCGCACAAGCGGCAGCAAACCGAGCGCGACTGAATCGCCGCAGCAATTCGCTGCCGACGTAATCGACCAGCAACCAGCACGCGACTGATTCCACCAGCAACCAGCACCCGACTGAATTATCGAGGAAGATCGCCATGGCAGAACTCCGCAACGTCATCATCACCTGTGCCGTCACCGGCTCGATCCACACGCCGTCGATGTCGCCGCACCTGCCGGTCACCCCGCAGGAGATCGCCGAGGCGGCCATCGCCGCCGCGGAAGCCGGCGCAGCTATCGTGCACCTGCACGCGCGCGATCCGGTCGACGGGCGGCCGACGCAGGATCCGAAATACTTTCGCGAGTTCGCGCCGGAGATCGCGCGCCGCTCCAATGTCGTGCTCAATTTCACGACCGGCGGCGCGGCGACGATGACCATCGACGAACGCCTGCAGCCGGCACTACAGTTGAAGCCCGAAGTCGCCTCGCTCAACATGGGCACGATGAACTTCGGGCTCTACCCGATGCTCAAGCGCTTCAAGGAGTTCAAGTACGAATGGGAGCGGCCGTACCTCGCGACGTCGGACGAGCGCGTGTTCCGCAACACGTTCAAGGACATCGAGCACATCCTGACGTCGTGCGCGGAAAACGGCACGCGCTTCGAGATCGAGTGCTACGACATCGGCCACCTGTACACGGCGGCGCATTTTCTCGAGCGCGGCGTGGTGAAGCCGCCGCTGTTCATCCAGAGCGTGTTCGGCATCCTGGGCGGCATCGGCCCGCATCCGGACGACGTGATGCACATGCGGCGCACCGCCGATCGCCTGTTCGGCGACCAGTATCGCTGGAGCGTGCTCGGCGCCGGACGCAACCAGCTGCCGATCGCGTCGATGTCGGCGGCGATGGGCGGCAATGTCCGCGTGGGTCTCGAAGACAGCCTGTGGCTCGGCAAGGGCAAGCTCGCCGAGTCCAACGCGGCGCAGGTGCGCGCGGTGCGCAGCATCATCGAGGGCATGGGCCTCAGCATCGCCACGCCCGACGAAGCGAGGCGCATCCTGGAACTAAAGGGCCGCAAGGAAGTCGGCTTCTGAGCGGCCGCGACCACGCGTCGCGGCACATCCAGTTTCCAGGGTCGGACGGACCCGTGGCGGATTCAGCCACGCGTCGCGGTCGAATGGACTCGTGGCGTTCCCATCGCGGCACCGCGACCACGCGCGAGCCGGTTACTGCGCCTTGATGCCGGCGTTCTTGATCAACGGTCCCCATTTGCGCCGTTCCGAGCTGCCGAAGTCGGACAGCGCCTGCACCGAGCCGCCGCGCGCGTCGAAGCCCAGGTCCTTCAATTTCTGCTTGGTCTCGGGCTCGGCGAGGATCCGGTTGATCTCCTTGTTGAGCAGCGCGACGACTTCCTTCGGCGTGCCCTTGGGGGCGTAGAGCGCGTTCCAGGCGACCACCTCGAAGCCCGGGATGCCCTGTTCGGCGACGGTCTTGACGCCGGGCAGCAGCGCGGTTTCACCTTGCGACGTCACGGCGATGGCCTTGAGCTTGCCGCCGGCGATGTGCGGCCGCGCAGCGGTCACCGTGTCGATGATCAGCGGCAGCTGGCCGCCCATCACTTCCGCGGTGGCGGCACCCGACCCCTTGTACGGAATCCCGGTCAGCGTCGTCTTGCCCTGCGCCTGCAGCAGCTCCATCACGATGCGCGCCGTCGTGCTCGGCAGCGCGATGTCGGCGGACTTGGGATTCGCCTTGGCCGCCGCCAGCACGTCGGCCACCGTATTGCCCTGGAACGAAGGATTCGCCGCGATCACCATCGGGAAGGAGCCGATCAGCACGATCGGTTCGAAGTCCTTCTCGGCATCGAAGGTCAGGTTGTCGTACAGGAACTGGTTGGTGCCGTGCGTGGCGTTGGTCCCCATCGTCAGCGTGTAACCGTCGGGGGTGGCGCGCGCGGCCGCTTCGGTGCCGATGTTCGCGCCGGCCCCCGGCTTGTTCTCGACGAAGAACGCCTGGCCCAGGTCTTTCGCCAGGCGATCGGCGATGTAGCGCGTCACCACGTCGGTGCCCTGCCCGGGCGGATAGGCGACGATGATGCGCACCGGCTTGGTGGGATACCCCTGCGCGGCGGCCACGGTGGCGAACGCCATGGCGGCGAGCAGAGCGGCGATGCGACGTACGTAGTTCATGAGTGTTGCCTCCTTGTAGTGATGACAAGCTATCGACGCAACGGACGCTCGCGCACGATGTCGTTCTTATGCAGTTCCGCAATCTCGCCGGCGGACAGTCCGGCCTCGGCCAGAATGGCGTCGGTATGTTCGGCGAAGCGCGGTGGACGCCGTGCGTGGCTCTGGCGGGTACGGCCGAGTTTCAGCGGCGAGGCCACGCCCCGATAGTTGTCGCCGGTGATGCGCATGCCGCGATGCGCCGCATGGTCCTGCTCGAGCGCCTGCGGCACAGAATTGACCGGCCCCGCGGGAACCCCGGCGCGCATCAGCTGGCGGCACAGGTCATCGACGGTGAAGGCGGTGAAGGCCTGCTCGAGTTCGGCGCGCAACGCGGCCTGGTGTTCGACGCGCGCGGAATTGGTGGCGAAGCGCGCGTCGGCCGCGAGGGCGGGCCGCTCGATCTGCACGCACAACTTGCGGAACTGTCCGTCGTTGGCGACGCCGAGGAATATTTCACCTTCACCGACGGCGAACTTGTCGTACGGACAGATGTTGGGGTGGGCGCTGCCAAGGCGCACCGGCGTGCGTCCCGACTGGATCCAGTTGGACGCGTGCGGCACCAGCAGCGAGAGTCCGGCATCGAATAGCGCGGCTTCGACGTGCTGTCCTTGCCCGGTGCGTTCGCGCGCGTACAAGGCCAGCAGGATGCCGCTGTGCGCGACGTAGCCGGTCAGGTGATCGACCACCGGAATGCCGACGCGCATCGCCCCGGACTCGGCGGACCCGTTGATGCTCATGAGGCCGCACATCGCCTGCAGCACGGCGTCGTAGCCGGGCAGGCCGCCCAGCGGCCCGTCGGCACCGAAGCCGGAGATCGTGCAATAGATGAGGCGCGGGTGACGCTGCGCGAGCACGTCGTAGCCGAGTCCCCATTTTTCCATGGTGCCGGGCAGGAAGTTCTCGATCAGTACGTCCGCGCCGTCGATGAGGCGCGACAGCACCGCTTGTCCCGCGGGCTTGGCGAGGTCCAGGGCCAGTGCACGCTTGCCGCGGTTCACCGCCTTGAAGTACGCGGCGTCGCCGTTGGCATCGAACGGCGGGCCGAACAGGCGCGTCTCGTCGCCGGCCGGCGGCTCGACCTTGATCACGTCCGCGCCCTGGTCGGCGAGCATCTGCGTGCACAGCGGACCCGCCAGTACCCGCGACAGGTCGATCACCCGAATGCCGTCCAGCGTGCCCATGGTCAGCTGCGCGTCGGCAGTTCCACGAGACCGGAGCCCTGGGCCGACAGCTCGCCGTCCTGGTTATGCGCGCGCTGCGCGATCTCGACCAGATGCCGCCCATCGGCCACGAACTTCCGCGTGACCGAGCCCTTGATGAACAACAGGTCCCCTTCCGGGTTGTGGCGGCGGACCTGGCAAGTCGCACGGCGCAGGAAGCCGTCGTCGCCCATCCAGTTGGTAAGGTGATGCGTAAGCCACGAGCAGCGCTCCGGGCCGTAGTCGTAGGCACCGGGCGCGCCGACTTCGAGTGCAAAGTCTTCCTCCCAATGCACGCGCTCGGGCACGTCGGGGATGCCGAAGCGGTTCTTGATCCCGACACCCGGATGCGCATCAATCAGTTTCCAGGCGAGCTTGTTGGCGCGGATGTAGAGGCCGCCCCAGCCTTGCGCATAGCCGATGAAGCCGGTGACCGTCATCGGGCCCTTGGCCATCGTCGGCAGTTCCTCGCCTTCCTTCACGTCCTCCCAATAGCGCGGCGTCGCACCCCGCACTTCTTCCTTGGCGTACAGGTCGTAGACCTGCGCCAGTTCGTCATCGGTGTAGCGGCGGGGCGCGCGTGCGCGGACTTCCTTGTACTTGGTGCCCTTCTCGCGCGCATGATCGCGCTCGGTACGAAAGCACCAGCTGTCGGCATCGGCGAGCTTGTCGCCATCCTGGTTGAAGAAATCGACGTGATAGATCTGCTGCACGGCGCGGCCGGCGAAGCGCGTGTCGTGCTCGACCAGATCCTTGAGATAAGCCTCGGTCGTGATCACGTCGTTGCGGCGGATCGGCTGGTGCCAGTTCCAGTCGGCGCCCGACCACATCGCGTGCACGCCGGGCAGGCCGCCCACATAGCCGGAAATGATCCGGCTGGTCGCAAACAGGAAGCTCGGCAGCGCGACGATCCCGCCGTACCGCGTCTTCGCGGCGTACGCCGGATCGCACCACAGCGGGTTGTCGTCGCCGATGCCATGCGCGTAGTGGCGGATGTTGTCGCGCGTGGCTTCGTGGCACCACGGTTCGGCGGTCGCGCCGATCTTCTGGCCGATCCGCTGCCGCAATTCGTCCAGTCCCTGCGGGGTGATCTTGGGAAACTCGCGCTCGATGCGCGTTGCGCGCGGTGCTGCTTCGGTCAGCATGGACCTCTCCTCGTCTGAATCAGTGGGATGTCGGGGCCGTCGCGGACGCGGACGCCGTACGGGCGGCGAGTTCGCGTTCGCGCAGAATCTTGCGGTGCACCTTGCCGGCAGGCGTCTTGGGCAACTCGTCGACGAACTCGACCTGGCGCGGATACTCGTGCGCCGCCAGGCGCGAGCGCACGATCTCCTGGATCTCCTGGACCAGCGCGTCGTTGCCCGGCGCACTGGTGACGACGAAGGCCTTGACCACCTGGCCGCGCACGGCATCGGGCACGCCGATGGCCGCCGCTTCGCGCACCTGCGGATGCTTGAGCATCGCGTCTTCGATTTCCACGGCGCTCATCGTCCAGCCCGCAGAGATGATGACGTCGTCGGCGCGCCCGCCGTGGTAGAAGTAGCCGTCGGCATCGACGGAGCCCAGATCCTTGGTGGCCACCCAGGCATCGCGCCGCCACACTTTGAGTTCGCCCGTTTCGCCCGGCGGGCAGGGGCGACCCTGCGCGTCCTGGACTTCGACCTTGCCGCCGGGCACCGGCTTGCCTAGCGAGCCGGGCTTCACCGGAAAATCGGGTGCCCCTGGATAGTTAACCAGGATGACGCCGATCTCGGTCGTGCCGTACATGCTGCACACTGGATGGCCGAAGGTCCGCTCCGCGAACTCGGCAGTCTCGCTGTCGATCGGCTCGCCGGTGAACGATAGCTTGTCGAGAAAGTATGTGTAGCGTTCCGCTGCGCCAGAGTTGCGCATCATTCGGTAGTGCGTGGCGGCGGCCGACAGATTGGTGAAACGATGGTCGTGCAGCGCCTTGAGCAGCCGCTCGGCATTGAACTTGCCGGAGAAGGCACCGATGGTGATGCCGAGCGCCAGCGGCGCCAGCGTGCCGTGCCAGAGGCCATGGCCCCATGCCGGCGACGACGGGCAGAAGAAGCGGTCGCCGGGCCGCAGGCCGGTGCCGTACAGCGCGGCCAGCATCAGCGTGACCAGCGCGCGGTGCGAATGCTTGACGGCTTCCGGCAGTTCGCGGGTGGTGCCCGACGTGTACTGGTAGATCGCGTGGTCGTCGGCGCGCGTGACGAGGTCGATGGTATCCGGATACCGCGCGAGATCGTCCAGGAACGCCGGGGTCGAGACGACCACCTGCAGGCCGGCGATGTTTTCCGCCATCGCCGCCTTGTCGGGATTGGTGACGAGGACCTTGGGCGCGCAATCCTGCACGCGCAGCCGGATGCCGTCGGGTCCGAACAGCGTGAACAACGGCACCGCGATGGCGCCGGCCTTGATGGCCCCGAACATGGCGACGTAGAACGCGCGCGACGGCTCGAGCATCACCGCGACGCGATCACCGCGCACGATCCCTTGCGCCGCCAGGTAATGAGCGAAATGCGACGACTCGGCCGCCAGCTGCGCGAAGGAGAGCGCTTCGTCATGACCGTCGGCATGGGCGAGTACGACAGCCGTCCGTTCGCCGTCGACGTGGCGGTCGATGCATTCGTGCGCGATGTTGAGCGTGGTGCGATCACCGTCGAAGAGTTCCCACAGTCGATCCGGCGACCAGTGCTTCTGGGCGTCGGCGTAGGTCGTGAAGTCGGTTAGCTTGGGCATGGCGGCATGGCGCCGCGGACCGTCGCGACGAGGGGCCAAGGATGCCGGCAATCACAGGAGTTGTCAATGAGCGTATGCAATTGTATATAGACAACCATATCAAAGGCGACTACCATCAAGTCGAGTCCATCTCGCAGGGCGTGCAACTGGCGACCCGGCATACCACCCGATGGTTTGGTGCCGGGTCCCGGCATTCGAACCAAAATCCCTGAAGGCGCCTTCGATGTCCGCCCGAACCGAACCGCTCGCTGACCGACCCGGTAACCGCTCCGAAACGGCGCAAGCCGACGTTTCCTCGCCGCCTGCGCGAGGACCGGTGCGCGTCCGCGAAGTGCCGGCGGTTTCGCGCGCCGTCGCGATTCTTCGCCTGCTCGGGCGCGCGCCGGAACCGATCGGCGTCAAGGCGATCGCGCAGGCGCTGGGCATGGTGCCGAGCACCTGCCTGCACATCCTGCGCGTGCTGGTGGCCGAAGAGCTGCTGCAGGTGGATGGCGCCAAGCGCTATCGGCTGGGCATCGGCATGCTGTCGCTCGCGCGCAGCGTGATCGAGCGCAACCAGTTCCCTGCCGCGGTGCAGCCGGTCCTCGATCGTCTGTCGCTGCAGTGGAGCGTCACCGCGATGGGAGTGGAGATCGCGGGCCTGGAACACATGGTGGTGCTCGCGCTGTCACAGTCGAAGATCCCGTTTCGCCTGCACGTGGACGTCGGCAGCCGCTTCCCTGCGCTGATCAGCGCGACCGGGCGACTCGTAGCCGCGTTCACGGCTGCGCCGCAGCCCGAAATCGACCGGCGCTTCCACGGGTTGCGGTGGCAGTCGCCGCCCAGCCTTGCGCAATGGCACGCGGAGATCGCACTGGTGCGCAAGCGTGGCTACGCCGTCGATCGCGGCGTCTACATCAACGGCGTGACGGTGCTCGCGGTGCCGGTATTCAATGCGCGCCGCGAATTCACGCACACGCTGGTCGCCGCGGGCTTGGCCGAGCGCCTCACGGCGACCCGGTGCGCGACGATCGCCCGCGACATGCAGGCCGAGGCGCAGCGCCTCGGTACGCAGCTTTTCGCTTCGGGCTAGGGCGATGAGCGACCCTGCACGCGATGGCTGGAAGGCACGCGACCTGCCGGGATTCTTCGGCGCGGTCGGACCGCTGTGGACGCGCAGGGAGGACGCACACTGGGCCTACGGCTTCGTTGCCGAAGCGCGCCACGCCAATCCGGCCGGCGTCGTCCATGGTGGCATGCTGTGTACGCTCATCGACCATGCGCTGAGCGTGATCGCCTGGGAAGCCAATGCGCGCCGTGCCTGCGTGACGGTGGCGCTCAATGTCCAGTTCCTGGGCCCGGCCAAGCCGGGGGATTTCGTGATCGCCCGGGGGGCACTGGTACGCCAGACGGCGAGCCTCGCGTTTCTCGACGGCCGGCTCGAGGTCGACGCGGCGGTGATCGCCACGGCGACGGCCATCATGAAGGTGCGATGACGTTGTCGAGATCCGTCGGGCGTGCGCCGAGGTCCCGCGCACTGCAAAATGTCCGAAAGCCGCGGGCGCCGATGGCGACCGCCCCGCATATTCAGTTTTCATGCCATTCGCCACCGCGAGAAATTCGTAATATTCGTCTCGCGCGGTCATTGACGCCGGCGGCATGGCGGCGCAGATTATCTGGGGCGCAACGCACTCGGGGAGGCTGTCATGACCGCGATTGGCTTGTTCGCACGCTACGGCATCATCGCTGCGCTCGCAGCGGCCCTGTCGGGATGCCTGATTCTCGTAGCTTCCAGTTCACATACGCAGGTCGGCAACACCGATTTTTACACGGTGACCGGCAGCGCGACTTTCACGCCGTGCACGCCGACGGCCGTCCCCGGCGGGACATCGGTCAGTTGTTCATTGACCGTGCAGGGCCTGCCGCCATGGACGATCATGGCCACGTTGCTCGGCATCACGCCAGCGGAGGTGCCACCCCTTTGGGACCCGCTGATCGTGCAGGTGCCCGTCACGGCCGGAAATTTCTCAGGCACGATCACCGGGCCGGGGGGCGGGTCGCTGACCGCCACGGTCGTCACCGGCACGATCTACGCCGACGCGAACACGCCGATCGTGCCGGACCCGGGCACGCAACTCGTGCTGATCGACTTCACGCCCGGAACGCCGATCACCACCGGCACCACCTACCAGTTCACGCTCAACTTCCAGACGACCGGCGCGACCGGCGGCCCGCTGCCGGTGAAGTTCATCTTCGCGGGCAAGGTCACCGTTCAATCGCCGGCCGGCGAGGCGGGCAGCCCCAAGGCGACGACCACCTACTATCCGCCGCTGCTGCCGTGCACTGCGCAGTTCGCCAACATCCCGGCGATCATGCTTCCCGCCGCCGGGTCTCCTGCGCCGGTCAACATCACGCCGCTGTTCACGCAGCAGGGGTGTGCGGGCACGAGTTACAGCTTCGCCGCCGCGCCGCCACCGACGACGGCCGTCGCTGTGGAGTTCTACAATCAGTCGCTCGATCACTACTTCATCACCGACCGGGCTCCCGAGATCGCCATTCTCGATGCCGGTGTCACGATCAAGGGCTGGGTGCGCACCGGGCAGTCGTGGAACATCTATACGGCAGCGCAAGGCAACACGTCGCCGGTGTGCCGCTTCTACATTCCGCCGGCCTTCGGTGACTCGCACTTCTACGGGCGCGGCACCGTCGAGTGCAATGCGACGGGCGCGAACAATCCGTCCTTCGTCAACGAGGATCCGGCGTTTTTCCATGTGGTGTTGCCGGTGGCGGGCGTGTGCCCGGCCGGCTTGCGCGATGTCTACCGGGTCTTTAGCAATAGGCCGGATGCCAACCATCGCTACATGGTCGACCCGGCGCTGCGCGATCTGATGGTGACGCGCGGGTGGCTGGCGGAAGGCGATGGTCCCAACCTCGTCGTGATGTGCGTGCCGGCCTAGGCCGGCGGCCGTTTGCGCGGTCCGCCGCCTGGCTGGTTCGTTGGGCCTCACTGAGGCTTAGGTGCCCAGCGCGTGGGGCAAGCGTCGCGGCGACTTAACGAGGAGTCCATCATGGCAGACCAGGAAAGTGCAAAAACACCGCTCGATGCGATGCAGGACACCCTCTCCAGGCTAAAGGAGATGGAGCACTACTCAAAGACGAACATCGAGAAGCTCGCGGCGCTATGGATCGAAGTCAGCGAGCACAAGGAACAGAAACAGTACGAAATGATGGTAGACGAGGTTCTCAAGCGCCAGAACCAGTTTCAGGAGTCGATCACATCGCTGATCGAGGCGTATGAGCAGGAAACCATCCGGCTGCGCGACGACACCGCGTAGCGGGGCAGGGCACCCGCGTCTTCGCGCCCTGCTTGTAGCGGCAAGAGGGTCGGCTGACGACCCACGCCAGGGAGCTCATCATGATCGAGCTATTGCCCAATCTTCCTGCCAATGTCATCGGGATCGCGGCTTCCGGGCACGTCACCGCCGCCGACTACGAGAGCATCCTAATGCCAGCCGTCGAGGCTGCGCTCAGGAAGCACGACAAGGTGCGCCTGCTATACGAGCTCGGCAGCGGCCTGGACGGCTTCGCGCCGGGCGCCATGTGGGATGACATGAAGCTGGGCATCGCTCATCTCCGGGCGTGGGAACGCGTTGCAGTGGTCACGGACATCGCCTGGGTCGCCAACGCGACCAGGATGTTCAAGTTCGTGATGCCTTGCCCGGTGCGGGTCTTCTCCATCCGGGAGCGGGCCGAAGCCGAGGCGTGGATCGCCGCCTGAGCGTACATTGAACGCTTCGGCGCATGGCTTAGGCGTGCGGTCA
>CAVWPC010000005.1:0-13514 GCA_963756765.1 uncultured beta proteobacterium | reverse complement strand
TTCTGCTCGCGTAGCGAACGCACGTGTGGCTGGCGTCACCGGGCGCCAGGAACGAGGCCGGCTGGCCTCGGGGTCGACCGCGGGATCGCCGCCCGGGTATCATCCGCCGATGCCGTCCCGCCTACTTGCCCGCACGCCCACCGGCGCCAAGGCACGCGATCGGCTGCAAACGATTGCGTTGATTGCGACGACCGCATTATGTGCATGCCCGGTGCTGGCGGCGCCCATGCAACCCGGATTGTGGGAACTCGCGATCACGGTCACCGCGAATGGCAAGCCCGAGACCGTGCCCGCCGCACGCGAATGCGTGATGCAGGCCGACATCGATCACGCGACCAGGGCATTGCCGCGGCCGGCGGGCAAGTGCGAACTGAGCAATATCCAGCGCACGGAGGAGCGGGCCACCTACGACCTGGTCTGCCAGCAGGACACCGTCACGACGCAGGGGCGCGCCGATATCGCTTTCGCCGGCGATCGCTATCGCGGGCAGGTCGACCTCATGATCACCGGCAAGTCGGGTGGCGGTGTGCCGGTCACGATGATCATTAATGGGACACGCGTGAGCGACTGCGCCAGATAGGTATCGCGCCGGCGTGCGCTACTGCGCCGGCGTGCGCAACCATGTCGGCGTGCGCAACCGCGTCGGCAAAGCAGCGCGTCCGCGTGTTCGCCGCTTCCATCAGTCGTCCTGCGAATCCTCGCCATTCCCGGCACCCATCACCGGAATCGACTGACAGGTTACTCGTAGGCCATCCGCCGTCTCATTTCGCGGATGGCGCGAGCGGATCCGCATACGAATCCGGCACCTCCGGGTGCGGCATGCCATACAGGCGCTGCCGGCGGGTCTGCGGCTTGGCGTACAGGAAGCGCTCCAGTTCGAGCAAGGCGCGCCGATAGGATTCGCGCTTGAACTCGATCACCGTGTCGAGCGGGATCCAGTATTCGTGCCAACGCCAGGCGTCGAACTCAGGATGATCCGAAGCGCGCAGCCGGACGTCGTTGTCGCGTCCGGTCAAACGCAGCAGATACCAGATCTGCTTCTGGCCACGGTAGCTGCCCCGCCACTCGCGCTTGATCCAGTGCTGCGGCACGTCGTATCTCAGCCATTCACGCGTGCGACCGAGAATCCTCACGTGCTGGGGTTCGAGCCCGACCTCCTCGCGCAACTCGCGGAACATCGCCTGTTCGGGCGCCTCGCCGGAGTTGATGCCGCCTTGCGGAAACTGCCACGAGTGTTCGCGGATCCTCTTGCCCCAGAAAACCTGGTTCTTGCCGTTGACGATGACGATGGCGACGTTCGGGCGATAGCCGTCACGGTCCAGCATCGGTGTCACCCTGATGCAAGTAAAGTTGGATCGATTGTTGCACAGTCGGACAAACTGCGCAAAGCGTAGCGGCAATCCCCGATGTCAGCGGTCGTTGCGCAGCGTCTCCACCGACGTGATCGCCAGCGTCAACGTGCGGTCGCGGCGAACGATCAGCATGTCGCGCCGTTCAGCCAGGCAGCGCCGGCAGGATCGTCCCGCACACCTCGCCGAACCCGACACGATAGCCGTCGCCTTCACACCATCCGCTGATCACGACTTCGTCGCCGTCTTCGAGGAAGGTGCGGGTACCTCCCGGTACCGGCACCGGGTCACGGCCATTCCAGGTGAGCTCGAGCAGGCTGCCGAACGAATCGGGGGTCGGACCGCTGATGGTCCCGGACGCCATCAAGTCGCCGACACGTGCATTGCAGCCACCACTGGTGTGGTGCGCCAGTTGCTGGGCCATGCTCCAGTAGAGGTGACGCAGGTTGGTCCGGCAGATCGTGGCCATCGCAGCCGCGCCCTGCGGCCGCAGCCGAACTTCGAGCCGCACGTCGAACGCATGGGCGCCGTGCTGCTGGAGGTAGGCGAGCGGCGACGGCGACTGTTCGGGGCCCGGCACACGAAACGGCTCCAGTGCGTCCAGCGTAACGAGCCAAGGCGAAATCGATGTCGCGAAGGTTTTGCTGTTGAAGGGGCCCAGCGGAACATACTCCCAGGTCTGGATGTCGCGCGCGCTCCAGTCGTTGAGCAGAACCATGCCGAAAATATGCGCCTCCGCATCGCCGACGGCGATCGGCGTGCCGAGCGCATTGCCACGACCGACGACGAAGGCCGTCTCGAGCTCGATGTCGAGCTTGCGGCAGGGGGCGAACGTCGGGCGCGGCGCATCCGGTGCCTTGAGCTGTCCATTCGGACGGCGAATCGGCGTTCCACTCACGACGACGGAACTGGCGCGTCCGTTATAGCCGATCGGAATCTCGAGCCAGTTCGGCAGCAGCGCGTTCTTGGGGTCGCGAAACATCGATCCCACGTTGGTCGCGTGTTCCCTGGACGAGTAGAAATCCGTATAGCCGGGCACGTCGAGCGGCATGCGGATCGACAGGTCGCTGCGCGAAATCAGTGCGCGTGCACGCGCCGACGGATGGTCGCGCAGCAGCGGGCAATCCGCGCGCAACAGTTCGAAGAGCCGCGCCCGCGTGGCACGCCAGACTTCGGGGCCTAGCGCGATGAAGGGGTTGAGCACCGGCTGCGCCAGAACTTGCGGCGGGGCAGTGGCGAGCAGTCCGGCCTCGGCCAAAACGGCGAGGTCGACCGCGCGATCCCCGATGGCGACGACCGGGTGCGGGCGCTGACCGTCGACGGCGCCGATCCCGAACGGCAGGTTCTGGATCGGAAAATCGGTGTCGGGCGTATTGGCCGAAGGCAACCAGCTGCGCTGCGCCGGGTCGTGCGTGGCATTCAATGCGGGCATGGCTTCGCTTGCGGATGACCGAACGGCAAAGCCTACACGGCGTGTCGCGCCAACTGCAACTCGAGGCGCTCCACGTTCTTGGCAAGGCGCTGCGCCACCAGGCGCACGAGATAGAACCCGAACTCCGGGTTCTGGTAATAGAGCTGCTTCAACGTTGCCTCGTCGATGACGAGGATCGTCGAGCGCTCCCGGCAGCGGGCCGTCATCGTCCGCAGACGCTGTTCGGTGAAGAAGGCGATTTCTCCGAAGATCTTCCCGGGCGGCAGATCCTCGCCGATCTCGACGAACTCGATGCGTCCTTCCGCCAGGTAGAAGATCTCGGTCGCCGGATCCCCTTTACGAAACAGCGTCGTACCAGCCGCGACCTTGCGCGTCGTCATGTAAGGTCGCAGCCAGACATCGGTCGGGTCGCCACCGCTGGCCGCGGCGGCTTCGACGCGGCGTGTCAGGCGGAACATTTCGCCGAGCCGGTAGACGTTGATCGGCAGCAGTACGCCGTGCAGGGCCAGGATTGGCCACGTCTTGGTGATGATACCGAAGGCAATGAATCCGACGTTGCTGCCGATGGCGACCACGCGCAGCGGGATGATTGTCTTCATGAAGAAGCTGACACAGACCAGGCAGCCCGCCACGAAGGCCGCGCCATAAGCTACGACTTCCAGGGTTTGCATCCGCGTTCCTCGTCGTTTGCTGCGCGTCGGAAATCCGGTCAGCCGCCCGGCTCCAGCGCGGCGCGAACGGAATCCAGGAATTCTCGCAGGTTGATCGGCTTGCCGACATAGGCGTCGAAGCCGGCTGCCATGATGGTCTTCCGGTCATCCTGCATGACGGACGCCGTCACCGCGATGACCGGGATTGCGGCAGTGGCCGGGACGCCGCGCAACGCGTGGAGGGCCTCGATCCCGTTCATTCCCGGTAGCTGGATATCCATAAGGATGAGATCGGGCCGCTCTGCGGTCGCGATCCGCACGCCCTCTTCACCGGTTCCCGCCTCCAGCGTGTCGTAACCCTTGACCTGCAGCACGTCGCGCACCAGCTTCAGGTTGCGCGGATTGTCTTCGACGATGAGGATGCGGCTCATGCAGCGACCTCCGGCAACGTAAAAAAGAATGTCGATCCATGCCCGGGGGCACTCTCGAGCCAGATGCGCCCGCCATGCAGCTCCACCAGCCGCTTGCACAGCGCGAGTCCGAGGCCGGTGCCCTCCTGCTTGCTCATATAGTTGCGACCTACCTGGCGGAATTCCTCGAACACGGCTTCCTTGTCCTGTGGTGCAATGCCGATTCCGGTATCGCGCACGGACACTTCGATGCCCGTCGCATCGCGTGTCGCCCGCACCTCGATGCTACCGCCGTCGGGCGTGAATTTCACCGCGTTCGACAGGAGGTTGAGCAGGATCTGCTTGAACTTGCGCTCGTCGGCCCGGATGGGTCCCAATTCAGGCGCAGCATCCAGCGTGAGCGTAATGCCATGCTGCTGCGCGCGCTCGCGAATCAGCGTCATTGCGTCCGCCAGCGCGGTCGGCAGATCGAACTCAGAGCGATCGAGTTCCATCCGCCCTGCCTCTACTTTGGACAGGTCCAGCACTTCGTTGATCAGTGCTAGCAGGTGCTTGCCGGACGAGTGGATGTCCTTGAGGTAGTCGTCCTGCTTCGCATTGAGTTCGCCGAAGTAGCGCTCGAGCAGAACTTCGGAAAAGCCGATGATCGCGTTCAGCGGCGTGCGCAATTCGTGCGACATGCTGGCGAGGAAGGCCGATTTGTGCTGGTTGGCGATCTCGAGCTGGCGGCTCTTGTCGGCGATCTCGCGGAACAGGCGCGCGTTCTGGATCGCGATGACCGCCTGGTCGGCGAAGGTCCGTAGCAGCGCAATATCCTTTTCCGAATACGCGCCGGGGTCCGGCCTTCCGACGAATATCGCGCCGAGGCCCTTGTCCTCCCACAACATCGGGGCCACCATCAGAGAGCGCAGCCCCTGCGCTTCCCAGCCTTTGCGCGCAATGGGCGGTACGATGTCGTCTTTTTGGATATCGGGGTAGTGCAATACTGCGCGGTTCGCAATCGATAGGCCCGTCGCAGAGCGGTCGTCGAGGGGGAAGGGAAATATTTCAGCCATTTGCGACATTCCGGCGCCCTGATAGGCCGCCTGGAAGACCATTCCCTGCTCGTCGACCATCGTAATTTGGACAACCTTGCCTGCGAACAGGCGCTCGCAGCTCTCGAGAATCTTGTCGAACACCGGACCCGTGTCGGCGATCGAGCTCGAGATCGCCGCCAGCACTTCGCCCGACGCGCGCTGCTGGTCGAGCGCCTCCTTCGTCTCGTCGAAGAGGCGTACGTTGTCAATGGCAATGGCCGCCTGGTCCGCAAAGGTCTGAAGCAATGTGATCTCGTTGTCGGAGAAAGGACGTACCTCCATCCGCCAGATGGTGATCGCGCCAATGGCATGTTCGTGGCGCAGGAGCGGAACCGCGAGGATCGAATGCTGGCCTACGCGACGCTGTTGCGCCCGCGATACCGGAAACTCGTCCTCGGCGGCCTGGGCGAGATCGGGCAGATGCACG
Organism: uncultured beta proteobacterium; assembly: GCA_963756765.1. Classification (GTDB taxonomy): domain Bacteria; phylum Pseudomonadota; class Gammaproteobacteria; order Burkholderiales; family Casimicrobiaceae; genus VBCG01. The sequence goes on along the minus strand of CAVWPC010000005.1, from coordinate 8,170 downwards.
ACCTTCCGGTCGAGGATCGCGCGCCCCGCCACCAGTCCGCGATCAAGAGGAAGCTCCCTGCCCAGCGCCGTCAGTGAGCCCCCGGCGCCTGCGGCGAACCGCACGTGGGTTCCCTCGGCCAGTACGATCACCGATTGAGCAGCGTCGCACAGATGGAGAGCCCGCGCTGCCACGGCATCCAACACGGGCTTGACATCCGTCGGGGATCCGGAGATGACGCGCAGAATTTCGCTGATCGCCGTCTGCTGCTCTAGTGCTTCATTCGTTTGATTGAACAAGCGCACGTTGTCGATCGCGATGGCAGCCTGCCGCGCGAAAGTCTGCACCAGGGTGACGAGATCCGGAGCGAAGTACCCCGGTTCATGGCGCGCCAGGAAGATGGCGCCGTATGCTTGATCCTCGCGCATCAGCGGGACCGCGAGAATCGCCCGGCAGCGGAACCGCAGCATATTTTCGCGCGCGCCCAGGAATTCGGTGTTCACGAGCGGCAATACGTCGGCTATGTGAACGGTGTCGCGATCCATGACCGCCCGGCCCGAGACCGAGCTCCGATCGATTGGCACTGCCGAAGTCTCGGGCACAGCATCGTCGGCCTCGATCATTGCCTGAGAGTGTTCAGCCGCCGGCGCCAGCACCTCGCCATCGATGAGCATGACCCGGGCGAAGGGCGCATCACACAGGATGGCGGCGCGTTCTGCCACGGCATCCAGGACCGGTTGCACATCCGTCGGCGAATTCGACGTGACACGGAGGATTTCGCTGATCGCCGTCTGCTGCTCGAGCGAATTCTGCAGCTCGCGCGTGCGCTCGTCGACCTTGCGTTCGAGTCCGGCGTACGATTCCTTCAGCTGTCCGGACATTCGATTGAAGCGATCGGCCAACGCTTCCAGCTCGTCACCGGTCTTGACTTCGATGCGCTGGTCGAGATCGCCTTCGCCGATGCGCCGTGCGCCTTCGGACAGCGTACGGATGGGCCGCACCATGCCCCGCGCCAGCACCAGCGCGACGATCGCGGAAACGATGAGACCCGCGAGCAGCAGGAGCCCGGTACGCGCGATCGACGCGTTGAGCTTGGCGTAGACCTCCGCGATGGGCTGCTCGACGAACACCATCCAGTCGAGGGACTCGATCGGCGCCCAGGCGGCCAGCACCGGTGTCCCCACGAGGTCGTGTGATCGCAGGGCCGGCTGGTCGAACGGCTCCTTGGCAAGCGAGGCCCTGACGTGCGCGAGATCGGACAGCTGCGTCTTGCGCAGCACGAGTCCGATGTCAGGATCGGCCACCAGGAAACCGTTGCCATCGACTACGTACGCCTTGCCTCGCTCACCCACCTTGATGCGCGACACGACGTCCCAGATGAACTTGAGATTGAGCTCGGCGACGGTGACCGGACCCTTGTCGCCGATCGAGCGCACGCCGACCGTCATGTAGGGCTCCGTCTCCTTCTTGAAATACACCGGACCGAACCAGGGGCTGCCGCGTTTCGGCAATCGGAAGGCCGGCTCTTCGGAACGATCCTTGCCCGAGCCCACGACGTCCATCCCGAGGCGGGACACCGCGATCTGCTCCCTCCCCTGCGCGTCGATGGCGAAGATGTCGGTCACCTCGGGCACCTGGCGCAGGAGTTTCAGGAACTCGATGCGCCGCAGTTCCACATCGGAGGGATCGAGCTGGGGGAGCGCCGCGTACGCGAGCTGACGTTCGATCTGCCGAACGTACTGCTCGATGCGGGAGGCCGCGGCCACCGCCTTTTCCTGCTGCAGGCTGCCGAGCGCAGCCTGTTGCTCCTGGTAGGAGAAATAGATGCTGATGGCGCCCGACACCAGCAGCGCGCCGCACACCAGCGACAGGATCAGCACGAGGTACTTGCGAAAAAGGCGTCCGTAGTGGCGCGCGACCGGAGCCGGCGGCGCCGGTGCGTCGATGCCCTCGCCGTTCGGCTTGGGCACGCTTGCTGATCCGTTACGGCGTCGCATCAGGTGATCACTTCATCCACCCGCAGCATGAACGCCGGCGGCAGGGTCATGCCGATCGCTCTCGCGGTTTTCATGTTGAGCACGAGCTCGAACTTGGTGGGCTGGTCGATCGGTATGTCGGCGGGATTGCTTCCCCGGAAAATCCGGTCGACATAGTCCGCGATCCGCGCATAGCGCGCCGCAAGGCTCGTACCGTAAGCCATCAGTCCACCTGCTTCAACCTGCTCGCGCCATTCCCAGATCGAGGGCAGTCGATGGCGGGTCGCCAGCTCGATGATCGGCGCCCGATCGAAGACGAAATACGTGGTGGCCACCACGAAGAGTGCGTCCGGGCGCTTCGCGGCAAGCGCCGCAAACGCGCGGCCGTAGTCGTTGTCCCGCACCGTGACGACTGCAAGGTCGACGCCCAGAGCAGGGGCGGCGCCTTCGAGCTCCGGCAATTGCATGCGCATGATGTTGGCATCCTGCGGCGCCAGGACGCCGATGACACGCGCGTGCGGCACCGCTTCCTTCAGCAGTTCGAGCTTCTTGACGCCGAGCGTCCCATCCGCAGAAATGAGCACGCCAGTGACGTTGCCGCCCGGACGGGCGAAGCTCGCCGCGAACCCCATGGCGATCGGGTCGAAATTGCCCCAGATGATCAACGGAATGGTGCTGGTGGCCGCCATCGCGGCTTCGACCGCACTCGCCGTCACGACGATCATCGCATCGACGCGCTGGGCAACGAGTTCCCGGGCGAGGGCGGGAAGCCGATCGAGGCGGCCGTCCGCATACCGGGTGTCGATGATGAGATTGCGGCCTTCGACATATCCAAGTCGCGCCAAGGCGGCGGGAAGGTGGAAGTCGATCGTTGCCTGATCCGCGCGGCGCGTACGGTTCGTGGGCCGCAGAATGCCCAGCCGGTATACCCGCGATGACTGCAGCGACGGCTGCAATTGACCCAAGGCAGGCAAGGCGATACTGCCAACCGCCGCCGCAATAAACGATCGGCGGTCAATCATCGGAGAACCTCGGGGACGCGCCACATAGCCGTTACCGAATCAACTCGTCGGCGCGGGCCAGCAACGAGGGCGGAACTACCAGTCCGAGCGACTTTGCAGCCCCGGCGTTCACGACCAGTTCGAATACGCTGGGCTGTTCGATAGCCAGCGTTCCGGGCTTCGCGCCATGGAGGATTCTGTCGACATAGCGGGCCAGCCCGCGGCGAAAGGCAGGCAGATCGGGGCCAAGGCTCAACAAACCTCCAGCTTCAGCAAAGGGACGATAGGGCGACACGGCAGGAAGGCGGTACCGAGCTACGGAGTCGGCGATCCGACTCGACTGATTGCTGATGAGCGGCGATGTGAGCATGGCCATGGCGTCGACACGCCCGAGCCCGGCGCCCGCGATCGCAGCGTCGAGATCATCCGGTTCGGCGACTGGACGCACCTGTGCTTCCATCCCCACCGTCTTGGCTGCGACGTTAGCCGCGTCCAGCACCGCTGTGCCTGAATTGATATCCCAAAGCAACGCAATACGCTGAAACCCGGGGCCGATTTCCTTCAGAACCTCCGTCGACTTGTTGATGATGGTCGGCAGATTGAGGAAGAGACCGGTCACGTTGCCAGCAGGATGTGCCAGCGATGCCGCCCAGCCACGCTGTACCGGGTCGGTCGACAGGTCGAAAGCCACGATGGGAATAGTGGCGGTTGCATTGACCGCGGCCTCGACCGCAGCGGGTCCGACCACCACGATGACGTCGACGTTGGAGCGGACCAGTTCTGCGGCAAAGCCCTGGAGCGTCTCTGCTCGACCATTGGCCCGCCGCTCCTCCACGATTACGCCCGGCCTTCGCCGAACCGCATCGAACGCAGCGCGTCCTTCAGGTCGTCCGCCGCTTCCGAACGCGCTCCCTGCAGGAGAATACCCACCACGAACGATCGCGCAAGCACCTGCCGCTGCGCAAACGACAACTGTCCTGACAGGCCGACGGCCATGCCCGCGAGGAGGACCCGGCGCCGGATCATGGGATCACCCTGGTAGCGTCACAATGAATCATCCAAATCCCTTGCGGCACGCCTCCCGATTGCGCGTATCGGCGGTCGCGCAGTGTGGAGATACGTAGCCTATGCGCACGACTTCGGCCGGTCGAGCGTTCCCATCGGGCGGAGTCATCGAGGCGACAAGGCCACAAAACAAACGGCAAGAGACGCGATGGCGGTCTTGCGTTGTGCTTTCGCTGCCACGACGCCGGTCCCGCAGCTCATTGAATCACCTCGTCAGCGCGCAACAGCACCGACTGCGGAATCGTGACGCCGATCGCGCGTGCCGTTTGCTGGTTCACGACGAGGCGGAACTGCCGCGGCTCCTCCATCGCCATCTGCGCCGGCTTGCCGCCCTTGAGGATGCGGCCAACGTAGTGGCCGGCATGGCGGTAGATGTCGCCGAAGTCGGGGCCGTAGCTCATGAGCCCACCGGCCTGCGCGCTGACCTCCAGTTCGTGCATGGATGGCAGCCGATACTTGAGCGCAGCCTCGGCGTATTCCTTCTCGAGTCCATTGCGGGTGGACAAGAGTGTGGTCGTGACCGCCTGCACCTTGGCGTCCTGCAGTTTGCGAAACGCGGCATCGAGCCCTTCCGGCCGGTCGACGTGCACGATGACCAGCGTAAGCCCCAGTTTCGTCGCCGACGCCTGCGTGTGGTCGATCTCCTGCGTGCACGCCGTGCGCATGGCTTCGTCGATCACCACCCCAACGCGCTGCAGGCCCGGGATCGCTTCCTTCAGGAGTTCGAGCCGCTTGATCGTCAGCTCATTGTTCATCGTGGTCACGCCGGTCACCCGGGTGCCAGGACGGGCCAGCGATTTCACGAAATCGAGCTCGACCGGATCGAGGATCGTCGCCACGACGATGGGCGTGTTCTTCGCCGCATACCATGCGGCGGTCGCCATCGGCGTGGCCGGAGCGAAGAATACGTCGACATTGGCTGCCGCAAGCTCGCGCGCGAGCGGCTTGAAGCGGTCGGCATCGTTGGACGCCGAGCGCTTGAGGATCTCGAGATTGCGGCCCTCGACGTAGCCTTCGTCGCGCAAGCCCTCGGTGAATCCCTTGAGCGTCGTTTCGTAGTAGGCGCCCTGGTCCTGCCAGCTGAGATATCCGACCTTGACGACGCGCTCCTGCGCGGCGACCGGAGCAAGCTGCGTCGCAAGCAGAATGCCACTTAGCAGCAGCCCAATGCGGACGCTCATTGAATGACCTCGTCGGCACGCAGCAGCAGCGCCGCCGGAACCACGATACCGAGCGATTCGGCCGTCCGGCGGTTGATCACAAGCTCGAACTTGGTAGGTCGAGCGAGTGGCAGGTCGGCCGGCCGGGCACCGCGCAGGATGCGATCGATGTACTGCGCCACCTGCAGGAACCGTTCAGTGGGTTCCGGCCCGTACGACATGAGACCCGCGTTGCCGGGCAGCGTTCGCACGTCGAATGCCGTAGGGAGGCGATGGCGGGCGGCGAGGTCGACGATGTTGTGGCGATGGCCGAAGAGCATCGGGTCCGATACGACCACGAGCGCGTCCGTCTTCCGCCGAGCGATCGCGGCGAACGCCCCCTCCAGCTCCGCTGGATCGCGGACATCGACAACCTCAAGTTGCAGCTTGAGGTCTTTCGCAGCCGCCTCGAGCGAGCGCATCACGGGCGGTGTGGCAGGGTTCGGTACATTGGCGAGAACCGCGATTCGCGTCGCGTTCGGAAGCATTTCATGCAGGAACTGCAGGCGCTTGGCACCCAGTTCGGGCGAGAATCCGGATACGCCCGTGACGTTGGTACCGGGCCGTCCGAGATTGGGCACCAGCCCAGCACTTACGGCGTCGCCCAGTGTCTCCACCACGATCGGAATGGTACTTGTGGCCTTGGTCGCCGCGCGGATGGCGGGTGTGGAACCGGCGAAGATGAGGTCGGGCTTCAGCGCGATGAGTTCGGCCGCGAGCCCCGGAAGCCGCTCGTACCTGTCGTCTGCATAGCGAAAGTCCAACACGAGATTGCGGCCCTCCACCCAACCATACGCGCGCAGCCCCGCCCGCAGTGCGGCCACGGACGACACCCAGGAACTCTCGCCGGCAGGGAACAGGACGCCGATGCGGGCCACGCGCTCGGCGCCCTGCGCAGCGACGTTGAACGCGAGGCCAATACACGCCGCGATCAACGCGTGCGCGGCAATGCGCCGGATCACCGGGTCACCTCCTGCGCCCATCGACCTTGAGTCACCTCGGCACGACAGCACACCGTCCCGCGATTGAAAATCGACACGCCGTGGTCCTGCAAGCGGAGATAGGCGACCCCGGCGAGGCGTTCCTGCGCGGCGACAGGAGCGAGCACTCCCCGCACGGCCAGCGTACCCAGCAGGGATCGGCCGACGACGGCTCTCACCGGATGACCTCATCGGCGCGTGCCAGCAACGACTGGGGCACCGGAAGTCCCATCGCCTTCGCCGCCCCTACATTGATCACGAGTTCGAGCTTGGTGGGGATCTCGACCGGCAAATCGCCTGGCTTGGCGCCACGATGAATGCGATCGACATAGCTCGCGAGGCGACGATAGCACTCTTCGATCACAGGCCCATAACTCATCACGTTGCCACGCTTTGCAAAAATCGACCAACCGGATACCGCGGGAATGCGTTGTTGGCGGGAGAACGCGGCGATGGACTCCGCGGCGTTCATCATGAAGGCATCCGCGAAACTGGCAATGGCGTCATCCTTGGCGGCCGCGATGTCGGCGAACGCCGCTTCCAGTTCGCCGACTGTGCGCACCGGGAAGTAACGCATTTGCAGACCCGCCTGTGTAGCGACCGCGCGCGCCGCCTGCAATTCCATCTGTTCCCCGGGATGCTGCGGATTGGCGAGGATGGCAATGTGCTTGGTAGCCGGCTTTGAGCTCCCGCAGAAATTCCATGCGTTTGCCGAGCGGCTCGAGGTCGAACAGCGAGATGCCGGTGACGTTTCCGCCCGGACGAGCATAGCTGGCGACAAATCCAGCGGCGACCGGATTGGCGCTCATCGAGAACACGATCGGAATCCGCACATCCGCCCTACGCATCGCACCGAAGGCGGCCCCCTGCGTCACGATCATCTCGGGACGGGCGCGAAGGATTTCGCCGACCCGCCGCGTCAACGGCTCCGTGTATCCATCGCCGTACCATTGGTCGATGACGAGGTTGCGGCCCTCGAGGTAGCCGAGCTCGCGCAACCCGTCACGGAGCGCCGACAGAAACGGGGACGGAACATCGGCGCGGTCGGTGGTGACCCACGCGATGTGCAATGTTCCAGCCGGCTGCGCATGCGCCCGCGTAGCGGCGGCGACCGGCAGCAGGGACAGGGCGATGCACGCGGCGCGTCGATTCACTGGATCACCTCATCGGCACGCAGTAATACGGATTTCGGAATCACGAGGTCGAGCAGCCTCGCCGTTTGCAGGCTGATCACGAATTCGAACTTGGTAGGCTGCTCGATCGGCAAATCGCCGGGGCGCGCGCCTTGCAGGATCTTGGCGACATAGCCGGCGGTATAACGGAATAGCTCGATGACGTTTACGCTGTAAGTGGCGAGACCGCCACTACGCACGTACTCCGAGTGCGCATACAGCCCCGGCAGCCGCGTCTTGATCGCCAACGCACAGACCTCGACCTGGCGGGCGAACAGGTAGGCGCTGGCGAGCACCAACACCGCTTCCGCCCGGCCGCGCGTCGCGGCCGCGAACAGGCGCGCGGGGTCACCGACCTTGGGTGTGTCGAGATAGATGACCTGCACGCCAAGCCGCCGCGCGGCGTCGATCGCCTCACGCGCCGACTGGTCGTTGCTGGGCTCGACCGAATCGCCGAAGATCGCCACCCGGGACACACCCGGCACCATCTCGGCGAGCAGCGCGAGTTGCTTGGCGCTCATCTCGGGCAGCAGGGTGGTCAGCCCCGTGACGTTGCCGCCGGGCCGGGCGAGGCTCGCGACGACGCCCATGCCGACCGGGTCATTGTCCTGTCCCATGACAATCGGGATCGTCGATGTTGCCCGGAGCGCGGGACGGGTCGCCGAGGAACCCCCAGTCACGATCACCTGGACCGGCAGACGCGCTAGCTGCCTGGCCAGCTCCGGCATGCGCGCAAGGTCGCCATCGGCGTAACGGATCTCGAATACGTAATGCCGGTTCTCGATGTATCCCAACTCG
>CAVWPC010000004.1:0-384582 GCA_963756765.1 uncultured beta proteobacterium | reverse complement strand
CGCGAACGCGCACTGCGCAAGCTCGAGCAGGTCGGGCTCGCCGCGCGCGCCGACCACCATCCGGCGCAATTGTCGGGCGGCCAGCAACAGCGCGTCGCCATCGCTCGGGCGCTGGTCAACGAGCCCAAGCTGATCCTGGCCGACGAGCCGACAGGCGCGCTCGATTCGACCACCAGCCTCGAAGTCATGTCCTTGCTGCAGGCGTTGAACGCGCAGCGGCATCACCATCGTGGTCGTCACGCACGAACACGACATCGCCGCCTTCGCGTCCCGCTTGCTGGCGTTCCGCGACGGCAGGCTCACTGACCGATACGCGGAACGCGCCGAGGGATGCCCGTACCGCGCTCGCCACACGCACGGCCGAAACCGCCGGCCTCGCCGCATGAATTTCCTGGCCACGCTGCGTGTCGCCCTCTCCGCGTTGCGCGTGAACAAGTTGCGCAGCGCGCTGACGATGCTCGGCATCATCATCGGCGTCGGCGCGGTGATCACGATGGTGGCCGTGGGTGCCGGCGCGCAGGCGCGCGTCGAGGACCAGATCAAGAGCCTGGGGTCGAACCTCATCATCGTGCTGTCCGGCAACTTCACACTCGGCGGCGCGCGGCAGGGGTCGGGCACGCAGCTGACAATCACCGAGGACGATGCCTATGCGCTCCAGCGGGAGGTGTCCGGCGTGCAGGTCGCTGCGCCCGTGCTGCGCGGTAGCGGGCAGGTCGTGTTCGGCAACAGCAACTGGGCCACGCAGATCGGGGGCACGACGCCGGAGTTCCTCGAGGCACGGCAATGGGAGGTCGCCAGCGGCCGGAGCTTCGACCAGTCGCATGTCGATGCGTCGGCCAAGGTCGTGCTGCTCGGCCAGACGGTGGCGCGGTCGCTCTTCGGCGAGGCCGACCCGGTCGGGGAAACCGTGCGCATCCGGCGCGTGCCGCACATCGTCGCTCGGCGTGCTCGAGCGCAAGGGACAGAGCATGGTTGGCCAGGACCAGGACGATATCGTGCTCATTCCGGTGACCACGGCGCGCAATCGCGTCCTTGGTGGCCGGCAGGTGAAGACGCGCAACGTCGGATCGATCGTCGTGCGGGCGCGCGACGGCGCCGACATGGCCGTCACCGAACAGGAGATGCGCGACCTCCTGCGCCAGCGCCACAAGCTGTCGCCCAACCAGGAGGACGACTTCTTCCTGCGCAACCTGTCGGAAGTGCTGGCCGCGCAGGAAGCCTCATCCAAGGTACTTGGCCTACCTGCTCGCCGCCATTGCGTCGGTCTCGCTCATCGTCGGCGGCATCGGGATCATGAACATCATGCTGGTATCGGTCACCGAACGCACCCGGGAAATCGGCCTGCGCATGGCCGTCGGCGCGCGCGGTCGTGACATCCTCACGCAGTTCCTGGTCGAGGCGGTCACGCTGGCGCTGATCGGCGGACTGATCGGCATTGTGATCGGCGCCGTCGCCTCGGTGGCGGTGGGACACTTCGCCGGCTGGCGCACCGAAGTGAGCCCTGCGTCGGTGGTGCTCGCCGTCGGCTTCTCCGGCGCGATCGGCGTGTTCTTCGGTTTCTATCCGGCGCGCACCGCGGCGCGGCTGGCGCCCATCGACGCGCTGCGCCACGAATGACGTTGCGCAGTTCGTCGCCTACTTGAACATCCCCGGAATCCACAGCGACAGCGCGGGAATGTAGGTGACCAGTCCGAGCGCGCAGAGCATGGCGAGATAGAACGGCCATAGCTCCTTCACCACTGCTTCCATCGGTACCTTGCCTATGGCGCAGCCGACGAACAGCGTCGCTCCCACCGGCGGCGTGATCAGGCCGATGCCCAGGTTCAGGATCATGATCATGCCGAAATGCACCGGGTCGATGCCGAACTTGGCGATGACCGGCAGGAAGATTGGCGTGCAGATCAGAAGCAACGGCGCCAGGTCCATGAAGGTGCCGAGGATCAGCAGCAGGACGTTGACCAGGAACAGGAAGACGTATTTGTTATCGGAGACGGAGAGGAAGATTGCCGTCACCTTCGCGGGAACCTGCAGGATGGCCATCATGTAACCAAAGGCCACCGAGAAGCCGATCAGCATCATGACCATCGTGACGGTCTTCACCACGCGGTGCACGAGCTTGGGCAACTCGGTGAACTTGTAGTCGCGATAGATGAAGAAGGTCACGAGAAACGCGTAGACACAAGCGACCGCCGCCGACTCGGTGGGCGTGAACACGCCCGACAGGATGCCGCCCATGATTATGACGATCGTGCCCAGTCCCCAGAGCGCATCGATCGCGATCCGGGGGATGTCGCGCAGCTTGACCGGCTCGCCCTTGGGATAGCCGCGCCTGGCCGAGATCATCAGCACCAATCCGATCAGGCACGCCCCGAAGATCAGCCCCGGCAGGATGCCGGCCAGGAACAAGCTGGTGATCGAGATCGTGCCTCCCGCCGCCAGTGAGTAGATCACCGCGTTGTGCGATGGCGGAATCAGCAGTGCCTGCACCGAGCCGCAGATGGTGACGTTGGTTGCGAACACCCGCGGAAACCCCGCCTTGACCATCTGCGGGATCATCACCGAGCCGATCGACGCCGTGTCGGCCACCGACGATCCCGAGATCGCGCCGAACATCGTGCTGGCCAGCACGTTGACCAGCGCCAGGCCACCGCGGATGAAGCCTACGAAAACACGTGCCAGGTTTACCAGGCGCAAGGCCATGCCGCCCTCGGCCATGATGCCGCCGGCAAGTACGAAGAAGGGTATGGCCAGCAGTGCAAAGTCGTCGGTGCCGTCCGACATCTTGAGCATGATCGCTTCGAGCGGGATGTCGGCCCAGATCGCGGCGGCGATCGCTGCCAGCCCGAGCGCATAGGCGATCGGAACGGAAAGCGCGCACAGCGCGATGAAGGTGCCGAGAAGGATCCACGCTTCCATGGCTAGTTGACCTCCGCCGATTGATCGGCGTACATGATCGACGTCTTGGGCGGATCGCCGACCCAGACGCGTTCGATGAGGAAAAGCAGCGTGAACAGGCCGGCGATCGGGATCGGCGCATAGACGATCGCGACCGACAGATCAGGAAATTCGGCCACGGTGGAGTTCCGCACCACGACGCACAGGTGGATGCCGTAGTAGAGCATGAACAACGCGGTAGCCGCCACGCAGGCGTTCACCGCCATGTCCATCCCCCGGCGCAACGCCGGTCCCACCGCGTTTTTCAGCGCCATCACCGCAACGTGCACGTGGGCGCGAAACGCCGCAGCGCCACCGATGAACGAGAACATCACCATCAGCACCACCGAAGCAGGCTCGGGCCACGACAGCGGATCGTTCAGCACGTAACGCATGAATACGCCGGTCGGTATCATCAAGGTGATCGCGACAAGGGCGATCCCCGATACCGCGATGCAGGCGATGTACAGCCACTCCATCGCCTGCGCGTAGCGCTGCTTGGCCGTCACGGCGGACTCCAGCGGATCAACAATCGGGCAGACGACAAAAAGGCACGCGGCACGGCAGGTGCCGCGTGCCTTCGGTCTTTCAATTTACTTGGTGTCTTCGATCTGCTTCAGGATCTTCGCGTACTTGGCGCCGTATTTGTCGCGCACCGGCTGGGTCGCCTTGTAGAAGGCGGCCTTGTCGGCAGGAATGAATTCCACGCCACCGTCCTTCAGCTTGACTTCGGCCTCCTTGACGTAGGCGTCCCACAGCGCGCGCTGCTCCAGCTGCGCCTCGCGCGACACCTTCTTCAGCAACGCCTGGTCCTCCTTCGACAGCTTGTTCCAGGTCACCTTCGAGAAGACGAAGATTTCCGGGATGATCAGGTGGCCGGTCTGGGTGTACTTCTTGGCCAGCTTGTAGTGATTCTGTGCGTACAGCGTCGGCGGGTTGTTCTCCGCGCCGTCGACTACGCCGGTCTGCAAGGCGGAATAGAGCTCGTTGAAGCCCATCGCCACGCCGTTGCCGCCCATGGCATTCATCGTCTCGACGAACAGCGGATTGCCCATCATGCGGATCTTCTGTCCCTTGAGGTCTTCTGGCTTTGCCGCCGCCTTGTGCGAATAGACGTTGCGCGTGCCGGCGTCCATCCATCCCAGCACAACCAGCTGCGACTTCGGATCGTTGTTGATACGCTCGATCAGTTCTGCGCCGATCGGGCCGTCGATCACCTTGCGCATGTGCGCCTCGTCGCGGAATACGAAAGGCAGGTTGAAGACGTTGACATCGTCGACCACCGGCCCCATCGCGCCCACCGAAATGCGGGCGATCTGCAAAGCGCCGACCTGCGCCTGCTCGATCATCTCTTTCTCGCCGCCGAGTTGCATCGACGGATACATCTGGATGCTGATGCGGCCGTTGGTCTCTTTCTCGAGCTTCTTGCCCATCCGCACGATGGCTTCGACGGTCGGATACCCGAGCGGATGCACGTCCGACGCTTTCCAGACCATCTTGTCCTGCGCGACCGACAAGCCCGGGGCCGCCGACACGCTGAGGGCGAGCGACAAGCCAACCACCTTGACGAAATGACGAAGTCTCATGAATTGCTCCTCCTTGAACGATGGGGCGGATTCTGCTGATCCGCTTGGCGTGATGATAGGTCCGCTGAACCCGCGGGGGTTGCCTGCGATATATTAATTCCATTTTCAGTCAAAGTGGTACAAACATTCTGGGAAATTCCGATTGGTCGGGGTGCGCCCCACGGAACTCGGAAGGGCTCGCGACCTCCGCATCAACGCCAGCACCGGGCCGATTGTTTGCTGGCATCATGGGCGGCACAACCGCCGAAATTCACCCATAGGCCGGAGTTCCGGCTTGCGGGCATGCTGCGGCGCCCCCCTCCGGCGGCTGGCGCCGCCTTCCAGGCGACGAAGGGTGCGATGAACTCCTCGAATGACGCGGCGAAGCAGCCTGCTGCCGGCCAACCGACGGTTGCGCCACAGCCGCAAACCGGCGAGAACGATGCTGCGGTCGCCACCTACGCTTCGCGGGTTCAATCCGAACGGGATTTCTTTGGCGGCGACTTGTCGATCTACGAGCTGCCGGCGATCTACGACTACTGGTCGAACAAATACCTTCGTCCGGTGCTGCAGCGGTTTGGCCTGGCCACGCCCATCGACATGTACGTCAAGTATCTGGACGAAGCCTACGTGCGCAGTCCGGAAACCGTCCGTCATTTCGTGAGCCTCGGTGCCGGCGACTGCGCGGCCGAGCTCGCCATCTGCAGGCAGCTGCTCGCACTGGGCCGGGACGATTTTGTCTTCGAATGCCTCGACCTCAATTCCGAACTGCTTGCCAAGGCCGCCGCGGAAGCCACGAGGCTGGGCGTCGGCGAGCGCCTGGTCACCGCGGCCGGCGATTTCAACGAGTGGGCTCCGTCGCGTCGGTACGACGGAATCCTCGCCAACAATTCGCTGCATCACGTCATGAATCTCGAGGGCGTGCTCGGCGGAATCCGGCGGGCGCTGCTGCCGACGGGCACGTTCGTCACTTCCGACATGATCGGCCGCAACGGCCACATGCGCTGGCCGGAGGCGCTCAAGATCGTCCACGAATACTGGCGTGAGCTGCCCGATGCGTACCGGAGAAATCGCCTGTTGAGCCGCGAGGAGCCGCTCTATGAAAACTGGGATTGCTCGACCGAAGGATTCGAAGGTATCCGGGCCCAGGACATCCTGCCGCTGCTCATCGCCAACTTCGATTTCGATCTCTTCATTCCATTCGGCAACGTCATCGACCCCTTCATCGACCGCTGCTTCGGACACAACTTCGATCCCGGGAACGCTTGGGATTGCGCGTTCATCGACCGGGTGCAGGCACGCGACGAAGCGGAGATCCGGCGCGGCGCCATCAAGCCGACGCACATTCTCGGTGCCCTGTGCGCGGGACGGCCAGGGCGCGGCGCGCACCCGGAGGGCCTGACACCGCGCTTCTGCGTCCGCCTGCCGGACGAGCCGCCGCTGGCATGGTCGGCGCCGGACGCGGACCCGTCCGCACCGGCATCGCGTGATTCGCAGACCTACGGCGTGATTCGCAGCCGGGACTATTCCGATCTTTGGTGGAATGAAGCAGAGCCTGGATGGGGACTGTCGATCCATCACCATCCGAGTGACCAGCTGGTGGCCACCTGGCAGACCTACGACGCGCGCGGTGGCGCCACCTGGTACTTGCTGCAGCCCGGACGCTGGATCGACGAAACCACGTTCGAGGGCCAGGTCTACGCAACTTCGATGACGGCGCCCTCGCCGGCGCCGCACGGTCGCGGCCCCGTGGCTGTGCGGGTCGCCGGCGCCGCCACCCTTCGCTTCCTCAGCCGGGCAAGCGCCGTCTTCGCCTACGACGTCGACGGGCAATCCGCCAGCATCGCGATCACGCGCATGCCGTTCTGAACCTGCTTCCACGGGCCGGACGCTGCTGCTTCTGACAGTACGCGGCGCGCGCGCTTATGCCGAATATCGCGGTTAGGCGCACGGCGCCAGTCACGTCCCGAAAACCGGCCAGCCCAACGTGGAGGATCCAGCGTGCGAATTCTCGTGGTCGACGATCACCCGCTTATCGTGGAAGCATTGACTCAGGTGCTGCCGGATCTCGATCCCGCGCTCACCGTGGAAGGCGCCGGCAGTCGTGACGAGACGCTTACCATGCTGGCCCGGCATCCCGATATCGCGCTGGTGTTGCTCGACCTCGCGCTGCCAGGGGCGCATGGCTTCGATCTACTGGCCGAGTTGAGGCGCGCGAATCCGCGGCTTCCGATCGTCGTGCTTTCCGCCACGCATGACCGCGCCACTGTCGGTTCCGCGCTGGCCGCCGGCGCGCGTGGCTTCGTCGCCAAGACCTCGCGGCCGGACCTGCTGCTCGATGCGATCCGGACGGTGCTGGCCGGCGGCGAACACGTGACGCGCGATTTCGCCCGGCCACGGGCGACGGTGATCAGCGGTGTGGCCGTCGACGCGCTGGGACTCACCCGCCGCCAGGCGGACGTGCTCAAGCTCCTGGTCCAGGGCAAGCCGAACAAGCTCATCTGCCGCGACCTGGCACTTTCGGAGGGCACGGTGAAGGTTCACGTGAGTGCGATCCTCAAGGCGTTGAATGTCCATTCGCGTTCGCAGGCGATTGCCGAACTGGCCAAGCGCGGCATCAGTGTCGATCCGTCCGTCGGCCGGCACTAGACGCGATCGCTCGATCGAAAACCGACGAAGCGTCCGCCCGCCCCGTGTTTGCACCGCCCGCGCTCGCCCCAGCCATGCTTGCCCGCGCCCGGGCCGACCAGGTCGGCCAGCTCTTCGCGAGCTGGCACCGCACCACGATTTCGATGCTGCTTGGCGCGGCGTTGCTGTGCTTCGTGCTCTGGTCGCAACTGTCGCCATGGTGGATCGGTGCCTGGTTCGGACTGATCGCGCTGAACCAGGGGTGGCGGGGACTGCTCGCACGCACCTGGGCGCGCCGGCAGCCCGGCGTCGATGCGACACGCCGGTGGGGCCGCTATTGGACCGTAGGTTCGACACTGGCCGGCGCGCTGTGGGGTCTGGCTGGCGTGGTGGTCTTCCCACCCTCCGCGGCACATCAGGCGCTGCTGATCGTGTGCCTGTTCGGCGTCGTTCTCGGTGGGCTCAACCTGACCGCCGTGTATCGCCCGGCGTTCTACGGTTTCGTGCTGCCGGCGCTCGGTCCGCTGATCGCGCGCGTTGCGCTGGTCGGTGACGAAGTGCACCTGTACACAGCGCTGGTGATGAGTGTGGTCGGCGGCTTCGTGCTCGCGTTCGGCCATCAGCTCAACGACGTGATGACCCGATCGCTGGCCATTCGCTACGAGAACACCGACCTCATCGCCGAACTCAAGGGCCAGTCCCGGGCCGCGCACGAGGCGCGCACGGCCGCCGAAGCAGCCAATCGCGCCAAGAGCCAGCTGCTGGCTGCCGCCAGCCACGACCTGCGTCAGCCGCTGCACGCGCTGGGCCTGTACACCGCCGCGCTGGCCGCGCGCGCCGCGGAATCGGAATGGCGGCCGCTGGTCGGCAACGTGCAGCGCGCCGTGGCGGCTTTGGAGACCCAGTTCGAGCAGCTGCTCGACCTCTCGCGTCTGGAAGCGGGTGTGCTTTCGCCGGCGAGTACCCGCGTCAACATCGCGCCGCTGCTGGCGCGGGTTGCCGGCGAACTCAGGGCCCAGGCCGACGCCAAGGGCATTTCGCTGCGCATCGCCCCGACGCGCGTTGCCGTGCGCAGCGACACCGCGCTCCTGGAACGGATCATGCGCAACCTGATCGCCAACGCGATTCGACACACGGAGCGCGGCGGTGTGCTGATCGGCACGCGCGTGCATGGTGCCGAGGTCGCCATCGACGTCATCGATACCGGCGTGGGCATCGCCATCGAGCACCGCGAACGCATCTTCGACGAGTTCTACCAGGTACGCGACGCTCGCACGAGCCGTTCCAATGCCGGCATGGGCCTCGGCTTGGCGATTGTGCGGCGACTCGCGCAGCTGCTCGGACATCGCATCGAAGTGGCGTCTACGCCCGGCCGCGGTTCCCGCTTTCGGGTGCTGGCGGCCAGTGCCGGTCCGGCGCAGCCGCGCGTCGCCATGCCTGCACCGCGCCCGGCCGGGCGGACGGCCAGCGGACTCAACGGGGCGGTGGTCGCGGTCGTCGACGACGACCCGGCCGCCGTGGACGCGATGGCGGCGCTCTTCGCCACCTGGGACGTGACGACGGTTGGCGCGGAGCGACGCGGTTTCGCTCCTGGCGGCGCTGGCAACGGCGAACCTGGTGCCGGAGCTGATCGTCGCCGATCTGCGTCTGGGCGATGGTGATACGGGCATCGACGCGGTTCGACGAATCCGCGATGAATTGGGCGACGCGGTTCCCGCCTTGCTTGTCTCGGGCGATACCGGGAGCGGCGCGGAGCGCGCCGCGCGCGCGGCTGGTCTGGTGCTGCTGGCCAAGCCCGTCGTGCCTGCCGTCCTGGGCGCGGTGGCGACCGCGCTGGTCACGCGCGCAATGCCCGCCGCCGCCTGAACCGATCGGCACGCGCGTGGACAGCCCGCTGGGGAGACGAGATACGAACCGTATCCTGCGCCGGCGCCGCGGGGGGAATGCGGCGCCGGATTGCCTCGCGCAGGACCGTGTGCAGCTGGCGAGCGGGTCGCCGTTTGCCTTAAACCATGAAGCCCAGGTCGCTGGTCGGGAACTGCGCCAGATTCGGGAATACCTGGGCAATATCCGAACCGGGCATGCCGAACCATTTGCCGAGCGTAGAGCCGATCTGGTCGACCGATGTCGTCGGAATCCACGAGCCGTTGCGTCCTGAGTCGTCCGGTCCGTTCAGCGTCAGCGCCGGGAACGTGCCGTACATGTCGCCGCCCTTGACCGAGCCGCCGAGCACCAGGTGGTGACCGCCCCAGGCGTGATCGACGCCCGCGTTGGCATTGCCGTTGAACGTGCGGTTGAAGTCGGACATCGTGAACTGCGTTACGTCGTTCGCGATGCCGGCCGCCGCCGTGTAGTCGTAGAAGGCCTTCATTGCCGGGAACAGCTGGTTGAACAGATTGTTCTGATTCGTGATGGTGTTGGAGTGCGTGTCGTAACCGCCCATGCTCACGAAGAAGAACTGGCGCTTGGCGCCGATGGTCGCCCGCGCTTCGATGAGCCGCGCGACCTGACGCAACTGCTGGGCAATGCCGGTGTTCAACAACGCGCCATTGACCGTGAACGCGTTCGCGATCACCGCAGGCAATGCCGCGCTGAGCACCGGATTGACCGCGCCATTGGCGACCAGCGCCCGATCGAACACGTTGGCGGCACCGCTGACGACAATGCTCGATGGATCGGCCGCCTTCGTCAGCGACACCAGCGCGTTGTAGCGCGCGGTCGAGACGGTATCGTTGCCCTGCCCGGAAACCGTCACGCCACCATTCTGCGGCACCACCAGTGGCGCGGTATTGACGCCGACGGTAAAGATTTGTGATCCGGAGGCGGAGACCGCGGTGGGAATCAGCGATGCGGAATTGGCAGCGATCAGCTTGTCCGACATCCGCCCACCCCAGCCGCTGCGCACCGGTACCCCGGAGATCAGTCCCTGCCACATCGCCTGCTGATCGGAATGCGAGAAGAGATTGGACGGACGGTTGGCGGAAACGGCGTACTGCGCCTTGGTCAGCGGCTTGATCAGCGTCCCGGCATTGGCGATCACCGCGAGCTTGCCTGCGGTGTACAACGGTGCGATCGGTGCCGCGTTGGGATGAAAGCCGTAGGTCTTGGCCTTGCTCGGCGCATTGAACTGGATCAGCTGCGCCTGCGTCAGTCCGACGTTCGACGCGGCGGTGCGCACGGCCGAATACTGCGCGTAGTCGCTGTACGGCACGATCATGTTGTTCGAGTCGTTGCCGCCGAACAGGAACACGCACACGATGGCCTTGTAGCCCGTCGTCACCTGTGCCTCGGCACTCTGCACGCCCCACTTGCCGAGGGTGCCCGCGAGTGCCGTGGCCGTCAGTGCACTCGACGAGGTAAGGAATTTCCGGCGATTCGTATTCATTATCGCTGCACCTGGTAGTCGTACGACGAAGCCATCAGGTAGACGGCCATTCGTACGCGGTCCGTCCGTTGTTGTGCCGTGGGCGTGGCGCTGATCGGCACGGCATTGACCGCCGTGACGATTGTCGCCTCGAGCGCGGCCGGGAAGAGCCCGCCCGCCAGCACCTTGTTGATTTCGCTGACCATCGCGGCTGGCGTCGTCGCCAGTGACTCGAACTGCGCCAGGAACAGCTTGGTACCCGACGAATCGACGATGGTGGTATCCGGGTTGTACCCGTTGTACACGAGCGTGTAGACCAGATTCGCGCGCCCGACGGCCGAGTTGGTCGTATGGATACCGAATTCCGGCCCCAGCACCGAGCTGCCGAGAATGGTCTGGTCCGGCGGGAAGTAGTTGAAGACCGTTGGCGAGTAGTACGGGCGCTGTCCGAGATTGTTGGTCGCACCCTCGAGACGCGAGCCATCGGTGATGCCGGACAGCGAACGCAGGAGCCCGGTGACCATCAGGACCGGCTCCTTGAGCGAGCCATAGTCGGGCGTCGTCTTCATCGGGCCGCGCGCTTCCGCGTCGAGCAGGATGGCCCGCACGACTGCCTGCAGGTCGCCTCGTACTCCGGAACCGTTATTGGCGAACACGGCGGAAATACGCGCCACGTACGCCGGCGACGGGTTGCCGGTCACCAGCCGCTGGATCAACTGCTTGCTCACATACGGCCCGGTGTTCGGATGCATGAACACGTTGCGGACTGCTGCGTCGATGTCGGTCTGCGGCGTCTGGTTGGCCGGCAGGATCGTGCCATTGAGCAGCGTCTTGGCACCCGTGTCGTGGCCCGTGGTGGCGGTCGACGGATACGGGATCATCGGCGTTGCGTAGTAGCGCGTGTTCTGCTTGCCTGTGGCCGGACCGTACGGATTGGCCGCGCTCGCATACGTGTAGCCGGTGAACACCCGGGCGAACTCCGCGATCTCGGCCTGGCCGTAGGTCGGAATGGGCTTGCCCTGCGCGTCCAGCAGCGGCGTTCCATCGGCGTTGAGTTCCTCGAGGCCGATCGAGAACAGCTGCATGATTTCGCGTGCGTAGTTCTCGTTGGGAACGCGGGTGGTGCCGTTGGTCTTGTCGTTGTTGACCATGTCGAGGTAGTTGCCCATCGCCGGGTTGTACGTCACGCGGCGCAACAGCTCTTCGTAGTTGCCGAACGCTTCCTCGAACATGATGTTCTGGTAGCGCGACATCACGTAGGCGTACGACAGGTCCGGCTCCGCACCCGACGTCACGACGATCTGCGACAGCGCCCACGCCACGCGCTGGCGCAACTGGTCGGCACCGAACATGGCATTGAGGAAGAAGTCGCGCTGGACCATTGCGAGCGTCAGGTGGTCGCGGGCACAGATCGCCTGGGGCGAGTCGTTCGGGTAGTTGCCGCCGCCGGGCATGGCCGTCGTGCAATCCGCGCTGGTACTGATCTGGATGCGGTCGTACTTGGTGTCCGGGTAGCCGGAGATCGGCTTGGTGAACTGGTCGTTGATCCAGGCGGCGATCCCCATCGACTGCACGCGCTGCACTTCGGCCTGGGTCGGCCCGAAGGTCGCCTGGTTTAGCAGGCGCCAGGCATCGGCAGTAGGCATGATCGCCGGGGCCGGTGTCTTGGAGACGACGGTCTGGGTCAGCGTGTTGTTGATATTGCCGAGCGAGTCCTGGACCTGCGCGTAGATCTGGTAGGTTCCGGCGCCGGGAATGTTCGCGGCGAAGGTGTAAGGCGTCGTTGTGTCATCCACCAGCTTGACGCCGTCCATGTAGAACGACACGCGCGAGATGGTCGCCCCGGCCGCCGTGGCTGTCGCATTGCCCGTCAGGGTGACGCTGCCCGCCCCGTTGAGCAGCGTATTGTTGATCGACAACGTGATGCGCGGCAGGCTGCTGCTGGACGGTGGCGCCGACACGATTACCGTGACCGTATTCGAGTTGGCTTGCGCACCCTGGTTGTCCACCGCCACGGCCGTCAACGTGTAGTTGCCGGCTGTCATCGGCGTGAACGTATACGTATACGGCGCGGAGGTGTCGGTGGCGACCAGCGACCCGCCGTTGTAGAACATGACCTGCGCGATCGTCCCGTCCGGGTCCGACGCGTTGGCGGTAAGCGTCGTGCTGCTGCCCGTGGTGATGGCGGTGGCCGAGGCCGTGAGCGTGACCACGGGCGGCTGATTGCCTCCGGTGGGTGGCGGTGGCGGCGGTGGTCCTCCGCCGCCTCCTCCTGGGTTGGCGGAGACGGTGACCTGGATCGGCGTGGCGGCGCCCACGGCACCGGCGTTGTCGGTCGCGACCGCGCCGATCATGAACGTGCCCGCCTCGGCAAACGTGTAGTTGATCACGAAAGGCGCGGAGCTGACGGTACCGATCTTCTCGGTCCCCTTGTAGAACTCGACCTTGTCCACGGTGCCGTCGGGATCGCTCGCGGCGACGGTCATCATCACCGTTGCACCGACCAGCACGGATTGCGAGGAGACCGACAGGGACGCGACCGGCGACATGTTGTTGCCGCCCGGCGTTCCGCCCTCGGTGCGCACGTAGAACGTGGCGCCTTCGAGGACGAACCAGGGCCACGTGTTGACGGCATACGCCGCTTCCGACGAATCGGTCGTGAAGAAATGCGTGCCGAGCTTGGTGTTGTACAGGCGCAGCAGTGGAACCGCGCCGGTGCTGCCGTTGGTTTCCGCGTAGTAGGCGACGCCCTCGTACGCGTAGATCGGGTAGTTCTGCAGGATCGTGGCCTTTTCCGTTTCCGACGCGGAATAGACGTGACTGCCATTGCCCTGGTGATAGAACCGGTACACCGGAACCGTCCCGGTCTCCTGGGTCAGGTAGGCCTGGAAGCGGGGCCCCTCGTAGGCGAAGCGCGGATAGAGCCGCAGGACCTTGTCGCGCTCTTCGACGCTGGCCGTATAGAAGTGGCGGCCCGCATCGAGATGATAGAAGCGGTAGACATCGGAGAGCGCGGCCTGCGCGCCTCCGCCAAGCAACGCGCCGCCGAGCGCGAGGATCCCCACCGCCACGTTGCGCCAATCGCGCCTACGGTACCCCGCCTGACTTGCCACCCTGGACTCGCGCTGCATCGCCGCTCTCCGCTTCCTGGTCGATGATGTCTTTGGTCGGTCCGCCTTGCCTTCTCCCGCGGCGTCTTGCCCGCGGCATGTAGGACACGACGTTCCCTGTGCGCGGATTATTGACTGCCGAAAATTGATTTACAAGACTTTGTTGGGATCAGGCGACAAACGGTAACTATGATCCCTATTTTATGCGTACGCCATGTTAACAAAACACTGTAACATATTGTTTTTTATGTATTAATAATTTCCATTGTCATATCGCTATATTGAGTAGTGAACAGCTTCATGACGTTCGGATGGCCACCGGAACCCGATGTACAGGCGGCTGTGAGTTCAATTCACTGGGTATACCGCGGCGACTATGCGCCGCTACAGGCAACATCCGCTTAATTTCCGCATTTTATGCGTATAGCATATGCGGCGACAGCTCGCTTTACGCCGCTCCGTACGCAGATGCCACGTCTGGCAAGGGATATGGCGGTAAGCCGGCGTCGGCCTGGGGCTCGCTGCACCCGAGCGAAACCTCAATTTGCAGTTGGGCCTTCGGGCGCGTACCGAAAGCGCCGTCGCCGCAGCGTGCCGTCAGATTCGGCCTGCCCAGGCCGCCGACTGCGCGAAGAGTGGATCGTCGGCAAGACGCAGCGCCGCGACCGCATTGCGCCAGAAGATCTGCGGCAGCACTCCCTCTTTCCACGGCAGCGCGCGATAGCGCGTCACCGTTCGCTCCAACGCATTGACCGGATAAGCGCTGGCAAAGACGAAGCGGCTCGCAAAGCCGAGCAGGTTGTCGTTGACGGCGTGCAGCCAGTCTTCGCGTCCGAGGTGAAACAGATACGTGGCCGGCGCGAGCCAGACGTTGTCGCGCCGCGACGCCATCACGATCGCTTCCCGAACGAATGGATAGCAGCCGTGGCCGCAGATGATATTCAGATCGGGAAAATCATCGGCCACACGTTCGACGTACTTCGCGTTGGCGTAATCGACCAGCCGGCCTCCGAGCAGTCCGGACGTCTACGGAATGAGGGTCACCCGCCGCCTGGAACAGAATTCATAGAGCGGATACAGCCGCGGGTCGTCGAGATTGCATCCCGGGGCGCGTCCCGGCTCGATCAACACCAGTTCCGTGAGAAATGCCTCCATGGGTCTCTCGCGCAGCGCCGGAACACGATCGAGGTGTCCGGCCCGGGTGACGGCGGCCTGGCGAGCAACCCAGCGGCACGCGTTCGACATGCGGCCCGCGCAATGAAGTTCGGCCGCCCTTGCGAGCGGCCGAAGCGTGGGAGTTGACGGAAGGTACTACGAGCCGCGCTGCATGCGGGCCTTCATCTTTTCGCGGAAATTTTCCATCCGGGCGACCCGCGCCTGCACGGCATCCCGGACGACCGCTTTCTGCGCGGGCGTGAACGTGGCGTACAGCTTCAGCCATTCGTCGCGAACCTGCTTGCGTACCGCCTGACCGTTGGCTTGCGCCGCATCGGCGGCCGCCGCGACGGCGGCGAAGTCGGGCTCTGCCTTGGTGAGTTCAGCCTTCAGCAGGTCGTGGACCGATTGCCTGGTGGACCGGCCGGCCTCGCGCGCAGCCTTTCCCTGCGCCACGGCGTTGTCCCACATCAGTTGTTGCGATGTATTGAGTGCCAGCTTGTCCTGCAACTGCGCCAGGACCTGCTCGATGCCGAAGCCCGGGCCCGGTCCGTGGCCATGGGGGCCGCCGGGCTGCGCCGATGCGACATGCGTTCCCAACGCAAACAGCGATGCCGCCATCAGGGCCGACCAACGATTGATTCGCTTGCTCATCTTTAGATCCTTTCATTCCAGTCGAGGGGACCCGCATGCCGGCAAACACCACGGATTCCAGCGGGCTCGATCAATTCGAAACGAATTCTCCCCCTGCGTTCCCCTTGGCGGGGGCGGCGATTGCAACGACTCGTTGCGCCCACCGGAGAACGTTACAATCGCTTACACATCGCTGCGAATGCGCACGCCGGACTTGCTCTAATTGCACGCATGGTTGCCAAAGTCGCCCCGCCGAAAATCCTCATCGTCGACGACGACGTGCGCCTGCGCGATCTGCTCGTGCGCTATTTGGGCGAGCAGGGATTCCAGGTGAGCGCCATCGCGGATGCCCGCGAACTCGACAAGAAGCTGCAGCGCGATCCGCCGCATCTGGTGGTGCTCGACTTGATGCTGCCCGGCGAGGACGGGCTTGCGGTCTGTCGTCGCCTGCGTGCCGCCGGCGAAAGCGTGCCGGTGATCATGCTGACCGCCAAGGGCGAGGATATCGACCGTATCGTCGGGCTGGAGATGGGTGCCGACGACTATCTCGGCAAGCCGTTCAATCCGCGCGAACTGGTGGCCCGCATCCAAGCGGTGCTGCGCCGGCAAGGCGAGCGTGCTGCACCCGGCGCACCGGCCGACGAGGGCACGATCGCCTTCGGCCCGCATACGCTGGACCTGGCGGCGCGCACCCTTCTGGTCGACGGTCGCAGCGTCACGCTGACCACCGGAGAATTCTCGCTGCTGCGCGTGTTTGCGCAGCATGCGCGGCAACCGCTGGCGCGGGAAAAGCTGATGATGCTCGCGCGTGGCCGTGATCACGAGGTGTTCGATCGCGCCATCGACGTGCAGGTGTCGCGCCTGCGCAAGCTGGTGGAACCCGACCCGGCCAACCCGCGCTACATCCAGACCGTGTGGGGATTCGGCTATGTATACATGCCCGATTCCGAGACGGGTGAAGCCGCCGACTTGCGCGATGCGGCGAACCCGGTGCCCCCGGACGCTTCCGCGTGACCCTGTTGCCGCGCTCGCTGTTCGGGCGCCTGGCGCTGCTGCTGGTGACGGTCGTGGCCCTCACGGTCGTCACCAGCTTCGTCCTGATCCGGCAGGATCGCAGCAACCTCATCAACCGGCAGCTTTCCGAAACCAAGCTTGCACAGCTGCAGGCAATCCGGACCGCCCTCGAGGGCGTCGACGGTCCGCAGCGAAGGGAATTGCTCGCGCAGCTGAGCCGCGAATATGGTGTGCGGATTTCGCCAGAGGGCGAGCGCACGCGAGTGGGCCCGCAACGCGGTGGTCCGCTGATGCAGGAACTCGCGGAGCGGCTGCGCGAACGCCTCGGACCCGAGTCCCAGATCCGCTTCGCGCCACGCGCGCAGATGCTGCTGGTCCGCGTCGTGGCGGCGGACACGCCGTATTGGGTGGGCATTCCCGTACCGCCGCGCGCACCGGCCGAAGAGTTTCCGACGCGGGCCCTGGTCTGGACACTCGTGGTGCTGACGTTTCTGCTGGTCGCCTCGTACCTGTTCGCCCGCTACCTGGCGCGACCGCTGCGCGAACTCGCCGCGGCAGTGGCGCGGGTCGGTCGCGGCGAGACCCCGCCGCCGCTGCCGGAGTCAGGCCCCTCCGAGATCGCTGCCGTGAATCGCGGATTCAATGCAATGACCGCGAGTCTGCATGAGATGGAACGCGATCGCGCCGTGCTGCTGGCGGGCGTGTCGCACGACCTGCGCACGCCGCTCGCCCGGCTGCGACTTGGCCTGGAGATGGCCGACCGCGACGAGGCCACGCGTGCCGGCATGGTCGCCGACATCGAGGAAATGGATCGCATCATTGGTCAGTTCCTGGATTTCGCCCGTGGCGACGACAGCGCTACGCTGGAAACTGCGGACCTCAACGTCGTCGTCGCGGCCAGCGTGGACCGCTACGCCCGCGCGGGTCGCGACGTGCATTTCGCGCCACAGCCGCTGCCGCCGTTGCCGATGCGGACGACCGCGATCTCCCGCCTCGTCGCCAACCTGATCGACAATGCGCTGGCCTACGGCGCGCCGCCGATTGACGTAACCACGACGGCCGGGAAAGACGGCGTCCGGCTGGAAGTTGTGGATCGGGGACCTGGCATTCCGGTTGAGGAAGCGGAACGCCTGAAACAGCCCTTCACGCGCGCGTCCGAGGCGAGGGCGCGGCAGGATGGTGCGGCTGGCGCGGGCCTTGGCCTCGCCATCGTCGATCGCATCGCGCGGCTGCATGGCGGCCGCCTCGATCTGCTGCCCCGGGAGGGCGGCGGCACGGTCGCGCGAGTTACGCTCTCCACATCCTGAGCCCATGCGTTCGTGCAACGGCTCACCGACTGAAGGACAGGAAGCGGTGATGGCTGGCGGCCGCAGTCAGCAGCGATTGTCGCCCTCACTAAGGCGACGGCGCGACCTGCGCCCGCAGCAACACGACCGCCTCTGCCGCGATGCCCTCTTCGCGACCGGTGAAGCCCAGGCGCTCGGTGGTCGTGGCCTTGACCGACACGGTGTCGAGCCCACAACGCAGGTCCGCCGCAATATTGGCGCGCATGGCGGCAATGTGCGGCGCGAGCTTCGGTGCCTGGGCGATGACGGTGGCGTCGACGTTGCCCACGTCCCACCCCGCGGACGCGACCTTGGCGGCGACTTCGCGCAACAGGGTGCGGCTGTCGGCACCCTTCCAGCGCGCGTCGGTGTCTGGAAAGTGCAGCCCGAGGTCACCCAGCGCCAACGCGCCCAGCAACGCATCGGCGATCGCGTGCAGCAACACGTCGGCGTCCGAGTGGCCTTCGAGACCACGCGGATGCGCAATCGTCACCCCACCCAGTACCAGCGGACGCCCGGCAACGAGTGCGTGCACGTCAAAGCCGGTACCGATGCGCATCATGCGGGGCTGTCCTCGGCGGATTGCATCGCCAGGATGGCGCTTGCCAGCGCGAGATCCTCGGCGAAGGTAATTTTGAGATTGGCCGAGCTGCCGCGCACCAGGCGCGGCGAAAGACCGAGGCCTTCGACCGCCTGCGCCTCGTCCGTGCATTCGAGCGCACCCGGTCGCGCGAAGGCTCGTCGCAACACGCCGTAGCGGAACATCTGCGGCGTCTGCGCTTGCCACAGGCCAGCCCGCGCAATGGTCTGCACGACCGCCGGTGCGTCGACATCACCGTCGCCACGCTTGAGCGTGTCGGCCACCGGCAGCGCCAGCAGACCGCCGGTGGGGTCGTGGCGCAGGCGTTCGTGCAGGCGCGCGAGCGCATCGCGCGGCACACATGGGCGCGCGGCGTCGTGCACCAGCACCCAGTCGTCGTCGGCGCAATGCGCCTCGAGTTCCTCCAGCGCATTGGCAACCGTCGCCGCGCGACTCTTGCCACCGCAACGCAGCGCCACGCAATCGTTGACCCGCGGTTGCATGCGGTCGAAATTCAGATCGCCTGGCGCGATCGCCACGTACGTGGCCGCGAGCGGCAGCGCAGCGCGCAGCCGGGTCAACGTGCGCACGAGGACCGGAACGCCGTCCAGGTCGAGGTATTGCTTCGGCACCTGCGCGCCCAACCGCGCACCGCCGCCCGCCGCGGGGATCAACGCAAACAGCCGCGTCTCGGCTGCCGCGCTCATGCCCGTGGACCCGTCGCGTCGTCGGCCGGGCCGCGATCATGGCGCGCGCACAGCCGGACGGACCCCGCCTCGCTGCCGGCGAGTGCGTTCACGCCGTCCCGTCCGTCGTCGCGAGCAGCGGCGCAAGCGCCTCTCTGATCTCGCGCGGCACATTGACTGGCTGGCGCGAACCGCGATCCACCCACACATGCACGAAATGGCCGGATGCCGCCGGTTCGTCCTCACCAGGCCGAAACAGCCCGATGACATAGGAAACCGACGTCGTACCCAGGCGCGCGACGCGCAATCCGGCGTCGATCACTTCCGGGAAGGAGAGCGCGCGGTGAAAGCGGCAGGACGTTTCCACAACGAGGCCGATAGCCGGGCTGGCCAGCGGATCGAGTCCGCCGACGCGGATCAGATGCTCGTTGACCGCGGTGTCGAAGTAGGAATAGTAGGTGACGTTGTTGACGTGGCCATAGGCGTCGTTGTCCATCCAACGGGTGGGCACCGTGAGGAAATGCCGGAAATCGGCGCGCGGGCGCGCGGGCACTTGCACGCGCGTCGCCGCGCCTGGCGCACTGTCGGGTTCGCCGCGCCGGGTCACTAGCCGGTACGATGCCGACGCACGCCGAACATGCGCGTGTCCAGCAGTTCGATCCAGTGCTTGACCGGGATGCGGGTTCCCGACTCGAGGTGCGTGATGCAGCCGATGTTGGCGCTCGCGATCACGTTCGGGCGCGGAGTCTCGAGCGCACGCAACTTGTTGGTACGTAGCCTGCCGGCAAGCTCGGGCTGCAGGACCGAGTACGTTCCCGCCGACCCGCAGCACAGGTGCGAATCAGCCACCGGCAACAGCGAGTGCCCCATCGCCAGCAGAATTTCCTCCACCTGTCCGCGAATCTTCATGCCGTGCTGCAACGTGCACGGCGGATGGAAGGCTACGCGCTGTGGCCCCTGGTCCATGGCGACCATCGGTGCGATGCGTTTCCATTCCTGCGTGACGACTTCGATCGGGTCGCGGGCCAAAGCCGCGATTTTCTGGGCCTTCGACGCATAGGCCGCGTCCTGGGCCAGCAAATGACCGTAGTCCTTCACCATCACCCCGCAGCCGCTGGCGGTCACCACGATCGCCTCGAGGCCGCGGTGGACCAGCGGCCACCAGGCGTCGATGTTCGCCTTCGCCACGGCTTTCGCCTCATCCTCCGCAGCCAGATGCTGGGACAGCGCGCCACAGCAGCCGCCACCGGCGACACGCAGTGGCGTGATGCCGATGCGATCGAGAATCCGTGCCATCGCGGTGTCGATATTGGGCTTCAGCGCCGGCTGCACGCAGCCCGTCATCACCATCATCCGGCGCGCATGCCGTGGCGCCGGCCACTCGCCTTCCGGACCGCCGCCCGGAATGCGTACGGCAAGCTCGCGGGGCAGCAGGCCCTTGACCATGCGCCCGAGTTTCAGAGCGCCGCCGAAGAGCGCCGGCGACAGCAGCGCGCGACGCAACGCCCAGCGCTGCGCGGATTGCGTCGCGGTCCGGCCGACCTTGCGCTCGACAATGTTGCGTCCGATATCCACCAGCCGGCCGTACTGTACGCCGGAAGGACAGGTGGTCTCGCAACTACGACACGTCAGGCACCGATCCAGGTGCGTCTGCGTCTTGGCCGTCACCGCCGCGCCCTCGAGCATCTCCTTGATCAGGTAGATGCGTCCGCGCGGTCCGTCGAGTTCGTCACCGAGCAGCTGGTAGGTGGGACAGGTCGCCGTGCAGAAACCGCAGTGCACGCACGAGCGAAGGATCGCGTCGGCCTCGCGACCCTCGCGCGTATCGCGGAACTCGGCGGAGAGGTTTGTCTGCATCAGCCGTCGGCGAAGAGCCGCCCGCGATTGAAGATGCCATGCGGATCGAACGCTGCCTTGAGCTTGCGGTGCAGACCAAGGAGGGTCGCGTCGAGTTCCGCGAAACCGGTCCCGTTCTTCGACGGCGCGTGGAACAGCGTCGCGTGTCCCCCGTGGCCGCGCGCCCAGGCATGCACCTTGGCCGGGTCGGTGCGCGGTCCGGCGACCAGCCAGCGCAGCGCTCCGCCCCACTCGATCAGCTGGTCGCCGCCGAGGTCCGCGTGCGGCGAAGTCGATTGAACGGACAGCCGCCACAGCGCGCGCCCCGCAATGCGGGCGTCGGCAAAGAACGGATCGCGGTGATCGCGGATGCCAGACCAATAGGCCGCGGCGCCGTCCAATTCGCTGCCGCCAAGCCTCGAGACCGCCGCGGTCACCGCGGGCGCCGCACCGGAGAAACGCGCATTGAGCCGGCCGTCGTGATAACACGTTGCCGACAGCGGCAGCGGCTGGCCGCCCCACTCATTGACCATGCGGATCGCTTCGTCCGCCCCGCATTCGAACGACCGCGTCGCTTCGACCTTCGGCAGCGGCAGGCACTTGAGCGAAATCTCGGTCAGCACCCCGAGCGTACCCAGCGCGCCGGTCATGAGCCGGGCAACGTCGAAGCCCGCCACGTTCTTCATCACCTTGCCGCCGAAATGCAGATCGTCACCCCGGCCATCCAGCACGCGCACACCAAGCACGAAGTCCCGGACCGCGCCGGTATACGGGCGGCGTGGTCCCGACAAGCCGCCGGCTACCGCGCCTCCCAGCGTCGCGCCTTCGGCGAAGTGCGGCGGCTCGAAGGCGAGCATCTGACCCTGTTCGCGCATCGTGCTCTCGATCGCCGTCAGCGACGTGCCGGCGCGGGCGGTGATGACCAGCTCCGTCGGGTCGTATTCGACGATCCCCGCATGCGCGCGGGTATCGATGAGTTCGCCCTCGGGGCGGCCACCATAGAACTCCTTGGTGCCGCCGCCACGGATGCATAGCGGAGTCTGTCGCGCCGCCGCCTCCCGAATGCGCTCCTGCATGGCCGAGAGCGCCGCTTCCATCAGGTGCGGCCCGCCGCCTCGAGCTTGTCGCGATACAGCAATCTCGGTTCGTCAGCGTCGATCACCTCGGTTTCGGCCAGCGCAGCTTCTTCCCACTCGCGCATGAACGGATGGGCGAGCAACTTGGCCAGGTAGGTGCCTGCCGCGACCGCTCGGCGCGACCCCGTAGGTCTGGAAGCGATAGGCTACCGGCGCGTAAAATACGTCGGCCAGCGAAAATGCGCCGCACAGGAATTCGCCCTCGGTGCCAAACCGGCGGCGCGACTCGCTCCAGATCTGCTGGACCCGCGCAACGTTCGCGGCGACCGCGTCGGACCACGGCCGAACGTCGAGTCGTTCGCGTATGCACATGACCATGTCGTTGCGCATCGGCCCGAATCCGGAGTGCATCTCCGCAACGATCGAGCGCGCCCAGGCCCGCGTGGCGACGTCGGCCGGCCACATTCCCGGATGCCGCTCGGCCAGGTATTCGCCGATCGCCAGCGAATCCCACACCACGATGCTGCCGTCGTGCAGGGCCGGCACCAGCGCCGTCGGCGAGAACTCGAGGTTGGCCGGGTTGAATACGCCGCTGAGGCTGATATGCACTTCGCGGAAAGCGGCGCCGGACAACTTCGCCGCGAGCCAGCCGCGCAGCGACCAGGACGAGTAATTCTTGTTGCCGATATAGAGTGTGTACATTTCGCGGTGAGCGCTAGAGCGGCACGGTCTTGCCGGGATTCATGATGTTCAGCGGATCGAACGCTCGCTTGAGCTGCCGCATGAGGTCGACCGCTTCGCCATGCTCGGCCACCAGCGCGTCGAGCTTGTGCAGGCCGATGCCGTGCTCGCCGGTGCAGGTCCCGCCCATGGCGATCGCCCGCATGCTGACATTGCGGGCAATGGACTCCGCGCGCGCCCGCTCCTCCGCACTCGCCGGGT
This sequence comes from uncultured beta proteobacterium, assembly GCA_963756765.1. GTDB lineage: Bacteria > Pseudomonadota > Gammaproteobacteria > Burkholderiales > Casimicrobiaceae > VBCG01. The sequence continues at coordinate 361,734 of CAVWPC010000004.1, read as the reverse complement.
CGAACAGCACCAACACATGAAAATTGCCGTCGCCGACATGACCGACGATCGGCGCGATCACGCCGGCCCGGTCGAGTTCGGCGCGGGTTTCGAGCAGGCAATCGGCGAGGCGCGAAATCGGTACGCAGGCATCGGTGGAAAAGGCCTGCTTGCCCGGCGCGAGCGCCAGCGCGGCGTAGTAGGCATCGTGTCGCGCCTTCCACAGCCGCGACCGGTCTTCGGCGCGGGTCGCCCACTGGAAGGCACTGCCGCCATGCTCCTCGGTCAGCGCCTGCATCGATGCGGCCTGCTCGCGCACGCCCGCTTCGCTGCCGTGGAACTCGAACAGCAGCGTCGGCTTCGCCTCGAAGCCTTCGAGCTTCGAGAATCGAATGCAGGCCTCCATCTGCAACGCGTCCAATAGTTCGATGCGCGCCACCGGGATGCCCATCTGCATCGCCGCGATCACCGTGTCGACCGCGGCCTTGAGGCCGGGGAACTGGCATACGGCGGCGGACATCGCCTCCGGGATGCCATAGAGACGGAGCTGCACCTCGGTGATGATGCCGAGCGTCCCCTCGGAGCCGACGAAGACGCGGGTCAGGTCGTAGCCGGCCGAGGACTTGCGCGCACGACCGCCGGTGCGCACGATGCGGCCATCGGACGTCACGACGGTCAGCCCCAGCACGTTCTCGCGCATCGTGCCGTAGCGGACGGCGTTGGTGCCGGACGCCCGGGTCGACGCCATGCCGCCGATCGTTGCGTTGGCGCCGGGATCGATCGGGAAGAACAATCCGGTCCCCTTGAGTTCGGCATTGACCTGCTCCCGGGTGACACCCGCCTGCACGCGGCAGTCGAGATCCGCCGCATTGACCTCCAGGACCCGGTTCATCTGCGAAAGATCGATGCACACGCCGCCGTAGAGCGCGGCGACATGGCCTTCCAGAGAAGTCCCGACACCGAAGGCGATGACGGGCACGCGCGCGGCGTGACAGAGGCGAACAATGCCGGCAACTTCCTCGTTGCTGTGCGGGAACACGACGACGTCCGGCAACGCCGCGTCGGCAAGGCCTTCGCCGTGGCCGTGCTGCTCACGGATGGCCGCCGAGGTCACCGACCGTGCGCCGAAGTCGTCGGCGAGCGTGCGTACGATAGCCGCCACCGCGCTCGCGGAAGGTCGCGGATGCAGATCGGCAGGATTGTTCATCGCGTATTCCTCCTCAGGCGAACCCGGCACCGGGCTTCATATCAGAAGCGCGGCAGTTCCGGATGCGCGACCTTGCCGTGATGGACGAGCATCCTGCCCATCTCGGCGCATCGCTGCAGCGTGGGGACGGCCTTGCCGGGATTGAGCAGCCGATACGTATCAAATGCTTCCTTGATCGCATGGAATCGCTCGAGCTCGTGACTGTTGAACTGGCCGCACATCGCCTTCAGTTTTTCCACGCCGACGCCATGTTCGCCGGTAACCGTACCACCGACTTCGATGCATAGCTCGAGGATGCGGTCACCGAATTCGATCGTTCGCGCGCTCTGTCCGGGCTCGTTGGCGTCGAACAGAATGAGCGGATGCAGATTGCCGTCGCCCGCATGGAAGACATTGGCGCACGGCAGGCCGTACTCGCGCGACCACGCGGCGATGGCGCGCAGCACCTGCGGCAGCGCCTTGCGCGGGATCGTGCCGTCGATGCAGTAGTAATCCGGCGAAATGCGGCCGACCGCGGGAAACGCCGCCTTGCGACCGGACCAGTAGAGGAGGCGCTGCGCCTCGTCCCTGGAAACGCGGATCTCGGTGGCTCCGGCGGCCTTGAGCACCTCCTTGATCTGCGCCATCTCGGCATGCACTTCCTCCTGCATGCCGTCGGCCTCGACCAGCAGCACCGCCGCCGCATCGAGCGGGTAGTTGGCATGCACGAACTCTTCGACGGCGCGGGTCGCCGGCTGGTCCATCATCTCGAGACCGGCGGGGATGATGCCGGCCGCGATGATGGCGCCCACCGCCGCGCCGGCCTGCTCGACGTCGGCGAAGGCTGCCAGCGCCACCTGCGCGAGCTGCGGCTTCGGGATGAGCTTGACGGTGATCTCGGTGATCACCACGAGCAGACCTTCGCTGCCGGTGACCAGCGCCAGCAGATCATAACCGGCGCTGTCGAGTGCATCGCCGCCGAATTCCACGACGTCGCCGGTGATCAGCACGCCGCGAACGCGCCGCAGGTTGTGCACGGTGAGCCCGTATTTCAGGCAGTGCACGCCCCCGGCATTCTCGGCGACATTGCCGCCGATCGAACAGGCAATCTGCGACGAAGGATCCGGAGCGTAGTACAGGCCATGCACCGCCGCGGCTTCGGAGATCGCGAGGTTGCGCACGCCGGGCTGCACGATCGCCGTGCGTGCAAGCGGGTCGATCGCCAGGATCCGGCGAAATTTGGCCAGCGACAGCACGACGCCGGCCGCATCGGGCAGCGCGCCGCCGGACAGGCTGGTGCCCGCGCCGCGCGCGACGACCGGAACGCGTGCCGCATGGCAAGCCTTGAGAATGGCCACCACCTGCGCCTCGGTTTCCGGTAGAACAACGGCGGCCGGACGCTCGCGATAAAGCGTAAGCCCGTCGCATTCGTACGGCTTGGTATCTTCGGCAGAAGTGAGCAACGCTTCGGGCGGCAGGATAGCCGCCAGCTGCGCGTGCACGGTACTGTCGAGCATGGTGCGTCGAAAGCCCTTCGAGTGTAATCGTGCAGGATTCCGCGGTCGGCGTCGCACCGGTCGATGACGCAGGGCCGGCGAGCCGCTGGAAGGTCCGCGGCACTGCCCACCAACACAGGCACGCCGCAGACGCGACAATTCGATTATTTCACAAAGCCGCCGGTTCCCCCACCCGCCGTTGCCTGGCCGGTGCGGACGGCGCCTATACTTGCTCGACCGGACTGTCGACGCGTACCGTAATTTGCATCCACTCACGAAAGCCAGATGAAGCCAACAGCCAACCGCCCGTTGGCCGGATTGCGCGTGCTCGAGATGGGCGCGCTGATCGCAGGACCCTTTTGCGCCAAGATACTCGCGGAATTCGGCGCCGACGTGGTCAAGCTCGAACCGCCCGGGCACGGCGATCCGCTGCGCAAGTGGCGCTACATGAAGGATGGCACGTCGGTGTGGTGGCACGTGCAGTCGCGCGGCAAGCGTTCGGTCGCGCTGGACCTGCGCCAGCCCGACGGGCAGGCCGTCGCCCGCGCGCTGGCCGAACGGGCCGACATCATCGTCGAGAATTTTCGGCCGGGAACGCTGGAATCCTGGGGCCTGGGTTACGACGCCATTGCCGCAACGAATCCGGGGGTGATCATGGTGCGCATCTCCGGTTATGGCCAGACCGGCCCCTACGCGTCACGCCCCGGCTTCGGCGTGATCGGTGAGGCGATGGGCGGACTGCGCCAGGTGACCGGAACGCCGGATCGTCCGCCTTCGCGTGTCGGGATCTCGATCGGCGACACCCTTTCCGCGCTGTATGGGGTTATCGGTGCGCTGCTGGCCCTCGAGCAACGGCACCGGACCGGCCGCGGCCAGGTGGTCGACGTCGCTCTCTACGAGTCGGTGTTCTCGGTCATGGAGTCGCTGTTGCCGGAATTCGACGCCTTTGGCGCCGTGCGCGAACGGACGGGCTCGATCCTGCCGGGGATCGCGCCGACCTCGGCCTATCGCTGTGCCGACGGTAACTACGTGCTCATCGCCGGCAACGGCGATTCGATCTTCAAGCGGCTGTGCCGCGCCATCGGCCGTGACGATCTCGCGGACGACCCGTTGCTGGCCCACAACGACGGCCGCGGGGCGAAGCAGGCCTGGCTCGACGAGCAGATCGAAGCGTGGACTTCGACCCACACCCAGGACGAGGTGCTGGCGCGCATGGAGCGCGCCGAGGTTCCGGCCTCGAAGATCTACTCGATCCGCGACATCGTCGCCGACGCGCACTACCAGGCGCGCGATATGATCCGTGCAGTCGGCCTGGCCGATGGCAGCACGCTCAAGGTGCCCGGCGTGGTACCGAAACTCTCCGCCACCCCCGGCGATTTCAGCGGCGGCGGCCCGCGCCTGGGCGAACACACGATCGAAGTGCTGCGCGAACTGGGCTATGCGCAGGACCGCCTGGACGACTTGTGCGCCCGTGGGATCGTGCAGGTTGCCGCCGTGCAACCCGTAGCGCAGGACCTTCGCAGGGAACCCCGACCATGAGCCGGCTGCGTCTGACGCTCGCCTGCTGGGACTACGACCGCGTCGGTGCGCTGGCGTCGGGTGTCGTGCAGCCGGATGGCATCGACCTCGTGTTCCTCGCCCAGCCGGTCGAGGAAACGTTCTTTCGCATGCTGCGCCATCGCGAATTCGACCTGGCGGAAATGTCGCTGTCGTCGTATGCGGTGTCGCTGTCGCGCCCGGACCCGCCGTTCATCGCCATCCCGGTGTTCCCGTCCCGTTTCTTCCGGCACGCCAGCATCTTCGTGTCGGCGAAGAGCGGCATCACGGCACCGAAGGACCTGATCGGCAAGCGCGTCGGCGTCCCCGAGTACCAGATGACCGCGCCGGTATGGATTCGCGGCATCCTGGCGGACGAATACGGCGTGCCCGCGGACAGCGTCGAATACTTGACCGGCGGGGAGGAGCAGCCGGGACGCGACGAGAAGATCAAGCTCGATCTCCCGCCGAACTTCAAGCTGCAGCCGATCGGCCCCCGCGACACGCTGGCGCAGATGCTGGCGGAAGGCGCCATCGATGCCCTGTACACGGCGCGTACGCCGTCCACTTTCCGCACCCGGCCCGACGACGTGCGGCGCCTGTTTCCCGATCACGTCGAGGTCGAACGTGCCTACTACCGGCGCACCCGCATCTTTCCCATCATGCACACGCTGGTGATGCGGCGCGACGTTTACACGGCCAACCGGTGGATCGCGCAGTCGCTGTACAAGGCGTTCGTGCAGGCGCAGCGCAAGACCTATGCGGACCTGGGCGAAACGGCCGCGCTCAAGGCGATGCTGCCATGGCTCAACGCGCACGTCGAGGCAACGCGGGCGGAAATGGGCGATGACTGGTGGCCCTACGGGCTCACGCCAAATCGCCATGTGCTGGAGACCTTCCTGCGCTATCACCACGAGCAGGGACTGTCGAAGCAGCGTCTCGAGGTCGACGCGCTGTTCGCGCCGGAGTCGCTCGAGAGCTTCGTGATCTGAACGGTCAGGCGGCGGGCCTTCGCGGGCGTACCAGCAGCAGACGGCCCGCCACGAACGCCAGGACCCCGGCGCCGGCGATCACCAGCGCCATCGGCCGCTGCGTGCCGTCGTAGGCAATGCCGACAACCAGCGCCGCCAGCGCCCCGGTGATGAACTGCACGAATGCGAGCAACGATGCCGCCGCACCCGCCACGTCCGGGAACGGGGTCAGCGCACCCGCGGTCGCCTGCGGCATCGTCGTCGTGAACGCGACCATATAGAAGAACATCGGCATGACGATGGCCAACGGATGATCCACCCGGGCGAGTGCCAGTGTGCCCATGGCCAGCGCCGCCGCCAGCAATAGCACGCTCCAGCGCCTGACCATCCGCTCGATGCCCCAGCGCCGCACCAGCGTGCTGCCGATGATCGCACCGGTGATGTTGCCCGCCATGACTGAACCGAACAGCCAGCCGAAGCCCTGCTCCGACTGCCCCAGCACCGACACGAACACGAACGCGCTGCCGGCGATGAACGCGAAGAGACCGCCGGTGGCGAACGAGGCCACCAGCAGGTAGCCGACGAACGCACGCGACCGGAGCAGGCGCCGGAAGTTGGCGGCGATCACGCCGATCCGCGTCGCGCGACGATTGCGCGTGTGCAGCGTCTCGGGCAGCAGCGCGGCGACGCAAGCGAGCGCGACCACCCCGTAGAGAATCACGAACACAAAGCTGGCGCGCCAGCCGAACCAAGTGTGCAGGTGGCTGCCGAGGATCGGGGCGACGATCGGGGCGATTCCGAGGACGACGGCCATCAGCGAAAGCATGTGCGCGGCACGGTCGCCGGAATACAGATCGCGCACGACGGCGCGCGGCACGACCGCGGCCGGCGCCATTCCCAGCGCCTGCAGGAAACGGGCCGCGGTCAGCATCTGCACCGTGGTGGCCAGCGCGCATGCGCCCGAAGCCGCCACGAACAGAGCAAGGCCGGCAAGCATCACCGGGCGCCGGCCGAAGCGGTCGGCCATCGGTCCGACGGCCAACTGGGCAACGCCCCAGCCGAGCATGTAGACCGTCAGCGTCAGCTGGACCTCGGCCGGCGTCGCGTCCAGGGCGCGCGTCAGCGACGGCATCGATGCCAGGTAGATATCCATTGCCAACGGCGCGCCGGCGATCAGCGCGCCCAGCAGGACGGTAAGGCCGGCGCCGCCTACCTTCAGGCGCATGCGCGGCGCGCGGCGTGGGCCCGCCGCGGAATCAGCGTGCGCTGGCGTCCCATCATCGCAGGGCCTCAAACGCAGCGGCCGCCATCAACTTCGAGGCAGGCGCCGGTGATGAACGAGGCCTCGTCGGAGGCGAAGAACACGGCGGCGGTGGCGATGTCCGATGGTTGCGACAGGCGGCCCAGTGGAATCGAGGCGACGAACTGCGCGCGGCGCTCCGGAGTGTCCTGGCCCATGAAGTCGGCGAGCATCGCGGTCTCCCCGGCGACCGGGTTGATCACGTTGACGCGGATGTTGTCCTTCGCCAGTTCCGCCGCCATCGAACGCGAAGTGACGATGGCCGCTCCCTTGCTGCCGTTGTACCAGGTGAGTCCCGGCCGCGGGCGCACGCCGGCCGTCGAGGCGATGGTGATGAACACGCCGCCGCGCTGCGCGCGCATCGGTGGCACCGCGTGCTTCGCCGTGAGGAAGAGACTTTTCACGTTGACCTGATAGATGCGGTCGAACTGTTCCTCCGTGACGTCGAGCATCGGCTGGTTGCGATGCGTGGTGCCGGCGTTGTTCACGACCACGTCGACCCCGCCGAATGTCGTCACCGCGAATTCGACCAGGCGCCTGACGTCGGCATCGCGCGTGACATCGCCGGCGATGAACCGCGCGGCACCCCCGGCATTGACGATCTGTGCCGCCGTGCCTTCGCCGTTTTCGGCGTTGATGTCGTTGACGACGACCCGCGCCCCTTCCGCCGCAAAGCGTTGCGCGATACCGCGCCCGAAGCCGGAACCGGCGCCCGTGACAATGGTGACCTTGCCTGCAAGCCGCATGGATTATCCGTGGCGCAGCACGACGGTCTTGAGCGCGGTGAAGCCGAACAGTGCCTCGAAGCCCTTTTCCCGGCCATGGCCGGAATGCTTGACGCCACCGAACGGCAACTCCACGCCGCCGCCGGCGCCGTAGTTGTTGATGAAGACCTGTCCGCTTTGTACCGCGCGGGCCAGGCGCAGCTGACGCGCGCCATCTGCCGTCCAAACGCCGGCCACCAGACCGAAGTCCGTGCCGTTGGCGATGCGGATCGCGTCGGCCTCGTCGGCGAATGGCATCGCCGAGAGCACGGGACCGAACACTTCGTCACAGGCGAGCTGGTGATCGAGCGGCACGTCGCGCAACAGCGTGGGCGCGACGTAGAAGCCGGCGGCGGGCGCATCGGCCACGACCGTGCCGCGCGCGACCGTGGCGATGCCGTCGCCCTCCGCCGAGGCGAGGAAGGCGCGCACGCGCTGCAGTTGCGATCCCCGGATCAGCGGTCCGCAATCGAGGTCGGCCGCCGCCGGGCCTGCTTTCGAGCGCGGCAAAGCACTCGCCGAGGCGCGCCAGCACTTCCTCGTAGCGCGACTGCTCGACCAGCAGCCGGCTGCCTGCCGAGCACGTCTGTCCCGCGTTCTGGACGATCGCATTGACCAGCGCCGGCAGCGCGAGTTCGAGGTCGGCGTCGGCGAACACGATTTGCGGCGATTTGCCGCCCAACTCCATCGTGGCCGGGCAATGGCGCCGGGCGGCCGCAGTCGCCACCAGCACCCCGGTTGCCGGCGATCCCGTGAACGACAGGTGCTGGATGCCCGGGTGCTCGGCCAGTGCCGTGCCCGCCTCGCTGCCGAGGCCCGTGACGAGGTTGAGCGCACCCGCCGGAAATCCCGCCTCCGCGGCCAGTTCGGCAACCCGCAACAGCGACAGGCACGCATCCTCGGCGGGCTTGACCACGCAGGCATTGCCGGCAGCGAGCGCGCCACCGACCGACCGGCCGAATATCTGCAGCGGATAATTCCACGGAATGATGTGGCCGGTGACTCCGTGCGGCTCGCGCCACGTCAGCACGGTGAATCCTTCCGGGTACGGAATCGTCGCCCCGTGCAGCTTGTCCGACGCCCCGCCGTAGAACTCGAAATAGCGCGCGCAGGCCGCAACGTCCGCCCGCGCCTGCTTCAGTGGCTTGCCGCAGTCGCGCGCCTCGATCAGCGCCAGTTCGTCCGCATGGTCCAGGATCGCTCGCGACAATCGAGCGAGCAATCGCCCTTTTTCCGCCGGTGCCAGCCTTCCCCACGCACCGTCGCGCGCCGCCCGCGCCGCGCGTACCGCGAGGTCGATATCCGACGCGTTGCCGCGCGCGATTGCCGCGAACGGCTGGCCGTCCGAGGGGTCGACCATCGGCAGTTCGGCGCGACTCGCCGGCGCCTGCCAGCGGTTGCCGATATAGTGCTGCGCCGGCGTCCGGATCGGTGGCCACGGCGCCGCACCGCCGCGCTCGAGCGGCCGTTCCGTCAGCGAAATTGCGCTCATCTCATTCCTCCTCAGGATCGCGGCCTCGTCACCAACGGCGAGCCCTGACCGGAACCCGGGCGTTCGTGGGCCCTGTGGCCGGGGCGCCTGCCTATTTCCTGGGCGCGAACTTCCACGCCAGCGTTTGTTCATCGACTCGCGGCACATAGGTGATGCCGTCGCGGGTGGCCCACAGGCTGATCTGGAAATGCAGCGGGATGAGACCCGTGTCGCCGATCGCCAGTTCGGCGGCCCGCTGCAGATACGCTTCCCGCTTGACGTCGTCGACCGTCTGCAGCGCGTCCTCGGTCAGCGCATCGACCTTGGGATTCGAATAGCGTCCGCGGTTCGCGGTGCCGTAGCCCTTGTCCTTGTTGAAGGTCATCAATAGCGCCTTGAGCGAGGACGACGATTCGCCGGTACCGGTACTCCAGCCGGCCTGCAGCAAGCTGAACTTGAGCTCGGTGGCCTGCGGGAAGAACGTCGCCGACGGCATGGCCACGACCTTGGTCGGAATACCGCCGCGCGTCCACATCTGCGCGATCGCCTGCGCGATCTTGGCGTCGTTCACGTAGCGATTGTTGGTCGCATGCAAAGTGACCTCGAAGCCGTCGGGATAGCCCGCCTCGGCCAGCAGCTTCTTGGCACCCTCGACGTCGAAGGCCTCCACTTTCAGCTTCTTGGTGGCACCGAACAGGAAGTCCGGCACCAGCTGCCCCGCGGGAATCGCCTCGCCTTCCATCACGCGCTCGACGATGGCAGGACGATTGATGAGCTTGGACAGCGCCTTGCGTACCCGCGCATCCTTGAGCGGGTTCTTGTCGAGGGGCTTTCCATCCTTGCCGGTGACTGTGGGCGTGACGTCACGATCGCTGTCCATGTGCACGTACATCAGCCGATCGGAAATCCCGCGATAGATGGAAAGCTTCTTGTCACCCTTGAGCCGTCCGACGTCAGCCGTCGGCACGTTCTCGATGACCTGCACGTCTCCCGACAGGAGCGCCGCCACGCGCGCCGCATCCTGCGTGAGAATGCGCATCGTCACCTTGTCCCACGGCGCCTTGCCGCCCCACCAGGCATCGTTGCGGGTCAGTTCGATGCGATCTCCCTTGGTGAACGCCGCGAACTTGTAGGGGCCGGTGCCGATCGCCGCCTTGCCCGAGTTGAAGTCGTTGGTGCTCGCGTTGGCGAACGCCTTGCTGATGATCGCGATCTGCGTCATGTCCGACGGCATCAGCGGATACGGCAGCGCCGTCTTGAAGCGGATCGTGTACGGGTCCACCACCTCGATCTTGGTGATCTGCTTGGTGTAGGCAGTAAATGGCGAGGGGCTGTTCGGCACCTTCGGCACCCGCTCGATCGACGCCACGACGTCCGCCGCGGTGAAATCGCTCCCGTCGTGGAACTTCACGCCCCGCCGCAGCTTGAATTCCCAGGTGGTCGGATCGATGGCCTTCCATTCGGTGGCGAGGCCGGGTTCCGGTTGTGATTTCTCGTTGCGCTGGACCAGGAAGCCGTAGATGTGCGAGGCGATGTTGTTGTTCGGCGTCAGGTTGTGATAGTGCGGGTCCGTTGAGGTGACGTCGGTCCCGAGGCCGACGGTCAGGTTCGCGGCGAGCAGCGGCAAGGCGTACGCCGCGCAAGCGAGCGCAGCGGAAATCGATCTGAACAGGCGCATGAAAGGGGTCTCCAGGGATTCGGGTCGTGCATGGCGCCAAGCCGCGCCGGCGCCGGGTAGTGGCGATGCTCGCTCTGGCCCGTCAAGCATAGCGCAAAGGGTTTCCATTTGTAACAGCGCCCCGCTGCGGCCACCAACAATTTCCCTTTGTAACAGCGGCCCGAAGCTGCAACCCGACAGTCAACGCGGGGTCGTACTTTCACGTTGTTTATCGCAAGGCAGGACAGTTCGGGCGCCTTTCGCGGCCGGGCTCAACGGAAAGGAGATTCACATTATGAAACGACGTAATGCGCTGATCGCTTCAACCGTCGCCATCCTCGCCGCCGGCGCATTGTTCGCGCCCGCCGCGGTGGCAGGCAATAGTGTCGCCTGGAGCGTTTCCATTGGCGGCCCCGGGTTCGGCATCGTCGCCGGGCAGCCGGCCGTCGGCGCGGGCTACTACGCCGCGCCCCCCTATCGTCCGTATTATCGACCGGCCTACCGACCGGTATACGTCGCACCGCCGGTCGTCGTGCGCCCGGCGCCGATCGTGTACCGACCCATCGTCGTACCGACGCGTCGATATGTCGTCACACCGACGCGCTACGCACCGCGCGCCTACGTTCCCGTACCCGCACGACCGATCCAGTACAGCGTCGGCAGCGGCTATCGCTATTGATCTGATCGACGGGTAGCACGGGAAGAGCGCACCACCGTCCGCCTGCTACCCCCGTTGATCCACGCAGGCGCCAAGGCGGCCCGATGGCGAGGACGCTCCGGCATCGCGCGACGATCGACCAGTGCGACCCTCGCGGCGGGCCGGTGCTATCCTTCCTTTTTGCAGTCTGGAAGGCGCTCCATGAATGCTCCCGCCACCCCCGCGCACATCGAGCCGGGTATCGCGCGCGCCGAAGACCTGGTTTCGCTCGATCTCATTCGTAAGCTGGTTGCATTCGACACCACAAGCCGCGACTCCAACCTCGCGCTGATCGACTGGGTCCGCGCCTATCTCGCCGGCCATGGCGCCGATTGCGTGCTCACCTTCGACGACGACGGGCGCAAGGCCAACCTGTTCGCGACATTCGCCGCACGCGACGCCAACGCGACGCGCGGAGGCATCGTGCTTTCCGGCCACACCGACGTCGTGCCGGTGGACGGCCAGCCGTGGTCGACCGACCCGTTCGCGGTGACGCTCAAGGGAGATCGCCTGTACGGCCGTGGCGTCACGGACATGAAGAGCTTCTCCGCCGTGGGCCTGGCGTTCGTGCCGGAATTCCTGCGCGCCGGGCTTGCGCAGCCGCTGCACTTTTCGCTGTCCTACGACGAGGAGGTCGGCTGCATCGGCGTGCGCCGCCTCATTGCCGACCTCGTCGCGCGCGGCGTCACACCGGCCGGCTGCATCGTCGGCGAGCCTACCGGCATGCAGCTCGTGGTCGCCCACAAGGGCAAGAAGAGCTGGCGTTGCCGCGTGCGCGGATACGAAGCGCATTCCTCACTGACGCCGCACGGCGTCAACGCCGTGCAGATCGCCTGCGAGATCGTCGCGTACATCGCGCAGCGCGCACGCGCGTTCCGCGACCAGGGACAGCAGGACCCAGCCTACGACGTGCCGTACACCACGGTGCACGTCGGTACCATCCGCGGCGGAACGGCGCTCAACATCGTTCCGCGCGACTGCAGCTTCGATTTCGAGATCCGCCACCTGCCGTTCGACGATCCGAACGCCTTCTTCGCCGACGTTCAGGGGTTCGCGCAGCGATTCGTCCCCGACATGCAGGCGGTGGATCCGGACACCTCGATCGAGTTCGACGCGCTTTCCACGCTGCCAGGCTTCGACACACAGGACGGCAGCGCGATCACGTCGCTCGGCCACGCCTGCAATACGACGGAGGCAACCGGCAAGGTTTCGTTCGGCACCGAGGCGTCACTGTTCCACAACGCCAACGTGCCGACGATCATCTGCGGCCCCGGTCACATCGCACAGGCGCACCAGCCCAACGAATGGGTGACGCTCGACCAGATCGCGCAATGCGAAACCTTCATGCGCCGGCTCGTGGAACGGATGCGCGTGCCCTTGCACGAACGGCGACGCGGATGAACGATTTGACGGCGGTACCGGCCATCGAGGTCGATTTCCCGGCGATCGACCGGTGGCAGCATGGGAATACCGGTATCCCCTACGTCTGGCGCTTCGAGGCCGATCGTCCCGGACCACACGTCACCATACAGGCGCTCACCCACGGCAACGAAGTCTGTGGCGCGATCACCAACGACTGGCTGCTGCGTGAGAACGTGCGACCGGTGCGCGGAACGCTGACGCTGACCTTCGCCAACGTCGAGGCCTACCAGCGCTTCGATCGCCAGGACCCGTTCACTTCACGCTGCGTCGAAGAGGACTTCAACCGCCTGTGGACCCCCGAGGTGCTGGACGGGCCTCGGCAGAGCCGCGACCTGCGCAGGGCACGCGCCCTGCGTCCGGTCTACGACGCAACCGATTACCTGCTCGACCTGCATTCGATGACCGATCCCTGTCCACCGCTGGCCCTGGCCGGCAGGCAGCTCAAAGGCCTGGAACTCGCGCAAGCGATCGGTCTGCCCGAGCACATCATCGTCGACTCGGGACATGCGGCGGGCCGGCGCCTGCGCGACTACGCTGCGTTCGATGATCCGGAAGCGCCACGCAATGCGCTGCTGATCGAGTGTGGGCAACATTGGGAAGCGGCGGCGCCCGTTGTCGCCAAGCAAGCGACGCTGCGCTTCCTGCACCATTTCGGCATGCTGGCGAGCGATTTTCTCGACGCGCATATCGACCTGCGGCCCCTCCCCCGGCAGCGGGTCATCGAAATCACCGACATCGTCACCATCACGTCGCCGCAATTTGCCTTCGTGCGACCCGTCGCCGGCCTCGACGTGATCGCCAAGGGCGGCTCGCTGCTCGCGCGCGACGGCGACCGCGACGTGCTTACCCCGTACGATGACTGCGTGCTGGTCATGCCGACGCGACGGCCGAAGCGGGGGGAAACCGCCGTGCGCATCGGCCGCTTCGTCAGCTAGGCTCGCCACTGTAATTGTCCGCCGCGTTACGTGCGTCGTGCCGGCGCAAGCGCGCGCAGGCATCGCGTATCGACGCGCCGGGGGTCACGCCGCATGCACGGGCCGTGGCATTGGCACAGGACACCACGCCCGTGGCCCACAGGGATTTCCCGTCGCCGATGCGCGCCGTCCGGTAGTCGGCGGTGACGGCGGCGATGCCACGCTTCTCCAGTACGGGCAGGCGCGTCACGCCGGCGTCGTCCTTGCCACGTCCCGCGTCATGGAAAATCGCTGCGCGGGCCGCGACCGGCAGCGCGGTGGCCGGGTCGCCACCATGCAGGCCGCCGTGCGAGCCGATGATCAGCGTGGCCCCGGCGTGATGCGCATCGACGAGCCCGATCGAGTCCATTGCCCAGAGCGCACTTCCCTTCGCGTCCGCGGGCATCAGGCAAACCGTTGCCTCGTGCTTCGCCGCGATCGTGCCGGTTCGCCACGCGCCGGCGGCAAGCCGGTTCAGCGCGCCGCTGCACGACTGGCCCGCTTCGATACCGAGTGAGGCCGCCGCCGCATTGCGCGCGGCGATGACGCCATTGGCCAGCGTGTCGGCGGCGTCCCCGATGCGTGCGGACAGGTGCGACACGGCGACGGCAGGGATGCCGATACGCGCCAGCGCCGGTAGCCCGGCAATGCCGGCGTCGTCGAGGCCACGCCCGGCGTCGTTGAACACGACTGCGCGAACCCGCGCCTGCGCCGCATAGTGCGCCGCGATGAGGCCGCCGTGCGAACCGGTGACGACCACCTGCCCCGCATGCGCGTCGCCCAGTGCCGTGACCGAATCCGCCAGCAGGACCGCAACGTGCATGATCGACCGGACCGCAGGCGCTAGTTGGGCGCGCGCGCAACGGCCGCCTGGGCGGCCGCCACGGCTTCCACGCCGATCATCGGCGTCCACTTGGTCCAGACGCTTTCGACCGCCGCGCGAAACGCCGCGCGCTGCGCCGGCGACAGTCGAACGAGGGTGACCCCGTGCTGGTTGAGACCCGCGAGCGCCGCGTCCTCGCGTTCGGGCGCGCCAACCTCCGCCGCCACCGCTTGCGCGGTGGCGCGGGCTGCCGCGCGCTGTCCGTCACTCCACGCATCCCATACCGGTCGGCGCACGGCGAAGAGCATCACATCACTGAATGCCTGCCATTGCGTGACGAACTTCAACGCCGTGCCACCGATGCGGATGGCGGCCAGCGTCGTCGGCCGACCCTCCTGTCCGTCGAGCGTCCCGGCGGCGAGCGCGGCGAGTGCATCGGCGTAGCCCATGGATTCGCCGCGCATGCCAAGGGCGGCGAACGTGTCGATCAGCAGCGGATAGGGTTGCAGGCGCACGCGCTTGCCGCTCAAATCGGCCGGCGACTGCGCGACGTCGCCAACGGTGGCGAGTACGCGATCGCCCAGCGGCGCGACCGCCAGCAGCACGACGCCGGCGCGATCGAGTCCGCGTTCGACGATGGCGCGCAACGCCGGATCCGTCGTTAGCGCCGCACGTGCGGGTGGCTCCGGCGCCAGCCATGGCAGCGCAAAGGCGGCGAGCAGCGGCGCCTGCGTCGACCAGACGAGCGCGGATCCCACGGCAAGATCCGCGGCACCATCGCGCAGTGCGCCGAATTCGCGGCCCGGGTCGCGCCCGGCCAGCGTCGCGCCCGGATGCAGTTTCACTTCGAGTCCGCCGACGGCGCGTTCGTTCAGCAGTTGCGCCCAGCGCTCACCGGCGTGCCCGAGCGGAAATGCCGGCGACTGCGCAATCGAGAGTTTCACCACCGGCGGCGCCGTTGCCGGCTGCGCGGCGCAGGCGAGGCCCGCGGCACACCCGACGACCAGCAGCAGCGACCGCGCGCGGCAACGCGAGTGGTTCATGCACAAAATTCTAGCAGTCATTCGCGAGGCGACGGCGTCTCCGGCCGTGCATGCCAGTAGCGGCGGGCAGTCGTCCGGGCCGCGGCCGGGGCAAGCAAGCGAGCAGAGGTGAACTCGAACGTGATCGCACCCGCCGCATCCGTGCGCAACACTTGCGCACCGGAAGTCGACCAGCGTGCGACGACATCGGATCGCGGGTGGCCGAAGCGATTGCGGTAGCCGTTGGTAACGACCGCATACCGCGGTGCCGCCGCACGGACGAACGGCAGGGTCGACGACGTTCGCGAACCGTGATGCGGGACGATGACCACATCCGTTTGCAGCGACAGCGCTTGGGTGCGCACGAGCCGGGCTTCGCTCGGCGCTTCGATGTCGCCGGTCAGCAGTGCACTGCCGAACGCGCTGTCGACACGCACGACACACGACCGGTCGTTGGTGCGCGCCAATGGATCCGCGTATTCCAGCGCCGTCGGGTGCAGCACGGTGAAATACACGCCGTCGGCAGACCATTGCTGCCCGGCGACGCAGGTGATGACGCGCGTTGCACCCGTCGCACGCAGCGCCAGCGGATGCGCAGCCGGCAGCGAAGAGGCGAACCAGTCCACCGGCACCGCATCCATGAGCGACGAGGCGCCGCCCGCATGATCGAGATCCTGATGACTGACGACAAGTCCGTCCAGGTGTCGATGTCCGGCCGCGCGCAGGAACGGCGCGACGATGCGGTTGCCGGCATCGGCCGTGTCGTTGAAGCGGGGACCGGTGTCGTAGACGAACGTTGCGCTCCGCGTGGCCAGCACCACCGCGAGTCCCTGGCCGGCATCGAGAACCGTCATCCGCAGCGCGCCTTCAGCCAACGGCGGCGGTCGGGCCACGAACAGCGGCAACAGCCAGCAAAATCCCCACGCGCGCCCGGGCACTCCGCGCGGGGCGAGCACCCACAGCGTGCCCGCCATCGCGGCCACCACCGCCCACATCGGCGGCGCGTGCTGCTGCCACGCGGCATCCGGCCAGGCGGCGAGGAACTCGAGCAAGCGCATCAGCGGCACAAACGCCGCGTGCGCCGCCACGAACAGCGTATCGACCGGAAGCACGATGCCGGCGAGCGACAGCGGCACGACCAGCAGTGTCACCAGTGGAATGGCCACGGCGTTGGCCAGCGGCGCGACCAGTGACATCTGGCCGAACAGCGCCAGCGTCAACGGCGCCAGTCCCAGCGTGACCACCCATTGCGCGTGCGCACCTTCGCGCAGCGTCGAAACGACCTTCCCCCGCCAGCCGGCCGCCGCCGCAGGGCCCTCGGACAGGCGTCCCGTCGAGGCGTAAAGCAAGAGTGCCACCGCGCCATACGACAGCCAGAAGCCGGGCGTGAGCGGCGCAAACGGATCGAACACCAGGACGCCCGCCAGTGCCCATAGCCAGACCAGCGCCGCCGTCCCGGGACGCCCCCACCACAGGCCGCAGGCGGCGATGAAGAGCATCGCAAAGGTGCGCAATGCGGGAATCTGCGCGCCCGCCAACAATACGTAGCCGCCGGCCGCCAGCACGCCGACCACGGCACCGACGGCGCGCGCGGGAAGGCGTGACGTCACTCGAATGGAGCGCCGCGCCAACGCCGCAGCAAGCCCGCCGGCGAGCGCCGCAAACACGGTGACGTGCAGCCCGGAGATGCTGACGAGATGGCCAATGCCGGTACGATTGAATATGGTCCACTGGACGGGTGCAATGGCGCCCTGGTCGCCGATCGCCAGGGCGGTGATCACGCCCGCGTAGGGCGCGCCTTCGAGCGCGCGGCCGATGCGCGTGCGCACGGCTTCGCGGGCCCGTTGCACATGGTCGCTCCAGCGCCCGGCGAAAGCATCGAGGCGCCGGTTGGTCGTATCGTCGCGCACGTGCCCCGTGGCGCGAAATCCCTGTTGCAGAAGCCACGCCTCCAAGTCGAAGCCGCCGGGATTCACGTTGCCGTGCGGGCGTTGCAGCCGGACCGTCAGCGCCCAGCGCTCCCCCGGCCGGAGAAGCGGTACCTCGCTATCGCGGTCGTCCTCGCGCCACGACGCGTTCCAGGCGAGCGAGACGCGTGCCGGCACATGCGCATTCGCCATGTCCGTCCGCTCGACCGCCAGCGCGAAGCGCGCGCCGCGCTCCGACCAGGTCGGGAGGTCGTCGATCACGCCGACAATGCGCAGGCTCTCGCCTTCCCACGCGACCGACAACACATCGGCCAGCCGGACCTCGGCACGCCAGGCGGCGTAGAAATAGCCGCCGACGAGTGCCAGCGCGCAGAAGATCACCGGGCGCAGCCAGCGCC
The DNA here is from genome assembly GCA_963756765.1 of uncultured beta proteobacterium. Classification (GTDB taxonomy): domain Bacteria; phylum Pseudomonadota; class Gammaproteobacteria; order Burkholderiales; family Casimicrobiaceae; genus VBCG01. The sequence goes on along the minus strand of CAVWPC010000004.1, from coordinate 344,131 downwards.
GACGCGCACTGTGCAGCGCGAATCTCCACGCCACGCCAGCGGCGATACAGGCGGTAATCCAGCTGCCGATTGGATGGCACGGCAGACTCTCGACTGTCTGCAGCCCGATCACCCCGCAGGCGAAGGCAACCAGCGCGGCGCAAACGGCACTGCGCGACCGCTTGGCCGGCCCGGACGCCACTTCGATTGCCACGTCGATCGCCACCCCGGCGGGCGCGAGCCCGCGGCAAAGGCGCTAACCTAGGCGGCGCCGGCAAGTCGCGCCATCGGCCATCCGGTGGTGGTGCGGGCCGCGAATCGGCGCACGGGCGCCAGGCAGCTACTTGCGCGGCCAGAGGATCATCTGCGTGCAGCGAAAAAGCGCAATGGTCTTGCCGTCGCCTTGACGCGACACAACCGCGTCCCACAACTGCGTGGCATTGCCGAGGTGCACCGGGCGGGCGACGACGGCGATCGTGCCCTCGCGGGCGGTGGAGATGAAGTTGCACTTGAGCTCGACCGTGGTGAAACTGTCCGCCCCGACCGGCAGATGCGCGATGCAGCCGTAACCGCACGCGGTGTCCGCCAGTGCAACCACGGTCGCCGCGTGCAGGTAGCCGTTCGGTGCCAGCACCCGCGGCTGGATGTCCAGCTCGGCAGTCAGCATCCCTTCCTCGATGCCCGTGACACGATAGCCGACAAGTTCGGGCAGCCGACCGGCACTGCGCTTGTTCAGGGCTTCGATTGTTGCCTCCGGTCGCAACGGCATGGTGAGTCCTTGGCGGAGATCAGGTATACGCGAGCAGGCGGCCGCACGCGATGACCGCCGTCCACAGCACAATCGATGCCGCGGCGGCAACGCGCACTCGCGATGGCGGCATCACCTCGACGTCCCATGGGCCGGCCGCGCGCATCGCGCCCGTGTGGAGCAGCGCCGCATTGACCCCGGCGGTCATGATCAGCGCCATCTTGAGCATGAAGACGCGATTGCCGAGAAAATCCTCGGTGTGCGCGGTGAACATCATGAGGCCGGTGACGAGCACCAGGCAGAACGCGCCCACGGTGAACGGCAGCGCGAGCCGCGACAGGCTCGACACCGACACGCGGCGAGACAGCCCCAGCAAACGCAGATCAACCACCAGCACCGATCCGTAGACCGTGGCGAGTCCCACGATGTGCAGCGTTTCGACGATCGGGTAGGCCCACAGCGATTCGCGCATCATCCGGCCGAGGCCGGAACTCTCGATCGCGTGGACCGCCGTGGTCATCGCAGTTCTACGGTCTTGCCTCCGGAGGTGATGCGCTCGGCGCGCATCTCGTCCGGCTTGCTCTTGTTGGGATAACCCTCGACCGTCACGGTGGAACCGGTGGCCAGCATTGCCTTGGTCAGCCCGCGATTCTCCATGCGCGACGGCGGCGCGAGCACCGCGATCCAGGTCTTGTTGGGGGTCTTGATCTTGATGTGCCCGTGCGGATGCTCGTAGCCGGACTCCTCGATCGTGCCCGTCAGCGTCAACACCTGGGTGGAATCGTATTCGCTCCAGCCATGGTGGGCGGAAGCGAGCAAAGGCAATGCCGCGAGCGCGGCGACAAGCATACGTCGACGAATCATCATGGCTCCTCGATCGGTAGTGGACAGGAACGATTGCAAACGGGAGGCTGAAGATACCGCCCGCGCTTCCGGTGGGACCGGCAACGCGCGAACGCGTTCACAGACGCTGCGTGACCCACTCCTGCACCGACTTCAGCGCCCCCGGCAGCGCGGCCGGATCGGTGCCGCCTGCCTGTGCCATGTCCGGCCGACCGCCGCCCTTGCCGCCGACCTGCTGCGCCACATGATTGACGAGTTCGCCCGCCTTGACTTTCGCGGTCAGGTCGGGGGTGACGCCGGCTATCAGCGTTACCTTGCCGTCGGCCACGCTGCCGAGCACGATCGCCGCGCTCTTCAGCTTGTCCTTCAGCTTGTCCATCGTCTCGCGCAGGCTTTTCACGTCGGCGCCGTCGAGGGCAACCGCCAGCACCTTGGCGCCCTTCACCTCCACCGCACCGTTCGCCAGGTCGTCGCCGGCGCTGGCGGCCGCCTTGGCCTTGAGCCGCATGAGCTCGCGCTCGGTCGCTCGAGCGCTTTCGAGCAGCTGAACGATCTTCGCCTCGAGTTCGGCCGCCGGTGTCTTCAGTGCCGCCGCGGCGGCGTTGAGCTGCGCTTCCTGGCCCTGCACGAACGCGAGGGCGCCGCGGCCCGTGGTGGCTTCGATGCGGCGGATGCCGGCCGCCACGCCGCCCTCGCCGGTCACCTTGAAAAAGCCGATGTCACCGGTACGCGCCACGTGCGTGCCGCCGCACAACTCGCGCGACGTGCCGATGTCGAGCACGCGTACCTCGTCGCCGTATTTTTCGCCGAACAGCATCACGGCGCCGGTCGCTTTCGCGTCGTCGATCGACATTACGCGCGCATCGGTGGGGACGTTTTCGAGGATTTCCGCATTGACCAGTGCCTCGATGCGCGCAATCTGCGCGTCAGTCACCGGCGCGTTGTGCGCGAAGTCGAAGCGCGTCTTGTCGGGATCGACCAGCGACCCTTTCTGCTGCACGTGCGCACCGAGGACTTCACGCAGCGCCTTGTGCATCAGATGCGTGGCCGAGTGATTGCGCATCGTGCGGCCGCGGGCGTCGATGTCGACCTGCGCGGCGACGACGTCGCCGATGCGCAGTTCGCCGGTCTTGACCTCACCCACGTGGCCGAATACCTCCGGCTGCACCTTCTGCGTGTCGGTCACCGCGAAGAGCGTCAGGCAAGTTCCGCCCTTGGTGAGTTCGCCGCGATCGCCGACCTGGCCGCCGGACTCCGCATAGAACGGCGTGCGGTCGAGCACGACGACGCCGTGCTCGCCGGCCGCGAGCGCGTCGACTTTGGAACCGTCCCGGTACAGCGCCACGACCCGCCCCTCCTCCGCCAGACTCTCGTAGCCGCGAAAGGCGGTCTTCGGACCCGCATACTCGAGTTGCGCGCCCGACTTGAACGTCGACGCAGCGCGCGCGCGGTCGCGCTGCGCGGCCATGGAGGCGTCGAAGCCCGCCTCGTCCACCGTCACGCCCCGCCCGCGGCAGATGTCGGCCGTCAGGTCGAGCGGAAAGCCGAACGTGTCGTACAAAGAGAAGGCTGTCGCGCCGTCGAGCGTCGTGCCACCGGATTTGGCGAGCGTGTCGAGCGCGCCGCCGAGAATCTTCATCCCGTTCTCGAGCGTCTCGCCGAAGCGCTCCTCTTCCGCCTTGATCACGTCCGCCACCCGCGCTTTCTCGCGGGTGAGTTCCGGATAGGCCGCTCCCATCTGCGCGTCGAGGTCGGCCACGAGACTATGGAAAAAAGGCTGCTTCTGGCCGAGCTGGTAGCCGTGCCGAATCGCGCGACGGATGATCCGCCGCAGCACGTAGCCACGTCCGTCGCTCGCCGGGATCACGCCGTCGACGATCAGGAACGCACAGGCCCGAATGTGATCGGCGATGACCTTGAGCGACGGATTGTCGAGGTCGGTCGTGTGCGTTTCGCGTGCCGCCGCCTTGATCAGCGCGACGAAGAGGTCGATCTCGTAGTTCGAATGCACATGCTGCAACACGGCAGCGAGCCGCTCGAGTCCCATGCCGGTGTCAACGCACGGCTTGGGCAGCGGCGTCATCGTCCATTCGCCGTCGCCGCCCTTCTGGCGATCGAACTGCATGAAGACCAGGTTCCAGATCTCGATGTAGCGATCGCCGTCGGCGTCCGGCGAGCCCGGCGGGCCGCCGAATACCTCGGGGCCGTGATCGTAGAAGATCTCGGAACACGGTCCGCAGGGGCCCGTGTCGGCCATCTGCCAGAAGTTGTCGCTGGCATATTGGGCGCCCTTGTTGTCGCCGATCCGGACGACGCGCTCGGCTGCAAGCCCGATGTCCTTGGTCCACAGGTCGTACGCTTCGTCGTCGTCGATGTAGACGGTGACCCAGAGCTTGTCCGGAGGGAGTTCGTAGACGGTCGTCAAAAGCTCCCACGCGTAGCGGATCGCGTCGCGCTTGAAGTAATCGCCGAAGCTGAAATTGCCCAGCATCTCGAAGAACGTGTGATGCCGTGCGGTGTAGCCGACGTTCTCGAGATCGTTGTGTTTGCCGCCCGCGCGTACGCTGCGCTGCGACGACGTCGCCCGGGTATACGGACGCCGGTCGACGCCCAGAAAGACATCCTTGAACTGGACCATCCCGGAATTGACGAACAGCAGCGTCGGGTCGTTGGCCGGGACCAGCGACGAACTGGGGACGTGCGTATGCCCGTTGGCAACGAAATAATCGATGAACCTGCGGCGGATGTCGGCAACTTGCATGGGCGGTCGAATTTGCGCGAGATTCCGGCCGCAAAGCGCCGGAGAAACAAAAGCTTGTATTGTAGCCGGTCCGCCCGCAGAGGTCCGTCCGCAGATGGCTCGATGACGCCCACCCGGCCGCCATTCGCCCCGGCAAGTGCGCAACCGCGTTCAGGCGGCCCGACGCGCCAGGCCGCCCAGGCTCATGGGCGAGGCAACCTGCTCCAACGACAATTCGCGCTCAGTCGACATATGTCGTCGGGCAAATCGGCGGTGCCGGCAGCGCGGAGGACCCGCAAGGCCACGGCGAGCGTATAGCCGCGCGCCTGCAGGAAACGGATCTGCCGGGCCCGCTCGCGCTCCGATGCGGGCGGCGCACCGTAGCGACGCAGCCACACCTCGCGGGCCTGGACGAACTCGTCCGCATCCGCGAGCGGGGCCAGCGCGGCTGCGATGTCGGCGGTGCCGATGCCGCGCTGCCTGAGCGTGTGCTGGATGGCCCGCCTGCCGTATTGGCCGGCCTTCTGCGCCACCGTCGATTCGGCGGTCCGCGCGTCGGACAGATAGCCGGCAGCCGCAAGCGCAGCGAGTGCGGTGTCGATGATTTCGGTAGCGAAGCCGCGACGCAGCAGGCGTTGCTCCAGCTCCGCCCGACTGTATTCGCGACGCGCGAGTAGCCGGACTGCCGCGGCCTTGGCCCTGGCGGTGGAAACGGCAGGGGACGGATCGTCCGCCCCTGCCGCCCGCACGCCTGGCGCGCGACGAAAGCGCATGGAGGCTACCGCTGCGTTCAGTCCTCGGCGGGCGCCGGCGCGCCGATACGACCCGGCGTGGGCACGTTCACCGCTGCGCGGATCCTGCCCTCGATTTCCTCGGCGATTTGCGGATGCTCGCGCAGGAACTCACGGGCATTGTCCTTGCCCTGCCCGATCTTCTCGCCGTTGTAGGCGTACCAAGCCCCCGATTTCTCGACGATCTTGTTGTTGACACCGAGCTCGACGATCTCGCCTTCGCGCGAAATGCCTTCGCCGTAGAGAATGTCGAACAACGCCTCGCGAAACGGCGGCGATACCTTGTTCTTCACCACTTTGACACGCGTTTCGTTGCCGACGACTTCCTCGCCGCGCTTGATCGAGCCGATGCGCCGGATGTCCAGCCGCACCGACGCGTAAAACTTGAGCGCATTGCCGCCGGTGGTCGTTTCCGGGTTGCCGAACATCACGCCGATCTTCATGCGGATCTGGTTGATGAAGATGACCAGCGTGCCGGAGCGCTTGATATTGCCGGTCAACTTGCGCAGCGCCTGGCTCATGAGCCGCGCCTGCAGACCGGGCAGCTGATCGCCCATCTCGCCTTCGATTTCTGCCTTGGGCACGAGGGCCGCGACCGAGTCGATCACGATGATGTCGACCCCGCCGGAGCGCACCAGCATGTCGGCGATTTCGAGGCCCTGTTCGCCCGTATCGGGCTGCGAGATCAGGAGATCGCCGACCTTGACGCCGAGCTTGCCCGCGTACACCGGGTCGAGCGCGTTCTCGGCATCGATATACGCCGCCGTCCCGCCGGCTTTCTGGACCTGTGCAACCACCTGCAGGCACAGCGTGGTCTTGCCGGAGGATTCCGGGCCGTAAATCTCGACCACGCGGCCGCGCGGCAGGCCGCCGACACCGAGCGCGATGTCGAGGCCCAGCGAGCCCGTGGATACGACGGAGAGATCGTTGGCGATCTGGGCCTCGCCCATTTTCATGATCGATCCCTTGCCGAACTGCTTTTCGATCTGGGCGAGCGCGGCGCTCAGGGCTTTGGTCTTTTGGTCATCCATGGGGGCATCGAGTGGCATGGCTAGAATCTCCGAAGTATCGCCCGGCAAGATCCGTCCGGGAGCGGGGACAACCAGGTGCCGGTTTGAGGCCGGGGCCTAAGCACCGGTTCGGGCCGGTTTGGTCCGGGTTGTCAGCAACACGGATCGATCTTCGCATAGAACGATCGTTCGACGCAAGCATCCAAATGGCCGAACTCCGCCTCTACGATGCCGGGGATCCGCGCCGGGCTTGCTGCCCGTTTCGCAGCGTTCGCTGTACAACGGGACCCCGGGAGACAACGGCACAGCCGCACCTTCTTCTGCATGAGGGGGCCTCTACGGCGAGCCGCCGTCGTCCGCGCCGATGAAGGCGTGCAGCCCCGCCAGTGCGGTCACCACGGCCGCGCGCCGAACCGCAAATCGGTCGCCGGGAAAGTGGTGGGTCGCAACCTCGGTCCGCCCGCCGCGCTGCGCCCACGCGAAGCACACGAGTCCCACCGGCTTGGCCGCAGAACCACCACCGGGGCCGGCGATGCCGGTGACCGCCAGCGCATACGTCGCGGCGCTGTGCTCGAGGGCCCCGGTTGCCATCGCGCGTGCAGCGGCTTCGCTCACTGCACCGTGGGCGGCGAGCACAGCCGCCGGGACGCCGAGCACCTCCATCTTGGCCTCGTTCGTATAGGTGATGAACCCCCGCTCGAACCAGGCGGAACTGCCGGCGATGTCGGTCAGCGCACCCGCTACGAGGCCGCCGGTGCAGGATTCCGCGGTCGCGCACATGGCGCCCCGCGACGTGAGCGCCCGGCCCGCGGCCACGGCCAGCGCCAGTACGGCATCGTCCATCAGTGACACTCCCCGTCGCGCGCCCGATAGTGATAGGTGTAGGCCGTGACGAAGCCGAACCGGCGATAAAGCGACAGCGCCCGGATATTGTCGTCATCGACCTGCAGGTAGGCGCGCTGCGCACCGCGTTCCCACCCCCACGTGAGCAGCGCGGCAAGAAGGGCGCCGGCGATGCCACGGCCGCGCGCCTGCGCCGCCGTCGCCATCGAGAACACGCCCGCCCAGCCCTCCTCCAGCATCACGGTACCGCTCCCCACCGGAACGCCTTCCTGCCAGGCGATCATGCCGCGGGTACGCAGCGGAGAACTCGCGAAACGCTCGCGATACGCAGCGCGCTGTTCCGCGCTCGCCCCCTGCAGCTCCCCCACGGCGTCGGCGAAGGCGCCGGGTTCCGGCGCCTCGATCGTCACCTCGGGGACCGCCACCGCCGCGGGTGGGCGTTCCAGCGTCGCCACCTGCACGTTCGTCGTCTCGAACGCGAGGAAGCCGCGCGCCTCCAGCGCCGCTTCGAGCAGGGCAGGTTGCACGAAAGGGGTGATGCGAAACAACAGCGGCAATCCCCGCTGTGCGTACGTACGATCGCAGTGATCGATCTTGCGCTCGAGCGGCAGCGTGGAACCAAAGAAGGCATTCACGCTGCGCGCACGCTTCGCCTTGCCCGGCGACAGCCGCAGAAGCCAGCCGTCATAGAAGAGCTGTGCCTGGGTCTGCAGGGCATTGAGGCCCATTTCCTCGAGCCGACGCAGCTCCGCGGCAACCTCGGTCGCCGCCGTACTCACGCCAGCACCCGGTAGCCAAACGCGAACACCAGCAGCGCATATCCGGCGGCCAGCAGGTCGTCGAGCATGACGCCGATGCCATTCTTCAGCGCCGCATCGAGCTGCCGGATCGGGGGCGGCTTGACGATGTCGAAGAAACGGAACAGCGCAAACGCGATGGCGATGCGCGACGGAGTGACGCCGGTGAAGAACAGCACGAGCAGGAACGCCGCCACTTCGTCGATGACGATCGCCCCGTGATCGGGACGCTGCAATGCCCGTCCGGTCACCTGCGCGGACCACGCCCCCGCTACCAGCAACACGACGATTGCCGCGACCATGGCGTAATCGCCACCGACGGCGTGCAGCCCGAACGCGAGCGGGATGGCGACCAGCGTCCCGAAGGTTCCGGGCGCGCGCGGCGCGAGCCCGGCGCCGAACCCGAGCGCCAGGAAATGCGCGGGATGGCGGAAGAGGAACGCGAGCGTCGGCGTGGCGGCGGTCACTTCGACGCTCATCGGAAGTGGTCGAAGGCGCCCGGAAGCGGGGACAGGAGCCGCCCGCGTTCGTCGTGCACGCGCAAGCCGGGCACCGCGGTGATCGTGCCGATGCGCGTGAGGGGAAGTTCGAGTTCGCTGGCAATCCTTACCAGTGCGTCGCGCGCCTGCGGCGGCGCGGTGAAACACAATTCGTAATCGTCACCACCGGCAAGCAGGCAGGCGAGCACCGCCGTGCGCGCATCGCCTCGCAGACGAGCATCGAGCGCCGCCGAACGCGGAATGGCCGCCAGCGTGAGCTCGGCACCCACGCCGGAAGCGGCGAGCACGTGCGCCAGATCGCCGGCGAGTCCGTCCGACACGTCGATCGTCGCGCTCGCCAGTCCGCGCAGGCGCAAGCCCAGTTGTACGCGTGGCTCCGGCAACTCGAGCCGGCCGCGCAGCCGCGCCAGCTCCTCGTCGTCCAGCGCCACGCGCCCCTGCAGGCCCGCAAGGGCCAGGGCAGCGTCGCCGAGCACGCCGGAGACATAAAGATCCTCACCGTCGCATGCACCGGCCCGCGTCATCGCGGTCCCGGCCGGCAATTCACCGACGATGGTCAGGGACAGGTTGCGCGGTCCGCGGGTCGTGTCGCCACCGATGAGCGTCACCCCGTGGCGGTCCGCCAGCGCGAAGAGTCCCGTGGTGAACGCGTCGAGCCATCCCTCGTCGACATCCGGCAACGCGCCGGCGAGCAGGGCCCAGCGCGGCGCGGCCCCGACCGCCGCCAGGTCGGACAGGTTGACCGCGAGCGTCTTGTGCCCAAGGGTCGCCGGCGCGACATCCGGCAGGAAATGTCGTCCTTCGACCAGCATGTCGACGGCGATCGCCAGCTCGCAGCCCGGCGCCGGCCGCACGATGGCGGCGTCGTCGCCGATGCCGACCCGTACCGCGGCATCGCGGGTGCTGCGCCGGAAATAGCGATCGATGAGCGCGAACTCGCTGGCCATCACAGTCTCTGCAGCAGTGAGGTCGCGCCAGGCAGCGACGCCACCGCGACGCGTCTACGACGATCGCAGGGGGCCGGCGTCACCGGCGGACGGCATCACGACGCAGTGCCGTGATCTCGCTCGCGCGGAAATCGGCGGCAAGCTTGTCGAGGACACCGTTCACGTAGCGATGGCCATCGGTCCCGCCATACGATTTCGCCAGTTCCACCGCCTCGTTGATCACCACGCGATAGGGAATCTCCACGCGGCGTTTCAACTCCCACGCGCCGATGACGAGGATCGCGCGCTCGATCGGTGAGAGCTCGGCGGGCTTGCGGTCGAGGTGCGGCGCGAGCGCAGCCAGCAGCACATCGTAGTCATCGCCGATGCCGGTCCAGGCCTCGTCGAAGTACGGCTGGTCGGCGCGCAGGTAACCGGGGCTTGCGGCCAGGTCGTCACGCACGTCGCGTCGGGCGTTCCCCGACAATTGACGCTGGTACAACCCCTGCAGCACCAGTTCGCGCGACCGCCGCCGCTGGCTAGTCCGCGTCATCGATGGCCTCGAGCAGGTTGGCGAGTTCAAGCGCTGCCTGCGCCGCTTCGAAGCCCTTCTGGTCCATGCGTGCCAGCGCCTGGGCGTCGGTATCGCAGGTCAGGATGCCATTGCCGATCGGAATGCCGAACTCCAGTCCGACGCTGGAGATTCCCGCGGCGGACTCGTTGCACACGATCTCGAAATGGTAGGTGTCGCCGCGGATCACCGCCCCCAGCGCCACCAGTGCGTCGTAGTCACCGGTCTGGGCAAGCCGCTGCAATGCCAGTGGCGTCTCCAGCGCGCCCGGCACCGACACCGTCGTGATGCGATCGTCGGCGACACCGGCCGCACCCAGTGCCCGCAGTGCGCCCGCCAGCAGACCCTCGCCGATCGCCGGGTTGAATCGCGACAGCACGATGGCCACGCGATGGACGTCGCCCCGCAGGTTGGGATGGATACGCAGAACCGGCATCGGCCGCGATCAGGATTGGGGCATTTCGCGTGCCGCCGGCTCGCTCTCGTACCCCGTGACCTCGAGGTCGAAGCCGGCCATGCTCGGCATCTTGCGTGGACGCGCCAGCAAACGCATTCGCCCGACGTTGAGGTCACGCAGGATCTGCGCGCCGATGCCGTAGTTGCGCAGGTCCATCTTGGCCGGCGGCGCCGGCACGTCGGAAGTCGCACGCACGCGCAGCTCGTCGGCGCTCTCCGGCCGGTGCAGCAGCACGACCACGCCGCGTCCCGCCCGGGCCACCGCCTCCAGGGCGCCATGGATGGTCCAGGAGTGCGACGCGCTGTCGGCATCGAGCAGATCCATGACCGACAACGGCTCGTGCACGCGCACCAGGGTCTCGGCGTCGGGGGCGATCGGTCCCCGGACGAGCGCCAGGTGTGTCGCGTCGGACAGCTTGTCGCGATAGACGACCAGGCGAAACGCGCCATAGGGCGTGTTGAGCGGCCGTTCGGCGATGCGTTCGACGACACGCTCGGTGCGGCTGCGATGGTGAATGAGGTCGGTGATCACGCCGACTTTCAGCCCATGCTGGGCGGCGAAGGCCAGCAGGTCCGGCATCCGCGCCATCGTACCGTCGTCCTTCATGATTTCGCAGATCACGGCTGCCGGCGTCAGCCCGGCCATCGCCGCCAGATCACAACCCGCCTCGGTGTGGCCGGCACGCACCAGCACGCCACCGGGTTGCGCCATCACGGGGAAAATGTGTCCGGGCTGCACGATGTCGGCCGGCCGCGCGTTGGGCGCCACGGCAGCTTTGACCGTGCGGGCGCGATCCGCCGCGGAGATCCCCGTGGTCACGCCCTGCGCGGCTTCGATCGACACGGTGAAATTCGTGCCATGCCCGGACCGGTTGGTCGCCACCATCAGCGGCAATTGCAGCTGCCGGCACCGCTCTTCCGTCAGCGTCAGGCAGACCAGCCCGCGCGCATGCTTGGCCATGAAGTTGATCGCTTCCGGCGTCACGAAGTCGGCGGCGATGACTACATCGCCCTCGTTCTCGCGGTCCTCCTCGTCGACCAGCACGACCATCCGGCCAGCCTTCAATTCGGCGATGATTTCTGGGATGGGCGCAAGCGACATGGCGATGACCGGACTTCCTTCGGGCAGGATGCGCCTGCCGGCGACCCGGGACAGGGACGGGATCGCGGATTTTACCGCAAGCGCTCCGCGCGGGCGGGTCAGCCGCAGAGGAGAACTGTCCGGTGCACGAACTCGGGCGCCGCGAGGTTCTCGACGATGAACGCCGCGACATCGGCGCGCGCGATGCGCCGCGCACGCAGGCCATCGCTATGCGTCAGCGTCTGGTACAGGCCGGTCGCAGGTCCATCGGTCAGCGTGGCCGGACGGACGATCGTCCATTCCACCCCGCTGGCGCGAACCTGCACTTCCTGCCGCTCCTTGTCGTCGTACGTCGACTGCAGCAGCAGCGGCTGCACGATGTGATCGTGCAGGAAGCCGCCCTGCCCACGGCTGTCGCCGGTACCGACGCCCGTCACGCAGACAAGGCGCCGCACCTGATGACGCTCCATGGCGGCCAACAGGAACTGGGTGCCGCGCGAAAACACGTGCACCGGTCGCCGAGTAGGTTTGATGCCCACTGTCCATACCACGGCGTCCTGACCCGCGACGGCGCGATCGAGGTCGGCGACATCGGCGGCGTCGCCGAGCATCATCCGTACGCCGGTGACGGATCCGGCGAAGCCGGCGGCATGGCGCGCCATGGCCGTCAGCGCATGGCCCGACCTGTGCGCAGTCGCCACCACCGCGCGCCCCAGCCCGCGCGTGCCTCCGACGACCAGGACGTTCATGCGGCTGCGGCGGGCGACGCCGGCTGCACGCGGAACCACGCGGCATACAGCGACGGCAGGAACAGCAGGGTCAACCCGGTGGCGACCAGGATGCCGCCCATCATCGCCACCGCCATCGGACCGAAGAAGTCGCTGCGGACCAGCGGGATGAGTGCCAGGACGGCGGCGGCCGCGGTCAGCACGATCGGGCGGAACCGGCGAACGGTGGCGCCGACGACGGCCTCCCATGGCGTGTGGCCGGCGGTGATGTCCTGATCGATCTGGTCCACCAGAATCACGGAATTGCGCATGATGATCCCCGCCAGCGCGATGGTCCCCAGGAGCGCAACGAACCCGAACGGCTTGCCGAACGCGAGCAAGGCCAAGGCTACGCCGATGAGGCCCAGCGGCGCGGTCAGGACGACCATCAGCGTGCGCGGGAAACTCTGCAACTGAATCATCAGCAGCGTCAATACTACGATGGCCAGCAGCGGCATGCCCGCGGCGATCGACTTCTGGCCACGCGCGGAATCCTCGATCGCGCCGCCCTGCTCGATCCGGTAACCGAGTGGCAGGCCGGCCCGGATGGCGGTCAATCCCTGTTCGACCCGGTTGGCCACGTCGGGGCCCTGGGCGTCCCCCCGCACGTCCGACCGGACGGTGATCGTCGGCAACCGGTTGCGGCGCCAGATGATGCCGTCTTCGAGTTCGTACCTGATCTCGGCCAGCTGGGTGATCGGCACGGCGCGACCATTGCGGGTCGGGATCGCCAGATCCTTGAGGAAGCTCATGCGTGCCCGTTCATCGGCGGCACCGCGCAGCAACACTTCGATCTGCTTGTCGCGCTCGCGATAGTAGGTCACCGTCACGCCGGTCAGCGAGTTGTTCAGGAAGGCAGCGAGCTCCTGCGAAGAAATTCCGAGCACCCGCGCCTTGTTCTGGTCGATGGCGACGCGGATCACTTTCGAAGGCTCGTCCCAGTCGAACTGCACATGCGATGTTCCATGGTCCTCGCGCATCACCGCGGCCACCTGCTGGGCAATCGCGCGCACCTTCTCCACATTCTCCCCGGACACGCGGAATTGCACCGGAAATCCGACCGGCGGTCCGTTCTCCAGGCGCGAGATGCGGCCGCGCAGCTCCGGAAAATCGCTTTCGAAGAGTTCCAGCAGGCGACTACGCACGCGTTCGCGCTCGGGAATGCTCCTGGCGATGAGCACGGCCTGCGCGAAGCTGGCCTGCTGCAGTTGCTGGTCGAGCGGCAGGTAGAAGCGCGGCGACCCGCTCCCGACGTAGGTGACGAAGCTTTCCACGCCGGTATCCTGCTCGAGCACCCGCTCCAGCTTCTTCGCCGCCGCCAGCGAATTGGCGAACGAACTGCCTTCGGGCAGGCGCAGGTCGACCAGCAACTCCATCCGCGATGAAGCCGGAAAGAACTGCTGCGGGATGAAGCGGAACAACGCGAGGGCTCCGACGAAGATCGCCAGCGTGGCGGCCAGGACCGTCTTGCGGTGCCCGACGCACCAGGCGATCACCCGCCGCAGGCGCAGGTAGAACGGAGTGCGATAGACATGCTCGGGATCGTCCACGGCGACCGCCTGCGGCAGCGGCGCCGGCCGGCCACGCAGGCGCCGCCACACCCGCTGCCAGCGGGGTGCATCTCGCGTGCCGGTGGGCACCGGCAGCAGGCGGTAGCCGAGATACGGAATGACGATGACCGCCACGACCCACGACGCAATGAGCGCGATCGCCGACACCTGGAAGATCGATCGCGTGTATTCGCCGGTGCTGCTTTTGGCGATCGCGATCGGCAGGAACCCGGCCACAGTGACGAGCGTGCCGGTGAGCATCGGGAAGGCGGTACTCGTGTACGCGAAACTTGCGGCGCTAAAGCGGTCGAATCCCTGCTCCAGCTTGATCGCCATCATCTCGACGGCGATGATGGCGTCGTCGACGAGCAGACCCAGCGACAGGATGAGCGCGCCGAGTGAAATCTTGTGCAGGCCGATGTCGAACAGCCACATGAACAGAAACGTCACGGCGAGTACCAGCGGAATCGACACGGCCACCACCAGCCCGGTGCGCAGGCCCAGGCTCAGGAGCGAGACAGCGAGCACGATCAGCACGGCTTCGGCCAGCGAGCGCAGGAACTGATTGATCGAACGCTGCACGGCGCGCGGCATGCTGGCGACCTCGGCGAGTTCCACCCCGACGGGCAGCGCGTCCTGCATGCGCGCGGACAGGCGCTCCAGCGCATGGCCGAGCTCGATCACGTCGCCGCCCTTGACCATGGTGACGCCGATGCCGAGCGCATCGCGGCCGTGCCAGCGCATCTTCTGCTGCGGCGGATCGACGTAGCCACGCGTCACCGTCGCGATGTCGCCCAGGCGAAACAACCGGTCATTGGCGCGGATGGCGAGGTCGCGGATCGCGTCGACACTGTCGAAGGCGCCGGTGGGACGCACATGGATGCGGTCGGTTTCGGTGTCGAAGACGCCCGCGGCGACGACCGCATTCTGCCGGCCCAGCGTTTCGATGATCTGCGCGGGATCGATGCCCAGCGTCGCGAGCTTGCTGTTGGAGATCTCGATGAAGATCTTCTCGTCCTGCTCGCCGATGAAATCCACCTTGGCCACGCCGGGCACGCGCAGAAGTTCCGCGCGGATCCGGTCACCAAACTCCTTCAGCTGCCGGTAGCCGAACCCGTCACCTGTCAACGCGTAGATGTTGGTGTACGTATCGCCGAATTCGTCGTTGAAGAAGGGTCCCTGGATGCCGGCCGGGAACTGGTTGCGGATGTCCGCGATCTTCTTGCGCACCTCGTAGAAGGCGTCGGTGGCGGAGCCGGGCGGTGCCGAGTCTTTGAGCGCGAAAAAGACCAGCGACTCGCCCGGCTTCGAATAGCTGCGCACCCAGTCCACATTCGGCACTTCCTGCAGCTTGCGCTCGACCCGGTCGCTGACCTGCTGCTCGACGTCGTGCGCCGCAGCGCCCGGCCAGTTGGTCTTCACCACCATGACACGGAACGTGAACGGCGGATCTTCGGATTGTCCGAGCAACGTGTAGGCGAACGCGCCGGCGATGGCGAACACGATGATCAGGTACAGCACCAGCGGCCGATGGTTGAGCGCCCACTCGGACAGGTTGAAGCGCGAGCCGGTCGTACTGCCGGGCGGCAGTGGATCAGCCATGGTCAGGGCCGGTCAGTTGCGCGAAACTGTGGTTTCGGCGCTGTGCCGCTGCAGCGACGCATCCCCCGCGCCGCCCTGGTACGGACGCACCAGCTGCCCGGGCTGCAGCTTATGGACACCGGCCGCGACGATCCAGTCACCGGCGGCCACGCCCGACGTGATGACGACTCCATCCTCGCGATACTGGCCGATCGACACCGGCACCAGCGCGACACGCCCTGCCCCCGGATCGAAGCGCCAGACCGCCGGCGCACCATCCTTGTGATAGATCGACGTGAGCGGCAGCAGCGCCGCGCCCGCGGCGACCGGCGTCACCAGGCCGACGTTGGCGGTCATGCCCCACTGCACCGACGGATCCGTTTCCATCATCGTCACCCGCACCGCGAACGTGCGCGTGGCCGGGTCGACCGACGGGGAAATCTCCCGCACCCTCGCCGGATAGAGCCTGCCGGGATTGGCCCAGAGGGCGACCACGAGCTGCTGCGCCGCTTTCAATTCGCCGAGGCGATTTTCCGGAACGCTGATGGCGACTTCGCGCTCGTCCTCGCGCGCGATGCGGACGACGGATTGACCGGCGGCGACGACCTGCCCGGGTTCCGCATTGACCGCAGTGACGACGCCATCGGCATTGGCGATGAGCGCCGCGTAGCTCGCCTGGTTGCGCGCCACCTCGAGGTTCGCCCTGGCCTGCTGGAACTTCGCGCGATTGGCATCGACCGTGTTGCGCTTTGCATCGAGCGCGGAAGCGCTGATGAATTTCTCGCGATGCAGGTTCGCGTAGCGATCGTATTCGGCCTGCGCGAACTTGTATTCGGTTTCCGCGGCGGCCACCTGCGCCATTGCCGCCTGCGCCTGCAGCGCAACATCCGCGGGATCGATGCGCGCGACGACCTGGCCCTTTTTCACCCGAGCGCCGATATCCACGCCGCGCTCGGTCAGCTTGCCGCCGATGCGGAATCCCAGCTCGGTTTCGTGCCGCGGCTTCACTTCACCGGCAAAGACCGCACTGTCGGTGGTACCGCCCGCGACAACCCGGGTCAGTTGCACCGGGCGAATCACTGCGGACGGTTGCTCTTGGGCGCTGCAGCCAGCGAGTGCCGCCACGGCGGCAAGCGCGATCAGCGTGCCGGAGAACAGGCGATGGAAAGTCATGATGGGTCGCCCCCGCCATGGGCAGCCGCGTCCACCGGACGACCGACCGTGCCGCTCCACAGTGCAAGCAACGCGCGGTCGAGTTCCACCGGATACGAGTATGTGAATTCCGCCGGCAGCGCGACGCCGGCGGTCACCGCGCATGGCGAACCCTGCGCGCCCGATGCGCCCGACATCTGCCAGAGCCCGAGAATGAGCGCATAGCTGTGACGCAGCAGCGCCACACCGTCACCCGCCTTGAGCTCGGGAAAGTGCTGTTCGAGGCCGGCACCCGCACGTTGCAGGCGTTCGGCCATGCGGCCCTTGAAGGCGAGGCCGACTTCGGGCGGCACCCCCTGCCCCATCATGCCGAAGCAGCGGGCCGCCAGCGGCAGGAAGAGCACGGGCTCCACCATGTGCCGATGCGTAAGAGCCAGGACGTCGTCGATGGAAACCGCGGCGGGCTGGTCGAGCCGGTCGATCAGGGCGCGAAAGAAGCCGTCGATATTACGTTCGTGCACCGCGAGCAGGAGTTCCTCCTTGCTCGGGAAGTACAGGTAGACCGTTCCCTTGGCCAAACCTGCTTCATCGGCGACTTCGGCGACGTTGGCGATACGTTCGGGCGAACGCTCGAGCAAACGCTCGGCGGCGTCCAGGATCGCGTGATGCCGTTCCTGTTTGTCCTCGGCCTGAATGGCCCGCTGGCGGATGACCATGGGTGCCTCCCGATTCCCGCGCTAAATGACCGCGGGTCAATTGGGAGGCAGCCTAAATGACTCTTGGTCAGTTGTCAAACGATATTGCGGCGTCGCTGCGGTCGCCCGAGGCGACGGTCCATGGACCCGCGACCTCACGCTGCGCCTAGAACAGCGCGAGGGTGGCGCGGGTGATGGCGCTCTCGGGATCGCCGTAATCCATTACCACGCTGAAGTGATGCTTGCCGGGAAGGAACAGGGGACCCCCGGCGGGCCGACGCACGTCTGGCCAGGCATCCCAGAGGAGCTGCGACTGCCGCAGGAACTCGGATGTCTCGTCGGCCCCGCAGGCAATCAGCGTCGGCACGCCCGCCATGCTCGCGTAGTTGGCCGGCGACAACTGCGCGGCTTCGGCGGCGTCGAGCTTCAAGTCGACGTTGTACGAGAACTGCGGCAACGGCGACAGATCGTGCAGCCCCGACAGCGACACGGCGCCTGTTATCGGTGGACGATCGAAGCCATGCGCCGACCAGTCGGTCGCGACCATCATCGCGGCCAGGTGTCCACCCGCCGAGTGGCCGCCGACGACGACCTGGCGCGTCGACGCGCCATGCCGCGGCCCCTCCCGCGCAAGCCACGCCAACGCGCGCCGGCATTGCGCGACGATGGTGGTGATCGATACCGCCGGGCACAGGTCGTAATTGACGACGGCCACGGCAAGGTCCTGCGCCAGAAACGGTGCCGCGACGAAGTGGAAATCGCGCTTGTCGAGCAGCCGCCAATACCCGCCGTGAATATAGACGAAGGTCCCTTTGGCCGGGCCCGCCGGCACGAACAGATCCAGCGTCTCCTTCGGCCCGTCGCCGAAGCGCAGGTCGGCTTGCGGCGCGAAGCGCGCCTCCACCTCCCGCGACCGGACCGGGCACTGCGCCAGCCACTGCGCGTGGTCCGGAACTGCGGCGCGATTGTTGTAGCCGCGTTCGACGAACTCTGCCGTCAGTGCCGGCGCACCACTCATCGTGGCGGCCCGATGACGATCGACAGCGGCGTCAGGCCCTCGATGTTGCCGTCGAGGCGATCGCCGGCCACGACGGCACCGACCCCCGCCGGCGTCCCGGTGAACACGAGATCGCCCGGCAGCAGTTCATAGAACTGCGAAAGGAACGCGAGCATGTGCGGCACATCCCAGACCATGTCGGCCAGGTCGCCGGTCTGGCGCGGGGTACCGTTGACGTCCAGCGTGATGGCGCCGCGGCTGAGCACGCCGGTCTGCGCAATCGGGTGGATCGGCGCGATGGGTGCTGCCTGTGCGAACGACTTGCCGATGTCCCACGGACGCTTTTTCTCGCGCATGTCGTTCTGCAGGTCGCGCCGGGTCATGTCGAGTCCCGTCGCATAGCCGAAGATCAGGGCGTTCGCCTGCGCCGCCTCGACGGGTCCGCTCCGCTTGCCGATCGCGACGACCAGCTCGATCTCGTGGTGAAGATTCTTGGTCGCTAGCGGATAGGCAATCTCGCCGACCGTCGGCGGGACGACTGGCACCACCGCATCCGCCGGCTTGGTGAAGAAGAACGGCGGCTCTTTGGTGGCGTCGCCGCCCATCTCCTTCGCATGCTCGGCGTAGTTGCGGCCGACGCAATACACGTGACGCACGGGAAAGACGTCGGTCGTACCGACGATGGGCACGGCGGGAAGAGTCCAGGCAGGAAAGGGATAGGTCATGATGGCTTCGCGGTGTGGGTCAAGGTTCGGCGTCGGGCTGGCGCGATGGTTGCGCGTCGAAGAATTCCGGCATCGCGAGGCAGCGCGCCTCGATGCGGGTCAGGGTCGGGTAGGCGGCAACGTCGAGATTGGCGCGGCGCGCATTGGCGAGTTGCGGCACCAGGCATACGTCGGCCAGCGTCGGGGCGTCACCATGGCAGAACGCAGCGGTCGCCGGGTCCGGCGCCAGCCGCGCTTCCAGCGCGGCGAGACCGGTCGCAACCCAGTGGGCGTACCACGCGTCTTTCTGCGCCTCGGCCGCCGACAACGTATGCAGCAGGTAGCGCAGCACGCGCAGATTGCCCAGCGGATGGATGTCGCACGCGATGTCGAGCGCGATGCTGCGCACGCGAGCGCGGGCCGCCGGAGTTGCGGGCATGAGCGCCGGCTGCGGATGCGTTTCATCGAGATATTCGATGATGGCGAGCGACTGGGTGAGGACCGTGCCATCGTCGGTCACCAGCGTGGGCACCAGGCCCTGCGGATTGAGCGCCAGGTAGGCGGGATCGCGTTGCGCGCTCTTGCGCAGGTGGACAAACGTGCGCTCGGCGGAAAGCCCCTTGAGATTGAGCGCGATGCGCACACGGTACGCCGCCGACGAGCGGAAGTAATCGTAGAGCCGCATCAGAACGCGGAGATGCCGGTCTGCGCGCGGCCCAGGATCAGCGCGTGCACGTCGTGCGTGCCTTCGTAGGTATTGACGGTCTCCAGGTTGAGCACATGCCGGATGACGTGGAATTCGTCAACGATGCCGTTGCCGCCGTGCATGTCGCGCGCCGCTCGGGCGATATCGAGCGCCTTGCCGCAGGAATTGCGCTTCATGATGGATGTGATCTCGGGCGCCGCGATGCCTTCGTCCTTCATGCGGCCGAGCCGCAGGCAGCCCTGGAGCCCCAGCGTGATCTCGGTCATCATGTCCGCCAATTTCTTCTGCACGAGCTGGTTGGCCGCGAGCGGCCGACCGAACTGCTGGCGGTCCATCGTGTACTGGCGCGCCGCGTGCCAGCAGAACTCGGCCGCGCCGAGCGCACCCCAGGCAATGCCGTAGCGCGCGGCGTTGAGGCAGCCGAACGGGCCCTTCAGGCCCTGCACGTTCGGCAGCATGTTCTCTTCGGGCACGTGCACGTCGTCCATCACCACTTCGCCGGTCACCGACGCACGCAGCGAGAACTTGCCTTCGATCTTCGGCGCGGACAGGCCCTTCATGCCCTTCTCGAGGATGAAGCCGCGGATCTGGCCGGCATCGTCCTTCGCCCAGATCAGGAAGACATCGGCGATCGGTGCATTGGAAATCCACATCTTGGCGCCCGACAGCCGATAGCCGCCCGCCACCGTGCGCGCCCGCGTGATCATCGAGCCTGGGTCTGAACCATGGTTGGGCTCGGTCAGGCCGAAGCAGCCGATCCATTCGCCGGTGGCGAGCTTCGGCAGGTATTTCTTCCGCTGCGCCTCGCTGCCGTAGCTGTAGATCGGAAACATGACCAGCGAGCTCTGCACGCTCATCATCGAGCGATAGCCCGAGTCGACGCGCTCGATCTCGCGCGCGATCAAGCCGTAGCACACATAGTTGAGACCCGCGCCGCCATACTCCGCCGGCAACGTGGCGCCGAGGAGGCCGAGCGCACCCATCTCGGGGAAGATCGCCGCGTCGGTCTTCTCGTGGCGAAAGGCCTGTGTGATGCGAGGCATGAGCTTGTCCTGCGCATACGCGTGCGCCGCGTCGCGGACCATGCGCTCGTCTTCGGACAGTTCGGCATCGAGCAGCAGCGGGTCGTCCCACTTGAACACGGGCTTGGCGGGTGGGCGGTCGGGTGCATTCATGGCAACTCCACAACGAGCGAGTGAATGGTCGGGCCTGGATCGCGGCGCGACGCGTAATTATGCCCGAGCCGATGCCATCGGCCCGGCGCGCGCGCCTTCGCTGTCGTCGGGGACGACCGCGGTCACTTCGATCTCCACCCGGGCGCGGTCCTCGATCAGCGCCTTCACTTCGACCGCCGTCATCGACGGAAAGTGCCTGCCGATGACTTCGCGATATGCGGCGCCCAGCGCGCGGTAGCTCGCCACGTATTCGCTCTTGTCGATCACGTACCAGGTCATCCGCGTGATGTGCTCGGGGCCGGCGCCGCCCTCGCGCAGGATCGCCACGATGTTGGTCAGCGCCTGCCGGACCTGCCCGACGAAGTCGTCGGTCTCGAACACCTGCTGGGCGTTCCAGCCGATCTGGCCGCCGACGAAGATCTGCGTGCCGCGCGCGGCGACACCGTTGGCGTAACCCTTCGGGGGTGTCCATCCGGGCGGCTGCAGAATACGCATGGTGAGCCTCGATCAGGTGTTGAATTCGCGCAGCCGGAAGCGCTGGAGCTTGCCGGTTTCAGTCCGGGGCAGGTGCGGCAGGAACGCGATGGACCGCGGGTACTTGTACGGCGCGATCGTCTGTTTCACGAAGTCCTGCAACGTGCGCACCATCGCAGCGTCGTCGCTGAAGCCGGGCTTCAGCACGACGAACGCCTTGACGATCTGGCCGCGCTCGTCGTCCGCCATGCCGACCACGCCGCACTCGGCGACGGCCGGGTGCAAGAGCAGAGCGCCCTCCACTTCGGGTCCCGCGATGTTGTAGCCGGCGCTGACGATCATGTCGTCGGTGCGGGCCTGGTAGACGAAATAGCCGTCCGCGTCGACCAGGTACGCGTCACCGGTGTAATTCCACCCGCCGCGCACGTAGTCGCGCTGGCGCGAATCGGCGAGGTAGCGACAACCGGTCGGGCCCTTGACCGCCAGGCGACCGACCTCGCCAGCCGGCAGCGGACGACCTTCGTCGTCCATCACGCAGGCCGTGTAGCCGGGCACCGGCGTGCCGGTCGCGCCCGGTCGCGCATGATCCTCGTCGTGCGAGATGAAGATGTGCAGCAACTCGGTCGCACCGATGCCGTCGATCAATTCGATGCCGGTTGCGTCCTTCCACATCTTGCGGGTGGCAGCCGGAAGCGCTTCGCCCGCCGATACGCACTTGCGCAGGCTCGACAGGTCGAAGGCACGGGCTTGCGCCGCCATCGCACGGTACGACGTCGGTGCGGTGAACAGCACCGTGGCCCGATGCTCGGCGATGGCGGGCAGCAACACTTCCGGTGGCGCCCGTTCCAGCAGTAGCGTCGCTGCCCCGGCCCGCAGCGGAAACAGCAGCAGTCCGCCCAGTCCGAACGTGAACGCGAGTGGAGGACTGCCGGTAAAGATGTCATCGCCCTGCGCGCGCAACGTCGAACGCGGCCAGCAATCGCAGGCTGCGAGCACGTCGCGATGAAAGTGCATGGTCCCTTTGGGCGTGCCGGTGGTGCCCGAAGTGAACGCGATCAGCGCCGTATCGTCGGCCGCCGTATGAACATCGGCAAAGGCCGCAGGTCGCGAGGCGGCACGCTGTTCCAGCGCTTCAGGCCCGCCATTCCCGAACAGCGCGACCTGGGACAGCGTCGGACATGCCGCCTGCGCGACGCGCAACTCCGCTTCGAGCCTGGCGTCGCAAAGCGCATGCGTTACTTGCGCCTTAATGATGGTGTCGGTCAGCTCCTTGGCGCGCAGCAACGGCATCGTCGCGACGGCGATGCCCCCCGCCTTCAGTACCGCGAACCAGCAGGCGGCGAGCAGTGGATTGTTGGGGCCGCGCAGCAGCACCCGGTTGCCGGGCACGAGGTTCAGCTCGGACACCAGAACGTGCGCGACGCGGTTCGCCTGCGCCAGCAACTCGTCGTAGGTCCAGCGCAGTCCACCTGGCGCGAGAATGGCCGGACGCGCACCCCATCCGCGCGCGACCGCGCCGTCGAGGAGCTCGGTGGCACAGTTGATTGCCGCTGGATACGAGAGCTCGGGCCGGTCCAGCAGGAACTCCGGCCATTCTTCCCGCGGCGGCAGGTGGTCGCGGGCAAAGGTGTCGACATGCGCGGTCGGCGCGCTCGGCGCGCTGGAACGGCCGCGGGTGGCGGCGGCGGTCATGGCCCGGCTCCCGCTGCGCGCAGCGCCTCACGCCCGACGATCAGCCGCTGGACCTCCGTCGCACCCTCGTAGATGCGCAGCGCGCGGATCTCACGATAAAGACGCTCCACGACCTGGCCCCGCGTGATGCCGAGGGCGCCGTGCAGTTGCACGGCCGCGTCGATCACCCGCTGCGCCGACTCGGTTGCGGCGAGCTTCGCCATGGCCGCCTCGCTGGTCGTCCTGACGTCACGTACGTCGCGCAGCCAGGCCGCGCGGTAGGTGAGCAGTGCCGCCGCGTCGATCGCGGTGGCCATGTCGCCGAGGCTCGCCTGCGTCAGCTGCAGGTCTCCGAGCGTGCCGCCCTGCATCGGTCGCGCCCGCACGTAGCCAAGCGCCTCGTGCAAGGCGCGGCGCGCGAAGCCGACCGCCGCCGCGGCCACCGACGCGCGAAAGATGTCCAGCGTACGCATCGCGAGCTTGAAGCCCTCGCCTTCGCCGCCAAGCAGCGCGTGCGCCGGCAGGCGGCATCGATCGAACTCGAGGCGCGCGAGCGGGTGCGGCGCCATCACGTCGATTCGCGTGGCAATGCGCAGTCCGGGCGTATCCGCCGGTACCACGAAGGCGCAAATGCCCTTCGTGCCGGTGGCCGATCCGGAACGGGCGAAGACGCAATAGAAATCCGCGATGCCGCCGTTGGAGATCCAGGTTTTGCAACCGTCGAGAACCCAGTGCACCCCGTCGCGCGTCGCGCGGGTGGTCATTGCAGCGACATCGGAACCCGCTTCCGGCTCGGACAGCGCGAATGCGGCGATGGCATCCCCGCGCGCCACCGCCGGCAGCCATAGCCGGCGCTGTTCGTCGCTGCCCGCCAGCGTGATCGCGCCGCTTCCGAGGCCCTGCATCGCGAAGGAGAAGTCAGCCAGCCCATCGTGGAAGGCCAGCGTCTCGCGGGCAACGCACAGGGCGCGTGAATCGAGCGCCGCGAGCGCGCCGCCATGGGCGGCGGGAACGCAGTAGCGCAACCAGCCGGCACCGCCCAGTGCCTTCACCAGCGTCCGGCACACCGCGTCGACGTCGTGCGCCGCGTCGTCCTCGACGGGAGGCAACGCCGCACACCACGCGTCCAGCCCTCGCGCCAGCTCGCGGTGGCTTTCGGCAAAGAACGGCCAATCGAGATGGGCGTGCCGCATGACAGTGCTCCGCTCCACTAGTTGCCTTCGAAGCGGGGCGTGGCCTTCGCCGCGAACGCAGCGTAGGCACGCCGGAAGTCCTCGGTCTGCATGCAGATCGCCTGCGCCTGCGCCTCCGCCTCGATCGCCGCGTCGAGATCCATGGCCCACTCCTGATGCAGCAACTTCTTGGTCATGCCGTGCGCGAACGTCGGTCCGTCGGCGAGCGTGCGCGCGAGCGTATGCGCCTCCGCCTGAAGTACGTCGGAATTCACCAGGCGGTTGAAAAAGCCCCAGGCCGTGCCTTCGTCGGCGAGCATCACCCGTCCCGTGTACAGCAACTCCGCAGCACGGCCCTGACCGATCGTACGCGGCAGCAGCGTGCAGGCCCCCATGTCGCAGCCGGCAAGGCCCACGCGCACGAACAAGAACGCCGTCCTGGCCGCGGGGGTCGCCAGACGCAGATCCGACGCCAGCGCGACCATTGCGCCGGCCCCGGCGCACACGCCATCCACCGCCGCGATGATCGGCTGCGGGCAACGCCGCATCGCCAGCACGAGGTCACCGGTCATGCGCGTGAACGCCAGGAGTTGCGGCATCTGCATCGTGGTAAGTGGTGCGATGATCTCGTGCACGTCGCCACCGGAACTGAAGTTGCCCCCCGCGCCGGTGATCACCACGACCTTGACGTCGCTCGCGTGGACCAGCGCGACGAACAGATCGCGCAGTTCGGCATACGCCGCGAAGGTCAGCGGATTCTTGCGTTCCGGGCGGTCGAGCGTGATCGTGCCCACCTTGCCATCGTCGCTCGCCGACCAGCGAAAGTGCGTGGCCCGGTAGTCGCGCAGCGGCCGGCGCATCGCGTCCATCGATTCGTTGCTGCGTTCAGTCATCGAACGGTCCCTTTCGACAGCGGCACGGACTCATGAATTGAGTGCAACCACCGATCACGAATCCGCATTGGCGTGGGTTCGTACGGTCAGCTTGAGGTCACCCAGCAACGCGAACAGCTGCCTCCGGTCATCGCTTCCCATGCCGGCCAGCAAGTCGACCAGCCATTGCTCGTGTTCGCTGGCCATCGCATCGAAGGCTCGCTTGCCCTTGGATGTCAGCCGCGCCACGAACGCGCGGCGATCGCCGGCCACGGCCTTGCGTTCCACCAGCCCTTCGTCGACGAGTTCGGCGGTAAGACCGGTCACGTTGGCGCCCGTCACCATCAGGCGCCGCGACAACTCCCCCATTCGCAAGCCCTTTGGATAGCGCTCGAGTTGCGCCAGCAGGTCGAAGCGCGGCAAGGTGATCGCGAAACGCTCGCGCAGGCGCGCGCGCACCTCGCGTTCGATCATCAGCGTGCAGGTCAGCAGGCGCAGCCACAGACGCAGGGCATCGTGGTGGTCATCGGAGCCGCGCGATTCCGCATCCGGAGTCTCCGGAGCTGCGGTCGCAACGAATGGCGACGTGCGCATGGCGGGGGTGGGCATAGCGGCTATCCGCTGGCACCCGGGCGCTCGTCGCCCAGCAGCGCGGCGCGCGCCAGGTTGCGTTCCAGCTGTTCCTTGCCCGGCAGGTATTGCACCGGCCACTCGACTTCGCGAACGCCGAGTTGCGCGGCCGCGTGCAGCGTCCAATACGGATCGGCGAGATGCGGACGGGCGAGCGCGCACAGATCGGCGCGACCGGCCATCAGGATGCTGTTCACGTGATCCGGCTCGAAAATCGCGCCCACCGCCATCGTGGCGATCCCCACCTCGTTGCGAATGCGATCGGCAAATGGCGTCTGGTACATCCGCCCGTAGACCGGCTTGGCCGCCCGGGTCGTTTGGCCGGAGGACACGTCGATGAGATCGGCGCCTGCGTCACGAAACATGCGGGCGAGCGCCACCGCGTCGTCCGGGGTGTTGCCGCCAGGGGCCCAGTCGTGCGCGGAAAGGCGCACCGACAACGGCTTGTCCTGTGGCCACGCCGCGCGTACCGCAGTGCAAACCTCGAGTGGGAATCGCGCGCGGTTAGCGAGCGAGCCACCATAATCGTCCGTCCGCTGATTGGTCAGCGGCGACAGGAACGCCGACAGCAGGTAGCCATGGGCGCAATGCAGTTCAAGCCAGTCGAATCCTGCGGCGATGGCGCCCTGCGTCGCCGCAACGAACTGCGCGCTGACACGACCCATGTCCGCGCGCGTCATCGCACGCGGCACCTGGTTGTCCGGCCCGTAGGCAATCGCTGACGGCGCGAGGAGCGGCCAATTCCCGGTCGGCAGGGGTGCGTCGGCCTCCTCCCAGCCGCGCTGCGTCGAGCCCTTGGGCCCCGCGTGGCCCAGCTGGAGCGCGATTTTCGCCGACGTGCGCGTATGCACATAGTCGACGATGCGCCGCCACGCGGCGATGTGCTCGGGCGCGTACATGCCCGCGCAGCCCGGGCTGATCCGCGCATCGGCCGCCACGCACACCATTTCGGTGAACACCAACCCGGCGCCGCCGTGGGCGCGACTGCCGAGGTGCACGAGATAGAAGTCGTCGGGCGTGCCGTCGACGCACGAATATTGCGCCATCGGCGACACGACAACGCGGTTCTTGAGTGTCACGCCGCGCAACGTGAACGGCGTGAACATCGGCGGGCACACCGGCGCCGGGTCGCGGTTTCCCAGGGCGGCGTCGCGATCTTCCCGGGCCTTGTCGTGATCTTCCCTGGTCTGGTCACGCCCTTCCCCCGACTCGTCGCGCGTTTCCCTGGCAAACCACGATTCGAGCCCCGCGACGAAAGCCGGATCGCGCAGCCGCAGGTTCTCGTGCGAGATGCGCTGGCTGCGGGTCAGCAGACTGTACGCGAATTGCTCCGCTTCGAAGGCGTCGTAACGGTCGACATTCTCGAACCATTCGGTGGAATTGCGTGCGGCATTCTGGATCTTCAGCACCTCCACCGAGCGCTCGGCTTCGTACGCTTGCAGTGCCGCACGACGGTCCGCCGGAGCCGTCAGCGCCTTGGCCAGCGCGATCGCATCTTCGAGTGCGAGCTTGGTCCCCGAGCCCACCGAAAAGTGCGCCGTGTGGGCGGCGTCGCCGATCAGCACCACCGGCACTTCGCGGTCCTCGAGCGTGTTCCAGTGCACCCAGGTGCGACACACCACGCGGGGAAAGCGAATCCACATCGCCGAACCACGCAGGTGCGCAGCGTTGGACAGCAGCGGCTGGCCATCGAGCCAAGGCGCGAACAGGCGCTCGCAATAGGCGATGCCTTCGGCCTGCGACATCGCTTCGAGCCCGGCCGCCCGCCACGTCGCTTCCGGCGTCTCGACGATGAACGT
Organism: uncultured beta proteobacterium; assembly: GCA_963756765.1. Taxonomy (GTDB): domain Bacteria; phylum Pseudomonadota; class Gammaproteobacteria; order Burkholderiales; family Casimicrobiaceae; genus VBCG01. The sequence continues at coordinate 316,901 of CAVWPC010000004.1, read as the reverse complement.
CGAGGTGTCGCCGTCGTACTGGTACGCATGCGCCTGGAACCAGCCATGCGGCGTCTCCACGAACGCGAACGTGAAGGCCGCGAAGAGCTTCTTCGTCCCGAGCCAGACGAAGCGGCACTTGCGCTGGTCGATGTCCGGCTGGAACGTGGCCGCGTACCGGGTGCGGATTCGACTGTTGAGGCCGTCGGAGGCGATGACCACGTCGGCGCCGAAGGCGCGCGCCTCGGCCACGTCGTCGGTCACGTCGTTCTGGAACTCGAGTTCGACGCCGAGCGCCTCGCAGCGCGCCTGCAGGATGTTCAGCAGGCGCTTGCGGCCGATGCCGCAGAAGCCGTGGCCGCTCGAGGTGATCGTACGGCCCTTGAAGTGGACGTCGATGTCGTCCCAGCGGTTGAACGCACCGGCGATCGACTCCGCGGTCTCGGCATCCGCCTCCACCAGGTTGCCCAGCGTCTGGTCGGAGAACACGACGCCCCAACCGAAGGTGTCGTACGGCCGGTTGCGCTCGACCACGCGCACGACAACCTCCGGCCGCGCTTTCTTCAGCAACAGCGCCAGGTACAGGCCGGCAGGGCCACCACCGATGCAGAGGACGCGCATTTTGCCTTTCCCGGGCAAAAGTCCAGTCGTAGTCGAGCCGCCGTCGAGGGGCTGTCCAGCCGCCGTTCAGCCGCAATCGCCCCGCGGTATGGGCTACGACGATCTGTAGCAGCCAAGCCGCGGCGATTGGGAGCAACTCGGAGCGTCATTTCCGTTATTTATTTTAGAACTAAAATATTTGCCGTCAAGTCCCAAGCGCCAACTCAGGAAAAGATCGCCATCGGCGCGACGGCCTAGGTCGATCCACCGATAGGTGCCCCTGCGGCCGGCCCGTAGCGTGTCTACCTCACTGTCCACGAGGGGCCACGATGACGCCACCCATCGCCTGCCACGCCACCGGCTTCACGCTGCTGGAACTGCTGATCTCGCTGACCCTGGCCAGTCTGCTGGCGATGCTGGCGCTGCCGGCGTACGCCGACTGGATCGCCGACTACCGGTTGATGAACCAGGCGCGCGCACTCGCCGGCAGCATGTACATCGCGCGGTCCGAGGCGATCAAGCGCGGCTATCGCGTGGATTTGTGCAGATCGTCCGACCTGGTCCAATGCGGCGGGCCGGGCTGGGACCAGGGCTGGCTCATGTACGTCGACGAGAACAAGGACGGCCAGGTCGATCCCGGCGAAGCGGTCCTTCGGCGCGAACCGGGCACCCGCGAGCGCGTCACCATCACCCCCAACACGCCGCTGAAGGACTACGTGTCCTACACGAGTCTCGGCGTCGCGCGCATGAACAGCGGCGCGCTGCAGATGGGAACCTTCGTGCTATGTCTATCGGGAAGGCCGGAAGTGCACGTCGTATTGGCCAACAGCGGCCGCGCGCGGATCGAGAAAATGCCTGCAATCTGCCCCTGACTGCAACTTCGGACCAAAGGCAGGTATCCGTGCTAGTTTTCCCGTCGGATTTCGCCTAGGGCGCCAGAGCCGTTCATTCCCGAAAGCGAGCCATGTGTCGGCCGCCGTTGCGGTTGCGCGATTCACCCCCTAGCATCAGGCGTCCAAAAGGAGTTCGCCATGTCGTTTTGTGCGCAATCCCGCGTCAAGTCCGCCTCCGGCTTCACGCTGCTCGAGGTGCTGATCACCGTCGCGATCGTCGGCATCTTGGCGGCGATCGCGCTGCCGAGCTACAGCGAGTACATCACCCGCAGCAAGATCATCGAGGCGACCAGCAAGCTTGGGGACCTCCGGACCGACATGGAACGCTTCTTCATGGACAACCGGACCTACGCATCGGGTGGGAATTGCGGCATCGACAACGGTGCGAGCACCCGCATTCCGTTGTACAACTCCGATCCCGGCCGTAACTTTCAGCTAAGTTGTGCCGTTGTCGCGGTCCCTCCGGGCTATACGATCACCGCGACGGGACTCGCCGCCAAGGGCATGAGCGGCTTCGTTTACACGATCGATCAGCTCAACCGGAAGGCAACGACCGGCGTAGGCACAGGATGGACAGGTGCCGGGACCAATTGCTTCGTTGTCCGCAAGGACGGCTCCTGCTCATGACGCCCTCGTCCCCGTTGCGGGGATTTTCCCTGATCGAGCTGATGATCGCGCTGGCGATCGCGGCGCTGCTGCTCGTGCTGGCCGCGCCGAGCTACGGCGTCTGGGTGGCCGACAGCCGCATCCGCTCGGCGGCCGACCTCATCGCCGGCGGGCTGCGTACGGCGCAGGCCGAAGCGGTCAAGCGCAACGAGGATATCGAATTCATCCTGGACCCGACCGTCGACACCGGCGGCTGGACGCTGAACGTGGTCGCCACCCCGGCGACGTCGATGCCGGAGGGCACGTTTCGCGAGGGAGCACGCCTGACCCAGTTCGCCGTACTGCCGGCCGGCAACACCAAAGTCACCTTCACCGGCCTCGGCAACGTCCGCGCCGCCAACGCCGATGCCAGCACGCCGATCGAACAAATCACCATCTCTCCATCCACCGGCATCTCCGGCGCACGCACCCTGCGCGTGCTGGTCGGTGGGCTGCGCAGCGGCATCAAGATCTGCGATCCGCAGTGGACGCTGATCAATGCCAATGATCCGAAAGCATGCCCGATACCGTGAACATGAACAGAACCTCGGCAACAAAGCTGTGTGCGCCGCGGCGCGAGCGCGGCAGTTTCCTGCTCGAAGCCCTGATCGCCATCCTGATCGTCGCGTTCGGATTGCTGGGACTCGTCGGCTTGCAGGCCCGCGTCCTGCAGCAGGTCGACGACGCGCAGTTTCGCAGTGAGGCCGTATTCATGACCAATACGCTGATTGGCCAGATGTGGACCGCGCTACCGTCTGGCGCCAACCCCGCTCTCCTCGACAGCAAATTCGGCAGTACGCCGGGTACGGGTACCGAGTACATCGAGTTCAAGAATTGGGTTCAACAGCGGTTGCCCGGTGCGACCACCGCGCCCCAGGTGCAGTTCTTGGCCAGGCCGCCCAATGCCATGGACGTAACGATTACCGTCTTTTGGAAGCCGCCTGGCGAAATTGCCGCACCGGAGCACCAATTCCAGGCTACCGCCACCATCGGACACAACTGATGGAAACCCGCATGCACGCAACTTCCGCAGGCCAGGCCCGCGTCCGGCAGCGCGGCGCGGGCATCATCGAGACCATGGTCGGCATCCTGATCGGGATGGTCGTGCTGCTGGCCGTGTACAACGTGCTCGCCTTTGCCGAAGGCTACAAGCGCACCACGATCGGGGTATCCGATGCGCAGGTGACGGGCCAGTTCGCGCAATTCGTGTTGGCGCGCGAAATTGCCAGTGCCGGCAACGGCATCGCGTCCGGCATCGACGACCTCGCGACCTGCAACAACGACTGGCGCCTGAAGCCCATTCCGGTCCTCATCACCGACGGCGGCGCGCCCAACACGCCGGACAGCCTGATTACTTACTACAGCAACGGCCGCCGCGTAGTGAGCCCGGTGCTTTTCTCGGCGGCCGCGCCGATCGGTTCCACGTCGTTCCAGATACAAAGCCCCAACGGTTTCTTCAACCAGGACTGGGTTGTCGCCACCGATCGCACCAACAACTGCACGCTGCGCAGGCTCAACGGTGCCCCCGTGCCTTTCTCCGCCAATCCCGGTTCCCAGGGGCGGGTGACCGTGCCGTTCGCCGGCGCGACGACGGTTGCCTTTCCCGCGGGTTCGTCACGACTGCTCAACCTCGGCCAGATCAACCGCATGCAGTACACCGTCGACACCGCAACGTCCGGCAAGCAGCGCCAGCTCTACAGTCAAGACGTCAACATCGCGCTCCCCGCGCAGCCGGTAGTGCCGATCGCGCAGAACGTAATGCTGCTGAAGGCTCAATACGGCATCGACACGAACGGGGACCTGACCGTCGACTGCTGGACCTCCGCCGACAACAGCAACACTTGCGGCGACGGCGTCAACTATTCCGCGGCCGCCATCGGCAACAACGCGACTACCGCCGCCACGATCCGCCGCATCAAGGCCGTGCGCATCGCCATCGTCGTGCGCAGCGATGAGCCGGATCTAAAGGACAGCGCGCTTAACGGCCAATCCGGTTTCCTGTTTAACTGCTCGGTCAACACCAACGCCGGTTGTCCGGGTCGCATAGCCATCGATAGCACCACGATGCAGGATGGCTTCCGCTACCGGATCTACGAGACCACGATCCCGCTGCGCAACGCTCTGTGGAACCAGACATGAGCACGCATTCTTTCCGCCGGACCCGCATGAGCTGCGGCCCCCACCGCGAGCGCGGGGTCGTGCTATTCGTCGCGCTGATCGCGATGGTCGTGATGAGCCTTGCCGGCATCGCGCTCCTGCGATCGGTCGACACCAGCACGTCAGTCGCGGGCAACCTCGCCTTCCGGCAGGCGTCGATTGCACCGATCAACAATGCGGTGGAGAAGGCGGCCAACGCATTGTTCTACGCCAAGACCATCGGCAACACGTTCAATCACGACGCAAGCAACAATTACTACGCCAACCTGCAGCCAGGCGAGTCGGCCTCCGGCGTTCCGGCCGTGCTGCAGGGCAATGCGCCGCTTACTCTTCCCGGCGGTTTTCAGACCGTTTCCGATGCGGCCGGCAATACGGTGTCCTGGGTCATCGAACGCGTCTGCGCCAACGGCTATACGGGAGACCCGCTCGATCCCGGCATCGACTATTGCGACCTGCTGTTCCCCAAGGTGTCACCCGGAAAGAACATCATGGAAGACCAGGGCCTGCCCGTGAATCCGGTTCCCCTTTATCGCGTCACCGTTCGCGTCGACGGTCCAGCCAGCACCGTGACGTTTGCCCAGGCCATGCTGCGCTAGGCCAACATCGGAAACCATCATGAATAACAATCGACATAGTCCGTTCCGTCGCGCCGTTGCCCTTGCGCTGACGCTAACGTTGGCGATCGGGCCGATGGGCGGTACCGCCTTCGCCGCGCTGACGCCCCTCGCGGACGTGCCGATTGCCGCCAAGGTCGCCGCCAAGCCGAACATCGTCTACTCGCTCGACGACTCGGGCAGCATGGACTTGAATTACCTGCCCGATTTCACGATCGGCCAGTATTGCCGCAACTCCAACGGTCGCACGACAGGGGTTTGCGCGTCCGGAACCCCGCCGTCGTTCAGCTTCACCGGCACGCCGGTGCCGCTGCACGCCGCCGAGTTCAACAAGCTCTACTACAACCCGGACGTCACCTACGATCCGCCGTTCGACGGCACCGGTAAGCAGTGGCCGACGGCGGGTGCGCGCTTTTACTCGCAGACTGCAGGTAACACGCTCAATTGGGCACGCGTACGCAGCGAGCCTTACCTTTTGCCCACGCCCGCGACGGCGCCGGATGTTCCCAACGCGTCGGCCAACTCCGTCAACCTGACGAGTACGGTAACGGTGACGATGTGGTGCAACAGCGACTGGCCCGGCGTCGACAACACCAACGCATCCAAGGGTGCGGCGATCGGTGTCAACGGCGAGTATGTGGCCGGTGACGGGCTGGGCGAAGATTGCCGTATCAATGGACGTGCCTACGATGCCGTGAACGGCGCACCTGCGATCAGCGAGGACTACAACTACCCGTGGCGCAAGACCTCCGGTGCGGACAACGACCCGACGCATTTCTGGCGGACCGGCGGGAGCAAGTCGCTGTGGTGCGACAAAACGGCCCCCGGCTGGCCGCGCGGCACGCCCAACTGCACCTATGCATGCTCGGGAGGCGGGACGCTGCTCTATGCCAACGTGCCACAAACGTGCAACGGCACCGGTAACACCACTAGCGGGCCGTACACCTACTCGCCCGCAGGCTGTCAGACCAATCCCGCCTACCAGTGGACCTGGGCCGTCGGCGGCTGCGTCGGCACCATCGGCGTCGAGTGCCTTGCGTGCAACCGGACCGGTACCATTACTGCGCGCAACGCCGCGTGCAGCATTACGGGTGTCTCCTGCGGCACCACCGGCAGCCCCGCGCCACCGATCGTCGTCAACGGCAATCCGGCCTGTCCGAACGTGCCGTCGCCCACGCCAACCGGCTGCACCACCGGCGTGTTGACGCAGAATTGCACGTACCCCGCGGCAGGCAGCGCGCGCTGCGACGACAACGTCTGGGATCCTGTCACCAAGACTTACAAGAGCACGACGCTTCTCGAGGACAGCGAGCTGCAGAACGGTGGCACCGGTGCCGTGTGCCGACACAACAATTTCGCCGGTTACGGGTCCGGTCGCTACACCTACAGCACCTCGCATTCCACGTTCAAGACCGCGGTGACGACGGCCTGTCCGGCAATGCCCACGACCGTGGCTGTTCCCCGGCACTACTACACGGTCACGTCGGTGGAGTTCTGCGCGTCGGCGGACAACACCAACCACATCCAGTGGCGTGGCTTCGGCACCGGCGTGTGCCAGACCAAGAACGACTTCACGACCTACATCTATCCGAAGTACGGTGCGTTCAAGCGCATCAGCCTCATCAACGACGGCCGGGTGTTCAATTACAACGACCCGGTGACGGGCGCCGCCCTGACGCGGACCTATACCGAGGAAATGACGAACTACGCCAACTGGTATGCGTACTACCGTACGCGCCTGCTGGCGGCGAAGACCACGTCGGCGATCGCCTTTAACAATCTCGACGACACGTATCGCGTCGGATTCCACACATTCTATTCGAGCACGTCGCCTGCGGTGTTGCCCAAGTGGCTCGATGTGAACGATTTCGCGACCACGCAACGCCTCAATTGGTTCAACACGATGTTCGCGGTCGATCCGCCCGCGGGCGCGCAGACGCCGACGCTGGACACGGTGCTGCGGATCGGCGACCTGTTCAAGAACGGCGCAGGTTCCACCGGGCTTCCCGTGCACACCGATCCGATCACGCCCGGCGTGACCTGCCAGAGCAACTATCACATCCTCTTTACCGACGGTTATACGAACCAGACCACGTTGCCCACCGTCGTCGGCCAGGTCGATGGTGGCACCGTTCCATCGTTCCCCCCGGATCCCGACCCAACCAATCGGCCAGAGATCACGCTGTCGATCCTGCGTGGCTTGCTAGGCAGCCCCTGGCCGCTGCCGTACCGTGACTCCACCGGAATCGCCAATTCCCTTTCCGACATTGCGCTCTACTACTGGATGAACGACCTGCGACCCGGACTCACCAACAACGTGCCGTCAGGCGACGGTCGCGCCGGTGGTGACGTGGACCCGAACGTCGATGTCGCATGGTGGCAGCACGTCAACTTCTCGGCGATCTCGTTCGGCTCGGAAGGGATTCTGGACGCGTCCAACGTCAGCACCGTCGTGCAGGCGATCGTCGCAGGCACGGAGCCCTGGTTCACCGCACCGAACCTGCCGTCGCCGCCGAACCAGCCGAACTTCCCGGCCACGAACAAGGGCGCCACCGCGGTCGACGACCTGTGGCACGCTACGGTCAACGCGCGCGGCAAGTTCGTTTATGCCAAGACACCGCTCGAAGTGGCCTACGGTCTAGGCAGCATCCTCGCGGGCATTTCCAACAACCGCAAGGCGCGCGTCGGCGCGTCATACAGCGGCCGCGCACTGAGCTCGAGCAACAACTACGTGTTCCAGGCGACCATCGAGCCTGGCTGGACCGGCGAATTGAAGCGGGTGCGCGTTGATCCGACCACGGCTGTGGAAATCCCCTACGCTTCGCCACCCGATTGGTCGGCGGCACAGATTCTCAACAACGTGCTGACCACTCCGGCCATTGCGCCTGCGCTCGATTCGAACAATCCATGGTTCGCCAACCGGCGCGTGGTCACGCGCAACGCGAGTGGCACTGCCGTACCGTTCCGCTACGCCAACTTGTCGGCGTCGCAGCTCGCCACGCTTGCGCCGACCGCAATCCAGCAGCAGAAGATCATTGCCTACCTGCGCGGCGGGTCGACGTACGGCAATGGACCCACGCCACAGGTGATCGAGGGCACGAACATCGGCCAGTTCCGCAAGCGGATCAGCAAACTCGGCGACCTGAGCAATTCCAAGCCGGTGGTGGTCGGCAACCCGAGCAATTCCTGGGCGGATCCGGGCTACGCTGCCTACAAGACCGCGCAAGCCTCGCGTCCACAGCGGGTCTTTGTCGGCTCGAACGATGGCATGCTGCACTCATTCGACGCCGCCACTGGCGACGAAGTGTTTGCCTACGTGCCAAGTGCGCTGTTCACCTCTGCCAAGGACGACGGGGGCAAGTTCGATCGTGGCATCCATGCGCTGACGTATCAGGATGGCGGCTCGCCGATCTTCAAGCATCACATGTATGTCGATGCGTCGCCGCGCTCGACCGACGTGGACTTTTCCGGCGGTGCGGGTACCGACTGGCGCACGATCGTCGTTGGTGGTCTCGGCAAGGGCGGTAACATGTACTACGCGATCGACGCCACCAGCGCGTCGGCGACCAACGAGGCGACCGCGGCGGCGAAGATCCTGTGGGAGTTCTCGCTACCCGGGAGCGCCGTGTCCTACGGCCGCCCGCTCATCGCCAAGACGCGCGCGCACGGCTGGGTCGTCATCGTTGCGTCCGGCTACAACAGCACGGCGAATGCCGGCCGGGGACGCATTTATTTCCTCAGCGTGGTCGATGGTTCGGTCCTGAAGACCATGGACACCATTGCCGGAGCGGACATTGGGACGACGACCAGCCCGAGCGGCCTGACGCAATTGTCTGGCTTCACCAAGGACTTCCGCGATCAGACCATCGAGCAGGTCTATGGTGGCGACCTTAATGGTCGCGTGTGGCGCTTCGACGTCTCGGATCCCAACCCATCGAACTGGACGACCGCGCATCTCGCTACGTTGGTGGATCCTTCCGGGACGCCACAGCCGGTCACGACGTCGCCCCAGATCGAGATCGACCTCAACAACGGTACCGATCGCTACGTGTTCATTGGCACCGGCCGCTTGCTCGACACGTCGGATCTGACCACGCCGTCACCGGCACAGACGCAGACGATGTACGCGTTCCGCGACGGCACGCTGACCACGCCTGCGTCGACCGGTCTGCCGATCGTTCCGAGGACCACGATGGCCGCGGCGACGGGCGTCGGTGGCGTATCCGGAGGCGCGCCGAATGGCTGGTACGAAGACTTGTCGTCGGGCCAGCGCATCGTTACCGATGTGGTCGCGGATTTGAACGTGGTGGCCTACGTCGGCACCGACATCCAGCCCGACCCGTGCCTGACGTCGCTGCCTGCCTACATCTACGCCCGCGAGTACGTATCCGCCCAGTCGCTGGTCGAGGTCGGCGGCGTACCAGCCGCATATGCCTTCGCGCCGGAAGGCGCGGTTGGTGTGGAACTCGTGGGCCTCGAGAATCCCAATACCTCGTTCCCGGTCATGCGACTGGTGTATTCGAACGAGCAGACGGGCGGCCTTCGGGTGGTGAACATCCGCAATCCGAATATCTCTGGCGGGCACCGATTGTCGTGGCGCCTGATCGGCGAGCCGTGATGGCGCATCGCATCGCCTGACCGGCGAACCCTCGCAACGGGGAAGGGGCGGCGCAGCAGGCCGCCCTTTCTACATCGGTGGCGGCCAACGCCATGGGTCAGGCGACCCCTACAATTGCCCGATGCAAGCCAAGTACGAATCCGGCCCCGTATAGCCATGTCAGCGCCGACCCGCGACGCCTTCCGCAGGCTGACGCCCGCGCTCGCGGCTTCCACTGCGGCGCATGTGGCCCTGCTCCTCGGGCTGCTGGCCGTGGTCCACACGATGCCCGCCACGCTGCGCAATGCCGCCCCGACGCTGTCGGTCGTCCTCGCGCGTGCGCAGCCATCCGAGCCGGCCCCAGTCGAAGTGCCAGCCGCGCCACCAACGATTGCGAACACACCTCGGGCGCCTACGCCCGCCGTAGTCGTGCCGCCGGTTGCCGTACCGTTGACGCCACCGGTGCCCGCCGCCATCCCGGCGGCCAACGACAGCATGTCGCCGGCCACCACCGGCGGAGCCGCGCAGGCCCGTGTGGAATTCGGCACGGCCACCACCCTTGCCCGCCTTGGCGAGGCGTTCCGAACCCGCAGCCTGCTGGAGTTCCCGCCCGAGATCGATACACCGGTGGACGTCGTCGGGAACATCGACGTCCAGTATCCGGCGGCTGCGCTCGAAGAGCGCCGTGAAGCGACCGTCATCGCCTGGGTGGTCGTGGAGGCGAGCGGACAGGTCGAGGAAATTGCCATCATCGAAGGCGACCCGGAGTTCGGCGAACCGGTCCAGGACGCCCTGCTGAAGGCCAGGTTCCTGCCGGCCAGCAATCGCGGCCAGCCGATCCGCTATCACAAGATGCTCGAGTTCCGTTTCCGGCTCGACAACGCCGCACCTGGCGCTTCTGCCCTGCCGCAATGACGGCGGCGGGCGGAAACGGGCCTACCCCATCAATGGCATGTGGAAGCCCGGTGCGGCACTCCCGTCGTCGGGCCAGCGCGTCGTGAGCGTCTTGCCGCGCGTATAGAAACGCACGCCATCCATGCCGTGCACGTTCAGGTCGCCGAACAGCGAGGACTTCCATCCGCCGAAGGAGAAAAATGCCATCGGCACCGGTATCGGCACGTTGACGCCGACCATGCCGATCTCGATGTCCTGCTGGAAACGGCGCGCCGCATAGCCCGATCGCGTGAAGATCGCGGCGCCATTTGCGTACGGATTCGCATTGACCAGGTCGATCGCCTCGGCCAGCGACTCCACCCGCACGACCGACAGCACCGGTCCGAAGATCTCGTCACGGTAGATCGACATCGTCGGTTGCACGTGATCGAACAGCGTGGGTCCGACAAAGAATCCATTCTCGTGGCCGAGGACCCCTGGCTTGCGCCCGTCGACCACAAGTTTGGCGCCTTCCTTCTCGCCCTGATCGATGTAGCCGACGATGCGGTCGCGCGCGGCGCACGTCACGACGGGACCCATCTCGATGTTCGGCGAGTCACCGGGACCCACGCTCACGCGCCGCGCCCGCTCGGCGAGTTTCTCCACCAGCGCGTCGCCCGCTTCACCCACGGCAACCACCGCGGAGATGGCCATGCAGCGCTCGCCCGCGGAGCCATAGCCGGCACCGATGATCGCCTCGGTGGTGAACGCCAGGTCCGCATCGGGCAGTACGACTGCGTGGTTCTTGGCGCCACCGAGCGCCTGCACGCGCTTGCCATGCTGCGCTCCGGTCTCGTAGATGTAGCGCGCGATGGGCGTGGATCCGACGAAGGACACCGCCTTCACCTTGGGATGCGCAAGGAGCGCATCCACCGCCTCCTTGTCACCGTGCACGACGTTGAAGACGCCGTCCGGTAATCCCGCTTCGCGCAGCAGTTCGGCCATCCGCAGCGCGAGCGTCGGGTCGCGCTCGGAAGGCTTGAGCACGAAGGTGTTGCCGCAGGCGATGGCCACCGGGTACATCCACATCGGCACCATCGCCGGAAAATTGAACGGCGTGATTCCGGCGCATACGCCGAGCGGCTGCCGCAGCGAAAAGCTGTCGACATCCGTGCCGACGTTTTCGCTGAATTCCCCCTTGAGCAGATGCGGAATGCCGGTCGCGAACTCGACGACTTCGATACCCCGCGTGACCTCGCCTTCGGCATCGGCCAGCGTCTTGCCGTGTTCCTGCGTGATGATCTTCGCCAACTCCTTGCGCTGCGCGTCCATGGCGGCGCGAAAGCGCATCATGATGCGGGCGCGGCGCAGCGCGGGCTGCGCGCGCCAAGCCGGGAAGGCCGCGGCTGCGCTTTCGACCGCCGCGTCGACATCCGCCGCATTGGCGAGCGGTACGTGCCGGATCACCTCACCGGTAGCGGGATTGGTCACCTCGCCGTATCGCTTGGTTTGCGGGGCCACCGCCTTGCCGCCGATCCACAGCGGCAGCCGTTCCAGGGTCGTCAGGTCCATCGTTCCTCCGCTCCGAAGATTCATTTTACGCGGCACCGGTCGTGGGCGTCATCCGCGCCGGCCGCCCATGTGCGGGATCGATGCGGGTGGCATCGAGGCTTGAGCCCGGGCCACCGGCTGCCTGCACGTCCGCAACTCGGGCAGCGTCAGGTCCCGTCGATACGCCCGATCGCCGCGTCGGCGAGGCGCGCCACGTAGCGGGCGACCAGATCGATTTCGATGTTGACGTGCGCACCTGCCTGCAGGCTCCCGAGCGTCGTGACCGCGAGGGTATGCGGGATCAGATTGACCGCGAATGCATCGCCGTCGATTTCATTCACCGTCAGGCTCACGCCGGCTAGCGCGATCGATCCCTTGGGCGCGATAAAGCGCATCAGGTCCTGCGGGACTGCAATGACCAGGCGAAAGCTGTCACCACCGGCTACCTCGTAGAAACTGCGCACGGTGCCGACGCCGTCGATATGTCCGGTGACCAGGTGACCGCCCAGGCGATCGGCGAGCCTGAGCGCCAGTTCCAGGTTCACCTTCCCGGCCCGATCGAGACCGGTGGTGCAGCGCAGAGTTTCGGCCGACACATCGAAGCCGAGCTTGGTGCCATCGATCTCGACGACCGTCAGGCAGCAGCCGGCAACCGCCACGCTGTCCCCGATCACGATGTCCGGCAATGCGGGCTCGCCGGCATCGACCACTACCCGTGCCTCCTCACCGAGTGCCACTACCGATACGATGCGCCCCATGCGCTGCACGATGCCTGAAAACATCAATCCTCCCGTTGGCCGGCACGTCGGGCGATGAGCCGCAAATCATCGCCGATGCGGGTGCAGTCACGCCACGAGAAAGCCTTGCGCTGCGCCAATGTCGCCAATGCCGCGGCACCCTCGAACATGCCGCGCGCGGGATCGCCGAATACGTCGGGAGCAAGATAGAGCAGGATCTCGTCGACCAAGTCCGCATCCAGCAAGGCGCCATTGAGCCGGGCGCCGGCCTCGACATGCACTTCGTTGATCCCCCTCTGCGCGAGGATCCGCAGCATGGCGACGAGGTCGACGCGTCCGCGTGCATCCGGCAGTGCCAGCACCTCGACATCGTCGCGCCAGGCGGGATTGCGCTCGCCGGCGGTGACCACCAGCGCGCCGCCGGCACCGAATATCCGTGCCGACGCCGGCGTCTGCCCGTGCCGGTCGACGACGACCCGGCGCGGCTGGCGCGGCGTAGACACGTCGCGCACATCGAGGCGGGGATCGTCCTGCAGCACGGTACCGATGCCGGTAAGCACCGCGCACGCCCGGGCCCGCCAGGCGTGTCCATCGGCACGGGCCGCCTCCCCGGTGATCCACTTGCTCTGGCCGTTCGCCAATGCCGTGTGGCCGTCGAGACTGGCAGCAAGCTTGGTGCGCACGAACGGCCGGCCGCGGGTCATGCGCGTGAAATAGCCGACGTTGAGTTCACGGGCCTCGTCTTCGGCAATGCCGCAATCCATCGTTACCCCTGCGGCACGCAGTCGCTGCGCGCCGGTGCCCGCCCCCGGATTGGGATCGCCAGTCGCCGCGACCACGCGCGCGATGCCGGCGGCGATAATGGCATCGACACACGGCGGCGTGCGCCCGAAGTGATTGCAGGGCTCGAGGGTCACGTAGACCGTTGCCCCCCGAACATCGAAATTGCGGCGCGAAGCGTCCGCCAGCGCCTCGGTTTCCGCATGCCCTTCACCCGCCTTGGCATGAAAGCCCTCGCCCAGCACCGCGCCATCACGCACTATGACGCACCCGACGCGAGGGTTGGGCGTAGTCGTGAACAGTCCACGCGCGGCCAGCGCGAGTGCGCGCGCCATGAACATCCGATCGGCCACCGCCGCGCCTTGCATGCGAGTCGACCTTCGCGCGCTAGCGGCGCGTGCGCCGCGCAGCCGCCGGCGGTGCCTCGACTTCGCGCAGTGCATCGCGGAAATCGGACACATCCTGGAACGATCGGTAGACGGACGCAAAGCGGATGTACCCGACCTTGTCGAGCTTGTAGAGTTCCTGCATCACCATTTCGCCGATCTGCCGCGAGGCGATTTCGCGTTCGCCATGGGCCAGCACCTGCGCGACGATCCGGTCGATCGCCGCGTCGACGTACTCGGTGGGAACCGGCCGCTTGTGCAGGGCCCGCGCAAAACCGACCCGGATCCGCTCGACATCGAAATCCGAGCGGTTGCCGTTGGTCTTCACCACCTGGGGCAAGCGCAATTCGACCGTTTCATAGGTCGTAAAGCGCTTCTGGCAGGTGACGCAGCGGCGGCGGCGGCGGATGGAATCGCCTGCCTCCGACACACGGGAGTCGATCACCTGTGTGTCGTCGCTCCCGCAGAACGGGCATTTCATCCGGGTGCCTCGGCGCTAATCCCGCTGGCGCAGCCGCATCTGGTCACGCCGTGTAGACCGGATACTTGTGCGTGAGCTTGCGGACCGCCTCGCGGGTTCGGTCGAGCACCGCCGAATCGTCGGGCGCATCCAGGACGTCGGCGACGAGATGTGCCAACTCCTCGCACTCCGTCTCGGTGAAGCCGCGGGTGGTGATCGCCGGACTGCCGAGGCGAATCCCCGACGTCACGAAGGGCTTTTCGGGGTCGTTCGGAATGGCGTTCTTGTTGACCGTGATGTGCGCACGCTGCAGCGCAGCCTCCGCATCCTTGCCGGTGATTTTCTTGGCCCGCAGGTCGACCAGGAACATATGGCTGTCGGTGCCGCCGGAAACGATGCGCAGGCCGCGATTCGACAGGACCAGCGCCAGCACCCGGGCATTCCCGAGCACGTGCTCCTGGTAGGTCCGGAAGTCGCGCTGCAGCGCCTCGCCGAAGGCGACGGCCTTGGCCGCGATGACGTGCATCAGCGGGCCGCCCTGCAACCCGGGAAACACCGCCGAATTCATCGCCTTCTCGTGCTCGGCACGCGCGAGGATGAAGCCGCCGCGCGGACCGCGCAGCGTCTTGTGGGTCGTGCTGGTCACATAGTCGGCGATGCCTACCGGCGAGGGGTAGAAGCCGGCCGCGACCAGTCCCGCGTAATGGGCCATGTCGACCATCAGCTGCGCGCCGACCGCGTCGGCGATCGCGCGAAAGCGCTTCCAGTCGATGACCCGGGAATAGGCCGAGGCGCCCGCGACAATCAGCTTCGGCCGATGTTCTTCCGCCAGGCGCTCGGCAGCCGCGTAATCGATGAGTTCACTTTCCGGATCAAGGCCATACGCCACGACGTTGAACCATTTGCCGGACATGTTCACCGGCGAGCCATGGGTAAGGTGGCCGCCATGCGGCAGACTCATGCCCAGGATCGTATCGCCCGGCTTCAACGTGGCGAAGAAGACGGCCTGGTTGGCCTGGGCCCCGGAGTGCGGTTGCACGTTGGCGGCCTCGGCATGAAAAAGTCGCTTCACGCGGTCCAGCGCAAGCTGCTCGGCCACGTCTACGAACTCGCATCCGCCGTAGTAGCGCCGGCCGGGATAGCCTTCCGCGTACTTGTTGGTGAGCTGCGTGCCCTGCGCCGCCATGACGGACGTGCTGGCGTAGTTCTCCGAGGCGATCAGCTCGATGTGATCTTCCTGGCGCTGATTTTCACCGGCGATCGCCTTCCAGACTTCCGGATCGGCTTGAGCGAGCGTACTGGAGCGGCGGAACATGGGCGCGGGACCCCTTCCTGGCGAAGCGAAGATTTTAGCATTGTCGGCCTTTGCGCCGGCACGCAAAGCCCGCCCGCGCGAAGGCGCAGCACCTTATAATCCCCGGACTTCAAGCGTGGCCACCCGCTGTTGCATCAATCTGCGGCGTGGCTGCGTGAATTCGCCGGATGTACGGATCTCCACGTGCCGTCAAATCCGCAAGTGTGGGAGGCCCGTTTGGACGCATTGCTCGCCGTATCCCGCGCCATCGATGCGCTGAATCTGCGCATCGGCCGCGCCGTCATCTGGCTCGTGCTGGTCGCCGTACTGGTCAGTGCAGGCAACGCCATCATTCGCAAGGCGTTCGACATGAGCTCGAATTCCTTCCTCGAAGCGCAGTGGTATCTGTTCTCGGCGGTGTTCCTGTTGTGCGCGCCCTACACGCTGCTGCGCAACGAGCACATCCGCATCGATGTGATCAACGGGCGCCTGAAGGAACGCACGCAGGCCTGGATCGACGTCTTCGGGACCGCCTTCTTCCTGATGCCGATGGCGATCATGTTCATGGTCCTGTCGTGGACGCCGTTCGTGCGCTCCTGGGACATCAACGAAGTATCGACCAACGCCGGAGGCCTCATCATCTGGCCGGCCCGCCTGCTGGTACCGGTCGGTTTCTTCCTGCTGGTGCTGCAGGGCATTTCGCAGTTCATCAAGCTCGTCGCGTTTCTACGCGGGCGCGGACCGAACCCCAGCGAGAAACACGACGCTGCCGAGACCGAGCGCGCGCTTGCCGAGGCGATCGCCCGTGAGCGCGAAGAGCCCGGCGCCGGGAGGACGGCATCTTGACCGCGTTCCTGATTGCCAACATGGCGCCGCTGATGTTTGCGTCGCTGGTGGTGTTCCTGCTGCTCGGCTATCCGGTAGCCTTCGCGCTCGCCGCCAACGGGATCGTGTTCGGCCTCATCGGCATCGAACTCGGCCTGCTGCATCCGGCGCTGTTCGGTGCGCTGCCCGAACGGCTCTGGGGGATCATGGCCAACGATACGCTGCTGGCGATCCCGTTCTTCACGTTCATGGGCTTGATCCTTGAGCGCTCCGGCATGGCCGAAGACTTGCTCGATACCATCGGCCAGCTCTTCGGCCCGGTGCGCGGTGGCCTCGCCTATGCGGTGATTTTCGTCGGCGCCCTGCTCGCCGCGACCACCGGCGTGGTCGCGGCCAGCGTCATCTCGATGGGTCTCATTTCTCTGCCCATCATGATGCGGTATGGCTACGACCGGCGCATCGCCGCGGGTACCATCGCGGCGTCGGGAACGCTCGCGCAGATCATCCCGCCGTCCCTGGTTCTCATCGTGATGGCCGACCAGCTGGGACGCTCGGTTGGCGACATGTACGCCGGCGCCTTCATCCCCGGCCTCGTACTGTCCAGCCTGTACGTGGGATTCATCGTGCTTTGCGCCATCGCCCGGCCGGATTGGGTTCCCGCACTGCCGCCCGATGCGCGCACGATCAAGGAGCCCGACGGCTCGGCCGGCCTGCCTTCGTTGATCGTGCTGGCTACACTCTCGGTCGCAGCGGGCATCGCCTGTTGGTATCTGTATTACAACCGCTACCAGCCGGAGGCGGCCACCGATGAGCGGCTCGTCGTCTGCGCGTGCGTCGCGGTGGCGGTGGCGTTCTCCGTTGCGATGCTCAACCGCGTGACCGGACTGGGATTGCTGTCGCGCATCGCCGAGCGCGTGACCTTCGTGCTGATTCCGCCGCTGGCCCTGATCTTCCTGGTCCTTGGCACCATATTCCTCGGCGTGGCCACGCCGACCGAAGGTGGCGCGATGGGCGCCACCGGCGCGCTGGTCATGGCATTGCTGCGGCGCCGGCTCAATCTCAGTCTGATGAAGCAGGCACTGGATTCGACCGCGAAGCTCTCTTCATTCGTCGTCTTCATCCTCATCGGTGCGCGCGTGTTCAGTTTGACGTTCTATGGTGTCAACGGCCACGTCTGGGTCGAGCACCTGCTGACCGGGCTGCCCGGCGGCCAACTCGGCTTCCTGATCGTCGTCAATATCCTGGTCTTCGTGCTCGCGTTCTTCCTCGATTTCTTCGAGCTCGCCTTCATCATCATTCCGCTGCTCGGCCCCGTCGCGGAGAAGCTCGGCATCGACCTGATCTGGTTCGGTGTCCTCCTCGCCGTCAACATGCAGACGTCCTTCATGCATCCGCCGTTCGGATTCGCGCTGTTCTACCTGCGCAGCGTGGCGCCGGCGAAGGAGTACGTGGACAAGGTCACGGGCAAAGTGATGGCGCCCATCACCACCATGCAGATCTACTGGGGGGCGGTGCCCTACGTCTGCATCCAGGTCGTCATGATCGGACTGGTCATCGCGTTCCCGCAAATGGTCATGGTGTACAAGGACGACCGGAAAATGGGTGACCCCAGCAAGGTCAAGATCGACATTCCGTTGATGTACCAGAACGCGCCGCCCGTCTTTGGCACCCAGCCGCCAGCGACGTCCGAACCCGGCACAGCCGAACCGGGGACGCCCGGGGCGCCCGCCAAGGATGCGGCCCCGTCGAGCGGCGATCCGCTGCGCGACATGCTGAACCAGCAGGACAGTGATGCCGACAAGGCGAACAAGGCCATCGAAGATGCGTTGAAGGCCAAATAGCGTCGCGGGCAAAAAAGAACGTCGCCGACCGGCTG
Source organism: uncultured beta proteobacterium (assembly GCA_963756765.1). Classification (GTDB taxonomy): domain Bacteria; phylum Pseudomonadota; class Gammaproteobacteria; order Burkholderiales; family Casimicrobiaceae; genus VBCG01. Next base: position 298,634 of record CAVWPC010000004.1, on the reverse strand, counting down.
GGTACAACCCCATCTAGGGCAAACTGGCGCGCAAAAGAAAATCCCCTTTCGGATTGACCCGAAAGGGGATCGATGCCGCTGTCGACGCGATCCCGCCCGCGCCGCCGGGCTACCGACGCTCTTAGAGCTTGACGGTCGCCATGTAGTTGTCGAAGGTGTTTTCGGTCACCCGCATCCAGAGGATCTGGTCCTTCTGGAACGCCACATAGTGATCGTAGACCTTCTTGAATTTGGCGTTCTTGGCCGACGTTTCGGTATACACCTCCATCGCCGCCTTGAACGACGCGTCCATCACGGTCTTGGGGAAAGGCCGCAACTGCGTTCCCGCCGCGACCAGCCGCCGCAGCGCCGCGGGATTCTGCGCGTCGTACTTGGCCATCATCCACGTGTTGCCCACGCCGCAGCCAGCATACAGGGCCGCTTTGTATTCCGGTGGCAGCGCTTCGAGGGCCTTGGGGCCGACGAACATCTGCAGCGCGGGACCACCCTCCCACCAGCCCGGGTAGTAGTAATACTTCGCGACCTTGTTGAAGCCGAGCTTCTCGTCGTCGTACGGGCCGACCCATTCGGCGGCGTCGATCGTGCCCTTTTCCAGCGACGGATAAATGTCGCCGCCGGCGATCTGCTGTGGCACCAGACCCAGCTTGGTCAGGACCTGGCCGGCGAAGCCGCCGATGCGCATCTTGAGACCCTTCATGTCGGCGACCGACTTGATTTCCTTGCGGAACCAGCCGCCCATCTGGGCCCCGGTGTTGCCGCAGAGGATGCCGACGATGTTGAAGTCCTTCAGGAATTCATTGTAGATCTGCTCGCCGCCGCCGATGAACCACCAGGCGTCGAACTGCCGTTGGTTGAGACCGAACGGAATGGCGGTTCCGAACGCGAACGTCGGATCCTTGCCGAAATAATAGTATGGCGCTGTGTGTCCGCACTCGACCGTGCCGTTCTGCACCGCGTCCGCGACTTGGAGGCCGGGAACGATCTCGCCGCCGGCGAAAACCTGGATCTGGAATTTGCCGCCGGTGATGTCGCTGACGACCTTGGCCGCGGTCTCCGCCGCGCCAAAGATCGTGTCGAGCGCCTTTGGAAAGCTCGATGCGCACCGCCATTTGATGGTCGGCGAGGCCTGCGCAAATGCGGGGGCGCTGCCTGCTGCCAGAATGCCCGCAAGGCCGCCATGCTTGATAAAGGAACGTCGCTCCATGCTGTCTCCTCTCGATTGGCCGGACTTGGTGCCGGCGTTGGTTGCGCAATACTGTTTCGCGCCCGGTCAGGCGCAGCTCCCCGCTGCCGGGTGCGAAACCGATGTCCCGACCGGAGCTGGTTGGGCGGGGAGTGTATCGGATTTCGAGAACGCACGCACAGCCGGCGGTCCGCGCCCGCCTCAAGGCGAGAGTTTTCGCACCGCGTTGAACATGCCCCAGGCCCATCCGGCCTGTTGTTCGAGCGTCTGCGTGAAGCGGATCAGATACCGCGCGTTACCGGTATCGAGTTCCACCATGCCGCCGGCCGAGAACCTGTCCTCGGGCCCGATCAGGCTGCGCTGCGACGATTGCCGATTGTCGGGATGCGCCGGCAGGTACACGCCGAAAAAGGGTCGATCCGCGCCGGCACGGCTCGCATCGTTGGGCGTGACCCAGCTGCGCAGCAACACCCGCACCAGGCGCCGGGCAATGATCTCCACGCCGACGGTCACTTCGTCGACCTGCTGGCGCTGCATGCGACGCACTACCGCCAGCATCCAGTGCTCGCCTTCCCGAATGGCCAGCAATTCGCCGAGCCGCGCCGGCGCGTCTTTCGACGGCGCGATCAGGCGTACGCCGGTTTCGCTGCGGTCGGTAAGCTTCCATGTCGTTCCGCGAATGCGCCGCGCGACCGATTCTGGATTGGCCGTCGGATTCACCATCTGCGTCACTTCGTCGTAGCTGGCGGTGACCCCGGGTGTGCGCGCCTGCTCCGGCAATCGCTCGATTTCCGCGATGGCACGCGTCAACGCCTGCAGGCCGACCACGACACGCACATCGCCATCGGTGGCCACGCGCGGCGCGCGCGGCGCCTGGGCGATCGCGTCCGGCCCGAACAGTGAGGCGAGCCGCATCAGCAGCAGGCGTTGCTCGCGCGCCGGCAGGTCACCCGGTGGCGGGATCGCTTCGTCCTGCTCGGGCAGCCAGCGCATGCGTTCGACGATGCGCCCGTACACCGGTCCGGCATCGAGGAACATCACCCGTCCGCCGGTGTGCGGCCGGTCGCGTCGGCGCAAACCCGAAGTCCCGGTCAAGTCGACCAAGAAGGGCGCGCCTTCCGATGGCGGCGGCGTCAGCGCCAGCGTCGGCGTCCAGTCCTCGAGCTGCCGCGCCACCCATTCGACCTGATCGGGCGTGAAGTTGCCCGAATCGAGGCGCATCAGCAACAGCGTCTTGAGGTAGACCTGTTCGAAGGAAACCCCGGGCTTCGCAAAGGCACCGACGCCGAACACCAGCTGTTCGCGCTGCCAGCCCCGCATGCGCGCGAATTCGTAGAGTTCGTGGAATTCGCGCCACTGTGCGGGAATCCAGTGACTGTAGCGAAACAACCGGTATTTGCCGTCGAGCCCCTTGTAGTGCGCGAGGCGCACGATCACCCACGGCAGGATAGCGCGCCAGCGCTTTTGCTCGGCGCGCGGATAGCCCGCCTTCAGCGCCATCTGGTAGGCCGCGATAAAGGCCTTGACGAGATCGAACACCGAATGCCAGAGCCGCGATTCGACGCTGCTGCTCTTCTGGTAGTTGACCGTGTACTGCCGGGTGAGCTCGCCGATGATCGGCTCGAGGCGTCCGTCGACGCGCAGCAGCGCCTCCACCTGCGCGGGTCCCGCATCCTTGCGCTTGCCGGGAAAGGCGGAAACGAGTTCGAGTGCTTCCTTTTGCAGCGCGATCGGGTCGCTCGCCGGAAGCTGCGCGATCCAGCGCCCGGCGCTATTCGCGCTCGACAGCGGATCGTTGAGTGTCTTGAACCAGGTCAGCACTGGAGGCCGCGTCGCATCAATCCCGGATCGGCGGCCTCATGCCGCTTCACTGGCCCGCCACGGTCATGCGTTCGACCAGGATCGAGCCCACGTGGCGCGAGCCGCGGCGGTCCACGTCATTGCCGACCGCCACGATCTCGCGGAACATCGCTTTCAGGTTGCCGGCAATGGTGATCTCCTCCACCGGATACGCGATTTCGCCATTTTCGATCCAGAAACCGGCGGCCCCACGCGAGAAATCGCCGGTGACGGGATTTACTCCTGACCCCAGCTGCTCGGTCACCAGGAGCCCGCGAACCATCCGCCGCAGGAGCGCGGCGAGGTCGTCGTCACCATGGGACAGCACGAGATTGTGCGTGCCACCCGCATTGCCCGTGGACTGCAGGCCGAGCTTGCGCGCCGAATAGGAGCCCAGGAAGTAGCCCTGCACGACTCCGTCGCGCACGACATCGCGCGCCTGCGTGGCCACGCCCTCGTTGTCGAAAGGCGCGCTGCCGCGGGCACGCGGGAGATGGGGCTCCTCGCGCAGTTGCACGTGGGGCGCGAAGACGCTCTTCCCGAGCGAATCCGGCAAGAAGGACGACTTGCGGTACAGGCTTCCGCCCGAGACGGCCTGCACGAAATAGCCGACCAGATCCGCAGCTTCGGGCGCTTCGAAGAGTACCGGACAGTCGATCGTCGCGAGCTGCCGTGCGCCCAGACGTCGTACGGTGCGCGCTCCCGCAGCACGGCCCACCGAAGCCGCGGATTCCAGGTCCTGCGGCGCGCGTGCGGCCGTGTACCAGTAGTCGCGCTGCATCGCCCCATCCTGCTCGCCGACGACCGCGCAATCCAGGTGATGGCGGGACGAGCGATAACCGCCGGCGAAGCCGAGCGAATTGGCGTAGACGAACTCGGACTCCCCGCGTGCCACCGTGGCGCCGTCCGTATTGGTGATGCGCGGATCGACGGCGAGCGCCGCGGCTTCTGCTTCGCGCGCCAGTTCCATCGCCGTCTCCACCGGCAGGTCCCATGGGTGATAAAGATCGAGATCGGCCCATTGGCGCGCGAGGCGATCGGGGTCGGCCAGCCCCGCCGCCGGGTCGTCCGCGGTGAAGCGCGCGATGGCGAGGGCCTTGTCGACCGCGGCCTGGATGGCCTCGGTGGAGAAATCGGCGGTGCTGGCGTTGCCGCGCCGCTGCCCGACGTAGACGGTGACACCAATGCCCTTGTCGCGGTTGTAGGCGATGGTCTCCACCTCGCCCTGGCGCACCGTCACGCTCTGACCCACACCCTGCGAGACTTCGGTTTCGGCCGCCGTGGCGCCACCTCGCTTCGCCGCGTCGAGGATGGCGGCAGCCACGCGTTCGAGTTCGCGCGTTGCCACGGGAAACGGATGGGTTGCCGGCGCGCCGGCAACCGCTGGCGTCGGTACGGGTCGTCCGGCGGTAAGTGCAGTGGTCATGGAAAGTTCGCTGGCTGCGCGCGCTACGGGCGTGCTCGTGGCGGGCGCGTGATCGGGTGCATAATCGCTCGGTTATCATAGCAAACGCCAGCCCGCGGCCCCGCACTGCGTGCGCGGCATGTCGGCGGCGATGGCCGCATCCGGGCAGTATCCATGATTCCCTCCATGCACGACGCCGACGAAGCGTCCACCGATGCCAGCACGACTGCGCCGGCGCCGTCCAAGACGCGGCGCAAGCAGGCAATGCACGCGCTGCAGGCGCTGGGCGAGGCATTGGTCGCGCTCGATCCCCGGCGTATCGACGAACTCGCGTTGCCGGAGCGGCTGGTCGACGCACTGGCGCAGGCGCGCGGTATCCGCGCCCACGAGGGTCGACGCCGGCAAATGCAATACATCGGCAAGCTGATGCGCGACATCGATCCGGCCCCCGTGGAGGCGGCGCTCGCCCGCTGGTCGTCCGGCCTGCGCGAGGACAATGCGCGCTTCGCCGCCATCGAGGATTGGCGCGAGCAACTGGTGCGCGACGATGCGGCGATCGAGCGCTTCCTCCTCGCCCGTCCTGGGGCGGATCGCCAAGCCCTCCTGTCCCTCGTCCGCGAGGCCCGCGACGAGCGCAAGCGTGGTGCCCCGCCGCACCGCTATCGCGCCCTGTTTCGCGCCATCCGGGCGGAACTCGATGACGCGCCGGGCACCTAGCCAACCTGCCGGCATGCGGGGCGGCAGATGAGTGCCACGCTGCAGATCGGCCTCGTCTCGGTCTCCGACCGGGCCTCGGCCGGCGTGTACGAGGATCGAGGGCTCCCCGGACTCACCGAGTGGTTCACCGCGGCGCTCAAGTCGCCGTGGGCCATGGTGCAGCGCCTGATCCCCGACGAGCAGCCGGTGATCGAGCGCACGCTGATCGAACTCGTCGACATCGCGCAATGCCACCTCGTGCTGACCACCGGCGGGACCGGACCCGCGCCGCGTGACGTGACACCGGAAGCCACGCTCGCCATCGCCCACAAGGTAATGCCGGGCTTCGGCGAACAGATGCGGGCGGTGAGCCTCAAGTACGTACCGACGGCAATCCTGTCCCGGCAGGTCGGTGTGATACGCGGTGGGGCGCTGATTCTCAACCTCCCCGGTCAGCCCAAGGCGATCAAGGAAACTCTCGACGGCATATTCCCCGCGGTGCCCTATTGCGTGGACCTGATCGGCGGACCGTACATCGAGACGCACGACGCCGTGTGCCGCGCCTTCCGGCCAAAGTCGGCGCAACGTCCGTCCGGCTAGGGAGCGAGCAGCAATTCGGCGCGCGCAGCCGGTTCCTGACGGTAGAAGCGCGCGAACTGCTGGTAGACCTGCGCGTATTCGTGGCGCAGCAGGATCGGATCGGCAAAGAATACTTCCGACAGGACCGCGAAGAACTCGGCCGGGCTCTCCGCCGCATAGGGATCGATCGCCGTGCGTTCGCCGCGTTGTACTCGCGCCTGAAAGTTTTCATAAGCGGTGAGCATCGCCCGTTTCCACGCGTGTGGTGGCATCTCGGTCGGCAGCGGCGGGCAGCCGTTGGCGGTGCCGTTGCGCATATCGAGCTTGTGCGCGAATTCATGTATCACGAGATTCATGCCGGCGGCGTCCCAATCCTGGCTCGCTTCCACGTCCGCCCACGACAGGATCACCGGCCCGCCTTCCATCGCCTCGCCGGCCATCGGTTCATCGTTCCTGTGCACAACGCCGGCCTCGTCCTCCCACTCCCAGCCCGGGATGAACTCGTCCGGATAGACGATCACAGTCTCCCAGCCGTCGTAGTACGCGAGATCCAGGTTGAGTATCAGCACGCAGGCCTGCAGCGCGATGACCACCCGATGCCGCGGCGTCACCGCGAGACCGCGCGCGCCGACGATGCTCTTGGCGTCCAGAAACAGCACGACCTTCTCGCGCAGGCGCGCGATTTCGGCGTCGGTATAAATAGCCAGGAACGGCAGCGTCTCCAGCCCGTCGCGCCACAGCCCTTCCGGGATCGCCTGCGATCGCAGGACCCGTTGCCGGCGCCATTGACGCATCGCGGTGAGCATGGCGCGTCCTACTTGCTCTCGCTGCCGATGCCGCCGTCGTCTTCCGGCAGCAGGTTCGCCCCGAGCAGGCTGCGGGCTTCATGGTCCGGCAGCGATTCGACGTCCCGGAGCTGGCGCGCGATGGCGCGGCTGCGCACGCCGGTCTGGTCGAGGGTCCTGCTCGCCTGGTCGAGTTTCTCCTTGGTCTTGGCGATGACCTCGCCGAACTGCGCGAATTCGGTCTTGACCGCACCCAGCACCCGCCAGACCTCGCTCGACCGCTGTTCGATCGCCAGCGTACGGAAGCCCATCTGCAGGCTGTTGAGCAAGGCCAGAAAATTGTTGGGTCCGGTCAGCGTCACGCGGTAGTCGCGCTGCAGGTTTTCCGCGAACCCAGGACGCGCCATCATCTCCGCATAGAGTCCTTCCGTTGGCACGAACAGGATCGCGAAATCGGTGGTGTGCGGCGGCGCAACGTACGCGGCGCGAATCGTCTTCGCTTCCGCCCGCAGGCGATTCTCGAGTGCCTTGCGCGCGCCATCGGCGGCGGGCAGGTCGGCGCGTTCCAGCGCGTCCTGTAGACGCTGCCATTCCTCGAGCGGAAACTTGGCGTCGATCGGCAGCAGGCAGGTCGGCGCGTCTTCGCCACGCCCCGGCAGACGAATGGCGAACTCCACGCGTTTTCCGCTGCCGGGCACCGTCTCGACGTTCGTCGCATACTGCTGCGGCGTCAGCACCTCGGCGAGCAACGCGGCGAGCTGCACTTCGCCCCACATACCGCGCGTCTTCACGTTCGCGAGCACGCGCTTCAGGTCGCCCACGCCGGTGGCCAGCGACTGCATTTCGCCCAGGCCCCGGTGCACCTGCTCCAGGCGTTCCGATACCGTCTTGAAGGACGCCGCCAGTCGCTGGTCCAGCGTCGCCTGCAGCTTTTCGTCGACGGTCGCGCGCATCTGCTCGAGCTTGGCGGTGTTGTCGACCCGCAGGGCGTCGAGGCGCTGCTCCACCGAGTGGCGCATGCCGTCGAGCCGTTGTTCGCTGGCCGTCGTCAGCGTCCGCAGCTGTTCGCCGAATCCCTGCAGCTGCCGCTGCTGAAGACCCGCCATCGCGGTCAACTGCTGTTGCGTCGTCTCGCGAAAGCTGCCGATCGCACCGCCGACTTCAACCCGCAATCCGCTCGCCGCGTTCGCCTGTTCGGTGCGGGCGTTGACGAGGTCCTGGCGTACGTCGCGCTCGAGCTGCGCCAGTTGCGCATGCACACTTTCCATCCTGGCGCGCAGTTCAGCGGCTTCGCGCAGCGCGCCGCGGGCGTCCTCGGCCCGTGCCCGCGAATCGCCGGCAAGGCGCCATGACACGGCCAGCACGACGCACAACAGGATCGCCAGCGCAACGAGGATCGCGAGCGCAAGGGGATCGGCCATGATGGTGCAAGTCTAGCAGCGAAACGGTGCGTTCCCGGCGCGCCTCCGGGCGCCCGCGCCGTGCCGTTGCGCGGCCGCTGCAAACTGTGGGCTACGCCGCTTCGCGGCTCGCCCAAATCGTGTTGGTGTCGCCCCTCGGCGCTGCGCGCCTCGCAGGTCTCCCCCACACGACCGCGCTACGCCGCTTCGCGGCTCGCCCAAATCGTGTTGGTGTCGCCCCTCGGCGCTGCGCGCCTCGCAGGTCTCCCCCACACGACCGCGCTACGCCGCTTCGCGGCTCGCCTTCTTGCGCTCGTGTTCCTTCAGGTGGCGCTTGCGGATGCGGATCGACTGGGGCGTGACTTCCACCAGTTCGTCGTCGGCGATGAATTCGACCGCGTATTCGAGCGTGAGCGCGATTGGCGGCACCAGGCGCACCGCTTCGTCGGTGCCGGACGCGCGCACGTTGGTCAGCTGCTTGCCCTTGATCGGGTTCACCACGAGATCGTTGTCGCGGCTGTGGATGCCGATGACCATCCCTTCGTACAGCATCTCGCCCGGCGACACGAACATGCGGCCGCGGTCCTGCAGCTTCCACAGCGCGTAGGCCACCGCCGGCCCGTCCTCGGCCGAGATCAGCACGCCATTGCGCCGCTCGGGAATGTCGCCCTTGACCGGCGCGTAGCTGTCGAACACGTGGCTCATGAGGCCGGTGCCGCGCGTCAGGTTCATGAACTCGCCCTGGAAGCCGATGAGGCCGCGTGCCGGCACCCGGTATTCGAGGCGCGTGCGGCCCTGGCCATCGGATTCCATGTTGGTCAGGTCGGCCCGGCGGGTACCGAGCGCTTCCATCACCGCACCCTGATGCCCTTCTTCGACATCGACCGACAACGATTCGTACGGCTCGCACGTAACGCCGTCGATGTCGCGCATCACCACGCGCGGCCGCGATGCCGCCAGCTCGAAGCCTTCGCGGCGCATGTTCTCGATCAGGATGGTCAGGTGCAGTTCGCCGCGGCCGGATACCAGAAAGGCATCGGTGTCGCCGGTCTCCTCGACGCGCAGCGCCATATTGGTCAGCAGTTCCTTGGCCAGGCGATCGCGCAGGTTGCGCGACGTGACGTACTTGCCTTCACGGCCCGCCAGCGGCGAAGTGTTCACCTGGAAATACATCGACAGCGTCGGCTCGTCGACCATGATCGGTGGCAGCGCTTCCGGCACTTCGACCGCGGCGAGCGTGGTACCGATCGACAGGTCGTCGATCCCGGTCACCAGCACGATGTCTCCCGCGCCGGCAACGGCGATCGGCGCGCGCTCGAGTCCTGAAAATCCGAGCACCTGCCCGACCTTGGCCTTGGTCGGCTGCACGCCGTCGGCCAACGGTCCGTTGAGCACGGCGACTTCCTGCCCGGGCTTCAACTGACCGCGGCGGATGCGACCGATCCCGAGGCGGCCGAGATAGCTCGAGTAGTCGAGCGCGCTCACCTGGAACTGCAGCGGCCCGTCCGTATCACCCTGGGGCTCGGGCACCGAAGCGATGATGGTGTCGAACAGCGGCTTCATCGACGCATCCGGGCCTGGCTCTGCACGCTTCGCTTCCTTGACGTCGAGCGTGGCCCAGCCGTTGAGCGCCGATGCGTAGACGACGGGGAAATCGAGCTGGTCGTCGTTGGCACCCAGCTTGTCGAAGAGTTCGAACGTCGCGTTGACGACCCATTCTGCGCGCGCGCCCGGGCGGTCCACCTTGTTGACGACCACGATCGGCTTCAAGCCCTGCTGCAGCGCCTTCATGGTCACGAACCGGGTCTGCGGCATCGGCCCCTCGACGGCATCGACCAGCAGCAGCACCCCATCCACCATGCCCAGCACACGCTCGACCTCACCGCCGAAATCGGCATGCCCCGGCGTGTCGACGATGTTGATGTGATGGCCGGCGTAATCGATCGAGCAGTTCTTCGCCAGGATGGTGATCCCGCGCTCGCGCTCGATGTCGTTGCTGTCCATCACCCGCTCGGTGATGTGCTGGTGCTTGGCGAACGTCCCCGCCTGGACGAGCAGCTTGTCGACCAGAGTGGTCTTGCCATGATCGACGTGGGCGATGATGGCGATGTTGCGAAGATCGGGTCGCGTGGTGCTCATCGGGTATTCCGGAATTCGTTGGTGGGCGGCGCTTGGCGAGGCACCGGGTGGTGCCTGGTCGACGCCAACGCATCGGCGAATGCCGTTTGCCGCGCCGCAGCAAAAGCCCTCCATTATAGGATGCAAAGCCCGGACCACGCCACAATTATTTTGCAAAATCCGCTACTTAGGCTATACTGCGACTTCGGGCGGCCGTTCCGGTCACCGCCCACCTCGCGCGAGCGCGAGCATCGAAGGCGACGGGTGGTTTGCGTATCGGCAGACCCCGGCCAAGTCCCGGTGCCCGTAGCCTCCCGCATTCCAACGCAACGTCATTGGATACGCTGCCTGGACCGGAAGCCGCGCAACGCGCGGTAGGCCGCGCCAGGAGTCTTAGCCATGAGTGTCACGAGCTTCAGCGAGCTCGGCCTCAGCCCGGAGATTTTGCGGGCCGTGACCGAGAGCGGCTACACCACCCCCACCCCCATTCAGGCGCAAGCCATCCCCGTCGTCCTCGCCGGACGCGACGTGATGGGGGGCGCCCAGACCGGCACGGGCAAGACCGCTGGCTTCGGCCTGCCCATCCTGCAGCGGCTGCAGCCGCAGGCCAACACCAGCCCGTCGCCCGCGCGGCACCCTGTGCGCGCGCTGATCCTCGCCCCCACCCGCGAACTGGCGATCCAGGTCGAGGAGTCGATCAAGGAATACGGCAAATACACGGGCTTGCGCTCTACCTGCGTGTTCGGCGGCGTCGACATCAAGCTGCAACTGCCGATCGTGCGGGCAGGCGTCGAAATCCTGGTCGCCACGCCTGGTCGCCTGCTCGACCACGTGGAGCAGAAAAGCGTCAACCTGTCGCAGGTCGAGATCTTCGTGCTCGACGAAGCGGACCGGATGCTCGACATGGGCTTCATTCCCGACATCAAGCGAATCATGTCGCTGCTCCCGTCGGGCATAAAGCGGCAGAACCTCCTCTTTTCCGCGACGTTCTCGGGCGAGATCAAGAAGCTCGCCGACCAGCTGCTGAACGAACCGCAGCTGATCGAGGTCGCGCGGCGCAACACCGCGGCGGAAACGGTCACGCAGGCCGTCTACAAGTGTCCGCAGGACGCCAAGCGCGTACTGCTGACCCGGATCGTCAAGTCGCGCAACCTGCGGCAGGTGTTGTGTTTCGTGCGCACCAAGCACGGCGCCTCGCGGCTCGCGCGCCAGCTCGAACGCGACGGCCTCGAGACGTCGGCCATCCACGGTGACAAGACCCAAGGCGCGCGCATGGATGCGCTGGCAGCGTTCAAGGAAGGCAAGCTCGAGGTGCTGGTCGCGACCGACGTCGCGGCGCGTGGCCTCGATGTGGACGATCTGCCGCTCGTGGTCAATTACGAGCTGCCGCACGTCCCCGAGGACTACATCCATCGCATCGGCCGCACCGGCCGCGCCGGGGCGACCGGCGAGGCCATCTCCTTCGTGGCCCCCGAAGAAGACAAGTACCTCGTCGAAATCGAGAAGATGCTCAAGAAGAAGATCGACGTACAGTCGCTCGATGGCTTCGACCCCGCGCTCGCGGCGACCCGTTCACCGGTGCGCGAGCGCGCCGAACGCGCGCCGCGAAGCAGCACCGGCCGGGATGGGGCGAGCGCTGCGTCGGCACGGCCGCGTTCGGGAACACCCGCACCCGAGCCGCGCATCGAACGCGAGCGCGATCGCGAGCTCGCGTACGCGCTCAACCCGGACCAGCCGCTGCCGCCGAGTGCGAATACCGGGCAGCCGGCCCGCCCGGGGCTTCACCCGGCACATAAGAAGCCGATCCCCGCGTTGCTGATGAAGCGGCCGGCAGTCGTACCGGAGAGCGCGTAGCGGAGCGTGTCGTTACCCCGCGTTGCCAAACGCGGCGGCGCTGAACGCTTGCGCGAAAGCGCTCTGGATCATGGTCGCGAGCGACGGTGGCAAGCGCCTTCTCGCGCAGCCTGATCCAGAGCGTTTCGTCGTTCATCAGCGCCCCCGCCGCACGCTTGGTCGTCGCGGCGTCGTCGGCGACCAGCAGTTCCTCGCCATCCCGCCACCCGAGCTGGCCCGCGATGAACGACGAGGCGATCACCGGCAAGCCATGGCGGGCAGCGTCGAGCACCTTGATGGGAACACCGGCGCCGTAGCGGGTGGGTGCCACGAAGGCGAGTGCGCGGTCGTACAGCGGAACGAGATCGCCTAACGCACCCAGGAGGTCCACTTTCGGCCCGGCCAGGCCGCGAAGCCACCCGTCGCTTCCGGTTCCGCGCCCCGCAATCCGCAATCGCAGCCCCGCCGGCAGTTCCGGCATCAGGGTCGCGAGGAACCAGGCAAGGCTGTCGCCGTTGGGGCCGTCGCTCCCTGGGGCCGCGCCGACGAACAGCAGGTCGCGCCTTGCCGACCACGCCGCCCTCGTCGGCACTGCGGGCGCCGGATACGCCGCAACGAATACCGGCCGCCGCACGATCTCCTCGATGAGTGCCGCCTCTGCCTTCGAGACCGCGACGATGGCCCGCGCACTCTCGGCGGGCAGCAATTCCGCGCGCAACAGGCGCCGGCGTTGGTGATCGGACACCACTTCGCCACGCAGTGCCTTCGCGCCGATGTCGCGCAGTGCGAATACCGCTTCGGCGTCGTAGACCAGCCGCCAGCCGACGAACAGCGCTGGATTGAGCCGCAGCAAACGATCGATCAGCTGCATGTTGTTTGGCCGCCCGATCCACAGCACACCGGGGTGCGACGCGCCGGCCTCGATCGCCGCAACAACGGCGTCGATGCCCGCACCGGCGAACCGGACATTGGGAGGCAACGCGTCGGCGGGCGGCAGGTCGGAAAGCGGTGCCTGCGTTGCGCACACGATCACCTCGCGCGCATCGCCCGCAAGCGCCCGCAGAACCGCCGCGCCTCGTGGATGTCCGGCCCCGATCGCTGCCTGCGGCAGGTGATCGTCGACCATCACCACGCAGCGCGCATCGACAGTACGCGGTGCTGGCTCGAGTATCGTCGGGCTCATCGGCGCCAAGCCTTCGCGCGGCCGTACACGGGAACCGTCAGCGCCGTGCCACGATGTAACGACGCCCGTCGTTGTCGAGGAGCCGCATCGGCAGGTCAGCGAGACGCAGTGCCGCATACGTCTCGGCCCTCATGATGGCGAAGGCCTCGCCCTCCACCTTCCAGCGCCGGGAAAATTCGGCCAGGTCCGGTACGAACAGTTCCGGATGCCTTTCCACGCCCCACGCGAGCTCGTCCTTGTCGCCCACCAGGATGACTGTTCGACCCAGGTAGAACGGTACCGAGTGGTCGAACATCTGCACGCTGTAGAAGGGGATTTCCGGATGGTACGATTCACGCGCCTCGCGGCCCATCAGCCGCTCGATCAGGCGTTCCGCGGAAAAATACGCGTCGATCTGGTAGACCATCACCACGCCGACCTGGCAGGCCAGCATCACACCCAGCGCATTGGACACGAGGGCGAGCACGGGTCTCCGCGCGCGCAGGAACAGCAGCACGCTGATCCCGGTCAATGACAGCAGCACACCGGCGGCCAGAAGCCAAGGCATGTGCTGCTCGAACGCCTGCCGCACCTGGGCCACGTTGATGAAGTTGCCTGCCACACCGGCCAGCAGGAGAACCGTCACGCCAGCGGCAACTGCCGCCCAACCGGTGATCCGCATCACGTCGCGCCAGCGCCGGGCGAACGGCTCGGCAACCGCAAGTGCGACCGCGCCGAATGCCGGCATGATGTAGGCTGGAAGCTTCGAGGAAGAAAGGCTGAAGAACACGAAGATGACGCCGATCCAGCACCACAGGAATGCGTTGACGTCGAACGTCCCCGGCTGCGGCAGTCGTACGCGTACGCCGGTACGCCCGTACGCAAGAACCGCCGGCAGCCAGGGCGTGAGCGCGACCAGCGCGATGGGCAGGAAATACCACCAGGGTCCGGTACGACGGTGACCCGGTGACGTGAAGCGCTCCCAGTGCTCCTGGATGAAAAAGAACTGCGCGAACCCGGGATTGCGCACCTCCACGGCAATGAACCAGGGCAGGACCACGACAGCCAGGACGGCGACGCCCGCCATCAGATGGAGGCGGCGCAGCAGCAAGGTGTCGCGCGCGGCGAGCACGTAGGCCAGGACGGCCAGTGCCGGCAGGACGAGACCGATGAGACCCTTGGTCAGCACCGCCAGCGCGCAGCAGAGCCAGGCGCCGAGCATCCAGCGTCGTCGCTGGTCGGACGCCACCGCGGACTGCGCGAGCACGAATGCACACAGCGCGCAGGTCAGGAATGCGGTGAGGCTCATGTCGAGCGTGATGAACTGCGTCGACAGGAAGTAACCAGTGCAGGAAATCATGAAGCCCGCGGCCATCCACGCCGCCCGTCGCGAGTACAGACGTCGGGCAGTAAAGCCGACCACGATCACGCCAAGCAGTCCGGCCACCGCCGGCCACAGCCGTGAGCTCCATTCGTCGATTTCGGTGACCGCGAAGATCGCGGCGGTAATCCAGTACTGGAGCGGCGGCTTCTCGAAATAGGGGAGTCCGTTGAGCCGTGGCGTTATCCAGTCGCCCGAAACGAGCATCTCGCGCGGGATCTCCGCGTACCGACCTTCATCGGGAGCGAACAATCCGCGGAGTTCGAGGAAACCGAACCAGAGTGCACCGAGTAATGCTGCCAGCGCGAAGATTCGCCAACGCCGCCGCATGAGCGACCTATGCCGCACCGCTTGAGGCGTTCCGGCCTTCCCCGCAACCACGGCAAGCACCCCTGCGCGAATGTTTCGGCTTTCCACGCGGAGGCAACTAGACGCCCAGCCGGCCCAGCTGCTGCTGCAACTTGTCGTGGGTCGTGCGAAAGCCGGCGAGGCGGGCGCGTTCCTGCTCGACGATTGCGGCCGGCGCCCGCGCCACGAAGCCATCGTTGCCGAGCTTGGCCTCGGCTTTGGTGATCTCCCCGGCAAGGCGCGCAATCTCCTTGCCGATACGCGCGCGCTCGGCGGCGGGGTCGATTTCGATGCGCAACATGAGGCGAAAATCCCCGACGATTTCCACCGGGGCGTCGGAAGCCGGCAGCTCGGCGACGATGTCGACGCTCGCGAGCTTCGCCAGTGGCAGCAGGTACGGCGTGAACTCCGTCAGGATCGCCGCGTCGCCGGTAGCGATCAGCGGCACCCGCACGGCAGGCGACAGATTCATTGCGCCGCGCAGGGTCCGGCAGGCATTGACCAGCTGCTTGAGCGTGGCCATGCGCGCGTTCGCGGCGGCATCGATGCGCGCTTCGTTGGCCCGCGGATACGGCTGCGTCGAGATCGACGGGCCGGACTTGCCGGCCAGTGGAGCAACGCTCTGCCACAGCTCCTCGGTGACGAACGGGACGAACGGATGCGCGAGCCGCAGGGTTGCCTCGAGCTCACGGACGAGCATGCAGCGCGTGCCGCGCGCGGCCGCGCCGTCTCCCTGCGCCTCGGCCTGCGCGAGCTGCACCTTGGCGAGCTCGACGTACCAGTCGCAATACTCGTCCCACACGAATTCGTACAGTGCGCGGGCCGCGAGGTCGAAGCGGTACTGCTCGATGTTCGACGCGATGTCCTGCTTCGCCTGCTGCAGCCGGCCAAGCAGCCAGCGGTCGGCGAACGTATGCGACTGCGGCGCCGTGGCGTCGAGTCCGCAGTCTTTCCCTTCGACGTTCATCAACACGAAGCGCGACGCATTCCAGAGCTTGTTGCAGAAATTGCGGTAACCCTCGCAGCGCTTGAGATCGAAGTTCAACGTCCGGTTGAACGTGGCAAGTGCCGCGAACGTGAAACGCACGGCATCGGCGCCGTACGCCGGAATGCCATCCGGATACTGCTTGCGCGTGCGCTGCGCGACCTTCTGCGCCTGGCGGGGGTCCATCATGTTGCCGGTGTTCTTGGCGACGAGCGTCTCGAGATCGACACCGTCGATGAGGTCCAGCGGGTCGAGCACGTTGCCCTTCGACTTCGACATCTTCTGGCCGTCCTCGTCGCGGACGATCGCGTTGATGTAAACGTCGCGGAACGGCACGTGGCCGGTGAAGTAGGTCGTCGTCATGATCATTCGCGCGACCCAGAAGAAGATGATGTCGAAACCGGTGACCAGCGTCGAGGATGGCAGAAACGTGCCGAGCTCCGGCGTCTTCTCCGGCCAGCCGAGGGTGGAGTGACACCACAGCGCTGACGAGAACCACGTGTCGAGCACGTCCTCGTCGCGTGTGAAGGTGGCAGGGGCCCGGTCGAGCTTCGCCTGCGCCTGCGCCCGCGCGGCCGCCTCGGTGCGAGCGACGTACACGTTGCCGGCCTCGTCGTACCAGGCCGGGATCTGGTGGCCCCACCATAGCTGCCGCGAAATGCACCAGTCCTGGATGTTATTGATCCAGTGATGGTAGGTCGCCAGCCACTCCGCCGGCACGAAGCGCACGCGTTCCGGTGCACCGCCACCCGGCGGCACGATGCCGGTGTCGACCGCTTCGAGACATAGCTGCTGGATGGTCTTGTGCGGGAAGTACGGATGTGTCGCCGGCGCCGGCCGGGTCAGTGCCATGAACCACTGGTCGGTCAACATCGGCTCGACCACCTCGCCGGTGC
The DNA here is from genome assembly GCA_963756765.1 of uncultured beta proteobacterium. Classification (GTDB taxonomy): domain Bacteria; phylum Pseudomonadota; class Gammaproteobacteria; order Burkholderiales; family Casimicrobiaceae; genus VBCG01. The sequence goes on along the minus strand of CAVWPC010000004.1, from coordinate 282,024 downwards.
GTCCGCAGCGGGGCACCACCATCTTGTGCGCCTTCTCCGACACCAGGAGGCCCGCCGCCGCGAGATCGGCGAGCACCGCCTTGCGCGCCGCATAGCGATCGAGACCGCGATACTTGTGCGGCGCGTTGTCGTTCACCGTGGCGTCGAGATTGAAGATGGTGAGCGGTGTCAACCCGTGCCGCTGCCCGATCTGCCAGTCGTTGAAGTCGTGGGCCGGGGTGATCTTGACGGCGCCCGTGCCGAACTCGCGATCGACGTAGGCGTCGGCCACGACCCGGATCGTGCGGCCGGTCAGCGGCAACGTCACTTGCTTGCCGACGAACGCTTGGTAGCGCTCGTCGTCGGGATTGACCGCCACCGCCACGTCACCCAGCATGGTTTCCGGCCGCGTCGTCGCGATGACGATGGACTCGCCATCCTTCGCGTCGACCAACGGATAGCGGATCTCCCAGAGCTTGCCCTGCTCCTCTTCGCTGTCCACCTCGAGATCGGACACCGCGGTGCCAAGCTTTGGGTCCCAGTTGACGAGGCGCTTGCCGCGGTAGATGAGGCCGTCCTCGAACAGGCGAACGAAGGTTTCGAGCACCGCCGCCGACAATCCCGCGTCCATCGTGAAGCGTTCGCGCGACCAGTCGGCCGAATCGCCCAGTCGCCGCATCTGCTGCGTGATGGCCGACCCGGATTCCTCCTTCCATTGCCACACCCGATCGTTGAACGCCTCCCGGCCAAGGTCCCGGCGTGATTTTCCCTCCGCCTTCAACTGCTGCTCGACGACGATCTGCGTCGCGATACCGGCATGATCGGTGCCGACCTGCCACAGCGTGTTGTCACCGCGCATCCGGTGATAGCGGATCATGAGATCCATCAGCGTGTGCTGGAACGCATGCCCCATGTGCAACGTGCCGGTCACGTTGGGCGGGGGCAGCTGGATGCAGAACGGCGCGGCACCGGGCTGCATCGACGCCTTGAACAGCCCGTGCGATTCCCAGAACGGATACCACTTCGCCTCGATGGCGTGCGGTTCGAAGCTTTTGGCGAGATCCATGGCAGACGCGCCCGGCGGGTGCTGGCGCGGTGATGGCTAAAGACTTGAAATTATAGCGGAATCAGCGCATCGCCGCGGACGCGCCAGGCCGCAAGCAGGCAGAAACGACTTCGTTGTCGGTGACGGACTGTGCCGCCTCCGAGAGCTGCCGTTCCGGCGGATTATTTGGCGTACTTTTTTTCCAGATCGCGCGATAGCTTCTCGAGCTCGGCGTCCGACATGTTCTGCATTTCCTGGATCGACTTGCCGGTGACCTGCTTCGTGGCGTCGTTCAGCTGCTTGTCGCCCATCTTGCTCTGCGCCGACTGCATCGCGCTTTGCGCTGCGGCGGTGTCCCGCTTGACCTTGGCATCGTAGAGCTGATCGATCTCGGCGTCCGCCTTGCCGTTGGCGGCAGGCCCGAGAGCCTTCCGCTTCTCCGCCAGCATCATGCTGTCCTGTTTGGCCTTGGCCGCGGCCCGTTGCTGGTCCACTTCGCGCTGTTTCTGCGCCGCGGCCTTGCGCGCGGCCTCCCTTTGCGCCTGTTCACGCGCCTCCATCGCCGCGTCGTAGTCCGCCACAGCCGGTCCAATCGCCAGCATCGTCAGCAGGATTGCGGTACCGAAACGCTTGAGCATGATGCCTCCCCGGGGACCCGCTCAAGTCAGGCGGGCGAGCCATTGTAGCGGCGGGACGGCCGGCAGGGCGCCATCGCGAATTCCGTTCGTCGGCGCAAGGCCCGGTCGCCCCACCTCACCCCGTTTTCGCCATCTACGACAACGCCGGAACCGCCACGGGATCGTCCAGTTCGCGGACATGAAACGCCGTGCGCTGGTCGAGGCTCCGCCCCACCGCCTGCGCCACGGCGCCAAGGCGCGACATCAGCGCCGCGAACTCCTGCGGCGTCAGTGCCTGATCCGCATCACACCACGCTTCGGCGGGGCACGGATGCACTTCGACCAGCAGACCATCCGCGCCGGCCGCCACAGCGGCACAGCTCAAGGCCGGAACCATCCATGCCTTGCCCCCCGCATGCGACGGATCGACGATTACCGGCAGATGCGTCTCGCGCTTCATTACCGCGATCGCCGTGACATCGAGCACGTTGCGGTACGCGGTCTCGAACGTGCGGATGCCCCGCTCGCACAGGACGATCCGGTGGTTGCCGCCGGCCGCGACATACTCGGCGGCCATCAGCCATTCGCTGATGGTCGCACTCATGCCGCGCTTCAGCACCACGGGTACGTCCACCCGCCCCACTTCCTTCAAGAGGTCGAAGTTCTGCATGTTGCGCGTGCCGATCTGGATCACGTCCACCCCTTCGCGCAGGAAGGTATCGAGCATGCGCACGTCCATCAGCTCCGTCACGATGGGGAGCCGATGGCGGTCGGCCGCTTCCTTCAGGAGTTGGAGCCCCTCCACGCCGGCGCCCTGGAACGCGTAGGGACTGGTGCGCGGCTTGAACGCGCCGCCGCGCATCATCCGCGCCCCTCCGGCCGCCACCGCGTCCGCCGCGGCCCGCATCTGCGGGGTCGTTTCCACCGAGCACGGCCCGGCGATCATCTGGATCGCGTTGCCGCCGATCTCGATGCCGCGCACGCGCACGATCGTATTCGCCTTGTGCCACTCGCGTGCGACCAGCTTGTAGGGCTTCACGATGTGCAACGCCCGCTCGACGCCAGGCAAGGTCTCGAACATGGCCGGACTCAGCCGGCGCTCATCACCGATCGCGCCGATCAGTGTGCGCTCGGTACCGCGCGAAACGTGCACGCGCAAACCCTCCGCGCGTATTCGGCATTCCACTGCGGCGACTTCCTGTTCTCCCGCTTCGGCTTGCATCACGACGACCATGGCATTGCTCCTTTCGTGCGAGTACAAAAAGACTCGGGCGGCCTTTGGGGCCGCCCGAGTCGTGGATTCCTTGGTGCTTGTTGCCGGAACTCTACTGTCGCGCCTGCCCCTCTGGTGTCGTGGACCAGAAATAAAAGGCGTACGCAAACGAGCGCATCCGCGGTGACGCAACTGCGCGCGGCGAGGTGGACAGAATGGGCAACGACGGTTTCATGCGCAGCAGTCTAGCATGGAGTCATGTGGAAAAGGCTGGCTTCAGTTATCGCGGCGCCAGCGCTCGATCTCCCGTTCGATGGCCTCGGCGACGTAGGCACGCAACAGCTCGCCGACGTGCTGGTTGATCGTCGTGACCAGGTCGGCACTGGCGCGGTCGACGATCGGCTTCAGGCGCGCACCGAGCTGCTCGCGCAGGCCGGTGTCCGTGAACAGGTCGATGCGTTGCAACACCTGCATGCGGATCTCTTCGGCGACGGAATCCCAATGCGCGCGATCGTCCGGGCCGAAGTGGGCGGGAGAAGACAACTGCCCCGCTGCCGCCGCGGCAGCAGCGGCTGGCGTAGACGTCCACGTCGACAACGAATCCGGCGTCGTTTCGCCGCTGGCGGCAGCCGCCGTGGGATCGGCGACCGCGAACGACCCTAAGGCCGGACTCTGCGTCGTTGCCGTGATGTCCGCCGGGGCAGGCATGCGGCTCGGGTACGGCTCGACCAGGGCAGCGGACGGCGGCGGCGCAAGGTCATCCGCCGCTTCCGGGATGATCGATGCCGGTCCCACGGCATCCTCGGCGAATCCGTCTTCCTCCGGAGCTGTCGTCAGTTCGATCTCTTCGTGCTCCGCCGACTGCAGCAATGCGTCGTCCGCAGCCCGGCGCGCCTCGTCCGCGGCCGGGCGCGCCTCGAATGGCGGCACGATGGCCACGGAATCCGGGGCGTCGCCAATGACCGAAGGTTCGGCGTCCTCGAACTCGAGCCACGCCGACGGTTCGCCCTCGTGTTCGGCGGCAACCACTGGCTCCGGTTCCGGCGCGGCAGAGGTTTCGGCGGCCACGGCAGCAGCCGGCGCCGACGGTGGTTGCGCGGCAGCGACTGCCGAATCGAGGGTCGTCCTCGGGGCCGGCATCGGCGCTTCCGCGACCGACGGTACCGCGTCGGTCAGGACCGGGATGTCGTCCTCGCCATCCACGCGATTCCGGCGCATCAGCGCGTCGGCCTGCTCCAGCAGCTCGCGTGCGGTGGGCATCGCGTTACGTTCGTCCGCCCAGGTCGTGGGCGCGCAATTCGTAGCCGCGCTCGCGGTAAAAGCGATACCGTTCGCGTCCGCTTGCGGCATCCGCTTCGCCGACGATTTCCGCCAGCCGCTCGAAGCGGCTGAAGAAGGGTGGCGGCTGCGGGTGTAGGTTGATCAGTACCCGGGCCGGTCCGGCGTGCTCGAGGCGATGGTCGATCCATGCCGGCGTCTGCGCGGCGAGCGGGCTGTCCAGGCGGCAATGCGGCAGGAAGCCGGTGGCCGGGACGCTCCACAGCAGCCGGTCCAGTTCCGCGGTGACCGCGGCATCGGGCGTCAACACCCGTACGCAACCGTGCGCAGCCACGGCCTTGGCGACGAGTTTCGCCGCGACGCCGAGGCGATCCTGTACGTGGGTGTAGAAGTCGATCGAAGTCATCGAGACGACGCGCGTAACTCGCAGCTCAGCCAGCCGGTGTTTCCTGATTCAGCAGCCAGGTGGCAAGCAACGGCACCGGGCGTCCGGTCGCGCCCTTGTTCTTGCCATGCTTCCACGCGACGCCCGCGATATCCAGATGCGCCCACTCGTATTTCTTGGTAAAGCGCGACAAAAAGCAGGCCGCCGTGATGCTGCCGCCCGCCCGCCCGGCGATATTCGCGAAATCGGCGAAGTTGCTGGACAGGCCCTCCTGGTAATCCTCCCACAACGGGAGCTGCCATGCACGGTCGTAGGCATCATCGCCGGCAGCAAGCAACGCGCGCGCCAGCGTCTCGTTGTTGCTGAACAGCCCCATCGCCACGTGGCCGAGGGAAATGACCATCGCGCCGGTCAGGGTCGCGACGTCGACGACCGCCTCCGGCTCGTAGCGTTCGGCATAAGTCAATGCGTCCGCCAGCACGAGGCGCCCTTCGGCGTCCGTGTTAAGAATTTCAATGGTCTGTCCAGACATGCTCCGGACTACGTCGCCGGGCTTGGTCGCGCTGCCCGACGGCATGTTTTCGCAGGCGGCCACCAGACCGACGACATTGACCTGCGCCTTGATTTCCGCGATCGCCCGCATGGTGCCGAACACCGACGCCGCGCCGCACATGTCGAATTTCATCTGGTCCATGTCAAGGCCGGGCTTGAGCGATATCCCGCCGGTGTCGAACGTGATCCCCTTGCCGACCAGCACCAGCGGTTTCGCGCCTTTGCGCGCGCTTTGCATGTACTCGAAGATGATGAAACGGGGTGGTTGCACGCTGCCCGCGCTGACCGACAGGAACGACCCCATGCCCAGTTCCTCGCACTCCTTGCCGCCGAGCACCTTGACCGTGACGTCCGGAAACGCGCGGGCCAGTTCGAGCGCCTGTTCGCCCAGATAGGTGGGCGTGCAGATATTGCCAGGCAGGTTGCCCAGGTCACGTGCCGTATCGACGCCATGCGCGATCGCCAGCCCGCGCGCGGCAGCCTTCTCGCCAGCGGTCAGGTCGGAACGTTGCGGCACCGACAGCGTGAGCTTGCGCAGCGGCCGCCGGACCTCGGTGGGCTGGCTCTTCATCTGCTCGAAGCGGTAGACCGATTCCATGGCCACCAGGACCGCGTGCTCGACCCGCCAGGCAACTTCGCGGCGCTTGACCTTTTCTTCGGTCAGGTACACCACCGCTTCGTAGGAACCGGTTTCGTTCAGCAGCTTGACCGCGGAACTGATCGCCGAGCGGAACTCGCGATCGCGAAAATCGCGCTCCTTGCCGAGACCGACGAGCAGCACCCGGTCGGCCAGCGTGCCGCGCACGTTGTGCAGCAGCAAAGTGGCGCCAAGCTTGCCCTCCATGTCGCCACGGCGGATGATTTCGCTTACATAGCCGTTGCTCGCCCGGTCGATGAGTTCGGCGGATAGCGAAAGCTTGCGATTGTCGAATACGCCCACGACTACGCAGGCGCTGCGCTGCTTCTCGGGGCTGCCGCTTTTTATGGTAAATTCCATCGCGATCCCTCGTCTCCCACCTCGGCGTTTTGTTGCCGTTACGCGTGCTGCCGAGCATTATCGGTAAATCTCCCCGAAAAAGTCAAAATTTTCCCGCCGTCATGATTTTTCGCCGGAGTCTCGTAAGGGAACTGACCGCGACCGCAATCGCGCTTTTCGTGGTGCTGCTGGCGATCCTGTTCACCCAGTCGGTGATCCGGATCCTCGGCCAGGCCGCCGGTGGGGCCGTCGCCGCCGAGGGCGCGCTGGCGCTGATCGGCTTCAATGCCATGTTTTATCTGAACCTGCTGCTGTCGGTGGCGCTGTTCCTGACCGTCCTGCTGACGCTGTCGCGCTGGTACCGGGATAGCGAGATGGTGGTCTGGTTCACCTCCGGGCAGTCGCTGACGGCATGCCTGAAGCCGATCCTGCTGTTCGCCGCGCCCTTCCTGGTCGCGATCGTGCTGTTGTCGCTCTTCCTCTCCCCGTGGGCCGAGCAGCGCAAGCTCGAATACGAGCGGCAGCTCGAGTCGCGCGACGAGCTGTCGATCCTGTCCCCGGGTCTGTTCCGCGAATTCCGGCGGGCCGGCGTGGTGGTCTACATCGAGAGCATCAACCCCGTCGACGGCCGGATCCGCAATGTCTTTCTCCATTCGGTGGACGACAAGAAGGACGCGACCACCGTGGCGCGGCTCGGGCACTTGGTCGAGGAGGCGAACGGCGACCGCTTCGTCGTGCTCGAGGATGGCCGCCGCTACGAGGGGCAGCCGGGGGCCGCGGATTTCCGGATCATCGAGTTCGAGAAACTCGGCCGGCGCATCGAACCGGCCGAGGCCCGGGCCTTGCCGACTTCGAACAAGGCGATCCCCACCGCGGCGCTGCTGGTCGCCGACGGCGCGAGCCAGCGCGCCGAATTGTTCTGGCGCCTGTCGGTCCCGATCCTCGCGGTGGTACTGACGCTTTTGGCCATTCCGCTTTCCTACGTCAATCCGCGCATGGGCCGCTCGTTCAATCTCATTGCGGCGGTGTTTCTGTATCTGCTGTACACCAATTGCATCAACATCGTGCAAAGCCTGATCGCGCAGGGCAAGCTCGATCTGTGGCTCGGGCTGTTGGTGCCTCACCTCACCGCGCTGCTGGTCGTCATCCTGCTCTTCCGGCATCAGTTGTCGATCACCGGCCTGTTCGGCGGCTTGCGGCGCACGCCCGCCGCAGCGTCCTGACCCGCGATGCGCACGCTGACGCGCTATATCGGGCGCGACGTCCTTCTGTCCACGTTGCTCATCTTCGGTGCGCTGCTGGGCCTGTTCACGTTCTTCGACCTGATCAACGAAATGCGCGACGTCGGGCGGGGCAGCTATACGCTGACCACCGCGCTGCTCTATGTCGCGTTGCACGTCCCTTCCCGTCTGTACGAACTGTTCCCGGTCGCGGCGCTGATCGGCACGCTCTTCGCGATGGCCCAGCTCGTGGCCAACTCCGAGTTCACCGTCATGCGCGCGGCGGGCGCGTCGAATGCGCAGGTGCGCTGGGCCGTCGTGCGCGTGGGCATCCCGCTCGCCATCGCTACATTCCTCGCCGGAGAGTACGTGGCTCCGCCGGCCGAGCGACTTGCGCAGAACCTGCGCGCCGCCGCACTCGGCAACGCGACCGGCGTGGTGGCCCAGCAGTTCGAGTCCGGCTTCTGGTTCAAGCAGGATCTGACCTTCGTGAACATTCGCACGGTGCTGTCCGACATGACGCTGGTCGGCGTGCGCATCTACGAATTCGATCGCGACCTTCGGCTGAATGCCGTGCGCAGCGCGGAGACCGGCAAATTCGCCGGCGACGGTCGGTGGAATCTCGAGAAGGTCAAGATCACCGAAATCGCCCATGACAAAGCCACCGTATCTGCACTGCCAAGCTGGTCGTGGCAATCGGTTTTGCAGCCGTCGATCCTGACCGTGTACCAGGTGGCGCCCGAACGCCTCGCGCTGGCGACGCTCTACGACAACATCCGGGTACTGGACGTCAATGCGCAGAAAACCTCGCGGTTCGAGATCGCCTTCTGGTCGAAGGTCCTCTATCCGGCGGTGGTCCTGGTGATGATGCTGCTGGCGCTGCCGTTCGCGCAATTCCAGCGACGGCAGGGCGGCGTCGGCTTTCGCTTCTTCGCCGGCACCATGCTCGGCCTCGCGTTCTGGTTGATCGGCCGGCTATTCTCGTATCTTGGCGTCCTCAACGACTGGTCGCCGCTTTTCTCGGCGGCGTTTCCACTGGCCACCTTCACCGTGCTCGCCTTCGCGATGCAGCACTACGTCGAGCGACGCTGAGCGAAGCACCGGCGCCCACCCGGCCAGGCGCTACAGGGAAATGTCGACCATCATTTCGTTGGCGAGCGCCTCCAGGCCGGCCCGCAAATCCTCGTTGCGCAGCGCCTCGGGAACGAGGATCAGGGCCTTGACCTTGAAGAGGTGCTCGCCGGACATCGCCGCGCTGACGATCTCGGTATGCAGCTCTTCGATGCTGACGTGGCGCTGCGCGAGGCTCGCCGACAGGTCGCGCACGATGCCCGGGCGATCGTGCCCGACCAGTTCTAGCTTGACGAGGCGACGGCCGGGCGGCGCTGCCGGCGCCTCGCTACGGGCGATCAGCACGCGAAGGTCCGGCGATTCCAGCTGGCGCAAAGTGTCCGCAAGCGCATCGGCATTTTCGCGCGGCACCTCGAAATGCACCATGCCCGCGAACTGCCCGGCGAGGCTCGCCATCCGGCTGCCGGCCCAGTTGGCGCCCAACCCCTGGGCGCGGGCGGCAAGCTGGCTCACGATGCCCGGACGGTCGGGGCCGATCAGGGTTACGACCAGCGATGTGATCATCGGATGCTTCTCCTCGGAAAGCGATACGGTACGCCGGATCATCGGCGCCTTGGTGGCAAAGCGCTCGTCCTGCTTGAACGCCGGCACCATTCCGGTGGCGGCGGCGTCGCGCACCACCTTCGACAGCAGCGCCAATCCCATCGGCGCCAGCGCACGCTCCCACAACTCGCGCGCCGTCTCGCCCTTGCCGACGAAACACCAGTCCTGCGCGGCGACCGCGCCCGCGTCCCAGCCGTCGGCCAGGTGGTAGACCGAGCCCCCCGCAATGGGGTCCCCCTGGAGGATCGTCCATTCCACGGCCGCAATGCCGCGGTGCCGCGGCAAGAGCGACGGGTGATAGCCGATGCCGCCCAGTCGCGCGCGGGCGAGCGCTTCGTTGCTCACCCGGGCATGCGTGTGCGCGGCGACGATCAGGTCGGTGCCGTCGGGGATCGCCTCGGCAGGAACCACCTTGGGATTGGCGAGCAGATGCACCGGGACGTCGGCCGCGTGCGCGGCCGTGGCAAGGCGGTCATCTTCCGCCGGTGCCACTACGCGCACGATGTTGACACCGTCCTTGCGCAGGGCACCGAAGACCTCGGCACCGAAGTAGCGCGAGCCGACCAGCGTACATTTCACGAGCGATCCTCCCGGTGATCAATGTTCGTCGCACGCACCCGCGACGCGGCCAGCCGGCCCGAGCGCGAGTATAGGGGAATGCTCCCCATCCGTATCTGGCGGCACGCGGCCATGTCAGGAGCGACCGGCGTGAAAAGCCCCGCGTCCTTGCGGCCCGCGGGGCTGGGCGAAACCGTGCGGCGACGTGGACCGCGCGTGACGCCGTGTCAGGCCGCCTTGGACTCCGCCGCGACGACGAACGCGAACTTGTCTTGTTTGGGGCCTTTGGTGCGGAAATTCACCTGGCCGTCGACCAGCGCAAAGAGCGTGAAGTCCTTGCCCATGCCGACATTGACGCCGGGATGGATGAGCGTGCCACGCTGCCGCACGATGATGCCACCGGCGCGGATCGCTTCGCCGCCGTACACCTTGGTGCCGAGCCGCTTGCTATGCGAATCGCGGCCGTTGCGGGAACTGCCGCCAGCTTTTTTGTGTGCCATGGTTTCGTTCTCCTAGCCGACGATCGCGTCGATCTTCAGTTCGGTGTAGTTCTGCCGATGCCCCTGGTGCTTCTGGTAGTGCTTGCGCCGGCGCATCTTGAAAATCTTCACCTTGTCGCCGCGGCCGTGCGCGACGACCGTTGCCTGCACCGTCGCGCCTGCGACGGTGGGTTGACCCAGACGGACGCTTTCGCCTTCGCCGACCAGCAGAACCTGGTCGAGAATCACACTTGCGCCCACATCCGCCGGTATCTGTTCTACTTTGAGTTTTTCTCCGGGGGCAACCTTGTATTGCTTGCCGCCGGCTTTTATGACCGCGTACATGAGAGACTCCAACAGGAAATGGCTCCGCGCTTGAAGCGGAGGAAATGACCCCGCGGCAAAGCGGGAAAAGCCTTGAATTGTAAGGCCTAAGCGGCCGCGCTGTCAAAAGCGGCGCACGCGCGCCGGCCGCCTGGGAAAAATGGCCCGGCATCGCTGCCGCCGCCGGCCGCGCGGCGTTCCGCCGTCGGCTAGAATGGCGCCCGCAACGCGATTTGCCCGGATTGCCGCCAGGAATGGGAGCTCAGAGGGGCCCGCTCCACGGCAAGGGGCTCGCGAAAAGCATACGTCTTCTGGCGCAAAACGTACGGTTTGAGCCCGGATCATCATCCAATACCCGTTATCTGGAATGCACGCGTGACCATCGATTTCCTCCGTCCCGTCATCGGCGCCGACATGGCCGAGGTCGATCGCACGCTGCGCGACGCTTTGTCGTCGGATGTGGTGCTGATTCGCCAGGTGGCCGAATACATCGTCGGCGGTGGCGGCAAGCGGCTACGGCCCGCGTTGCTGCTGCTGAGCGCGGGCGCGACCGGCTACCGGGGCAGTGATCATCACACCCTGGCCGCCGTGATCGAAATGATCCACACGGCAACGCTGCTGCACGATGACGTGGTCGACGAATCCCAGATGCGGCGGGGCCACGCCACGGCCAACGCGCAGTTCGGCAACGCGGCATCGGTACTGGTCGGCGACTTCCTTTACTCGCGCGCGTTTCAGTTGATGGTGGGCGTGCAGCGCATGCGCGTGCTGCAGATCATGGCGGACGCGACGAATGCCATCGCCGAAGGCGAAGTGCTGCAACTGATGAACGCGGGTGACGTCGAACTCGACGAAGCCTCCTATCTCGACGTGATTCAGCGCAAGACCGCGCGGTTGTTCGAGGCGTCGGCGCGACTCGGCGCAATGCTCGCGGATGGCGAGCCGCGGATCGAGGAGGCGCTGGCCACCTATGGCCGGCACCTCGGGACCGCGTTCCAGCTGGTGGACGATGTGCTCGACTACTCGGGCGACGCCGAAGCCATCGGCAAGAACCTCGGCGACGACCTGGCCGAGGGGAAGATGACCCTGCCGCTGATCCGCGCACTGGCGACTGGCGACGCCAGCGAAGCGGCAGTGATCCGCCACGCCATCGCCGGCGGCGGATTGACCGACTTCGGACCCGTGCTCACCGCGCTTGATCGCACCGGCGCCCTCGCTTATGCGCAGCACCGCGCGGAGGACGAAGCCGGCCGCGCTGCCGCCTGCCTGGACGGATTGCCCGATTCTGCGCACCGGCAAAGTCTGCTAGAATTGACGACCTTTGCGGCCCAGCGAAGGCATTGATCGCGCGAGTCTCAAGCGCCTTTGCCTCGCGCCGAAAGGGTGTCGCGCTTCCCGCCGCGACACGCAGCATCCATCTGCAAGTACCTCGGGGTGTAGCTTAGCCTGGTAGAGCGCTACGTTCGGGACGTAGAGGCCGGAGGTTCAAATCCTCTCACCCCGACCATTCCCAACGGTCCACCGATCCTTACGTCGGGCCATCGCACTCGCCGAACTGGCTTACCAGCGAACCCGAACGAGACCGCCTCTGCTCAGAATCGCATGCTGAGCCCCCCGCTCCAGCCATCCACGTCGGGACCGAACAGGTAAGCACCGACGAGCCGCAGTCGCTCGCCCTTGGCCGTGCGGGCAGCAATGGGAATTTCGAATCCGCCTCCGACCTCTGCTACCTGGTCGAAGCCGAGGGCATCGCGGTCCGCACCAAAGAACCCGAAGTATCCGCCCCGCGCCACCCAGCTCACCTGCCGGTCGAACAGGTGCAGGCTCGTCGCCCTCGTATAGTCGGCGGAGATCGAGAAGATGTTCACCGCCTGGTTGAACGCCAACACTGGATCGGACTCGTCGAAGCTGCTGATCCAGGAGCGGGCGACCCGGCCGCGCGTGATCAACTCACCGTCGTAGACTCTCGTGGCCCATTCAAGAGCAATGCTCGGCGTCACGAGCCAGGCATTCATGTCCCAATTGAACAGCAGTCCGTCGAACGACGGTTGCAGGGCGGTGGCGGTACCGGAGTAGCTCGCTGAATTTTCGAGCCGCGCGAGGGCGAAGTCGATCGCGGGCTCGAGCTTGAAGCCTTGCCCGAGGCGGACCTTCGCGAGCACGCCGGCGCTCCCGCTATATCCCGTCCATCGACTTGCGATGCTGCCATCGTCGGGCGCAAACGCGCTTATCGGGAGATCGTCCTTGAAGCGCATATATCCGCCGGAGACCGTCCAATACAGATCCGCATTGTCGGAGAGGCGCGTCCAGCGATGCTCGTAAGGCACGCGAACGACATCGAGCGTCGGCGAGCCGGCTTGCGAATCGATGTTGTAGTTCGCCGATCTGATGCCGGGTACGGCGGCGATCCCCACCATCTGTGCGTATCCGGCCCCGAGCCTCGCGCCACCGACCAGTGCGGGGATGTCGATGGCCGGCGGGGATTGGGCGCCGGCGCGCGCCGTCATGCCGAACCCGAGCGCGATACAAAGCAGGACCCTTTGCAGCTGCGAGCTCATGATGCGGCCTATCCTCCCGGCGCGTGTGAGGCACCGAAGGATGCGATCACCACAGCTTCACCCGCTGCTCCGGCGGCAGGTAGAGCGCTCTCCGGGCTTCACGTCGAACGCCTGGTGCCAGGCGTCGATGTTGCGCATGGTTCGAGGCCGCAAATTGGTCGGCGGGTGCACGTCCCCCTTCAGCAGCTGTTCGAGATACGCATCGCGCGCCTTCCATCACCACATCTGGGCGTAGGCGAGGAAGAATCGCTGATCGCCGGTGAAGCCGTCGATGACCGGCGCTTCCTTGCCGCCAAGGGACAAGTGATAGGCGTCAAGGGCGACGGCCAGCCCGGCCGCGTCGCCGATGCTCTCGCCGAGGGTCAGTGCGCCGTTGACGTGCTTGCCGGGCAGCGCCTCGTAGGAACTCACCTGCGCCGAGAGCTTGTCCGCGGCCGCGACGAAGCTCCTGGCGTCGGCCGCGGTCCACCAGTCGTTCAGGAGCCCTTCACCATCGACTTTGCGTCCTTGGTCGTCGAAGAGATGCGCAACCTCGTGGCCGATCACCGCACCCATGGCGCCATGGTTCACCGCCGGGTCGGCCTTGGCGTCGAAGAATGGGGGCCGCACGATGGCGGCCAGGAACACGACCTCGTTCCACGGCGGCACTGCGTACGCGTTCACGATGTAAACGCCCTGCACGAAGATTCGCCGGTCCAGCGGCGTTGTCAGGTGTGACATGTCGCGCTGGTGCGAAAACGCCGCGCCGCGGCGCGCGTTGCCGAGTGCATCACCCCGCACGACGTCGAGGCCCGCGGTCGTTTGCGACGCGTCGGGGAAAATCACCTTGATCGTGACCTTGGACAGCTTGTCGCGCGCCGCGGTGCGCGTCGCCGGCGTCATCCAGGGCAACACGGCCAGGCGTGCATCGAACGCCTTCATCAAGTTGTCGATCATCGCCTTGAGCGGCGGGCGGGCGTCGGTCGGCACGTAGCGATGGACGAATTCGGCGGAGAGCGGGTGTGACCGTGGCCGGAGTTCCGGCGCCGGTTTAGGCAAGGAAGCGCTTCCAGTCGATGCCCGGCGCGATCCGGTCGAGGTCGGCGGCGGGGGTCGGATTGAAGTGCTTGACGGGATCGCGCAGTTCCGTGTTCGACCACATGACCTTGGCGATGCTGGTCTCGAGCGCCAGCACCCGCGCCGCCCGTGCGTCGGACTGGTCGAAACCCGCGAGCTGCAGCGCGCGCGCGACGTGCCCAAGGCAGAGCTTGCGAACCGGCTCGAACTGGGGCTCCAGGTAGAACTCACGCGCCGGCAGCGACAACCCGCCGACGCTGATCGTCACGATCATGGCGTTGACCTGCTTGCGGTCGAAGCCCAATCCGATGTCGATCGGCTCCACGCCTACGCCCGTGACGTGGGAGGCAAGCAGGTCTTCGAGCTGCCGCCGCGTGGTCACCGCGGCGATACGGTCGAGATCGGGCTTGAGCGGCGCAAGCCCAAGCGACTCGATGCGCGCCACGTCCATCATCGACGCGTACCAGTCACCGAGCTTCTGGCGGTCGCTGCCTCGCGTCCCTTGGTATCGGCCGCGGATTCCTCGTGAATCTTCCGCGACTGTTCCAGCGCAAGGTTCTGGAGGTCGACCAGCGGGCCGGTGTCGGTCTGGTCGGCGAGGATGTTGGTGTTGCGTTCCCAGCGTCCGTTCACGTACATATGGAAGTCGTCGCCGGGCTTGATCGCGCGGTCCATCTGGCTCAAATCGACGCCCCAGGCTCCGTACTGAGGGCCGTTGGAGGCCTTGGCCTGCGCTGCGGCCTGCGTGGCGGTAATCGTCGTCAGGCCGCACGCGAGTCCGGCCATCATGAGGATGCAGCATTTGCTGTTCATCATCGTGATCCTCCAGTCGTGACGCGGTCCTCGGTCAATAAGGTCGGCGTGGCGAGGACGCGCGCGAGGTTCGCTCAGACGTGCTGCGTTGCGCGATCGGACGCGCAATTGCACGGCAAAAAACAGCCGCAGTGCGGTAAAGAGCGACAGCCGCATGGGCGAGGCGCGGCCAAAGAGCGACGGCCGCACGGACGAAGCGCGGCATTCGAGAATGAATTTTAAAACCTTGCGTCAGCCGAGTCCACTATCCGTTCCAATTGGAACTGCTCTGGCGCTGACAGTTGTCGGTGTGCCCGCTCCTGCAGACGATGCTGCGTCAACGCGCCGCGAGGTTCCGAATATGGCCAACCAGCTGCTCGGCAAGTGGGGTGGGCTCGCGTCCGCGCAGCGTCACCGCCCCGATTGTTCCCGGGACGGTCGGCAGCGTGAAGGGCAGCCGTACCAGAAAATCCTTGATTGGCGAAAATGTCATTTGCGAGCGTGAGCCGAAGGAAAGCATCGAACCATGCAGCACCATGCTGTACTGCACGTGGATCGAAATGGACTCGACCGCATGGCGCGGCAATTCGAGGTCGAGACGATCGAGCGTGCGGCGGACATGCTTGTAGAAGTACGAGTCCGCCGGCGGCAAAACCCACAGTTCGTTCAGCAGCTCCTTCCACGAGACGCGCTGCCTTCCGGCCAGTGGATGACTCCGGCCGGCGAGTACGCATAGCGTCTCGTCGAACAGAACGTCCGAGCGAATGTCGTCGCCCGCGTCGAAGTAGGCAAGCCGCACGATACCGAGGTCGATCTCCCTCTTGCGCAGCCGATCGGCGAGTTCCAGCTCACGTGCTTCGATCACCGACACGAAGATGTTCGGATGGGCGCCGATCAACTGCCTGACCGCCAGGGGCAGGAATCCGGCTGCGGGCATCGGCACGGTGCCGATGTGCAGCGTTCCCTTGGCACCGCTGGACACGATCGCGAGCTGCTGCGCGGCGCTGCGCAGTTCGCCGAAGATCGCCCTCGCATGCGGGGCGAAGCTCGTGCCATGGACGGTCGGTTCGACCCCATTGGCGGAACGGTCGAACAGCTTGACGCCCAGCGTTTCCTCGAGACCGGCGATCGCCTTGGTCACCGCCGGCTGCGTTACGTGCAACGCGGCGGCAGCTTTGCCGAAGCTGCGATGTTCGAGCACCGCCACGAAAACCCGGAGTTCGCGCATCCGCAGGTGGCGTGGCAGGCTATCGATCAGATTTTGAGGTGGGGTCGCCATCCGTCTCCGGGAAACAGCGGGCGGCCCGTCATCTGACCGATACCCGACGCAGTGCGGGCGTAGCGTAGCCGAAAACACCGCCTTTGTAGCGCCCGACGCGCCGGCGTGGCGACGCGCGGGGGGTTTGGTATCCTCCGGCAGATTGCGCTCATGATACGGCGGGTAGCGGGAGCCATTTTCGCCATATCGACTCGCGCGTCAGCGCTCCATAGGGCGAATGGACCGGGCATTGCACTCATGACTTCGATCACAACACCTCAGGACGGGAAGACGCGCGGCTGGCTGCGTACACCATTACGCTGGGTGGGTGCCACATTCGCATTCCTTGCGCGCGTGCTTGTGGTTGCCTGGGCCACCCTCGCGCTGTACTACTCGAACCTGCCCATTCCATGGGCCAGGATGCTGCTGGCGGCGATCTTTCTCGTCTTCGCCGTCTGGGTGCTGTGGGTAGCCAAATCCCGACGCGCGTACGCGATGCTCGCCTGCGTCTTCCTGGGCGTGGTCGTGTGGTGGATGCTCATTGCGCCGTCGCACGACCGTCCGTGGCGGCCGGAGGTCGCGGTCATGCCACGCGCGACCGTCACCGGCGATACCGTGCGCTTCACCGGCGTGCGCAACTTCGAATATCGCAGCCGGACCGACTTCACGCCGCGCTACGAGGAGCGCGAGGTATCCGTGTCGCATCTGACGGGCGTGGATTTATTCGTGTCGTACTGGAGCGAAGGTCCGGTTGGCCATACGTTCCTGAGCTTCATGTTCGACAACGCGCCGCCGCTTTCCATTTCCATCGAAACACGGCCGGAAATCGGCGAGGGGTTCGACCCCATCGCCTCGCTGTTCAAGCAGTTCGAGCTGATCTATGTCGTGGGCGACGAGCGGGACCTCGTTCGATCGCGCACCAACTACCGCAACGAGGAAGTCTTCCTCTACCGCACCGTCATGTCGCCCGAATTCGCGCGCCGGTTGTTCATGGTGTACGTCGAGCGCATCAACGAGCTCGCCGACCATGCGGAGTTCTACCACCTGCTCAGCAACAGCTGTACCGTGAACATCGTGCGCTATGCGAATGCGGTGGGCCGGATCGGGCGGTTCGATTTTCGGCACCTGCTGAACGGTCTCATCGACCGCTACATGTACGCCGCGGGCGTCGTGCAAAGTCCCCTCCCCTTCGATGAATTGCGGCGGCGATCGCGCATCACCGCTACGGCGCAAGCCGCGGGAGACGGGCCGGACTTCTGGCAACGCATCCGCGCGGGCCTGCCGACGATGGCCACTCCATGAGCGGGCTTGCGTGGCGATTGCGCCAAGCCATCCGGCCGCGCGAACACGTGTCCTTGCGACACCGAAGGTGAACGCAACGTCAGATGCGGCCGCTCCGCGACAGCAGCACCGCAATGGGCCGGGTGCCGGCGAACTCGGAAAACACGATGGTCATGATCGCCGTGATCGGCACGGCCAGAAACGCGCCAGGGATACCCCAGAGCGCCGACCAGACGGCGAGGGAAACCAGGATGGCGAACGGACTGAGGTTGAGCGACTTGGCCATCAGGTATGGATCGAGGAAGTTTCCGAGCAGGAATTGGACGATGGTGAGGGGCACCAGGACGGCGAGCACGTCATTGACATTGCCGAACTGAATGATCGCAATCACCACGGGGAACAGTACGCCGGCGACCGACCCGATATACGGCACGTAGTTCAGCAGCGCGATCAGCACCGCCCAGAATCCTGCAAGTTCGAGTCCGACGTAAGCCATGATCATCCAGCTCAATGACCCCAGCAGGATGCCGATGAATGTCTTCAGCGCCAGGTAGGCCCCAATCTGCGCGTTGATGTTCGAAGTGATCTCGAGGATTCGGGTGCCGTTGCGCGGATCCCTCGAAATATTGGCGATCTTGTCGCCGAACGCACGCTGCTCCATCAACAGGAAGCTGGCAAAGAGAAACACTACGAGGATGCTTACGACGATCGACGATACCGACGCAACCATCGAACCGATCAGGCTCTGAATGTTGACCTGCGCCAGGAATTCCTGACGCAATGTGGCCCATGTCGGCTCGGTCTCGACGCGAAAATACACGGCAATCGCCTGAATCGCCGCCAGCATCGAGTGCTGGTACTGCGGCGCAAGCGCCACGACCCGTTCCTTGCTGGCAATCAGCAGGCTGCCGCCGAGGACCAACCCGCAGGCGATGAGGACGATCGACAGCGAATAGCGGACCTGCACCGGCAGCGCCGGGCCAACGACTGGAATCCTTTCCAGCAGCCGGGTCAGGCCTACGATCACATACACGACAAGGATGCTGAAGACGATCGGGATGAAGACCTCCTGCCCGACGTACAGGACCCAGCCGACCATCAGTGCCAGCGCGACGGCGTAGACGAGGGTGTGGAAGCGTTCGTTCACGACAACATCACGTTAGCGGAGATACGCACGACGCAACCGGAACGCGACGCCGCAGCGCCCACAAGCGCCGCGGCAGGCCAGCGTTATCGCGCCCCCGCCGCGGGCACGCCTGCCGTCTTGGGCACCATGGAATCGGCGATGTCCACCCAGCCTCCGCCCATCGCCTGGTACACGCTCACGAGCTGTGTGTACCGGTCAGCCTGCAAGCGCACGGAGGCGAGTTCGGCCGCGAACAGTTCATTTTCGGCGACCAGTACGTCGAGGTAGCCGGAGACACCCTTGTCGAACTTGAGCTTCGAGAGCCTCGCGAATTCGCGAAGGGCGACGACGCGTTCCGCCTGGAGCGTCGACTCTTCGATCTTCTTCTGAGAGCCGATCAGCGCGTCGTTCGTGTCGCGAAACGCGTTCAGGATGGTCTGCTGATACACGAGGATGGCCTGCCGATTTTGCGCCTCCGCGACGCGCACCTGGCCCTCGATCGCGCCGGCAGTAAAGATCGGACCCGCCACCCCCGCCGCCAGCTGCCACGCCGCTGCCGGTCCGGTCAGGAAATTTCCGAACGCCGTGCTCGCCGCGCCGAGCAGGCCGGTGATCGAAATCGTCGGATAGTAGAGCGCGCGGGTGGCCCCTACGTTCGCATTCGCGGCAACGAGATTCTGCTCGGCCTGCAAAATGTCGGGACGCCGCTCCAGGAGCGCAGACGGCAAATCGGCGGGAATCAGCGGCGCGACGAGTTGATCGATGGTTTTGCCGCGCGGAATCGGCCCGGGATTGCGGCCGAGCAGCAGGGAAATGAGGTTTTCGACGACCGCGATCTGTTGCTCGATGGCGGGGATGGCCGCGAGCGCCTGCTTCTGCTGCGATCGGATCTGCGTCACCTCCGTCTGCGATACGATGCCCGACCTGAATCGCAGATCGAAAATCCTCGCTGTCTCGGTGAAGTTCCGCGCAGTCGCGATTGCAATCTCGCGCTGGCGATCGAGCGCGCGCAAGGTGATGTAGGTCGTCGCCACGCTTGTCACCACCGTCAGCACGACGCCGCGTTGCGCCTGCTCGCTCGCATAGACCTGTGCCTGCGCCGCCTCGCTCAGGCGCCGCACGCGCCCGAAGAGGTCGATCTGCCAGGACGCACCGAGTGCCGCCTGGTACAGCGTCGAGTAGTTGTCAACGGGCGCCGGTATCGGCGGCCGGCCTTCCCGGCTCGCCCGCGTGCGATCCACGTCGGCGCCATAGCCCAGTTGCGGATACAGTTGTGAGCGCGTCGACGTCAGGGCGCCGAGAAACTGGTCGACCCGCGCTGCGGCGATGCGCACGTCACGATTTTCCCGCAGCGCGGATTCGATGAGTTCGTTCAGCACCGGGTCGCCGAACTGCTCCCACCATTTCGTGTTCGCGACCTCTGCCGCCTTCGGATAGTCGATCCTCCACGTCTGGGGCGTTTCCACGACGGGTTGCACATAGTCGGGGCCGACGGTACAACTGGCGACGGCGAATGCCGCGACCGCGCAAAGCGCATACTTGATCATTGCGTTCTCCTGCAGCATCCCGCGGGCTGGCGGATGTCCTGCGCTCCGGCGTTGCGTGAGGAGCGCACCAGCCATCGCCGCGTAGGTGCCGTGCATGACAAGGTTGGCAGTTTACGATCTCGGGCATGTTTCGTTCCAGGGATTTCGAGGATCGATGTGCCTGCGGGCGCGGTACACCAACGTTTAGTCGCCTCCGGCGCCGATTGCTGGCACCATCCCGGGTTGTGGCGACGCGGCGCCGGGTGCCGCCGGCCTTACGGAGTGTTCAGAGATGCGCTACGTCTACATCGGACTGATCGTCCTCTTCACCGGCCTGGTACTGCTGTTCAAGTTCCAGAACCTCGAGACGGTCACCATCACGCTGTTCTCGGCGAACATCTCGCTTCCGGTATCAATCCTGGTCTTCGTGATCTATGTCCTTGGGATGCTGACGGGCGGGTTCCTTCTGGCGCTGCTGCGATCGTGGATCGCCGGCGCCCGGGGCGCTCGCTGACTTGCGTTCCGCCGACCCGGGAAGCCGCCATGCCGGGGGCAATCCGCGAAACCGGCTCGGTTGCCCGCCCAGGTCGCCCAGGCTGAGGGGGCTTTCACGATGGAAACGCTCGTGACTGCATTCCTCAAGGCGCTCATTTTCGTGCCGATGACGCTGCTGCCGATCATCAACCCGCTGAGCACGGCGCCGGTGTTCGTCGCCACGGTCGGCCACGACCGCGACCTGGCGCAGCGCCTCGCGCGCCAGATCGCCATCAACAGCTGGTTCGTGCTGGTGGCCTGCATGCTGATCGGCACCTACGTGCTGGCGCTGTTCGGCATCTCGCTGCCAGTCGTGCGCGTGGCTGGCGGCCTGTTGCTGGCCGCAACCGGCTGGCGCATGCTGCATCGCGCCGACGACGATGAGGTGCGTTCGGCCGCCACGGAGGAGGCCTGCGCGCTCTCGAACTACGAACTCGTCCGCCGGAGCTTCTTCCCGATGACGTTTCCGCTGACCACCGGTCCCGGCACCATTGCCGCGTCGATCGCCCTGGGCGCGCAGATCGACAGGACCGCCCCGGTGCTCTACCTGGCTGGAGCCGCCATCGCCGCGGCGGGGGCTGCGATTGTTTCCCTGGTGCTCTACTACGTTTTCAAGAACTCGACCGCGGTCCTCAAGTGGCTGGGCGACATGGGCACGCTCGTTATGATGCGACTTATGGCGTTCATCCTTCTTTGCATCGGGATCCAGATCATGTGGACCGGGTGGGCCGAACTCAATGGACTGAAGCCATGAGTCGCGCGGGCAGCGGTGCGCGTTGCGCCCCGGCACGCGCCGCCACGGCCGGCGCGCCGCCGAAGGAGCCTCCGGCGGCGTCGCGCGACGCCGTGCGCCAGGCCGACGCCTGCACGAAGGCCAAGGAGCACTTGCTGGCCGCGGAGACCGACGACGCATTCGATCGCGCGGAACGACGGGTCAGGCTCCTGTGCGCGGACTGAAGACCATCCGGCGCCTCACGCTGTGCGTTGCGCTGGGAGCTCTCGCAGGATGCGGGACGCTGCCGCGCAACGCGGTACCGCTGGACCTGATCAACGCCGCGACGCTCGTCGGTATGCCGGACGTGCGGGCGCCGGCCGGCCGGGAGAATCCGGCCATGATGCGCGACCTGGCGCAATCGTTCGCGCAGGAATCCCCAAAGCAATTTCCGGTCATGCCGGACGGGCACGTGCGCTACGCCCACCTCGCCCTTTCGGGCGGCGGCGCCAACGGCGCGTATGGCGCCGGGTTCCTGAGCGGGTGGACCAAGGCGGGGACCCGCCCGGTGTTCAAGATCGTGACGGGCGTGTCCACCGGGGCGCTCATGGCCCCGTTCGCGTTCCTCGGCCCCGAGTACGACGACGCACTGCGCGACTTCTATACCACCACGTCTTCGCGCGCTATTTTTCGCATGCTGTCGATCGTGCCCCAGCTCCTGGGCGGCGAATCCCTCGCGGACACCGGGCCGCTGCGCGTGCTAATCGCACAGAACGTGGACGAGCCGTTCCTGCGCAAGATCGCGCAGGCGCATCTGGAAGGTCGGCGACTGTATGTCGGGACCGTGGACCTGGACTCCCAGCGCTTCATCGTGTGGAACATGGGACTCATCGCCACCAGTGGCCGGGACGACGCGCTCGATCTCTTCCGCAGGGTCATCCTGGCGTCGGCATCGGTGCCGATTGCCTTCCCACCGGTGTTCTTCGACGTCGAAGCGGGCGGTCGAAGCTATGACGAAATGCACGTCGACGGCGCGGTAGCCGCACGCGTGTTCTACAGCGGCGGTGTATTCAGGTTCGCCCGCGCACGCGCGGAGGTCGGGCGCGGATCGGGACGCGAGGACATCTTCGTCATCCACAATGGCCAGTTGCTGCCATCCGCCGAGAGTACACCGCGTTCGCTGCGGGGCATCGCTTTGCGCGCCTTCGATTCGGCGGGCAAGTCGGCAGTGGTCGGGGACCTCTTCCGCATCTTCGCGGTGACCCGCGTCGAGGATGCCCGCTTTCACTGGGTGACCATCCCCGAGGATGTCGAGCTCGGCGGCGACGAGGCATTCGACCCGGTGGTCATGAGCGCGCTGTACGAAGTCGGCTATCGCAACGCGCTGGCGGGTCCGCAGTGGTCGCGGGACCTGCCGGGCATGCGTGATCGATCGGACACCCCCTGATCCGGCACCGTAGGCCTGAGAGTCACGGCTTCGTCATGCCGGAGCCGCGCGGATCGCACCCGATTCCGATAAATTGCCATCAACCTCGCATGAGCAGCCCGAACACGAGCGCCAGTGCGAGCAGCGAGAGCCCGGCGACGGTCCATTGCCGCAGTATCGTGTCGATGCGCTCGAGCAGCACGCCGATCGGCAGCGTGGCATGGCGCAACCAATGGCCCGCTGTCTCGATGGCCGCGGGAAGCGGCGGCAACTGCCTCGCCAGCGCAAACGCCAGCATGCTCCCGCCCGCGATCGTCGCAAGCGTCCATCCGAGTTCCTTCAGGTCCAGCGGATTCGCGAGCAGGCTTGAGGGGACGGGACCCACGACTGCGCTCATGGCAAGGGCGAGCGAACACAACGCGAGGCCGAGCGCGGCGAGCTCCTGCGTGCGCGGCACGCGCGCCGGCGCGGGCGCAGCCCCGGAGGGCTTGCGGAGCATTTGCAAGAGCACGAGCACCACGTAACTGGTGGTGAGAAACCCGCCGGCCTGCAGCACCCACTCCCACCACCATTGCCCGCTGCCGTCCGCAGCGGCCAGCAGCAGCTTCTTCGCGAGGTAGGCGCCGCTCGGCAAGACGCCCATCAGCGCAACTCCACCTACCGCGAAGGCCAATACCGTAAGCGGGGACGCTCGCGCGATGCCGGCGACCTCGGCGATGCGGTCGTGACCGCAAGCCTTGTAGACCAGTCCCGCGGCCATGAACATCGCCGCCTTTGCGGTGGCATGGGCGATCGCCTGCAACGTACCGCCGGCCAGCGCGCCACCGTGCGTGAAGGCCTGGGTGCCTGGATCGAAAGCGAGCGGAAACATCAGAAACAGGTAGCCGATCTGGGCTAGTGTCGAGTAGGCGATCAGCAGCTTGAGGCGCACCTGCCGCAGCGCGATCACGCTCCCGAACAGGATCGCCAGGGCACCAAGCGCGGCCAGCATTTGTGCCGCGGGAAGGCCCGGCAATGCCGGCGCCACATCGAACCAAAGCCGGATGACGATGAAGAACGAGCCCTTGACCACCAGCGCCGACAGGATCGCGCTCGCCGCCGGTGGCGCGCCCGCGTGGGCGGGGGGAAGCCACAGATGTAGCGGGAACAGCGCGGTCTTGGCAAGCAATCCGGCGGTCATCATCGCCACCGCAGTCCAGGTCGCCGGATTCGGGCTCACGCGCGACGAGAGCAGCACGATGTCGAGCGTGCCGTATTGTCCATACAGCAGCACGGCGCCGAGCAGGTAGAGTACCGAGCCGGCGAGCGCGTATACGAGATAGCGCAGCGCAGCGCGCAGCGTCTCGCCCTTGCCGTCGAGGCAGACGAGCGGGACGCCCGCAAACGTCAGCAATTCGAGCGCAACGTACAGCGTGAAGAGATCGCCGCTGACGAATACCAGGTTGAGCGAACCCCACACCGCAAGCAGCAGCAACCAGTACAGCATCGACGCGCGACCCTCACCCGCGCCTGCCGGCGTGCCGAAATCCGCGCGCGCGTAGACGCCGATCCCGGCGATGACCACCGCGACGGCGACCATCATGGCGACGGCAAGTCCATCGGCGCGCAGTGCAATTCCGAGCGGCGGCGCGTAACCGCCCAGCACGTAGACCAGCGGCGCACCGGTTTCGAACAGCGCGGAGGCGATCCCGACGGCGATGGCGATCCCCACCACGATCGTAAGCATCGCGACGCGTTGCGCGTGGCGTCCGCCCAACGCGAGGCCTGCCAGCATCCCGCCGAAGGGCAGGAGTATGGCCAGCGGCAGCAGCCAGCCGTCGGCCGTGGTCATCGCGTCGGCAGGCACGCCTACACGCTCCGCGTGTCGCCGCTGCCGGCCGCTGGCGGTGGTGCTTCGGACGCGAGCGTGACCGAGCCGGTTTCCTCGAACAAGCGCAGCAGCACGGTGATTGCAAGCGCCGTGGCCGAGAAGGCGACGACGATGCCGGTAATGAGCAGCGCTTGGGGCACCGGGTCGCCGGGAAGGCCCATGGCCGCGCCGCGGCGCGCGATGACGCCGAACAGCAGGAAGACGCCGCTGCCGATCACGTTGAACGCCAGGATCTTGCGCAGCGGCTGCGGGTTGACGATGAGACCGTAGAGTCCGACGCCGATCAGCGCCGCCGCGACCAGCCCGAACAGTGTCGCACCACTCATGAGGTCACCGCGCGTTCCGGCGCGCCGGCGAGCACCAAGGCGAGTGTCAGCGCCAGCGACGGCATCAGTGCGAACTCGACGACCAGGATCATCGGCTTTGCCCAACCCTCGGGGTAGCCGAGGAAGGCCCCTGCCGAGAATGCGCCCACCACGCCGACGGCAATGAACACGACGGGGCCTGCAATCAGGACCAGGCGCAGCCAGCGCCGGCTGACCGGTGGCGCGTCGACGAGTCCGGCCATCAACGCGAGCAGCCACATCGCGGCGACGATGGTCGCGCCCTGGAACTTGCCACCCGGCGCATCGGCGCCGACCCAGAATATGTACACGCCGACGATGATCCCGATCGGTGGCAACACCCGCGCGATGAACGCCAGGATCCCGTCCGGATCGGCGTTGTAGCGCGGCCCCGGGCGCCCGCCCCAGGCGCGATCCGGTGCCAGCGACCAGACGCCGACCAGCGCCAGCAGCAGCACGATCGCCTCGAGCATCGTATCCATCGCCCGGAACGTCATCAGCACGGCGGTGATCGGATTGCCCACCCCCGTGGGCTCGAGATTGGCGAGCACCTGCGGCGCAAGGGTCGGTGCGGGATCCGGAAGGGTGAGCACAGCGACCGCGAGCGCACCCGCCACAGCCGTCGCCAGGAGCGCGGCCAGCAGGCGCCGGCCCCCACCCGGCGCTTCGGCCCGCGCCTTCGCCTCGGTGGAGCGCAGGCGCGCCGATGCCCGCACCAGCAGCAATCCGGTCAGGCCGCCGCCGATCGCTGCCTCGGTGAGCGCCACATCGACGCCGTGCAACTGCACCCACGCGACGGTGAGCAGCAATCCATAGGCAAGGAAACCGACGGTCGCCGGGAAGGTGTCGCGCACGAACGTGGTGTAGACGCCGAGCGCGAGGATCAGCAGCGCGGGCGCGGCGTAGAACGCTTCGACGATCATGCGGTGGGCTTGCGGCGCAGCGCCCGGCGCGCCGCGCGTGCGATGAGCTGTCCGGCATCGGCACCGGACAAAAGGACGAGCAGCCAGATCACGACGAGCTTCAGGCCATTCAATACCCCGTCGACGTGCGGCAACAGCCCGAGCACGATCAGCCCGAGGCCCAGATTGTCGGCCTTGGTGAGCGCATGCAGACGCGTCAGCGTGTCCGGAAAGCGCAGGAGGCCCACGGTACCGGCGAGGAAGAAGAAGGCGCCGGCCCCTACCATCACGTAGGTGAAGATTTCGACGAGCGCGCTCACGACGAACGACCGCGGGCGGGATACCCGGCCGTCATCGGGCCGGTGTGGGAAGGCGTCGGGCGGGTGTCACGCATCGTCGGCATCGTCGGATGGCGGTGCGAACTTGGTGAACGCGATGGTCGCAAAGGCCGCGAGCAGTGCGAGGGTCAACGACACGTCCACGACCGCGCCGTCACCGATCGCGGCACCGCCGAGCAGCAGCGCCGCGATCCCGCCGCTGCCCAGCAGCTGGCCCGCCATCAGCCGGTCGGCGTCGGCGGGCCCGCGCAGCACGCGCACCAGGCCGAGCGCCACCATCGCGAGGACGAATCCCGCTGCCGCGAGCAGGAAGTCACTCATGCGATTCTCCGTGGATCAGTGCCCTGGCCAGCAAGCGCTCCTCCTTCGCCATCTCCAAGGCCACCGGCTGCTCCGTATCGAGGCAGTGGAACTCGATGCTGTGCGGCCCGTCGCCCGCGGGCACGGTACCGGGCATCAGGCTTGTGATGGTCGCAAAATTGTTGCGTGCCTGCCCGCGGGGGAACTGCGTCTGGTATTCGACGAACCCGGTACGCAGCTGCAGGCTGGGTGAGAAAGCTCGCAGCGCGACGTCGAAGCCCGCGCGCAGCGACTGCCAGACGAATCGCGGCAACAAGGCGAGCAGCACGAGGAAGCGGACGCGCCCGGCGTCGGGGGGCAACAGGTACAGGCTGGCCCACGTGGCGCCAGCGGTCGCGAGTGCGCCCACCGCGAGATCCGCCGGCTTCGCACTTTGCATCAGCACGATCCACAGCCCGAACAGCCAGGCCGCGCGGGTCCAGGCGGTCCTGGCACGCGATACGGGCGGCGGCAGGCCGGGGGATCCGTTGGTCATGCGCAGGTCCAATGCATTGAAGAGTCGGGACAGCTCGGCCACGTGCAGTACGAAGGTATCAGCCGCCGCGGCGGACGTCGATGGCGCGTATTGCATGGCCCCCGCGCCACCGCTGTCACCCCGGGCTCGGCGATGGCTCCGATACCGCCATTTGCGCCTTGCCGAACACCGCGACGTACAGCACCGGCAGCAGGATCAGCGTGAGCAGAGTCGCCACGAGCAGGCCCCCCATGATTGCGAAGGCCATCGGCCCCCAGAATACCGTCGGAGCGATCGGGATCAGCCCGAGCACGGTCGAGATCGCCGTCAACATCATCGGCCGCAGCCGCCCGGTGGCCGAAGCCAGCACCGCATCGAGGACGCCGCGTCCTTCGGCCCGGTCGGATTCGATCTGCACGACGAGGATTACCGCATTCTTGGCGATCATGCCGATGAGCGCAAGGATGCCGAGGATCGCGACGAAGCCCAGCGGCCGGTTGAACACCAGCAGGGTGATCACGACGCCGATGAGGCCGAGCGGCAGTAGCGCGACCACCATCGCGACGCGACGGAAGCTCACCAGCATCACCATCATCGCCAGCAGCATCAGCAGGAACATGAGCGGCACCACGGCGAACACGGAGGCGCTCGACGCTGCGCTTTCTTCGTAGAGACCACCCGTCTCGACCCGATACGGTCTGGGCAGCTTCTTGGCGAACGCCTCGACCTGCGGCGCGAGCGCGTTGACCACGAGATCAGGCAACACGCCTGGAGCAACGTCAGCGCGCACCGTGAGCGTCGGCACGCGATCACGTCGCCATACCAGCGGAAATTCTTGTTCCTCGGCAAACGTCGCGAATTGCCGCAACGGCACCGTGCGGCCCGTCGCCGTGGGAATCTGGATCGCGCTCAGCGACTCGAACGACGCCCGCTGGTCATCCGTCGCACGCGCCACGACGTTGACCAGGTAGATGTCGTCGCGCAACTGCGTGACGGCCTGGCCGGTCACCGCGGCGTTGAGGACCGCGGCGAGCGCGCGCGAACTCACGCCGAGCCGGCGCGCTTCGTCCTGGTCGACCTTGACGCGCACTTGCCGCGCCGGCTCCATCCAGTCGTAGTGGACATGGCGCGTGCGTGGATCCGAGGCCAGCACCTGTGCGAATTCGAGCGAGATTCGCCGCACTTCATCCTTGTCGGGGCCGATGACCCGGTACTGCAGCGGCCAGCCTACGGGTGGGCCGAGTTCGAGCGGCGATACACGGGCGACGACGTCCGGAAACTCCTCCGCCAGGGCCTTCTCGAGCTTCTTCTGCAAGCGCTCGCGCGCGGCGAGATCCTTCGCGACGATCACGAACTGACCAAAGAACGGATTGGCAAGCTGCACGTTCAACGTCAGGATGAAGCGAATGGCGCCGCGGCCGACGTAGGCGCTGAAATGGTCGACATCGGGATCCCCCTGCAGCAGCGCCTCGAAGCGTTTGACCTGCGCCTCGGTGGCATGGATCGAGGCATTCTGCCGCAGCGTCAGGTCCACGGTCAGCTCGGGGCGGTCGGACGCCGGGAAGAACTGCTGCGGCACATAACGGGACAGGAAGATCGCGACGGCGAACGCAGCCAGTGTGAGCCCGATCGTCACCCACTTCAGGCGTATCGCGCCCTTGAGGAAGCCGCCGTATGCAGCCAGGAATTTGCTGGGCTTCGGCTCGGCGCCGGATTTGGGCGGCTTCAAGAGTGCCTTGCCGATCAGCGGTGCGAATATCACCGCCACCAGCCACGACACGATCAGCGAAATGCCGACGACCGAGAAGATCGAGAACGTGTACTCGCCGGCGGAGCTCTGCGCGAAGCCGATCGGCACGAAACTGGAGATCGTGACCAGCGTGCCGATCAGCATCGGCGCGGCCAGCGTGCGGTAAGCGAAGGTAGCGGCGGTGTCCATCGAGTCGCCCGCGCCCAAGCGCCGGATCATCGCGTCCACCGTCGTCATCGCGTCGTCCACAAGGAGCGTCAAGGCGATGATGAGCGCGCCCAAAGAAATGCGATGCAGGTCGATGTGCGCGATGTCCATGATCGCGAACACGATCGCCAGCGTCAACGGGATCGCCAGCGCGACCACCGCGCCCGGGCGCACACCGAGGCTCACGAAACTGCAGGCAAGGATGATCAGGATCGCCTGCCATAGCGAGGTCATGAAGTCGTTGATTGCCACATCGACCGATACCGCCTGGTCGGCCACCAGCGTGGTCTCGATGCCCAGAGGCAGATTGCGCTGGATGTCGGTCATTTCGGTGCGGATGTTGGCACCGAGGGCGAGAATGTCCCCCGCATCGCGCATCGCGATTGCGAGGCCGATGGCGGGCTTGCCGTTGACCCGGAACATCGGTTGCGGCGGATCGACGAACGCACGCCGGACGGTGGCTATATCGCCGAGCCGGAAGATCCGGTCGCCCGACACGAAGTTGATCGCCTCGATGTCGCGCTCGGACTCGAATGCGCCCGTCACGCGCAGGAATACACGCTCCTGCGCGGTCTGGATCACCCCGGCGGGCCGGATGAGGTTCTGCGCCTGCAGCGTCGCGACGATGTTCCCGTAGTCGAGGCGCAGCCCCGCCAGTTTCTGCGTGTCGAACTCGAGGTAGATCTGCTCGTCCTGGGCGCCGAGCACCTCGATTTTGGACACATCCTTCACGTGGAGCAGCCGCGCGCGCGCATCCTCCACGTAGTCACGCAGCTCCCTGAACGTGAAGCCATCGGTGGTGAACGCGTAGATGATGCCGAAGGTATCGCCGAAGTCGTCGTTGAAAAAGGGACCGAGCACGCCCTGTGGCAGCGTGCCGCGCATGTCGCCGATGTTCTTGCGGACCTGGTACCAGACATCGGCGATTTCGGCCGGCGGCGCGGATTGTTTTAAGTCGACGAAGATCGTCGTCTGGCCCGCCGTCGTGTAACTGCGCACCGTATCGAGATGCTTGGTTTCCTGCAGGGTCCGCTCGAGCCGTTCGGTGACCTGCTTCAGCGTCTCTTCGACCGTCGCACCCGGCCACGCCGCCGCGACGATCATCGTACGGATCGTGATTGCGGGATCTTCGCCGCGGCCGAGGCGCAGGAACGACAATGCACCGGCGGCCACGGCCACGATCATCAGGAACACCACAAGCGAGGGGCGTTTCAAGCCCCATTCGGAGAGATTCGGGCCGATCACGGCCTGGTCTCGAGCAAACGCACCTTTTGCCCGGCGCGCAGCGCCTGCACCCCGGCGGTGACGACGAGATCGCCGGGATCGAGGCCCGAAGCAACCTCGACGCGATGAGGATCGGACGACCGGATCTCGATCGTGCGCGCAGCGACGGTGGAGGTTTTCGGATCGACGATCCACACGGCCGCCTGCCGGTCGGAACGGACCACCGCCGACGGCGGAATCTCGATGGCGGGCGTCGCGGCGATCTTCATGCGCCCGGTCACCGTGGCGCCGAGGCGCATCGCCGGGGGCGGCTTGTTGAGCCGCACCTTCACGCGAAAGGTCCCGGTGACCGGGTCCGCGCGCGGCGCAATTTCACGTACGCGGCCGGTCGCGGTGACTTGGGGATCGGACGTGAGCACCACGGTGATTTCGGGATTCGCCGGCGCCGCATCCTTGACCCGCGCCGGCACGTCGAACACCGCATCGCGCGCGCCTTCGCGAGCCAGCTGGACGATCATGCGGCCGGCGCCGACGACCTCGCCCTCTTCCGCACCCTGCGCGGTCACGATGCCACCTGTCGTCGCATTGAGCCGAGTGTAGCTCAGTCGGTTCTCCGCCAGTGTCACCTGCGACTGCGCCGACTCGACCCGCGAGTCGGCCGCCTTCTGGTTCGCCTCGGCCTGGTCGAACTGCGCGCGCGACACGGCGTTCTCGGCCACGAGGTCGCGCATACGTACGAACATGTTGTTGGCTTCGTTCTGCTGCGCGCGGGCCGCGGCCAGCTGCGCGCGCGCGGCCTGCAGACTCGTCTCCTCGTTCTGCGGATCGAGCCTGGCGATGAGCTGTCCGGGGCGCACGGTGTCGCCGACGCTCACGGCGCGCTCGATCAATCGCCCGTCGATGCGAAACGACTGGTTGATTTCGTTTTCCGCCTGCACTGCGCCGGTCAGCGTCACGGTATCGCCGGCGGCACGCGTTTCCACCTTGACCACGCGAACGGGGCGCACTTCGGGTGCCGGCGCCTCGACAGCCCGGTCACAAGCGGAGAGCATCGCGATCGCGGCCAGCGCGAGGCATGCGGTGCCCGGTAAACGGACGCTTCTCCGGGCAACGAATTCACCGTCCACAGGGACATTTCCTTTCGATCGCATGGCCATTGCGCTCATTGTCTTGTTTGCGTCGATCCATTGCAACGGTACGAAGCCCGCTGCGTGCGGAAGGCGCTCACGCAGGGCGCCCGCGCGGGATCGCCGCCCGGTCTGGTCCGCCGGTCACTGGCGCGCCTCGGATGCCGGCGTGGGTACATCCACCGGGACTCGCATCATCCGGATGCCGGCATACGCAATGAGCACGGTCAGGATGGGGCTCACGATGCAGAAGAACGCGAACGGGGCGTAGCTCCACGTCGCGACACCCAGCGTGGCGGCCATGTACGCGCCGCAGCTATTCCACGGGATCAACGACGAGGTCGGCGTCGCGGTGTCGCCGACCGTACGCGAGAGCACGACGGGCGCGAGTCCTCGCTTCGCGAACGCACCCTTGAACATCCTGCCTGGCAACACGATCGCGATGTACTGATCGGCGGTCACCACGTTGGTCGCGATGATCGACGACACCAGCGACAGCACGAGCGTACCATCCGACTTTGCCCGCTCGATGATGGGCGTGATCAGGCGATCCAGCACCCCGGCCCTTTCCACGACTCCGCCGAAAGCCAGCGCAGTGATGATGAGCCAGATCGTGTTCAGCATGCTGTCCATGCCGCCGCGCGATGCCAGCATGTCGATGGACGCGATGCCGGTGGAGGACTGATAGCCGCTCGCCAGCGCCAGCCAGACCCCTTTGAACAGCGCGACGAACCGTGGCAGCGTTCCGGCGGGATCCGCAAACGCGACCACACGGTCGGGGGCCGCGAAG
This sequence comes from uncultured beta proteobacterium, assembly GCA_963756765.1. Classification (GTDB taxonomy): domain Bacteria; phylum Pseudomonadota; class Gammaproteobacteria; order Burkholderiales; family Casimicrobiaceae; genus VBCG01. The sequence continues at coordinate 250,089 of CAVWPC010000004.1, read as the reverse complement.
ACAGCGACCACGCCCCCGGCCAGTGCACCAAGAAATATCGCGGTGAACGGAGGACAGCGAAACGCGGCGAGGACCACGACGAGCAGCAGCGGCAGGAACAGCCACAGTGAAATGTGGAAGGCGCCCTCGATGGCGGCAACCTTCACGCTCGCGTCGAAATCGCCGGGCCGCCCCAGCACCAGGAAGATCGCGAGCGCGACGGCCAGCGCGGCCAGCGAGGTGAGCACGGTCTCCCGGATATGCTGATACAGATTCACGCCCGCGGCCGCCGCTGCGAGGTTGGCCGAATCCGAGAGCGGGGACGATTTGTCACCGAAATAGGCCCCGGAGATGATCGCGCCGGCCGCGATGGCGGGGTTCAAGCCCATGTTGTACGCGATGCCCATGAAGCCGATGCCGATCGTACCGACGACGGTCCAGGAGCTGCCGATGCTGGCGGACACGATGCCGCATATCGCGCACGCGGTGACGTAGAAATAATTCGGACTCAGCAGTTGCAGGCCGTAGTAAACCATCGCGACGAGCGTGCCGCTCATGGCCCACGTGCCGATCAGCGCACCCACGGCAAACAGGATGAAGATGGCGCCGATGCCCGTGCTGACGCTCTTCGTGGCGGCGTCGCCCAGCGACTCGAGCGTATGCCCGCGGCGCCAGGCGATGAACACGGCGATCATCGTCGCGACGACGAGTGCCACCTGATTAGGCCCGCCCGCGCCTGCGTCACCGAACAGGATGTACGACAGCGCGACCAGCAGGATGAGGCTGGCGACCGGGAGCACCGCTTCGGTCAACGTGAGTGGCTGTGGTTGTTCGGGCCTTTTCACGCGTGATCGACCTTGAATGCGTCCAAGTTCATATTACTTCACTTGGACCTGGAACGGCGTGGTCCTGAGACAAGCCCAAGATTCGTTGGTCGGCTGCCGGGTACTGGACGCCGGTCAAAATGTCGATCCCGCCGCAGGGACAACCACGGCGGGATCGAAGTCCTGCGTGCGAAGACCTAGTAGTCCACGGCGTCCCTAATGATCGGGCACGTCATGCAGTGACCACCGCCCCGGCCCCGGCCCAGCTCCGCGCCGACGATGGTAATCACTTCGATACCTTCCTTGCGCAGCAGCGTGTTCGTGTACGTATTGCGATCGTAGGCATAGACGACGCCCGGCGATGCGCAGACGAGATTCGCACCGCTGTCCCATTGCGTGCGCTCACGCTGGTAGTCGCTGCCGCCGGCCTCGACCACGCGCAGCTTCTTCAATCCCAACGCCTCGCGGACGACTTCGACGAACGGCTTCTTCTCGTTGTGCAGTTCGACGCCGCTCGGATGGTCGCTCGGGCGGTACGAGAACGTGGTGGTCTTGGCGAGGAAGTCCGGGGCCAGCAGCACGCAATCCCGATCGGCGAACGTGAACACGGTATCGAGGTGCATCGCGGCGCGGATCTTGGGCATCGCCGCCACGATCACGCGCTCGGCCGCGCCCTTCTTGAACAACGTCGCCGCCAACTGGCTGATCGCCTGCCGCGACGTGCGCTCGCTCATTCCGATCAGCACGTTGCCTTTGCCGATGGGCATCACGTCGCCGCCTTCCAGCGTCGCCAGGCCGTGATCCTGGGTCGGGTCGCCCCACCATACGTTCACCTTACCGGCGAAATCGGGGTGGAACTTGTAGATCGCCGTGGTGAGCACGGTTTCCTCGTGCCGCGCCGGCCAGTACAGCGGATTGAGCGTGACGCCGCCGTAAATCCAGCACGTCGTGTCGCGCGTGTACAGCGTATTCGGCAGCGGCGGCAGCAGGTACTCGGTGACACCGGCCGCTTCCTTGACCACCTTGAGCGCGGCGCCGCCGACCGACTCCGGAAAGTCGTGCGTCGAGAGCCCGCCGATCAGGGTTTCGGCGAGCTTGCGATTGTCGAGGCCCTCGAGGTAGCTGCGCAGCTCATCGATGAAGCCTAAGCCCACCTGGTCGGGCACGACCTGGTTGTCGAGGATCCACTTCTTGCCCTCGGGCACCGCCACGGTCTCCGCCAGCAGGTTGTGCATCTCGACCACCTCGACGCCGCGGTCGCGCATCTTGGTGATGAAATCGAAGTGATCCCGCTTGGCGTTCTCGACCCACAGCACGTCGTCGAACAGCAGCTGGTCGCAATTGGACGGCGTCAGCCGCGAGTGGGCGAGCCCTGGCGCGCACACCATGACCTTGCGCAGCTGGCCGACTTCCGAGTACACGCCGAACTTGGTTTCGTTTGCATTTGCCATATTGAACTCCGAGTGTTCGTCGAGCTAGATGGTGATGGACCCGGTCGCGAGACCATAGACGCCGTAGATGGCAGCGGCGACGATGATGCCGAAAACGACCCAATCCGAAGTCTTGTCGAAAACGGGCTTGCCCCGTTCGCGCCGCGCGATGAAGTACAGCACCGTGCCCGGCGCGAACAGGATGGCGGAAAGCAGGATGAACTTCAAGCCGCCGGCGTAGATCATGAACAGCGTATAGATGACGGCCAGCGAGGCGAGGATCAGGTCGCGCCGGCGTTCCTGAGGCAGCACCTCATAGGTTTCGCCACGCTGCGCGATCATCAGGCCATAGGCGGCGACGAACAGGTAAGGAATCAGCGTCGTCGCACTGGTCAGGTTGAGCATCAGCGCGAACGCGTCGTTCGACCAGTAGGTCGTGATCACGATGAGCTGGATGATGATGCTCGTCACCCACAGGGCCACGACCGGCACATTGTTCTTGTTGACCCGGGCGAACGCTTTGGGCATGTCCTCGGACTTGCCCGCTGCGAACATTACCTCGGCACAGATCAGCGCCCAGGCGAGGTAAGCACCGAGCACCGAGACGATGAGCCCCGCGCTGACGAAAATCGCGCCCCAGGGGCCGACCACCGACTCGAGCACGCCCGCCATCGACGGCTGGCGCAATCCGGCGATATCCGCGCGCTGCAGCACGGCATAGGGCAGCAAGGTCACGAGCACCATCAGGCCAGTGACGATGATGAAGCCGAGGATCGTCGCCTTGCCGACATCGGCGCGTTCCTTCGCGTAGCGCGAGTACACGCTCGCCCCTTCGATGCCGATGAACACGAACACCGTGACGAGCATCGTCGCCTTGACCTGCTCGAACAGGCCCGTTGTCAGGTCGCCGCCATAGAGATTGAAGCGGAAGAGGTCCAGCTTGAAGGCGACGAACGCGAGCACGATGAAGACCATGATCGGAATGATCTTGGCCACCGTGACGATGCTGTTGATGAACGCCGCCTGCTGCACGCCGCGCAGAATGAGGAAGTGAAACAGCCAGATGCCGACCGAGGCGAACGCGATCGCGATCGCCGTGTTGCCGTCGCCGAAGATCGGGAAGAACGCGCCCAGCGTCGACTTGATCAGCACCCAGTACGAGACGTTGCCGATGCAGCTGCCGATCCAGTAGCCGAAGGCCGAGATGAAGCCGGGGTAGTCGCCGAAGCCTGCCTTCGCATAGGCGAAGACGCCGGCATCGATGTCTGGCTTGCGTTCCGCCAGCGCCTGGAACACGCGCGCCAGCATGTACATGCCGGTACCGGCGATGATCCACGCGATGACCGCGCCGAGCGGCCCGGTGGCGTTCGCGAAGGTCCTGGGGAGCGAGAAGATGCCTGCGCCGACCATGCCGCCCACGACCATCGCCGTGAGCTGCATCCGAGACATTTTTTGTTCTGTGGACGCCATTTGCGCTCCGCTGACGATTCCGGAGCCCGTTACGCTATACGGTGCCGAGGTTATCGTCCAGTACACCAATGGCATACATTCGCGCGCAGCAGGCCAGTCATGCCCTCGTCATGACACGGTTATGGCAATCTCCGGCCTCACGCGGGTGGCGCGGCGCAGAAGTTACGTCAACAACGTACGTCAATAACGGTCTGACATTTCCAGCTTGGGAACTCTCACATGAATGTTTCGCATTGGGCTGCGCGTGCCCGGGATTGCGCGTCTACGATCGTCCTTGCAGTGGTCGGCCTTCCGGGCGTCGCGTTGGCACAAGCCGCACCGGCGAGTTCGGCCGACTGTCATCACATCAGTTCCGCCTCCGAACGCCTCGCGTGCTACGACACTGTGAGTGGACGTGACGCGGGATCCGCGGCACGGACAAATCCGCCCGCATCCGCGGCCGCCGCATCGACTGGCGATACACCTCCCGGGGTCAACCTTCCTATCGCAACGGCCGATGCCGCGGCTCGCGAAGTGGCGGGCAGGACCTCGAAATCCATGATCGATACCTCGTGGGATTTCGATCCTTCTTCGCCTCGCTTCGACATTCGCTTCTACAACGCCAACTACCTGCTCTTCGGCCGGTACACGAACAAGGTCAACAACGCGCCCTACCTGCCCCTCACCGAGGCTTTGGGCGAGCCGCCGCCGGATCTCAACTCGACCGAGGCCAAGTTCCAGCTGAGTTTCAAATCACGCCTCTGGACCACCGATGACCGCAAGTTCGGCGCCTGGGTCGGCTACACGCAGCAAAACCAGTGGCAGGTGTACAACGGCGACACGTCGCGCCCGTTCCGCGAGACCAACTACATGCCCGAGGTGTTCGTGAGCTGGGGGCCTGATATCGACCTTGGGGCCGGGTTTCGCTGGAAATTGCTCAATGCAGGGTACAACCACCAGTCGAATGGACGTACCGATACGCTGTCCCGCAGTTGGGACCGGTTGTTTGCGCAATTCGGGGTCGAGCGCGAGAATCTCGCGCTTTTCGGCAAGGTCTGGTACCGGCTGAAAGAAAACGAAGACGACGACGACAATCCGGACATCACCGACTACTACGGTCATGGCGAGATCACCGGACTGTACCGCTGGCGCGACAACAGCTTTGCGGCCGGTATCCGCGGCAACCTGAGCACCGGCAAGGGCGCCGTCCAGTTTGCGTGGACGTCACCGCCGCTGCTTGGCCTGTTCCGTGGCTATGTGCAGGTATTTTCAGGATACGGCGAGAGCCTGATCGACTACAACTGGAAGCAGACCACGATCGGCGCGGGTGTCGCGTTAAGCGACGGATTGTGAACCTGGGCGGCAAGAGCGTGCGGGAACTGCGATGCGGCCAAGGACGCGCCGAGCCTGACGATCCCGAGTCATAACCAAAAGGTAATGCCTCAATTCCAGTTTGCATGGCCGTTCACTGTCCATGTCCCGCGCGCATTGTCCGCGAACGACCGCCCGTCTATTCTTAGCTATGGCAGGTGCAAACGACTCGAGCTGGGGCTCGAGCTCGCTTGAACTCCTGTGGACCTGCCTGTTCCTCAAATACGCCGCGTCCTCAAAGGTTGAGCGGACGCGGCGCATCTCTCGAACCACTGACGGAGCCCGCCATGGGTTGTGCCCGGGTCATTCATGTCGTAAACGACGATGTCGCCGTGCGTTCCGCACTGGAGCGCCACCTCGGCGACCAAGGCCATTGTGTCCGCACATTCGTCAGCGTCGCCACGTCATGTTCGGTCGGAACTCCAGACCCGGACTGCCTGGTGGTCGACGCGCGCCGTGACGAGCCCAATGGCAGCGAATGGCAGGATCGCATTGCGCGGGATGGCGAAGCCGTCCCGATCATCGTCATCGGCGAAGACGGCGACGTTGCGACGGCGGTCATGGCAATGAAGGCTGGGGCCATCGACTTCCTTTCCAAGCCGGTGTCCGGCGAAGCACTGGACGCTGCGCTCGAGCATGCATTTGCGCGGACCGACGAATGGAGAAGCATGCGGTCGCAGCGCGCGCACGTGCATGCGCTTCTGGCGCGGCTGACGGCGCGTGAAATGCAAGTCTATACGTGCCTGCGCGCCGGCATGCGCAACAAGGAAATCGCTGCTGCCCTGGACAGCCGGGAGGGCACGATCAAGGTGCACCGTTCGCGACTCATGCGAAAGCTCGAATCCCGGACGCTGGCCGAGTTGTTGAACGTCGGTCGACGACTCGGCGCACCCGCCATGCAAAATGCTGCGCACGCTCATTCCCGAATCGGCGCCGCCAACGACAGTTCGATCGACGCACTGCCGGTGCGCGCGCCGTATCATCCGCGGCATCAGGCAAACGGTTCGCCCCGACTTGCGACGGATGCTTCCGCCAATAATCCTCCTGGGTGAGCTTGCCGTGCGATGTTGGGAGAGCGCCCGGCGTCGTGCCTACTGATCGTTGTGGCCTTTGTCAGTAGTCGTGCCGCCGTCGGGCAACGACAGCGCGGCGGCCAATCGCCGCAGCCGGGACTCCACCTCCGCCTGCTTCCTCGATTCCACCGACGCCGGCGCGCCTGCCGACTGGTAGAGGTCTGACGCTTTGCGGATGACGCGCGCATCTTCCGGCACCAGCCAGCGGCGACCGTCGAAAAGCGCGCCGGGTACGCGGTGCGCGCGGCACAGGGCGCGCACGTAGCCTCTTGAAAGTCCGAGACTTGCTGCCGCCAATTTGAGCGGAACGAGATCCATGCACGATCCTAAGCAAGCGGCGTTCCAGCGCTTGCGGCTGCCGCTGCGCGGTCGCCGAGTCTGGTCACGATATCGACGCCGGAGCGAAGATTGCGCGGGTTGCGGCATGTCCGTCGATTGCCTATGCTCTTCGCCAAACATCGATTGGGGGAGACTCATGTGGCAAGCATCCGCATGCACGCCTGGCTCGCCGGCCTGACTGCATGAGTGCAGAGAAGACGCCGTTGCCGGTGGTAGCGGTCACGGAACGCTTCATCCTGCGCGTCGTGGCCGGGTACGCCACCGCGTTCATCGTGTTCGGACTTGCCGTCGATGGTCCCGGCGCCGTGTTGCGCGGTCTGGCCGAAATCCTCACCACCCGTGACGCGCTGCTTACCGACTATTTCGGCATCGGTGGCATCGGCGCCGCATGCGTGAACGCGGGCCTGCTCACGCTGTGTGCATGCCTCGTGTATCGCGTCACGAACGCACGAATCACCGGTTCGGCGGTCGCCTGCCTGTTCCTGGTCCTGGGTTTCGGATTATTCGGCAAGAACCTGCTCAATGTCTGGTCGATCGTCCTCGGGGTCCTCCTCTATGCGCGCTTCAAAGGCGAACCCTTCTCGGCGCACATCAACACGGCGTTTTTCGGCGCGGCACTCGCGCCGGTCTTCTCGGAAATCCTGTTCAGCAGTGCACTGCCGCTCGCGGCGAGCGCGCCGCTGGCGGTGGTGACCAGCCTTCTCATCGGCTTCATTCTGGCGCCGTCCGCCGCGCAGCTTTTCAAGGCGCACGGAGGCTTCAGCCTTTACAACATGGGATTTACCGCCGGCATCGTCGGCACGCTGGTCGTCGCGACCTACAAGTCCTATGGCTTCGTGCCCGACCCGGTGATGATCTGGACCACGGGCAACAATCGGATCCTCGCAACCTTCCTGGCGCTGTTGTTCGTGTCGATGATCGGGATCGGCTTTTTCCTCGACCGCGCGCTGCTGCAACGCCTGCGCGAAATCATGGCCGAGTCCGGTCGCGCACCGACGGACTTCATCGCGCTGGCGGGTTTCGGACCCACGCTTGCCAACATGGGCCTTACCGGCGCGATCGGCACCATCTACGTCCTGCTGGTCGGTGGCGACCTGAACGGTCCGGTGATCGGCGCGATCTTGACCATCGTGGGCTTCGCGGCGTTCGGCAAGCATTCGCGCAACATCGTCCCGATCATGTTCGGCGTCTTCCTGGGCTCGCTGGCGAAGCCGTGGGGTGCCGCCGACCCCGCGATCCTGCTGGCGGCACTGTTCGGCACGACCCTGGCGCCAATCGCCGGGCGGTTCGGCTGGCATTGGGGCATTGTGGCTGGCGTCGTGCACTCGTCTGCGGCGACCAGCGTCGGCTCGTTGCACGCGGGTCTCAATCTCTATAACAACGGGTTCGCCGCGGGCATCGTGGCTGCGGTTCTCGTCCCGGTCATCATGGCGATCAAGCGCATTCAGGACGACGATCGGCCGAAAGCGCCTGCCGTGCCTGCCACGCCCGCCGCGTCCGCGCCGCCGGTCGATCGACAGGACAATGCAGGCTGACGGACTCCCTACGGAGTGACGTCAGGAACTCGCAGGATCGGCCTTCGTACGCGCGAGGCATTGCCGCGGCAGCAGGAACAACCACGACACGAGAACAAACGGCGCAGTGAGCGCGGGAATCGCCAGCGGTGTCAACGCAACGTTGAATGCGGCCTGCGCGACGACGGTGAACACCGTACCCAAAGCCGCGTACGCGACGACCCGCGCGCCGGGGGTGTAGAACACGGTGCCCAGCGCGATCGCCGTCAGCACCGGGCTGAAGCCCAGCAGGCCCCCGGAAATGAGATCACTCTCGGCGCCAAGCGCGTGCGCGGCAATGACCGCAATGATCGCGCCGCCGAGCGCGAAAACCGAGGCCGCGATCGAGTTGACGGCGAGCCCCGCCAGCAGCAGCAGCGCAGCCACGCCGCTGCCCTTCAGAAAAACCTGCGAAATGCTGAGCAGTACGCCTTGCACGAATGCGCCTATCTCGAGTCGCGTGGCCGCCATCGACTCGAACGGGGTGACGACGGCCGCGGCGGGCAACGCACTGCCCGCGAGGCCCTCGAATCCGTAGGTCGCGAGCAGCAGCAGCCAGGTGACCAGCACGAACGGAAACGTCAGCGCCGCCACACCCCAGGGCTTCACCGCATTGGCGGTGCCGAGCGTCGCCACGACCGAGACGGCGGCGCCCAGCACCACATAGGCCCACAGCAGCGGCCCGGGCGCCAGGAAGGTTGCCAGCGCGAGTCCCACGAGCACGCCGTTGTACCCGTAGAGGCCGGCGCGCAGCGCTTCCGGGTCGACGCGTAGCCACTGTGCCGTCAGCGTGGCGACGATCACGGCCACGATCCCGCACAGCACGACCTCCGGCACGCCGGCAGCGAACGACCCCCAGCCGATGGCGGCGAGGAACAGCAACCCGGTTAGCGGGTTGTCCTGGAACATCACCTGCCCGACGCCGCGCAGGTTCATGTCGACGAAACGCAGCGCCGCCGATGCCTCGCACCTTGCCTCCCACGATGCCAGAATCGCCTTCATTCGATCCCCTCATGATCTGCGAGCGAAGCGGTGAAGCACCCGGTGCGACACGCCATGCGAATTCCTCGCATGGCGTCCGGTTTCGCGGTCAGCGGACGGCGCCTCCGCTGGCTGCCGCCAACTTCACTCAGGCAGAGTCGGCGTCGGTGTGCGAATGGGCGTGCGAGTGCGCAGAAGCGCGCACGGGCGAGCGGCCATGCACGCGTCCCGTATCCGGGTCGACCGCGACGTAACGGTCCTGCGTATGCGTGTGCACCGGACCCTCCGCACCACCGAAGAGACGCCGCGACTCGTGCGGCGCCAGGTACGGCACGATATCGTCGCCCGGCACGAACTCGTAGCGAATGCCTTCGAATCGGTGCGTGTTCATTACCGACGCCATCACCTTGTGATCGACGGTCAGCGGCACGAACACGCGCGTGTCCTTGACTAGTGCCGGCCAGTGCTGGTTGCCGAGCGCATGCCCCAGCTCGACGCAAGTGCGCATCGCGTACTCGGCAGGCTGTCCGGCCAGGTGATCGAGGTGGATGATCATCACGTCGCGCAGGCTGATCCGCGCCACGACGCCTCGACCCGTGGCCGCATCCCACAGCAACACATCGCCGTCACGCAGGAACGCACCTCGATCGAGCGAAACCGCGACTTCGACACCGCTCGCCGTCTGCTTGCGAAAGCGGTTTTTCTGCGCCTCCCAGTGATCGAGGGCGAGGGGCTCGAAGGTCCCTTCCGCGATGCGCGTCGCCCACGCCGGATCGTTTGTGTTGCCGAGTACTTTTTCGATGAGGATCAAGGGCAGGCCGTCAGCTGAAGAAATATTTCTGGTTGAGTGCGATCGACTTCAGCGGCGGCACTGTCGCATGGACACCATCCACGGTGACGGCGAAGGTCTCCGGCGAAACCTCGATCGTCGGGGTGCCGGAATTGCGCACCATGTCCTTCTTGCCGATCTTGCGCGTATTGTGCACGGGCATGACTTGCCGCGACAGGTTGAGCTTGTCCGCGATACCGGCAGAATGCGCGGCCTGCGACACGAAGGTGACGCAGGTCGAGGACAGCAGCTGCCCGTAGCTGCCGAACATGGGCCGGTAATACGTGGGCTGCGGCGTGGGCAGCGACGCGTTCGGATCGCCCATCACCGCCCAGTTGATCACGCCGCCCTTCAATACGATCTTGGGCTTGGCGCCGAAGAAGCCCGGCTCCCAGAGCACCAGGTCGGCGATCTTGCCCACTTCCACCGAGCCGAGCACATGCGAAATGCCATGTGCCACTGCCGGATTGATGGTGATCTTCGCCACGTAGCGCAGCACGCGGAAGTTGTCGTTACCCGGCGCGTCCTCGGGCAGCTTGCCGCGTCCGGTCTTCATCGCGTCGGCCGTCTGGATCGTGCGCAGCCAGCACTCGCCGATCCGGCCCATAGCCTGCGAATCGGAGGAGAAGATCGAGATCACGCCCATGTCGTGGAGCACGTTCTCCGCGGCAATGGTCTCGGCGCGGATGCGGCTCTCGGTGAAGGCCACATCCGATGGGATGTCCGGCGACAGATGGTGGCACACCATGATCATGTCGTAGAGCTCGGCCTGCGAGTTGACGCCGTAAGGCAGCGTCGGATTCGTCGACGCCGGAAGGACATTCGGCAACCCTGAAACCTTGATGATGTCCGGCGCGTGACCGCCACCGGAACCCTCGGTGTGGAACGAATGGATGGTGCGCCCCTCGAACGCCGCAATCGTGTTCTCGACGAACCCCGACTCGTTGAGGGTATCGGTGTGCATGCATACCTGGACGTCCATCTCGTCGGCCACGGTCAGCGCCGACCGCAGAACGGCGGGTGTCGTGCCCCAGTCCTCGTGGCATTTGAACCCGACCGCGCCCGCCTCGATCTGCTCCACCAGCGCCGTCTTGCCGTGTCCGTGGCCCTTGGCGAGAATGCCGACATTCACCGGCCAGCCTTCGAACGCGCGCAGCATGTTGGTGATGTTGCCGGGGCCCGGCGTTACCGTCGTGGCGTTGGATCCATCGGTGGGCCCGGTGCCGCCGCCGATCAGCGTAGTCGTGCCGTTGGACAGTGCCGCCTGCGCCTGTTGCGGCGAGATGAAGTGGATGTGCGAATCGATGCCGGCCGCGGTCAGGATCAGGTGATTGCCCGAGATCGCATCGGTGGCGAGGCCACACTCCAACCCTGGTGTGATGCCATCCATCGTCTGCGGATTGCCGGCCTTGCCGATGGCGCAGATGCGCCCACCCCTGATGCCGACGTCGGCTTTCACGACACCCTGGATGGCGTCGATGATCGTGACGTTGGTAATTACGAGGTCCGGCGCGCCACCTCCATACGTCAGCCGGTTGTCCATGCCCATGCCTTCGCGCAGGCTCTTGCCGCCGCCGAAGACGATTTCATCGCCGGACGGCCCGCGCAGGTCCCGCTCGATTTCTACATAGAGCCCGGTATCGCCGAGTCGAATGCGGTCACCCGTCGTGGGGCCAAAAATGCCCACGTACTCGTTGCGCGAAATCTTTGCCATGGGTCGGATCCGTGATTGCGTTGGGCGGTGGAGTCAGGGTACGCGGCGCCGAACAGCGCATCACGCCTTGGAGCGAAATCCGCGTCGTGCGGCCAGGGCGACCGACTTCGTCTTCTGCGCGGCGCCCGCCTTGCCCGACGTCGGCCCGTCGACGAGATTGTTGAAGCCGTACACGGCACGCTTGCCCCCGTAGGGCACGAGCTTGACTTCGCGCTCGTCTCCCGGCTCGAAGCGCAGCGCGGTCGATGCCGGAATATTGAGATGCTGGCCGAATGCCGCCGCCCGGTCGAACTCGAGCGCGGGATTGACTTCGAAGAAGTGGAAGTGCGATCCCACCTGTACCGGCCGGTCCCCGGTGTTGCGCACCTTGAGCTTGGTGACCGGCAACCGGTCGTGAAAGGTGACGGGGTCGGCATGGCACACGTAGCCGCCAACCCCGGCACCACCCTTCACCGTCGCCGGATCGACATTGGCAGCGATCGAGGGACCCGCCTTCACTTCGGCCATCGGTAGCTCCTTGGACTCGCGTTACTGGATCGGCGTGTGCACGGTGACGAGGCGACTGCCATCGGTAAAGACCGCCTCGACCTGGACGATCGGAATCAGGTCGGCGACGCCTTCCATCACGTCGTCTTTCGTAAGCGCGGTGCGCGCCTCGGTGGTGACTTCCTCGATCGATTTGCCAGCCCGAGCGCCGTCGAGCGCGCTGGCGGAGATGATCGCGACGGCCTCGGGATGGTTGAGCTTGATGCCCTTGGCTTTTCGCTTCAGGGCAACTTCGGCCAGCATATAGATGATGAGCTTGTCGAATTCGCGCGGCGTCAGTTGCATCGCTAGTTCCCCCTGCTGTGTCCCCCGCAGGTTAATGCGAACACTTGGCACGCGCAAGGGTTTGTGCGCGACTCGCCAACCGTCAGGTGCCTCTGGCGACCTTGATGCGCCCGGTTCGCGCGGCCTTGACCAGAGCATCGTGATCGCGCTCGGTCTGCGTGGAATAGGCCAAGGCGAACCGGCCCACAGCGTCGTCCATGCCATCACTTCCGCCGAGGTAACCGGCGATCATCGCGGCGTCACCCGACTTGGCGTGCGCCAATGCAAGCGCCCAGCCGCAGAGCTTGCAGTACTCCGGGAGCCGCTTCGCGCGGGTCCTGGTGGGATCGAATTCCCAACTGCCCTTCATGTCACGCAGTTGCCGGATGTAGAAGTGGGTACCGTCGATCTGGATGCCCCAGCCCAGGAAGATGTCCGGGGCGCCCTGGATCAACCGCTGCCCCACGACCACGCGCCTGCCCTCGCAGTCCCATGGCGGCGCATCGACGTAAGGCGCGAGGACCGAGCGCTGCGCCTCCTTGTATTGCAGGAAAAGCGGATCGTCGCCGTCGTTGCCTTCGAGCAGCACGATCCAGCACCGGGTACCGACGCTGCCCACGCCCACGACCTTCCGCGCCACATCGGCCACCCGGTAACGTGCGAACAGCACCCGGCGCTCCTCCGGGAGCGACTCGAAGTACAGATGCAGTGCATGGTCGACCGCCTTCGCGATCGGGTGTCCTTCAGCCGTATGCGTCTCGCGGACGATGAGCGGCTTGTCCTCGACGATGTGGTGCTGGTCGTCGATCAGTTCCGCCATCTTGCCGAGCACCTGCAGGTGATTGCGCCGCCGCGCCTTGTCGAGGATGCGCCGCGCGCCCTCGCGCGCGTCCGGCGAAACCACCTCGAGAATGCCCGCTTCTCCGATACGCGAGTACCAGACATCGAGGTGCGACATGCGCGCGTACTCGCGCATGTGCTTGCGATAACTCCTCACCCCTGCCCGCGCCGCATCCGCGCAGGACGACCCGTCGACCCCAAGAAAGCGCCCCGCCACCACGATGCTCGCCGCCAGCCGCTTCAGGTCCCATTCCCAGGGCCCTGGCTGTGTTTCGTCGAAGTCGTTGATGCCGAATACGAGGTTTCGCTCGGCCGAAGCGAACACGCCGAAGTTGGCCAGGTGCGCGTCACCGCACGCCTGCACCGTCAATCCTGACACCGGTGAATCGGCGAGATCAGCCGCCATCACCGCTGCGGATCCGCGCAGGAACGCGAATGGACTGGCGAGCATTCGCGCATGGCGGATCGGCACGAGAAACGGCAGGCGCGACTTCGCCTGCTCCTCGAGCACGGCGATCGGATCGCCGCGCCCGTGCGCAGGACGATAGTCAGCGTGCGCGTCGTGCGGTACCTTCGCGCGCAGCGCCTTGCCCAGCGCCATGCGCATTTCCAGCGGCGGCGCGCGCGCGGTGAAATCGGTCAACCAGCCGGCATGGAGCGCACCTCCGGCAGGCGTGACAGGGAACGCGTCGCTCATGGCGTCGCCCGGTCAAACGCGTACGCATGATGGACGAGCCGGTGGCCATGCATGTTGGTGGCTCGCACTACGGAGCGGAAAGTAGCGGCGCGGAACAGAACGACAACGCTGCCGCCATCCCCGCGCCGACGCTGGACAGAACTATTGCACCCGGCCGCCTCTGATGTTTCCCGCGATACCACCGGCGACGCCGCCGATGGCGGCCCCGGTCCACGCGTTACCGCCCGAGATGGCCGCGATGCCCGCACCGGCGCCAGCGCCGATCGCCGCGCCGCTCATCGTCCCCTGCTGCTGCGGCGTCATGTTGGTGCAGCCGACCACCACCGCGACGGTTGCCGTCGCCGCAATCCAGCCAAGTCGTTTCATGTTCAGTCTCCGCGGTCAGGGCTTGTTGAGTCCGGGCACGACGATCTCGAACCAAAGGGTTTCGATCACCGGGCGCTGCATCTTGTCGGGGTTCTTCGCGTAATACGCATCGAGCGCTTCGCGAACGCTGTCGAGCGTTTGCCCACGCAGGCCGCGGGTCAGTCGCGGAAAGACGCTTTGCGCATCGGAGGGCGGATTGCCGCCGGCGTACGCCCGCTCGACCTGGACCGCGTTCGCGATGCCGATCAGATAGGCCTTTTTCACCTGTTCACTGGATTTCGTCCAGTGGTCGCCGGTGACCACTGGAACTTCCTGCGCGTGGACCCCTCCCCATGCGAATGCCAGCGCAGCACATGTGGCCATCAGGACTGCGCGCAACTCGGTATTCATTGCCATTCAATTCTCCTTGGGAAATCGCACTCCCCGGGCGCCCTGGGCAGCGGCCAGAGGACTTGCCAGAAAGCCCGCCGACCATAGCGTCAATCCACCGTTTCGTAAATCCTCCAAAGGTTTACGCGCGCGGCATGGCGCGCGGTCATCCTCCGGCCGCCCGCCCGCCTCCGCTGGCGCCACGGGTATAGCCCGGAAGCCGTCCTGCCGGGCTGATCATCAGCAGGGCGACGCCCGCGAGCAGCAGGAACGAGACCTTCAGCGCGCGCAGGCGCGCGTCGGCGTTGATGCGCACGGCTTCATCGACCTGCGCAGCGGTGGCCGAAGTGCCCATCATCACGTCCTTGAGCCTCGCGTTGCTCACGAAGTTTGCGCGATCGAGGTCGACCTGCTTGATGAGGGCCGGCGGAATCGCGGAATTGTTCACCAGGCTGCGCTCGATATTCGCCGCGAGGAGGCTAACCGCCAGCAGGCCGGCCAGCGCGGTGCCCACGCCGGTTGCGAGATTCTTGATCGTGCCCCGCAGCGAACCTACGTCGCCGGCGAACTCCTTCGGCGCGTACACGACCAATACGTTGAACAGCAGCGTGGACAGTGCGCCCTGTCCCAGCCCGAACATGATCAGGCCACAGACGACGAGCAGATTGCTCCATTCGTTGTTGATCACCACGGCCAGCAACGCCAGGGCCCCCGACACCAGCACGAACGAACAGCGCGCGATTTGGCGCGGCGTCAGGCGATCGTAGAGGCCAAGGACAAAAATTGCGGACACGAACACCGAGAGCTGATAGGGAATCATCGCCACGGCAGTCTCGAGGCTCGAGCGGCCCTGCACCATCTGGATGTAGAGCGGCACGAGAAACGTCAGCGCGCTGCCGAGGGTGAAGATCGCGAGCATCGAGACCACCGCCGCGCGCTCGCGCGGCGACTCGATGACTTGCAGCGCGAGCAAAGGCACCTGACCGCGGGCCTGTCGCCCGTGGGCTCGGGCAACGAAGAGCTGGACGCAGACGATGCCTGCGACCGCCATCACCAGTGCGGGCGACAGACCCAGCACACTCGCTGGCGCCATGGCGCTGGCGAGCACCGGCCCCCAGTCGGAGATCCAGTTGATGCCCAGGGTGATGAGAGCCGTCGCGAGGGCGGCCAGCACGGCGCCGACACCGTCGATGGTCACCTGCGGAGCCCTCGGAACGGATTCCAGGCGCAGACTGAAGAGCAGCGTGAGTGCGGCGAAGGGGATCACCAGCCCGAACGCGTAACGCCAACCCAGAAGCGACCCAACCACGCCGGCGACGAAGAACGCCGTGACGGCCGCCATTGCCTGTACGGCACCCAGGATCCCGAGCGCCCGAGCCTGCTGCGCACCGGAATAGTTGTGGGCGATCATCACGACCAACGTGGGCACGATCGCCGCGGCCGCGAGTCCGGCGACGACCTGCGCGGCAATCACGGCGGCAATACTCGGGCTCAGGGTCATGAGTCCCATCGCGGCAAGCAGCACCACGGTGCCCATCCGGAACACCGTGAGCGAACCGAACTTCTGGCCCAGCTTGGCGCCCAGCATCGTAAATCCGGCGACCGCGATGGCGTGGGCAACGATGGCCGTGCCGACGGTCGTTGCCGGCACATCGAATTCGGCGACGATCCCCCCGATCGATACCGGCAGGGCATTGATATTGAGCGACATCTGCGCCTGGCCCATCGCGATGATGACCATCGGCAACCAGGAGTTCCGGGACGTTTCGGTGGGCGCCTGAGCCACGCCGTCGCTTCGGTAAGTCACCTGTAAGTGCTGGCGTCAGCGCGCAGCCGATCGGCCACGCCGATGCGGAAGGACGCGCGGCTCACCATCAGGCGGCATACATTTAGTCATACATATCATATGCTTAGTTCAACTACGCCCGGAGAATCCGCAGCCACTGCCGGCCGCGGCGCAAGCCGCGCCAAACGTCAGCCATCCGCCAGCGCTCGCGCCCCACAGTACACACATTCCCGATCCACCGGGCAGGCGAGGACCCTGCATCGCACCACCGACGGCTTCGAGCGGGAATGTTCGCGGCGACTGCCGCTCGACCACGACGGAGTAGGTGATGGACGGTAAAGCAAGACAAGGCATGGATGGAATGGGACAGGCACTGCAACGGGTGGGACCGTACGTGCTGATCGAAATCCTGCTGCCCGGCGGCACGCTGATCGCATTGCTGCTGCTCCTGTACCGCCATGGGCCGGCGAAGGTGGCGCGCGACGCACGGCGCCTGACGTACGCGACGGTCCGGGCACTGTCGACCGCGGCCACACGCATGGGCTTGCGGTTGCAAGCGAAAGAGGTCGACTGGTTGGGGCCGGCATCGGGTCGCAGCGGGGATGGACTGGAACCGTTGGGCCTGGCCCGTGACTGACGCTAGCCGCGGCCCAGCATCGGCAGGTCGAGGCCGTGGTCTCGCGCCACCTCGATCGCCTGTGGATAGCCCGCGTCGGCGTGGCGCATGACGCCCGAAGCGGGATCGTTCCACAGCACGCGTTCGATGCGCCGCGCCGCGGCCTCCGTGCCGTCGCAAACGATGACCACGCCGGCATGCTGCGAGTAGCCCATGCCGACGCCGCCGCCATGATGCAGCGAGACCCAGGTCGCGCCGCCCGCCGTATTGAGCAGCGCGTTGAGCAGCGGCCAGTCGGACACTGCATCGGAGCCATCCTGCATCGCCTCGGTCTCCCGATTGGGCGAGGCCACGCTGCCGGTGTCGAGATGGTCGCGACCGATCACGATCGGTGCCTTGAGTTCGCCCGAACGCACCATGTCGTTGAACGCGAGGCCGGCCCGATGCCGCTCGCCCAGCCCCAGCCAGCAGATGCGGGCCGGCAAACCCTGGAAGGCGATGCGCTCGCCGGCCAGTGCAAGCCAGCGCTGCAGGTTCTCGTTGTCTGGAAAGAGCGCGGCGATCGCGCGGTCGGTCTTGCGAATGTCCTCGGGATCGCCTGAGAGCGCCACCCAGCGGAACGGCCCCTTCCCTTCGCAGAACAGCGGCCGGATGTAGGCCGGCACGAATCCTGGAAAGGCGAACGCGTCGGTGACCCCCTCGTCGAACGCGACCTGACGGATGTTGTTGCCGTAGTCGAACGTCGGAACCCCGGCGCGCTGGAAGGCGAGCATCGCTTCCACGTGGCCGCGGATGGACGCCTTGGCGGCGCTGACCAGTCCAGCGTGGGCCGCCTCGTCGCCTTGCGCGGCACGCCAGCGCTCGATGGTCCACCCGGCCGGCAGGTAACCGTAGACGAGATCGTGCGCGGAGGTCTGGTCGGTGACCATGTGCGGACGCACCTTGCGGCGCACGAGTTCAGGCAGCACTTCCGCCGCGTTGCCGACGAGCCCCACGCTCACCGGTTGCTTCGTGGCGCACGCATCCGCGATGATGGCAAGCGCGTCGTCGAGATCGCGCGCCCGCCGGTCGAGATAACGCGTGGCGAGGCGCATCTCGATGCGCGAGGGCTGGCATTCGATGGTGAGCATCGAGGCGCCCGCCATGGTGGCCGCGAGCGGCTGCGCGCCCCCCATGCCACCGAGTCCCGCGGTAAGGATCCACTTGTCGGCGAGCTCGCCGCCATAGTGCTGGCGCCCCGCTTCGGCAAACGTCTCATACGTGCCCTGCACGATGCCCTGGCTGCCGATGTAGATCCACGAGCCCGCGGTCATCTGGCCGAACATCATGAGGCCCTTGCGGTCGAGCTCGCTGAAGTGCTCCCACGTCGCCCACTTCGGCACCAGGTTTGAATTGGCGATGAGCACGCGCGGCGCGTCGGCGTGCGTCTTGAATACGCCGACGGGCTTTCCTGACTGGATCAGCAGCGATTCGTCGTCGCCGAGCCGGCGCAGCGTATCGACGATGGCGTCGAAGCATTCCCAGTTGCGCGCCGCCCGGCCGATGCCGCCGTAGACCACGAGCTCGGCTGGGTTCTCGGCCACTTCGGGGTCGAGGTTGTTCATCAGCATGCGCAGCGGCGCTTCGGTGAGCCAGCTCTTCGCCGTGCGCTGTGTGCCGCGGGGCGCCCGGATCACGCGATCGGCTTTGCGCGTGCCAGGCCCGGTAGAGGACAGGGTCGAAGGGTCGTCGCAATGCATGATGCATTCCTTGCCGGCGCCGGGACGGTCATTGTCGCACTCGCGCGCATGTGTGCGAAAGCCGGACCGTGCCGCGACGCGATGACGGGCAATGCGGTCAGCCGTTCGCGATTGCCCTCGCTTCGATCAAGCCCTCTGGTACCCACGGAAGGAACTCGCCGGCTTCCACGCGTGCGCGCATGGCCGCGAGGTCCGGGGCGAACGCCCGGTCGCCATCCCAGAAGCGGACCCGTTCGCGCACCAGCGCATGCGCCGCGGCGAGTCGCGGCGAGGTGACGAGCGGCCGGCGCAGGTCGATGCCCTGGGCTGCGGCGAGCAACTCGATGGCGACAATCGCCGCGGTGTTACCCGCCATCGGGGTGAGGCGGCGGGCGGCATAGGTGGCCATGCTGACGTGGTCTTCCTGGTTCGCCGACGTCGGCAGCGAATCCACCGACGATGGATGCGCGAGCGCCTTGTTTTCGGATGCGAGCGCAGCCGCAGTCACGTGCCCGATCATGAAGCCCGAGTTGACGCCCCCATCCTCGACCAGGAACGGCGGCAGGCCGGAGAGGTTCGCATCCATCAGCAACGCGATGCGTCGCTCGGCCAACGCGCCGATCTCGGCAATGGCGAGTGCCAGGTTGTCGGCCGCGAAGGCGACCGGCTCGGCGTGAAAGTTACCGCCCGAGAGAATCGCATCGCCGTCGGCGAACACCAGCGGGTTGTCGGACACGGCGTTGGCCTCGACCAGCAGCACCTGCGCCGCGTGCGCGATCTGGTCGAGGCAGGCACCCATCACCTGTGGCTGGCAGCGCAGGCTGTACGGGTCCTGCACCCGGTGGCATTCAAGGTGCGACGCACGAATCGTGCTGCCCGCAAGCAAGTCGCGGTAGATCGCCGCGGCCCGGATCTGTCCCGCGTGGCCGCGCACCGCGGAGATGCGCGCCTCGAACGGCGTATCACTGCCGAGGCACGCATCGACGGTGAGACTGCCCGCGACGAAGGCGGCCGCCAGCACCCGCTCGGTCGCGAACAGGCCGGCCAAGGCCAGTGCCGTGGAGACCTGCGTGCCGTTGAGCAGGGCCAGCCCCTCCTTGGGCGCGAGTTCGATCGGCGCGAGGTCGGCGGCCGCCAGCGCCGCATGACCCGGCAATGTCTGCTCGCGATAGCGCGCTTCGCCCTCGCCGATGAGCACGGCCGCGAAATGCGCGAGCGGAGCGAGATCCCCCGAGGCCCCGACCGAACCCTGCGCCGGAATGCAGGGAACCACGCCAGCATTGCTCATCCGCACGATGAGTTCGATCACCTCCCAGCGCACCCCCGAATGACCCCGCGCCAGCGAAGCCGCCTTGAGCGCGGCGATCAGGTGCACCGTCGCATCGTCGAGCAACGGGCCGGTACCCGCGCTGTGCGAACGCACCAGCGCGCGCTGGAGTTCCGCGAGCCGCGCGGGCTCGATGCGCGTGCGGGCGAGGAGGCCGAAGCCGGTGTTGACACCGTACACGGTGTCGCCATGGGCAAGGATGCGCGCCACCGTGGTGGCAGCGGCGTCGACGCCCGACCGCGCGGCGGGGTCGGGTGACAGCAATGGCCGCTGCGACCAGATCGCGCGCAACTGCGCCAGCGTGAGGTGCCCGGGATGCAGCGACAGCGCCTTCATGCGCGCAGGCTCGGGGCGTGGCGGCAGGTTGCCGCCCGCGGATACGCCAATGTTGTTGCCATCTCGGCTACGAGTCGTTCATCGGTCGGAGGCGCGCAGTCCATTGCTGCGCGACGCCAGCCTGCCACGCGCCGCGCAACCGGGCAAGGATCGCCGGGTGGGCTACCATTCGCGCATGTGGCGACTGGGACTCGTACTTGCGTGTTTCTGGTGCTCCGTGGCATCGGCCAACGATGCCTTGTGGGCGCTGCTGCGCGGCGGCGGCCAGGTCGTGCTGGTGCGCCATGCCGTCACCGACCCCGGCGTGGGCGATCCGCCGGCATTCAAGCTCGACGACTGCGCGACGCAGCGCAACCTTTCGGAAGCGGGCCGGCGCGAAGCTGCCGCGCTTGGAGCGGCGATCCGCGCGCATCAGGTACCGGTCGCGCGCGTGCTGACGAGTCCGTGGTGCCGCTGCCGTGAGACGGCGAGGATCGCGTTCGGCGGCCAATCGTTCGAAGTCGAGCCGTCGCTCAGCAACCTTTTCTCGCGTGGTGAGAACCGGGACCGGCAGATCGAGGGCTTTCGCCAGTTCGTCGCAACGGCGCCGCGGAACGGCAATCTCTTCCTGATCACGCACGGCTCGACCACGCTGGCATTCACCGGCGTCAGTCCCGGCACCGCCGAAATGGTCATCCTGACGCCGCGCGGCAACGGGCAATTCGACGTGGCGGGCAGCATCGCGCCCGGGTCGTAGCCGTCAGGCGTTCACCGTCGCAGTGCATCTGGCAGGCCGGGCCGGGCGCGGCGGATGCGCCAGGATCATTCGACGGCGTCGAGTTCATAGGTGCGGGACATCCGGCACGTCATGCC
Organism: uncultured beta proteobacterium; assembly: GCA_963756765.1. Classification (GTDB taxonomy): domain Bacteria; phylum Pseudomonadota; class Gammaproteobacteria; order Burkholderiales; family Casimicrobiaceae; genus VBCG01. The sequence goes on along the minus strand of CAVWPC010000004.1, from coordinate 228,830 downwards.
GGATCGCGCGACGTTGGACTTGAGATCGCCGGTGATGCGCTTCGTGTTCTCCACTTGCCAGCGGAACTCGATGGTCATCGGAATGCCATCCTGGGAACCACCGACGGTGCCGACGTAACTGCAGTCGGAGGCCACGCGCATGACCATGTCGGCGTCGCCGTCGGACATGCCCGAGGCGAGGATGGAGTCGCAGTTATCCCGGATCTTCAGCGTGCCCTGGCCACGGCTCGGTGCGAGCGGCATCGTCATCGTGACGGCGCCAGTGCACGCCATGCTGCCCGGGTGGTTGACGACGTTCCAGCGCCCTTCCTTCGGACAGGTGCAAGCGCTCTGGATGCTCAGCTGGAACGTGCACGTCACGGTCTCGCCGGCGTCGACCTCGAAGTTCGCACGCCTGGTGCCGACATCGCCGCTGCTGCGCCGCGGACTCGCGAGGTCGTCACAAACGATGGCCGCCAGCCGGTACCCTGCGGATTGCAGCGCGGGATCGATCGACTCCAGCGTGGAAACATGGCGTCCCGCCGCGACGTCGACGCGCAGCGTCGCGGTCCCATTCGCATTCAGCGGAACCTGACCCGCGGGCGTCCCGCCAAAGCGCACGGCGCCCGTGCTGGTGGCCGGCAGGGTTTCCACGCGGACCACGGCCGTCGGCGCCGCGAACGCCTGCATGCTGACGGCCAGCGCCAGCGACGTGAAAATGCACAAACGGGCTGTAAGGGACATATCCGGGGTCCTCCGGTGGATTTGCCGCGCCGGGGGACGAGGCTGGAGTTGCGAACGACGCGCGTCCCGGAGCGGACGAAATGCGTCGCACACACACGGCTCGGCGTACGCTTGCCTTCCGCGACGCGCGCTCGTCGGGTCCGACCCGAATCAAGCGGTCGAACGAAATGGACACCACAATGGTACCGCAAGGACACGCGGTGTCCCACCCAACGGCGGCGATGGTGTCGCACCCAACGGCGAGGATGTCCCACCGGTGATTGCCATTGCGGCCCACGGTCGCGATCGGCGTCGGCATAATGGCGGCTTTCCGGTCTATCGAGCGCGTGTCCGCTTTTCCGGTCTGATTCCCACGAGTCGAAATGTTGGCGGCGGCAATGGCGTCGCCTGCCCGAGCGCCGTCCAATGAAGAACACAGCAGCTGATCCGGTGGAACGACAGGAAGCCGCGCACACGCCGATGATGCAGCAATACCTGCGCTTCAAGGCGGAGCATCCGGACAAGCTCCTGTTCTACCGGATGGGCGATTTCTACGAGCTGTTCTACGCCGATGCGGAGCGTGCATCGCGCCTGCTCGACATCACGCTGACCGCGCGCGGGCAGTCGGCGGGCGCGCCCATTCCGATGGCGGGTGTGCCCTATCACGCGCTGGAGCCGCACCTCGCCAAGCTCATGAAGCGCGGCGAATCGGTGGTCATCGTCGAGCAGATCGGCGATCCGGCGACCAGCAAAGGACCAGTCGAGCGCAAGGTGGCGCGGATCGTGACGCCGGGTACGCTCACCGATGCGAACCTGCTCGATGCCCGCCGCGATTGCCTGTTGCTGGCGTACGTCGCGAAGGGCAAGCGGGCGGGCCTCGCCTGGCTCAACCTTGCGTCCGGCACCTTCACGCTCACCGAGGTGGCGCTGACCGAGGCCGACGGCGTACTCGAACGAGTGCAACCGGCCGAAGTACTCGTCGCCGATGATCAGGCACTGCCTCCTTTGCGCGGCATGATGCCGCCGGTACGTTCGCTTGCCGCGTGGCAGTTCGACCACCAGGCGGCGCAGCGGGCGTTGGCGAAGCAGCTCGGCACGCTCGATCTCGCGGCGTTCGGAGTCGACGAGACGCCGTTGGCGGTGGGTGCCGCGGGCGCTCTGCTCGGCTACGCCGGGGCGACGCAGCAGGCGGCGCTGGCGCACGTGCGCGCGCTGACGCTGGAAACAGGGAGCGCGTTCCTGGCGCTCGATCCCGCATCCCGCCGCAACCTGGAAATCACGTCGACGCTGTCCGGCGAAGCGTCGCCCACGCTGTGTTCGCTACTCGACCAATGTGCGACCCCGGCCGGCAGCCGCCTGCTGCGGCAGTGGCTGACACAGCCGCTGCGCGCGCAAATGGCGGCCGCCGCACGGCACGACGCGATCGACGCGATCCGCGCCGAGTCCGCGCTGCGCAAGTTGCTCGCGCCAGCGCTTGCCCGCATGATCGACGTCGAACGCGTCGTCGGACGCATCGCGCTGCGCAGTGCGCGTCCACGCGATCTCGCGGGCCTGCGCGATACGCTCGCCGCATTGCCGGCGCTCAGGCAAGCGCTGGCGGGCATCCACGCCCCGCCGATCATCGCCGAGACCGCGGCGCTGGCGATCGACGCTGCGTGGGCCGCCCTGCTCGCGCGCGCCGTCGCCGCCGAGCCGGCAGCGCTGGTGCGCGATGGCGGCGTCATCGCCGCGGGATTCGATGCCGAACTCGACGAACTGCGTGCGATCGATGCGAATTGCGGCGCGTTCCTGGTGGAACTCGAGGCGCGTGAGCGCGCACGCACCGGCATCGCCACGCTCAAGGTCGAGTACAACCGCGTGCACGGGTTCTACATCGAAGTCACGCACGCCAACACCAGCCGGATCCCCGACGACTACCGGCGCCGGCAGACGCTCAAGAATGCCGAGCGTTACGTCACGCCGGAACTCAAGAGCTTCGAGGACCGCGCGCTATCGGCGCAGGAGCGCGCACTCGTGCGCGAAAAATTCCTGTTCGAGCGCCTGCTCGATGAATTGCTGCCGGCCATTGAACCGCTGCAGCACGTGGCCACCGCCCTTGCCCGTCTGGACGTGTTCGCCAATCTGGCCGAGCGCGCCGACGCGCTCAACCTGGTGCGTCCACAATTCGTCAACACGCCGGGCATCACCATCCGCGGCGGCCGCCATCCGGTGGTCGAGCAGCAGGTCGAAAGCTACGTGCCGAACGACGTGACGCTCGACGACGAGCGGCGCCTCCTGGTCGTCACGGGTCCCAACATGGGTGGCAAGTCCACGTACATGCGGCAGACAGCGGTGATCGCCCTGCTGGCCATGAGCGGATGTTTCGTGCCGGCGACGGAGGCGCGCCTCGGACCGCTCGACGCGATCTTCACCCGTATCGGCGCCTCGGACGATCTCGCGGGCGGCCGCTCGACCTTCATGGTCGAAATGACGGAGGCCGCTTACATCCTGCATAGGGCGACGCCGCAAAGCCTGGTGCTGATCGACGAAATCGGCCGCGGGACCTCGACCTTCGACGGCCTGGCGCTGGCCTGGGCGATCGCCCACCGGCTGGCCGAACGCAATCGCTGCCTGGCGCTCTTCGCCACGCACTATTTCGAACTGACCGCGCTCGCTGCGGAAATGCAGGGCTGCGCCAACGTGCATTTCGACGCCGTGGAGCACAGGGACGGCATCGTGTTCCTGCACGCCGCCGAGGATGGGCCGGCGAATAAGAGCTACGGCCTGCAGGTCGCCAAATTGGCCGGCGTACCCGCCGACACCATCCGGCAGGCGATGGCCTACCTCACGCGCCTCGACAAGTTCTCGGCACGCCACGACCAGCAGGCGGATCTGTTCGGGGGCGGCAACGGCGCGGCAACCGCAGCGGGGCCGGCCGATCCCCGCGGCGAGGAACTGGTCGAGCGCTTGCGCGGTCTCGAGCCGGACGCGATGTCGCCGCGCGAGGCGCTCGAGGCACTCTACGCGCTCAAGAAGGCGCTGGACTGACGGCGTTCAGTGATGATGATGACCGTCGGGCCCGTGGGCATGGCCGTGCGCGACTTCGTCCTTGGACGCGGGACGGACGTCCATCACCGTGCAGTCGAAGCGCAAGCGCTGCCCGGCGAGTTCGTGATTGCCATCGAGCACAGCTTTGCCGTCCGCGATATCGGTGACGCGCCAGACCACTTCGCGCCCGTCCTGTTCGGCCATCAGGTAACCGCCGACGGTGATGTCCGGGGGCAGCTCGCCCACCGGCTCCATCCGGATCATCTGCGGATCGAAATCGCCGAAGGCGTCCTCGGGCTCCAGCGTGACCGAAATGGAGTCACCGACCGTCTTGTTGTTGAGCGCTTCCTCGATCTTGGGAAAGATCCCGGAGTGACCGCCGTGCAGGTAGACGAGCGGTTCGGGCGACTCTTCGAGCAGTTTGTTGCTGGTGTCGAACAACTTGAACGTGATGGTGACGACAGTGTTGGCGAGAATATTCATCGACGGGGGCGGGAGAGGGAGATAGGGCCGCGCGGTCCGGAGCCGCGCGCAGGGAGGGCGGCTGCGTTCACCGCCGCTGCAGTGCGATATTGTACGCGGTTGCCGGCTGCCGCTGGCACTGCCGGCCATCGCGCGGGGCATTGATGGCCGCCCGCAATGCGCCCGCCCTGCCGCTGCTCGGAGGCCAATCCGCGGTGGCATTCCTGGCCCGGTACTGGCAAAGGAAAGCCTTGCTGGTCCGCGGTGCGGTACCCGGTTTCGGCACGCTGTTCTCGCGGCCACAATTGCAGGCACTGGCCGGTCGCGACGAGGTCGAGTCGCGCGTCGTGTTGCGTAGCGGGCGAACGTGGCGACTGGAGCACGGGCCGTTTCGTCCGGCCTTTTTTCGGCAACTGCCGCCGCACGACTGGACGCTCATGGTGCAGGGGGTGAACCTGCACGACGAACGCGCGGACGCACTGTTGCGCAGCTTCCCGTTCCTCCCCTACGCCCGGCTCGACGACCTGATGATCACGTACGCAGCACCGGGGGGTGGCGTGGGTCCGCACTTCGACTCCTACGACGTGTTCCTGCTGCAGGGATTCGGCCATCGACGCTGGCGTTACGGGCAGCAGGACGACCTCGCCATCCGGCCCGGACTGCCGGTCAGGATTCTCCAGCGCTTCGAGCCTGCGCACGACGCGGTGCTCGCCCCCGGCGACATGCTTTACCTGCCGCCCGGGTATGCCCACGACGGCGTGGCCGTCGATGCCTGCACGACCTATTCGATCGGCTTTCGTGCGCCGTCCCATACGGAACTCGCCCAGGCATTTCTTGACCACTTGCGCGACGCCATCGACCTCCCCGGGCGCTACGAGGATCCGGACCTGCGGCCCACGACGCATCCGGCACGCGTGAGTGCGACCATGCAGCAGCGGATGGCGGGGACGCTGCGCCGCATCCGCTGGAGCAGGCAAGACGTCGACCGGTTCGTCGGGATGCTCCTGTCGGAGCCCAAGGCCGACGTGGTGTTCGACCCACCCGCGGCGCGCTCGCCGCGCGGCGCGTTTGCCTCGATGCTCAAGCGGCGGGGCGCGCAACTGGATCGGCGCACGCGTTGGCTTTACGATGACGACTTCGTCTACGTGAACGGCGAAGCGCATGCCTGGCCCGCTGGCGCCCGAGCGCCGCTGGCGCGCCTGGCCGATACGCGCGGGCTGAGCGCGAACCACGTGTCCGGCCTGTCAGCCGCCGCCGTCACCTTCCTGCACAGGGCCTACTGCCATGGATTCCTCCACCTCGCCTGATGCGCCACCTAAGGTCGAGCCCAGCGAGACCATCGTCGACACCGTCGCCGCGCAGACCGCGGCGCTGGACCGTGTCATCGGACTCGCGCAGCAGCGGCTGCAGATCTTCGATGTGGACCTGGCCGAATGCGGCTGGCAGACGCCCGAGCGTGCCGCCAATCTCGCCGCCATGCTGCGGCGATCGCGCAACACGCGCATCGACCTGATCGTGCACGATACGCGATTCATGGAAGCGTCCTGCCCGCGGCTGATCGCGCTGCTGCGGGCCCATTCGCATTCGATCACCGTTTACAGGACGGGGGCGGAAGCGAAGAGCGCGATGGATCCGTTGCTGCTCGCCGACGGCCGGCATTTCGTGCATCGCTTCCACATCGACCAGCCGCGCGCGTCGGTCGCCATCGAGCAGCCGCAGCTCGCGCGACCGCTGTGCATGCGCTTCGACGAAATCTGGGCCACCGGCGAGCCGGGCCTGGGCGCTACCGTGCTCGGCCTCTAGGCGCGGCGGGCCCGAGGCGCGCCAAAGACTCGCATCGGGGCGCCGAGGCGCTTCCCGACCCTCAGCGCTAGTCGCGGAAAACCTACAGCGGCGCGCCGATGCGCTGCGCCACTTCGCGATAGTGCTCGATCACCGTCCCGAGGTCACGGCGGAAGCGATCCTTGTCGAGCTTTTCGCCGGACTTGGCGTCCCACAGCCGGCAGCCGTCGGGCGTGAACTCGTCGCCGAGCACCAGCGGTCCGGTGGCATCGTCGGTCGGATGCCCGAACTCTAGCTTGTAATCGACGAGGTCGATGCCTGCCCTGGCGAACAGCGGCTTGAGCACGCCGTTGACTTTGTGCGTCAGCGCTTTCATCTGGGCGATCTCCTCGGCGGAAGCCCAGCCGAGCACGCGAATGTGGTCGTCGTTGCACAGGGGATCGTGCAACGCGTCGCTCTTCAGGAAGAATTCGAAAATCGGCTCCGCCAGCCGTGTTCCTTCCTCGATGCCGTAGCGCTTGGCCATCGAACCCGCGCATAGGTTGCGCACGACGCATTCGACCGGCACCATCTTCATCGTCTTGACGAGTGATTCGCGCTCGTTCAACAGCCGCACGAAATGGGTAGTCACACCCGCCTCCGCCAGCTGCTCCATCACGTAGGCGTTGATCCGGTTGTTGGTCTCGCCTTTGAGGTCGAGCTTGGCGAGCTTGGCCCCGTCGAAGGCGGACACGTCGTCGCGGTAATGCATGATCAGGCGGTGCGGATCGTCGGTGGCGTACACCGTCTTGGCCTTGCCGCGATACAGTTCGTTGCGCTTTTCCACTATCGTCTCCCCGTTCAAGCCAAGGCGCGCCAGCCGAAGCCCTCGGCCTGGTCGGCGATGCCAATCCATTCCGCCGCGCACGACAGCACCGCCGCCAGCGCGGCGCGCGCCTTGTCCGGCGTATTGTTCTGCTGCGACAGGTGCGCCGCCACCAGGTGTTGCAGGCGCGAGGTGTCCAGCGCCGCCAGCAGTGTCGCCGCCGCCTCGTTGTGCAGGTGCCCGAAACGACCGGCGATGCGCTGTTTCAGCGGATACGGATAGGCGCTGCCGGCGAGAAGGTCGAGATCATGGTTGGTCTCCAGCACCAGCGCATCGCAGCCGCTCAGGCTCTGCTCGACGCAGGGCGTCGACATGCCGAGGTCGGTCAATACGCCGAGCCGGAAGGCGCCGTCCGACACCACGAACTGCACCGGCTCGCGCGCGTCGTGCGGCACCGGGAAGGGCCGCACCTCGAGATCGCCGATGGCGAAGGTATCGTGACTGTCGAAGCCGTAGACACGCTCCACGCCCTCGAAACGCGCGCCCACCACGGCGAGCGTGCCGAACGTGAGCCATACCGGAATGTCGTGCCTGGCTGCGAACGCCGGCACGCCGCCGACGTGGTCCGAATGTTCGTGGGTGACGACGATGGCGTCGAGCGAATCCGGCGCGACGCCGAGACGCGCGAGACGTAGCGCCGTGTCGCGCACGCCGAAGCCGCAATCGATCAGGATCCGGGTGCTGCCCGCCTCGACGACGAGGCCATTGCCTTCGCTGCCGCTGCCGATCGATGCAAAGCGCACCTTGCCTGGTCCGCGGCTACTTCAGCTGGTCTTTGAGCAGCGCGAGAATTTTTTCGCTGGTTTTTGTGCGATCCGGCGCGCCGCCGGGATCCTGCACGCTGATCACACTGGTCTGCGCGGCTTCCGCCACGACGATCTGGTATTGCTCCGGCTTGTCCTTCTCGTCGGCCTTCCAGAACTGCAGCTTTTCCAGCCAGCCGGCGTTGTTCTTCTTGGCGGCAAGGTCATCCGGATCGCCGTAGCGGACGAAGTACACGCCACGCGAACGATCGCGATCGACGACCGTGAAACCGATGCGATCCAGTGCCAGGCCCACGCGTCGCCAGGCGCGGTCGAACTGGTCGTCGACGGTCAATTTGTAAGAGCCATCCGCGTTCTTGTCCACCCGCGCGCGTTCCGGCGCAATGGCCGCCTGCACCACGGCCGCGCGGGCCGTAGCCTCCGGTGCACCGAATTTCATCATGAGGCGCGTGAGCATCTCCGCTTCGAGCTGCGGATTGGGCGGCATGACCGCCCACGCGAATGCCGCGGGCGACGAGTTGTCGATCTTGCCGGTCGGCACCTGCTCCATGCCCCGGTGCGAAATGTAGATCTCCACGGTCCCGGGCTCGACGCCACGCTCGATGCGCGTCCGGAACTTGTCCTGCCGGTATGTCGAATAGAAGATGTCGATGAACTTGCCGACGGTGCGACGGAATGCATCGGTGGGGATTTCCGCGCGGTTCTCGGCGAAATCCGTTTCCATCATGCCGACCTGCGGCTGTTCGACCGCCAGCACGAAGCCGGATTCCTGCCAGAACTCGCGCACGGTGTTCCACGCCTGCTCGGGCGTCGCCTTGGCGACCAGCCAGCGCTCGTTGCCCGCCCGCACGATCTTGGCGTCGGGATTGGTGGGCAGGAACTCCGAGCGCGTGCTCTTGTTGGCGTTCGCGGCGGCGAGGCCGGTGGCCGTCGTCACCTGGTAGCGGTCATCGTAGCGGGGCGTAGTGAGGTCCGGGGGCAGCTCGAGCGCGGGGCCGGAGGCCGCCGACTTGTAGTCGATCCGCTTGGACGGTGCGAGACCGGTGACCGATTCGCAGCCCGCGAGCAGCAGCACGCAGAGTGCGGCGATGCCGCCGCGCGATGCGCCAATGCGTTGCAACATTTCCATGGTAACAACCACCTTGTGGACTAGTCGAGACAGCCCGCTTCGCGCAGCGCGGCGCGGACCGTGTCGTAGAACTGCGGCGACAGCGCGACAAGCGGCAGCCGCAGTTCGTTCTTGATGAGCCCCATCTGCGCCAGCCCCCACTTGACGGGTGCCGGATTCGCCTCGATGAAGAGCCGCCGGTGCAAGCCGAGCAGGCGGTCGTTGCGCGCCCGCGCCGTGGCGACGTCGCCTTCCAGCGCCGCGGCGCACAGCTGCGCCATCAGCTTGGGCGCGACATTCGCGGTCACGGATATCACGCCATGGCCCCCGAGCAGCATCAACGGCAGCGACGTGATGTCTTCGCCGCTGTAGACCGCGAAATCCGCCTGGCCCGCCTGGGCAAGCGCCTTCAACAGCTCGCTGCCGCGACCGACGTCGGCCGTGGCGTCCTTGATCCCGACGATGCCGGGGACATTGGCCAGGCGCAGCACCGTCTCCTCGGCCAGATCCGCGACCGTCCGGCCGGGAACGTTGTACAACACCATCGGCAGCGCCACGTTTTCGGCGACCGCGCGAAAGTGCCGATACAAACCTTCCTGCGTCGGCTTGTTGTAGTAAGGCACGACCGAAAGGTGGGAATCTGCGCCGGCCTGCTTCGCATACGCGGCGAGTTCGATTGCCTCGGCGGTGGAATTGGCACCCGTGCCCGCCATGACGTGCACACGCCCTGCCACATGCTCGACGGCGGTCCTGATCAGCAGGCAGTGCTCTTCGAAGGACACGGTCGGCGATTCGCCGGTGGTACCGACGATGACGATGCCGGCGGTCCCGTTCTCGATCTGGAAGTCGATCAGGCGCTGCAACGCCGGCAGGTCGAGCGCACCGCCTTCCTGCATGGGCGTCGCGATGGCGACAAGGCTTCCGGTCAGCATGGAATGGCAGTCAGCAAAATAGCGCATTTTACCCCAATCGCCCTCTCGGGGCGCCGGGTGGCCGCCCGGGAGGCGCGCGGATCGCCCGTTCGACCGGTGCCAGCGTCCCCGGTTCCCGCAGCGCGGGGGCCGGCGTCCATGCCGCAGACCCAACGCCGGCGACCGCCGCGGTGCGTCGCCGCCGTGGCGAAGTAACACCACGAATACAAATCGACCGCACGGGTGAAATCCGCGCGATACGCGCGCGGCCCAGCATTCGTCTCCATACACTCCGCCGCGACTGCGGCAGCCGCCGGTACCGCGGCCCCCCCGGCACCATTCGAATGTGTAGGAGACCAACCATGCTGCAAGCCGTGACCACCGCCAATGCATCCCGCTACGCCCGCACCATCGAGGTATCGAAGCGCATCCGCTGGGAAATCGAGCGCGACGTCATCCGCGGCCGACGCTTCGATTTTTCGCGCAACTTCCTGCCCGCCGGCCTGTCGCGGGTCGACGGGCTGCCGTTCCTCGACCAGACCGAGCGCCGCACGCTGTCGCAGATCCAGGGGCGCTCGTACGCCAACATCTTCGGCCTCGTCGAGCGCTTCATCGCGGCCAAGGTGCTGGAAGTGAGCCACGACCACTGGTTGGGCGACCAGGTCGCGCTCGAGGCACTGGTACGCCTGACCGACGAAGAGCTGAAGCACCAGGCGATGTTCCGCCAGATCGAGACCATGCTCGCGGCCGACATGCCGCCCGGTTACGAATTCATGCCGGCGCCCAATGCCGTAGCCCAGGCGGTGTTGTCGAAGTCGACCTGGGCGGTGCTTGGCCTCACGTTCGACATCGAGGTGTTCACGCAACTGCACTATCGCGAGAGCATCGCCGATGTGAACGACCTGTGCCCGCTGTGGAAGGACGTCTTCCTCTTCCACTGGAAGGAAGAGTCGCAGCACGCGATCCTGGACGAGCTCGAATGGACGCGCGAAGACGCGAAGCTCACTGCCGCCGAACGCGATGCCGCCGTCGACGATCTGATCGCGCTGGTCGGTGCGGTCGACGACATGCTGCAGGCCCAGGCGCAAGCGGATGCCGACTATTTCATTTCGATCACGCCGCGCCTGTTCAGCGGTGACGAAAGAAAAACGATCCGCGAAGGTGTCCTGCGCGCCTACCGTTGGCAATACATCGTGTCCGGCGTGCAGGAGCCACGCTTTGCCGAGCGTCTGGGCAGTTTCATCAACGAGAGCCAGGGGGCGCGTATCGGCGCCGCGCTGGCGCCGATCGTGCAATTCGTCAGCGGAGCCTGATTGCGCTAACGGCGGGCGCGTTACGCGATTCCACAAGGAGCCTATGATGGACCGGACACTGAACGCAGATCCAACCGAGCATGTGGTCGGATGTGTAGCACTTGCGCGGGGCGACACCCTGCGCATCGAGGATGCGAACGCCCTGCTCGTCTACGTCGCGCAGGGCCGTGTATGGATCACCGAGCAGGACGGCGACGGCGACATCATCCTCGACGCCGGGGATTGGTGGCGTTTGCGCAAGCCCGGGGTCGCGATCACGGAAGCGTTCGCTCCCGCCGTGCTGATGCTGACCTCGCCGTCAGAAGACCACCCAGCACGCGCCATGACCGCGCACGAGCGTCCGGCCCTTCCCGCACCGCGGCGGCGCGCACCTTCCGCCTGGGACGAAGCGTGGGCGTGGGTTCAGTCATGGCTGCCGGGTCCGTCCGCGCCCGGTACGGAGCGGGCATGACTTCCACAACACTTCGAGCCGTTTCACGGCACGCGATCGCGTGCATCCACCGGGAGTATTGAACATGAACCAACCAGCAAAATTTGATGTCGGCACGCTACGTTCCACCTTTCAAGGGCGCTTGCTGCAGCCCGACGATGCCGACTTTGCGGCCGCGCGCCCCATATGGAACGCAATGGTCGAGCGCACCCCCGCCTTGATTGCGCAATGCGCGAACGCCGACGACATCGCGGCGATCCTCAAATTCGCGCAATCCCACGGGCTCGAGATCGCGGTCCGTGGCGGTGGCCACAACATTGCCGGCCACGCCTTGACCGACGGCGGGGTCGTGATCGACCTGTCCGGGATGCGCGGCGTCGAAGTGGACCCGGAGGCGCGCGTCGCGCGCGTGCAACCCGGCGCCACCCTGGCCGATGTCGACGCCGCGACGCAGCGCCACGGACTGGCCACGCCCGTGGGTATCAATTCGACCACCGGGATTGCCGGCCTGACGCTGGGCGGCGGCTTCGGCTGGCTCACGCGACGCTACGGCATGACGGTCGACAATCTGCGCTCGGCGATGGTGATGACCGTCGACGGCAAGCATGTTCGCGCCAGCGCGCAGGAGAACCCGGACCTGTTCTGGGCGCTGCGCGGCGGCGGCGGCAACTTCGGCATCGTCACGCAGTTCGAGTTCGCGCTGCATCCGGTGGGGCCGCAGATCTTCGCCGGCCTGGTGGTCTATGCACTCGAGGATGCGGCGAACGTGTTGCGCGGCTACCGCGAATTCACGCAGAGCGCCCCCGAGAGTGTCACGGCCTGGGTCGTGATCCGCAAGGCGCCGCCGCTTCCATTCCTGCCGCCTGCGGTGCATGGACGCAACGTCGTGATCCTGGCCGTGGCCAGCACCGGCGCCAATGCCGGCGAAGCCGATGTCGCCCCGCTGCTCGCGCTGGGTTCGCCGCTGGGGTCACACTTCGGACAGCAACCCTATGCGCAGTGGCAGCAGGCGTTCGACCCGCTGCTCACGCCGGGGGCGCGCAACTACTGGAAGTCGCACAATTTCACCGCGCTGCACGACGAGGTGATCGACCAGGCCATCGCCTACGGCGGCCGCCTGCCCAGCGGCGAATGCGAGATATTCTTCGCGCATCTGGCAGGAGCGCCGAACCGCGTCGAGCCGGGAGCCACCGCCTACGGGCAACGCGACGCCCGCTTCGTGATGAACGTGCACGGACGTTGGCAGACGCCGGGCGAAGACACTGCTGGAATCGCCTGGGCACGCAGCGTCTTCGCTTCGTGCGCGCCGTTTGCGTCCGCGGGGGCCTACACCAATTTCATGACCGCGGACGAAGGCGATCGGGTCGAGCAGGCCTACGGCAGCCATTTGCGGCGCCTCCAAAGCATCAAGCACCGCTACGATCCGGGCAACGTGCTGCACCTCAATCCGAATATCGTGCCGCGCGCCGCCTGATGCAGCGATTCAATCGAGGTCTGACGGCCAGGAGCGGGCCGAGCCGACGGCGGCCAGGCGTTGCACGACGATCGTGCGCGCGGACGCCTCGGTGCGGCCCTGCTCGAAGGCGACCACGGTGAGCGGCTCGGGTCCCGCGGCCGCAACCGACAGCAGTTCGTCCTGGCACAGCAGGAACTCGGGCCGCGTGGGCCGTCCGAAGACTTCGTTGCCCATCGCGAAGGTCTCGTAGAGCAGCACGCCATCGGGGGCGAGCGCCGCGCGCAAGTGCGCGAAGAGCGGTCGGTGCAGGTAGTTGACGACGACGATCGCATCGAAGCGCTCACCGCCCAATGGCCACGCGCCGTTCTCGAGATCCGCCACGCGGGTGGTGATGCCCGCGACGCCCTCGCAGGCAGCCAGTGCGTCCGCGTCGCGGTCGAGCGCCATCACCGTCGCGCCCCGCGCGGCGAAGAAGCGGGCATGGCGGCCGCGGCCGGCGGCCAGATCCAGTACCCGATCGCCGCGTTTCACCAGCGCGGCGAAACGGACGATCCACGGCGATGGCGCGCGTTGGTCGTGCAAGTCGTTCGGGGTGGCGGGCATGCCGTTCAGGATACCGCGCGCGCGTTGCGCCCGCCGCGCGCGGTCGTCGCCGGGGTCGTCTCGGCCCGTAGCCAGGCGATGAATGCAGCGGCCTCAGCGCGGACCTCGGCATGCGGCGCCACGATCGCGAAATACCCGCGCGACGAATCGTAGCGCTTGGGCAGCGGTGCCACGAGCCGGCCGTCCTGCAACCATTGCGCGATCAGCGGAATGCGGCCGAGTGCTACGCCCTGCCCGGCCGCAGTCGCCTGGATGACCTGATCGTAAAGCGAAAAACGCATGGCCCCGGCCGGACGCAAACCGGGCTCGCCGTTCGCGGCGAGCCATGCCGGCCAGTTGAGCCACGGCAGGATGCCACCGGGATCGTCCAGATGGATCAGCACGTGGCGGGCGAGGTCCGCCGGCCGTTGCAATGGCGGACCGGTGCGCACCAGGGCCGGACTCGCGACCGGGAGCAGCCGCTCGCCGAAGAGACGCATCGCGCTGCGCGGCGCACCGGCGTCAGCGAGATAACGCACCGCGATATCGACGTCGCCACGCGTCAGGTCGGCCAGCTGGTCGTTAGCCGCCACATAGACCTCGATCTCCGGATGCCGGGTACGAAACGTGGACAGCCGGGGAATGAGCCAGAGGGCCGCGAACGACACTGTGGTCGACACCGTCAGCCCGCCAGGGCGCGCGCCGGTCCGCACGGCATCGACCGCGCCTGCCAGGTCGCGCAGCAACGCCGCCACGGCGCGATGCAGCTCGCGGCCGGCCGGCGTCAGCGCCAACGCCCGATGCCGGCGCTCGAACAGCGCCACACCGAGCGCATCTTCCAGTGCCTTCACCTGGCGCGACAGCGCGGACTGGGTGACGAACAGCTCCGTGGCCGCGAGCGTGAACGACAGCCGGCGGCCCGCCGCCTCGAAGCCGCGCAGGAAATCGAGCGACGGCAGCTGCCGCAGGGTGTTATGCATTCCCAAAACGCATGCAAGACATGCGCAATCGCCGTTTGAACATCGGGCTGCCACCTCGCACAATTCACCTCACATTGGTGCGCGGGGCCCCGATCGAGCAGGTCGAAGCCGGCGCCCGGCGGACACCAGTGAAATGCATTCTACGCATGCGAAAGGAGAATGAACATGGCCTCCACCGACTACCAGTTCCATCGAGCTTTGCCGTCGCCAGAATCTGCCGCTGCGGGACATGCGCGGCGCCACGCTGCGCGTGGTGCGCGGACGCCTGTGGATCACGCAGGAAAGCGACACCCGCGACCTCGTGCTCGAGGCCGGGGATTCCTGGGCGATCGAGCGCAACGGATTGACGATCGCTGAAGCGCAGGCCGACACGTCGCTCGTGGTGACCGGCCGCAAGCTCGAAACCATCCGCTCGACCCAGCGCACTTCTTCGCCACTCTCGCCGCTGTGGCGCCGGGTACGCACGATGTTCGCGCTACTGATGCTGGCCCCGCCGCGCCGTACCCTGCCCTATTTCTGAGCGGAGCTTCGCGATGCCACTCGTTACCGTGACCCTGGGCACCGGCAGGGATGCCGGATACAAGGACGCGATTCTCGCCGGCGTGCATGAGGCTCTCGTGGCCTCGGGCGTCCCTGAGAAGGACTGCTTTCAGCGCATCCTGGAACTGGCCGCTGCGGATTTCCGCTACGACGCGCGCTATCCCGATCTCACCATCGATCGCGGCGACGATTTCGTGCTGATCGAGATCCTCTGGTCGGTCGGTCGCAACGTGAAGATCAAGCGCAAGCTTGCCAGCGACATTGTCGAGGCATTGGCGCGCGCACCGGGGATCGACCGCGAGCGCGTCATGGTGGTCATCAAGGAAACGGCTTGGGAGAACTGGTCGTTCGGCGGCGGCAGGTTGCTGCACGCCTGAACGCAGACGCAGTGATCGACAGCCATGTGCAGGGCTGACCCATAAATAATAATGCTTCTCATTGCTGCGTTAAGGCAAAAAAGAAGGCGAAGGTTGCGCCCCCGCCTTCAGCTTTGCTGCCTTTGTTGCCTACACCCACTACGTGTGCCTCGCGCGGAAGAGTTTCCCGTCCCCGCGCGCGACACGCGTACCGATCTGGTACGTCGTGCCGCGCTCGCGAAACGAGCATCGCCTCGCGATCCAAGCATCCAGTCTCGCCGGTTGTTGTGACCGGCGTGTGAAGGTCGCCTCAGGTTGGCAGATCGCTCACGCCTTCGCGAACACGATCTGGCCGCCCTTCTCGCGAACATGGACCGTGTCGCCCGGTCCGAAGTTCCCGGACAGGATCTCCTTGGCCAGCGGGTTCTCGATCTGCTGCTGGATCGCCCGCTTCAATGGCCGCGCACCGTACACCGGGTCGAAGCCTGCCTGCGCGACCGCCTTCAGCGCCGCATCGGTCACCGCCAGATCAATGTCCATCTTCTTCATGCGCGATCCTCGAGTGACTGAAGCTGGATGCGCGCGATGCTCGCGATGTTCGCCTCGTCGAGCGGATGGAACACGACGATCTCGTCGATCCGGTTCACGAACTCCGGCCGGAAATGCTGCTTGACCTCCGCCATGACGGCGATCTTGATCAACCCTGGTCTTTGCCCTCGTCGGTCATCTGCTGGATCTTGTGCGAGCCCAGGTTCGACGTCATCACGATCACGGTGTTCTTGAAGTCGACCGTGCGGCCCTGGCCATCGGTCATGCGGCCATCGTCGAGCACCTGCAGCAGCACGTTGAATACGTCCGGATGCGCCTTCTCGATTTCGTCGAGCAGGATCACCGAGTACGGCTTGCGTCGCACGGCTTCGGTCAGGTAGCCGCCTTCCTCGTAGCCCACGTAACCCGGCGGCGCGCCGATCAGCCGCGCCACCGAATGCTTTTCCATGAACTCCGACATGTCGATGCGGATCATCATGTGATCGGAATCGAACAGGAATTCGGCCAGCGCCTTGGTGAGCTCGGTCTTGCCCACACCCGTCGGTCCCAGGAACAGGAACGAGCCGTAAGGACGGTCCGGATCCGACAGTCCCGAGCGCGAGCGGCGGATGGCATCCGACACGAGACGCACCGCCTCGTCCTGCCCGATCACGCGCGTGTGCAGCTTGTCTTCCATCGTCAGCAGCTTCTCGCGCTCGCCCTGCATCATCTTCGATACGGGGATGCCGGTCGCGCGTGACACCACCTCGGCGATTTCTTCCGCGCCGACCTGAGTGCGGACGAGCCGCGGCTTCTTCGCTTCTGCGGAGTGCAGCGCCGAGTCGGCCTTCTTCAACTGCGCCTCGAGTTGCGGCAGCTTGCCGTATTGCAACTCCGACACCTGTTGCCAGTCGCCCTTGCGCTTGGACTCCTCCATCTGCACCTTGATCTTGTCGATCTCTTCCTTCAGGTGCTGCGTTCCGGCCACGTCGGATTTCTCGGCCTTCCAGATTTCGTCGAGATCGGCGTATTCGCGATCGAGGCGCTTGATCTCCTCCTCGATGATGTCGAGCCGCTTCTTCGATGCCTCGTCCTTTTCCTTCTTCACCGCCTCGCGCTCGATCTTCAACTGGATCAGCCGGCGCTCGAGCCGGTCCATGACCTCGGGCTTGGAGTCGATCTCCATCTTGATGCGCGCCGCCGCCTCGTCGATCAGGTCGATTGCCTTGTCGGGCAGGAAGCGGTCGGTGATGTAGCGTGCCGACAATTCGGCAGCGGCCACGATCGCCGGGTCGGTGATGTCCACGCCGTGGTGGATTTCATAGCGCTCCTGCAGGCCGCGCAGGATCGCGATCGTCGACTCCACCGACGGCTCGCCTACCATCACCTTCTGGAAGCGGCGCTCGAGTGCGGCATCCTTCTCGACATATTTGCGGTATTCGTCGAGCGTGGTCGCGCCGACGCAATGCAGCTCGCCGCGCGCAAGTGCGGGCTTCAGCATGTTGCCGGCGTCCATCGCACCCTCGGCTTTGCCGGCGCCGACCATCGTGTGCAGCTCGTCGATGAAGACGATCGTGCGGCCTTCATCGGCGGCGATATCCTTCAGCACGGCCTTGAGGCGCTCCTCGAATTCGCCGCGATACTTGGTGCCGGCAAGCAACGCCGCCATGTCGAGCGACAGCACGCGCTTGTTCTTGAGCGTTTCCGGTACTTCACCGTTGATGATCCGCTGTGCCAGGCCCTTCGACGATCGCGGTCTTGCCCACGCCCGGCTCGCCGATCAGCACCGGATTGTTCTTGGTGCGCCGCTGCAGGATCTGGATGGTGCGGCGAATTTCGTCGTCGCGGCCGATGACGGGGTCGAGCTTGCCGTCGCGGGCGCGCGCCGTGAGATCGATCGTGTACTTGCCAAGCGCCTGGCGTTGCCCTTCGGCCTCCTGGTTGTCGACGCCCGCGCCGCCACGGACCGCGTCGATGGCGTCCTCGAGCGCCTTGCGCGTGAGCCCCGCGTCCTTGAGCATGCGCCCGGTGTCGCCCTTGTCCGACGTGAGCGCCAGCAGGAACAGCTCGGAGGCGATGAACTGGTCGCCGCGCTTGGTGGCCTCCTTGTCGGTGAGATTGAGCAGGCTGTTGAGGTCGCGCGACACCGTGATCTCGCCGCCCTGCCCTTCGACCTTGGGCAGGCGCTCGATCGATGCCTTCAATGCCGTCTGCAGCCGCGGCACCGCCACGCCGGCGCGGGCGAGCAGCGACGTCGTGCCGCCGTCTTCCTGCGCGAGCAGTGCCGCCAGCAGGTGCTGCGGCTCGATGAACCCGTTGTCGTGGCCTAGCGCCAGGCTCTGGGCGTCGGCGAAGGCCTGCTGGAACTTGGTGGTCAGCTTGTCGAAACGCATGCGAAGCCCTCGTGTTTATTCGATTTGTTTCCTAGATGGGGAAAGACCCCGCGTTTTCAATGGGTACCGCCTCTTCGGTCGCGGCGAAGCGGTGGAAGTGCCCCGCGGGGCTATCCGACGGCGATGACCAGGGAATTTTCCCATGGTGGCTACGGGTCGCCCGGAAATGCCCTTCCGGCTCGCCTTGCGACGGACGCGGCGCGGGTGGACGGCATGCGCCGCATGCTAGGATCGTTACGGTTTCCGCCAATGCCCATTCCTTGCCATCCCCTTCCGACCGCGCCTCGCCGGCCGACGACGTTTCCGCCGAGGCGCCGCCGCCAACCCGCAACGCCACCACTGCTGGAGGTCGCCGGCGCGGTATTTTCGAGCTTTCTTGGGATTCGCAAGGGCGCGGCCATGCGCAAGGACGCCGTGACCATCCGCCCGCATCAGGTCATCGCGTGGCGGTGGTCTTGTCGCGATCTTCGTGGTCGGCCTGTTCTTCTTCGTCCGCGCCATCGTCCGCAGCGCGCGGCGTCTCGACGCGCGACCGTGGGGCCTTACGTCGCTCGTCAGCGACCCCGGCGATCGCCGCCGCGCCGCCGCGACCAGTCCCGCGTCCGTCGTCAGCACGTCCGGGCACAGGCGCAGGTACGGTCCGCGCGCATCGGTGATCACGCCGACCGCGCGCAAGGCCTCCGACCAGCGGCCGCCTCGGCGTGCGTCACCGTGACGAACGCCCCGCGATCCTCGGTGCCGCCGGCCGCGTCGATACCCCGCTCCGCCAGCAACTGGACCAATCGCTGCTGCTGGCGCAGCGAGTACGTGCGCACGCGCGCCGACCCCGAGTGCCACGAGCAGCACCTGGCCCGCGCGCGCCTGGTACAGGGGCAGCACCGGCGGGCGTCGATTCGATGAACGCGTCGCCGCCTTCGCCGTATTCGGGCGGCTCAGGTCGCGCGTAGTCGAAGGGATTGCGCTTGGCGAACCAGCCGGTATCGAGCGTGCGCAGGCGCCCCTCGAGATGCCGCGGATGCAGGTACAGGAAGCAGGCGCCGGGACCGCCACGCAAATACTTGTAGGCGCCGCCAACCGCGAAGTCGGCATCGAGCGCGGCGACATCGAACGGATAGACGCCGAGTGCATGATAGGTATCGAGCAGGATCCGTCCGCCGGCACGATGCGTGGCCGCGACGATCGCCGGCAGGTCCGCGCATGCGCTGGCCGGTATTGAAGATCACCTGCGAGAGCACCACCAGATCGACGCGCGGCCCGATGGCGGCCAGGAGGTCGGCAGAATCGAAGCGGCCATCGGCATTCGGTTCCACGAACGACAGCGCGATGCGGCCCCGCCGCGCGTATTCGCGCAGGATCAGGTCGAGGGAATCGAATTCGCCGCGCGTGCTCACGACGCGCGGCACGGCATCGAAGGTGTTGAGGATCGCCCGCAGGCCCTGTCCGGCGCTGGTCTTGAACACGATGCAGTCACCGCGCGGCGCGCCCAGCAGCACCGCAAGTCGCGCGCGGTAGGCCGACATTTCCGCAGCCCAGGCGTCCCACGCGCCGCCCATTGTCACGGTACCAGGCGGCGAGGCCCTCGCGCACGTCGTCTTCCGTGGCGTCGAGCGGCCGTCCCAGCGAATGGTTGGCGAGATAGATGCGCGGGTGCATCGCGTCGCGATGATGCGCAAAGAGCGGCGCGATGCACCGCGCAAGGTCCGCCTCCGTGAACTTCGCCCGGCGGCAGCGCCGCGACGGCGGCCTCGATCCTTGCCGTGGTGGAAATCATCGCTTTCACCTGGTCATGCCGGCACCACGCGGCGTCTGGCGGCCACCTGGCGCAACAGCACCGGCACGACCAGCGCGAGCCCGGCGCTCGTGCTGACGATACCGGGCGCGATCATCAGGATCGCCGCGCCGCCGCACAACGCGCGCTCCCAGGGCCGCATTGGCGCGATCAGGTAACTCGACAATGCGGCGGCAAGGAACGTGATGCCCAGCACGCACCCGGCGAAGGCGGTCGCGAATTCCTGCCAGGTGAATCCGTTGACCATGATCAGCAGCGACGGCGCGAACACGAAGACGAACGGCACCAGCGCCTTGCCCATCCCCAGACGGAACGCGGTATTGCCGGTCTTGAACGGGTCCGAGCCGGCCATGCCCGCGGCGGCGTACGCCGCCAGCGCCACCGGGGGCGTGATGTCCGCCAGCACGCCGTAGTAGAACACGAAGAAGTGCGCGACCAGCGGCTGCACGCCGAGCAGCACCAGCGTGGGCGCGGCCACGGTCACCATGATGATGTAGTTGGCGGTCGTCGGCACGCCGCAGCCCATCAGGATGCAGACGAGCCCGGTCATGGCCAGCGCCGCGATCAGCGTGAGGGTCCGCATGTCGGCCCAGCCGGTCGGCAACACGGACAGCACGCCGCCGGCGAGCGTTTGCGCCGCGGACGTGACGATGAACGACAGCTTGAAGCCCACGCCCGTCAGCGTGACCACGCCGATCACGATGCCCACGGTAGCCGGCAGCCGCGCCGACGGCCAGCGCGTACTTGGCGCCGACCTCGAAGGCCGCGAGGATGGCGCGCCCGCCGATGCGCGATTCGCGACCCAGCGCGCGATGGACGAACGGCAGCAGCACGACCATCGCACCGAACACCCACACGCCATAGCTGCCGAACTGCCGCGTGACCAGCGCGATCAGCACCGCGTGCGTGATCGCGAGCACCGCATACTGCAGGGCGCTCGTCCCCTGGCGCGCCGTGAAGAGGCCAACCAGGATGCACGACGTGATGCCGGTGAACGCGGCCAGGTACGGCGTGTTGCCCTGCACGATGATGCCGATCAGCAGCACCAGCGGAATCAGCGCCGGCCAGTTCGCTTTGAGCGTTCGGCGGCAGGTCGGGCAGTTCCTCTTTGGTCAGCCCGCGCAGGCCCTTGTTCTTCGCCTCGAAGTGCACCTGGATGAACACGCCGTAGAAGTGCATGAACGCCGGCACCATCGCGGCGATGATGATCGTCGCGTACGGCAGGTTCAGGAATTCGATCATCAGGAACGCGGCGGCGCCCATGATCGGCGGCGTGATCTGGCCGCCGGTGGACGACGCCGCCTCGACCGCCGCCCGCGAAATGGCGCGGATAGCCCAGGCGGATCATCGCTGGAATCGTCAGCGAGCCGACAGTGACGGCGTTGGCCACCGACGAACCCGACAGCATCCCGAACATCGCCGAAGCGAAGACCGAGACCTTGGCGGGGCCGCCGGCGTAGCGGCCGGCGATGGCGGAGGCGACGTCGATGAACAGCTGCCCGAGCCCGATCGCCGTGGCGAGTACGCCGAAGAGCACGAAGTGGAACACGTACGTCGCCACCACGCCGACCGCGATGCCGTAGATGCCCTGACTCGTCAAGTAGAGGTGGTTGACAAGGCTCGGCCACGACGCGCCGGAATGCTTGAGCAGGCCGGGAAAGTGGGCACCCCCGAGCGCGTAGGTCATGAACAGCAGCGCGATGATCGGCAGCGGCCACCCCATGCTGCGACGGGTCGCTTCCAGCAGCAGCACCACGACGATGGTGCCCATTGTCACGTCGAGCGAAGACGGATTGCCGACGCGAAAGGCGAGGTCGTCGAAGACGTACGGAATGTAGAGGACCGCGATGGCCAGTGCGATCGCGCAGATCCAGTCGTACCACGGCACGCCGCCCGGCGAGGCCGGGCCGGACGGCGGCGCCTGCGTCAGTGTCTTCTTGCGCAGCGGAAACACCAGGAAGATGAGTCCGAGCACGAACGCCAGATGCACGCCGCGATGGGTCGCCTCGCGCAGCAGCCCGAAGCCAGCCGTGTAGTAGTGGAAGCACGACAGGACGATCAGCAGAGCCGTGACGATGAGTACGGCGGGACTGCGCAGCGGCCGGAAACGCATTTCCGGGTCGAACTTCTCCTCGAGTTCGCGCGTCTTGTCGAGTTCGCCGGACGTGTCGAGTTCGTTGCGCGGCATGGAGACTTTCGCGAAGGAAACCGACTCTTGAACCGTCGATCAGCGCAACCGGGTGACGAATGCAACGGGGCCGGTGGTTGAGGCCGGCCCCGCGACGAGAGGCAGCATGACGCTGCGAACGCTGTTGGCTGGGACTATTTCAGCAGTCCCATCTCCTTGTAGAACTTCTCGGCGCCCGGGTGGAACGGAATGCCGGCGCCCGCGGTCGCGCTTTCCTTGGTGATCGCCTTGCCCTTGGCGTGACCCGCGTCGAGCAGCTTGCGCGTGTTGTCGTTCCAGGTGGCCTTGGTGATCGCGTAGATCAGGTCGTCGGGCTGCTTGACCGAGGTCACCCATTGCGCGCCCACCGCGATCGTCTTCACCTCCGGCACGCCCTTGTAGGTATTGGCGGGCACCATGTCGACCGCGAAGAAGCCGTATTGCTGGCGCATCTTGTCGATCTCCGGACCGGTGACCGGTACCAGTTCGATGCCGCCGCCCGCGGCCGCGAGTTCGGCGATCGCGCCGGCTGGGTAACCGCCGACGAAGAAGAACGCGTCGAGCGCGCCGTCACGCAGCTTGTCGCCGGCCTGGTTGGGTTTCATGAACTCGGCCTTGATGTCCTTTTCGCTGATACCGAATGCGGCGAGAATCAGGCGCGCATCGACCAACGTGCCGGAACCCGGCTCGTCCAGCGACACGCGCTTGCCCTTGAGGTCCGCCACACCCTTGATGCCCGCGCCCTTGCGGGCGACCAGATGGATGGTCTCCGGATAGAGGTTGGCGATCAGGCGCAGGTCGCCCACCTTCGGCTTGCCCTCGTAGACGCCGTTGCCGTGGTACGCCCAGGACGCCACGTCGGATTGCGTGAAGCCGGACTCGAGCTGGCCGGACTGGATGCCGTTGATGTTGGCCACCGAGCCGTTGGATGCGACGGCCGTGGCGACCAGCCCCGGCACGCCGCAGCTGCCGCCCTTGTCGCACTCGCGCGAGCCGGGTGGATTGGAAATGGCGTTGGCGAGCAGGCCGCCGATCGGGTAGTACGTGCCGGCGGTGCCGCCGGTACCGATGCGGAAGAACTTGATGTCCTGCGCGGGGGTGGCCGTCGCTCCGACGGCCAAAGCGACAGCCAGCAGCGTACGGGCAAGAACCGTGATTCGGGTCATGTGCAGCCTTTCGTGGGAGGGTCGTTACGGAACCAGTTTCTCATGGCGATCACGGCGCCACAATGGCCACAACGTGCCACGACGAACCAAGGCCGGGGGTGGACGCGGCCGGGAAGGCGGGCGGGCTCCGCGTAGAATTCGAGGGGGTCCTGCTGGCGTCCAGGCTTGGCGTCCCGAGCGGTAAGCGCGGCAACTCCCGACAGTGGCGAGCGGCAACCGGCGAGCGCAATGGGCGAGCCCTGCCAGAGGCTCCCTGCGGCCGCCGATGGTTGCCAGCGGAGGGCACCGGCCCACGCCGGGCTCACCGCGTCATTCACTCAACCCGACAGGAATCTCGATGGAGTATCTCGACACCGCGAAGATCACCGACTGGCACGCGCATGTCTACTTCGACGCGGCCTCGCGCGATGCGGCGCTCGCTCTGCGCGAGGCCATCTCCGTACACTTCGGCGATGCCATTGCCTACGGTCGCGTGCATGAGCGGCCGGTCGGACCGCACCCGCTGTGGAGTTACCAGCTCGCGTTCGGCCCGCCCCAGTTCGCGGGGATCGTGAGCTGGCTCGCGCTCAATCGCGGCCAGCTCGACGTGTTCGTGCATCCGAATACCGGCCACGAGCTGCGCGACCATCGCGATAGCCCGCTATGGCTGGGGCGATCGCATGCGCTCGACCTCTCCGTGCTGCAGGGCTGAGACACAGCAAGCGGTCGTTGGAAAAATTCGCCGCCTTCTCACCGCTGCACGTCGCCGCGCTGGCGACGATCGCGATACTGACACTGGTCGCCATCAGGGTGCGCCGCCGGCGCGATCCTGCGGTGCGGCCGCCGGGACCGATCGAGCAGGTCGTGGCGTACGGCTACCTCGCACTCTGGATAGGCGCCTTCATCTGGCTCCGCTTCGGGCCGCTGTACGATCCACCGACCACCTATCCGCTGCAGCTGTGCCACTGGTGCGCCGCGGCCGCCGCACTGGTGCTCGTGACCGGACATCCGTTGCTGCGCGCGGTCGTGTATTTCTGCGGCGTCGGTCTGTGCACGCAGGCGCTGATCACCCCCTCGCTGGTCGAGGGCCCCACCCAGTTTCCATTCTGGTTCTTCTGGACCACGCACGGGATGATTGTCGGCGTCGCCGCGTACGATCTGGCGGCGCGTGGTTACCGGCCGGGCTGGCGCGATTTTGGCTGGGCCTGCGCGGTGGCCGCGTTCTATGTCGCGTTCGTGCTGCCGATCGATCTCATGACCGGTTGGAACTACGGCTTCGTCGGGCCCGGTCAGCCCGACGTGCCGTCGATCGTCGACCTGCTGGGACCCTGGCCGCGGCGCCTCATCGCCATCATCGCGATCGCCGCCGCCGTGATGGGCCTCCTGCTGCTGCCGTGGCTGTGGTTGCGCCGCTTCGTCACGTACCGATGACGGTGCGTACGTCGATCAGTTCGGGAAAGAACGATACGTCGAGCGCGCGCTTGAGATAGCCGACCCCCGACGAGCCACCGGTGCCCGTCTTGTGCCCGATGATGCGCTCGACGGTTTTCATGTGCCGGAAACGCCAGAGCTGAAAGCCCTCCTCGACGTCAACCAGCTTTTCGCACATGTCGTAGGCATCCCACCAGCGCCGCGGATCGTCGTAGATGATCTTGAACACCGCGACCAGATCCGGATTGCGCGCGTAGGGCTTGGCGAAGTCGCGCTCGAGGCAGGCGTCCGGCACCGGCAGCCCGCGCCTCGCCAGCAGGCGCAGGAATTCGTCGTAGAGCGACGGCGCGCGCAGCAGCGCATCGAGTTCCGCGAACGTCGCCGGCTCGTGCCGGAACACGTCCAGCATGCGCGCCTGCTTGGCGCCGAGCAGGAATTCGATCGCCCGATACTGTGGCGACTGGAACCCAGACGACGTGCCGAGTGCGGGACGAAACGCGTCGTATTCCGACGGCGTCAGGGTCTCCAGCACTGCCCACTGCTCGAACAGCTGCTTCTGGATGAGCTTCACGCGCGCGAGGATCTTGAAGCAAGGCTCGAGCGCATCACCTCGCACGTAGCCGATCGCCGCCTTCAACTCGTGGATCATCAGCTTCATCCACAGCTCCGACACCTGGTGCTGGATGATGAACAGCATCTCGTCGTGCCGCGGGGCGCTCGTTGCGTTGCCCGAACGCGGATGCTGGGCATCGAGCAGGCGATCGAGGTACAGGTAGCCGCCGTAGCTCATGCGCTGCGCGAGGTCGGTGACGATCCCCGGCTCGAGGTCGTGCTCGGGTTCTCGATCACGCCCCGGATCGGGATCACGGCCGTGGCCCCGATCGAGGTCTCGATCACCCTCGGGATTACGCGGCAATTTCGGCATGAACCGTGGAGAAGCGCAAGACAGTGGCGTGTCCGCAAAGTATACGCAGCCCGACGGCGCGGCCGGACTCGACAGGTCAAGGCACGAGCGCTGAGCGCGACGAGCACCGGCGCGGGCAGCGGCGCAGACCAGTTTGATACCATGCGCCCCGATGCGACGTTCACTTCCCGTCTCGTGGATCGCGGCAATGGCCGGCGCGCTGGCCGTTGCCGGATGCGGCAGCGGCGTCGAGAGCAAGCGCAGCCTGACGCTCGCCGAATGCCGGTTGCAGGGATTCGCGCAGGCGGCGCAATGCGGCGAACTCGAAGTGCCCGAGAATCGTGCTCAACCGGGCGGGCGCACGATCCGCATTTTCGCCGCGGTGCTCCCGGCCAATACGTTGACGCCGAAGGAAGACCCGCTGCTGATCCTGGCGGGCGGTCCGGGCCAGGCAGCATCGTCGCTGGCGTCCTTCGCCGGCCGCCTGACCGAGCTTCGCCGCACCCGCGACATCGTGCTCATCGACCAGCGCGGTACCGGGCGTTCGTCGCCGCTCGACTGCGCCGCGTTCAAGCCACGCGACGACGATGCCTTCGACGTGGATCCGCTCCCGCGCGCACGCGCCTGCGCGGCGGAACTCAAAGCCGCGGGGGTCGACGCGGCTCAATACACGACCACTGCGTGGATCGCCGACCTCGAGGCGATGCGCACGGCGCTCGGCTACGCGCGCTGGAATCTCTGGGGCGGCAGTTACGGCACGCGCGTCGCGCAGGACTATCTGCGGCGCCATCCGACGCGCGTGCGCACGCTGATCCTCGACGGTGTCGCACCGATGGACCTGATCATTACGCTGGACGTCTGGCGCACGCGCGAAGCCGTGCTGGCCGCGATCTACGCCCGCTGTGCAGCGAACGAGCGTTGCCAGGCGGCGCACCCGGACCTCGCCGGCACGCTGACCAGGATCCGCAATGACCTCGGCGCCGACGGCCGCGAGCTGACGCTGGTCGACCCGCGCACCGGCGCATCGCGTACCGAGCGAGTCACCTTCGACCTGGTGTTGAGCGCGCTGCAGCCGCTCACCTACGCGCCGGAAACGGCGATCCTGCTGCCCGAGATGCTCTCGCTCGCGGCACGGGGGCAGTTCGGCGCGCTCCTGGCAGCCCACATTGCCGCCTCGGGCGAACTCTCCGACAAGTTGAACGCCGCGCTGCATTTCTCCGTGACCTGCGCGGAAGACGTACCGCGCATCACGCAGCAGAACGAGGCAAGCGCGTTGGCCGACCTGCCGTCGGCCGCGCTCGCGCGGCAGGCGATCGCCGTGTGCAGCGTCTGGCCGCGCGGGCAGATGCCGGCGGATTTTGCGCAACCTGTCACCGGCAGCGTGCCCGCGCTGCTCCTGTCGGGCGGCATGGACCCGGTCACGCCGCCGGCCT
Source organism: uncultured beta proteobacterium (assembly GCA_963756765.1). Classification (GTDB taxonomy): domain Bacteria; phylum Pseudomonadota; class Gammaproteobacteria; order Burkholderiales; family Casimicrobiaceae; genus VBCG01. The sequence goes on along the minus strand of CAVWPC010000004.1, from coordinate 201,762 downwards.
ATGGTGACGCCGTTGCCAAGGGCTTTGCGAACAGTCGCCACATCGTCGCCCCCGGCTACGGGCACATCGTGTCGGTCCACGCCTGCGCGCCGCGGCTGCTCGCGGCGTTCGTCGACCACGCGGGCTTCGACGCGCTGCCGTCGTCGTGCGTCGAGCACTTCGAACGCAGCGTTCCACCCGCCGTGTGGACAGGACGGCTGGCGCCGTGATCCGCGTCGACCGTCTCGTCAAGTCGTTCGCCGGCAAGCGTGTGATCCACGCCGTGCGCGACGTGTCCTTCGTCGCGCCCGACGGCCAGATCACCGGCCTGCTCGGACCCAACGGCGCCGGCAAGACGACGCTGCTGCGCATCCTCGCCACGCTGATCGTCCCCGACACAGGCCAGGCGACCATCGGTGGAAGCGATGTCGTTGGCGAACGCTACGCGGTCCGCGAACGCATCGGCGTGCTGTCCGACGCACGCGGCCTCTACCCGCGGCTCACCGCGCGCGAGAACATCCGCTACTACGGCGCGCTGCACGGCCTGCGCGGCACGACGCTGGAGTCACGCATAGAGTCGTTGGTTGCAACCCTGGGGCTCGAGGCCATCGCCGACCGCCGTGCGCAGGGCTTTTCGCAGGGCGAAAAGATGAAGGTCGCGATCGCCCGCGCGCTGGTGCACGATCCGGCCACGCTGCTGCTCGACGAACCCACCAATGGGCTCGACATCATGAGCGTGCGCGCGCTGCGCGAGCAGTTGCGGCAGCTGCGCGCCGCCGGCAAGTGCATCCTGTTTTCGTCGCACGTGATGCAGGAAGTGGCCGCACTGTGCGACCGCATCGTCATCCTCGGCGCCGGCCGGGTGGTGGCGGAGGGAACGGCGGCGGAGTTGATGGCGCAAGGCCGCGCGACCAGCCTCGAGGATGCATTCGTCGGCCTGCTCGGCACCGGCGAAGGGTTGGCGGCATGACGACGCGGCCTGTCCGCCGACGCGCAGTCCGGCGCGCGTCGTCTAGTTCGCGGCGCCGCGCACTACGCGGGCGCACGCGATGAATGCGTGGGCGCGCATTCGCGTTGTCTTCCGCAAGGAAGTCATCGACACACTGCGGGACCGGCGCACGCTGCTCGTCTCGCTCGTAACCGCGGCGGCGGCCGGTCCGATCTTCCTGATCCTGATCTTCAACCTGATCGCCAGCCAGGCGGAGCGCGCGCGCGAATTGCGGTTGCCGGCAGTCGGCATCGAGCGCGCCCCCGCACTGGCCGACTTCCTCGCCCGGCAACAGGTCGTGCTGTCGGCGGCGCCGCCGGACTACGAGGCCAGGCTTCGCGCCGGCGACCTCGACGTGGTACTGGTGATCGACGACGCGTTTGCCGACGATGTCGCCGCGGGCCGGCAGGCCAAGGTCCGCGTCGTTGCCGATCGCTCGCGCGACCGCGCGCAATCGTCGATCCGGCAGGCCGAGGCGCTGCTGCGCGCGTACAACCGCCAGTGGGGCGGGCAGCGCCTGCTGCTGCGGGGCATCGCGCCCGTCGTCGGCAACCCGCTGCAGGTCGAGGAGTTCGACCTCGCCACGCCGCAGCAGTCCGGCGCGATCATCCTGTTCCTGGTTGCGTTCTACGGCCTCCTGGCATCGGTGATGGGCGGCATGGCGGTCGCACTCGACAGCACGGCCGGCGAGCGGGAACGGCAATCGCTCGAACCGCTGCTCATGACGCCGGCGCGACCGCTCGAACTCGTCACCGGCAAGTGGCTCGCGGTGGCCTTCTTCAATGCGCTGGTCGTCGTCGTCACCCTTGCGGGCTTCTACCTGACGCTGTCGTATGCACCGCTGCCGGCGGTGGGTGCCCCATTCCTGTTCGGCCCCCGCGAATTTGCCCGCTTCGTCGTCGTGCTCGTCCCCCTGATCCTGCTCATCCCCGCGGTACTGCTGTTCGTCGGCAGTCGCGGGCGCACGTTCAAGGAGGCGCAGGCCAACGTGTCCGTGCTGCTGTTCATCGTGTCGCTGGTGCCGGCGGTGCAGCTGTTTTTGCAGCAGAAGGAGCCGCCATGGCTGGTGCTCGTACCGGTGTCGGGCCAGTACACGCTGCTGAAGCTGGCGCTGCGCGGTGAGGCGCTGCCCGTCGGGTCGCTGCTGCTTTCCTACATCGTCCCCTCGATCCTGATCCTGATCGCCCTTCTCGCGGTCGCGCGTCTGCTGTCGCGCGAAGCCATCCTCGCCAGCAAATAGATACGCCGGTGACGGCGTGCGAAAATCCGCACGTGCCACGCCCCCACAAACCGACTGCGGCGCCACCGGCGGCTCAGGCCGACATGATGGATACGCGGGAAGTCGCCGCGTACCTGCGCCTCAAGGAACGTCGCATCTATGACCTCGTGCGCCGCAACGCACTGCCTTATGTGCGGGCGACGGGCAAGCTCCTGTTCCCCCGCGCGCAGGTCGACGCCTGGCTGGCGGCCAAGGCGGGCCTGCCGCCGGCCGCCGCGCAGTCCGCGCCGGTACCGAACATCGTCGCCGGCAGCCACGATCCGCTGCTCGACTGGGCCGCGCGCGAGTCGCGCAGCGGCCTCGCGGTGCTCGCCTGCGGCAGTAGCGCGGGTCTCGACCGGTTCGTCGCCGGGGATGCGATGCTCGCGGCGATGCACTGGCTCGACCCCGCCACCGGCGAGTACAACGTGCCGCTGGTGCAGGCACGGCACGGCGGGCAGGACGTGGTGGTGATCGAATGGGCGCGCCGGGTGCAGGGCCTGGTGCTGGCCCGTGGCAATCCATTGCGCATCCGCGGCCTGTCCGACCTCGCGAAGAACACGGCCCGCGTGATCGGTCGCCAACCCGAGGCCGGCAGCCACCGGCTGCTCGAACACCTGTTGGCACAGGCCGGCATCGCGGCCAGCGAGTTGCGCTGGACGGCGCGCCCCGCGCTCGCCGAGACCGATCTCGCCGCGGCGATCGTGGACGATCGTGCCGACGCGGGCGTCGCGATCGAAGCGGCGGCACGCGCGCACGGGCTCGAGTTCCTGCCCCTGACCACGGAACGACTCGATCTGGTGCTGCGGCGCCGCGACTACTTCGAGCCGCCGGTGCAGGCGCTTCTCGCCTTCGCGCGCAGTTCCGAATTCGTCGCGCGCGCGGGAGTGCTCGGCGGCTACGACGTCAGCCAGGCCGGCCGCGTGGTGTTCAACGCGTGACCGGGAACACGCGCCGCACGCCGTCCACTTCGGCCACCCGCACCGCCACGCCGTAGAGCTGGGTGAGAGCGGCGTCGGTCAGCGCGCGCTCGGCGGTGTCGAGCGCCAGCGGTACGCCCCCGGCGAGCAGCAGCGCGCGGTCCGCATGCGCGAGGGCGTGGTCGGGATCGTGCGTGGAGAACAGGATCGTGCGGCCTTCCCTGCGCAAACGCTCCACTTCGTTCAGCACGCGCAGCTTGTTCCCATAGTCGAGATTGGCCGTCGGCTCATCGAGGACCAGGATCGCCGCACCCTGCGCGAGCGCGCGCGCCACCAGCGCTAGTTGCCGCTCGCCGCCGGAGATCTCAGTCACGGGACGATGCGCAAGGCGGGCGATGCCGACGCGCGCCATCGCGTCGTCGACCGCCGCGCGATCGCGCGGTCCGGGTTGCGCTACCCAGCCGATCTTCGAGGCCCGCGCCATCGTCACCACGTCGCGCACGGTGAACGCGAAGCCGGCCGGACTCTGCTGCGGCACGTACGCGAGATGGCGCGCCCGCACCGGCGGCGCCATCGCGGCCACCGCGGTTCCATCTACCGCCACCGTTCCGCCGAGTGGCGGCAGCAATCCCAGCAGCGTACGGAACAGCGTGGTCTTGCCGCAGCCATTGGCGCCGAGCACGGCGAGGGTTTCCCCGGGCGCCAGCGCGAAGGAGACGGCGTGCCCTACGACGCGTGCGCCGTATCCGAAACTAAGGTCCGTCACCGCAAGCATCGCGGGCTAGTCGACCCGACGCGCGCGCGCGAGCAGGTAAACGAACACCGGCGAGCCGACGAGCGCTGTGAGAACACCCGGCGGGATCTCGATCACCGCGACGGTGCGCGCAAGCGTGTCGACGGCGAGCATGAAGGAGGCGCCGAACAGGGCGGACACCGGCAGCAGCCGGGTGAATTCCGGCCCGACGAGCAACCGCGCGATGTGCGGCACCACGAGCCCGACCCAGCCGATGATTCCGCTCACGGCGACCGCGGCGGCGGTCGCCAGCGTGGCCGCCGCGACGACCAGCACGCGCAGCGCACCCACCGGCACCCCAAGCGTGCGCGCCTCATCCTCTTCGACCGCCAGCAGGTTCACGCGCCAGCGCAGGAACCACAGCACCGACAGCGCAAAGGCGATCGGGACCACGACCGCGCGCAAGTCCGCCGTACCGAGGCTGGCGAGACTGCCCAGCAACCAGAACGTGATAGCCGGCAGCTGGTTGTACGGGTCGGCGAGATACTTGAGCAATGAAATGCCGGCGCCGATGAGTCCCGTAACCACGATGCCGATGAGGATCAGCGTCACCAATGGATCGAGCGCGCGCATTCGCGACGCGAGCAGGTAGACGAGCGCGACGGCGATCAATCCGCCTCCGAACGCCAAGGCCTGGATCGCGACGATGCCGAGGCCCAGGAAGATCGCACTCACCGCGCCGAGAGCGGCCCCCGCCGACACGCCCAGCGTATCAGGGGCGACCAGCGGATTGCGAAACATCTGTTGGTACGCGGCGCCGGCGCTCGCCAGCGCCGCGCCCACCAGCAACGCCCCTGCCACGCGCGGCATGCGCACGTTCCACACCACGAGCGCCGCGGAGCCGTCCAGCGGATCGCCGCGACCGGCGAGCACCAACCACACCTCGGTGAGATCGGGAAGCGGCCGAGCGCGAGCGCGGCGAGACTCATCAGCACCGTTGCTGCCAAGCCTGCCGCCAGCGCAATCGCGAACGCGCCCGCGCGCGACTCGGGCACCGCCAGGCTCAACGCGGCAATCCGGCCGACTCGAGCAGCGTCGCCACCTGCGGGTGGGGGAGGGGGAAAACAAGGAGGAAGGAGGAGGCGGTCGAGGAGAGGAAGAGGGGGGAGGAGGAGCGCGAGCACACACAGGGGTGGGAGGGCGGGCGGGGGTCCACCCGAACGGCAGGTGCGGCGGAGGAACGCGGCCGGTGCGCACGGCTGGCACGCCCTGCCACTCGGGGAGCGTGCGCACGGCCGCGGCGAATGCGGGATCGATGGTCACGATGACGTCCGGCTGCCATTGCAGCACCTGTTCGATGGACACCGTGAATAGATTAGCAGCAAAGCCGGCCGGCGGCTCCGCCACGTTGCGGGCGCCGGCCAGCTCGAACACTTCGGCCTGCAGCGAGCCGCGCGGCGCGGTGGCGAGCCCGTTGGGGCCGCGCGCGTCAAACAGCGCAAGGGCGTCTCTCAAGAGGATGGCCCGGATTCGCGCCCCATCGCCGACTGTCACCCCTAACCGTTGGCGTTGGGGAAGAACAGCTGCTCGCCGCCGATCTTGTAGCTCGCAATCGCTGCCTGCCCTTTCGCCGACACCAGCCAGTCGATGAACTGTTGGCCCAGTTCCTTTTTCACCTGCGGGTGCTTGGCTGGATTGACGAGGATCACGCCGTACTGGTTGAACAGGCGCTTGTCGCCTTCCACCAGGATCGCGAGATCGCCGCGATCCTGAACGAAAGCCAGGTTCCGCGATCAGCGAGGACATAGCCGTTCATCGACGACGCGGTATCGAGGTCGGGCCCATGCCGGATCCGGTATCGCGATACCACGCACCCTTCTTCGCGTCGAGGTCGACCCCCGCCGCCTTCCAGTAGCGCAATTCCGCCGCGTGGGTGCCGCTCTTGTCGCCACGCGACACGAACGGCGCCTGCGCCGCCTGGATCTTCTGCAGCGCCACCAGGATGTCCTTGCCTCCGGCGATCTGCGCCGGATCGCTCTTCGGTCCGATCAGCACGAAGTCGTTGTACATCACCGGGAAACGCCTGACCCCGTTGCCTTCCGCCACAAACTTCTCTTCCGCCACCTGATCGTGCACAAAGACGACGTCGGCATCGCCGCGACGCGCGGTGTCGAGCGCCTGTCCGGTACCCTGGGCGACCACCCGCACCTTGATGCCGGTGTCCTTCTCGAATTGCGGCAGCAATTCCTTGAAGAGGCGGAATTCTCCGTCGATGTCGTCGACGCGACGACGATGAATTTGTCCTGGCATGCACGGCAGCGCCGGCAAGTAACGCAACTGCCACCAGGAACCCGAGAAAGCCCCGGCGGAACGTGGTCGAATCTTTCACAGTCGTTCTCCTTCGAGGAAGGCGGCCGCTTCCACGGTCACCGGCTGGTTGAAGAAAACGGCGGCCGGCGATTGTTCGCACAGCTGTCCGCCGTGGAGAAACAGAATGTCGTCGGCAAGGCGCCTGGCCTGCGCGAGGTTGTGCGTGCTCATCACGATCGTCGCGCCACGGGCGTGAATGTTGCGCACGATGTCCTCGACGGCACGCGTGGCCTTGGGATCGAGGCTAGCAGTGGGCTCGTCGAGAAAGAGAACTTCCGGTTCGAGCGCCCACGCTCGCGCGAGCGCCAGTCGTTGCTGCTCGCCACCCGACAGCACACGGGCCGGGCGATGCGCGAGCGGGCGCAGCCCGACTTCCGCGAGCGCATCGTCGATGCGTTGTTCCGCCTCGTTGCCCTTGATTCCGGCGAGCTCGAGCGCGTAGCGAATGTTGGCGGCGGCACTGCGGCGCAGCAGTACCGCATGCTGGAACACCATCGCCTGCCTTGCCGGACGCTCGACGTGTCCGCCCCAGGTGATCGAACCGCCAGAAGGCGCAATGAGACCGTGCAACACGCGCAGCAATGTGCTCTTGCCGGAGCCGTTGGGACCGAGCACGACGGTGCGCGCGCCGCGCGCAATGGTGAGGTCCACGCCCGCGAGAATGGACGTCGCGCCACGCGCGACGGCGAGCCCGACGCAGGCGATCGGCAATCCGGTTGCCGGCTCGATATCAGCCATAGCGTGCGCGCGCCCACTCGCGCGTGGCCTGCGCAGCTGCGTTGAGCAGCAGCACGATGACGATGAGCACCAGGCCGAGTGCCAGCGCCAGCGGCAGATCGCCCTTGCTGGTCTCGAGCGCGATGGTGGTCGTCATCACTCTCGTGACGCCATCGATATTGCCGCCGACGATCATCACGGCGCCCACTTCCGCGATCGCGCGGCCGAAGCCGGCAAGCAGCACGGTGGCCAGCGAGAACCGCGTATCCCAGATAAGCGTCAGCGCGGCCCGCATCGTCGTGGCGCGCAGCGACAGCAACTGTTCGCGGTATTCGCTCCACGCGTCGGCCACGATCTGGCGCGACAGCGCCGCGATGATCGGCACGATGAGGATGGTCTGCGCAACGACCATCGCGGCGGGCGTGAACAGGATGCCGAATGCCCCCAGCGGCCCCGCGCGCGACAGCAGCAGGTACACCACCAGCCCCACCACGACGGGCGGGAGGCCCATCAGCGCGTTCAGCACGACCACCAGGACCTGGCGCCCCGGAAAGCGTCCGACCGCGATCGCCGCCCCGATCGGCAGGCCGATGCACGCCGCAAGGAAGGTGGCCGTCAGGCTGACCCGCAACGACAGTTCGACGATACCCACCAGCTTCGCGTCGAGTCCGGCGACCAGGGAGACGGCCACGGCGAGGCTGTCCGAAAACGTGTTCATGCAGTGCCGTTGAATGCAGGATCCACATTATGACTGCAATTATATGCAATCTCTACATAAGCCGGGGCTAAAAAGAACCGGCGGACCGGCGATTCCGGCGCCTTAACGCTCAGCGCGCCAGCCAGCCTCCGTCGACGGCCAGCGTGAAACCGTGGACGTAGTCCGCAGCCGGCGAGGCCAGGAACACCACCGCGCCGTCCAGGTCGGCCGGTTCACCCCAGCGTGCCGCCGGTATGCGCGCCATGATCTCCGCACTGCGCGCAGTATCCGCGGCACGGTGCCGCGTTGTCGGTTGCCATGTAGCCGGGCGCGATCGCGTTCACGTTGATGCCCTTCGCCGCCCACTCGTTCGCCAGCAGGCGCGTCAATCCCAGCACGCCGCTCTTCGACGCCGTGTACGACGGCACCCGGATGCCGCCCTGGAACGAAAGCATCGACGCGACGTTGATGATTTTGCCGCCGTATTCTGCGCGACGAATTGCGCCGCGGCCGCCTGCGCCAGGAAAAAGAGGCCCTTCAAGTTGACGTTCATCACTTCGTCCCAGTCGGCCTCGGTGAAGTCGAGCGCAGCGTTCCGGCGAATGATCCCGGCGTTATTGACCAGGATGTCGAGCCGGCCCAGCTCGGCGACCGCGCGTTCGACCACGCGGCGCGCCACACCGGACGCGCCCAGGTCCTCGCGGATCGCCGCGAAACGACGTCCGGCAGCACCGACCATCGCGGCCGTGGCCGCGAGGTCACCGGTGGCCACCCCGGCGACGTCGGCGCCGGCTTCGGCGAGCGCGCGCGCCATCGCCTGGCCCAGGCCGCGGCTCGCCCCCGGTGACGAGCGCGCATTTGCCGTCGATGCGAAAGCTCACCGCCATGGTCAGCGCAGCTCAGTGGGCCGCAGGTGATCCATGTCGTCGAATACCTGGTTCTCGCCGACCATGCCCCAGATGAACGTGTACGCGCGGGAGCCGACTCCCGAATGGATCGACCAGCTCGGGCTGATCACCGCCTGCTCGTTCTGCACGACGAGGTGGCGCGTCTCGTCCGGGCGGCCCATCAAGTGAAACACTACGGCGTCGTCAGGCAGACCGAAGTAGAAGTACACTCCATCCGGCCCTCGTGCGTGTGGCAGGGAAAGGTGTTCCACACGCTGCCCGCATCGAGTTCGGTCATGCCCATGGTGAGCTGGCATGTTTCGACCACGCCCGGCACGATGAACTTGTAGATCGTTCGGCGGTTGGCGGTCGCCGGTTCGCCGATCGTCGCAGGCAGCGCGTCTTCCAGGGTGATCTTCCTGGTCGGGTACGGGCAGTGCGCGGGCGCGCTGTTGACGTAGAACTTCGCGGGGCGCGCTGCGTCGGCGCTACGAAAGCGCACGTCCCTGGTTCCGGCGCCGACGTAGAGCGCCTCGCGCGTGCCGATTTCGTGCGTCTTGTCGTCGACGACGATCGCACCCGGCCCGCCGATATTGATCGCGCCGAGTTCCCGCCGCTCGAGAAAGCTTCCCACCGCGAACTTCTGCGCGAGTTCCGGCCCGAAGGCGAGCTCGCCGGCCGTAGGCATCGCGCCGCCGACGATGATGCGGTCGATCTGGCTGTAGGTCAGCGTGATCTCGCCGGGTACGAACAGGCGCTCGACGAGGAAGTGACGGCGCAGCGCCGCCGTGTCGAGCGTCTTCACGTGGTCGCTGTGCATGGGTTGGCGGACATCCATCCGGGCTCCTGGTGCAGGGAAGGCAATCGGCAATGCTAGCCGCCCCGCGCGGAACTGGTCAAGTGGCCAGACCAGTTGCGAACTGCGTCCGCTACCCCAGCTGGCGAATAACCGCCAGCGGCGGCAGGCGTCCTGTGGAGCGCGTGCCGAGCCAGCCGGCGAGGGTCACGGCAACGGCACCGCCGAGCACGCCGTAGACGATCACGAGAGGATTGATCTCGAACGGAATGCGGAACACCCGTTCGGCGAGCGCCCAGCCATGCCGACCGCCCCGATCGCCGCGACCAGACCGGCCAAGGCGCCGAGCAACAGGAACTCCGCCACCTGCGCAGCCATTAGTTGGCGCTGCGAAGCGCCGAGCGTACGCAGGATCGCCGCATCGAAGCGTCGCTCATCCTGCGTGGACGCGATCGCCGCCTGCAGCACCAGCAAGCCGCCAGCGAGCGTGAACAGGAACACGAATTCCACCGCACGCGACACGTGGTCCATGATGCCCTGCACCTGGCGCACGATCTCGCCGATGTCGATGGCGAGGATGTTCGGATACTTTTGCACGAGTGCGGGCAGCCACGCATTGCTGTCGGCCGGCGCGCGAAACGCCGCGATGTAGGTCGCCGGCATCGCGTCGAGCGGCCCTGGCGGAAAGAGCGCAAAGAAATTCACGCGGAAGCTGTCCCAGTCGACCTTGCGCAGGCTGGAGATCCTGGCCGTGACACGGCTCCCGGCGACGTCGAACGTCAGCGCGTCGCCCAGTTGCACGCCCAGCGATTCCGCGATCCCTTCCTCGAGCGACATGCCGGCGTCGTCAACCGGCGTCTGCGGGGTCCAGAACGCCCCGCCGGTAACGCGGTTCGCTTCCGGCAAGGTCGCGGTCCACGAAAGATTGAACTCACGCTCGGCCAGGCGCCGCGCACGCGGGTCGTCGTATTTCTTGGTATCGACCGCCACGCCGTTCACCTCGACCAGCCGGCCACGGACCATCGGCCGGAACACGACGTCGCGACCGACACCCTTGGCCAGTTGCGCCTTCGCATCGGCCACCTGATCGGGCAGCACGTTGATCAAAAACTGGTTCGGTGCGTCAGGCGGCAGGCTCGCGCGCCAGTTGCGCATCAGGTCGCCGCGCACGACCGTCAGCAGCAGCAACGCCATCAATCCCAGCGCGAGCGCGCCGATCTGCAGGCTCGATGCGAACGCGCGCCGGCGCAAATTCGCGAGACCGAAGCGCCAGGTCACGCCGCGTTGCGGCAAGTGCTTGAGCAAGGCGAGCAACCCCCACGCGACGCCCGCGGCGACCAGCAGCAGCGCGGCGACACCACCGACCATGATCAGTCCGGCTTGCGCCTCGCGCGCCTGGAAGGCGATCAGCAGCGCAATCGTCGCGGCACCCAATCCGTAAGCCAGCACCCCGCCCGCCCGCGGTCGTGGCAGGTCGCGACGCAGGACCCGCAACGGTGGGACGCTCGCCAGCGCAACCAGCGGCGGCAACGCGAATCCGAACAACAACAGGATCCCCGTCGCGAACGAGGTGATCGCCGGCAGCCAGGCCGGCGGCGGCAACTTCGTGGCGACCACGGAGGCCAACAGCGATACCAGCATCTGCTGGCCCGCCAGCGCGAGCAGCACGCCAAGCGCCGACGCAACGATGCCCAGCACCAGGAACTGGACGAAGAACAGCGCGAGGGTCTCGCCGACCCTGGCGCCGAAACAACGCAACATCGCCGCGGCATCGAGGTGGCGACGCAGGTAACGCGACGCGGCGAGCGCAACCGCAACGGCCGCCAGCAGCACTGCGACGAGGGCCGCCAGGCCCAGGAACTTCTCCGCGCGATCGAGCGTCTGCCGGACTTCCGGACGCAGATCCCGTACGGTATCGAGGCGCTGGCCGGCCTTCAATTCGCCATTGAGCCAGGTGCGATATGCCTCCAGCGTTGCCGGCGCCGTCGCGATCGGCGACGAGCAGACGCCACGTGGCCCGATTGCCCGGTTGCAGGAGATTCGTGGCCGGCACGTCGTCGAGATTCAGCAGCAGCTTCGGTCCCAGTGCGAATACGATGCCCGCGACCTCGGGCTCCTGCTGCACGATGGCCCCCACCGTCAGCGAACTCTCGCCCACTGCAATCTTGTCGCCGACGCGCACGCCGAGGCGCTGCGCGAGACGCACGTCGGGCCACACGACGCCGCGCGGCGGAATCCCGGTGGCCCGAACGCCCTGCGGTTGCCCTTCCGCGACCAGCGTCACTTCGCCCCGCAGCGGGTAGCCCGCACCGACCGCCTTCACGTCGGTGAGCACCGCCGCAGCATCGGCGTGCCGCACCGGCACCGGGTTGCACCATGCTGTTGAAGCGGATCGCCGGCGTCGTCGCCAGGCCTCGCGCACGCGCGGTGTCGGCGATCGCCGCCGGCAGCGGACGGTCACCCGAGATCATGAGATCGCCGCCGAGCAGCAGGTTGGCTTGCGCGGTCAGCGCGCCCTTCACGCGTTCCGCGAAGAAGCCGACGGTCCCGACGCTGGCCACCGCGAGCACCAGTGCCGCAGCCAGCACGCGCAACTCGCCGGCCCGCCAATCGCGACGCAGGAGGCGCCAGGCCAATCGGAGCGTCGACGGCATCGTCATCGTCGTCGACTACGCGGCGGCCCGCTCGTCGCCGACGACCCGCCCCGCGGCGAGCGACAGGCGGCGGCCGCAGCGCGCGGCGAGTGCCACATCATGCGTGACCAGAACGAGCGTCGTCCCGTGCTCGCGATTGAGGCGAAACATGAGCTCCGCGATCTCGATCCCGGTCGCCCCGTCGAGATTACCGGTCGGCTCGTCGGCCATCAGGAGTTTCGGCTCGCCGGCGAACGCGCGCGCGATCGCCACGCGTTGCTGCTCGCCTCCAGAGAGCTGGCGCGGATAGTGAGTGACGCGCCCGGCGAGTCCCACGCGCTCGAGCCACAGGCGCGCCCGTGGCTCGGCGTCGCCGGCACCGGCCAGTTCGAGGGCAGCATCACGTTCTCCAGTGCGGTCAATGCAGGCAACAACTGAAACGACTGGAATACGAATCCGAGCAGGCGCTGCCGCAGCGCCGCGCGCGCATCCTCGTCGAGTGTCGACAACGCGCGCCCGTCGACATGCACTTCTCCCGACGTCGGCCGATCGAGTCCCGCGAGCAGCCCAAGGAGCGTCGTCTTGCCCGACCCCGATGCGCCGACAATTGCGATCGACGCGCCTGCCTCCACCGCGAACGAAACATTGTCGAGGATGGTCAATGGATTGTCGCCGCTTTGCACGATCTTGGTGAGCGCGTCCGCGCGAATGAGGGCATCAGTCATCGAGTGGAAGGTGGGGGCGACCGGACGGTGTGCGATGGAATGCAGGCGATCAGACAAGTGACCAAGAGATGCGGGCGTTGGACGCCAATGGCAAGGCCCCGGCGCGGAATACGTAACGAGTTGCGTCATCCCGGCCGGCAGCAGCGGCTTCGCATTGTAGCCTCCGGCGCCGCCATGGCCCTGAAGAGGCATATCGCCAAGCTACAATTCGCGGTTCACCATGACCCATTCTTCGATGCGACGCCTTGCACTTCGTTCCCTGCTGCCGCTGCTGGCCCTTCTGGTACTGCTCGGCATCGCGGCCGCCGCGCCGGGCGGCACCGCCACCGGCGCCCGTACTGCTCGTCGTCGGCGATTCGATCTCCGCGGGCTACGGCTTGCCCAGCGGACAGGTCTGGGTCGACTTGCTTGCGGCCCGGTTGAAATCCGCCGGCTACCCGCAGCGCGTCGTCAACGCTTCGATCAGCGGCGACACGACGGCCGGCGGGCGGGCGCGTCTTCCCGCGCTGCTCAAGCAGCATCGACCGGCGCTGGTGATCATCGAACTCGGCGGCAACGACGCCTTGCGTGGCGGCCGCCTCTCGGTGAGCCGCGACAATCTCGATGCCATGGTATCGGCCGCACAAGGCGCCGGCGCCAAGGTGCTGGTGGTCGGCATGCAACTGCCGCCGAACTATGGCCCGGGCTACGTCCGCGAATTCGGCGAGATGTTCCCGGCGGTCGCCAACGCCCACAAGGTCCCGGTGGTCCCTTACTTCTTCGAAGGCTTCGGCGATGACCTCGCGTGGTTCCAGGCGGACCGCATCCACCCGACCGTGGCGGCACAGGCACGCCTTCTGGATAACGTGTGGCCGACGCTCAAGCCGATGCTGGGTCCGGCCAAATGATCGCCACCGGCCGGCGACACCAGCGATCCACCAGGCGGGCAAGCGCGCCGGCACCAGCAAGGTGGGCATCGACGCGTTACCCGCGCATCCGACGCGCATCGACGTGCGCAGCCCTGCCGAGTTCGCACTCGATCACGTCCCCGGCGCGGTCAACTGGCCGGTGCTCGACGACCGGGAGCGCGCCGAGGTCGGCACGCTGCATGCGCAGGTCTCGGCCTTTGCGGCCAAGCAGCGTGGCGCGGCGATCGTCGCGCGCAACATCGCGCGCATCGTCGACGAACACTGCGCCGGCAGGCCGCATGACTGGACGCCGCTCGTCTACTGCTGGCGCGGCGGCAAGCGCAGCGGCGCGCTCGCGCATGTGCTGAGCGAGATCGGCTGGCGTGCGGTGCAGCTCGACGGCGGTTACCAGACATATCGCCGCCACGTGGTGGCCGAACTCGCGCGGGTGCCCGCGGATTTTCGTTACGTCGTCGTCTGTGGCCTGACCGGTTCCGGCAAGAGCCGCCTGTTGAGCGAACTGGCGCGCGTCGGCGCCCAGGTGCTCGATCTCGAAGGCCTGGCGCGTCACCGCGGGTCGTTGCTGGGCGATCTGCCCGACGATCCGCAGCCGTCGCAGAAATGGTTCGACAGCCTCGTGCTCGACGCGCTCACTGCGCTCGATCCGGCGCGACCGGTGTTCGTCGAATCGGAAAGCCGCAAGATCGGCACCGTGCAACTGCCGGATCTCCTGCTCGCGCGCATGCGCGAGGCACCGTGCGTGCGGGTCGCCACACCGCTGGCCCTGCGGGTGGCGCTGCTTAAGGACGAGTACGCCCATTTCCTGAGCGATCCCGACGCGTTGGCCGCGCGGCTGCGGCACCTGATCCCGCTGCACGGCCGCGCGACCATCGACCGCTGGAGCGAATCCGCGCGTGCCGGCGCGTTCGACGCACTGGTGCGCGAACTCCTCGTCGCGCATTACGATCCGGCCTACACGCGATCGATCGAGCGCAACTTTCCGCGCATCGCCGACGCGTACACGGTCACGCCCGACGACGTATCCGCGGAGGCGTTCGCCATGCTGGCGCGCGAGGTGCGGGCGGCGATCGAGCAGCCAGCCACGGAGACGACGTCGTGACCACCACCCGCAGAACCTATGCCTATCGCCTGGTGAACGTATTCGCGGAAGCAGCGCTCGCCGGCAATCCGCTGTGCGTGTTCGAAGACGCCCGCGGCCTCGACGCAAGGACGATGCAGGCACTCGCGTTGCAGTTCAACCTGTCGGAGACGACGTTCATCCTGCCCGCGGACGACGCGACGGCGCAGGTACGCATCTTCACGCCGACCTTCGAGATGCCTTTCGCCGGGCATCCGACGCTGGGCACCGCGCACGTAGTCCGGGCGCTCGAGGGCGGCGGCGATCGGCTCACCCTGCGCATGCCGGTCGGTGTCATTCCGGTGGCCGCGGACGGCGACGTGTGGACCCTCGAGGCCAGGGCGCCGCAACATCGCCCGCACGCGGTAGACGCGCCGCGCATCGCCGCGATGCTCGGGATTGCCACCACCGACCTTGCCGGACCTCCGCTGTGGGTCGACACGGGATCGGACCAGCTGATGATTCCTCTGGCCACGTTCGCGGCGGTGCGCAAGGCGGCGCCGAACGCGGACCTGCTGCTGCGCGACGCCAGCAATGGCGAACGCGCGCTCGCCTACCTGTTCGCCCGCGAAGGCGACGCGGTCCTCGCGCGCTTCTTCTTCCCCAAGCACGGCGCGGTGCTCGAGGACCCCGGTACCGGTTCCGCCTGCGCCAACCTTGGCGGCTGGCTCCTGGTGACCGGTGCACCGTTGCCGCAGCGGCTGACGGTGCACCAGGGGGAAGCCGTCGCGCGGCCCTGCCGACTCGGACTCGAAGTGACCGCACAGCGCGAGATCCGCGTGTCAGGCCGGGTGATCGAGATCGGACGGGGAACGATCACTTTTTGATCGCGTCGCGGGCCACCGGACGCAAGCCGGCGCATTTTCACGACGAGGCGCGCAAGCTACACTGGCAGCCATGGATTTCGCGACCTGGCTTGGCAAGGCGTGGACCGACCATGCGGACGATCCCGCCGGGGTAAGTGCGCGGTTGCTCGACGAAGGCCCGGCCCTCGCGCAGCGTGGCGACGACGTCGTCGCGCTCCCGGCTCGCCCACCATGTGTACGGCGAGCACCTCGCCCGCTGGCGCGAAGGTCGTGCAGCCCTGAACACTTTGGCCCGGCATCCTTACGCCGCCGATGCCGCCACCTCGCTCAAGGTGTTCGACGCCAGTCTCGCGCTGTGCGGTGACGAGGCCGACACCAGGCACACGCTGGGCGTGTCCGACCGTATCCGCGTGACCGCGCTGGCCGCCGGCAATCTCGCGGCGCACGCGCCCGACCGCGCCGGCGACCTGCTGCGCGAGGCCGTCGCCGCAGCCGAGGGCACCTCGCTCGACGACCAGGATCCCGCCTGCCGCGCGCTGGCCGTCACCGGCAACAGCATGGCCTGCACGCTGGAAGAAAAGGCCGAGCGCAGCAATGAAGAGCGCACGCTCATGATCCTGCGCGACGACGCGCGCCATACTGGGGCCGGCCGGGACCTGGCTCGAGACCGAGCGCGCGGAGTACCGGTTGGCGCAAAGCTATCGGCACGCGGGAGATCTCGCGGCGGCGCGGCGGCATGCGCAGGCCTGCCTCGCCTCGTCCGGCAAAACGGCTCGCCCGCACTGGAGGAATTCTTCGGCTGGGAGGCGCTGGGACTGGTCGAGCGTGCCGCCGGCAACACGGCCGCTTACCGGCAGGCGCTCGAACAGGCCCGCGACGCCTTCGCGCGCCTGGCCGAGAGCGATCGCGGCTGGTGCCAGGCGAGCCTGGACGCGCTGGCTGCGGAGGCGGCTTAGCTAGCGGCGTCCCATGCCGCGCGGAAGGCCTTCCAGTGGGGCAGGTCGATCGAGGCGATGCGCTCGCGCACCAGCGCGATCTCCGCCGAGTACTCACCGGCGGAAACCTCCCCGCGCATCAGGCGAAAGCGCTGGTAAACGAGGTAGGTGTTGACGACGTCGGTTTCGCAGTAGTTGCGAACGTCGGCGATTTCTCCGCGCCCGACCGCGGCGGCAACATCGCCGCCATCCATGCCCATCTTGCCCGGAAATCCGCACAGGCGCGCAATCGCATCGAGTCCGGCATTGGCGCGCGGCTGGTACATGGCCAGCACGTCCATCAGGTCGAGATGACGGGTGTGATAGCGACCGAGATAGTTGTTGTACTTGAACTCGCGGTCCTCGTCCCCCCAATCCCAGTACTTGTCGGCGGTGAGGCCGTGGATCAGCGCGCGATGATTGAGCACCGGCAGGTCGAAGCCGCCGCCGTTCCACGACACGAGCTGCGGCGTGAACTTGTCGATGCCGTCGAAGAAGCGGCGGATGAGCTCGGCTTCGGCGTCGTCGACCTCACCGACCGACCACACCTTGAAGTCGTTCGCCAGGCGCAGCGCGCAGCCGATGGCGACGACCTTCTGCAGATGGTGCGGCGCGAAGTCCGACCCGGTGGCCGCGCGGCGCTTGTGGCTGAACCAGGCGAGGATTTCCTCGTCTGGCAGTGCGGCAGGCAGGTCGTGGATGCGGCGGATTCCGGCGACATCGGGGACGGTCTCGATGTCGAAAACGAGGACCGGGGTCATCCGCCGAACACGCCGGTTGACAAGTAACGGTCGCCGCGATCGCAGACGACGAATACGATGGTGGCGTCGCGCACTTCGCTGGCGATGCGCAAGGCCACCGCGCACGCACCCCCGGCGGACACGCCGCAGAAGATGCCCTCCTCGCGCGCCAGCCGGCGCATGGTCTCTTCGGCATCGGTCTGCGTCACCGGCTCGATGCGATCGACCCGCTTCGCGTCGTAGATCTTCGGCAGGTACGCTTCCGGCCACTTGCGGATGCCGGGGATCGACGCGCCTTCCGCGGGCTGCGCGCCGACGATGGTGATGGCCGGGTTGCGCTCCTTCAGGTACTTGGACACGCCCATGATGGTGCCGGTCGTCCCCATGGCCGACACGAAGTGGGTGATGCGCCCGTCGGTGTCGCGCCAGATCTCCGGGCCGGTGCTGCGATAGTGCGACAGCGGATTGTCCGGATTGGCGAACTGGTCGAGGATCGTGCCCTTGCCTTCACCGCGCATGCGTTCGGCCAGGTCGCGCGCTCCTTCCATGCCTTGCGCCTTGGTGACGAGGATCAACTCGGCGCCGAAGGCGCTCATCGATTGGCGGCGCTCCTGCGACAGGTTGTCCGGCATGATCAGGATCATCCGGTAACCCTTGATCGCCGCCGCCATCGCGAGCGCAATGCCGGTGTTGCCGGAGGTCGCCTCGATCAGCGTGTCGCCGGGCCTGATGTCGCCACGCTTCTCGGCTTCGGCGATCATCGCCATCGCCGGCCGGTCCTTGACCGAGCCGGCCGGGTTGTTGCCTTCGAGCTTGCCCAGGATCACGTTACTGGACGCGCCGGGCATGCGCTGCAGGCGCACCAGCGGCGTGTTGCCGATCGTGGATTCGAGGGTTGGATAGGTCACGGCGGAAGTCCGGAGGAAGGATCGGCTATTGTAGCGAACCGAAGGAGGGTTCGAGTCCGGACCCCATGCACGGTGGTGACATGAACGCAGCAAGCCCGGTCGCAATACGCTCGAAACTGCCGACCTCCGGCACGTCGATCTTCAGCGTCATGTCGGCGCTCGCTGCGCAGCATGGTGCCGTCAACCTCGGCCAGGGCTTTCCCGACTACCCGATCGACCCGACGCTGATCGGACTGGTCGATGCCGCGATGCGCGCCGGCCACAACCAGTATCCGCTGTCGGCCGGGGTGCCGGCCCTGCGCGAGGCCATCGCCGCCAAGGTCGAACGCCTCTACGATCGTCGCTATGACCCCGAAAGCGAGATCACGGTGACCACCGGCGCGACGCAGGGCATCTTCACGACGATCCAGTCACTCGCCCATCCGGGCGACGAGGTGATCGTGTTCGAGCCCGCGTACGACAGCTACATCCCGGCAATCCAGCTCGCCGGCGCCACCCCGGTCCCGCTGCCGCTGCAGGTGCCCGGATACCGCGTGGACTGGGACGCCGTGCGCCGCGCGATTTCCGCGCGCACGCGCCTCATCGTGCTCAACACGCCGAACAATCCAGGTACCAGCATCTTCACCCCGGAGGATCTCGCCGCACTCGCGGAGGTCACGCGTGACACCCCGATCGTCGTGATCAGCGACGAGGTGTACGAGCACATGGTGTACGACGGCGCGCGCCACGAAAGCCTCGCCCGCAGCCCGGAACTGGCGGCCCGGAGTGTGGTGATCGGCTCGTTCGGCAAGACGTTCCACGCCACGGGGTGGAAGGTCGGCTACACGTTGGCGCCGCCGCCACTGACGGCCGAAATCCGGCGCGTCCACCAGTTCACCGTATTCACGGTCAACAGCCCCGCGCAGCACGGCCTCGCCGCGTTCCTGCAGGAACCTGCCCGTTACGAGACGCTGCCGCAATTCTTCGCGCGCAAGCGCGACCTGCTGCGGGCCGCGCTCGCCGCCTCGCCATTCGAGCTGCTCCCCTGCGCCGGCAGCTACTTCCAGCTCGCCCGCTACGACCGGTTGAGCCGGGAGCCCGCTGCGGACTTCGCGCAGCGGCTGGTGCGCACGGCCGGGGTCGCCGTCATTCCGTTGTCGGCGTTCTATCACGACGGCACCGACCATCGCGTGATTCGCTTCTGCTTCGCCAAGCGCGATGAAACCCTGCACGCAGCCGCCGAGCGCCTGTGCCGATTCCAGGGCTGACGGCGGCGCCTGCAAACGTCCGCCGCCATCCCCGCCAGGCATCACCCTAGCGCTTGGGCCTGCCTTCCTCGGTCGTGCGGGTCGCGCCCTTTGCCGGTGGTGCCGCTGCCGCCGCACTCCCCGCCGGGCCCGCCTTGGCGTCGCCCTTGGGTACGCTGACGACCGCCACCTTCGCCGGCGCGGCGGTGACCGTGATGTCGGCACGCAATTTTTCGAGCCGCTTGGCGCCGATCCCCTTGACGAGCTTCAGGTCGTCGACCGACTTGAACGGACCATGCGCCTTGCGATAGTCGATGATCGCCTGCGCCTTGGACGGTCCGATGCCGGACAACGCGACCAGTTCGTCGAGGTTCGCCGTGTTGATGTTGACCGGTCCGGCGGCGGCGGCCAGGCCGCACTGCATGACGAGCGCGACGACGAGCGCCCGGAATAGCTGGTGCATGGTGACTCTCCCATTGCGAATGACGCGGTGGATGAAGGCGCTGCGGTCGCGCACCGCGGGAAGGCGGCGCGCCGCAACGCCCAGCCACCTTAGGGAGAACGGGGATGTTGCGCGATCAGCCGTTCGGCGTAGGCGGCGACACCTTCTGCCACCGTCGTCATCGGTGCCAGGTACCCGGCGCCGCGCAGCGCGGTCAAGTCCGCCTGCGTGTAGTTCTGGTACTTGCCGACGAGCTGCGGGGGAAAGGGGATGTACTCGATGCTGCCCGCCGCCACGAGTTCCGCGAGCGACAGCGGTGCCTGGCCGGCGTCCGCGCGACAGGCGTTGATCATCGCGACCGCCACGTCGTTGAAGCTCGCAGCGTTGCCCGAGCCGAGGTTGAAAATCCCCGAGCGCCGCGGATGGTCGAGAAAATCGAGGTTGGTACGCACCACATCGTCGACAAAGACAAAGTCACGGCGCTGTTCACCATCCGCGTATCCTCCGGATCCTTCGAACAACTGGACCTTGCCCTCCTTGCGGTACTGATGGAAGAAATGGAACGCCACGGACGCCATGCGCCCCTTGTGCTGTTCCTGCGGGCCATAGACGTTGAAATAGCGAAAGCCCACGATCGGCGCAGTGCGCTCCGGCAGCACGCCGCGCACGTATTCGTCGAACAGGAATTTCGAGTAACCATAGACATTGAGCGGTCGCTCGTGCTCGCGCCTTTCCACGAACGTCGTCCCTGCGCCGTAGACCGACGCACTCGACGCGTAGAGGAACGGGATGTCGTTGTTCTGGCAATGGTCGAGCAGGTCGACCGAGTACCGGTAGTTGTTGCGCAACATGTAGCGGCCGTCGGTCTCCATGGTGTCCGAGCACGCCCCCTGATGCAGGATCGCGGTCAGGTCGTCCTCGAAATCGCCGTCGGCCAGGCGCGCCACGAACTCGTCCTTGTCGAGATAGTCGGCAATCTGCGCGTCCACCATGTTGCTGAACTTGTCAGCCTGCGTGAGATTGTCGACGGCGATGAGGTTAGTCTCGCCGCGATCGTTCAGGCCGCGCAGCAGGTTGGAACCGATGAAACCGGCGGCGCCGGTGACGACGATGTACACGATCAGCACTCCGCGAAAGGGGACACGATCACAGCTCGAGGTCGACGGCGCCGATTTCAGTCGTCACGTACGGCACGCGAGTCGTCACCGCGCAAAGGAGCTCGTAGCCGACCGTGGCCGCTGCGGTGGCCACGTCGTCCACCGGCAAGCCTTCGCCCCATAGCACCACCGGGCTGCCCGTACGCGCGTCCGGTAAATCACTCAAGTCCACGGTCAGCATGTCCATCGACGGCCTGCCGACCAGTCGCGCCTTCTGCCCGCACACGAGCACCGGCGTGCCGTTGGGGGCGTGCCGCGGATAGCCGTCGGCATAGCCACAGGCGATCACGCCGACCCGGTGCGGGCGCGCCGCCGTGTAGGCGCCGCCGTAGCCGACGCTTTCATTGACCCGCAGATCCTGCACGGCGATGAGCCGGGAGCGCAGGGTCATCACGGGTTGCAGGCCGAGCGTCTGCGCGGACTCGTACGGCAACGGCGTGGCGCCATACAGCATGATGCCCGGCCGCACGATGTCGCCGCCAACCTCCGGGAAACGCATGACACCGGCCGAGTTCGCGAGCGAGCGCGGATACGGCAAGCCCTTGCAGGCCGCCTCGAACGCGGCCAGCGGCGCCTTGAGACCGTCGTCCTCGTCCGCGCGCGCGAAGTGCATCGACAAGCGCAGCGCCGCGACCGCCGGCGCCGCCGCCAGCCGCGCGCAGATTCCGGCGACGTCCTCGGGGCGAAAGCCCAGGCGGTTCATGCCGGTGTTGACCTTGACGAACACTTCGAGCGGGCGGGTCAGCTGCGCATGTTCGAGCATGCGCACCTGCTCGGCATCGTGCACGACCGTGGCGAGCCGGCGCTGCGCGAATTCGGGCAACTCGCGCTCTTCGAAAAAGCCCTCGAGCAGCAGGATGCGCCGCGTGTAGTGGCGCTCGCGCAATGCGTAAGCAGCTTCCGCCTCTACCAGCGCCAGGCCATCCGCGTCGTCCAGTGCAGGCAATACACGCGCGAGGCCATGGCCGTACGCATCGGCCTTGACCACGGCGAGTACCTGGGCGCCGGTTGCCTTTTCGCGCACCCGGGCCAGATTCTGCCGCAGCGCGGCGAGATTGATCTGGGCAAGGATGGGACGCGCCATGGCGATGGTGGTCGTGGGTGTCTGCAAGGGTGGCCGGCGGCCCGACAACCGTCGGTCGGTCGGCGTGGGCACGACCCGCATCGACCAGCAACACAATCATGGTATAAAGCCCGGGCCGCGCGGTAATACCCATTATAACCACCCGCACGGAAGCTTCCGGCACCTGTCTCCCCGGCGCGCCGTTGGCTGGACCGCCCCCGGCGCGCATCGCAACGAATCATCGAGGACATGAAGGCCGGCTTCTACACGATAATGGCGGCGCAGTTTTTCTCGTCGCTGGCCGACAACGCGCTGCTGATCGCTGCCATCAAGCTGCTGCAGGAGCGCAACGACCCGGACTGGATGACGCCGGCGTTGCAGCAGTGCTTCGTGGTGTCCTATGTGGTGCTGGCACCGTTGGTGGGTGCATTCGCCGACTCGATGCCCAAGGGCCGGGTCATGCTGATCACCAACGCTATCAAGGTGGTCGGTTGCGCGATGATGCTGATGACTGTGCATCCACTGCTGGCCTACGCGGTCGTCGGCTTCGGTGCCGCCGCCTACTCGCCGGCGAAGTACGGGATCCTGACCGAACTCCTCCCCGCCAAGCAGCTCGTGGTCGCCAACGGCTGGATCGAAGGTACCACCGTCGCCTCGATCATCCTTGGCGTGTTGCTGGGCGGCGCGCTGGTCAGCGAGGGCGTGTCGACCATGCTGCTCGGCTTCGATGTGCCGCGCATTGACACCGGCATCAATACGCCACCGGAAGCCGCCATTTGCGTGATTGCGATCTTCTACGTCGTGGCTGCCATTTTCAACTGGTACATCCCGAACACCGGGGTCGACCATCGCATGCCCAGCAAGAACCCGTTCTTCCTGATCCGCGAGTTCTCGCACTGCGTCGTGCTGCTCTGGCGCGACAAGCTCGGCCAGATTTCGCTGGCGACGACCACGCTGTTCTGGGGGGCCGGCGCGACGCTGAAGTTCATCGTTCTCGCGTGGGCGGCCAAGGCACTCGGATTCGACCTGTCGCAGGCATCCTATCTGCAGGGCGTGGTGGCGGTCGGCATCGCCATCGGCGCCGTCGCGGCCGCCAAGATGATTTCGCTGCGCAACGCCGTGGGCGTGCTCCCGGTCGGCGCGGCGATGGGCCTGGTGGTGATCACCATGATCTTCGTGACCAAGCTGCCGATCGCCATCGTGCTGATGATCCTGATCGGCGGTTGCGCCGGCTTCTTCGTGGTGCCGATGAACGCGCTGCTGCAGCACCGCGGCCATGTGCTGATGGGCGCCGGGCATTCGATCGCCGTGCAGAACTTCAACGAGAACATCGGCATTCTCGTAATGGTCGGCCTCTACGCGATGATGGTGAACGAGGGCATCAGCGTGAACCGCGCCATCATCCTCTTCGGCGTGTTCATGACCGGCGCGATGCTCTTGGTGCTGTGGCGCCATATGTACAACCAGTCGAAGAGCGACTCCCTGCACCTGATCGCCGAAGAAGGCGACGGACGGCAGCACTAGGCGAGCGCTAGAGGATCACCGGCCGGTCGGACAATTCGTTGCGATCGCCGTCTCTGCGCGGCGAATGCTGCGCAAGGAGATCGGAGATGGCGGCGATGCCCTCCGCCGTGCCCTGCGCGAAGGCGCCGGCGCGAAAGCGTGCCTCCATGATCTGGCAGATCGATTCCCACGCCGATGGACCGACTTGCGCGTGAATGCCGCGGTCCGCGACGATTTCCACATCCCGATCGGCGAGCAGCAGGTACACGAGGACGCCGTCGTTGTGCTCGGTATCCCAGACGCGCAGCAGCCCGAACACCTCCAGCGCGCGCTCCCTGGGCGTGAGTCCCTGCCAGACACGCCCCAGCGGCAACGCCCCCTCCAGCACGAAGCAGACCTGGCCCGAATGCTTCCGCTCGCCTTCGGCGATGCTGGCCTCCACCCGCGCCAATTCTTGTGGCGGGAAGAGCCGCTCAACGTCCGCGCGGTCGTTGACCACGTGCCGCCACATTCGCGCCAGGCGTGCGCTCATTGGTAGCGTCTTCCGGATTCCATCAGTTCCAGCCCCCGGAAGCGCCGCCGCCACCGAAGCCGCCGCCACCCCCGGAAAATCCACCGCCGCCGCCACCACCGCCCCAACCTCCGCCGCCGCCCCACCCGCCACCGCCGGGAAGCCAGACCCCACCGCCGCGGCGCGTCAACCCGCTGCCCGCGCCGAACAGCAGAATCACCATGAACGCGACGACGGCGGCAATGATGGCGATGGGAATCGATGCGGCGACCACCCATGCCGCGGTACCGACGAGACCCGCCCCTACGGTCGATCCCAGCGCCTTGCCGAAGATGCGCCGCAGCATGCCCCCTAGCACCGGCACCACGACGAACACCAGGATCAACAGCATGTCGAGGGATATCCCGCCGCCCTTGCGCGCCTTGGTGGTTGACGATGCCGGGCGTGCGGCCAGGGGTTCGCCCTTGTCGACGACCGCGATAATCTGGTCCGCGCCGGCCTCGATGCCCTGCGCGAACTGGCCCTGGCTGAAGCGCGGCGCGATCGTCTCGGCGATGATCCGGCGCGACGTAGCGTCGGTAAGCGAGCCTTCGAAGCCGTACCCGACCTCGATGCGCAGCTTCTTGTCGTCCTTGGCCACCAGCAGCAGCGCGCCGTTGTCCTGCCCCTTGCGGCCGATCTTCCACGCGTCGGCGACGCGGATCGAGTAGGCCTCGATCGGCTCGGGCTTGGTGGTGGGGACGATCAATACCGCGAGCTGGTTCCCGGTCTTCTGTTCCCACGCGGCGAGCTTGGCGTCGAGCGTCTGCACCTGGGCAGGCGTGAGGGTACCGGTCAGGTCGGTGACGCGCGCCTTGAGCTCGGGGACCGGCTTCAGGCTGTCGCTGTCGGCACTCCACGCCGACGCCTGGTTCGGCGCCTGCGCGTGGGCGAAGGTCCCGAGCCACACCACGGACCACGCGACCACGATGGCCACCAGCCACCGCAGCGCCGGGATCGGGTGCGCGCGTTGCGTCACCGTGTTACCCGCGCTCGCTCGCGGTTCAATAGCCCTTCTTCAGCAGTTCCTGCCCGGCATCGGCCTGTGGCTCCGCCTTCGTGCCCTCCGGCGCGGCCGACGTCTTGGGTGGGGCAGGCGGAGGCACCGCGGGCGGTGCGCCCGGGGTCTTGCCAAAGTCAACCTTCGGCGGTGCGGTGATCGCCGCCTCGTTGGCGACCGCGAAGTTCGGCTTCACGTCCATCTTGAAGATCATCGCCGTGAGGTTGGTCGGGAACTGGCGCACGGTCGTGTTGAACGCCTGCACCGAATCGATGTAGCGCTTGCGCGCCACGGTGATCCGGTTCTCCGTCCCCTCGAGCTGCGATTGCAGGTCGCGGAACAGCGCGTCCGACTTGAGGTTCGGATAGTTCTCGACCACCACCATCAGCCGCGACAGCGCACCGGTGAGTTCGCCCTGCGCCTGCTGGAATTTCTGGAATGCGGCTGGGTCGTTGATGAGTTCCGGTGTCGCCTTGATCGCGCCCACATTGGCCCGCGCGTTGGTGACCGCGGTCAGCACGTCGGCCTCCTGCGCCGCATAGCCTTTCACCGTGTTGACGAGGTTGGGCACGAGATCGGCCCGGCGCTGATACTGGTTGACGACCTCCGACCACGCCGCCTTCACGCCCTCGTCCTGCCGCTGCAGATCGTTGTACCCGCAACCGCTCAGGGCCAGCATGGCCACGGCGGCGACAAGTGCCAGACATTTCTTCAACATGGAGCCTCCAAAGGGTGGAACGCGGCAACAGCACCGCGGTGATGATGCAATATGGCGTGCGCGCGCTGCCCACGCAAGTATTGCTGATTCCGGCGGTCGCCCGGTGTATTGCGACGATGGGCGGCCCGGTGCGATGAACTGCGGCGCAGCGGTCTCAAGTCTCGTCGCCGGCCGCGCTGATCGTCGCCCGCGCCAGCAGCAGGTCTTCCCACGCCTTGGCCTTGTCCGGAAGGTTGCGCAGCAGGTACGCCGGATGATAAGTCACCAGCAACGGGACACTCCGATACTGGTGGATGCGCCCGCGCAGGCTGGCGATCGTGGCATCGGTACGCAGCAGCAGCGAAGCGGCGCTCTTGCCCAGCGCCACGATCAGCTTGGGCCGGAGCAACGCGATCTGCCGTTCGAGATAGGGCTGACAGGCTTCCGCCTCGCCCGGTTCCGGCGTGCGGTTGTTCGGCGGCCGGCATTTGAGAACGTTGGCGATGTACACGTTCTTCGATCGCGACATGCCCAGCGCCGCCAGCATGCCGTCGAGTAGGCGGCCGGCCTGGCCCACGAACGGCTCGCCGCGCGCATCTTCTTCGGCCCCCGGCGCCTCGCCGACGAACAGCCACTCGGCGTTCCGGTCACCGACACCGGGCACCGTATTGCGCCGCGATTTGCACAGGCCACAGGCGACGCACTGCGCCACGTCCGGCGCAAAGGCGTTCCAGTCGAGCGTGGCGATGCGCGCTTCGCGGGACGCGTCCGGCGCTTCACGGGAGGCCCCGGGAACCCCACTTGCCAGCGTGGAGACTGCGGAAGGCGAATCGATGACCGCTGGCGGCTCGTGGAGTCCGTGGGCCGGCGCGCCGGCCTGATGCGTCGAGGCGGCCGCGCGCAGGCGCCAGCGCGGCCAGAGCCCGAGTTCGGTCAGCATTTCCTCGCGGGTTGCCATCAGGGCCCCATGATGTAGCGGGCGCCGACCCGCTTGCGCATCACCAGCGCATCTTCGCGCAACGCGCCGGCGCCGCTGGCCGGATAGTAGGCGGCGCGCCGGGCGACGCGCTCGAAACCTTCGCGCTCGTACAGGGCGATCGCCGGGGCGTTGCCGTCGCGCACTTCCAGGAACACCTGCTCGGCGCCGAGACGGCGCGCATCGTCGACGAAACGCGCGAGCAGCGCGGTACCGAGCCCCTGGCGCCGCGCGTCGGGCACGACCGACAAGTTGAGGAGCTGCGCTTCGCCGGGTGCCAGCATCAGCACCCCGTAAGCAAGAAGGCGCCCTTCCCACTCGCCGACTTGGGCGCTGTAGCCAGCCGCCAGCGCGTCGCGGAAATTGCCTGCCGTCCACGGGGCGGCATGGATCTGCGCCTCCAGTGCCGCCACGTAGGCCACGTCGGCTGCGACGAGCGGGCGCCACGCGATCGCCGCGCGGGTCATGGGAAGCGAGGCCATCACATGCGCTGGCCCGCCGCGCGCTCGGCGACGGTCAGTGCCACCCGGTGGCGTACGTATACGGGACGCGCAGCGGCCGCGGCCACGCCTTCACCCGCCACCAGCCGTGGCAAGGCGAGCTCGCCGATCGACCGTGCGTCCGGCCGCGCCTGCGCGTCCACCGCGGCGAGGTGAAGACCTTGCCCCAGCTCGGGATACACGGCGAAGGCGTCGCCGGTACCGAAGGCATCCCCGACGTCCGGCAGCCGGATCGCACCGGGGGCGCCTACCTGCGGCGCGCTGCGTGTTTCCCAACGTTCGTCGATGAGCTCGTAGGCGGCGATGTAGACCTCGCGCATGCGGGCGTCGAGCGCCGCAACCACGCGGGTCGCGCCATGGTCGCGCCAGGCGGCCTGTGCCAGCGCTTCGAGCGTGGAGACGGGTACGAGCACGCGCGAAGCACCGAGCGCCAGCCCCTGCGCCACGCCGCAGGCGATGCGCACACCCGTGAAGGATCCCGGTCCGGCGCCGAACGCAATGCCGTCGAGATCGTGCAGCGACCAGCCGGCGGCCTGCAGCATCGAGTCGATCACCGGCAGCAGGCGTTCCGAACTGCGCTCGCCGGCGAGTTCATGGTGCGCGTGCCAGGTTGAACCGTCGCCGCAGGCTACGGTAACCCAGTGCGTGGACGTGTCGAACGCCAGCAGTTTCATGCGGCAGATTTTACCGCGCGCCTCGCTGGCGAGCGGCGACCGGTAGAATTCGCGTCCGCCGCGTCGAATCGCATCCCGGTCGCGTAGCCGTGCTGCTCTGTCTCCTTCACTCCTGATCTGCTGATGGAATCGCGCTTCGCCATCGATCCCGCAACGCCGCTGACGATCGAATCCCTGGATCAGGAGGGGCGCGGTATTGCCCGCGTGGACGGCAAGGCGGTATTCGTCGAAGGCGCCTTGCCGGGCGAACGCGTCACCGCGCAGTTGCTGCGCGAGCGACCGACCTACGCGATCGCGCGCGCCACGGCCATTGTGCAGGCGAGTGCCTCGCGCGTCGAACCGCGCTGTCCGCACTTCGGCGTGTGCGGCGGCTGCACGCTGCAGCATGCGCATCCGTCGCTGCAGCTCGCCGCCAAGCAGCGCGCGCTCGAGGACGCGCTGCAGCGCATCGGCCGCGTGCGCCCGGGACGCATGCTGCCGCCGATCGAAGGACCGGCCTGGGAATATCGCCAGCGCGCCCGGCTGTCGGTACGCAATGTCGTGAAGAAGGGCGGCGTGCTGATCGGTTTCCACGAGCGCAAATCAAGTTTCGTGGCCGACATGACCGAGTGCCATGTGATTCCACGCAAACTCTCCAAACTCCTGCTGCCGCTGCGCGCGCTGGTGGCGTCGCTGACGTTGCGTGACCGGCTGCCGCAGATTGAAGTCGCGGTAGGCGAGCGCGGGGACCAGGCGGATTCGTCCGGACCTCCCGGCAACCGCGGCCTCGACGGCGACTACGCCCTCGTATTGCGCATTCTCGACCCGCTCACCGCGGAAGATGAGGCGAAGCTGCTGGCCTTCGCGGCCACGCACGACGTGCAGTTCTGGCTGCAAACCGGAGGCCCCGCAACGGTCGTCCCGTTGCAGCCGCGCGACGCGAGCATCGTCTACCGCATTCCCGAATTCGCGCTGGAAATGCCCTTCGGCCCTACCGAATTCACGCAGGTCAACAGCGCGATCAATCGCGTGCTGGTTCGCCGCGCGGTGGCCCTGCTCGCACCGCAGCCCGGCGAGCGCATCGCCGATTTCTTCTGCGGGCTCGGCAACTTCACGCTGCCGATCGCGCGGCGCGGCGCCGACGTCGTGGGGGTCGAAGGCAGCGCCGCGCTGGTCCGGCGTGCGCAGGAAAATGCGGCGCACAATGGCCTCGAGGCGCGTGCCCGCTTCGCGGTGGCCAATCTCTTCAGCGCCACGCCCCAGACACTCGCCGCGCTGGGTCGGCTCGATCGCGCGTTGATCGACCCGCCCCGCGAAGGCGCCGTAGAGCTGGTCAAGGCGCTACCCCTGGGCGGATCGCCGGAAGCGTTGTCGCGAATCGTCTATGTCTCCTGCGCGCCGGGGACGCTGGCCCGCGACGCGGCCATCCTCGTGCACGAAAGGGGCTATCGCCTCGACGCGGCGGGCGTCGTCAACATGTTTCCGCACACCGCCCACGTGGAATCGATCGCGGTGTTCAGCAACAGCGCAGGCGACTGAGCCGCCTCGGCCGGGAGCGGCCCGGCGATGCGTGGACGATGCACAGGCAAAAAAAGAGCGCCCTCGCGGGCGCCCGTCAATTGCTGTTGGTACTAAATCAGTCACGCTGCCCAGTGAATGCTAAAAGCAAGTTAAGCAAGCTGACGAAAATATTGTACAGGTTCAGGAAGAGTCCAAGCGTGGCCATGATGTAATTCGTCTGCCCGCCCCGTATGATGTTGCTCACGTCATACAGGATGTAGGCCGAGAAGATCAGGACCGCGATGGCGGAAATCGTCACCGACAGCGCCGGGATCTGGAAGAAGATGTTGGCCAGCGACGCGACGATCAGCAGGACCAGCCCGATGAACAGGAATTTCCCCATGAAGGAAAAATCCCGTTTGGTAACCGTGGCCACCGCCGCCATCGCGAAGAAGATCGCCGCCGTCATCCCGCCGGCCAGGCCGACCAGCTGACCGCCGTTGCGGAAGCCCGCCGCCACCGTCAGGATCGGCGTCAGGAACACGCCGGCCACGAAGGTGAAGCCGAACAGCGCCACCACGCCCCAGGCGCTGTTGCGCAGCAACGTCACGACGAACAGCATCCCCAGCATCGCGCCGAACATCAAAAGCGGCGTCATCACCGGCGCCGTGCGGAAGAAGCCGGCGAAGTTGGTCTGCATGCCGACAAATGCGCCCGCAATCGTGGGCAGCATCGACAGCGCCAGCAGCCAGTAGGTGTTGCGCAGGACCGTATTCTGGGAGATCGGCAGCGCAGCGCCGCCGTGTCCGGAAACCGGTGGCACCGGAGCGGGCTCGCGGCGTCCGCCAGACATCACAGGTTCGAATTTGCGTTCCATGAAGCCTCCAAAGCGACCCGATGCGGGCCGATAACGGATTAGAGTAGCAGAACTGGCCGGCGGTTCAATGCGTGGAACCCTTACCGAGCGCCTGCGACTGGAGTGGTAATATGCCGCCGAATCGCGTGAATTCAAGGACCTGCGGGCTGCGGTCCGTTGGCGATTCACCCCGGAGGCGTGGCCGAGCGGTTTAAGGCACGGGTCTTGAAAACCCGCGAAGGGGCAACTCTTCCGTGAGTTCGAATCTCACCGCCTCCGCCAGCCTAAAGCCTCGCCTTACAGCGAATACAGGAACGCGCGCAGATAGCCGACTTCCTCGGGGGGCAGCGCATTCAGATTGGGGATGAGCCTTAGCTTATCGACCGCCGGCCCGTCGTGCAGGAACGCCGCCTCGATCGCATCGCATGCGCGGCCGTCGTGCAACAGGAAGTCGCAGGCGGCATCCAGCGTGGAAACGTCGTCATCTATCCACGTCTTGGTGTTCCTGTACGAATCCGTCACGAAACGATTGAAGCCCAGTCCCTTCAACGCCGGCGTGCGGATCTTCTGCACGTAGTTCTTGTAGTCCGGCAAGACCACGCCATCTTGCCGGATTTCTATCTTCTTGCCCGGCTCGTTCGGCTTGGCCGGCGCATCGGCGACCTGCGACAGGTAGCCCATGTCGTGCATCAGCAGATCGGTCCCGATATAGGACAGGAACGGAACGGCCTTCGGGTCATTGGCGGTTGCGTTCTTGATGCGCGTTGCGAGGCGATCGCGAAAATCCTTGTTCAGCATCGTTTCGTCCGGGACGATGCCGATCTTCCCGATCGCGTGGCACGTGTCGCAGCCAAGCTTGCGGAAGACCTTCTCACCTTCGATCACCTCCCGCAGGGCCACCTTGAACTCGGAGCGGGTGGGGTTGCCGAGCCAGCGCGCGTAGTCGGCCATTCGCTCGACATCCCGTTCGCTGAGGTCCGCGTTGCCCTTCGATTCGAGGCAAGTCTTGTTGGCCGGGCCGCAGTTGGGATGCCCGTACCGGATCGGGAACACCTCACCTCCTTTGGGATAGAGGAAGTTGTATCCCTGGGTCGTCGTGATGTTCATCTCGACGAACGCGGCATTGGCCACCTGGTCCTCGAGAGAGGCGCGGTCACCGATCCAGCCGAAGCGGCCGATGAAGCAATCCGCGGTGCTCTTCGACTTGCAGTGCTTCTGGACGTCGCCCTTATACCCGTCGCGGGAACCCTCGGTCCAGATGATCTCGCCGGCGATCTTGCTGCCGAGCGTGGCTCTCTGCGCGTTTTCGAATCCGATGATGGCGGAGGATGGCATCGCTTCCATCGCGCTCAGGTTGCCGAGGCGCTTGCCATTGAGGTGCATGTAGCCCATCTCACCGGCGGCGATCGCGGCGGTGATGGCGGCACCGTCCACGTCGTTACAGGTGGCGGGCCAGGGCTTTCTGGTGGGCGCGGGCAGGCGGATCTGGCACGGTCCCGTCTGGAACGCGTCCAGCTTGATCTGCACGGGCTTGTAGACCTTGCCCTGGCCGGTCTTGGGATCGATGAGGGCTTGGTTCTTGCGCTCATCCTTCACCACCAGGCGATCCGACCCCGCCTCGATCTCCGCATAGGTCCAGGAGTATTTATCTCCCGGGCGTGGTGACGTGAAAGCTGTCGCCGAAGTAATTCATGACCTTGTTGTTGTAGTAGAGGTTGTCCTCCCTCTCCTCGACCTGGCCCCGCCGCGGCGGGGCCAGGGCCTCCGGCGTTGCCAGCGGCTCCGAATAGCGCGACCCATCCAGCGCCTTCGTATTGCGGCGCAGGTCGAAGAAAACCAGCTTCATCGGGCGTATCTGCCCGGTGAACGTGTAGTTCTTCGAGCCAACCGACGGTTCGTACGCGCCGTCCTTCATGAACTCGCGCAGCAGAGCGTCGAGCTTGCCCTCGGTGTTGATCGGGATGCCGCTGCCGTTGCGCACGTGGCATCCATCGCAGGTTTCGTTGTGGAAAGGTGCCTTGGCATTCTCTGGCTTGAACGACGCAGCGAACGCCCGGTCGCGGAAGACGCCCTGGTTCGGAGACGCCCGGCTCACGTCGTACATGCCCTGCATCCGGTATTCGTTGTGCCACAACACCTTGCCCCGGATACCGTCGGCGAATTGCCACGGGTCCGATTCGTTGTGGTTGCTCATGAGCAGCGTGTGGTAGAACTCCTTCGTCGTATAGTTGCGCCCCTGCATGGCGTTCTTGAGATCGGCGACGTTGGCAACCGGCAGGTACATGCTGAAGATACTCGCGTTGTAGACCTTCTCGTAGATGCTGAGTTCGCCCGCAACCTTGGTGTCCTTCAGGAACGTCACCGGCAGCTGCATGCCGGGCACGCCGGCAAACACGAAGGACGTCCTGCCATACTGGTTTCCCTTCATGTTCGCCGCCACGAAGTCGGCCCCATAGTCGGCCCCCTTGCCCGCCGGGTCGCTCCACTGCCATTTGAAGCCGTTGGGGTGAGTCTCGTAGGCAAGGCTGCAGTTGCGCAGCTTCGTGACCTTGGCCAGGTCTCCCTCGGCCGCCCCGGACAGATCGTTGAGCGAACACTGCCGCGGGTACACGAACTGCTGGGCGAACTGGTTGCCGGTGTTGCTGCAACCTTCATTGCCGACGAAGGAAATGTTGCAACCGCCGGCGGGCCTCGCCGTGGGCGTGAACGCTCCCTGGAACGGGTTGTGCAAGGCCTGGGGATACACGAAGTCTTCCCACCCGACGGTCTTGGTGATCCAGGCGAAGTGACGCTGGCGCTCGGCGGCGGTGACCTGGTCGGGGAACGAGGTCAATGCCCGGTTGAACCACCGGATCAGGTAGTCGTTCCACGGCTGGTACTGAAGATCCATCGGATTCGACGGCACCGGGGAGAGTGCGAATCCCGCCAGCGCAATCGAGCACGTGTCCAGTCCCTCCTTGCAGTGGTTGTTGGGCGCAGGTGGCGGGCCGGATGGGTTGACCGAAAATGCGGCCCCATTGGGCCAGCCGCCCGCGCCGTTGCCATTGAACGCCGAGTTCATCGGGGACAGATAGTCGCCGTAGCAGACCGGGTCCTGCGAATCCCCGTTCCACCGTGAATCACAGTAGTGCGACATGTACCAGGGCATCTGCGGGGCGTAGACCGACGCGTCGGTGAGCACGAACCCGGCGGGATAATTTTCCACGTCCCTCTCGTTGCCAAAGAGCTGCTTGTTCAGCGTGTTGACACCCGGATCGAGCGTGCTCCCCGAAGGCTGCGCCCACCAGTTGGACACCTCCAGCTTGACCTCGATGCAGGGAAGCTTGGGGTCCTGGCAGTACGGGGTGTTCCCGATCATCGCCCCCTTGATCTTCGGATCGTCCGGATCGTACTTCGTATCGGTCCTGTAGGTGCCGACGATGTTGGTGACGCCGATCTCGATCATGCACTGTTCTTCCGTGAGCGGAGGCCTCGCGGTCGAACAGGCCGTCTTCGCATTCGGTCGCAGCACGTCGTAGGGAAGGACAATGGCAACATCGATCTTGTTGCCCTGATACGTGCCCAGCTTTTGCCGCCAGGGAATGTCGGTGAACCACTCCGTCAGCACCGGCGTCGGGTTGCCCTCGGTGTCGCAGGCGACATTCGGCCAGATCCCGTTGGCGCAGTACTTGCTGTCTGCGGCAGCCGCCACCATCACGACGCTTGCCGCGATCGACGCGGCAATCAAGCCGACGATGGTTCGATGATTCACGTCAGTGCTCCTCTTTGCGTTCGTTGGTTGGCGCCCATCATAGAGTACTGGGCGCGCGGGCGGAACATTAGATCGGCAGGCGCGGACTGCACGCGAATCCGCCTTCGCGCCGGTGCGATGCGATGCACGCGATTGGTTCGGGCTCTCCGGGATTGGTGTGCGGTACGTGACGGCCGGGATGACCAGAACCGCCGAATATGCCGGTACGCTGCCCGCTCCGGGCATTCGCGGCGGTGAACCTCGGTCGAACTCATTAAGGAACGGATTGGGCGCTGGCAGAATCGGCTGCCGGCAAGAAATTCTCGCCGGCCTGCGCCTCGACTTGCGCGGTCGTAGTCGCGCCCTGATACTCGCGTCGCACGATATAGCGAGGCCTTTGTTTGGTCTCCACGTAGATGCGGCCGATGTACTCACCGAGGACGCCGATGCCGATCAACTGCACGCTCCCGATGAACAGGACGATAACCAGCAACGATGCGTAGCCGGGAACGTCCACGCCCTGGACGAGTGTCCGGACGATGATGTAGGACGCATAGATGGTGGCGACCAGCGCCCCGATGCCCCCTATATACGTCCACAGGCGTAGCGGAACGGTGCTGAAGCTGGTGAAGCCTTCCAGCGCGAAGTTCCACAGTTTCCAGCCCGAGAATTTCGACTTGCCCGCAGCACGTGGCTTTCGGGCGTAGTCGATGGTCACCGTCCGGAAACCCACCCACGCGAACAGCCCCTTGGTAAACCTGTTGCGCTCGGGCAATTGTTTCAGCGCATCGAGTGCTGCGCGATTCATCAGCCGAAAGTCGCCGACATTCTCCGGGAATCTGGGTCGGCGACAGCTTGTTATGGAACCGATAGAACAGTCGAGCGGTCGTCCGCTTCAGAAACGAGTCAGAATTTCGCTCCACCCGCCGAGCCACGACTACGTCCGCGCCGCGCTGCCACGCATCAATGAGATCGCCAACCAGTTCAGGCGGGTCTTGCAGATCGGCATCCATCGGGATAACGGCATCGCCCGATGCCGCATCCAGGCCCGCGCTGAGTGCCGCCTCTTTGCCGAAGTTCCGCGACAGCTCGATCACCCGGAAGCGCGGATCGCGCTCCGCTAGTCCGATGAGCAATGCAAGGGTGTTGTCCTCGCTCCCATCGTCGATGCAGACGACTTCGAAGCGCGCAGCCGCAAGGCTTCGGAGGGCATCGGTCAATCGCTGGTGAAAGAGTGAGACGCCGGCCCCCTCGTTGTAGAACGGCACGACGATCGAGACCAGCGGCAATTTCGTGGAGCCCGTCACCGGCGGAGTGGCCATCAGAACGTCCATCGCTTGTTCGCCGCGTATCCCACGATAAGGACACAACCGGTTGCAATTACCTGTGCGACGAGGTAGCGGTGAGGGATCACCGACAGGATCAACGCCATCACCACCGCATTCACTGCAATCCCCACTCCGGCCACTACCAAAAATCGCGGCAGCGCAATGACATGGTTGCGTCGACTCGCAAACGTGAACCGATGGTTGAGACAGTAGTTCACGAATGCGCCGCCGAATGCTCCTGCGGTTGAAGCGGGAACGGCAGAGACCCCTGCAAACTGCACAAGAATCACGAGAATCGCGTAGTGCACGGCGGTCCCGATGACTCCCACCCCGGCATATCGAACGAAGGCCGGGAGGAACGTCACCGAAAAGGCGGCTGGCAAAGCATTGCGGCACATTACCGCAATCGGCCGGGAAAGTACTAGCGCCCGCTGGTTGACGCGGGCACGGCGCCAGGCGGCAACGCCGCGTGGCTGGCACGGCGCTTGTGAGCCGACGCAATAGCGCCCTTGGGTCGGACGTGGCCGCTGCAGGCCCTTGGCGGTTCCGAACGTTACAGCAGCGGGCGTCCCTCGTACGCCCCCCGAATGCAATACCAATGTACGTACTTCAGCGAACGCCTCACTTCTTCGTGTTCCATCCCTGCCTGCGATCTCGATGCGGACCGCTGCAGCAGACGGCGTATAGTGGTTTGTCAGTCACCAATCGCCATCGGGACCTGGAAGCCCTCATGCCGACTGTTGGGTCTTTCCAACGTCCAAGAGGTGCCCCCGATGGCAACGCCCGTCTCCGCAGCATCCGCGAACCGCCTGCTCGCCTCAGTCACGCGTACCGAACGAGCCAGGATCGCCGCTTCGTGTGACGAGGTACCGATGCCATTCGGGGAAACGCTCCAGCAACCCGACCGACTCATCCGTCATGCCTACTTCCCGATCGGCGGGTACATCTCGCTGATCGCTCCCAACGGCGGCGCCGAGAGCCTGGAAGTTGGACTCATCGGCAACGAAGGCGTGCTCGGCGCGACGCTTTTGCTGGGCGTCTCCGAATCGCCATTGCAAGGGCTGGTGCAGGGGACGGGCTCTGCACTGCGGATTCGCAGCATGGATCTCAAGAAGGCGTTGGCCGAGAGTCCAGTACTCTCCCGCAAACTGCACGCCTACCTCTTTGTGCTGATGGCGCAAATTGCGCAGACCGCGTCGTGCAACCGCTTCCATCACATCGAGGCGCGGCTGGCACGTTGGATTCTGATGACCCAGGATCGCGCGCACGCGAACGAATTCCATATCACGCATGACTTTATGGCGAAGATGCTCGGCGTTCGACGCGCCGGCGTGACCGAAGCGGCGGGCTCGATACAAGCCAGGAAGCTGATCCATTACAAGCGAGGCGTCATGCAGGTCCTGAACCGGCCTGCCCTCGAATCCGTGGCATGCCCCTGCTACCGGATCTCCAACACCATGTACGAGCGGCATCTGGGATCGAATGGCGGCACGCGATCACGGCGCGCCCCCCTACGCGCGTCCTAGCAACCAGAGGCCGAGAAGAACCGCCACGGCCACAATCAGAATACCGCTGGGATAGAAGCCCCATCGTCGACTGTGACGCCAGGCGGGAATTGCGAATATCGCTGCCACCAGGAGAACGACTGGCAGGATGAGACCGATATGCATGGCTAGCCCTCCGCGGCGCCTACCCTTCGCTTGGCTGCGCTTCCGCAGCCAGGCATCTATGGCTAACTCTCGGCGCTATCGACCCCACTCGCTGTAGTCCATCCTCTCTTTCGCCGTAGGACACGGTACGGAACCGTACCGACAAGCAGATTGTCACGCAGGCCTTCGCGCAGGGGGATCCCGGCGCGCCTGTAGGACAAACACCGAGTCTTGGTGCGGATCCGCACCGACTTGCAAATCCGCCGGCCGTTTTGGAAAATCTGGGCCGTCA
The DNA here is from genome assembly GCA_963756765.1 of uncultured beta proteobacterium. GTDB lineage: Bacteria > Pseudomonadota > Gammaproteobacteria > Burkholderiales > Casimicrobiaceae > VBCG01. The sequence goes on along the minus strand of CAVWPC010000004.1, from coordinate 164,484 downwards.
CATTTCAACCGACCGGGGAGGCTACGATGCAATCCGTTCGCTTGCATGTCGACGGTTCCGGCACGCTGTGGGCCATGACGAAATGCCGGGTGTGCGGCGAGGTTCATAAGTATCAGGCGGTCGAGGTAGCGATGGGACCCGTGATTTGCAAGAGTTGCAACCGGCAGATGGAGATCGAAGGTGCCACCATGGAGGCTGCAATCCGGGCCGAACACTCGCCTGTCGAGGCGCAGGTCGATGAACTCCCGACCCCGCAGCACAATCATGATGCCGGGAAGCAGCCCCTGTTCTAGCCGCCGGTCGTCTCCCCTCCCATCACCTCCAGTACCGTTCCGGTGATGTAGGCGGAGTCCGCATTGGACGCAAGAAATACATACGCCGGCGCTAACTCTTCGGGTTGCGCCGGCCGCCCCATCGGGCTGTCGCTGCCGAAGCGCGCGACCTTGTCTGGCGTCATGCCGTCATCCGAAGGATTGAGCGGGGTCCATACGGGGCCCGGCGCGATCGCGTTGACGCGGATTCCCTTTTCCACGACATCCTTTGCGAGCGACTTGGTAAACGCGTTGATCGCCCCCTTGGTCGCCGAGTAGTCCGGCAACTTGCGGGACCCGAGGATGCCGGTTTCCGAGCTGGTGGCGATGATGACCCCACCGGGCTGCATATGCTCGAGCGCGGCGCGCGCCAGGCGAACGTACGCATAGACATTGGTCTCGAACGTCTCGATCAGTTCCGTGTCGGTCAATTCCGCGAGGCGCGCCTTGCGGTTTTGATGCGCAGCATTGCTGACGAGGATGTCGATCCTCCCGAAAGCCCGCACCGTTGCCGCGACGAGCCGGGCGCAGTACTCCGGCTCCGTAAGGTCGCCCGACAGAAGCAGGCATTCCCGATCGGTGTTACGCACCAGCCGCATGGTCTCTTCTGCATCGGATTGTTCATCCGGCAGATAGCTCAGCACGACGTGCGCACCTTCCCGGGCGAACATCAAGGCCACCGCGCGGCCAATGCCGGAGTCGCCGCCCGTGATCAAAGCCACTTTGTCGCGAAGTTTGTCGGCAGGTCGATAGTCGTCAGCCTGGTACCTGGGCCGGGGCTGCAACTGCGCCTCCAGTCCGGAGCCTTCCTGATGCTGCGGCGGGAAGGGCGGCACCGGTTGACGGGGGACGTCGGGGCGTACGGGGTTGAGTGACATTTTCAAATTCCCACTGATGAGGTCTGTTGCAGGCGACCTTACCCGGCGCACGTACCTCGACGAAGCCAGCGGATCACGGGTTTTCACGTAGGCGGCGCGGCATCGCGGCATGCGATCTGTAGCTGCGCTGGCGCGACGCCAAAGCCAAAATGATCTATCAATCAATTAATTAGATACGATGCCGCATTGCCTGGTAGCCGCCGCAACCGCCGTTGGCTGATAATTGCGAAGGAGCCGACGGCGCATGCGCACGGCGTCCCTACGAAAACAACTGGAGGAGCATGATGAGAGCAAGCCATGGCATCGTGGGCGCGCTATGCGCGCTGGCGGTCGCAGCCAGCGTCTCGGCGCAGCAGCAGCCGGTCAAGATCGCTGGATTGGTGGAACTGTCGGGTACCGGTGCGACATCCGGCACCAACTTCGACAACGGGGTCAAGCTGGCGGTCAAGGAAATCAACGCCACCGGCGGGATCCTCGGCCGGCGCATCGAGTACACGAGCGGGGACACGCAGTCGAACCCGCAGATCGCCAAGGCGCTGGCGCAGCGCGCAGTCGACGACGGCGCCTACGTCGTGATGGGGCCGGTCTTCTCCGGTTCGATCATCGTGTCGATGGCCGAGACCAAGCGCGCCGAAATTCCGAACTTCACCGGCGGCGAGGCGGCGGCGATCACGCAGCAGGGCAACCCGTACATTTTCCGCACGTCGTTCACGCAGACGACCGCCATGCCGAAGGTCGCGCGCTACATCGCCAACGACCTGAAGGCCAAGACCGTCGCGATGATCTGGGTCAACAACGACTTCGGCAAGGGCGGCCGCGACACCATGATGAAGGCGCTCGACAAGTTCGGCGTCAAGGTCGTCGCCGACATCTCGACCGATCCCGGCCAGGTCGACTTCTCCGGCGCGGTGCTCAAGGCGAAGCAGTCCAACGCCGACGCCCTGTTCGTCTACTCCAACGAGGAAGAGTCGGCGCGGGCGTTGCGCGAGTTGCGCAAGCAAGGGTACGACAAGCCGATCGTCGGCGAGACCGTGCTCACCAGCCAGAAGGTGATCGAGCTCGCCGGCGAAGCGGCCAATGGCGCGGTGGCCCACGTCGGGCTGACCGCGGATGCCCCGCAGCCGGCGATCAAGGCCTTCGACCAGAAGTTCCAGAAGGAATACGGCAACAAGGGCGATCACAATGCGCTCAAGGGCTACAGCGGCATGTACATCGTCAAGGTGCTGACCGAACGTCTGGGCAAGTTCGATCCCAAGGCCTTCGCGGCGGCGATGCACGGGGCCAAGTTCACGGTGCAGGACAACCCGGGCGTGCTGCTCGACGTGACGTTCGACAACAATGGTGACCTCGATCGCGAGAGTTTCATGACCAAGGTGGTCAACGGGAAGCAGCAGGTCGTGGCGACATTGCCGCCGGCTTCCGGCAAATAATCGACCGGGTACGCACCGGCGAATCCAGACAGGAAAATCACTTGGCGAACCCGAACACATTCGGCATTGCCGGCCTTCTGGGCTGGCCGGTCGCGCATTCGCGTTCGCCGGTGATCCACAACCATTGGCTGGCGGAGCACGGCATCGCCGGACGCTACGTGCTGTTCCCGGTACCGCCGGAGAAGCTTGAAGCGGCCGTGCGCGGATTGTCCGCGCTCGGCATGCGGGGCTGCAACGTCACCACGCCGCACAAGCAGGCGATCATGCCGATGCTCGATCGCGTCGACGACCTCGCCCGCACCATCGGCGCGGTGAACACGGTCGTCGTCGGGGAGGACGGCACGCTCAGCGGCTTCAACAACGACGGCAACGGCTTCGTGCAGAGCATCGTCGACGCCGAGCCGCGCTGGCGGCCGGATGCCGGGCCGATCCTCGTGCTCGGCGCCGGTGGCGCCGCACGCGCGGTCATCGCAACCCTCGCGGCCCGAGGCGCCCGCGAAATCCGCGTTGCCAACCGAACCTTCGAGCGTGCACAGGCGATCGCCGCCGAACTCGGGTCTTCGGTGCGCGCAGTGCCGTGGGCGCAACGCGGCGATGCGCTCGACGGCGTGACCCTGCTGGCGAACGCCACCAGCGGCGGCATGAGCGGGAAGCCGCCCCTCGAGATGGCACTCGATCACCTGCCCTCCCGCGCCGTGGTCGGCGATCTCATTTACATTCCGCCCGAGACGCCGCTGCTCGCCGCGGCGCGCGCGCGCGGCAACGTCACCGTCAACGGCCTGGGGTTGCTGCTCAACCAGGCGCGTCCGGCCTTCCACGCATGGTTCGGTGTGATGCCGGAAATCACGCCGGCGCTGCGGCAGGCGATCGCGGCCACGTTCTAGGACCGCAGTCGTGGACGTCGGGATCTTCACCGAGCCGAAGATCGATTGCCACGTTCACGTGCTCGATCCCGCGCGGTTTCCGTACGGCGCCGACACGCACTATGCGCCCGTGGGCCAGGAGACCGGCACGGCGGACCAGCTCGCGCAGATGATGGACGTGTACGGGATCCGGCACGCGCTCATCGTCGGGCCGAATTCCGGCTACGCACTCGACAATGCCTGCCTGCTCGATGCGCTGGCAAGGAACCAGGGACGCTGCAAGGGGATCGCGGTCGTGCGCAACGACGCGGGCACCGACGAACTCGAGGACCTGCAGCGGCAGGGCGTGGTGGGTGTCGCGTGGAACGTCACCCATCATGGCATCGACTACTACGCCGGTGCCGCAGCGCTCCTCGAGCACCTGCGTGCGCTCGACATGTGCCTGTCGCTGCAGGTCGAGCATGACCAGCTGGTACCGCTGGCCGCGATGCTCGAGCGGTCGGGCGTGCGCGTGCTGGTCGACCACTGCGGTCGCCCGAACGCGGCCGCCGGGCTCGAGCAACCCGGGTTTCGCGCGCTGCTCGCGCTCGCGGCGACGCGGCGGTTCTACGTGAAGCTCTCGGGCCTCGTAAAATTTTCCCACCAGCCGTTTCCGCACGCCGATGCACGCCCCTTCGTGGATGCTTTGCTGGCGGCGTTCACGCCGGACCGCTGCCTGTGGGCCACCGACTGGCCGTACCTGCGCGCACCGTCGCGTGTCGACGTGGGCGTCCTGCTCAAGCTCGCGCTGCATCTGTTACCGGACCCGGCCTCGCGCAGGCAGGTCCTCTGGGACACGCCGGCCCGGCTGCTGGGGTATTCAACACAACCGCACTGAGCGGCTTCGCGCAACCGAAGGAGCACCACCATGGCAACGGTCTGGGACAGCGTCACCATGCGCTGCAACACTTCGCACGGCGGCGCAATTTCTTCATCACAGCGAGCGGGGAGCGGCGTGCGTATGCAAAGGATTCGTGGTCCTCGGAGCGATTGGGTCAACGCGGCGTTGTTCGCGTTCGGCGCCCTTGTCTACGGACAGGCGCAGGCGGCGACCGTGTCGGTGATCGAGTATTACAACGCCACCTTCGACCACTACTTCATCACCTCCCTCGCGGCGGACCAGCAGGCCCTCGATTCCGGCCAGTTCAAAGGTTGGGTCCGCACCGGCAAGTCGTTCGGCGCCTACGACAATGCGACCGGGCTCGGCAGCGAGAACCGCATTGAGCCGCGCCTGTCGCCACCGGGCGCGAGCCCGGTGTGCCGTTTCTACATTCCGCCGGCGCAGGGCGACTCGCACTTCTATTCCGCCTCGCCCGCCGAGTGCGCCCAGGTGCGCACCACCTACCCGGCCTTCGTCGAGGAGTCGCCGGCAGTGATGTACGTAGTGCTCCCGGACGCGACGTCGGGTGCCTGCCCGGCAGGCCTCAATTCCGTGTACCGCGTGTGGGACAACCGCGCCGACACCAACCACCGTTACACGACGGACCGCGGTGTGCGGGCGCAGATGGTAGCAGCGGGCTGGGTGGCGGAAGGTTACGGCCCCGACCAGGTCATCATGTGCGCACCCCCGGATCCGGCGGCGTCGAACCTGCCACCGCCGTGCAGGGGCACCAATCCGCGCGTGGCGGTGCCCGGCGGGCCGCACGGCATGTACGTGTGGAATCCCAACCACCGCTCCGCCGCCTACCGGAGCGCGCTCGCCAACGATGTGATCGGCAAGGATCCGACGCTATGCGGGGCCAGCCTCGTCATCTACTGGTCGGATGTCGAAAGCGCCAAGGGCGTGTTCGACTGGACGGCGGTCACCACCGCCGCCGCGCCTTACACGGCGGCCGGATTGACGGTGAATCTTCTGTTCGCGGATGCGACCGAGGGCCCGGTCAACCAGGTGACGCCGGCATGGGTCACCGCACCCGTGGCGCAGGGTGGTGCCGGTGCGCCCACGGTGGCCTGCGCGAACCAGCCGGTGATGCCCGTCTACTTCAACGCCGCCTACCAGGCCGCATGGTCGGCCTTCATCGCCGCCGCCGTGCACGAGTTCAGCTTCGCGAACTCGCCGCTGGCGGCAAGCATCGGTTACCTGCGCTTCGGCACCGCGGGCGGCGCCGAGGCATTGCCGCCACCGGGATACAACGACGGTGGCGCCTGCCAGGCGCTGTGGACTGCCGCCGGCTTCAGCTACAACACCTGGAACGCCCACTTCGCCACGCTGGTCGGCGTCATGGGCGCGCAGTCCACCGACAAGCAGCTCGTCGTGTCGCTGCCCTACATCAGCGGCGGGCCCAACGTTTACGCGGTGTCCAACCTCGGCGCGGCCGCCGCGGTGGCGCAGCGCATCGGCCTGTCGTTCGAGAGCCTGGGGGTGAGCAACGTGGCGCTGCCCACGTCGACCCCGGCGCCGTGCGACCCGAACGCGCAGATCGTCAACCTGCACTGGTGCCAGGCGTATACGGCGTATGCGGGCCAGGTGCCGCTCGCGCAGCAGCCGATCACCGCGACCACCAGCACGTCGGCGGCCACAATGGATATCCGCAAGCTCCTGCAGTTCGCGCTTGCCAACAAAATCCAGATCTTCGAGCTCTATCCGGAGGAGTGGCTGCAGGCCAACTCGCCGACGTCGCCGGGCTTCGTGCCGGCCAACCAGGCGTACTACAAGGCGGCGCTGCAAGCGGCGTCCATGGTGCTGGGCGCCACGAACGGGCAGTGAGATCAGCGGCACCCGCGCATAGAATGACATTGAACAACTGAAATCCATTGCGTCCTGCATGAACCGACAGCGTCACTTCTCGATGATCCGCGATTTCCACCTCGCGGACTTCTTCACCCTGGCCAATGCCGCCTGCGGCGTGGCCGGCGTGTTCTTCGCGATGCAATACGTCGCGAGCCAGTCGGTCGCCGACTTCCTGGCTGCCGCCGCATTCGCTCCAGCCGCCTTCATCTTCGACGTGCTCGACGGCCGCGTTGCGCGCTGGCGGCATACGCATTCGGCGCTGGGCCGCGAACTCGATTCGCTCGCCGACGTGATCTCGTTCGGCGTGGCGCCCGCCGCCCTCGGCTTCGCAGCGGGGCTGCGCGGCGGCTGGGACTGGATCGTGCTGATCTACTTCGTCTGTTGCGGCGTCGGCCGGCTCGCGCGCTTCAACGTCACCGCCGAGCAGCTGTCGGAGGGTACCGGCAAGGTCGCCTATTTCGAAGGCACGCCGATTCCGACCAGCGTCATCCTGACCGGGGTTCTGGCGTACGCCGCCTGGCAGGGCTTTCTCGCACCGAACCTGTGGGGCGGCACGTGGACCCTCGGCCCGGCGGATCTGCATCCACTTGCCTTGCTGTTCGGGCTGTCCGGCACGCTGATGATCAGCAAGACGTTGCGCATTCGGAAGCTCTAGCCGTGGCGACACGGATCACTTCAACCGAATCCCGGAGGCAATTTCGATGCTGCGAACCCTCAATATTCTTTTCACCGCATGCGCATTGATGGCCATGGGAACACTGCACGCGCAACCACCGGCCGGCAAGGCCGACAGTCCTTACGACGCCGAGCTCGCGGCGTCCGTGGGCGCGGACGACTACGGCATGCGCAAATACGTGCTCGTCGTCCTGAAGACGGGCCCCACTCCCGCGCCCGCCGGCAAGGAGCGCGACGCAATGTTCAAGGGTCACTTCGCGAACATGAAACGGCTGGCGGCGGAGGGCAAACTGGCGGTGGCCGGTCCGCTCGACGGCGTCGACGGCTGGCGGGGATTGTTCATCATGGCGGTGCCGGAGATCGAGGAAGCGAAGCGACTGGTGGCTACCGATCCTGTCATCACGAAAGGCGAGATGGTCGCCGAATACCACAGGTACTACGGATCAGCCGCGCTGATGCTGGTCAACGAGCATCACAACAAAGTGGCGAAAACGCCGCTTTGAGGATTTTGGTCCCGGAGGATGGCGCCGGCACACGCTCGCCACGACTCAATGGCGGGGCCAAGGGCTCGAACCGGGCAGCCGTCATGGACGGCCTCCTCCGATCCACGTCGTAAGATCACCTCACGTCGTCGCGACCTAGCAGGGACTGGAACCAACGGCAAACCAACCGATCGAAACCATCATGAACCGTCGAACTTTCCTGTTGAACGCATCGCTCGGCCTGGCGGGTGCCACAGCCATGTCGCGTCTCGGGGCGCAGACCGCGCCGCAGCCATCGCCCACCGACAAGGTGACGCTCACGCCTGAGCAGTGGCGCAAGAAGTTGACCAAGGAGCAGTACTACATCCTGCGCGAGGAAGGCACCGAGCATGCGGGCAGCAGTCCGCTCAACGGTGAGAAGCGCAAGGGCACGTTTGTCTGCGCCGGCTGCGACCTGCCGCTCTTCAAGTCCGACACCAAGTTCGAAAGCGGGACCGGCTGGCCCAGCTTCTATGCGCCGATTCCAGGGAGTGTGGCGACCAAGGTCGATTACAAACTGATCATCCCGCGGACCGAGTACCACTGCGTGCGCTGCGAGGGGCACCAGGGCCACGTCTTCCCCGACGGGCCGCCGCCGACCGGCCAGCGGTATTGCAACAATGGGCTCGCGCTGAAGTTCGTGCCCGCCTGACCTCGCGCCAGGGGCACGGCGCCGACCGCGCTAGGCGAGCGGCGCCACCTTCATGACCTCGTCCGCGGTGGTCATGCCGGCCGCGACCTTCATCGCGCCCGAGACACGCAGCGGCTTCATGCCTTCCTTGTACGCGTGCTCGCGGATGGCGCGATCGTCGGCGTCACGCGTGACCAGCCGGCGCAATCCCGGTGACATCAGCATGATCTCGTAGAGACCGACGCGTCCGTAGTAGCCGGTCATCCGGCACTCGAGACACCCCTCGGGTGCCTTCACTTCGGCCGGCTTCTCCCCGCGCCATGGCGCGGTGATGAGGCGCCACGTTTCGTCGTCGGGGGCTTCGCCCGGCTTCTTGCAATGCGGGCACAGCGTACGTACCAGCCGCTGCGCCATCACCCCCAGCAGCGTCGACGACAGCAGGTACGGTGGCACACCGAGGTCGAGCAATCGGGTGACGGCGGTCGGCGCGTCGTTGGTATGCAGCGTGGACAGCACCAGGTGGCCGGTAAGCGCCGCCTGCACCGCCATGTCGGCGGTGTCGCGGTCGCGAATCTCGCCCACCATGATGATGTCGGGGTCCTGCCGCATCAGCGTGCGCACTCCGGTGGCGAAGTCCACGCCGATGTTGTTCTGCACCTGCATCTGGTTGAACAGCGGTTCGATCATTTCGATCGGATCCTCGACCGTGCAGACGTTGACCTCGGGTGTGGCGAGTTCCTTGAGTGACGAGTAGAGCGTGGTGGTCTTGCCGGAACCCGTGGGGCCGGTCACCAGCACGATTCCGTTGGGTTCGCGGATCATCCGCTCCCAACGCGCACTATCGTCCGGCGTGAATCCGAGGTCGGCGTAATCGCGCACCAGCACTTCCGGCGTGAAGATGCGCATCACCAGCTTCTCGCCGAACGCGGTAGGCATGGTCGAGATCCGCAGCTCGACTTCCTTGTTGTCGGGCGACCGCGTCTTGACGCGGCCATCCTGCGGCCGGCGCTTCTCGACGATCTCCATGCGCGCGAGGAGCTTGATACGCGACGTCATCGCGATCAGCACCGGCTGCGGGATCGCGTACACCTGGTGCAGCACGCCGTCGATGCGGAAGCGCACCAGGCCGACGTCGCGTCGCGGTTCGACATGGATGTCCGACGCGCGCTGCTCGAACGCGTACTGCCACAGCCAGTCGACGATATGGACGACATGGTGGTCGTTGGCGTCCAGCGTCCCCTGCTTGCCCAGCTCGACCAGCTGCTCGAAGTTGCGCAGCGTGAGCTCGCCCTTCGATGCCTCGGCTGCCCGCTTCATCGAGCGCGCGAGATTGTAGAACTCGCCCAGGTAGCGCTTGATGTCGACCGGGTTCGCGAACACGAACTTCACGTCGAGCTTCAGCATGTGCTCGAGTTCGTCCGCCCACGCCCGTACGAAGGGCTCGGACGTGGCCACCGTCAGCGTCATCCGGTCCACCGCTACCGGCAGGATCCGAAAACGCTCGGCATAGGCGTTGGAGACGGTGCCGGTGACCGCGGTCAGGTCGACCTTGAGCGGATCGACATGCATGTACGGCAAGCCCAGCTTGCCCGCGAGCCACTCGACCAGCCATTCGAGGTGCAGCGCCTTGCCGGTCTTCGGTGACCTCCAGCCCTGCGCGGCGACGGCCTCCAGCGGATGGTCCCATTGCCGGGTACGCGAGCGCGCCAGGTTCTCGGCCTCCGGGGTGCCGATGAGACCGTCGGCCACCATGAGCTTCAGGATGTCGTCGAGCCGCAGCCGCCGGTCGGGTGCCTTGGCACCCAGCGTGGCGGGCGTGGCCCTGAGGCTGGTGATCGGAGTCGGGGTCGCCATCGGACTACTCTACACCGGCGGCCAAAGCAGGCAGCAGCGCACCGGTCGGCGCCGATGGCCGCCGGGCGGTTGCGCGCGGCATTTTGGCAACAGCCGCCGCAAAAACGGATGCAGCGACGGTGTTCGACGCTCAGCGCAACAGCGCCGCAGGTGCCTGGGCCACCTCTGGCGGCGTTTCGGGCACCTGGAACACCTCGCGCAGGTACTTCACGTACGACGGGTCGTAATCCATCGTCTTGGTCGGCTCGTCGCTGATCTTCGCCACCGGCTGGCCGTTGCAGCGGGTCATCTTGATCACGATCTGCAGCGGCTCGTAGCCCAGGTCGTTGGTGAGATTGGTGCCGATGCCGAACGAGGTCTGGACACGCCCCTTGAAGTACTCGTAGAGCCGGATCGCCAGCGGCATGTTGAGGCTGTCCGAGAACACCATGGTCTTGCTGCGCGGATCGACCCGCATCTTCTGGTAATGCGCGATCAGCTTTTCGCCCCACTCGAAGGGGTCGCCGGAGTCGTGGCGCACGCCGTCGAAGAGCTTGCAGAAGAAGAGGTCGAAGTCGCGCAGGAACGCGTCCATGCCGCACACGTCGGACAGCGCGATCCCCAGGTCGCCGCGGTACTCGCGCGCCCACATGTTGAACGCAAACGTCTGCGAGTCGCGCAGTCGCGGCCCCACCGCCTGGCAGGCCTGCAGGTACTCGTGCGCCATCGTGCCCAGCGGCGTCAGTCCGAGTTCGAGTGCGAATTGCACATTGCTCGTGCCGACGAAGTGCCCCCCGAGGTCGCGCTTGAGCGCTTGCAGGACCTCGCCATGCCAAGTGCGGGAGAAACGGCGCCGGGTGCCGTAGTCGGCGACGCGGAAATCCGTGCCCGCCACCGTGTTCGCCTGCGCGATCTTGGCCGCGAGACGACGACGGCCTTCCGCGAAGTCCGGCTCCGGGTGGTGGTCGCGGTTGTAGATCTCGGACACGATGGCGAGCACCGGCACTTCGAACAGGATGGTGTGCAGCCACGGTCCCTTGATCGTGATGTCGATCTCGCGGTTCGAGTCGGGAATGCGGGACACCTTGACAAAGCGCTGGTCGAGATGGAAAAGGCCAAGCAGGTCGACGAAGTCGCTCTTGAAGAAGCGCCAGCTGCGCAGGTAATCGAGCTCCTGGCGGGTGAAACGCAGGTTGCACAGGTCGCGAATGCCTTCCTCGATCTGGCCGATGTACGGCGTCAGGTCGACGTTGGGGTTGCGGCACTTGAACCGGTATTCGACCTGCGCCTCGGGAAAATGATGCTGAACCACCTGCATCATCGTGAACTTGTACAGGTCGGTGTCGAGCAGCGACGGGATGATCATCGGCGGCTGGAAGGCGCGGGGAAGGCGCGCGGTGACCGCGGCGCCATGGCGAGGAACCGGGATGTTACCCGCCGCGGGGTGCGGCGTCCAAAGCGCGCGCAACAACTGACCGACAGTCATTTATTGTATTGCAGCGCCTACGGGCTTCCCTGATGCCGGCGGCTATGATGCAAGCCCCGTCGACGGCCCCGCGCCGACGCCGCCCTCCGGACCCTGCCTCATGCTGATCAGCTGCGTCGCCTACCAGAACGGTCGCAAACTCGCCGACCTCACGAAGGAGAGCATTTCGGAGTACGTCGTCCGTCCGGATTGCTTCGTCTGGGTGGCGCTGTACGACCCGTCGCCGCCGGAGCTGGACGAGATCGCCGAGGAATTCGGCCTGCACGAACTGGCCGTCGAGGACGCCCGGCACGGTCATCAGCGCCCGAAGATCGAGGAGTACGGCGATTCGCTGTTTGCCGTCCTCCACACGATCGAACTGGTCAAGGCCGAGGACGACAGCGAGGAACTGCGCAGCGGTGAGGTCGACATTTTCGTCGGCCCCAACTACGTGCTGTCGGTTCGCCACCGCACGCAGATCGGCTTTGCGGCCGTGCGGGCCCGAACCGAGCGCGAACCCGAGTTGCTACGCCACGGCGCCGGCTATGTGTTCTACGCGCTGATGGACAACGTCGTGGATCGCTACTTCCCCGTCATCGACGCGTTCGAATCCGAACTCGAGTCGATCGAGGAACAGATTTTCGTGCGCGGCGAGGCGCGCTCCAACATCGAGTCACTGTACGCGCTCAAGCAGCGGTTGATGGCCCTCAAGCACGCGGTGGATCCGCTGATGGAAGCCAGCGGACGCCTGTACGGCGGCCGCGTGCCGCAGATCTGCAGCGGCATGGGCGAATACTTCCGCGACGTCTACGACCACCTGTACCGGATCCATACGTCGATCGAAGCAATTCGCGAAATGCTGGCGACCGCGATCCAGGTGAATCTCGGCATGATCTCGCTCTCGGACAACGAAGTGACCAAGCAGCTGGCGGCGTGGGCCGCGATCATCGCGGTGCCGACGATGATCGCCGGCATCTACGGCATGAACTTCGAGGTGATGCCGGAACTGCACTTCGCCTTCGGCTATCCGGTGGCGGTCACGGTGATGATCGTGCTGGACGTCCTGCTCTATCGTCACTTCAAAAAGCTGAAGTGGCTATAGCGCAATGATGTTGCGCTCCGCGGCCTAACGGCGCGGCATCCCCTTCGGCCGCCGCGCTGCCACCACCGGAATCACCCGCCCGCCCTCGTCGCGGCGCCCGTCGACCGCCCAGGTGGGCTGCAGCGTGGCATGGCGGATGCCGAACTCCTCGCGCAGGACGCGCCGCGCGCGCGCCAGCGTGGCCGGCCATTCGTCGCCGCGGGCGATCTCCACGTGCGCCGACAGCGCAACACCCTCGGCCGTGGTGTTCCATACGTGCAGGTCGTGTACTTCGGTGACACCGGGCAGCGCCGCCAGCGTTCGCCCGATCGCCTCGAAGTCCAGGTGCGCCGGCACGCGCTCCATCAGCACGCCGGTCGACTGCCGCAGCAGCTGCCAGGTGGAACGCAGGATCAGGGCGGCCACGGCCAGCGAAAGAATCGGATCGATCGGTGTCCAGCCGGTGGCCAGGATGACGCCGCCCGCGATCACCGCCGCCAGCGAGCCCAGCAGGTCACCCATCACGTGCAGCAGCGCACCGCGCGTATTGAGCGAACCCGACGCGCGCGACAGCACCCACGCAGCGACCAGGTTGACGGCGAGGCCGGCAATGGCGATGACCACCACCACCCCGCCTTCGACCGGCGCCGGCGCGAGGATCCGCCGCACCGCCTCGATCGCGATGATCGCCACGACCGCCAGCATCGCCATCGCATTGACGAAGGCTGCCAGCACCTCGGCCCGGCCGTAGCCGTAGGACGCCCGGGTCGACGGCGGGCGCCGGCCGATCCGGTCGGCGAAGAGTGCGAGGCCCAGCGCCGCCGCGTCGGTCACCATGTGGCCGGCGTCGGACAGCAGGGCGAGCGAGCCGGAAAGCCAGCCGCCCAGCGCCTCGACTACCGCGAAGCCGCCGGTGAGGGCGAGCGCGATGGTCAGGGCCCGGCGCGTCGCGTTCGCGTCGCCGCCTTCGATGCGCGGCGCGTGGCTGTGGCCGTGGTCGCGCGCGTCGGCGTGGTCGTGCGCGTGGCGTGAGCCGTGCGAATCCCGGCTTTCTGGCCGGGTCTGGTGTGGCGGAGCATTAGGCTTCATCGTCAATTGTGCCGCTGCGGGCGACCGGGAACTTTTGGACCGGTTGGCGAGAATATACGCCGAGGATGCCAGCGCCCATGCCCGCCGAACTGTCCGATCGCCTGACGGCGACCGAATGAAGGATGGGGGCCCGCATCGTGCCTTGGTCGACCCCGCGCATGCCACCACGGAACGGTAAAATGCCGGCATGCCCAACGAGGATCTCGCGGCACGCATCGATGCGGTGCTGCCACAAACGCAGTGTGCACGCTGCGGCTACGATGGCTGCCGTCCCTATGCACAAGCGCTCGCCACCGGTACCGTCGACCTCGATCGCTGCCCGCCAGGAGGCGACGATGTCGTTGCAGCACTCGCCGCGCTGACCGGGCTGCCACGCAAGCCGCCCGATCCCACCCGCGGCACCCACGGCCCGCTGCTGGTCGCGGTCATCGACGAGGCCGCCTGCATCGGCTGCACGCTGTGCATCGACGCATGTCCGGTCGACGCCATCATCGGGGCGCAGCGGCGCATGCACGCGGTCCTGCCGTCGCTTTGCTCGGGTTGCGAACGCTGTGTCGTACCCTGCCCGGTCGATTGCATCCGCATGGTTGCGGCCGGCCGCGCCTGGACCGCGGACGACGCCGCGGCAGCCCGCAGGCGCCACGACACCCGCGCGCTGCGACTGGCTCGGCGCGCCAGGCTCAAGGAGCGCATATTGGCGGCGGACGCACAGCGCGCCGCGCGGCGGCACGCCGTTGCCGCAGCCTTGGCGCGGGCGCGCGCGCGCCGCGCGGCAGCGTCCCCATGACCCGCGGCACCGATTCCTCATCGCGCGCAACCCCTGGTGCGACACGTTGAACCCCGCCAAGCGCCGCGCGATCTTCGAGCGACTGCGTGCCGGTAATCCAGCGCCGGTGACGGAGCTCGCCCATGCGTCGCCCTTCGAGCTGCTGGTCGCGGTCGTGCTGTCGGCGCAGGCCACCGACCGAGGCGTCAACAAGGCCACGGCGCGGCTCTTCCCGATCGCCAACACACCCGCGGCGATCGCTGCGCTCGGCGTCGACGGCTTGACGCCGTACATCAGTTCGATCGGCCTGTTCCGCAACAAGGCGAAGAACGTGGTCGCGCTGTCGCAGATCCTGCTGCGCGATCACGGCGGCCAGGTCCCGGCGTCACGTGCCGCGCTGGAGGCGCTGCCGGGCGTGGGCCGCAAGACGGCCAACGTGGTGTTGAACAGCGCGTTCGGCGAACCGACGATCGCCGTGGATACGCACATCTTCCGGGTCGCCAATCGCACCGGCCTGGCGCCGGGTGCGACGGTCGAAGAAGTCGAGCGCAAGCTCGACAAGTTCGTGCCGGACGAATTCAAGATGGGCGCCCATCATTGGCTGATCCTGCACGGGCGTTACATCTGTGTGGCGCGGACTCCGAAATGCCCGCAATGCGTGATTCGCGACCTGTGCGAATTCCGCCACAAGACGCCCGGGGATGCCCCGGCGTTGCCGCTGGTGGGCTAGGGCGGTGTTCAATCCTTCGCGCGAGGAAGCGCGCCGCTTTCTGATCGACGCCTGGGCCAAGTACCGCGAAGGCGTCCCGCTGACCGACCTCGAAGGCCTCGCGGCGGGCCTCGTTGCGGAGCATCCGGAGTATCACGCCACATTCGAGCAGCCGGAACGCTACGGCGACCGCGACTATGCGCCGGAAGCCGGCGACATCAATCCGTTCCTGCACCTGTCGCTGCACCTCGCCGTCGCCGAACAGCTGGCGATCGATCAGCCGCCCGGCATCCGCGCGCACTTCGAGCGCATCCGCGCGGCGCGCGGCGACGAACACGCGGCACTGCACGCGGTGATCGACTGCCTTGGAGAGGTGATCTGGCAGGCGCAGCGCGCACGCGCCGCGCCCGATGGCGCACAGTACCTGGCCTGCCTCGCGCGCCAGACCTGAAGCGGCGCCTTGAGGCGCCGGCGCCCGAGCCCTAGTACCTGCTTTCGAGCACGCCCGGCTGCGCGGCGAAGTACGCCGAGATGTTCTCGATGTCGCTGGTCGTAAGACCCTGCGCGAAGCCGGCCATGATTGCGTTCTTGCGCGCGCCCGACTTGTAGTCGCGCAGGGCCTTCGCAAGATAATCGGGATACTGCCCGGCGAGCTTCGGATACTCCGGCGTCGTCGGCGTCGCCCCGTCGATGCCATGACAGGCAGCGCAGACTTCCTGCACCTTCTTCTTGCCGGCCTCCTGGTCGGCCGCCGTCGCGGTGCCAGCGGCAAGGACGACGAAAAGGGTGGCGACGAGGGTAACGACTGCTCGGTTGCGGATTGCCATGTTCATTTGACCGCCGTCTGCAGCGGCGTTTGCGTGTAGTAAGCGGCGAGGTTGGCCATGTCCTCGTCGGTCAGCGACCCGGCGATGGCCCGCATCGTCGGATGGCCGCGGCTGCCGGAACGGTACTCCTTCAGCGCGGCCACGATATACGCGGCATTCTGGCCGGCGATCTTGGGCACCCGGTACACCTCGGGATAGGCGGTGCGCCAGCCGAGGATGCCGTGGCAGCCCTGGCACATGGCGACCTTCTGCGCACCCTTGGCAGGGTCCCCCGGTGCGGCCGGGGCCTGGGCCTGGAGCGTGAGCGGTACGAGCGCTGTCGCGATGACTGCGGCGAAGGTAAGGGGTCGAGTCATGAAGTTCTTGGTCACTGGCGGGTGAAGCGAACGCCCTGGCGGTGTCGCAAGCAAGGTGTCGCGAGAAACGCGTGGATTCTAGGGGCTGCGCAAAGGTCGGTCAAACCGTCAGCGCTCGAGGAACTTCAGTTTGTCCGGCACGTCCTTCCATTCGTCCGCATCGGGCGGACCGGGCTTGCGCTCGATGATCGGCTTCCACACCTTGGCCAGTTCCGCGTTCAGCGCCTTGAACGCCTCCTGGCTTTCGGGCACGTCGTCCTCGGCGAAAATGGCCTCGACCGGACATTCGGCCACGCAGAGCGTGCAATCGATGCATTCGTCCGGGTCGATGACCAGGAAATTCGGGCCTTCACGGAAGCAATCGACCGGACATACATCCACGCAATCGGTGTATTTGCAGCGAATGCAGCTTTCGGTAACGACGTAGGTCATGGCGGGTCTGGAAAGGAGAGGGACTTCGGATCGGTCGAATCGGTCGGTCAACCTTGAATTTTAGCAGATCGGTCCCCACCGTATGAGCGCCGGCCTCGTGCTTGCGCCTCGTGGGCGCTTCGGCTACCGTAGGGCGCCAACCGGCCGGCGGGCATAATGGCAATGCGCGTCGTGTCCGCCATATCGCCGCGCACGCTGAACAACCAGGAATCAGTCAGAGGAATTTTCATGTCAGAAGCCATCAAGCAAGTTTCCGACGCGACGTTCGACAAGGACGTCCTCCAGTCCGGCAATCCGGTCCTGGTGGACTTCTGGGCAGAATGGTGCGGCCCCTGCAAGATGTTCGCACCGGTGCTGGACGACATCGCCAAGGAATACGCCGGCAAGATCACGATCGCCAAGCTCGATATCGACGCCAATCCGTCGACCCCCGGGAAATACGGCATCCGGGGCATCCCGACCGTGATCCTGTACAAGGGCGGGCAGGCGCATGCGCAGAAGGTCGGCGCGCTCACCAAGTCGCAGCTGACGGCCTTCCTCGACAGCAACCTGTAATGCCCGGGGTGCCCGCCCGGGGCGCCCTGGTTGACAGTCGCCGGTATCCGCTATAGTCTGCCGTCCCGTAAGTGCGGCGCTTGATGCCGGGCGTCAAGGCACTTGCCGCCCGATCCGCTCTTGGCGCTGCAGGCCGTTGCAGCCGACGTTGCAGCGTTAAAGGGTCCCCAATCGGGCCCCGACTCCGTCCCAAACTCGACTATCGGTCCCCGGCAAGGGGCCGCCTGCCCGCCGTTCCTCGCGTCGCCCTCCCTTCAGGTTCGCTCCCCGCTTTCGATCCCGTTTCCATCCGTTCCCTCCCTCGGCTCCACATCCAAGAAGCGCCATGCATCTATCCGATCTCAAATCCAAGCACGTGTCCGAGCTGATCGAGTTCGCCAATTCGAACGAGATCGAGGGCGCCAACCGGATGCGCAAGCACGACCTGATCTTCGCGCTGCTCAAGCAGCAGGCGAAGAAGGGCGAGTCGATCTTCGGCGGCGGGGTCCTCGAGGTGCTGCCCGACGGCTTCGGCTTCCTGCGCTCGCCCGATACGTCCTACCTCGCCAACACCGACGACATCTACATCTCGCCGTCGCAGATCCGCCGCTTCAACCTGCACACCGGCGACACCATCGAGGGCGAGATCCGTACGCCCAAGGACGGCGAGCGCTACTTCGCGCTGGTCAAGGTCGACAAGGTCAACTTCGAGCCGCCCGAGAACGCGAAGTCGAAGATCCTGTTCGAGAACCTGACGCCGCTGTTCCCGGACAAGACGATGGTCCTGGAGCGCGACATCAAGGCCGAGGAGAACATCACCGGCCGGATCATCGATATCGTCGCCCCGATCGGCAAGGGCCAGCGCGGGCTGCTGGTCGCCTCGCCCAAGTCCGGCAAGACCGTGATGCTGCAGCACATCGCGCACTCGATCGCCGCCAATCACCCCGACGTGATGCTGATCGTGCTGCTGATCGACGAGCGCCCGGAGGAAGTGACCGAAATGCAGCGCTCGGTCCGCGGCGAGGTCGTGTCGTCGACGTTCGACGAGCCGGCGACGCGCCACGTGCAGGTCGCCGAAATGGTGATCGAGAAGGCCAAGCGCCTGGTCGAGCACAAGAAGGACGTGGTGATCCTGCTCGACTCGATCACCCGCCTCGCCCGCGCCTACAACACCGTGGTGCCCGCCTCCGGCAAGGTGCTGACCGGCGGCGTGGACGCCAACGCGCTGCAGCGGCCGAAGCGCTTCTTCGGCGCGGCACGCAACATCGAGGAAGGCGGCTCGCTCACGATCATCGCCACCGCGCTCATCGACACCGGCTCGCGGATGGACGACGTGATCTACGAGGAATTCAAGGGCACCGGCAACATGGAAATCCATCTCGACCGCCGCATGGCCGAGAAGCGGATCTACCCGTCGATCAACGTCAACCGCTCCGGCACGCGCCGCGAGGAACTGCTGCTCAAGCCCGACATCCTGCAAAAGGTGTGGATCCTGCGCAAACTCCTCTATCCGATGGACGAGCTCGAGGCGATGGAATTCCTGCTCGACAAGGTCAAGGCGACCAAGAGCAATTCGGAGTTCTTCGACAGCATGCGACGAGGTTGACGATCACCCGCATCGAATGAGCATGCGAGCGCCGCTGCGCACCGCATCAGTCCGATATCCACCGGCTCGGCGCGCCGCGGCAGCCTTACGGTCGCGGCGGCCGCAGTTTTCAGGTCCGGGCGCGGCGACGGCGGAATACCGCGAAAGCGCCGAGCAGAAACGCAATCGCAGTGGCGACGATGCCGGGTGCCGGGATCGCCGCCGCACTTGCCGCCGACGGCAGGGCATTGGCGTCGCCCGTTGCGATCCCGGCCCACGACCCCAGGTTGCCGGTATTGCATCCGCCAAGCCGGCCTTCGGCCTGCAACCCGAGTACATGCGAACCTTGGGCGATCGGACCGAGCAAGTAGGTTGCGCTCGTCACGCCGGGCGCAAGAAACGGTGAGACGGCAAGTTCGATGCCGTCGATCTGGAAATGGATGCTTACCTCCGTGCACCCGAGTGGGCTCGCCTGGAAAGACACCGACACATACCCGGTCGTGGTCGTCAGCGGCGCTGTGAAAGGGGGGGTGCAAAGTTGGCCCATGCTGGTGCAGTTGATCAATACCGGCGTCGAGCTGGGCTGCGCGACCGCAACGCCGCTGCCCATCCACGCGAACCCCGCCACAGCGAGGACTCCCAGATATCTCCAGTAAGCAGCGCGCATGAATCACCTCATCAGTTGGGTATTTGCCCCACGGGCAAAATATGAACGGATACAGCGGCAAATGTAAGCCGGTGAACGTCGCACCGGATCACGATTCCCGGGTTCAGCAACGCGACCCCGAAATGCGCTTGCCGCGGCGCATCGGGGCTATTGATTTATAGGACATTTCTGCCCGCCTTGCAATTATTTGGACCGCCACCATCTTGATCTCGAGCGGCCCGGCAGGCATAATGTATGGGTTACGCGCCCTGCGGTTCACTTGGATTGCGGGCCATCGACCTTAGGGGCAGCGCGCCGCGTTACGCCGGCCAGCGGGCCCGACAAGAGAGGACACCATGAAGGAAGGCATTCACCCCAAGTACGCCGAAGTGCAGGTCACCTGCAGTTGCGGCAATACGTTCGCCACGCGCTCCACGGCCGGCAAGCCGCTGCACGTCGAAGTCTGCGCGCAGTGTCACCCGTTCTACACCGGCAAGCAGAAGGTCATGGATACGGCGGGCCGGATCGACAAGTTCCGTCAACGCTACGGCACCAAGACCGGCGCATCCAACGCGGCCTGAAGTGCCTGGTTTGGTTCGCGAAAAGGCAGCCTCGGCTGCCTTTTTCTTTCCGGCCGCGTAAAGTCCCACGCATCCGTCCATGCGCGCCCCCCGCCCCTATTCACCCGAACCGGTCGATCCCGAAGAGATCAGCCCGGGCGGCCCCTATCGCGCGCTGAAGCAGCTCGGGCTGGTGCTCCTGTGCGCCGCCTGGGTGGCGCTGGGACTGGCCGGCCATGATCCGTGGAAAACCGAAGACGCGACCTCCATCGGCGTGGCGGCCGAAATGGTCGAACACGGCGAATGGACGGTGCCGACGCTGGCCGGCGAGCCTTACCTGCCCCGGCCGCCGCTGGCCTACCTTGCCGGCGCGCTGGCCATCGACACCTTCGCTCCGCCATTGCAGGTCCACAACGCCGCGCGGATGAGCGTCGGCCTGGCGCTGGTGCTGACCCTGCTGGTGACTGCCTGGGCGAGCCGGGAACTGAACGGCCGCGCTTTTCGCTGGCTGCCGGTGCTGATCCTCATCGGCAGCATCGGCTTCTGGGACCGAGCGCACGTGCTGTCCCCGGAACTGTTCCTGACCACCGGAGTCGCCATCGCGCTCTACGGGACGGCACTGGCGTTGCGGCTGCCGCTGTTGGGCGGCGCGGTGCTCGGTGTGGGGATCGGCGTTGCGTTCCTGGCTCGGGGTCTCCTCGGCCCCGCGTGGATCGCGCTCGCCGCGATCGTGCTGCCCGCCTGCGGGGCACCCTGGCGCGGACGCGCGTACGCCGCCACGCTCGCGGTGGCCGCTTTGGTGGCGCTCGCGGTCGCGTTGCCGTGGCCGTGGGCGCTCTATCAACGCGACCCGGCGCTCTTCGCGACCTGGTGGCAGGGCGAGCCACTGGCCGATCTCGCTTCCGGATTCAACATCCGCGATGCGCGAGCCCCTGTACTACCTGCGTAATCTCGTATGGTTTGCCTGGCCTGCGCTGCCGCTGATCGTCTGGCTCCTCTGGCTTCGCCTGCGGGGCTTCAATGGCGGCATGCGCGAGCCGGGCGTCATCGTGCCCGGCGTCTACGCGCTGGTGATCCTGGCGAGCCTGCTGGTCACGACCGAAGTGAAACTCCCGAGCGCACTGCCGCTGCTGGTACCGCTGGCGCTGCTGGCGGCGCTCGAAGTCGATTCACTGAAGCGCGGCTTTTCCGGTGCGCTCGACTGGTTCGGCATCCTCACCTTCGGATTGCTGGCAATGCTCTTCTGGGGCCTGTGGATCGATTCGTACCTGTTCGGCATGGCGCCGGGAGTGGCGCGCCTGTTCCGCGACACCGAAGTGGGGTTCCAACCGTCGTTTCACCTGGGGACGATCCTCGCGGCTCTGTTCCTCACGATCCTGTGGATCATGCTGGTCCGGCCGGCGCGCCGTTCCAACCGGCGCGCGATCCTCAACTGGGCGGCCGGCATCACGCTGATCTGGGGACTCGCCTCGACCATCTGGCTGCCGTATGTCGATTCGCGCCGCAGCTATCGCGCCGTCGTCCAGAATGCGATAGCGCATTGGCCGGCGCAGGGTTGCGTGGCGAGTCGCAATCTCGGCGAGCCGCAGCGGGCCCTCTTCGATTATTTCGCGGGTGTGCAGACCGTGCGCGAGGAGCTGCAACCCGATCACGATTGCGCCGTGCTGCTGGTGCAGTATGGGCGTGTCTCCGGCGAGCCGCCGGCACCGCCAGGATGGTCGCCGGTGTGGTCGGGCGCACGCCGGGGCGACGATACCGAGCGCTTCGTTCTTTATTCCCGCGAGTCGTGATATGAAGGCATCGCCACGCTCGTCACCCGCGCCGCGATCGGGCGGCGCAACCCTGGGCAGTGGAACCCGCATGAAATTCATCGACGAAGCGCAGATCGAAGTCCTGGCCGGTGACGGCGGCAACGGTGCCGCGTCGTTTCGACGCGAGAAATACGTGCCGCGAGGCGGACCGGACGGCGGCGACGGCGGACGCGGCGGCAGCATCTATGCGATCGCCGATCGCAACATCAACACGCTGATCGACTATCGCTACGCACGCATCCACCGCGCGAAGCGCGGCGAGAACGGCCGCGGCGCGGACAAGTACGGGCGCGGGTCGGACGACATCGTGCTGCGCATGCCGGTGGGTACCGTGATCGCCGACGCCGACTCCGGCGAGCTGGTGGCCGATCTCGCGCGCGATGGCCAGCGCGTGCTGGTCGCCCGGGGTGGCAAGGGCGGCCTCGGCAACCTGCATTTCAAGTCGAGCATCAACCGGGCGCCCCGCCAATTCACCAAAGGCGAGGAAGGCGAGCAGCGGCGCCTCAAGCTCGAACTCAAGGTGCTGGCGGACGTCGGCCTGCTGGGCATGCCCAATGCCGGCAAGTCCACGCTGATTCGCGCCATTTCCGCGGCGCGGCCGAAAGTGGCCGACTATCCGTTCACGACGCTGGCGCCGAACCTGGGTGTCGTGCGCACGAGCGAGGGGAAGAGCTTCGTCGTCGCCGACATTCCGGGCCTGATCGAGGGGGCGGCCGAGGGCGCGGGGCTGGGTCACCGCTTCCTGCGTCACCTGGCACGCACGCGGTTGCTGTTGCACGTCGTGGACCTGGCGCCGCTCGATGGCGAGGCCGATCCCGTGCACGATGCCCGTGCCATCGTCAAGGAATTGCAGCGCTACGACGAGGCGCTGTACGCCAAGCCGCGCTGGCTGGTGCTCAACAAGATCGATCTGCTGCCCGAGGAGGCGCGCAAGCAAAGCGTGGCGGCCTTCGTGAAGTCCTATCGCTGGAAGGGACCCGTGTTCGCCATCGCCGCGGTGAATGGCGAAGGCTGTCGCGAGCTCACCTTTGCGATCCAGGAATGGCTCGATGCGCATCCGGCGGAACCCCTTTCGCCGGCGCCCGACGATTCGAGTACCGCGGCTCCGCGCGAGGCGGTCGATGGGTCCAGCGGCGACGCCCCCGTGGTCGTGTCGCCGGCTCCGGTTCGTGCACGACGGCGGCGTACCGTGTCCGACTCATGACCACCGCGGTCATCGATGCCAGGCGGCTGGTCGTCAAGGTCGGTTCGACGCTGGTCACCAACGACGGCCGGGGCCTCGACCATGCGGCAGTCGCACGCTGGGCCGAGCAGATCGCGACGCTGCGTCGCGGCGGTCGTGAAATCGTGCTGGTGTCATCCGGCGCGATTGCCGAAGGCATCAAGCGACTCAACTGGGCCAGGCGCCCCAAGGCCATCCACGACTTGCAGGCCGCCGCGGCAGTGGGCCAGATGGGCCTGGTGCAGGCGTACGAAGCCGCGTTCACGAAATTCGGCCTGCATACGGCGCAGATCCTGCTCACGCACGAGGACATGGCGCACCGACGGCGCTATCTCAACGCACGGTCGACATTGCGCACGCTGCTCGGCCTGTCGGTCATTCCCATCATCAACGAGAACGACACGGTGACGACGGACGAGATCCGCGTCGGCGACAACGATACGCTCGCGGCACTCGTCGCGAACCTGGTCGAGGCCGACGTGCTCGTCCTGCTTACCGACCAGCCTGGACTCTTCACCGCCGATCCGCGCAAGGATCCTGCAGCAACCCTGGTGCGTGAAGCGCGTGCCGGCGACCCGGCGCTCGAAGCCATGGCCGGGGGTGCGGGCAGTGCGCTCGGCCGCGGCGGCATGCTGACCAAGATCCTGGCGGCCAAGCGCGCTGCGCGATCGGGCGCATCGACGATCATCGCCAGCGGTCGGGAGGATGACGTTTTGACGCGCCTGGTCGCGGGCGAGTCGGTGGGCACCGCGTTGCTCGCGCCGGCGGTCACGCTCGCCGCGCGCAAGCAATGGCTGGCCGATCACGTGCAACTCGCCGGCAAATTGCAGCTCGACGCGGGTGCGGTGCGCGCGCTCTCCACCGACGGGAAGAGCCTGTTGCCGATCGGTGTCGTGGCGGTGACCGGGAATTTCGAGCGCGGCGAGGTGGTCGGCTGCTACGCGACCGACGGCCGCGAAATCGCCCGCGGCCTCGTCAACTACGGTGCCGCCGAGACGGCGCGCATCCTGCGCCGGCCTTCCGCCGAGATCGAGTCCATCCTGGGTTACGTCGACGAGGCCGAGCTCATTCATCGCGACAACATGGTTCTGCTCGCGTAGCGAGCGCACGCGCTCCGCCTCGCGACCGGGGCGGCATGGCGAAGCAGGGGAAAGCCCTGCGCGAACCGCGCGATCACGCCATCCAATTGACTTACCGATCCGACCGCCTCAGCGCGCCGCGCAGGATTTCGATGTTGCGCGCGATTTCGCTGTCGCCGGTTGCGCCGATTGACCGGGCCACGGCTTCCGCCTGCACCAACGCGAGATGCGCGGCAGCCCTGTCGCCGGCTGCGAGTTCGGCATGCCCGCGCTTGCAATGCAGCTTCGCCAGGCCGAGTTCGTTGCCGGCTTCGTGCAGCCTTGCGGCGCCTTGGTCCAGCGCGTCGCGTGCCTGCAGCGAAGTCGCCCTGCCGCGCGAGAAGATCTCCGATGCTCCCCAGCAGGACACCTTCCTCACTGGTATTGCCCGCAGCGCGATGAATGGTGAGCGCCCGATCGAAATGCGCGCGCGCCTCGGCCAACAGTCCGCGATCACGCAGGAAGCAGCCAAGCACATCGAGCATCGCACCTTCGTCCACGCGGTGACCGATCTCGCGCGCGATCGCAAGCGCGGACTCGAGCTGGATACGCGCTTCGGCCACGTTGCCGTGATCGGCCTGCAGCAATCCCAGGTTACTCAGCACGATCCCTTCCACGCGGCGGTTGCCCACTTCCCGGAGAATGCCGAGCGCGCGTTCGAATTGCCCCAGTGACTCGTCAAGCCGCCCCTGTTCGCGGCGCGCATTGCCGAGATTGCTCGTGTCATTCCCTTCGGAGCGCCGATTGCCGACTTCGCGGTGTATTGCCAAGTGCCCGCTCGAACTCCGCGCACGCGTCGTCCAGCCTGCCCTGTTGCGCGTGCACGATGCCGAGATTGCCGAGCAGTTCCCCCTCGAGGCGCCGCTGCGCAGTCGCACGCGCCACGACCAGAGCGGCTTCGAATGCAGCTGGACGGCATCGCCCAGCCGGCCCTGATTGCGTCGAAGGCTGCCGAATTGACGAAGTGTTTGCGCTTCTCCGCGAGGGTCGCGCACGTCGCGGAAACCCGCGAGCGCTTGTTCGAACGCCGCCTCCGCATGCGCAATGCGACCGATCAGCTGAAGCATCGAGCCCTTCGCCGAGAACACGGCTGCCCGCTGCGCCGCGGTGAGGCCACTCATTTCCAGCACCTCATCGGCCAGCGCCAGGCCGGGCGCCATGGGCCCTCGCAACAGCAAGACTTCGACGGCCGCGCAGCATGCCTTGGCCGCTGATTCGCCGTCCGCGCGCCCGACCGCGCGGCTGCAGGCGGCGATCAGGTTATCCAGATCGAGCGCGAGCCTGCTCCGCCGCTCCACACCACCATGCAAATCGAGCGCGTCCAAGGCCTCGACGCTCCCTTGCCCGGCAAAGTATCGGCCATGGCGGATCTCGGCCGCGACGCGAGCTTCGGGCCCGCGCTCGTCGAGCTTGGTAGCGGCATAGTCGTGAATGCTCAAGTACATGCCCAACCGCGGTTCCTCGATGGTGCGGCCGCCTGGCTCTGCGGGCGGCGCCGCCCGTAGCAGGCTCTTGTCGACCAGCGCCTCGATGACGTCGAGCGTAGCCGGGGCTTCGGGAAATGGTGCCAGGTCAATCACGGCCTCGACCGCATCGAGCGCGAATCCCCCCTCGAAGACGGAACATTGGGCAAGTGCCGTCCGTTCACCCGGTGTCAGCAGGTCCCACGACCAGTCGATCGTGGCCTTGAGCGTTGCCTGTCTTCCCTCTGACCGCGAAGCCTTGCGCAGTACCGCAAAGCGATTGCGCATGCGCTCGCCGAGTTGCTTCGGCGAAAGAACGCGCACCCGCGCCGCGGCGAGCTCGATACCAAGCGGCAGCCCGTCGACCAGCCGCACGACCTCCGCGACCGCGGATCGATTCGACTCAGTCATCGCGAAATCCGGACGCTGTGCACGCGCGCGGGTCGCGAAAAGCTCGATCCCGTCCGTTTCGAATGACAGGGGACCGAGCGCAACCACCTGTTCACCGCGCAGATGCAGCGCCTCGCGACTGGTCACGATAAAAGTGATGTCGGATGCGCGATCGAGCCAGCGCCCCAAGCGTCGACGGCGCATGGGTCAAGACCTGCTCGAAATTATCGAAGATGACGAGGCAGCGGCCGCGCCCGGCCGACGCGTGACCGATCTGCGCCAGCGGCATCATCGCGCCCGAGCGCGATCTCGAGTGCGGATGCCACAGCGAACAGAATGCCGTCGCGCGAACGCGTCTCCGACAGGTCGCAGAAGTACACGCCGCCCGGCCATTCACCCAGCCAGGTCGAGCCAAAGCGACGGGCCAGGCGGGTCTTGCCGATGCCGCCCGGTCCGGTCACGCGTTAGCAGCCTGGCGCCGGCATCAAGATGCTTCGCCATGGCGCCGAGCTCGGCAACACGTCCGACGAATGGGTCACGTTCCGCCGGCAGGTTGTGTCGCACCGCGCGCGCCGGTTCCCATATGTCGCCGCGGCCGACCACGCGGTATGCCTTTTCGACATCCGCGAGGCGGCGTGGCAGGCGCGGCCCCACGTGGCGCCAGCTCGAAGATTTCGACCGGTGCCTCGATGCCCTTGAGACCGAAAGAACCCGTGACCGTCAAGGCGCGCCTCGTCGCGCAGCGTGTCGCCCAGCGCCTGCATGGCTGCCGCACTCATCAATGTCTGCCCGCCTCGCGCCAGCGCCATGATCCGTGCGGTCAGCGGTGTCGCCAGGCCATCGACTTCTGTTGGGACGGCACCGAAGCGCATGTCCGCCGCCGTATTGTCGCGCAAGGTTACCTGCCCCGCATGCAATCCCACCCGGGCCGTGAGGCCTATTTGCGCGAGGCCCTGGTGATAAGCGAGGGCGAAACGGGCCGCCTCGACCGGCGATCCAAACATCAGGAAGAAGCCGTC
Organism: uncultured beta proteobacterium; assembly: GCA_963756765.1. Taxonomy (GTDB): domain Bacteria; phylum Pseudomonadota; class Gammaproteobacteria; order Burkholderiales; family Casimicrobiaceae; genus VBCG01. Next base: position 137,499 of record CAVWPC010000004.1, on the reverse strand, counting down.
GGTGCGGCTCATCTCGCGTCCACCGAGCCGCACCAGAAGGTCGCGCGCGAGGCGATCGTGCGCCGCCCAAGCCTGCGCCGCCCAGGCGTCGCCCCGGCGATCCACCAGGCCGGTGCTATCCACCAAGTCGGTCAGCAGCAGCGCACGATAGGGCATGGACGAAATCCTACTCGCCTTCGCGGTGATCCCCCATTCTGCCTGCCGCATCGCTTCCTGACGTGCATCGGCCAGATGCTCGCGGCTGTCGGAGGAGCGGCAAGCGGTCTCAGCAGATGATGGTCGCGGCGATGGTCCCCGGTTATCATCCGCGCATGCTGGCCTGTATACCGACGCGTACGTGCAACAATGCAATGCCACACCATCGCCCGCGCCGGCTTTGGCGCTGACCTGGCTGCGACGATCGCCCTGTCCGCGTGCCCGGCGCTGGCCGCACCCATGCAACCGGGATTGTGGGAACTCGCGATCACGGTCACCGTGGATGGCAAGCCCGAGACCGTGCCCGCGGCACGCGAATGCGTGATGCAGGCCGACATCGATCATGCGACGAGGGCATTGCCGCGGCCGGCGGGCAAGTGCGAACTCAGCAATATCCAGCGTACGGGGAGCGGGCCACCTACGACCTGGTCTGCCAGCAGGACACCGTCACGACGCAGGGTCGCGCCGATATCGCTTTCGCCGGCGATCGCTATCGCGGGCAGGTCGACCTGATGATCACCGGCAAGTCGGGTGGCGGGGTGCCGGTCACGATGATCATCAATGGGACGCGCGTGAGCGACTGCGCCAGATAAGCGGCGCGGCGGCGCGGTACCGGCCGTTGCGCCGGCGTGCGCAACCGCCGGCAACGCAGCCTTGTGCGCTCCATCGGTCCGAATCCCCGCCATTGGCGTCGTCTATTTCGCGGATGGCGCGAGCGGATCCGCATACGAATCCGGCACCTCCGGGTGCGGCATGCCATACAGGCGCTGCCGGCGGGTCTGCGGCTTGGCGTACAGGAAGCGCTCCAGTTCGAGCAAGGCGCGCCGATAGGATTCGCGCTTGAACTCGATCACCGTGTCGAGCGGGATCCAGTATTCGTGCCAACGCCAGGCGTCGAACTCGGGATGATCGGAAGCGCGCAGCCGGACGTCGTTGTCGCGTCCGGTCAAACGCAGCAGATACCAGATCTGCTTCTGGCCACGGTAGCTGCCCCGCCACTCGCGCTTGATCCAGTGCTGCGGCACGTCGTATCTCAGCCATTCACGCGTGCGACCGAGAATCCTCACGTGCTGGGGTTCGAGCCCGACCTCCTCGCGCAACTCGCGGAACATCGCCTGTTCGGGCGCCTCGCCGGAGTTGATGCCGCCTTGCGGAAACTGCCACGAGTGTTCGCGGATCCTCTTGCCCCAGAAAACCTGGTTCTTGCCGTTGACGATGACGATGGCGACGTTCGGGCGATAGCCGTCACGGTCCAGCATCGGTGTCACCCTGATGCAAGTAAAGTTGGATTGATTGTTGCACAGTCGGACAAACTGCGCAAAGCGTAACGGCAATCCCGCGGTGTCAGCGGTCGGGGCGCAGCGTCTCCACCGGCGTGATCGCCAGCGTCAACGTGCGATCGCGGCGAACGATCAGCATGTCGAGCGGCCGTGCAATCGCCTCCGCAGCGAGCATTCGGTGCAAAGCGTCGATGTCGGCAATCGGCATCGCCGTCCAGGGCAACGATGACGTCTCCACGCGCCAGGCCGGCACGCGCCGCCGGCGAATCGTGCTCGACGGTTTCCACGCGCACGCCCGACTCCGCGGGCAATTCGAAATGCCGCACGATCCGGCGCGGCAGCTTGAGTGTTTGCCCGCCAACGCCGAGTCGCGCACGCCGCACGCGGCCATGCTGGATCAGCGAGGCGGTCACGCGTTCGGCGGTCGACGACGGCGATCGCAAAACAGATTCCCTGGGCCGCGCGAATCACCGCGGTATTAACGCCGATCACCGCGCCGCGCGCGTCGACCAGCGGGCCGCCCGAGTTGCCCGGATTGAGCGAGGCATCGGTCTGCAGCACGTTGTCGAGCAGGCGACCGGTCTGGGCCCGCATCGACCGCCCCAGCGCGCTGACGATGCCGGCGGTGACCGTGTGCTGGAAGCCGAGCGGGCTCCCGATCGCGATCGCGACCTGGCCGACGCGGACTTGCGATGAGTCGCCGAAGCGTATCCACGCAAGATCGCCGGCGCGCAACCTTGACCACCGCGAGATCGGAGTCCGGATCGTCGCCGACCATCCGCGCCTGCGCCGTGCGCCCGTCGGGCAGCGTCACCTCGATCGCCGCCGCGCCGCTCACCACGTGGCTGTTGGTGACGAGATAGCCGTCGGGCGTGACCAGGAATCCCGACCCCGCGCCATCGCCACCGCGCGTCCGCACGCTCGATGCGCACGTGGGCCACCGCCGGTGCGACGCGCGCGACGGCGCCGGATACGGCGTGCGAATAGGCATCAAGCAGGCCGGCATCCGGCGCGGGATCCGCGTCCGGGTCCGGTGCGACCCGCGGGTCGTCGAGGGGCATAGGCGGCAGATGGCGCCGTCGCGCATAGGCTTTCAAGTGCCACCGCCATGGCCGGCGCGATCTAAGCCCGGCAGCGTTCGCCAGTGGCCGCGACGGCGGCGCGGTCGGCTCCCGTCGTTCTACCTCGTTCAGCCAGCGCAGCGCGGTGCCGGCAGGATCGTGCCGCGCACCTCGCCGAACCCGACCCGATAGCCGTCACCTTCGCACCATCCGCTGATCACGACTTCGTCGCCGTCTTCGAGGAAGGTGCGGGTGCCACCCGGTACCGGCAGCGGGTCACGGCCATTCCAGGTGAGCTCGAGCAGGCTGCCGAACGAATCGGGTGTCGGACCGCTGATGGTGCCGGAGGCCATCAAGTCGCCGACGCGGGCATTGCAGCCACCGCTGGTGTGATGCGCCAGTTGCTGCGCCATGCTCCAGTAGAGGTGACGCAGGTTGGTCCGGCAGATCGTGGCCATCGCATCCGCGCCTTGCGGCCGCAGCCGACTTCGAGCCGCACGTCGAACGCATGGGCGCCGTGTTGCTGGAGGTAGGCGAGCGGCGACGGCGACTGTTCCGGGCCCGGCACACGAAACGGCTCCAGCGCGTCCAGCGTAACGAGCCAAGGCGAAATCGATGTCGCGAAGGTCTTGCTGTTGAAGGGGCCCAGCGGAACATACTCCCAGGTCTGGATGTCGCGCGCGCTCCAGTCGTTGAGCAGAACCATGCCGAAGATATGCGCCTCCGCATCGCCGACGGCGATCGGCGTGCCGAGCGCATTGCCACGACCGACGACGAACGCCGTCTCGAGCTCGATGTCGAGCTTGCGGCAGGGGGCGAACGTCGGGCGCGGCGCATCCGGCGCCTTGAGCTGTCCATTCGGACGGCGGATCGGCGTTCCGCTCACGACGACGGAACTCGCGCGTCCGTTATAGCCGATCGGAATCTCCAGCCAGTTCGGCAACAGCGCGTTCTTGGGGTCGCGAAACATCGAGCCCACGTTGGTCGCGTGTTCCCTCGACGAGTAGAAATCCGTATAGCCGGGCACGTCGAGCGGCATGCGCATCGACAGGTCGCTGCGCGGAATCAGTGCGCGTGCACGCGCCGACGGATGGTCGCGCAACAGCGGGCGAATCCGCGCGCAACAGTTCGAAGAGCCGCGCCCGCGTGGCACGCCAGACTTCGGGGCCTAGCGCGATGAAGGGGTTGAGCACCGGCCGCGCCAGAACTTCCGGCGGGGCAGTGGCGAGCAGTCCGGCCTCGGCCAAAACGGCGAGGTCGAGCGCGCGATCCCCGATGGCGACGACCGGGCGCGGGCGCTGACCGTCGACGGCGCCGATCCCGAACGGCAGGTTCTGGATCGGGAAATCGGTGTCGGGCGAATTGGCCGAAGGCAACCAGCTGCGCTGCGCCGGGTCGTGCGTGGCATTCAATGCTGGCATGGCTTCGCTTGCAGATGATAACCAAACGGCAAAGCCTACACGGCGTGTCGTGCCAACTGCAACTCGAGGCGCTCCACGTTCTTGGCAAGGCGCTGCGCCACCAGGCGCACGAGATAGAACCCGAACTCCGGGTTCTGGTAATAGAGCTGCTTCAACGTTGCCTCGTCGATGACGAGCACCGTCGAGTTCTCGCGGCAGCGGGCCGTCATCGTGCGCAGCCGCTGTTCGGTGAAGAAGGCGATTTCTCCGAAGATCTTCCCGGGGGGCAGATCCTCGCCGATCTCGACGAACTCGATGCGTCCTTCCGCCAGGTAGAAGATCTCGGTCGCCGGATCCCCTTTACGAAACAGCGTCGTACCAGCCGCGAGCTTGCGCGTCGTCATGTAAGGTCGCAGCCAGACGTCGGTCGGGTCGCCACCGCTGGCCGCGGCGGCTTCGACGCGGCGTGTCAGGCGGAACATTTGGCCGAGCCGGTAGACGTTGATCGGCAGCAGCACGCCGTGCAGGGCCAGGATTGGCCACGTCTTGGTGATGATCACCGAAGGCAATGAAGCCGACGTTGCTGCCGATGGCGACCACGCGCAGCGGGATGATCGTCTTCATGAAGAAGCTGACACAGACCAGGCATCCGGCCACGAAGGCCGCGCCATAGGCTACGACTTCCAGGGTTTGCATCCGCGTTCCTCGTCGTCTGCTGCGCGTCGGAATTCCGGTCAGCCGGCCGGCACCGAGCGCGGCGCGTACCGAATCCAGGAATTCGCGCAGGTTGATCGGCTTGCCGACATAGGCGTCGAAGCCAGCCGCCATGATGGTCTTCCGGTCATCCTGCATGACCGATGCCGTCACCGCGATGACCGGGATTGCGGCGGTCGCCGGATCGCCGCGCAACGCGTGCAGCGCTTCGATCCCGTTCATTCCCGGCAACTGGATATCCATAAGGATGAGATCGGGCCGCTCTTCGGTCGCGATCCGCACCCCCTCTTCACCGGTTCCCGCCTCCAGCGTGACGTAACCCTTGACCTGCAGCACGTCCCGCACGAGCTTCAGGTTGCGCGGATTGTCTTCGACGATGAGGATGCGGCTCATGCAGCGACCTCCGGCAACGCGAAATAGAATGTCGATCCATGCCCGGGCGAGCTTTCGAGCCAGATGCGTCCGCCATGCAGCTCGACCAGCCGCTTGCACAGCGCGAGCCCGAGGCCGGTGCCCTCCTGCTTGCTCATATAGTCGCGGCCTACCTGGCGGAATTCCTCGAACACGGCTTCCTGATCCTGTGGCGCAATGCCGATTCCGGTATCGCGCACGGACACTTCGATGCCCGTCGCATCGCGTGTCGCCCGTACCTCGATGCTACCGCCGTCGGGCGTGAATTTCACCGCGTTCGACAGGAGGTTGAGCAGGATCTGCTTGAACTTGCGCTCGTCGGCATGGATGGGGCCCAATTCAGGCGCAGCATCCAGCGTGAGCGCAATGCCATGCTGCTGCGCGCGCTCGCGAATGAGTGTCATCGCGTCCGCCAGCGCGGTCGGCAGATCGAACTCAGAGCGATCGAGTTCCATGCGCCCTGCCTCGACCTTGGACAGGTCCAGCACTTTCGTTGATCAGTGCCAGCAGGTGCTTGCCGGACGAGTGGATGTCCTTCAGGTAGTCGTCCTGCTTCTCATTGAGCTCGCCGAAGTAGCGCTCGAGCAGCACTTCGGAAAATCCGATGATCGCGTTCAGCGGCGTGCGCAACTCGTGCGACATGCTGGCGAGGAAGGCCGACTTGTGCTGGTTGGCGATCTCGAGCTGGCGGCTTTTGTCGGCGATCTCGCGGAACAGGCGCGAGTTCTGGATCGCAATGGCCGCCTGGTCGGCGAAGATCCGTAGCAAGCGCAATATCCTTTTCCGAATACGCGACCCGGGTTCCGGCCTTACCGACGATATGGCGCCGATGCCCTTGTCCTCCGGACAACATCGGGGCCACCAGAGGCGCAGCCCCTGCTTCCCAGCACTTTGAACGCTGCAATGAGCGACTACGGTGTCGTCTTTTTCGATATCGGGTAGTGCACGATACCGCGCGCGGATCGCTAGCCTGTCGCGAGCGGTCATGTCGAGCGCATAGGGTAAATACGTTCTGCCCTCGACATTCCGGCGCCCTGATAGGCCGCCTGGAAGACCATTACCTGTCGTCGACCGATGGTGTGGCCAACCTTGACCTGCGAACAGACGCTCGCAGCTCTCGAGAATCTTTTCGAACACCGGCCCCGTGTCGGCGATTGAGCTCCAGATCGCCGCCAGCACTTCGCCCGACGCCCGTTGCTGGTCGAGCGCCTCGCTTGTCTCGTCGAACAGGCGGACGTTGTCGATGGCGATGGCCGCCTGGTCCGCAAAGGTCTGGAGCAAGGTGATCTCGTTGTCGGAGAAAGGCCGTACCTCCATCCGCCAGATGGTGATCGCGCCAATGGCATGTTCGTGGCGCAGGAGCGGAACGGCGAGGATCGAATGCTGGCCTACGCGTCGCTGTTGCTGCCCGCGATACCGGAAACTCGTCCTCGGCGGCCTGGGCGAGATCGGGCAGGTGCACCACCTCCCGGTCGAGGATCGCGCGCCCCGCCACCAGTCCGCGATCAAGGGGAAGCTCCCTGCCCAGCGCCGTCGAGCGTGCCCCCGGCGCCAGCCGCGAACCGCACGTGACTTCCCTCTGCCAGCACGATCACCGATTGCGCAGCGTCGCACAGTTGGAGCGCCCGCGGGCAACCGCATCCAGCACCGGCTTGACATCCGTCGGGGATCCGGAGATGACCCGCAGAATTTCGCTGATCGCGGTCTGTTGTTCGAGCGCGCTTGGACAGTTCGCGCGTGCGCTCGTCCACTTTGCGCTCGAGACCCGCATACGATTCCTTGAGCTGCCCGGACATCCTGTTGAAGCGATCGGCCAGTGCTTCCAGTTCGTCGCCGGTCTTGCACCTCGATGCGCTGGTCGAGATCGCCCTCGCCGATACGGCGCGCGCCCTCGGACAGCGTGCGGATGGGACTGCACCATGCCACGCGCCAGCACCAGCGCGACGATCGCGGAAACGATGAGTCCCGCGAGCAGCAGGAGCCCAGTACGCACGATCGACGCGTTGAGCTTGGCGTAGACCTCCGACGACCGGCTGTTCGACGAACACGATCCAGTCGAGCGACTCGATCGGTGCCCAGGCGGCCAGTACCGGCGTCGCCGCGAGGTCGTTCGATCGCATGCCGGCTCGTCGATGCGACCTCCTTCGCGAGCGCCGCCTTGACGTGCGCAAGACCGGACAGCTGCGTCTTGCGCAGCACGAGGCCGATGTCGGGATCCGCCACCAGGAAACCGTTGCGGTCCACCACGTACGCCTTGCCGCGCTCCCCTACCTTGATGCGCGACACGACGTCCCAGATGAACTTGAGATTGAGCTCGGCCACCGTGACCGGGCCCTTGTCGCCGGCCGAGCGCACGCCGACCGTCATATAGGGTTCCGTCTCCTTCTTGAAATACACCGGTCCGAACCAGGGGCCTGCCGCGCTTCGCCAGTCGGAACGCGCGGCTCTCGCGGAGCGATCCTTGCCTGAACCCACCACGTCCATACCGAGGCGGGACACCGCGATCTGTTCGCGGCCGTCCGCGTCGATGGCGAAGATGTCGGTTACTTCCGGGACCTGGCGCAGGAGCTTCAGGAACTCGATGCGCCGCAGTTCTACGTCGCGAGGGATCGAGCTGGGGGAGCGCCGCGTACGCGAGTTGACGCTCGATCTGGCGGACGTACTGCTCGATGCGCGACGCGGCGGCCACCGCCTTTTCCTGCTGCAGACTGCCGAGCGCCGTCTGCTGCTCCTGATACGAAAAGTAGATGCTGATGGCGCCGGACGCCAGCAATGCGCCGCAGACCAGCGACAGGATTAGAACCAGATATTTCCGGAAGAGGCGACCGTAGTGGCGCGCGACAGGGGCCGCCGGCGCCTGGGCATCGCCGCCGTCGCGCACCTCCGGTTCCGGGCACGCCTAGGGAGCCATTGCGGCGTCGCATCAGGCGATCACTTCATCCACCCGCAGCAGGAACGCCTGCGGAACGACCATGCCGATCGTCCTCGCGGTTTTCGTGTTGGCACGAGCTCGAACTTGGTCGGCTGGTCGATCGGCATCTCCGCCGGATTGGCACCCCTGAAGATCTGGTCGACATAGTCCGCGATGCGCGCATATCGCGCGACAAGGCTCGTACCGTACGCCATCAATCCGCCCGCTTCAACCTGCTCGCGCCACTCCCAGATCGACGGCAAGCGATGCCGGATTGCGAGATCGATGATCGGCGCGCGATCGAAGAGAAAGTAGGTCGTGGCGGCGACGAAGAGGGCGTCCGGGCCTGCAGCGACAAGGGCTGCAAAAGCCCGACCGTAGTCGTTGTCCCGCACCGCTACGACCGCAAGCTCCACGCCCAGGGCCGGCGCAGCCCGTTCGAGTTCCGGCAGTTGCATGCGCATGATGTTGGCATCCTGGGGCGCCAGCACGCCGATGCGACGCGCGCGCGGTACCGCCTCCTTCAGCAGCTCGAGCTTTTTCACACCGAGCGTCCCGTCTGAGGCGATGGGCACGCCGGTGACGTTCCCGCCTGGGCGCGCAAGACTCGCCACGAGGTGCATCGCGACTGGATCGAAGTTGCCCCAGATGATCAACGGAGTCGTGGTGGTTACCCCCTTCGCGGCTTCCACCGCGCCCGCCGTCACCACCACCATCGCGTCGACACGCTGCCGTACGAGCTCGCGGGCGAGGTTGGGGAGGCGCTCAAGCCGCCCGTCCGCGTAGCGCTTCTCGATCACGAGGTTGCGTCCTTCGACATAGCCGAGCCGGGCCAAAGCCAAAGGCAACAGGTTATCCAACGTGGCCAGATCCTGGCGCCGCGCACGCGCCGTCGGTCGCAGGATGCCCAGGCGGTATACCCGCGAAGGCGATGGCGGCGCCTGTTGCACTTGACCCGCCACTGGCAAGGCAAGACTGCCAACCGCCGCCCCAAGGAAACCTCGGCGATCGATCATCGGAGAACCTCGTTGATACGCAGCAGCAACGGTGACGGAACCGTCAGGCCGAGCGCCTTGCCGGCCTTCATGTCAGTACCAGTTCGAACACGCTTGGTTGCTCGATCGCCAGTGTGGCGACCTTCGCGCCATGCAGGAGAGGCTCGGTCGAGCCCTTCCCCACCAGACATGAGCACCAGGTTGCGGCCTTCGATGTAGCCAAGTTCGCGCAATCCCTGGCGCAACGCCTCCAGAAATGGCGACGGGACGGTCGATCGTTCGGTGGAGACCCAGCCGACACGCAACGGACCACCCTGCGCCCGCGCCTTGGTCGCGAAAGCCATAGGGAGCACGGAAATCGCAATGCAGAGGTCGCGTCGTCTCATTGAATCACCTCATCGGCACGCAACAACAGCGCCGGCGGTACAGTGATACCGAGCGATTCGGCCGTTCGGCGGTTGATCACGAGCTCAAATTTCGTGGGTCGCGCGAGCGGCAGGTCGGCGGGCCGGGCGCCGCGCAGAATTCGATCGATGTACTGGGCCACCTGCAGGAAGCGTTCGGTGGGGCCCGGCCCGTACGACATGAGGCCCGCATTGCCAGGTAGTGTTCGCACGTCGAACGCGGTGGGCAAGCGATAGCGTGCTGCGAGGTCGACGATGTTCTGGCGATGTCCGAAGAGCATCGGGTCCGACACGACCACCAGCGCGTCCGTCTTCCTCTGCGCCATCGCGGCGAACGCCCCCTCCAGCTGCGTCGGATCGCGGACATCGACAACCTCGAGTTGGAGACTCAGGTCTTTCGCTGCTGCTTCCAGGGAGCGCATCACGGCTGGTGTGGCGGGGTTCGGCACATTGGCGAGAACCGCGATGCGCGTTGCGTGCGGCAGCAGTTCATGCAGGAACTGCAGCCGCTTCGCGCCGAGTTCGGGAGAGAAGCCCGAAACACCCGTTACGTTGGTACCGGGCCGTCCGAGATTGGGTACCAGCCCGGCACTGACCGCGTCGCCCAGTGTCTCCACCACGATCGGAATGGTGCGTGTCGCTTTGGTCGCCGCGCGGATCGCGGGAGCGGAACCGGCGAAGATGATGTCGGGCTTGAGCGCGACAAGTTCGGCCGCAAGCGCCGGAAGTCGTTCGTACTTGTCGTCAGCATAGCGAAAGTCCAACACGAGATTGCGGCCTTCTACCCAGCCAAGCTCTTTCAGCCCTTCGCGCAACCTGGCCACGGACGCCGTCCAAGAGTGCTCGGCGGCAGGGAACAGGACGCCGATGCGGGCTACGCGTTCGGCGGGCTGGGCCGCCACGTTCGCGCATGCGAAGCCGATGACCATCGCGATCACTGTGCGCGCGACGATGCGCCGGATCAACGGAATATCTCCTGCACGCATGCACCCTTTGGGTCATCTCGACTACGATGGACCAACCTGTCGCAAAACGGTGACGGCGCGGTCGATCGTTCGGTGGAAACCCGGACGACAAGCAACGGGCCGCCCTGCGCCCGCGCCTGCGTCGCGAAGGCCAGTGGGAGCACTGACATGGCAACGCAGGCACCGCGTCGATTCATTGGATCACCTCGTCGGCACGCAGTAGCACGGATTTCGGAATCGCAAGGTCGAGCAGCCTTGCCGTTTTCATGTTGATGACGAATTCGAACTTGTTAGGCTGCTCGATCGGCAAATCGCCAGGTTGGGCCCCCTGGAGGATCCTGGCGACGTACCCCGCCGCGTAACGGAACAGCTCGATGACATTTACGCTGTAAGTGGCGAGGCCGCCGCTACGCACGTACTCCGGGTGCGCGTAAAGGCTCGGCAGCCGCGCCTTGATCGCCAGCGCACAGACCTCCACTTGGCGGGCGAACAAATACGCGCTGGCGAGCACCAACACCGCTTCCGCCCTGCCTCGCGTCGCGGCCGCGAACAACTGCGCGTGGATCACCGACCTTGGGTGAGTCGAGATACTGACCTGCACGCCGAGCCGCCGGGGCATCGATCGCCTCGACGGCCGACTGGTCGTTGCTGGGCTCGACCGAATCGCCGAAGATCGCCACCCTGGACACGCCCGGCACCATCTCAGCGAGCAACGCGAGTTGCTTCGCGCTCATCTCGGGCAGCAGGGTGGTCAGCCCGGTGACGTTGCCGCCGGGCCGAGCCAGGCTCGCGACGACGCCCATGCCGACCGGGATCATTGTCCTGTCCCATGACGATTGGGATCGTCGATGTCGCCCGGAGCGCGGGACGGGTCGCCGAGGAACCTCCCAGTCACGATCACCTGGACCGGCAGACGCGCTAGCTGCGCGGCCAGCTCCGGCATGCGCGCAAGGTCGCCATCGGCGTAACGAATCTCGAATACGTAATGCCGGTTCTCGATGTATCCCAAGGCAGCCAACCCCTCGCGCAGGGCGACGATGCGCGCCGCCACGGCGGGAGGCGCCGCAACGAACAGAAGACCGATACGGGGCAGGTCCGGCCGCGACGCCGCGCAGGCGGACGGCGGCGCGGTGGCAAGCGCCGCCAGTCCCGCGACAAAGGCACGGCGATCGATCACTGGATGACCTCGGCGAAGCACAACCTTACAAGATCACCTCGCCGGCACCGTCGCCGGACCGCGAATCGCGCGCCAATCGACCAAGCGCTGGCCTAGCGACCGGACGCGACACGCTGCAATTCGGCGAGCTTTTGCGCCATGTACTCCGCCCGTTCGAGCTCGTGCAGCTGGGGGGGTAGCGCTCCGTGGCGGCGTACCAGAGGGCGGCACGGCGCTCGACGCGGCGATCGGCAGGCGCGGACGCCGCATTGAGGTACGCCTCGATGGCGAGGAAATAACGCATCGTGTTGCGCTCGAGCGCGCCGCGCACGTCACCCACATACACGGGTTCGCCGTCCGCCCGCCGTTCGACGACCGTGAAGCCAACCTTGTCGCTCCCGACCGTGTTGAAGTAGGTGCGCATCGCCAACGATGCCGACACGCCGTATGCGTAGCCATAGGAAAAGTGCAGGAACGTGCGTCCACCGTCAAGCGGCAAGGCCTCGAGGACCACCCGATAGTCGCTGGTGCCCATGGGGCCGCTATCGGCAGCGAGCTCGACCCGGAGATAGTCTGCCGAGCGGGCAGTCACCCGATACTGCATGGCCAGGCGCTGTGCGCCATCCGCGGTCGCGGCAGATTTGCGGCCGATCGCCGTGGTGATCACGTCGCCCTGCGCCGCAGAGGTCACGCTGCACTGCTTGACGTTTAAATGCAGGATCATGATGTCGCACCAGTTGCCGGATTCGCCGACCGCGGACTGGACGGCGCGGAACGGGTGGTCGATCACCGCGTGCACGTCGCCCTTCAGCGCACCGGAGAGCTGTTGCGATTCGAGCACCAGCGGCCGCTGGAAGGCGCTGGCGGCGAGCTGCGGCTGCATCGATACGTAATGCGCCCGCAGGCCGTCCGCCGCCGGCGGAGTCGCCTGCGCAGAAGTGAGGTCGAAGTACGCGAGCACGCCGAATACGCACCAGACCAGCCACCAGACCGCCTTGAATCCCGCATCCCGGTTCATCGTTTGCTCCCTTTCCCGGATTCCCGGCACCGTGCGGCGCCGTTCGCCATGGGACAGAAGGTACGGGACGCCGGGAGCAGGCGCCCCACCCGGCCGGGTAGGGGTTTGGAGGGTCGCGAGGCGAATATTCCGCAAGGGCGGCCCCCTCTGCGGGCTAGGGTGGCCCCGGGGCGCCAAGGGGGCGGCCACGGGCGGGCCGGCCAGCCTAATGCTGCTGGTTCAGGCGCTCCAGCTTGGCCGCGTACAGCGCATGGTCGCGACGGGTCGGGCTCGTCTTCAAGGCGATTGCCAGATGGTCGCGGGCGACGCCGGTCTCCCCGAGGTTCCAATAGGCGATGGCCAGCCAGAAGTGGAATTCATGGTAATCGGGCGCCCGCGCCACTTCGCGGGCGAACGCGTCCCTGGCCGTCCGCATGTCACCGGCCTGGAACGCGGCCAACCCACGCTTGAAATGGGAGAAGGCGGGCTCTGGATCGATCTCCCTGAGCCTGGCCGCAAAGTGCTGCGCTTCGACTGTGCGTCCGAGGTCACCCAGCACCGCGACCAGATTGGACAGCGCCTGGATGTTTTCGGGTTCCCGCGCCACGGCATGGGCGAACACCCGCTCGGCCTCCGCGAGGTTGCCATGCCGCCGGTACACTGCACCCAGCGTGTTGTAGGTCGCGTAAAAGCCGGGCGCCTGCAGCATCCCTTCACGCGCCCACCAATAAGCGTCGTCCACCCGTCCATCCGCCAGCGCTTCGACCGCCCGGTTGTTCATGAACATCCCGACGATGACCTCCTCGTCGATCGCACGGGAGCGCATGCGGCGCAGGTCCTCGGGCGGCAGGAAATCGATGGTCATGCCGTCGCTCTCGGGGGGCTTGGCGCCGACCCGGTAGCCGAAGCCGCCTTCGTCGGTCCGGCGCTTGCCCAGCGTCAGATTGACGTGGCCGATGGCGAGATAGAGATCGCCGCTGCGCGCCCATTCGTCGTCGACGGATACCTTCTGGTAGGTCACCGGCAAATCGAGCGCTTTGGCGAAGGCCGCGGTCATGATCACCAGCGACAGGCAGTTGCCGGAGCGTGCGGCGAACGCCTGCGCCGCGGTGCGGGTCGTGCCGATGTCGTAGTCGAGCTTGAGTTCACCCTGCGTGTAGAGGGCGTCGACCAGCGCGATCTGGCGCCCCTTCTTCCGTGCCGGTTCGGCGATATCCGTCTGCAGGTACCGCGTCATTTCCGGACTGAGCGCAAAGACGGCATCGGCGTCGATCCGCTCCACCGCGGGCCGGAACGCCGCGTCGAGGAAAAGCGCCGCGTCGACACGCTCCCGCGGTGCGCTCGCGCATCCGGCCAGCAGCAAAGCCAACAACAGCCCGGTTCCCTTGTTTATTGCATGGCGCATCATCGTCCACCTCCAGTGCGTCGGCAGTGGTTGCCCAGATTCTAGGCGCTCCACCATCGATCGCAAGGGGCGCTCATTGGGGCGCTCAGGGGATGGATGACGGGTCACCGGCACCCACCTTGCCGAGTACCTTGTCGATCATCTGCTGGCGGTCGTGGATATCGAGTCGCTGGAAGAGCTGCTTGACGTGGTAGGCAACCGTGTTCACGCTCACCCCGAGCGCCTGCGCCAGATCCTGGTTCGATGCCCCGCGCGCCAGTCCGGCGGCGATCTCGCGTTGCTGCGGCGACAGGTCGAGCTTGCCGAGCGCGTCGACGAAGCGCAGCAGCATAGGCTCCTGCCGCTGAATGCGCACGGCGATCGACGCGTTGCCGTCGAGCGGGTCATCGGTTACCGCGTAGCCGCGGAGCACGAAGCGGCCCCACTCGTTGTCGATGACCAACACCGGCGGGGCCACATCGCCGCCCGCGAGGGCGCGTCGCAACTGGTCGACGAGGCGGGACAGGGTCGAACGTGCCCGCTCGGCGATGCCGTCCACAGCGGCCTGTGGACCGATGTGGCCCTGGGTGGCCAAGGCGAGCAGCTTCTGCGCGGGTAGCGACAAGCCGGTTGCCTGGCCGTCCGCGCGCATCAGGAACACCGCGTCGTCGGTCGCGTCCATGAAGCCGGCTTCGGTCAGCGTCTGCGCGCCCGGCTGCGAAACGCCGTGGCCGACGTAGCGCAGGATCGCCGTCAATTCCGCGCATTCGGCGGCGGCAAAAGGTGCCGAGGACTTCGCCCGGTACAGGCTCAGTTGACCCAGCACCTGCCCCTGCTCGCGCACGACCCCGTACAGAATGTGGTGCGCCTCGAGCTTGCGCATCACGTCGTTGTAGTACGGGGACTGTTCCGTCGAGGCGGACAGCGTCACTGCGGAAACCGGATCCCCCTGCGCTGCCCGCGCGTTGAACGCGCGCCTGAACGCCGATTCACCGGCGCCGTAATAGCGCTCGAAGTAGGCTTTCATCGTCGCCTCGGGAAGCGTGCGCTCCGAAAGGAGCTTGGTCATGTCACCGTGTTCGTCCACCCAGAAGAACGCGGCGGAATCCGCCCCGACCAGTTCGCGGATCGCCTTCAGGAGCGGTGGCATCAACTGCTCGCCCGCGAGCCCGAGGCAGCAGAGTTGGCGGATGTGAACGCGCAGCTGTGCCGGTTTGTTCACGACTGGGCGCGCTCGGGTCAGGTGCCACTGGCGGTGGTAAGGTCGCCGCACCGGTACGCGCGCTGGGGCCGGGCGAATCCGTGCAACGACAGTTCGCCCAGGTCCTCGGTGGTCACCAGGTCGGCGACTTCGGCGTGCACGCGCTGTGACAGCAGGATTTCCGCGGCCTTCGCCTGCTGGCACAGCCGTGCGGCGAGGTTGGTCACCGTCCCGATCGCGCCGTAGTCGATGCGGCCTTCGAACCCGATGGCCCCGACCGTCGCGTAACCCTGTGCGACGCCGATCGCGAGTCCCAGGTCGACGCCGCGCTTGTGCCACTGCGCCGAGAGTCCGCGCGCCGACTCACGCATGGCCAGCGCCAGGCGCACGCCCTTTTGCGGCGCGTGTTCCACGGGGACGGGGTCGCCCAGAAACACCATCATGCCGTCGCCGGTGAAGCGCTCGAGCGTCGCTTCATGCGCAAGGACAATCTGCCCCATCGCGCGGTGATAGTCGGCGAGCGTGCGCATCAACTCTTCCGGCTCGGCGGTCTCCGCGAACGCCGTGAATCCGCGCAGATCCAGGTAGACCACGACGATTTCACGCCGCCGGCTCTTGAGCGGATCCTCGGCGCCGCCGCTGACGATCAGCTCGGCGAGCTGCGGGGAAAAAAAGCGTTTCAGCTTGGACAGGCGCTCGACCTCGGCGACGCCGTGCGCAACGCGATCCTCGAGCGTCGCACTCCATTGCGCGAGTTCGACGGCCTGCCGCTGGGTCTGGTCATGCAGTGCCTTGATGCGCAGCAGCGAACGAACACGGGCAAAGAGTTCGGGCTGGTTGATCGGCTTGCCGAGGAAGTCGTCGGCGCCCGCCTCGATGCCGTTGATGCGCTCCTGTTGCGGATCGAGCGACGTGCACAGCACGATCGGAAGCAACGCGAAGTCCGGGTCAGCGCGCAGGCGCCGGCATACTTCGTAACCGGTGATGCCCGGCATCATCACGTCGAGCAGCACGAGGTCGGGCCGTTCGGCAGCGACCTTGATCATCGCCTCCTCGCCGGTGCTGGCGGTGACCACGGCATAGCCCTTCATGCCCAGGAGGTCCGCCAGGAGCTTGACGTTGGGCGCAATGTCATCGACGACAAGGATCTTCGCCTGCTCGCTCATCGTCTTCGCCGCCCCACTTGTCATGGCAGTTAAAAACAGGTCCGTACATCGCCGTATTCGTTCCACTGCATGGTACCGAAATGCGGCCCGGCCCGGTGGCATCCCCGCCGCATCCGCTTTCCGCTACCATCGTCGCCAGTGCGCCGAACGTCCGGCGCCGTTCGCCATGGCCTACGCGCCGCGGCGGCTTGGGGGCAGCGATGCGATCGATGCGCAGCGACAATTGGCTCACCCGGGAACGAATCCTGGTCGTGGTTCTGGTGGCCGCGAGCGTCCTGGTCGGCTGGCTGTGCTGGATGCTGGTGCAACCGTTCGTGCCGGCGCTGACCTGGGCGGTTGTGCTGGCCGTCATCGCCCATCCGCTGCACGAGCGCATCCTGAGGTGGCTCAACTGGTCCAACGTCGCGGCAGGACTCGCGGTGGTCGCGGTCACACTGGTATTCGCGCTGCCGTCCGCCTGGATGGTCCGCGAGGTGAGCCGCGAAGCCGTCGCCAGCGCGGATTCGGCTCGGCAGCTCCTGGACGGCGAGCGCTGGCAGCGGCTGATGGACCAGTTCCCGCGCCTTGCCCCCCTGCGCGCGTGGGTGGAACGCGATCTGGACATCAAGGGCCAGGTGGCGCAGGCATCCGGAGGGGTGGCCGGCAACGTGCGGGGGGCGATCACCAACGCCGTCGAGTTCGGCATGACGGTCCTGATCACGTTCTTCCTGCTGTTCTTCTTCCTGCGCGACAAGTGGCGCATTCTCGAGACCATCCAGGGCCTGGTGCCGCTCGCCCATGCCGAGACCACGCAGGTCACACACCGCGTCCGCGAAATGATCAGTGCGGTCGTCTACGGCACGCTGGTCGTGGCGCTGGTGCAAGGTGCGCTGGGCGGCATCATCTTCTGGATCCTGGGCCTTCCGGCGCCGTTGCTATGGGGCTCGGTCATGGCATTGCTGGCGGTGCTGCCGCTGTTCGGCGCCGCCATCGTGTGGGCGCCAGCCGCGGCATTCCTGGCCATCGACGGACATTGGGAGAAGGCGTTGATCCTGGTGGCGTGGGGTTCGCTGGTGATCGGGCTGATCGACAACATCATGATCCCGATCCTCATGAAAAAGCGCCTGCACATGCACACCGTGCCGGTATTCATCGCCGCCGTCGGTGGCCTGTTCGCGTTCGGCGCTACCGGGATCGTCCTCGGCCCGCTGGTGCTCGCGGTGGCGATCGCGCTGATCGAGGTGTGGAAGCATCGGATGGCGCTGCACGAAGTGGTCAGCGGCATCAACGACGATGCGTCCTGGGAAGAACACTGAACGCCGTCGCATCCGGCGATTCCCGACGGGATTTGTACGCCACGGGCTGACCGACGGAGCCGGGGTTGGTATGAAGCTTGCGTAGCAGGGGGCATGGAAAATACGCCTGCGCCCCGCGCCCCCCTGGAACTGAGTCTCGTCGACATCGATCCGACCCCGGAAGAAGCCGCCGCGGCCGCGGCCAGCCCACTCGCCAGCGAATCCGTCACGCTGCAGCCGATCGGCGCTCGCCCTCCGCGGGCGCCGGCGCCTGCCACTGTGTCGCCTGCGACTGTGGCCGACGCCCCGACCATCGCCAATCCGCTTGCTGCGGCGGGCATCGACACGCCGCTGACTCTCGTCAGCGATCTCCCGCCCGTCGATACGGCCGCGGAGAGCACCGACCGCTTCCTCGCGGAGGCAGTCCGGGAATACGCCGCTGGTCGCATCGATCAGCCGCTGTGGATGCGTGCCGCCGCGCAAAGCGGGGGTAACGAAGCCACGGCGCGCGACGCCTACCTGCGCGCCCGCGCGACCGCACTAAAGCTCACCAGGCGTGAACGCCGGGCGGACAGCCAGGGCGGCGCCGGCGCAGCGCGCATCGGCGCCAACCTGCCAGGCACCGCCATCGCCGGCGATTTTCCGGCGCCCGCGTCCAGGCGAAAGCATGTGGCGCTGGCCGCCGGTGCGGTCGCGGTTGCGGTGGTGGTGATCGCCGGCTGGTGGCTTACCGGGGAGCCGACGGACGCGGGACCGGCGCACGCCGCCGCTGTCCCGGCGGCCGGCAAACCGACCCACAGCGCGGCGGCGGCAACGCCCGCACGCCCGGTCGAAGTCGAAGATCACGCCAAGCACTTCGGTACCAAGATCGCCGAGCTCAAGAGCTCCGGCAACTGGAACGTCCTCGTCCTCTACGCTTCCGAGTGGACGCGCAAGCAGCCGGAGAACGCGACCGCCTGGAAGGAACTGTCGATCGGCTACAGCAACATGCGGCAGTTCGACGACGCGCTGCAGGCGGCGACCAAGTCCACGCAGTTGGCACCGGCCGATGCCGGGCTCTGGCGCAATCTCGCCCAGGTCGACCTGGCACTCGAGCAGCCGGAGGCGGCACTGGTCGCGCTCGACAAGGCAATGACGCTGGACGCGCAGGATTTGTCCACGCTCGTACTCGCCGGCAATGTCAGTTTGCAGCTCGACCGTACGGTGGAAGCGCGAGCTGCCTTCGACAAGGTGCTCGCCGCCAACCCGGAGCACGTTGGCGCGCTGTGCGGCAAGGCGTCGGTAGCCGTGCGGCAAAAGCAAGCCAAGGAGGCCGAAGCGATCGGCCGCCAGATCAAGGCTGTCGACGGCCAGTGCCGGGACAGCGGCGCCACGGCCGCAATCGCCGTGGCGACCGCGCCGCAACCGAGCAAGCCCGCCGCAGCACGCAACCGCTGATGCGCGCCTGACCGGCGGCTCATCCGCCTTGTCGCGCCCGGTGGGAGTGACAAGGCGACAGCGCGCCAGTGACCCCTTAGAATCGAGGTGGTTTCGTCTGCCTCGCTTCGCTACCCGTCGGTGGCGACGCGCGGGCATCTCCACCTCGATGGCCGACCTCGACGCGCTCCTCCTGGCCCGGATTCAGTTCGGATTCACGGTTTCGTTTCACATTGTTTTCCCGGCCATCACCATCGGACTCGCGAGCTACCTCGCGGTCCTCGAAGCCTGCTGGCTGCGCACGCAGCGCACCGTCTTCCGCGACCTGTACCAGTTCTGGCTCAAGGTGTTCGCCGTCAATTTCGGCATGGGCGTGGTCTCGGGCCTGGTCATGGCTTACCAGTTCGGTACCAACTGGAGTCATTTCTCCGATTTCTCCGGCAGCGTGACCGGTCCCCTGCTCGCCTACGAGGTGCTCACGGCATTCTTTCTCGAAGCGGGCTTCCTTGGCGTCATGCTGTTCGGCTGGAAACGCGTGGGCCCCGGCTTGCATTTCTTCGCCACGGTGATGGTGGCGGCCGGAACGCTGATATCGGCCACGTGGATCCTGGCATCGAACAGCTGGATGCATACGCCGGCCGGCTACGCGATCGTCGACGGCCGTGTCGTGCCCACGGACTGGCTGGAGGTGATCTTCAACCCTTCGTTCCCGTATCGGCTCGCGCACATGGTGGTAGCCGCCTATCTCGCCACGGCGTTGCTGGTGGGCGCCACCGGCGCTTGGCACCTGCTTGCGCCGGCGCGACGATCCGGCCATCCGCACGATGACGTCGATGGCGATGTGGATGCTGTTGCTGGTCGCGCCATTGCAGGCGCTCATCGGTGACGCGCACGGCCTCAACACGCTGCAATATCAACCGGCGAAGATCGCCGCGATCGAAGGGCACTGGCAGAACGAGCCTGGCGAAGCCGTGCCCCTGACGCTCGTCGGCTGGCCGGACATGGCCCAGGAGAAAACCCTGTACGCGGTCAACATCCCGCATCTGGGGAGCCTGATCCTCACGCACTCCTGGGATCGGCAGTTCCCGGGACTCAAGGAATTTCCGCCGCAGGACCGGCCGAACTCCACGATCGTGTTCTGGACGTTTCGCGTGATGGTGGGCCTGGGCATGCTGATGATCGCGCTCGGCCTGTGGTCGGCGTGGGCACGCTGGCGCGGCCGGCTGTATGCGTCGCGCCCGCTTCATTGCTTCGCGCTTTGCATGGGTCCGGCCGGGATCGTCGCCATCCTCGCGGGATGGTTTACCACCGAGATCGGCCGGCAGCCGTGGGTCGTCTACAACGTCATGCGCACCGCTGACGCTGTCTCGCCACATGGCGCCACGGAACTCGGCGTGACGCTCGTGCTGTTCGTCGTGGTCTACCTGGTGGTATTCGGCGCGGGCCTCGTCTACATGCTGCGACTGCTGCGCGCCGGTCCTGCGCCCGCCGATGGAACGGGCCCTGCCGGCGGACCAGGCCAGGCGCATCACCCGATGCGTCCCATATCCGCCGCGGCCGACGCAGTCGGACCGGCGAGCGCGCGAGGTTGAACGCGATGGACATCGATCTATCCATTCTCTGGGCAATCGTGATCCTGTTCGGCGTCATGATGTACGTCGTGATGGATGGCTTCGACCTGGGGATCGGCATCCTCTATCCGCTGTGTACCGGCAAGACCGACCGCGACATCATGATGAATACGGTGGCCCCGGTCTGGGACGGCAACGAGACCTGGCTGGTGTTGGGTGGCGCGGGCCTGCTCGCCGCGTTCCCGCTGGCGTACGCGGTGGTGCTCACGGCGTTCTATCTGCCGCTGATCTTCATGCTGCTGGGACTCATCTTCCGTGGCGTTGCCTTCGAGTTCCGTTTCAAGGCGAGCGATGCGCGGCGCCACTGGTGGGACAAGGCCTTCATCGGCGGTTCGGTCGTCGCCACCTTCTTCCAGGGCGTGACCCTGGGCGGCTTCATCTCCGGCATCCCTGTCGTCGATCGCACGTATGCCGGCGGGCCCATGGACTGGCTCACGCCCTTCTCCATCTTTACCGGTTTGGGCCTGCTTGCCGCCTACGCACTGCTCGGTTGCACCTGGCTCATTTTCAAGACCGACGGGCCGTTGCAGCAGCGGATGATCGCCATCGCGCGCCCGCTGACCTTGATCCTGCTCGCCGTGATTGTCGTGATCAGCATATGGACGCCACTCGCCCATCCCGCCATCGCGCAGCGCTGGTTCAGTTTTCCGAACCTGCTGTGGTTCTCACCCGTGCCGTTGCTGGTGGCACTGACGACGTGGATGCTGTTGCGACGGCTGAAGGGATCGCCGCACGCAGGGCCGTTCGTGCTGACGCTGTTCCTGATCTTCCTCGGCTACAGCGGATTGGGGATCAGCCTCTTCCCCAACATCATTCCGCCGTCCATCTCGATCTGGGACGCCGCCGCGCCGCCGCAAAGCCAGGGCTTTGCGCTGGTCGGCGCGCTGTTCATCATCCCGATGATCCTGGGTTACACCGCGTGGAGCTATTACGTTTTCCGTGGCAAGGTCGACGCGAGCCACGGCTATCACTGATCGCTCATGGTGCGAGTTTTACACGATCCTGATTCAGGTCCGGCAGATCCGCGCCGCGCGGGCTGGGGGCGGCGCGTGCTCTGGCTGGTGGTCATCTGGACCGCCAGCGTGCTCGCCCTTGGCTGCGTCGCACTCCTGTTCCGCGGCATCATGGGGTGGGTGGGACTGACCGGATAGAACGTCACTTCGGATGCGCTACGTTTGCAATGACGATTTGGAAGGAACATGTGATGCCGAAAATGACAGCCAATGACTTTCATCCCGAGGTGCTGCGCTGGTTCGACCGCTACGTGCATGGCGATGTCGACCGCCGCGGATTTCTGCACGGTGTCGCGCGATACGCCACCGGCGGCGTGACGGCGACCATGCTGCTCGATCTGCTCAGTCCGAAGTTCGCGCACGCGCAACAGGTGGCGGCCAACGATAGTCGCATCGTTGCCAAGATGGTCGAGTATGCATCGCCCGATGGATCGGGCCGGATGCGTGGCTATCTGGTGCGCCCCGCCAATGCTGCGGGCAAGCTGCCGGGCATCCTGGTGGTGCACGAGAATCGCGGCCTCAATCCGCACATCGAGGACGTCGCCCGACGCCTGGCGCTCGAAAACTTCATTGCGTTCGCGCCCGACGCGCTGTTCCCGCTCGGCGGGTATCCAGGAGACGAGGACAAGGCGCGCGAACTCTTCGCCAAGCTCGACCAGACCAAGACCCGCAACGACTTTGTAGCCGCCGCCGGCTACCTCAAGGCGCTGCCCGAGAGCACGGGCAAGATCGGTGTCGTCGGCTTCTGCTATGGCGGTGCGATCACCAATATGCTGGCAACGAAATTGCCCGACCTGGCAGCAGCCGTCCCGTTCTACGGCGGCCAGCCCGCCGCCGCGGATGTCGCCAGGATCAAGGCGCCGCTCCTCATCCAGTACGCCGAGAACGACGAGCGTATCAATGCCGGCTGGCCCGCCTACGAGACCGCGCTCAAGTCGGCTGGCGTGAAATACGAGGCGTTTTTCTATCCGGGCACGCAGCACGGCTTCAACAACGACACGACACCGCGCTATGACGCCGATGCCGCGAAACTTGCATGGTCGCGCACCGTCGCATTCTTCAACAAGAACCTGCGCGGCTGATGCGTTAGCGCACCCTGGCATTTTGGGGCGCTGCAGCTCGCGCGTGCATGGCTAGGCAGCAGGTGTCCACTTCCTCGACGTGCATGGCGTCCAGTCGCGAGGGCCACGAGGCCAGATGGGCCGCTGGAGTCAGCGCCTGGCCGAACCAGTGACAATGCATTGAAGCATCACAGCTAGCGCGGCAGCGGGATCGGCTCGTCGTTGATGCTGGGCTCGGGCTGCTCCGCCGCACGCATGTCGTCGACCGGTCCGTCTTCGAGTACCGGCGCAGCCTCCGGATCCATCGCAGGCACGAGCGGCGCCACCTCCGCGGTGGCGGCGGCTGCCGCCTCGGGCATGTCGTGCGGGAGGAAGCCACCGGACTGGTGTCGCCACAGCATCGCGTAGTGGCCATTCAGTCGCAGCAGCGCCTCATGCGTACCCTCTTCCACGATGCGGCCTTCGTCGAGCACGATCAGGCGATCCATGCGGGCGATGGTCGACAGCCGGTGCGCGATGGCGATCACCGTCTTCCCTTCCATCAGGCCCAGCAGCTGGTCCTGGATCGCGAGTTCGACTTCGCTGTCCAGTGCCGAGGTGGCCTCGTCGAGCACCAGGATCGGCGCATCCTTCAGGATCACGCGTGCAATCGCGATCCGCTGCCGCTGGCCCCCGGAGAGCTTGACGCCGCGTTCGCCGACGTGCGCGTCGTAACCGGTGCGCTGCTTCCAGTCCTGCAGGTCGGTAATGAACGTGTGTGCCTGCGCCTTGCGTGCCGCGGCCTCGATCTCGGCGAACGTGGCTTCAGGACGGCCATAGGCGATGTTGGCGGCGATCGAGCGGTGCAGCAGGGACGTGTCCTGCGTGACCATGGCGATGGCGGCGCGCAGGCTTTCCTGCGTCACGTAGCCGATATCCTGCCCGTCGATGCGGATGCTGCCCGTCTCGATCTCGTGGAAGCGCAGCAGCAGGTTCACCAGCGTCGACTTGCCCGCCCCCGAACGCCCGACGAGGCCGACCCGTTCGCCGGGACGGATCGTGAGGTTCAGGTCGTCGAGCACCCGCTTGCCGTCCGAACGGCCATAGGTGAACGACAGATGCTCGAAGCGGATCTCGCCATGCGGCACCTCGAGGTCGCGCGCTTCCGGACGATCGACGAGCGCGTGCGGTACGGCGATGGTCTCCATGCCTTCCTGGACGACCCCGACGTTTTCGAAGATGCCGGTCACTTCCCAGCTCACCCAGCCGGCGACGTTGGCGATCTGCCACGCCAACGGCAACGCCGTGGCGACCACGCCGGCGGAAACATGTCCCTGTTCCCACAGGTTGAGACCGATCGCCGCAGTGCTGACGAGCAGCAGCACGTTCATGGTCGCGAGCACCGTCATGAACCGCGTGATGAGGCGCATGTGCGCAGCGATCGCGCCGGTGTGCTCGTCCACCACTTCGCGAACGTAGGCATCCTCGTCCCGCGCCCGCGCGAAGAGCTTCACCGTCAGGATGTTGGTGTAGCTGTCGACCACGCGCCCCATGACCAGCGAGCGCATTTCCGAACTCGCCTTGGCGAGGTCGCGCATCCGGGGCACGAAGTGGCGCAAAAATAAAACATATCCGGTAAACCAGAGCACCGTGGGAACGGCGAGGCGCCAATCGGCGAGCGCCATCAGCACCAGCGCCGACATGCCGTAGACGGTGATGTACCAGACGCCGCGGATGCTCGACACCACCGATTCGCGCAGCGCATTGCTGGTCTGCATCACCCGGTTGGCGATGCGGCCGGCGAAATCGTTCTGGAAGAACGGCCAGCTTTGCCGCACCACGTGCCAGTGGCTCTGCCAGCGGATGAGGCTCGTCACACCGGGCAGCACGGCGTTGTTGCGCACCAGGCTGTCGGCGAGCAGCGTCAGCGGACGGCCGATCAGCAGGAAGGCCGCCATGCCGATCAGCATCGGCTTGGCGGCGAGGAAGGCCTCCGCCCGGTCCGTGGCTTCCATCAGCGTCACCAGCTTGCCGATGAAGATCGGTATCAGCGTGTCTACCAGCGCGACCGCGAGCCCCGTGGTAAACATCGCCACGTACAATCCGGGCGTCTGCCGGATGAAGTGCCAGTAGAACGCCATCAACCCTGGCGGCGGCGGGCCAACCGGAAGTTGCGTCGGTCGGACGCGGGATTCGAAGAATGCGAACATTGGTGGCCGCCTGGTGCGCTGCGTCCGGCGCACTTGTGGCGTGCCGTGCAGACTCGATGGTTAACCTACCATTGTATCGAATCGCCGGTGGTCGCCGTGCGACGAATGACCAGGTTCAGCGGTCGAGTCGCGGCGAGAAAAGCACGGATGAAGGGGTTGCAATGAGGGTTTTCCCGGCGCCGCCCTGGTGTTCTGGCATGGGCATGTTCGCGGTCGCGCTCGCAGTTGCCGTCGCGGTGGCATTGACCACCGCCATGCTGGGGTCCAAACCCGCCGCGGCGCAGGTCCCCGGGCAACTCTCCACCTCCACCTCCACGGCCGGCGCCGGCAACGGCCGCTACACCTTTCCGAGCCGGACGCCGCGAAACGTGTCCGAAATGCTGCGTGGCAGCGGCACACCGGTCGACATCGTCGGCGAGTTGTTCCTGCCGCCGGGCTCCGAAGCCATGCCCGCTGTGGTGTTGATGCACGGGTCGGGAGGGGTGTACGACGCTCTGCTCGACTACTGGCCGAAGCTGTTCAATGCCGCGGGCATCGCCGTCTTCACGCTCGACCGGTTCGGGCCGCGCGGCGTGCGGGCGACGACCGCCGACCAGTCACTGGTGCCACTCGCCGCGGACGTCACCGACGCCTTCGCCGCGTTGAGGTTTCTTTCCACGCATCCGCGCATCGACCCCAAGCGCATCGCGTTGATGGGCTTCTCGCGTGGCGGGACGGCGACGCTCCGTGCCGCCGTCGAACGCTTCATCGCCGCGCAGGACCTGCCGGCGCAGCTGCGCTATTCGGCGTTCGTGCTCGCCTATACCGGCGGGTGCGTCGGAACCGCGCGACTGTTGATCCGGCCAGGCGTCTTCGGCACGGCGCCAATGCTGTTTTTGCATGGCACGGTGGACGACTACACTCCGATCGAACCCTGCCGGGACTACGCGGACCGGATCGGCAAGGCGGGCACGCCGGCGGAGTTCGTGGCGCTCGCCGGGGCCCATCACAAGTTCGATACGGACGACGTCAACCTGCATTTCGTCAGCCGCGCGCAGCGTACCCGCGCCGATTGCCCGATCGAGATCGACGTCGACACGCTCCATGCCTACGATCGCACGAGCGGCGCCCGGCTGCAGGGCCAGGCGTATCGGGATGCAGTGAGCGCATGCCGCGCCCTCGGCGCCTCGGTCCAGGGGAACAAGGCAGCGCGCGCTGCGGCCGCGAAGGCAACGTTGGCGTTCCTGCAGCGCTCGTTCGCGCGGCGATAGGTGCGGCGATGCAACGACTGCCACGGCAACGCCGTAGGCTTTCGACGCGTCGACGTCGCATAGCGCGGCGAGCACCCCATCAGTAGCGCCGTCTTACGCCGCCAGTTCGCCTTCGATCCGCGCGTCGTCCTCCCAGGTTTCCAGCCGCACCGGGAAGCCCCAAAGCCGACGCAGGTGCACGACCACCTTTTCGGCCGCGTCGCTCAAGGGCCGGCCGCGCCGCTGGTTGTGCCGCAGCGTCAGCGAGCGGTCGCCGTCGCGGTCATATTGCAGGATCTGCACGTCCGGCACGCGCATCTCCTGGGCGTGCTGCTGTGCCAAGAGCTTGCGCACCCGGCGATAGCCATGATCGTCGTGGATGCTGTCGACCAGAAAGGTCGACTCGTCGCGATGATCGGCGATCGCGAACAGGTGGAATTCGCGGATCAGGCGCGGCGACAGGTACTGCGCGATGAACGACTCGTCCTTGAAGTTGCGCATCGCGAAATCGAGCGTCGGACGCCAGTCGCCGCCGGCGATTTCCGGAAACCACGCCCGGTCCTCCGCCGTGGGGTGCTCGCAGATGCGCCGCAGATCGGCGAACATCGCGAAGCCAAGTGCGTACGGGTTGAAGCCGCTGTAGTGAGGCGAATCGAACGCCGGCTGGTACAGCACGTTGGTGTGGCTCTTCAGGAACTCGAGCATGAAGCCGTCGTCGACCAGGCCCTTCTCGTGCAGGCGGTTGATGATCGTGTAGTGCCAGAACGTGGCCCAGCCCTCGTTCATCACCTTGGTCTGGCCCTGCGGATAGAAGTATTGCGCGAGCTTGCGCACGATGCGCACGAGTTCCCGCTCCCAGGGCTCGAGCTTGGGCGAGAACTTCTCGACGAAATACAGGATGTTTTCCTGCGGCTCCGCCGGGAAGGGCTTGGCTCCATTGAGCGCAGGCTTGTTCGCGGCGGCCGGCAGCGTGCGCCACAAATCATTGAACTGGCGTTCACGATAGGCCTCGCGCTCGGCCATGCGTGCGGCCTCGGCCTTGAGCGTTAGCGGCACCGGCCGGCGATAGCGGTCGACCCCGTGCGCCGACAGCGCGTGGCAGGCGTCGAGCACAGCCTCCACCGCTTCGGCGCCGTGCCGTTCCTCGCACTCCATCACGTAGCGTCGCGCGAACACCAGGTAGTCGAGGATGCCATCGGCCTGCGTCCATTGCCGGAACAGGTGGTTGCCCTTGAAAAACGAGTTGTGCCCGTAGCAGGCGTGGGCGATCACCAGCGCCTGCGTGGTGATCGTGTTCTCCTCCATCAGGTACGCGATACAGGGATCGGAATTGATCACGATCTCGTAGGCAAGTCCCTGCATGCCGCGCTTGTATGCCTGCTCGTTGCGGATGAACTCCTTGCCATACGACCAGTGCGGATACCCTACCGGCAGCCCGCTCGACGCGTAGGCGTCGAGCATCTGTTCCGAGGTGATGATCTCGATCTGGTTGGCGTACGTATCGAGCCCGAATTCGCCGGCGATTTCGGCAATGGCCGAGTCGTAGCGCTCCAGAAGGTCGAAATCCCAGTCGGCACCGCGGGAAATGGGGTTCATTGCGCGTCCTTGCGGAACAGATCGCGGAATACCGGGTAGATCTGGCTTCGCGCCGACGCCCGGCGCATGGCGAAGGTGCCGCCGGGCTCGCTCAACGTTCATACTCGGCCCACAACGCAGACGGCCGGTCCGACGGATGGTCGGACGCCAGTTCCAGGTAGGTGTAGTAGCGCGCCGCGGGCAGTAATCGCTCGCGCAGGAACCGCGCACTACGCGCAGGATCGGCGCCGAAGGCGTCGCCATCGGACGCCTGCGCCGCGTAGACATTCCACCCCGTGGCGTAGCGTTCGCTGCGGATCTTGTCGGCCAGTTCCAGCGCCGAGTAGACAACGGTGCCGCCCGAGCGTGTGTCGTGGAAAAACGTCTGCTCGTCGACCTCCTCGGCGTCGTCGGTGTGCCGCACGAAGACGAGTTCGACTTCTTCGTACTTGCGGGTGAGGAACAGGTACAAGAGCGAAAAGAAGCGCTTGGCCAGGTCCTTCTTGTCGGCATCCATCGATGCCGATACATCCATCAGGCAGAACATGACCGCCTTGGCGATCGGCTCCGGGCGCAAGACGCGGTTGCGGAAGCGCAGGTCGGGGTCGTCGAGGAACGGTATGCCGGCGTGGCGGCGCGCCACCCGGTCGAGTTCTGCGTGAATCGCCGCGGCCTGGCCGGCATCACCCACCGCCGTGGCGAGCGCGAACGATTCTTCCAGTGCCAGGGCCTCGCGCGCGAGGCCGCCGGCGAGCGCGATCCGGCGGGCCAGCGCCTGTGACATCGTACGGATCACCGCGAGGTTCGCCGGAACTCCTGACTTGGCGAAACCCACGCGGATGCTCTTGTGCCGGTTGGTGCGGCCGAACTCCGTGCGCGCAAGCCGCGGCAGCTCGAGGTCGTCGAAGAAGATCTGCATGAACTCCTCACGCGACAGCGAGAACACGAAATCGTCTTCGGTATCCCCATCACCGCTGCCGCCTGAATCGCCACCCCCACCGCCGCCACCACCATCGGGCCGCGGCAGGCGGTCGCCGGCCGTGTACTCACGGTTGCCCGGCAACACGAACTCGCGGTCGCCTCCGCGGCCGAAGCCGAACGTCGGCTCCGACAGGTCCTTCTTCGATACGCGCACCTCGCCGCCATGCTCCATGTCGGAGAGCTTGCGCTCCCCGACCATGTTCTTCACGGCTTCCTGGATGTGCGTCTTGTAGCGGCGCAGAAACGCTCGCGGTTGACCGCGCTCTTGCCACGGTCGTTGGGCCTGCGATCGATCAACTGGGCCATTGCGGCTTTCCGGTGGTTGCAGGGATGCCATCGAGGCGGATGCGATGCAACTTCATGCCGGCCTCATGACGACTTGTGCACACGCAGGTACCACTCGGCCAGCAGGCGCACCTGCTTTTCGGTGTAGCCCTTGGCCACCATCCGGGCGACGAAATTCTGGTGCTTCTGCTTGTCGTCGGCGGATGCCTTGGCGTTGAACGAGATGACCGGCAGCAGGTCCTCGGTGTTGCTGAACATCTTCTTCTCGATCACCTCGCGCAGCTTCTCGTAGCTGCTCCAGGTCGGATTGCGGCCGGCGTTGTGCGCGCGTGCGCGCAGCACGAAATTGACGATCTCGTTGCGGAAGTCCTTGGGGTTGCCGATGCCCGCCGGCTTCTCGATCTTTTCGAGTTCGGTGTTGAGCGCGGCCCGGTCGAAGCTCTCGCCGGTCTCGGGGTCACGGTAGTCCTCTTCCTGGATCCAGCAGTCGGCGAACGTCACGTAGCGGTCGAAGATGTTCTGGCCGTATTCCGCGTACGACTCGAGATAAGCGGTCTGGATTTCCTTGCCGATGAATTCGGCGTAGCGCGGCGCGAGAAAGCCTTTGATGTGTTCGACGTAGCGGCGATGGGTCTCCTCGGGGAGGTCTTCGCGCGCCAGGCGCTGTTCGAGCACGTACATGAGATGCACCGGATTGGCCGCGATCTCGGTCTGGTCATGATTGAACACCGCAGACAGCACCTTGTAGGCAAAGCGCGTCGACAATCCGGTCATGCCTTCGTCGGGACCGGCGTAGTCGCGATACTCCTGCAGCGTCTTCGACTTGGGATCAATGTCTTTCAGGTTTCGCCGTCGTACACGCGCATTTTGGAATAGATGCTCGAATTTTCGGGCTCTTTGAGTCGTGACAGCACCGAGAACTGCGCCATCATTTCGAACGTGCCGGGTGCGCAAGGGGCGCTGGACAGCGACGAACTGGTCAGCAGTTTGTCGTAGATCTGCATCTCTTCGGACACGCGCACGCAATAGGGAACCTTGACGATGTAGATGCGATCGAGGAAGGCTTCGTTGTTCTTGTTATTTCGGAATGTGCCACTCCGATTCGTTCGAGTGGGCGAGGATGATGCCGTTGAAAGGGATGGCGGAAAAGCCTTCAGTGCCCTTGTAGTTGCCTTCCTGGGTGGCGGTCAGCAACGGGTGGAGTACCTTGATCGGCGCCTTGAACATTTCGACGAATTCGAACAGCCCTTGTTGGCGAGGCATAGGCCTCCCGAATAGCTGTAGGCGTCCGGGTCGTCCTGTGAGAGTTGCTCGAGCTTGCGGATGTCGACCTTGCCGACCAGGAGCTGATGTCCTGGTTGTTTTCGTCGCCTGGTTCGGTTTTGGAGATGGCCATTTGGGCAAGATCAAGGGTTGTTCCGCACCATGCTGAACCTGGAGATGTCGCCGTTGTACTCCTGCAGGCGTTTCACCGCCCACGGCGACATGATCCCGGTCAGGTACCGTCGCGGGATTCCATAGTCCTCCTCAAGCACGTCGCCGAAGCGTTCTGGCCGAGAGAGTCCCAGAGGCGATTCGTTGACCGGCGAACCCTTGATCGCGTAGATGGGGTTTTTCTCCATGACAGATTTCAGCTTCTCGGCGAGGGATGATTTGCCGCCCCCGGCGGGGCCGAGTAAATAGAGGATTTGTTTTTTCTCTTCCAGGCCTTGCGCGGCATGACGGAAGAAGGCTACGATCTGCTCGATCGTGTCCTCCATGCCATAGAATCGCGGAACGCGGGATAACGTTGATTACGCTGTTGGCGAAGAGGCGGGATAAATGGGAATCTTTGCTGGTATCGAGGAATTCGGGTTCGCCGATGCCGGCCAGCAAGCGTTCGGCGGCGGTGGCGTACACCTTCGGATCGCGCTTGCACAGTTCGAGAAATTCGTCGAGGGAGAGTTCCTCTTCCTGTGTTGCGGAATAGCTACTGCGAAAATTTTCAAGCAACGAACTCATGCGGTTTGGCCTCTTTCAACGAGCGAGCACCGTGCCGAAATTTTCAATGAAACCAGTCTCTCATCTTGCACACGAGGGCAATTGCCTCCTCTTCATTAGTAGTATTCGAACAACAAAACTTCAAGTTGATGTGACAAACGTGCGACCAACCTATTGGTTGACAACCGCCAGATGAATTGCGGCGGAAGGCTTGTCCTACATCATCGGGTATTTACTTGCACAGCGCGTGCCAAACATTCCGGCAGCACTGTCGAATGCCGAGTGCCAACCGCATCACCGTCGCTGGTTCCTACATTTTCAAAGCTCCGGAAGTGGCGTTGCAGGTCACGCCGAATCCACGCGACGTGGCGTCGGCAGGTCGTTCCGGATGGCGCACACGCATGGCGTGCGCGGGGCGTAGCGGATTGGCAGGTCCTACATCGAGTACCGTGGTGACGCCTGGTGCGCGCGACACAGCAGCGCACGCCGTCGAGGCGCTGTCGCATGCCGGCGACAGGCGCTAACGCGGCGCGTGACACCGCACGTCACCTAACGCGTACTGTTGCCTTCGCACCACAATGGCGTGCGCGCGACCCATTGCGGCGCACGGCACGAGGCTGTTTCGCTTACTTCGCGCTGGATGCCGGGACGGGCATCGACACCGGCGCCGCTTTCTTGTTCGCCACCGGCGTAAACGACAGTCCGATGCCGGGCGTGTTCGACGGGCCGAATGGTGGCCCCAGACCGGAGGCACCGCCGGACAGCGTAAGCCCGCCCATTTGCCGCTCGAGGAAGTTCGGTGTGCGCAGGGTATCGAACGGCACCACCGTCGCCGCACCGGACCCCGCGCAGGCCTCGCCGGGCAGACAGCTCCCCGCCGAATACGCCTGCGGCGACCCGATGAAGGTCAGGTAATAGTTGGCCGACCAGATCACGGTATTACCCACCCGCAACTCGAGCGGGTACGCCTGGATCTGATAGACCGTGGCGTCGGTCTCGAAAGTGCCGGTGGTGTTGAGGACGGTGCCGGGTGTTGACGAAGTCACCGTCGCGACGATCACGCAGCCTTTCGGCGGAATCGCCGCCCTCTCGGCCATCTTCAATTGGGTTGTCCGAACCAGCGATACGGCAGCGCAGGTCGTCGCATTCGTGATGGCGCTTATCGTCACGCCCGGCGGCATGGCGTCGATGAAGGGCACGGTCAGGTGGATCGGGTGGCCCGTCACATTCGGCAGTCCGATCGTCAAAGTGGACGTCGCACCGAACTCGATCGTCGACGGTGAAAACGTCTGGCTCACTGCCGTGTCGCCGCCGGTCACCGTCAACGCTTGCGTGGTCGCTGGCGCGTTGCCTTCATCGAACGTCGTGACGGGCGTGGTGAGTATGACCGTACCCGGCGTCGACGACGTCAGGGTCGCGGCGATCGTGCAGGTGGAGGCACCGTCGATCACCTTCACCTTACCCACTACGATCATCGTCGACTGCACGCTGACGCCAACACAGGTGGTACTCGCGGCGAGAGGCGCGGCCGTCACCCCCGCCGGAAGCGTGATCGACATGCCATGCGGCAGCGTGATCTGGTTGCTGGTTGGCTTGCTCGTCAGCACGATCGACAGCGCCGTCGAGCTGCCCGGCGCAATGGTGGCCGCCGACAGTGATTGCGGTATGCACGGCGGGCTGCAAGCCTGCGTCGACTTGACCGTCAGCGCCGCAGTCGAGGGTGCCAGGCCGACTTCGATGCCAACCGGCGCCAGCGTGGTCCAGGAACTCGTCGACGCATCGTAGGTCGCCGTCTGCCCCGCCACGTAAAGTTGCGGATTCTGCGCCTGCATGATCGCCGACAGCGTCCAGTTGAAGCCGAAGTTGGCCGTCGCGTTGCTCGCCGCCGGGGCGGTGGGCGTGCCCCAGGTGCGGGCGTACACCGGGACTTCGAACGATCCCTTGGTATCGTCGGCGTTGGCGGCGCGCACCGTGATTGTGCGCCGGCCGGCGTGCCCGCGGCAAGACCGGTGATCTGATAGCTCGCGAGCCCGGCGCCAGCGGGCGGCTGCGCCACAGTCTGGGAGTTGGTCGTGTACGGCGGCGACCACGTCACCACGTAGTGGTCGGCATCCGCGACGACGGGCCACGACAGCGAGATCGACTGGCTGTCGAAACCGATGACCTTCGGCAGCGGCGTGTCGAGCCGCTTGTCCGGCAGGATCCAGATGCGCAGCGTTCCGCCGACCGGAAAGGTGATGTCGGGTGAGGGTCGGCCCCTGCGGTCGGAGAACGCGAACCCGTACGCGTCGGAGTGGTTGTACATCAGCGCGGCCCAGGCGTTGTAGTAGCCGTCGCTGGTAGCGCGCGCCTGGCCAAATGGGAATTGCACCGGCGGCAGGCCATACCAGACGCTGGACTGACCCACGCCACCGTTGCTGGCATCGGCCACGCCGTTCATGTAGCCGAAGTTGAGCGCCGAAATGACGTCGGCCTGGATCCAGCCATACACCGAGTTGGTCAGCGACGCGACGTTCGCGTCGGTGCACGTCATGCCACTCACCTGCAAGGTCCGGCAGTTCTGCGGCACGCCGTAGATCGCGAAGTCGAACCCGCCTTTGGCCGCATCTTGCGGCGGCAGGGACAACGTGATCGTCGGATCTTCGCGATTGCCACCGATCAGCGTGATCGTGTACCCGGTTGTGCGATTGCCGGCGATCGAACCCGTGTAATAGAAGGTGTAGGCGGAGATGACCGCGTTGTCGCTTTCGACAAACGTGTAGTGGGCGGCCACCAGGCTGTCCAGGTAATCGGCAAACGACCCGTACGGCCAGGGGGAGCCCTGCGGGTGTGGCCACGCGCCCGTATAGCCCGTCGGCGCGCTGGCCGGCCACTGCACCGGCGAAGTGCCCGGCGCAGCGAGCTGATTTGGCCCGACGATGCGGGCGAAATCGGCGAAGCTGTCGGTGGCGGGGTTGAACGGCGCTCCGTCGGTACGCATGAACGCGAAGCGCAGGTTCGCGTCGACCGCGGTGAAGGCCTTCAACAGCGACGCTGTCGACGTGTAGTACGAGACGCGGTCGAGCGCGTACTGGAATGTCGTGTCGCCCGGAGCAAAGGTCTGCAGCTCCAGCGGAATGCCGTAGAAATCGATCGACGTGAGATCGCCGTTGCTGGAGATGGCGTTCGAGTACGAGAACTCGAGCGACTGGAAGCGATATTTCGCGGTGACCGTCGGAGCGGTCGGGTACGTGACCGGCGACTTGTACGAGAAATACAGGTTGCCGGAGCTCACCGACGACATCGAGAACGTGTAAACCGGCCGCTGTTGCCCCGAATTCGGCGAGCGTGCCGTGACCAGGCCGTCGGGGCCCTGCAACGGGGCCTGGCCGACAGCGCACCACCGGTCGCGATCGCCGCGACGCTGACGACGATCGTGCAACCGCCCGGGGGGATCGTCGACCCCGTTGGCAGCGTGACCCCGGTTGCGGTCGCACTGGCACCGTTAAACGTGCCGCCGGTGGTGGCCGGCGTGATCACGACCGATGGCGGCATCGTGCTGATGAAGTCCGCGGTAAGCGTCGCGGCGGCGGCCGATGCATTCGGCAGCGTCACGTCAACTCGCGTTGCCGCCTTGCGTGATCGTCGTCGGGGCAAACGCTGCGCTCAACCCCGACCCGGCGGACACTACGGTCAGCGGTGCAACTGCCGGCACGATGCTGGTATTCGTCTGCAGGTAGCTGGTGACCACGGTTGCCGTCGAAGGCGCCGGAAGCGCGTTCGCCTGCACGGCCATGGCGATCGTGCAACCACCGCTTGGTACCGACTGCCCGGTGGGCAGCGTCACCATCGACGGCATGATCGCCACCCCGGTGCAGGTGCCGGTGTTCGCGCCCGCAGTAACAACGCCGGTGGGCAGCGACGCCGTCAGCGGCTGGGTCAGCGCGACGGCGGCTGCAGCAGCATTCGGCACGTTGATCGTCCACGTCGTCGTCGTGCCGCCGACCGCCAGCGTTGCGGGTACGAACGCCATCGTCAGCGGCGATGCATCGGCCGTGATGGCGAGCGACGCGGCGGCGCTCGGGACATTCGGCGATACGCTGGTCGCAAGCACCCCCGTCGACAGCGTGACGGCTCCTGCCGGGGCCGCGCGCACCCCCGCGACCTGGAATGGGTAGAACGGCAGTGCGCCGCTGGTGAGTGCCCCGCCGGTGACGTCCTTGCCCGCCAGCAGCAGGAAGACTTCGGAATCCGGCAGGCCGCTGTCATTGATCACCTGCACATTGATCGGGATGACGGGCGGCGGCGCGTTCTGCGCACCCGCCGGCAACGTCGATGCGAGGACGAGCGCGGCAAGCGCCGCGGCGGCAGGGCGAAGGATTCGCATGGGCGCTGGCGTGGTTGTCGATGACAAGTCGACGCCGTCGAACTCCTGCCGAGCGACGTCCACGCCCCCTATGCAATCGGCATGCCGACCGGCAGCTTGCCTCCCGAAAGGTACTAGTTTCGTCGTGCGCCGGTGAGTGCGCGGTAGCGCGCCATGTGCCGAATCGCGTCACGGGGACGCGCAAAGTGCTCGTACAGCAGCGCGAGGTTGAGTGAGCGTCCGCCAGTTCCGGATCGCGCCGCACCGCGGCTTCGTAGGCGTCGACCGCTTCCGCATTGCGCTCGAGGTCTTCGAGCACCACGCCCAGGTTGTAGAGCAGAACAGGATCCTGCCCCGCCGCGGTAATCCCATCGCGGTAGGCATGCTCGGCATCGGCGTAGCGGCCGGCGTCATGCAGGAGCCGCCCGTAATTGACATGTGCTTCGACCTGCGTCGCATCGGCCACGATGCTGCACCTGTAGGCATCGAGTGCGGCATCGATATCGTCCCGCTCGAGTGCCGCGCCGCGCGCGAACCAGGCCTGCGCATCGGCCGCCGCAAGCCCGGCCTTTTCGCGCCCGCGTTCGATGACGTTGAGCGCGCCCTGCGCGGGGTTGCCGTCGAACGCCAGCAGGTACTGACCCGATTCGGCTTGCCGATGGATGTCGCCGTCGCGGACCACGACCCGGTCGCCAACGGCGGAAATGGCGAGTCCCGACAACGGCATCGAGGCCGGCAAATCGCGCCGCAGCGCGCGCAGCGAACGCATGATGCGCCGCTGCGGCACGTCGGCCGCCACCAGCGCGCGCGCCGTGCGCAACACGATCAGATCCTGGAAGGTGAATCGCCACGCGTTGCGCGGCCCCCGCGCCGGCACCACGAAGCCGGCACCGATCAACGCGCGGATGGTACTGCGGGAAAGTCCGAGCAGGCGCTCGACGTCGCGGACGCCGTAGCCGGGAACGCCGGCGCGCGCCGTCAGGCTTTTTTCCTCGCCTTGCGCGCGGGTGTCGTGGCGGGTGACGCCTCCACCTCAGCCTCCGCCTTGGCTTGCGCGCGCTTCGGCGGCTTGCGCTTGGCCTCCGCGGGCTCGGCGGCAGGTGCCCGGGCAGCGCCCTTCTTGCCGAGGCTCGCCCGTAACGCTTCCATGAGGTCGATGACCTGCGCGCCGCCTTCAGGTGCTTCGGTCAGCGTGATCTCCTGGCCGTCGACCTTTTTCTGCACGGCGGCCTCGATGCGCGCCGCGACATCGTCGGTATAGATGGAGGGATCGAAGGTCGCCGACGTTTGCTGCTCGATCAGTTGCTGCGCGAGCTTGAGTTCCGCCGGCTTGACCTCGGTCTTCGGGATGTCGAGATCCGCCATCGAGCGCACTTCGCCCGCGTACAGTAGCTGCTGCATCACGAGGCCGTCGTCGACCGGCCGGATCATTACGATGTATTGCTTGCCGCGCGCCGCCCAGCGGCCGAGCGCACACCGTTCGATTCGCGCAACGCGCTTGCCAGCAGCGCATAGGGCTTCGCGCCACCCTTGTCGGGGCCAGGTAGTACGCCTTGTCGAAGTACACGGGATCGACCGCCTCGAGCGGCACGAACTCGGTGATCTCGGCCATGTGCGTGCCGGTCTCCTCCATCGCCTTCAATTCCTCGGGCGTGAAGGTCACGTACTGGTCCTTGGCGAATTCGTAGCCCTTGACGATGTCCTCGCGCGGCACCGGGACCTCTTCCTTGATGCAGATGTACTGCTGCTTCAGGCGCGAGCCACAGCCCTTGTGCAGCATGTTGAAGGAAATCGCGCGGCTCGCCTCGGTGGCCGAATAGAGCTTCACCGGAATCGACACCAATCCGAACGAGACGGTCAAACTCGCAATCGAACGTGCAGCCATGGTCAAGCCTTTCGACGTCGGTCAGGCCTTGGTGCGGGCAAGCGCCTTCTCGAGGCTTTGCTTGCGCTTCAAGGCGTCCTGCCAGCGATCACCCGTTTGCGCCAGCCGTTGCGGCGCGTTCATGATCGTGAAATCCAGCGGATGCGCGCCGGCCAGTTCTTCCCAGGTCAGCGGCATCGACACCGGGGCCCCGGGTGCCCCCCGGGGCGAATAGGCAACGTTCAACGTCTTGCCGCGAACGTTCATGTTGTAGTCCATGAAGATCTTACCAGTCCTTTTTGGGACGCTCCACTCCAGCGTGATGTCCTTGGGGTGACCGCGCTCCAGGTGCCGCCGACCAGTTCCGAGACGTGGCGGACCGCGTCGAAATCGAGGGTCCGCCGGATCGGCACGAACACGTGCAGGCCGGTCTTGCCGGAGGTCTTGACGATCGCTTCCAGCGTCATGCTCTGCAGGAGGTCGCGCAGCCAGAACGCCACTTCCTTGCCCTTCTCGAAGGCCCTGGTGTTGAGCTCGGGCTCCGCCCCCTTCGCTTCCTTGCCTGAATAGATGTAGGGATCGATGTCGAACAGCACGTAGTCCGGGTAGTTCAATACCGAGGCTTCCAGCGACGCGAGCGAACTCGCGTAGTCGGTGCTCTTCGAAGCCGCATCGGGCCCGGGTTTCGCGCGCGAATGCCAGACATGAAACTCGAGCGTACCCGATTGCGCGAGCCAGAGCAGTGTCGGCAGGTTGTTGCACAAGCAGGTAGTCGTGCTGCTCGTCCTTGCTGCCGGAGAACACGGTGATGGTCTCGGCGAACGCCGGACGCGCCTGCTCCCAGTGCTTCTGGAAGAAGCGCTCGCCCCCGATGCCGGAAGGCATCCGGATCATGGTCAACGGCCGGTCGGCGAGATGCGGCAGGATGTACGGCGATACCTGCGCGAAGTAGCGCAACAGGTCGCGCTTGGTCAGCGCCGGCTGGTCGAGCGCGGGGTCCGCCGGCCAGTACACGCGATCGAGATGCGTCAGCGGGATGCGGTGCGTACCGACGACGAGCGTGAACGTGTTCTTCGGGTGTTCGAGCTGCGTCATGATCTCGTCGATGACGCCACCACCGGTATCCGCCTTCACTTTGCCGCGCGCGACCGCCGCGCCCTCACCGCCTGCGCCGGTGGTGGCCGCCCGACGCACCTTGCGCGCATCGACATCGTCGCGCATCCGGAGGAACACCGGCGCCCGCAGGTGGCCGTCCGCCGTCCAGCTGTGGAATTTCACCTCGGCCACGAGTTTGGGATCGACCCAGATCGTCGGCCCGTTGAGCTCCGGCGTCTGGTCGAACGGACAGTCCTCGCGGCGCAACGGCATGAGTTGCTTTTTTACAACAGCGAGCGCGCGATCGTCGAAGCCGGACCCGACGTGCGACGCATATTTGAGCTTTCGGCCCGCCCAGTACCCGACCAGCAGCGCGCCCAGCGACGCGCGCGAGCCCTTGCCCTGCGTGTAGCCGCCGACGACGAAGTCGGCGCTGACCGTGGGCTTGACCTTGACCCAGGATTTGGACCGCCTGCCCGCCTCGTAGCGGCTGTCCATGCGCTTGCCGATCACGCCTTCGAAGCCGCTCGCCAGCGCAGCCGCCTGCAGTTCGATGCCATCCTCCGCTGCGTGCACCAGTTGAACCAGCGGTGACGGCAGCAGGCATTGCGCGAGGTAGCGACGGCGGTCGCGGTAGGGCCTGTCGCGCAGGTCGATGCCGGCGAAAAACAGCAGATCGAAGCAGCACAGCACGACCGGCGCGGTCTGATCGGCCGACGCAATCTCGCGCGCCGTCTTCAACTGCGCACGCTCCTGCAACGCGCCGAACGATGGCTTGCCGTTGGCATCGAAGGCGACCAGTTCGCCGTCGAGGATCATCGAGTCGACCGCCTGCAGCTTCAGCTCCTCGGCCAGGCGCGGAAAGGTCGCGGCGAGCTCGAGGCCGCGCCGCGAACGCAGCTTGACGCTATCGCCATCGATGAAGGCCAGCACCCGATAACCGTCGAGCTTGGGCTCCCACATCCACCCGGGGCGATGGAACGCCGCGTCGCCCAGTTCGGCCAGCATCGGCGCGAGCTTGGCCGGCATCTTCTGCACGTTCCCCGCAGGCGCCAGGCGTGCGGCCGGCATGCGCTTCGCCGGCAAAAACTTCTGTGCCTTGACCGTCGCACCGGAAAGCACCGAGTGATCCTGCGCGGTGACGTCGCCTTCGGCGGCAAAGCGATCCTTGTGCTTGAGCAGCAGCCACTGCTTCGCTTCCTTGGTGCGCACCAGCGCAAACGAGCCCTTGAGCTTCTCGCCGCGCAGCAGGACGCTCAGCTTGCCCTTGGCGAGACCCTCGCGCACTTCGCGTTCCGCTTGCGGGCGATCCTGGAACGAGGTTGCACCGCCCTCGTCGGGCGAATAGACGCCGCAATCCCACACGATGACTTCGCCCGCCCCGTACTGGCCCTTGGGAATGATGCCCTCGAACGATGCGTAGTCGTACGGGTGGTCCTCCGTCTGCACGGCGAGGCGCTTTTCGTTGCGATCGAGCGCCGGTCCTTTCGGCACCGCCCACGACTTGAGCACGCCGTCGCACTCCAGCCGGAAGTCGTAGTGCAGTCGCGTAGCGCGGTGCTGCTGGACGACGAAGAGCAGCGGGCCCTCCCCTGGCGCGGGCACGGCGGGCGGCGGCTCCGGCGTGACCGTGAAGGTTCGCTTGTCCTTGTACTCGCCGAGGGCATCCGCGCCCCCGGCGTTAGGGCCGGGCTTGGGGGTGCCCTTCGTGCTGCGTTTCCCCGCCTGTTTCGCGTTGTCCCTGGCCATAGGCAGATTCTAGCCACGACAAGCCCCGATCGCGTCTTGCCCATGGCAGGATAGGCAGGAATCCATCGATCCACGGAGTACGCATGCCGACGCAACTGTTCGCCGGTGCCAGCGGCTATTCGTTCAAGGCCTGGAAGGGCGTGTTCTACCCGCCCGACCTCAAGGCGGAGGACATGCTGAGCTTTTATGCCGAACGCCTGCCGACGGTGGAAATCAACAACAGCTTCTACCGGATGCCCAAGCGCGAGGTTCTGGAGAACTGGGCCGCCACCACCCCCGCCGCGTTCCGTTTCGCGATCAAGGCGTCACGGCGTATCACGCACATTTCTCGCCTCAAGGTCGAATCGGCGACCGAGCCGCTTGGCTATCTGTATCGCAATCTTGCCGCGCTCGGCGACAAGCGCGGTCCCGTACTGTTCCAGTTACCGCCGAACATGAAAAAGGATCTCCCGCGTCTCACAGCGTTCCTCGACCTGTTACCCGCCGACCACCGCGCCACGTTCGAGTTTCGCAACGACACCTGGTTCGATGACGACGTCTACGCGGCGCTCAAGGGCGCCGGCGCCGCCCTGTGCCTGTCGGAGCGCGAGGATAATGCGCCGCCGCCGCTGGTGGAGACGGCAACCTGGGGCTATGTGCGACTGCGCCTCGAAGCGTATTCGGAAGCGGCCCTCGAATCCTGGGTGCGCAAGCTCGAGGCAACCGCTTGGCGGGAGGTTTACGCCTACTTCATGCACGAGCCCACCGCGCCCGGCTACGCGGCCCGATTGATGCAACTCCGGGCGGCGTAGACTCCACCCCTCGCACCGACCGACTTCACAGGAGCAAACGCCATGGCTCAGCAACGACATATCAAGGAAACAAAGAAGAAGGCACTGTTGACGCCGAAGGAGAAGAAAGAAGCCAAGAAACAAAAGAAGAAGGTGGGCGACGCCGCACCGATGATCAAGCAACCCGCACCGTAGCGCAGTGACGGTTCCACGCGCCGGCGGCGGCGGGCGCCGGCCGCCCCGTGCGCGGGCAAACGCGTCGTCGGGTACTTCGAAGCCGGCCGGGGCGCACCC
Source organism: uncultured beta proteobacterium (assembly GCA_963756765.1). Lineage (GTDB taxonomy): Bacteria > Pseudomonadota > Gammaproteobacteria > Burkholderiales > Casimicrobiaceae > VBCG01. The sequence continues at coordinate 96,508 of CAVWPC010000004.1, read as the reverse complement.
GCCGTCCGCAATCGCCGACTTGCGCGGGGCCAGCCGCCTGGTCACCGACTTGACGCTGCTGGTGACCGACGTGGTGGAAACGATGCACCACAACATCGCCCGCCATCCGGGTCCGCTGGGGGATGCCACGCTGGCGCCGACCAAAGGCATCACCGGCTTCGTCTACCGTAGCGTACGCGGGGTCACGCACGTCGCAGGCGGTGCCGTCGACCGGGTGCTCGCACCGCTCGTACCTTTGCTGGCCCGCGCGTCCCCCTGGCCCGGACGCGAGCCGCTGGTCTGCGCGCTCAACGGCGTGCTTGGCGATCGCCTCGAGGCCACCGGCAATCCGCTGGCGATTGCGATGCAGCTGCGACACCAGGCAAAGCCTTGCCGATGAAACCGGCAGCGCTCGCCTTGGCGATTCCAGGCGCGCGCCCGCGAGTGTTGGTGATGGTCCACGGCCTGTGCATGAGCGACAGCAGCTGGAATCGCAACGGCCACGATCACGGCGAATGCCTGGCGCGGGACCTCGACGCCGATGTCATCTACCTGCGCTATAACACCGGCCGGCACATCTCGACTAACGGGGCCGAGTTCGCGCTGCAGCTCGAACAACTCGTCGCCGCCTGGCCCGTGCCGGTGCGCGAGCTCGTCCTGGTGGGGCACAGCATGGGCGGCCTCGTGATTCGCAGCGCGTGCTCTCGTGGGCGAGACGGCGCAACACTCCTGGCGGCGCCGGCTGAAATCGATCGTGTTTCTCGGTACGCCACACCACGGCGCACCAATGGAGCGCGGGGGTCACGGCTTGGACCGCCTGTTCGGCGCGAGCCCGTACACGGTAGCATTTTCCCGCCTCGCACAACTACGCAGCGCCGGCATCACCGACCTGCGGCACGGTGCTTTGCTGCGACGAGGATTGGCGCCATCGCGACCGCTTCGCGCACGGTGGCTACCTGCACCATGCGTTGCCGCTGCCGCGTGAGGTGCGCGCGTTTGCGGTGGCCGGCAGCGCGAGCAGGGCCCCTGCCGTCGGCAACCGCGCACCACGCGGCGACGGACTGGTGCCTGTTGCCACAGCCCTCGGCACCCATGACGACGTCGATCGCGATCTTCACATTCCCGCGGAGCGACGCTGGATCGCCTACGGTACTCGGCATCTCGAGCTACTCGGCAGTCATGCCGCGTACATGCAGATGAGGCGCGTGGCTGGCCGCGGGGCGCTCGTGAATACCCGGCTCGAACCCCGCGCGATCGAGTTCGCGGTCGGCGACGATCAGCGCGTGTCGGGACTGCTGCAGATGCCGCCGGATGCGCGTGCGTGCTATGTCTTCGCGCACGGCGCAGGCGCCGGCATGTCCCACGCCTTCATGACCGGGTTCGCAGACGACCTGGCAGCGCGTGCCATCGCGACGCTGCGCTACCAGTTTCCCTTCATGGAACGCGGCTCGAAGCGCCCCGACCCGCCGAAAGTCGCGCATGCCGCCGTGCGCGCCGCGGTGGCCGAGGCCGCCCGGCTCGCCCCGGAGTGCCGCTGTTCGCCGGCGGCAAGTCGTTCGGTGGCCGGATGACGTCGCAGGCCCAGGCGCCGCGCCGCTACCCGGCGTGCGCGGCCTGGTATTCGTGGGATTCCCGCTGCATCCCGCGGGCAAGCCCGCCGACGAGCGCGGCGCGCACCTCGCCGACGTGCAGGTGCCAATGCTATTCCTGCAGGGCACGCGCGACGAGCTGGCGGACCTGGCGTTGCTGGAGCCACTGGTGGCACGCCTCGGCCCCGCGCGACGCTGTGCCGCTACGCGGACGCCGACCACGCCTTTCATGTCCCGGCGAAGAGCGGCCGCAAGGACGCGGACGTGCGCGCCGAAGTGGCCGATGCGCTGACAGCGTGGATGGCGGGCCAACCGTAGTGCGCGGTCCTGTTCCGGATAACGACCGACGTGGAAGACGCGCAGTCCATGGCGCGGGTGCAACCCATTCCTGCCCTGCTGCATAGCCCCGCGGTAAGCGCCTTGAGCGTGTAGCGCCGCTGGGCTAACCCTGCGACGAATAGCCGCCGTCGACCGGAATCGCGGCGCCGGTGACGAAATCCGAGGCCGTGCTGGCCAAAAACACCGCCATGCCGGCGAAGTCGGCCGGGTACGCCCCAGCGGCCCGCGGGCGTGCGGCCGACGACCCGCTCGTGCAGACCCTCGACATCCTTGCGCGCCTGCACGGTGAGCGCGGTGTCGATCCAACCTGGCAGAATCGCGTTCGCCTGGATGTTGTCCTTCGCCCAGGCCACGGCCATCGCCTTGGTGAACTGCACGATGCCGCCCTTGGTCGCGCTGTAGGGTGCGGCGAACGAGGCGCCGAATATCGACGTCATCGAGCCGATGTTGATGATCTTGCCGCCACCCTGCGCGACCATGGCGCATATGCCGCCCTCGAGCACAGGAAAGCGCTGGTGAGATTGGTGTCGATCAGCGTATTCCACTCGTCGAGCGAGTAGTCCTGCGGCGACTTGCGGATGTTGGTACCGGCATTGTTGACCAGGATATCCAGACGCCCGAACCGGGCGATCGTCGCCTGGATCAATTGCGCACAGGCCGCTTCCTGCGTGACGTCCACGGCATGCGCCATCGCGCTCGCGCGCGAACCGGCCTCCTCCAGTTGGGCGACCGCTTGTTCGTTCTTGGCCTTGTCGCGCCCGGCGACCACCACGCTGGCGCCCGCCTGCGCGAGACCCTTCGCCATGCCGAGGCCGATGCCGCCGTTGCCGCCGGTGACAATCGCCACCCGGCCCTGAAGATCGAACAATGACTTCATTGGAACGGGCGACGCCTGCAAGAGCCGATGCGCGAAACGGGCGTTGCGACTTCAGCGGTGGTCGCGAAACCCGGCCGCTCGGGCGAGATCCGCCTTGACGTCCTCGCGGCTGCGTTCGTACACGATCTCGCGCCCCATCGCGCTGCCCGCGTACGCACTGGCATTGGGGTCGGCGTCAGGTCGCAGCGCACGCTGTGTACGCCCTCTCCCAGCACCACCTGGATGCGGTCGAGGCTCTTGTCGTAAACGACGACTTCAAGGGTCTGGCCGCTCGCGGTGACCCGAACGGTGATCTTTTCCGTATTCATATGCGGAGGCATCGTACATCAACCGCCGCCACATCACACGCTCGCATGCTCCTGCGTCCACCAGGGACGTCGGCCAATCACGCCATGCGGCTCGTCGCCGTCATGCCGGTCGCCGTGGCGAGTGACGCAAACCGCGTGGCGTTCGAGCGCATGGCAAGAACCCTCCACCACATTTTGAGACTAACCGAGGTCGATGCGAAAGCATTGCGATGGGTCCAAGCTGGGCCGGATTTCCGACGCAGGCCTTAAGCCCGACCGCCAGATGCGCCCCTTGGGCCATTGGTGGCATCATTGACAGTTCGTCTCCCAGTGACAACCCGGTGCCTCCGGGCAACAGACGCTTTTCTACCTCACGCTACCCGATGAAACTGGACGACCCCAAGACCTTCGACACCGCCCTCCGCGCCGCCCTGCCGCCGCAGACAATATCGGAGGAAGTCCTGCGCGAAAAATACGCCAAGGGCAGCGAGCGCACGATCGAAGCCGTGCGGCGCCGAGTCGCCCGCGCGCTGGCCGCGGCCGAGGCACCGGCGCAGCGCGACCAGTGGGAGGAAGCGTTTTATCGCGCGCAGGAAAATGGCCTGATCCTCGGCGGCCGCATCAATTCGGCCGCCGGCACCGACTTGAAGGCGACGCTCATCAACTGCTTCGTGCAGCCGGTGGGCGACAGCATTTCCGGTGCCGAGGACGGGGTCGGCATCTACGTCGCGCTCAACGAAGCGGCCGAGACGATGCGCCGCGGCGGTGGCGTCGGCTACGATTTCTCGCCGATCCGGCCGCAGGGCGCACTGTGCGCGGCACCGACAGCCGGGCCAGTGGGCCGCTTTCGTACATGCGGGTGTTCGACCAGAATCTGCGAAACGGTGGAGTCGGCGGGTTCTCGCCGCGGCGCCCAGATGGGGATCCTGCGCTGCGACCATCCGGACGTCGAGGCGTTCATCCGCGCCAAGGACGGTGGCGAGCTCACCAACTTCAATATCTCGGTCGCGGTGACCGACGCGTTCATCGCGGCGGTGCGCGACGATGCCGACTGGGAGCTCGTGCACAAGGCGCCGCCGGCGGCCGACCTGCTGGCCGGCGGTGCACATCACCGTGCGGACGATTTGTGGATTTATCGGACGGTGCGCGCCCGCGGATTGTGGGACCAGATCATGCGGTCGACCTACGACCACGCCGAGCCTGGCGTCGTGTTCATCGACGCGATGAACCGTGACAACAATCTGTCGTACTGCGAGACGATCGCAGCGAGCAATCCTTGCGTGACCTCGGATACCTGGGTCATGACGGCAAACGGGCCGCGTCAGGTCAAGGAACTAGTCGGCATGCCCTTCGTTGCCATTGTGCATGGTCGGGCGCATTCGCTTACCAGCAACGGGTTCTTTAGTACCGGCACCAAGCCGTCATCCGCTTGGAGACGCGCGAAGGGTATGCCCTTCGCCTGACGGCCGACCATCGCGTTCGCAAGGTCGCACGAAAGACCGCATCGTTCTGGAGACGAGTGGATCGCAGCCGGTCAATTGCTGCCAGGCGACGAAGTCGTGCTGCAGGATCAACGCGCGCTGGTCGGCTGGCATGGCGACGGAACGAAGAAGAAGGATACCTGCTGGGATTGCTGATCGGGGATGGACACTGAAGCGGGAAAAGGCCGTCCTGTCCGTTTGGGCGCCGAGTTGAAGCAACACGCGGAAGTCGCGTCACCTATGCCGCCACCGGCGCGGCCGGAATCGTGGCCGCAGCCGAAACCGCCGCAGCGACGCTCGATCATCGAACTGACTTTCGAGGATTCCAGCGTCCCGTGGCGGGGCGCGCCGAGGCGCGGCTCTCTTCCGTGCCCCTTGCCCGATTGGCGGAGCGCTGGGGAATGTCTCCTGGCAACAAGACACTGACCCCGGAGATCGAACGGGGAAGTTCCTCATTTGTTGCGGGCGTTTTGCGAGGACTCTACGACGCCGACGGATCGGTGCAGGGCACGCAGGGCAAGGGCGTGAGCCTCCGCCTGGCGCAAAGCGATGAAACGCTGCTGCTGGCCGCCCAGCGCATGCTTCTTCGCCTCGGCATCGCCTCCACACTCTATCGCGAAAGGCGGGAGGCCGGGAGCCGGCCCCTGCCGGACGGGCGTGGCGGACCGCGCCTCTACGCACTGCCGCACAGCATGAGTTGGTCATCAGTGGTGACAACATTCGCGTCTTTGCGGATCGAATCGGATTTGCGGACACCGACAAGGCGGAGCGCCTGGGGCGTACGTTGGCGGACTACCGGCGTGCGCTCAACCGTGAGCGGTTCAGCGCCTTCGTGTCGAGCGTGGAGCCTGATGGAATCGAAGATGTCTACGATGTCAATGTGGCCGACGTGCATGCGTTCGACGCCAATGGCTCGAGTTCCACAACTGCGGCGAACAGCCGCTTCCCGCCTACGGCTGCTGCGATCTGGGCAGCGTCGACCTCACGCGCTTCGTGCGCGATCCGTTCGCGCCGACGGCGCGCTTCGACTTCGAAGGCCTTGCCGCAACGGTGGCAGTCGCCGTGCGCATGCTCGACAACGTGCTCGACGTCACTGTCTGGCCACTGCCGCAACAGCGCCGGAAGCAATGGACAAGCGCCGCGTCGGCCTCGGCTTCACCGGCCTTGGTGACGCGCTGATCGAGCTCAATCTGCGCTACGACGCGGACGAGGGTCGCGAGATGGCCGCGCGACATCGCGCGCGACATGCGCGATGCCGCGTACCGGGCCTCCGTGGACCTCGCGCGGGAAAAGGGCGCGTTCCCGCTGTTCGACGCCGAGCCTACCTTGCGCCGCCGCGCTTCGCCTCGCGCCTGCCGGACGAAATCAAGGGCGCGATCCGCACGCATGGCATCCGCAACAGCCACCTGCTGTCGATCGCGCCGACCGGCACCATCTCGCTCGCCTTCGCCGACAACGCGTCCAACGGCATCGAGCCGCCGTTCAGTTGGTCCTACACGCGCAGGAAGCGCATGCCCGACGATTCGATGAAGGAATTTCGACGTCGAGGACCACGCGTACCGGCTGTGGAAGCGCATGCACGGCATCGACGACGGCGTCGCGCTGCGTGCCCTTCGACGCGCAGCGGGGCGCAAGCCCGGCGAGACGTGGACGGAACACGACGGCAGGCGCTGCGCGATGCTTCCGCCGGACTTCGTCAGCGCACTGGAGATGAGCGCGCGCGACCACATGCGGATGAGCGCCGCCGTGCAGCCGTTCGTCGACACCGCGATCAGCAAGACCGTGAACGTGCCGGCCGACTATCCGTTCGACGCGTTCGAGGACCTCTATTTCGACGCGTGGAAGGCGGGACTCAAGGGCATCGCGACCTATCGCCCGAACGACGTGCTGGGTGCGGTGCTGGAGCCGACGCGCCCGCAGACCCGCCGCAACGCGGGAGGACCTCGACTCGACCGATCCCGATCGCCGCATCCGGCTCGACGCGCCACGCAGCCGCCGCTCGCGAGCCTGCGCTGGCCGGGCCGCCCGGAGCTGCCCAACGGCAACCCGTGCTGGACCTACGTCGTGCGCCATCCGCTCGGCGACTTCGCGGTGTTCATCGGCCACATCGAGAACGGCGGCGCCTATCCGTTCGAGGTGTGGGTCAACGGCGCGGAGCAGCCGCGCGGCCTCGGCGCGATCGCCAAGACGCTGTCGATGGACATGCGCACCGACGACCGCGCGTGGCTCGACATGAAGCTCCCCGCGCTGCAGAAGGCGGTCGGCGACGACGGCTTCGAGATGGCGATGCCGCCCGACGGGCGCAAGGTGCGCGTGCCGAGCCTCGTGTCCGGCTTCGCGCGCTGATCCGCTATCGCTGCAATGAGCTGGGCGCGTTCGCCGACGAGGGCACCGGCAGGACGCCGGTGGTCGACGCGCTGATGGGGCCCAAGGAGCCGAAGGCCGGCCCCGACGGCACGCTGAGCTGGACCGTCGACGTGGTCAATCACGCCACCGGCGACGACTTCGTGCTGTTCCTCAAGGAGCTCGTGATGCCCGACGGGCAGCGCCGCCCTTACTCGATGTGGCTGTCGGGCGAGTATCCGCGTGTGCTCGACGGCCTGTGCAAGGCGCTGTCGCTCGACATGCGCGTGTACGACCCGGCGTGGATCGGGATGAAGCTGCGCAAGCTCTTCAACTACGGCGAGCCCAACGGCGCGTTCATGGCGCGCACGCCGGGATCGGACAAGTCGCAATATTCCATCGACGATCGCGTACCTCGCGCAGCTGATGATCCATCGCTACGCGATGCTGGGATCCTGACCGAGGAAGGCTATCCGCTGGAGCACGCCGGCATCCTGGCGGTGCCCGCCGCCGAGCATCACAGCCGGCGCTGCGAACGCTGCCCGGCAAGAAGTGCCCGGAGTGCGGCAACGGCGCTCATCCGCAAGGACGGCTGCGATTTCTGCACCGACTGCGGATTCACGGGTGCCTGCGGCTGACCAACCAAGAGAAGGATCGCCCCATCATCGTCCGCGCCGTGAAGGCTCGTGCCGTCACGCCGCCTTTCAAGCGGCCGCCCGCTTCCGCATCGGGCCCGATACCCGCGGCGGCACTGGTGCTGATCGACATCGAAACCGACGCCGGCCTGACGGGTCGTGCCTACGTCTTCACCTTTACGACCGGGATGCTGAACCCGTCGTGGAAGCGGTGCGGGCATTGGGCGACCTCATCAAGGGCGAAGCCGTCGCTCCGCTCGCGATCGATGCGGCGGTTCGGTCACGCCTCAAGCTCCTCGACACACCAGGGCTGCTCGGCATCGCGCTGAATGGTATCGACCAGGCGCTGTGGGACATCCTGGCGCAGTCGCGCGACCTCCCGTTGGCCGTGCTGCTCGGCGGCACGCTGCGTCCCGCCCGCGCCTACAACAGTGCCGGCTCTGGATCCAGTCACCGGACACGGTTGCCGATGACGCGGAGAAGCTCGTCGCCGAAGGTAACTTCAACGCCATCAAGCTGCGCGTCGGGCGTGACGACTTTGCGCAGGACCTGGCCGCGGTGCGTGCCGTCAAGAAGCGCGTCGGTGAACGCATCGTGCTGATGTGCGATTTCAACCAGCGCCTGAGTGTCGCCGAGGCCATTGCCCGAGGGCGCGCGCTGGACGACGAAGGCCTGTACTGGATCGAGGAGCCCACCGTCACGACGATTACGCCGGCTACGCCAAGATCTGCGCGGAAGTGAAAACACCGATCCAGACCGGCGAGAACCTGCTCAACACGTTCGAGATGGTGCAGGCACTGCAGGCGAGGTCGCTCGATTACGTGATGCCGGACGTGCAGCGTATTGGCGGCGTCACCGGTTGGCTGCGCGCCGCCGCGATCGCGCACGCGCATGGCGTGGAGATGTCGAGCCACCTCTTTCCCGAGTACAGCTGCTCACCTGCTGGCTGTCACGCCCACCGCGCATTATCTCGAGTACATGGACTGGGCCAATCCGATCCTGCGCGACCCCATCGTCGTCAAGGACGGTTTTGCGCTCGTGCCGGATCGCGCCGGATCAGGCGTGACCTGGGACGAGGCAGCGGTCAAACGCTATCTGGTTTCGTAGCGGGCGGGCCGCCCGAACGGCATGGATCGGCTTCCGCTCGATCGCGGCAGCGCCGCAACGTAGAATGACCAACCCCGCCTATGCCAAGAATTCCATGCCTCTTCTTCGGTACCCTGTCGCTTCCGTCCTGGCTCGCCCTGACGTTGTCTGTGAAGGCCGCCGAAGCCCCTCCGCCCGCGCCGAGCGTTCCGGCCACCGACGTCCTGCACGGCGTCACCGTGCTGGACCCCTATCGCAATCTCGAGAACCTGACCGACCCGGCCACGCGCGCATGGCTCGTGGCTCAAGGTCAGTACACCGCCGCACAACTCGCGCGCATCGACGTGCGCGAAGCGATCCTGAATCGCCTCGAGACGTTGACCCGCGCCACCGGCGACAACGTGCGCAGCATTCGCCGCATGCCAAGGGGACGGATCTTACTGATCTCGTGCGCAAGGCGGGCGAGTCGCAGTTTACGACTGGCGATGCGCGACAGCCTCGACGGCGCGGAGCGGATTCTGGTCGACCCTCAGGCGCTATCCCAGTCGACCGGCACTCCCCATGCGATCAACCATTATTCGCCGTCGTGGGACGGGCGCACGCTGGCATACGGCGTTTCGAGCGGCGGCTCCGAGATGGCGTCGCTGCACCTGATGGACATCGCCAGCGGACGCGTGCTCCGCGAACCGATTCCCCGCGTGGTCGCCGGGGCGAATTGGGCACCGGACAGCCGCCATCTTGCCTTCAACCAGCTGCGCGCACTCGCATACGAGGCGCCAGACACCGAAACCTATCTCGATACGACCGTATACCTGCTCGACTGCGAACATCCGGGTGATCCAGCGCGGCCGCTGTTCGGGCCGCTCGTCAACAAGGCCCTGAAGCTCGATCCGCCTCGACGTCGCTAGCGTGGAGTTCTCGCCCGATAGCAGCTGGATGCTGGCGCGCACGACCGACACGACCGTACACGAAGGCAAGCTCTTCGTCGCGCCCATCTCGAAACTCAAACGCGTCGCGATCGACTGGCAGCCCATTTCCACCGCGGCGGACAAGATCACGGATGCCCGTCTGGGCGGCGACACGCTGTACCTCAAAAGCCACGCCGGCGCGCCGCGCAGTCGCGTACTGGCCTTGTCACTCAAAACACCGGAGCTGGCCAAGGCAAAGGTGGTGGTGCCCGAGCCGCGCGTCGGCGTGCTCGCCGATTTCGCCCTCGGTCCGGACGGGCTGATCTATACCGAAGTGCTCGCCGGGTTCAATACACGCGGTACGCCGGCACGGACACGGCAAGGTTGGCCAAGGCGCGGATATCGCGCCAAAGGAGCCCGGCTCGACGCACCTGATCGACGATCCCGCCCACGCCTACCGCGACGTGCTGCTCAGTACCAGCGCCTGGACGGCGCCGCCGCGGGTGATCAAAGTCAAACCCGACGGCGCCGTACAGGTCACCAACCTGCGCAACAACAAGCGTCCACCCGGTGCACCCGACGTCGAAGTCCGCGAAGTGGAAGTGGTGAGCCACGATGGCGTCAAGGTGCCGCTCGCGATCCTCTATCGCAAGGGCACTCCAGCTTAATGGCCGCAACCCGACGCTGCTGATCGGCTACGGCGCCTACGGCATTTCTTTCGGGGGGGGTCTGAGCGCGCCTACTGCCTGGCTCGAGCGAGGTGGCGTGGTGGCGCTGGCCAACGTGCGCGGCAGCGGCGCCTTCGGCGAGGAGTGGCATCTGGCAGGATTCAAGGCGACCAAGCCGAACACCTGGAAGGATGGCATTGCGGCTGCCCGCTACCTCATCGATCGAAAATATCGTCACCCGCCACGCTGGGCGTCTTGGGCGGAAGCGCAGGTCGCATGTTCGTCGGCCGCGCCGTGACCAGCGCACCGATCTCTTCGCCGCGGCGATCTTCGACGTCGGCGTGCTGGACGCGGTCCGGGCCGAGGAATCGGCCAACGGCATCACCAATATCTCCGAATTCGGTTCGGCCAAGAACGCGGTCGAATTCCCCGCGCTGCTGGAGATGAGCACCTATCACCAGATCCGCGACGGCGTCGAGTATCCGGCCGTATTGCTGGTGCATGGCATGAACGATCCGCGCGTGGACGTCTGGCACAGCGCAAAAGCAGCCGCGCGCCTGCAGGCCGCGAGTCGAAGCGGCAAGCCGGTGCTGTTGCGGCTCGATGAGCAGGCCGGCCACGGAATCGGCAGCACCGTCGGACAAGCGATCAGCAAACAGGCGGACGTCTACAGTTTCCTGTTGTGGCAGTTCGGGCTGGCGAAATTGGGGCCGCCCGCGTCGGCCGGCAAATAGCGGGCATTCCTCACCCCTTCGACGATCCGGATCTCCCGGTCGGCCCCATCGCCAAGCGCCGCAAGCGCAGCCTGGTAGGCGGGGCTGTCGTGGGTCGCAACTGCCTGCGCGACACTGTCGAACTCGACCAGCACCGTGCGCTGCTTGAGTCCCAGTTCATACACGACTGATGGTTCGCCGCGGGCGAGAAAGCGTCCACCGCCGGCGGTGATCGCCGGGCCGGCGAGCTTGGCATAGGCGGCGAGTTTGTCGGAGTCATTCACCTTGCGGTAGGCACTGATCCAGTAGGCCTTCGGCATCACGATCTCCCTGGTTGTCGGAATCGACATATTACCGCCCCACCGATTCGTAAGTCGCCTGCCGTCGAGATCGCGGCGTCGGGGCCAAATGCCGGAGGCGCGGGACGCGAGACGACACCGGTCCTTAAGTTCGAAGCGTGCGACCTTACGCGAAGGGCGTGGCAAATTCCATGCGTATCCCGCCCGGAATAAATACAAGGAAGTGGCGCGTAGCCGACCCCGGGCGCATCGGGCCGGGCGCGGCATCGATCACGACCCCAGGATGCGTGCTCACTTTTTTCCAGATCGCATCGAGCGCGGCATCGTCGGCCACCGCCAGGGAAAGATGATGCAGACCTATGTTGGCGCGTCGATCGAAGGCGCGGGCGGTCTGCGGATCCGCGGCGCGCCAAAGTGTCAGCAGGATCGTGCCGTCGGATACGAAGATGGCCGGGTATTCCGGTGCTCCGCCAACCTCTTCGAAACCGAGTACGCCACAGAAAAAGCCGCGGGCCTGGTCGAGATCGGGGACGGTGAGGCCGATATGATGGACGCCACGGGTAAGCTTGTCGCTCATGACTTCGATCCTTCCAGTTCGGCTACTCGCGCACGAAGCCGGTCGAGTTCTTCGATCAAAGGCCGGGTACCTTGCCTGACCTCGGCTTCGGTGAAGCGGGGGGTTATGTGTTGCGGACAATTCCAGTCGAAGCCGATCACGTCGATCAGGAACGCCCGCTCTGGCTTGGCGGCATGGTTCGGGACCACGAGCGCGGCGATGTCCGCCGGCTGATCGCTAAGGGTGGCATGACCGAGCATCTTTAGGCGCCGCTGATTCGGGTAGTCCATCAGAAACAGGGATACGCGCCGGTCAGCCGTCAGGTTTGCCGCGGAAACGTATTGCCGGTTGCCCTGATAATCGGCGAAGCCGAGCCGGTTGCCGGCCACGTGCCGCAGGAAGCCCACCGGCCCGCCGCGGTGCTGGACATAGGGCCAGCCACCCTCGCTGACACTTGCCATATAGAAGCTGTCACGTGCGGCGATGAACTCGATTTCTCGTTGGGTGAGCATGTCCAATTCGCCCGCGCCCGCCTCCATGCGCGCATAGGACCGCCGGGACCCGGCCGCCTCCTGCAACTCGCGCGCGCGCGGTCCAAAGATAGTGTGCAGATACGTGCGTGCCATGATGCAAGGATAGGACATTCCGATATCCGTGATAATGGGACCAAACCAGCATTCACCATTTCAGGATTGAGCGTAATGGATCGTTTTGAGGCCCTGACAGCGTTTGTCGCGGTCGCCGAGCGGCGGAGCTTTGCCGCCGCAGCGCGTGCACTGGAGGTGCCCGCCTATCTCGCCCGGCATGGCATTCCTGCCGTCCCGGCCGACTTGAGAGCACACCAGTGCCGTTGGGAGCGGAGTTTGGCTGGGTAACACGTGGCCGATTGGAGCGAAGGGCGAGACGATCGTGGAGGTCGTGCCTCGTCTGACCGACTGACAGTATTGGATCGGCGGCTAGGTGAGATCGGGGGGCGTAGCCGAGTGCGCAAGCACGTAGACGTCGGCGACCTGCTCACGCACCAACTCCGCATCCGCCAGCACGCCCGCAAGGTTCTCGTCCGCGAGTCGCTGGAGCGCCGTCAATTCGTAGCCGATCGCGACGAACACCCATGCGGCCGAGCGGTCGGCGCCGCTGCGAATCTTCTGTTCGGTCGTCATCGCGAGGTCCGGGGGCTGGTGCTGCAGCAGATGTCCCCCGATCAAGCCCGGACGCGAGGCCAGCGCATCGATGCGCGTTGCCAACGCCTCACGCAACCCGGCGTCGCACCCCGGCACCGGCGCGAGTCGAATGGTCAACGCATGGCGCCCGACCCCGCCGCCACGGCTCGCCCGCACGTGGCACTGGCTGCGCACCATGTTGCGGTGATGCGGCATCAGCTTGGTCGACCACGGCGTGGGCGAATTGAGATGGTCCACGTACGCCGGCGAGGACAACGTCGCATGCGCCTCGACCTCGTACATGACGAACACGCCTTCGCCGCCGGTAGCGCTGAGCCAGCGGGTCGCACGGCGGAATCCCGGCACACCGAGGCGCTCCGGAAAGTGTTCATGCGTGTGCCAATTCTGGAACTCCGCAAGCATCGCCGGAGCCATGTCCCACCACATGGCGAGTGCCGCGCTTCCGAGCAAGGCCATGGCTTCGCTGCTGAAGTGGCGATAGGTGATACGACGGGCCGGCCGCCGTGCTACGCGGCCACGCGCACGACTTCGCCGGTACGCGCACTGGCGGCCAGCGCGTCGAGTGTGCGCGCGATATCGATCGACTCGTCCGGCGTCGCACCGGGCCACTGCGGCCATCCGCCGCGCACCAGGTCGGCAAAGGCGTCGGCTTCGGCAAGAAATCCGCCGATCGCCGCGGTCTCGATCAGCTCGCGTTGGGCGTCCCAGCCGGTGCCGCGCCTGATCTCCAGCAACGGGGGAAAGGCCGCGCACGTGTCGTTGTAGTATGTGGTGGCGATCGACCCCGCGTCGCCGGCAATGAATGCGTGCCGGTGGCGTGCCGCGGAGAACGTGCAGGAGATTTGCGCGAGTACGCCATCGGCGAACTCCAGCGTCGCCAGCGTCGTCGTGTCCACGCCGGACTCCGACCAGCGCGACATCGCCTGCACGCGCTGCGGCGCGGTACCCGTGATCGTGCGGACCAGGCTTACCGGATACGACCCGGCATCCATGATCGCGCCGCCGGCCAAGGCCGGATCCATCCGGATGTTCGCGGCATCGGTCAGCGGAAAGCCGAATGCGGCCTGGATCAGCTGGACACGGCCGATCGCGCCTTCAGCGAGCAACTCGCGCATCCGGATGGTCTGCGGCTGCGCGCGATACGGATACCCTTCGACGACATACACCCGGTTGCGCTTCGCGGCGTCGAATATCGCCCGGGCTTCGGCCGCCGAGGCCGCCAGCGGCTTCTCGCACAGCACATGCTTGCCGGCGTCGGCCGCGCGAATCGACCACTGCGCATGCAGATTGTTGGGCAGCGGGACGTAAACCGCATCGATCTCCGGATCCGCGAAGAGCGCGTCGTAGCTCGCATGGACGCGTGGGATGCCCGTCTCGCGGGCATAAGTAGCGGCGCGCTCTGCATCGCGGCTCGCCACCGCCACCACCTTCACCTTCGACGAAGACTTCACGGCGTCGGTGAAGAGGCGCGCGATGCGCGCGGCGCCAAGCACACCGATGCGCAAATGCTCGGGAGTCGTCATGCCTTCATGCCTTTGCTGCTTGAAATGTACATCGACCCACTACTCGGTCACGGTCGCGTCGATCACCGCCGCCATCTGTCCGATGCAATCCTGCACGTGCGACGCCAGCGTATGCTGCGCGCGCTGCCAGTCGCGCGCCAGCGCGCATTCGAGCAGGACGCGGTGCTCATCGGCGGCCACCTGGCCGCGGAAGACCGCGGCGATCATCTGGTAACGCAGGAACTTGTCGCAGATGCCGGCATAGGTTTCGAGCAGCACGCGGGATCCGCAGGCCGAAACTAGCGCGAGATGGAAGGCCCAGTCGTAGCGCCGCCACGTCTCGGCCGGGCACGCTTCCCCCGCGGACATGCGCGACTCGGTGCTCGCCAGCATGTGATGGGCGGCGACCACCCGGCCCTCCCATTCGATGTCGCCGCGCGCGAACGACTCCCGCATCCCGTGGCCTTCCAGAAGCTCGCGCATCGACGCGATCTCGCGCAGGTTCGTCGACGAAATCGTGGGCACCTGGAAACCGCGCGCACCCTCGGCCACCACCAAGCCTTCGGAGGCCAGGCGGCTGAACAGTTCACGCAGCGTGCTGACGCTCGTTCCGTAGGTATGGCGCATCCGGTCGAGTGGCAGCTTGCGGCCCGGCGACAGGCGCCCCATGACGATGTCGGATCGGATGCGGCTGTACGTCTGTTCGCCGACCGTAGTGCCCGGTGCGGCGGCACCCTCCGCGTTGGCGGCGGCGCCTTGCGTGGGTCGGCGCGCGGTGACCGAGCGCAGCGGCGTGCGCCGGCGGCTCCCCGGCTCAGTAGGTTCATCCTTCATGGTGGCGTACTCTGGTTAAGGGGATCGTGCGGGAAAATTGCGCATATGACGATTCTCACATTATCATAGAGTACCCGCGAAACACAGATGATCCGGATGCTAACCGATCCATCCGGCGGTCCCGAATCACCCCACGCGCGGCACTCAAGAGGAGGAAATACCCGATGAAATCCACGTTCACGCGTCGCCAACTGCTGGCCACCGGCGCATCCGTGCTGGCGCTCGGCGCGCTTCCGCGGGCCTTTGCCCAGGGCAAGACCAAGCTTCGCTTCAGCGCCGCCTTTACCGAGCAGGACCTGCGTGCCGAGGCATACAAGAACTTCGCCACCGCCATCAAGGACGGCTACGACTTCGAGCCGTTCTGGGGCAACACCCTGTTCAAGCAAGGGACCGAACTGGTTGCCTTGCAACGCGGCAACCTCGAGATGTGCAACCTCGCGCCGGCCGACATCTCCAAGCAGATTCCCGCCTGGTCGCTGATGACCTCCGCCTACCTGTTCCGCGACGTCGATCACCTGAAGAAGACGTACAAGAGCGACGTGGGCAAGGAATTCATCAAGATGGCGCGCGACCAGCTCGGCATCCAGGTCATCACGCCCGTCTATTTCGGCGCGCGCAACGTGAACCTGAAACCCGACAAAATGATCAAAACGCCCGCCGATCTCTCGGGCATCAAGCTGCGCATGCCGCCGGGCGAGTACTGGCAGTTCCTGGGCGAGTCGCTCGGGGTCAACCCGACGCCGGTGCCTTACGCCGAGGTTTACACCGCGCTGCAATCCGGGGCGATCGATGGCCAGGACAACCCCCTCGTGGCCAGCCGCCTCATGAAGTTCGACGAGGTCACCACTCAGTTCGTATTGACCCAGCACGTTTTGGGCTATGACGTGATGGTGATCACCACCAAGCTCTGGGACGCCATGCCGCCCGCGCAGCAGGCGCGCTTCCAGGCCGCTGCGGAAAAGGCGGTCGATGATTACACCGCCACCTTCATCGGCAAGGAAAAGGAAGTGCTGGAGTACTTCAAGAAGGAAGGCAAAAAGATCTACACGCCTGATATCGCGGCGTTCCGTAGCTTCGCGCAGAACAAGTACGTTGCTAAGTACGGCAGCGAATGGCCGAAGGGCGCGCTGGACAAGATCAACGCGCTGTAATCAGGCCGGCCGGGCACGGTAACCGCCGCGCCCGGCCGCACCATCCCAAGAATCGTGGAACACAACGCAATAGTGTCGGCGGGCCGCTGGCTGCGGCGTCGCGCCGACAACTTCGCGGTCGTGCTGATCGCGCTGATGTTCGTGTCGTTCCTGCTGCAGATCGCGTTTCGTTATGTGCTGAACCAGCCGCTCGGATGGACCGAGGAAGTGACGGTCCTGTGCTGGTTGTGGGTCGTGCTGTGGTGTGCCGCGTTCGTGTTGTCGGACGAGGAAGAAATCCGCTTCGACATCATCTACAGCATGGTGCCACCCGGGGTTCGCCGCGGGTTCACGGTTGTTTCGAGCATCGCCATCGTCGTGCTGCTGCTGATCTCGCTGCCCGCGTCCTGGAAGTACGTCGTGTTCATGAAGCGCGAGCACACTGCCTACCTCCATCTGCGGCTCGACCTCATGTATTCGGTGTATTTGATCTTTGCGGTCGCCGTCATCGTCCGGCATGTCCGGATCGCGTGGCGCGCCATCACCGGCACACCGCCGTCCGAGCCATCCGCGACGACCAGCGAGACGCCCTGACCATGCCCAGCCATTTCACCGTGTGCATCATCGTGCTGCTGGTGCTGGCAGTGCTGGGCCTGCCGATCGGCCTTTCGATGATCGGTGCGTCGGTCGTCTACTTCGTGCTGGCCGGGCTCGATCTCGGGACGGCCGCCGAGCAGATCCTGAACGGCCTCTTCAACAGCTACGTGCTGCTGGCGGTGCCGCTGTTCATCCTCGCCGCCGAGCTGATGAACGCCGGCAGCCTGACCGACCGCCTGCTCAAGTTCTGCCTGGTGCTGGTCGGCCGCTTCCGCGGCGGACTGGGCCACGTCAATGTCGTCGCCAACATCATCTTCGCGGGGATGTCCGGCTCGGCGATCGCGGACGCGGTCGGCATCGGCAAGATCATCATCGGCATGATGACGCGCAACGGCAACTACCCGGTGGCCTACGCGGGCGCCATTACGGCATCGGCGGCCATTATCGGACCGATCGTCCCGCCGTCCATCCCGATGGTCATCTACGCGTTGGTGTCGGACGCGTCGATCGGCTATCTGTTCCTTGGCGGCGTGATTCCCGGACTCATGCTCGGCGCGCGTTCATGATCACCAACGGGGTGATCGCCCGGCACCGCAACTACCCGGTGGAACCGCCGGTACCCTTACGCGAAATCCCGCGCATCACGCTGGATGCCTTCCCCGCGCTGATGCTGCCGGTCGTGCTGCTCTTCGGCATCTACGGCGGCGTGATGACGCCGACCGAGGGCGCCGCCGCCGCGGCGCTGTATGCGCTGCTCGCGTCGTGGCTCATCTATCGCGCGCTGACGTGGAAGCAGTTCTATGGCGTGTTGCTCAGCGGCGCCAAGGCGACGGCGACTGTCGGCATGCTGATTGCCGGCGCGCTGGTGTTCAACTATGTCGTCACTATCGAGAAAGTACCGCTGGCGGTACAGGCGTTCATCGCCAGCTTCGATCTGACGCCGATCTTTTTCCTGCTGCTGGTCAACCTCGTCCTGCTGGTGCTCGGCTGCCTGCTCGAGGGCTCGACCATCCTGCTGGTGATCGTCCCGATCCTCATCCCGGCCGCCAAGGCACTGGGCATCGACATGGTGCACTTCGGCGTCGTCGTGGTCGTCAACATCATGATCGGACTGGTCACGCCCCCCTTCGGCCTGCTGCTGTTCGTCGTCGCCAACATGACCAAGGAACCG
This sequence comes from uncultured beta proteobacterium, assembly GCA_963756765.1. Classification (GTDB taxonomy): domain Bacteria; phylum Pseudomonadota; class Gammaproteobacteria; order Burkholderiales; family Casimicrobiaceae; genus VBCG01. The sequence continues at coordinate 78,333 of CAVWPC010000004.1, read as the reverse complement.
TTGATGGGCATCGTGCGCGAGGCCATTCCGTTCATCCTGATGGCCATCGTGGTGCTCGCCATCATCACCTTCGTTCCCGAAACCGTGCTGTGGCTGCCGCGCGTGATGGGCTACAAGGGCTAGGCCTCATCGCCGCCGCAATCGTCGAGACAACTCATGACCAAGCCGATCTACATCCTGAATGGGCCGAATCTCAATCGCCTTGGCAAACGCGAACCGGAGATCTACGGCACGACCACGCTCGCGCAATCGAGGCGCTGTGCCGGGACGAAGCCGGCGATGTCCCGATCGAATTTCGCCAGTCGAACAGCGAAACGCAGCTCATCGACTGGATCCACGAGGCTATCGAGGACGGGTCGGCGATCATCATCAACCCGGCCGCGTTCTCGTTCACGTCGATGGCGATCCTCGATGCCCTCAAGATGTTTCCCGGGCCGATCATGGAAGTCCACATCACCAACATCCACCGGCGCGAGGAGATGTATCACCGCTCGTATGTGTCGAAGGTGGCGACGGCGGTGATCGCTGGACTGGGGCCGCGGGGTTACCGCGCCGCGGTCGGGGCGGTGCGGGAAATGCTGAGAAGCGCGCCTAGCTTTGTCTGGCCGCGGGTCACGCATAGGCGGCGCCGAACGCGAACGCCAGCACGAAATCGAGCGCCCACGTGCCGAACATCTGCCGACCGAAAAGCGTCAAGGGGACCAGCACGACCAACCACTCGGCGATGATGTCGCCGAGCGTGCACCGGCTCAGGCGGCTTCACGGTCGGGGCTTTCGTCGAACGCGGGGAGATTGAGCCGATCCCGCTCCAGCGAAGCGTTGACTTCGGCGCCGAGGAGAATCACCAGGCCCACGATGTAGAGCCACATCATCAGGATGATCACGGCGCCGATGCTGCCGTACACGGCGCTGTAGTTGTTGAAGTTGGATGTGTACAGCGAGAACCCGAAAGACGCGGCGAGCAACAGCACCGACGCGAGCACCGACCCACGCGACAGAAACTTGAACGGGTGACGGCGGTTCGGCCCCAGGTAATACACCAGCGAAATGGCCAGCAGCAGCGCCAGCACGATCACCACCCAGCGAAAGACCCGGAAAAACAGCAGCAGGGCCTGGCTGACTCCGAAATGGTCGCCAAGGTATCGCCTCGATCACGCCGCCCAGCACCACGAGCGAGAAGGCACCCAGCACGAGCACACCGAAAAGAATCGTCAGCCCGACTGCGGTGGCGCGGGCGCGCAGGAACGGCCGCTTCTCCTCGACCTCGTAGGCATCGTTGAGCTGCTGCATCACCGCGTACATGCCGGTCGAGGCCGACCAGAGCGCCGCGATGATCCCGAACGACAGCAAGCCACCGCGGCGCTCACTGGTTACTTCGCGCAGGACGTCCGCGAACATGCTCATCGCGCTGGGCGGCAGCACCTGCCCCAGAAAATTCATCATTGCTTCGCCGACGTCCGCGATCGGCAAATAGGGCACCAGCGCCATCAGGAAGATCATGATGGGGAAGATGGCGAGCGTGAGGTAGAAGCCGAGCGCGGCAGCGCCGTTGAAGATGTCGTCGCGCTGCGCCTTGGCATAGACGCGTTTTAGATAGTCGAATGCCGGCATTGGAAATGATCGCACGGGTGCGGCGATCGGCCCGCTTGTCGTCCGCCCCGGGAAACCGGCGCGGCGTCTGGACTTCGGACGCACAAACGAGCTGACCTGTCCAGGGAGACTCATCGACTCGATGAAGTAATATGCAGATGTCCATCGAAGGACGAAGCCATAGGAGCGCACATGAACGCATCACGAATTATCTCGAACCTGGCGCGCGCAACCGCAGCCCTGTTGATCGCCGGAATCCTGGCGAGCTGCGCTACGCAGACCGTGTCACCCGCCGAGCCGGAGCGCCTCGTCGCCGACGCGCGCACCACCCTCAGCAACTTTGTCCGCGATCCGAACCAGACGTGGATCCAGGACAACCTCAACCGGGCGCAAGCGGTACTCATCGCGCCGCAGATTACGCGCGCCGGGTTCATCTTTGGCGGATCCGGAGGCCGCGCGGTGCTGCTGGCGCGCGATGGCCGGGTTTGGGTCGGACCGGCCTTCTACAACCTCGCCACCGTGAGTGTCGGTTTCCAGGCGGGCATAGACGTCTCGGAGGCGATCATCGTCGTGATGACGGAAAAGGGCCTCAATTCGCTGTTGGCGAGTTCGTTCAAGATGGGCGGTGACGCGAGCATCGCCGCCGGTCCCGTGGGTGCCGGCGCCAGGTCGACCGTGACGGCCGATCTCATCACGTTCACCCGGGCCCGGGGCGTGTTCGGCGGGGTGAACCTCGATGGCACCGTGGTGAGCACCAACATCCCGTGGAACGACGCGTACTTCGGAAAATCGAACGTGCTGCCGCCGGACATCCTCATTCGCAAGACCGTGAGAATCCGAACGCAGCGCCGCTTCTTAAGGACGTGGCCGCCGCAGCGAAGTAGTTTCGCTGCGGTGCTCTGCGGGTGGCGCGACAGCTAACGGTTGCGCCACGCCGCAGGGGGTAACTGGCAGGCCGTTCGTTCGCCGCGTCTCGTCCGTCGTGGATGTCGAGCACGCGCGCACGCGTCTGTAGGCGCGAGTTCTCGGGCCTCTGCTTCGCCTCGCACGTGCTCACGCGCCGGTTCACGTCGTCGGTGCCGCCTTGGTCGTCACGTCGTGCGCGCTGTACGCTCGCTCCGGCGCGCCGTCGCCTCACGTTGCGCTCCGCGTGTCTGCCGCGTCACTCGCTCCTGCGGCTTCGTGCGCGTGTTGCTCGTCCGTCGCGGCTGTCGCTCTGCGTGCGGCGCCTTCTGCCTTGGCTTCGCGCGTCTGCGTTGTGCGTCTAGGGCGCGTCGTAGGATTCCGACATTCCACGCCTGCGAAAGGCCGTAGGCAAGCTCAGATGCGCGGCCCCCATCATGGACCCCTCGTCCACTGCAAGGCCGCGCCACCTCCACCCTACGGTTGCCGGCCGTTGTCCGCTGCAGCGCCAGCGCTCTCTCGGGCGTCGGCGCGGGCGGTCGTCGCTGGCCGGCTCTGCGTAGATCCGGTCGGCAGGCGCAGCGCCGCCAGCTGCCACACGGCCGCCGTGCCGCACTGGCGAGATCGAGTCTGTCGTCGCGACCGCTGCGCGTGTAGAAACCGGATCGTCGTCATAGATTTACCCTTCGGTCGCGACGCGGCCCCTCGCCGGTCCTTCCTATTCCTTGATATCGACGCCGTAGAACGTGTGGCGGCCGAACGGCGACAGCTTGTAGTCGATCACTTCCTTGCGTACCGGCTTCAACTGCACCGCATGCGCGATCGTGAACCACGGTGCCTGTTCCTTGAAGATCACCTGAGCCTTCTGGTACAGCTCCGTGCGCGCCTGCGGCGATGACGTGGATTTCGCCTTCTGCACCAGGTCCTCATAGGGCTGATAGCAGAACTTGGCGACGTTACTGCCGTTGTTCTTCGAGGCATCGCAGCCAAGCAGCGTGTTGAGAAAGTTGTCCGGGTCGCCGTTGTCGCCCGTCCACCCCAGCATGCCCATCTGGTGCTCGCCCGCCTGCATGCGCTTACGATACTCGCCCCATTCGTAGCTCTTGATCTCCGCGGTTACGCCGATCTTCGCGAGATCCGCCTGCATGAGCTCGGCAATGCGCTTAGCGTTCGGGTTGTACGGCCGCTGCACGGGCATTGCCCACAGGTCGGTCGTAAAGCCGTTCGGATAGCCGGCCTCCGCCAGGAGTTTCTTCGCCGCGGCGGGATCGTACGGGTCATCCTTGATCGCGTCGTTGTACGACCATTGCGTGGGCGGGATGGGATTCTTCGCGGCCACCCCGGTGGTCAGGTACACGCCATCGATAATCGCCTTCTTGTTGATCGCCATGTTGATGGCCTTACGCACGCGCACGTCGTCGAACGGCTTCTTCGTCGTGTTGTACGCGAGATAGCCCACGTTCAGGCCGGGCTGCTCGAGCACGACGACATTGGGATCCTTGCGGATGGCGTCCAGGTCGGCCGGGTTCGGGTAAGGCATCACGTGACATTCACCCTTCTGCAACTTCGCCCAGCGCACCGACGCGTCGGGCGTGATCGCGAACACGAGGTCGTCGATCTTGGCCTTGCCGCCCCAGAACTGCGGGAATGCCTTGTAGCGGACGACGGCGTCCTTCTGGTACTGGACGAGGTAGAACGGCCCCGTACCGATCGGCTCCTGGTCGATTTTCTCCGGCGTACCGGCCTTCATCATCGCGTCCGCGTACTCCTTCGACTGCACGCCCGCGTATTCCATCGCGAGATTCGACAGGAACGGTGCCTCCGGGCGGTTGAGCGTAATGCGCACGGTGTAGTCGTCGACACGTTCGATCGATTTGATGAGCTTCGCCATCCCCATGTCGTTGTAGTAGGAGTGGTTGGAGCTCGTGACCTTGAAGTACGGATTACCTTCGTTGCCCTGGCGCTCGAGCATGAAGATCATGTCGTCGGCGTTGAAGTCGCGCGTCGGCTTGAACGCGCGATGGTTGTGCCACTTCACGCCATGGCGCAGCTTGAACGTGTAGACGGTGCCATCGGGCGAAACCTCCCACGACTCGGCGAGCCCGGGCACGACCTTGGTGCCGCCGCGCTCGAAATCCACGACGCGGCCGTAGATCTGGCTGTTCGCGTCGAACGACGTTCCGGTCGTATTCACGCCCGGATAGAAATTCTCGGGACTGCCTTCCGAACAGAAGACGAGCGTCTTCGCCGAAACGCCCGCCGCGGCGAGCATGGATACCGCCGCGAATACGGCGGTAGCAAGCGCCTTCGGGTGCAGCGAAGAATTGCGGGTTTGCATGACGATCTCCTAACAGTATTGCTGCGATCAATGCAGCGGGCCACCGGTTCGTGCGATCGAACCGGAAGTAATGAATTGCTCCGCGAAATGGCAGGCCACCTCGCGGCCGTCGAGCGGGCGCAGCGCCGGGCGCTCGGTCGTACAGCGGTCAACTGCGTGCGGGCAGCGCGTCGAGAACACGCATCCTGCCGGAGGGTCGAGCGGCGACGGCAGCTCGCCTTTCAGCACGATACGCTGCTTGGCGGCCGTTCCCAAGGCGGGGGTGGCCGCGAGAAGCGCCTGCGTGTATGGGTGCAGCGGCTGCCCGAAAATCCGCGTCTTGTCGCCCTGCTCCACCGCCAGGCCCAGGTACATCACCAGCACGTCGTGCGCGAGATAGCGAACCACTGCCAGGTCGTGCGAAATGAAGAGGTACGCAACACCGAGCTCCTGCTGCAGGTCCGACAAGAGGTTGAGCACCTGCGCCTGCACCGAGACGTCGAGCGCCGACACGGGCTCATCCGCCACCACCAGCGCGGGCTCGAGCATCAGCGCGCGGGCGATGGCAATCCGCTGCCGTTGTCCTCCCGAAAACATGTGCGGATAACGATCGTAGTATTCCGGCCTTAAGCCGACCTTGGCGAGCATCGCGCGCGCGCGCTCGGCGCGCTGCGCGGCCGTCAATGTCGTATTGATCGCGAGCGGCGCCTCGAGGATCGCGCCCACTCGCTTGCGCGGATTGAGCGAACCGTAGGGATTCTGGAACACCATCTGCACCGACTTGCGCAGCGAGCGCTGTTCGGTGCCCTGCGCGGCGACCGCGTCGTGGCCCGCCAGCAGGAGCTCTCCGGCAGTCGGCTTTTCGATCAATGTCACCAGGCGCGCCAGCGTGGACTTGCCGCAGCCCGATTCGCCGACGACGGCCAGCGTACGGCCGGCGTCGATGGTGAATGACACGCCGCCGACTGCCGTCAACCTCGCCGCTTCGCGAAACATGCCGCGCCGCACGGCGTACACGCGCTGGAGGTTGCGCGCGACCGCCACGGGTGCGCGCGGCTTCGCGTCGGTCTCACGGTGCTCAGTGGCAGTAGTGCGCGGCTCGCTCATGGCGTGGTCGCGGCCACGGCGCGATCGCGCGCCATGTGCTCATCGCGTTCCGGATCGGCAAGCGGATAGTGGCAGCGGACGAGTCCTTCATGCCACGGCCGCAGCGCGGGACGCTGCGCACACGCGGGCGTGGCAAACGCGCAACGCGGCGCGAACAGACATCCGGCCGGCCGGTCGAACAATCCCGGAACTACGCCGGGAATCGTCACCAGGCGCGAACCGCCGGCATGCCGTTCGGGCATCGCCGACAGCAGCGCGCCGGTATACGGGTGTTCGGGCACGGTGAAGATCCCGTCGGCCGAACGCACTTCCATCATTTGTCCCGCATACATCACGGCCACACGCCGCGCCATTTCGGCGACCACGCCCATGTTGTGCGTGACCAGTACCAGCGCCATCCCGCGCTCACGCTGCAAGCCGCGTAGCAGGTCTAGGATCTGCGCCTGCACGGTGACGTCGAGGGCGGTCGTGGGCTCGTCGGCAATCAGCAGGCGCGGGTTGCAGGCGATAGCCATTGCGATCATCACGCGCTGGTTCATGCCGCCGGACATCTGGTGTGGGAAATCATTCAGCCGGGACGCCGCCGCCGGAATGCCCACCGCTTCAAGAAGCTCCGCCGCGCGCAGCCGCGCTGCCTTGCGGTCGAGGCCGAGGTGCAGGCGCAACGTCTCGCATAGCTGGAAGCCCACCGTGAAACACGGGTTGAGGCTGGTCGTAGGTTCCTGGAAGATCATCGCGACGTCGCCGCCGATCACCCTGCGGCGCGCGCGATCGGACAGATGGAGAAGATCGTGCCCGCCAAAGCGCAGCGTGCGCGCGCGTACGCGGCCGGGAAACGCGAGCAGGCCCATCAGCGCGAGCATGGTCACGCTCTTGCCCGAGCCCGATTCGCCGACAATCCCCAGCACCTCGCCCTCGTCCAGCGTGAGGCTCACGCCCTCGACCGCGTGCAATACGCCGGCAGGCGCCGGAAATTCGACATGCAAGTCTTCGATTTCGAGCAGCGGCATGTCAGCGCTTGAGCTTGGGATCGAGCGCGTCGCGCAAACCATCGCCCAGCAGATTGAACGCAAGCACGGTGAGCAGGATCATCAATCCGGGAAAGGTGACGACCCACCACGCGCGCAGCACGAATTCACGCGCATCGGCCAGCATGGTGCCCCACTCCGGCGACGGCGGCTGCGCGCCGAGTCCGAGGAAGCCGAGTGCGGCGGCATCGAGAATCGCGGTCGACACGCCGAGCGAAGCCTGCACGATCAGCGGCGCCGCGCAGTTGGGTAGCACCTCGTGAAACATCATGCGCAGGCGGCTTGCGCCAGTGGCGCGTGCAGCGGTCACGTAATCCTTCGACAATTCTCCGATGACCGCCGCACGCGTGATCCGCACATAATGCGGCAGCACGACGATCGTGACCGCGAGCATCGCGTTCATGATGCCGGGGCCCAGGATCGCGACGATCACGATGGCGAGCAGCAGGCTCGGCAGTGTGAGGATCACATCCATCAGCCGCATGATCGCGATCTCGACAATGCCGCGGAAAAAACCGGCGACGAGACCCAGCGCAATCCCGACTACGATGGCCAGCACGACCACCGCCACGCCAATCAGCAGCGACAATCGGGCCCCGTAAATCAGCCGCGACAGGATGTCCCGGCCGATGGCATCCGTGCCCAACGGATATGCCCACGCGCCGCCCACCTGCCACGCGGGCGGCTTCAGGAATACCGCGCTGTTGGTAAGGTCCGGTGGATACGGCGCGAGGACGTTGGCGAATATTGCCGTCAATACGATCGCGACGATGAACACCAGTCCAGCCACCGCCCCGAGGTTCGCGCTGAAATAGCCCCAGAACTCCCGCCACGGACTGCGCGGCGCCGGCCCGGCCGGTAGCGCAAGCGTGGTGGCCGCGCCGCTCACGCTGACTTCCTGATGCGCGGATTGATAATGCCGTACATGACGTCGACCAGCAGATTGACCGCCATCACCACGAGTCCGAGCAAAAGCACGCCGCCCTGCAGCACCGGGTAGTCGCGCCGGCCGATCGCCTCGATCAGCCACTTGCCCACGCCGGGCCAAGAGAAGATCGTCTCGGTGAGGATCGCCCCAGTGAACAGCACGCCCACCTGCAATCCGATCACCGTCACCACCGGGATCAACGCATTGCGCAGCGCGTGCAGGGCGACGACGCGCATCGCCGACAACCCCTTGGCCCGCGCCGTGCGGATGTAGTCCTCGCCCGAGCACCTCGAGCATCGCCGAACGCGTCATCCGCGCGATGATGGCAAGCGGCTGCGTACCGAGCACGATGGTCGGCAGAATGAGGTGCGAAACGGCCGACTTGAACGCGCCCTTTTCGCCGGACAGCAGCGCGTCGATCGTCAGAAAGCCGGTGACCGGCTCGAGGAAGTACTGGACCGAGATGCGCCCCGACACGGGCGTCCAGCCGAGCTGCACGGAGAACAGCAGGATCAGCAGCAATCCCCACCAGAAGATCGGCATCGAATAGCCGGTGAGCGACACCCCCATCACGCCATGATCGAAGATCGAGTTGCGCTTTACCGCCGCGATGATTCCGGCGGGGATGCCGAGCGCCAGCGCGAACAGGATCGCGCACAGCGCCAGTTCGATCGTCGCCGGAAATAGCGCGGTGAATTCGTGAGAGCACCGGCGCCTGCGTGATCATCGACTTGCCGAGGTCCCCGTGCAGCACGCGGCCGATATAGATGCCGTACTGCACCAGCACCGGACGGTCGAGGCCATATTCGTGGCGCAACGCTTCGTGCCGGACCGGATCGATGCCGCGCTCGCCGGCAAGCGTCTCGATCGGGTCGCCGGGCACCAGCCGGATCAGGAAGAAAGCGAGCAGCGTCATCCCGATGAACGTGGGAATTACCAGGGAAACGCGGGTGAGAAGAAAGCGGAGCATTCGAGGCGCCGGACAGGCGGCGGTATTACATCACACCCCGGGTGTTCGCGGCAGCGGTCAGGCTTGCACAAGACCGCTCGCCCGTCGGCACCCGTCAAGCAGGGCCATTCGCCTACGCGCTTTTTACTGCACCGCCGACAGCGCGGCTCGCCTGCGCAAGCTATCGTCGGTGGCGGGGGCGGCTTGCGCCTCCAACCTGCACTGGAGCAAATCGATCGTGTATCCGATGAAACCCAACGCGCGCTGGGGACGCACGCCTGCGCCCGCGCCGCGCACGTCTCCGCGAATGCCTGTGCCTAGCAATGCCTGTGCCTAACGCCCTCTTACGCACGACAATGCTCGTCCCGCTGCTATTGATGGGAGCTTGCGGAGACGTCACCAAGCTGCCGGAGGGTGCCGACGCCGGGACGACGCCCACGATCGTCGAGCCGGCCCAGACGCTCGTGCCGACGGTGAACATCGCCCCCGCGAGGGGCTGGCCGGAGGGCGCGAAGCCCACTGCCGCAGACGGACTGGCGGTGAGTGCCTTTGCGACTGGCCTCGACCATCCCCGCTGGGTGTACGCACTCCCCAACGGCGACGTGCTGGTGGCCGAATCCAACAAGCCCGCCAGCGAAAACGACGGCGGGATCCGCGCCTGGATCATGGGGCTCGTGCAAAAGCGCGCCGGCGCCGGGGTGCCGAGCGCGGATCGCATTACGCTGCTGCGCGACGCGGACGGCGATGGCATCGCGGAGACACGCACGGTATTCCTGGAGCAACTGCATTCGCCGTTCGGCATGGCGTTGATCGCCGACTCGTTCTACGTGGCGAACACCGACGCCATCGTGCGGTATCCGTACGTGGCCGGCACGACGCGCATCACCGCGTCTGGAACCAAGGTGGCCGATCTCCCTGCCGGCCCGATCAATCATCACTGGACCAAGAACATCCTTCCCAGCAGCGATGGCCGCTTTCTATACGCGACCGTCGGTTCCAACAGCAACGTGGGCGAGAACGGCATCGAGAACGAACACGAACCGCGCGGCGATCCTGCAGATCGAGCTCGCGTCCGGCACCACGCGGCTTTATGCGTCCGGACTGCGCAATCCGAATGGCCTCGACTGGCAGCCGCAAAGCGGCGCGCTGTGGACCGTCGTGAACGAACGTGACGAACTGGGAAGCGATCTCGTCCCCGACTACCTGACCTCCGTGCGCGAAGGTGCGTTTTACGGCTGGCCGTACAGCTACTACGGCCAACATGTCGACACGCGGGTCCAGCCCCCGCGACCGGACCTGGTCGCGCAGGCGACCGTCCCCGACTACGCGCTGGGGGCCCACGTCGCACCGCTGGGGATGACGTTCTACACCGGCGCCCTGCTCCCGGACGCACTATGCCGGTGGCGCGTTCGTGGGCATGCACGGGTCGTGGAACCGGCGGCCCTTGAGCGGATACAAGGTCGTGTTCATCCCGTTCAAGGACGGCAAGCCCTTCGGCAAGCCGCAGGATGTCGTCACTGGCTTCGTCAACGACCGCGGCGAAGCCTATGGGCGGCCGGTGGGCGTCGCGGTGGACGCGCGAGGAGCACTGCTGATCGCGGACGACGTCGGCAACGCGATATGGCGCGTCACGCCAAAGCAATAGCCAGCACCAACATGCCCCCGCATGAGTCAGAGATAGTAGGACGTTGATTGCCGGTCACGACCGGCGCGGGATGTATCGAGGTAGCGCTCGCTGCAGCGTGAGCGCTAGATCTGGACGGTCCTTCCCGCGCACAGTATCTGAACCCGTCGGCCGAGCGTTCGGCCGACGATACGTGGCCAATCACTCGGCAAGGTTCGTGTACGACGCGGCACTAACCCCCTCACGAGGTCGCGCCAACGTCCGAGAAGCCATACAGCATGGCTGGATTGTCCACCAATATTTTCGCCCGATTCGTGGAATCCGGCGCCCAGTCCAGCAGGAGGTCCAATAGATCGGCGTCGTCGGGGAGTGCAGGCTTCGCGGACTGGTGCGGCCAGTTGCTGGCCCAGAGCATGCGCTCCGGGGCATGCTCCACCAGTCTCCGAGCCAGCGCTCCGACGTCTTCGTAGCGCGGCGCCCCGCTATGCGACACTTCATATGGTGCCGCGAGCTTGACCCAGCAGCGGCCAGTGTCCAGTAGTCGCAAAAGACAAACGAATGCGGGATGGTCGACGCTAACGGGCTCAAGGAACTTGCCGACGTGATCGATTACGAACCGGCCCGGCAGCGCGCGGATCTGCGCCTCGTGCTGAGGCAGGGTCCGCCCATCGAGCTGGATGTTCGCGTGCCAACCGAAGGGGTGGACACGCGCCATGATGGCGGTCATGGATTCAAACCCCATGGCGCCATTGGGAAGCGCGAAGATGCGTTGCGCTACGAAGCCCGCATCGGTGAGTAGCGCGAGTTCGGCATCGGCGACGTCCAGTGGTGCTACGGCCACGCCGCGCGCATCGGTCCCGAGCTCTCCAAGGGCGGCGAGCGCGACACTGTTGTCGGTTTGGTACGCATTGGGCTGCACCACGACCGCCCGGCGCAGTCCGAGTCTACGCTGCACTTGCCGGTAATCGGCTAGGGCGAATGTTCCAGGCACGCGCGGCGCTCCGGGCCGTGATGTGGATTCACCGGCGTAGAAGTGCAAATGAGTGTCGCATGCGCCCGCAGGCGCAGCGTAGCGCGGCGCCCGACGGGCATTCACGGCGCGGGAGACACCGAAAGCGCCGGGCGCGCTCACATCAATTTTCCGCCCGCACGTCCCGGGATCGGCGGCAGGTTGGCATCGATCTCGGGGTCCACGTAGCTGCCCCCCTGGAAGACAGTTTCGCCACGCCCGCCGTCAGGGTGGTCAGCTAGCGCCATCGCAGCTACAAACCGCTCGCTGTTGTCCTGCGGTCGATAGCCCAGTCGAAGTGCGTTGGAATTGTCGTACCAACTACGATCATTCGCAGAGACGCCGTAGACGATCTCATAGCGAATGTCGGGATGCTCGAGGCCGACCTCGACCAGGTGCGCCAGGTCACGTGGCGAGATCCAGATTGCGAGACGGCGCTCGTTGCCGGGCGCGTCATTGACGTAACCGATGCGCATGCACAGTACTTCGAGGCCATAACGGTTTGCGTAGAGGCTTCCCAGTTGTTCGCCGAGCAGTTTGGCCACGCCGTATCGGCTGTCCGGTTTCGGGTAACTCCTATGGTCCACCACGTCCTCGCGGCGATAGAAGCCGGTCACATGATTGCTGCTGGCGAACAGTACGCGTTTCACACCATTGCGCCGCGCAGCCTCGAACACGTTGTAGGTTCCGACCACGTTCGCCGGGAGAAGATCCCCCCACGCGGCCTCGACGGGAATCCCGCCGAGGTGCACGACGGCATCGATCCCTTGCGTCACCCTCAGCATGTCGTCGAGGCTTGCGAGGTCGGCCGTCGCGAAAGTCTCGCCGTTGGCCAGTTCGTCGATCGCCCACAGATCCGTCAGCCGCATGCGATAGCGTCCGGCAAGCCCGCGCCGCAGGTGCGACCCAAGGCGCCCGGCCGCGCCAGTCACGAGGATGGATTTCACCGGCAAGCTCCAGGGCAGACGTCGCCGTGTGCACATCGAACACTCGCGAGCGTTGGCGCACACCGCGGGTTGAGAGTAGATTCCTGCTTCATCACTCGATCATGAGCCGCATGTCCAGACGCTGTCCACTGCAAGAGCTATCCGCCCATGCCTAGGAAACGCAAGGACGGGGAGATCGCACCCGCAGTGAGTGCGCTGGAAGAGGATGTGATTTTCGGCCGGTTGCGCCCTTTCGAGCGGCTGACCGAGGAAGACGTGATGAGGCGGTTTGATCTCACGCGCCATCTGTCGCGGCGTGTGTTCCAGCGCCTCGAGGAACTGGGCATTGTCACCGGGGACCGCGCGGGCGGCACGGTGGTGCGCGCATTCAGCCTGGAGGAGATCGAGCACATCTATGAAGTGCGTGAGGCATTGCAGGAGCAGGCGATGCGCCGCATACGGTTGCCAGCTAGCCCGGCGCTGGTCGCCGATCTGAGGGCGACGCACGAGCGCTACGTCGACGCCGTGTTCCGCACCGATCTCCCAGCCATTTTCCGCCTGAACGAGTCCTTCCACGACACACTTTTCGGCGCTTGCGGCAATCCCGTCCTGGCCGACGCCATCAAGAAATATACGTGGCTCACGCACGGCGTGCGTTCCCGCGGATTCGCCGATCGGAATCACCTCAATCTCGCAATCGAAGAACACGGCAAGCTCATCGATGCCTTGATGCAGGGCGATCGCCGCACGCTCGTTGAAGTCAATCGCATTCATGTCAACCGGCCGAAGGAAGCCTACATTGCCTCGCAGCGGTGGCCCACTCCCGGTGCGCCCCCCAAACCGCGTCCTGTGAGCACGCGATCCACCCGCCGCGTGGTGAGGGTCAAAGCCTAGACGGGCCGCCGGCCGCCGGAAGCTGAGACACGAACGAGTCGAAGACCTCGAGGAATATCTCCGGAGCTTCGACCAGCGCCAGCTCACCAAGGTTTTGAAGCATCGCGAACGAAGCGTTGGGAATGCGCGCGTGCAGCATCCGCGCCATGGCAGGGCCTGGACCTGCGTTCCAGCGCTCGATCTCCCCGCCCACCACGAGCGTCGGTACTGCGATGTTCGCAAGTTCGTCATCGCTCACGCACTTGGTACGCAGCGCACGCGACCATTGGACGAAGCGCTCGCTGCCGCCCACCACGAACCTGTCCGTCGCCACCCGCCGCTCGACGAGGGACTTCACGGCGTCGAAATTGCTCTCGACGAAGGCATTCGAAAGGCCCGACATCGCCCAGTAGTAACTGTACAACTCCTGGTCTTTTTCCTGGATCACCTGCTTGAAACGATTCCCAAGTTGCACCGGCCGCATGTCCGGCAGTTCGAAGTGCGGATTGAGCAGCGTGCACGAACGTACATGGTCGGGATAGTCGATTGCGCAGCGCATCGCGACCTGCGTCCCGCCTACCCAGCCAAGGATGTGAAACGTGTCGTAGCCGAGCCACCGCGCGATATCCACGCAGTGCCGCGCGAAGAGCGCGAAGCCCTGCTTCGGGTCGTCCATCTTCCCGGCCGCTTCAGTATCGAAGAAGTTGAAATTGGCCACCGTGAAGCGGTCCATGAGGTGAGCCCATACCGGATTCCAGATCCCCGTTTCCCAGGCGATCATCCGGATGAGAAAAATGAGTGGCGCCCCCGGCGCCCGGGTCACGTGAACGGGAATACCGCGAAAATCCTCGTGCGCGACGACCTGCTCGACGTCCATGTTCGACTATTTCTCTTTGAAAACGCGGAACAGGTACTTAGCTCCGGGCCAGCTTGATATGAGCGCGTGGGTTGTTGTCGGCGTACACCTGCTCCCGATCGATGCGTTTGCCCAGGGCCTCCTGCATACGCGCTTCAACCGCCATGAGCGTCTCCGCGTCGGCGATTACCTGCTCTCCCAGGGCCCGCGGGATGGCGACACACCCTTCGGCGTCGGCGAACACCAGGTCACCCGGATTGATGCGGACCGCATTGGTCACCAGCCCGGGCATCGTCACCGGCACATCGTAGTCGACGAATGCCCAGCGGCCCTTGCTGCTGAGCGGAGACAAGGTGGACGCGAACACCATGAATCCCTGACCGACAAACTGCTCGACGTCGCGCACTGGCCCATCGACAATTGCACCTCTGCACCCATGCTGCAGATAGCTCAGCGACACGTTGCCGCCGATTACGGCGCCTTCGCGGTGATGGCCGGTTTCGACCACCGCCACGCAGCCGTCGTACATATGACGATCAATTTCGAATGCGGGCTTGGTCTTGCCTGCAGGAGGTGGTATGTCCGTCCCGCCGGCCGCACTCGCGCCGCGAATGCAAAAGGCCGGCCCGGCCACGCGCATACCCGTACTCACCGGACGCAACTCGTTCGACAGTACCTGGTGGACGAGCCCCATGCTGTCCAGAACGTCGCTCAGCGCGCCGGAATCGAGTCGGGACAGGCGCGCGACCAGTGCTAGCGTTTCGTTCGATGCTTCGCTCATGGCGTTCTCGTCAATCAATGTTGGGAAAGGCGTCGGCGATCATCGCCGCCGGGCAGCCGAGCTGGCGGCCCGCAGTAACCAGCGCCGCCACCGTTGCCCAGGGCAGTTCCACGCCCGCCTCCACGGCGGCCCGCGCGCTGCGCGACTCGCGTTCGCCGGGAAGCAGGACTTCGCTGAACCCAGGCGCAAGCGACGAGGCCTTGAGCAAGCGCTCCATCTGTTCCATACGCGCGACAAACCCGTGGACGCTTTGGAACGGGGCGACATTGATGGCGAGGAACATGTGGCTCAGCCCCTGCGGTGATTCCGCCGGCCCGCCGAACAAATCAGTGATCTCGTTGGCGATGCGCCCCCCCGACAGCACGCCGGTGAGCACCTCGATCATCACCAGCAGTCCCCATCCCTTGTAGTCGCCGATGAGTGCCGACCAGCCGCCATCGAGGATCTTGCGGGGATCGTCGGTGCTGGCGCCGTTGCGGTCGTAGCCCCATCCGGGCGGCACCTTCTGCTGTGTGTTGGCATGATGCTGAATCTTCCCTTTTGACACCACTCCGAGCGACATGTCGAGCACCATTGGTTCGCGGCCCCCCGGTGCTGCAATCGCGAGCGGCCATGGGCCCGTCACGCGCGGCGCGGTCGCCCCCCACGCGGGCGTGCTCGGTGAACCGTTTGACGTGACAATACCGATCATGCCGGCGCGGGCGGCCATCGACGCGTACCGCCCGCTCTCCCCATGGTGATTGCTGTTACGCACGATGGCGAGGGCCGCGCCGAACTTGGCCGCCTTATCGATAGCCCCCTGCATCGCCCGGTTCGAGACGATCTGGCCGATGCCGTCCTCGCCGTCGAGCAGGAGCACCGCGCCGTCGTCAACCAGCACATTGCCGTGCGTGGCCGGCCGGATCCCGCCGGCGAGAAGCTTCGGCAGATACTGCGACACGCGCTGGACGCCATGCGAGTGCATGCCGCGCGCATCCGCCTCGACCAACGCGTCGGCCAGCTCGTCGGCATCCGCCTCGGGTACGGCGGCCTTGGCGAAGATGGCGCTTACGAGTCGCGCGAGTCGATCCGGACGCACGTTGTATGTTGGTCTGTCGTTTGCACCCATGGGTCACGCCGATCAAGTTATTGAGAACCAATCATGACTTCGCGCGCATCCGCAGCGCCGAATACATTATCGTTGACATAATCGATAATGTCTAATATCGTCATTTCCAGAGGGCGGAGAATGGACAAGAATCCCCCCTCTCGCATTGCGCGGCCACCCGCGAAGGATGGATGTGCACGCGGCGCGTGTAAGAGCGCGCCTCACTGAACAAACCGGCGGGCCGCGCTTGCCGCGAACACCGCTTGCCAACGGAGGACGTCATGAATCGCACCGCCGCATTTGTTCTCGCCATCTCGGCGGCCGCCGCAGTGTCGCTGCCCGCAATAGCCGCATATCCGGAAAAGCCAATCAGCGTAGTCGTGCCGTTCGACGCCGGCGGCGGATCGGACGTGTTCGTACGGTTGATGCAAAGTGCGATCGAGCAGAACAAGCTAATGCCACAGCCAATTGCGGTGGTGAATGTCCCGGGCGGCGGTACTGCGGTGGGATCGCGCCGCGTGAAAGACGCCAAGCCCGATGGCTACGAGTTGCTCTTCAACCAAGCGGCTCTTCTGGCGAGCCAGGCCATGGGGCGAATCGATTTCAGCTACAAGGACCTGGAGCCCATCGCTATTACCGGCAGCATCTACCAGGCGATCATGGTGCGCGACGACTCGGGCTACAACACGCTGAAAGACCTGATGCAGGCCGCCACTGACAAGCCAGACACGATCATCATGGCGGTCAACATGGGCGGCATTAATCACGTGGCCGGCCTCCTGCTCCAGGGCGCCGCACCCGGGGCAAAGTTCCGCTTCGCCCAGGTGGGTGGGGGCGCCAAGGCCTTTGCCGCACTCAAGGGCGGTCATGCGCAGGTCGCGGCCTTCGCCGGCGCCGAGATTCCTACTTATTCGCAACAGGGGCTAAAGGCGATCGCCTCGCTGGGCGCCAAGCGGGATCCCAACCACCCTAACCTGCCCACCGCCACCGAGCAGGGTTATCCCGCAGTGTTCGAGACGGCACAGATGTGGTTCGCGCCGAAGGGCACTCCGCCTGACCAGATCAAGTATCTTTCCGACGTGCTGAAGCGGGCGGTCGAGTCCGACTTCATGAAGAAGAAGTTCGCGGAAATCAAGATGACCCCAGTGTTCATCGGTAGCGACCAGATCAAGCCCTACCTAGACGCGGAATACGCGAAGCTCGAGCGCTCGCTGCCAAAGGGCCAGTGATCGCCGATCTGGCATGCCGCAGGCATCGTCCACGATCCAACGCGACGGCGGTCCCGGCGTAGTGCCCTCGATGTTCGAGCGCGGGTCGTTCCGGGACGCGCTCCTGGGGCTGGGAGTACTCGCGCTCAGTGCCGCCGTCTATTGGGATAGCTTCCACATCAAAAGCATCGCGCAGCAGGACGTGCTCGGATCGGCATGGCTGCCACGCGCAACTGCGGCAATCCTTGCCGTGCTAGCGGTGGCGATCCTCGCGCGGGCGTTCCTGCGGCGGCATTCAGTCACGGCCGACGCCACCGACCCCACGATCCTCGCTCCGGAAGGCGCACCCCAGGGGCGGCTCGTCGCATTGGCGTTGGGATGGTCGATCCTTTATGCCACGACACTCACGCTGCGAGTCGACTACGCGCTATCGACGTTCGTCTATCTGCTCCTGATGATCGGTACGCTGGGTGGCGTTTCCCGCCGGATGCTGGTGGTCGGCGCAGTGATCGCCGCGATCATGGCATGGGGCTGCGCCTACGTGTTCACGAAGGTATTCCTGGTGGACCTGCCATGATGATTTGTCCGGCAATGCCCATTCGCGCGCGATGAGCCCGATCCTCGACGGGCTGCTGTACCTTCTCCAGCCGTTGCCATTCCTGTATTGCTTCATCGGCACGCTGCTCGGAATTGTCGTAGGGGCGATTCCGGGTCTCACCGGCGCCATGCTGATTGCCCTCACGCTACCGCTCACCTTTCACATGAGCGACACGCTGTCGATGGTGCTGATGGTGGCGATGTACGTGGGATCAATCAGCGGCGGTCTCATCACTGCCACGTTGTTGCGCATGCCTGGCACGCCGTCGAACATCATGACCACGTTCGATGGATTTCCGATGGCGCGCGCCGGCGAGCCCGGCCGCGCGCTGGGGCTCGGCATCACCGCCTCATTCATCGGCGGCCTCATCTCGTGGATCTTCCTCGTCGTGCTGGCGAGGCCGATGTCGGAGTGGGCCGTGCTGCTTGGGCCATTCGACTACTTTGGCCTCGTATTGACAGCACTGGTTTTGATCGTGACGATCAGCCAGGCGTCGATGATGAAAGGCCTGCTGTCGGGATTCCTCGGTGTGCTGGTGGCCCTGCCGGGCGTGGATCCATCGACAGGGTTCGTGCGGCTCACGTTCGGCTTCCATGCGCTCGAAGGCGGCTTCGGCCTCCTTCCCGTGCTCGTGGGCATCTTCGCCTTCAACCAGATCCTCGCCGATATCCTCGGCATCAGGGCCAAGGTCCCCGAAATGGTGGGCAACACGAAGGGCATCGTCATCGGCCTCCGCGAGATCCGCCGTCATTGGCAGAATCTTTTGCAGAGTTCGCTCATCGGTACCTGGATCGGCATCCTGCCCGGGATCGGCGCCAACGTCGGCTCGGTCGTCTCCTATTCGGTCGCCAAGACCACGTCGAAGAACCGCGATCAGTTCGGCAAGGGCGCACCCGAAGGCATCATCGCCAGCGAAACCGCCAACAATGCCACCATCGGCGGTGCGCTGATTCCGCTCATCGCCATGGGCATCCCCGGCAGCGTGATCGATGCGATCCTGATCGGTGCCTTAATCCTCCACGGCATCCAGCCCGGGCCGCTGTTGTTCGTGAACAATGCACCCGTCGTCTATTCGATCATCGGCGCGGCATTCGTGGCTAACGTCATGATGTACCTCATGATGGTCGTGTCGGCGCGACAGATTGCCCGAGTGGTGATGATTCCCAAGGCGTACCTGCTGCCGGTCATTGCAGTCTTCTGCGTGGTCGGCACGTATGCCGTCGCTAATCGCCCGCTCGACGTGTGGATCATGATGGGGTTCGGTCTTCTCGGATTCCTGCTGGAGCGCACCGGTGTTCCGCTGCAGCCCTTCGTGATCGGGTTCGTGCTGGCGCCCATCGGCGAGGAATATCTGCGCTCCGGGCTCATGATGTCCGCCGGAAGCCTGGTTCCGCTCGTCACCCGACCCGTGGCCGCGATCTGCGTCGTGGTGTCGTTGGCGCTCTTGCTGCTTCCGCTTTTCTTCAAGCGGAAGCGGCTCGCGGTGCCATGAGGAGCCGCGGGAGCGCGGTACGGGCGGGGCATTCGTGAACATCGTGGAATGCGTGCTGCAGTTGCGCGAAGGTGGCGGCCCAAAGGGCGAGTGTCCGGTCTGGGACTGGCGCTGCGACCGGCTCTACTGGTGCGACATCGACGGCGGCACCGTCAACTGCTTCGACCCTGCCACCGGCAACAACGAGCGACGCAGCGTGGGGGAGCAGATCGGTTCGTTCGCGCTGACGAGCACGGTGGGGCGCCTGCTCATTGCGACGCGCAGCGGGTTGCACATTTTCACTTTCGACGATGGCCGCAAGGTACCCCTCGTGGCGCCCGAGCCCACGCTACCCGAGAACCGACTGAATGATGGCCGCTGCGATCCGGTGGGTCGCTTCTGGGTGGGTTCGATGCGCGATCCGATCGATCCCGCCGACCGTTGCGGCTCGCTCTACCGGATCGACTCGAGCCTGGCGCCGGTCCGGACATTGCAGGCACTTGGGATTCCGAACGGAATCGCGTTCAGCCCCGATGCATCCACGATGTACGTAGCCGACACCAATACCGAGGTGCGCACCATCTGGCAGTTCGACTACGACGTGGCTGAGGGCGTGATGACCAATCGCCGCGTCTTCGTCCACACTGGCGACCGCGGCCGGCCCGACGGCGCGTGCTGCGACGCGGATGGGTGCTATTGGTCTGCGCATCTGGACGGGGGCCACATCGCGCGCTATACGCCGCACGGCGTGCTCGATCGGGTCATCCAGCTGCCCGTGCTGTGGCCTTCGATGTGCGCGTTCGGCGGTTCCGATCTCGACGTGCTCTTCATTACAACGCTACGGCGTGGCGGACCCGACGCGGAATGGCCCGACCAACCCTTGGCAGGGTCATTGTTCGCCGTACGCCCGGGCGTTCGCGGAATGCGCGAGACGCCCTTCGTGAGCCATCACATAAATGGGACGCCGCTCGCTGCAAGAGTGAGCGCTAGATCTGAACGGTCCTGCCCACGAACAGGATCGGCCCCGTCGGCCGATCGAGTGGCGATCCGGCCTCGGGCTCCAGCGTGATCTCGAACAGCTGCTGGGCTTCCACCGCCGGCAGGCGCGATACCGGCAACTGCACGACTTCGCCCGGACGCACCAGGCCAAGCGATGTCGGCCCCGCCGCCCCTTGCGGCTTGGTCCAGAACTGCAACGCGCGCCCCGCCGGTACCGCCGACGCCGGCGCCACCGGGATGAGTCGCAGATTGCCGCGGGCTTCGAGTTCGACGACGTAGCCCGTCGCCTGGCTGTCGGGGCTTTGCAGGACCGCGAGATAGCGCGCACCCGGCGCCTCCGGAACGCCGACGCGCCCGACGAGCAGCATCGCCAGCAACGCGACGCCGCGATCCCGGCCACGCTCAAGCCCTGCCAGAGTTGCAGCCGCTCCCACCACCGCACTCGCGGCGGCGCTACGGTGCGCGTCGGCGCGCGCGGTGCCGGCGCGGTGGCTGCGCCATCGGACGACAGCGGCGAACGTACCGACGCGTCCCATCGCGTGCGCCATCGCGCGCCCCATCGCGCGCACCATCCAGCGCACCCTCGATGCGCCGCCACAGTCCGGCCGCGGGCGTCGCGGGCGCGGCCAGCGCGGTCAGCCCGAGCAACTTGTCCTGCCACTGGTACACCCCGGCCAGCAGTGCAGGATCGTTCGCCAGCGCCGCCTCGAAGGCCGCATGGTCTTCGGCACTCAACGTGCCGAGGACGTATTCGCCGATGGCCGCCGCGCGCTCGCCGGGATCGTTGAGATCGATCACGCCATGCACTCCTTGAGGAGCGCAAGACTGCGGCGGATCCACGACTTGACCGTCCCCAGTGGTGTCTGCAGGCGCTTGGCGATCTCGTCATGGGTGAAGCCATCGACGAAGGCCTGGACCACGCATTCGCGCTGCGCCGGTTCGAGCCGGCTCAGGCACCGCTCCAGCGATTCGGCATCGAGGCCGCGCTCTTCCACGCGCACCGCCGAGCGCCTGCTGCCGGTCACTGAGTGCGGTGAGGTCCTCGGGATCGAGCGGTTGTTCGCGTCCGGGATCGCGCACTTCCTTCAACGCGCGATGCCGCACGATCGTATAGATCCAGCCACGCGCGGAACCGAGCGCGGGCTGGTAGGTGCCGGCGTGCTGCCACACCTGCAGGAACGCGTCCTGCAGCACGTCCTCCGCGCGCTGCCGATCGCGCACGATGCGCAGCGCCACGCCCAGCAACCACTGCGCTTCGCGCTCGTACAACGCGCGCAGCGCGTAACGCTCGCCGCGTGCGCAGGCAAGGACGGCGGCTTCGTAGTCGAAGGGGATGGCGGAAGGCATGCGGTTGCCTGCGGTTCGGACGTGGACCTGCGCGGGCGCCGTACTGCGCGCCCGCCGCCGCCGACCTCTACAACGTTACGCGGCCGTCCAGAAGATGTAGTCGGCTTGGTACTTTACCACCGACTTCTTGCCGAGCGCGGCGCTGACGCAGGGGTCCGCCGGCGCCACGCCGCCCTTCGTGGCCACGCGTTGCACGTAGGTCACGCCCATCATCGCGCCGGCACTCGACGCCGGATTGGCCTTCACCAACTGGAAGGGAATGTTGCCCGTGCCTCCGGGCGCTACGGCCACCTGCGCACCGGTGATCTTCGAGCCGTCGTTCGCCGCCCACGTCGCCGGCGGACCGTAGTAGCTGCCGAGCTTCGCGCCGCTGCGCGCATTGAGGTCGGCCTGCGGACCCACGAAGACCCATTCGAAGGCATCCGTCGTATTGGCCTTGGCACGGCATTCGTACGTGATCTCGCCGACGCCGACCGTCTCCATCGCCACCTTGTGGCCCGCCGGGACCTTCACGGCATCCGGCAGCTGCGCCTGGCTATGGTCGGACATGGCGTTCGAGGACTGCATGCCGGCGCAGGCGGTGAGGGTGGCGACGACGGCAACGGCGAGGGTGGTACCGTGAAAGCTTGTTCATGGATTTCTCCTTGTAGACCGGGTTGGGTGATGTGGAGCCAAAGGGGCTCACACCCGGTACTAGCCGGGAGAAAGGGATTTGGATGCAGCTGTC
Organism: uncultured beta proteobacterium; assembly: GCA_963756765.1. GTDB lineage: Bacteria > Pseudomonadota > Gammaproteobacteria > Burkholderiales > Casimicrobiaceae > VBCG01. The sequence continues at coordinate 56,005 of CAVWPC010000004.1, read as the reverse complement.
CGATAGATTTTTTGAGCGGGCGGAAGGGCTACTAGGCGGCCTGCCTGATCAGCGACTCCGCCTGGATGCCAAGTCCTCGGTGCAATTTCCACGCCATCGCCATGGTCAACGGCCGCTTGTGATTCAAGATCTCGTAGACGCGATTGGGCTGCCCAATGTAGGGCACCAGGTCCTTCACGGTCAGGTTGCGCTGCTCCATCACGAACTTGATGGCTGCAACTGGATCGGGATGGTCCAGTGAAAAATGCTTGGCCTCGTACGCCTCAACCAGAGTTGTAAGAACGTCAAGCCGGTCACCGTCCGGAGTGCCACGTTTGGCCACCATCAGCGACTCGATCACGCGGAGCGCCTCCTCGTAATCCCGCTTGGTTCTTACCGGCTTGACCTCCATGCTGATGTCCCTTCAAATCCTGTCCGCGTCGATTCGATCGTACTGCCTGTGCGTTCCTATGGCCAATCTAGTGTCGATCACCCGCAGGTTGGACTGCGTGCCAATATCGGCTCTTGCCTCTTCCACTCATGCGAGGCATTCAACCGTTCGGCCGAGGCCGACAGCCCGAGCATCTGGGCCTGCGGTGCCAGTGGTATGCGCTCCGGCTACACTCTTCAGTTGACGAGTGCAGCAACCACCCTCCGATTCATTCCCACGTTAACCGGGAGCCCACCTTGGCCCAGAAGACCCCGACCCTGGCGCACTTCCAGTACCGCGGCGCCGCCGACGCACGCCCGCGGCGTTTCGACCTGAAGCGCCACGATCCGGGCGCCAAGCCGTTTTCGACCGGCAGCAAGGCGCGCGACAAAGCCCGCGTCGACGCGCTCGCCACCGAGATCGACAAGTTGCAGGATCTCTTCTACGCCGACCGGCGCTACAAGCTGCTGGTCGTGCTGCAGGGCACCGATACGAGCGGCAAGGACGGCACGATCCGCGGCGTGTTCGGGCGCACCAGCGCGCTCGGCGTGCATACGGTCAGCTGGAAGGCACCAACCTCGGTCGAGAAGGCGCACGACTACCTGTGGCGCATCCACCAGGCCGTGCCGGCCGAGGGCGACTTCCTGATCTTCAACCGCAGCCACTACGAAGACGTGCTGGTGCCGGTGGTGAACGCATGGATCACGCCGGCGCAGACCGCGCAGCGCTACGCGCACATCAACGACTTCGAGCGCCTGCTCACCGAGACGGGCACGGTGATCCTCAAGTTCCTGCTGCACATCTCGAAGGACGAACAGCGCGCGCGCCTGCAGGAGCGGCTCGACGATCCGAACAAGCACTGGAAATTCGCCGCCGGCGACCTCGAGGTCCGCAAGCAGTGGGATGCGTACCAGCGGGCCTACTCCGACGCCATCGCCGCCACCGGCACGCCCTGGGCGCCGTGGACGATCGTGCCAGCTAACTCGAAGACGCACCGCAACCTGATGATCGGGACGGCCGTCGTCGAAGCGTTGAAGAAGCTGAACCTGCGCTACCCGCCGGGCAGCCCCGAGTTGGCGAGCCTGCGGGTCGAGTGAAGCATGCCCGGGCGGCGGGAGGAGGCAGTCGCCGTTGCAAGCCCACCCGCACTTGCAGCACTCGTCAATCGATGGGCCGAGTCAGAAAGTCTGCGGGGCTCAGTATCTCGATACCGTGGAAGGGATGCAGCTCCAGAAGGTCCTGGTCTCCTGTCAGGATCAGCTGTGCTTCGCCGTTCAATGCCGCGTCGAGGAACTTGTCATCGCTCGGGTCCCGGCATGCGGCAATGCGCGTGGTGATGGGAATGATCCGAACGATGCCACCGAGCAGGCGCAGGAAATGCTGTCGATCCGAGCGCGAGACATAACGATCGAACTTGGTCCGAGCGAGGACATCGCTCAACTCAGTCAGCGTTTCTTCGGACATCAGCGGAACGCCCCAAGAAAGCCCGTGATCGACGGCGGCGGCCGCGGTACCACCGGGCATGAGCAAGCGACTGACCCAAAGGTTGGTGTCGATCACCAGTTTGCGATCAGTCCTCACTGCTTAGCAGTGTTTGCAGAACCTCATCGCTCATTCCGGCTTCCCGTGCCTTGGCGCCGACGCGATCGCTGAAGCGCCGGAACTCGGCGACGTTCAGATTGACCAGGCGCTCGTACTCATCCATCGACATCACAACCGCCACATTTCGCTTTTGACGCTGGATGACCACGGGCTCGCGCCGAGCCGCTTCGATGATTTCCGCAAAACCTTGCCGAGCTTCGCTTGCCGTTACGGTACGCATGACGTCTCCCGTGTACAATTTGTACAAATTGTACTTTATTACCGAACTTCGTCAATAGACCGAATTGCCGAGTCACCGAGTCACGTTGGGGAAGGTCCGGCGATCGCATCCGCATGCAGGCGGTGTCGGCGTGGCGCAGTTACTGCAGCGCCCGGCGCAATCTCGACAATCCTTCGCGGATGTCGTGCTCGTCGATCGCCCCATAGCCGAACACCAGTCCCGGCGCGGCGCGCCCGCGGGCGTAGTAGGGACGTAACGGATACACGCCGACGTCGAGTTCCAGTGCGCGCGCCGCCACCGCGTCCATGTCGATCGGCATCTTCGCGAGTGCAGCGACGTGCAGTCCGGCGGCGGACGGCATCGGCTCCAGCCAGTGGTCGAGATCGCGGCGGATGCCGTCCAGCAATGCCTGCAGGCGCGCGCCGTAGACCGCGCGGGTCTTGCGCACGTGCCGCGCCATGTGGCCCTCGTCGATGAACGCCGCGAGCGTGTCCTGCTCGACCACGCCGCAATGGATGTCGGCGCCACGCTTGGCGGCCACGAGCGCGGGTTGCGCCCATCGCGGCGCGACGATGAAGCCCAGGCGAATGCCCGGGAACAGGGACTTCGAGAACGTTCCGATGTAGAACACCGAATCGGTGCGGTCGAGCGACTGCAGCGCGTCCAAGGGGCGGCCGCCGAAGCGGAACTCGCCGTCGTAGTCGTCTTCGATGACGACGGCGTTGCGTGCATGCGCGAATTCGAGCAGTGCCGCGCGCCGGCGCATCGACATGACCGTGCCCAGCGGAAACTGGTGCGATGGCGTCACGCAGACGACCTTCGCATCAGGCGGCAGCTTGGCGACGACCATGCCTTCGGCATCGACCGGTACGGGCGCGATCCTCGCACCCGCGGCCGCCAGTGCCGTATGCAGCGGCGGGTACCCGGGATTCTCGACCGCCACCACGGTACGCCCCGGCGTCACCAGGATGCGGGCCAGGAGGTCGAACGCCTGCTGCGAGCCCGAGGTCACCAGCACGTCGTTCGGCTGGCAGGCCACGGCACGGGTAAACGCGACGTGCCGTGCGACCGCCTCGCGCAATGACTGTCTTCCCCTGGGTGGCCCGTACGCCGCCGCCTCGCGGGCAAATGCACGCAGTACGCGCGCCGACAGTTGCCGCCAGGTCGCGAACGGGAAGAGTTGCTTGTCGGCGACGCCGAGCTTGAAGTCGAAGCGCGCCGTCGTCGCCGTCGCCGGCATGAACAGCGGAGGATCGCGCCAGAACGCATTCAGCCGGCGCTGCGGGCCGGGAGCATCGTCCGCGTTCCGCCGCTTGCGCAGATGCGGCAGCCCGTCGGCGACGAACGCGCCCGACCGCGCGCGGCTCACGATGTAGCCCTCGCTCAGCAGCAGATCGTAGGCGGCGACCGCGGTGTTGCGCGACACGCCGTACGCGTCGGCGAGCGCGCGCGTGGCCGGCAGGCGCAAGCCCGGCTGCAGGCGGCCGTCGAGAATCGCCGCCCGCAACTGCTCGTGCAGCGCGCGCAGGATCGATCGCGAGCCGGCCGCCGGGACGACCAGGGGAAACGCGAACACTGGCTCCATTGGAATTCCAATATGTGGACCTTTTGTGATGCCAGTCTACGCCCTAGCCTTCGTCTTTTCTGAAGGAGAACGGGCGATGCGCTTCATGATGATGGTCAAGGGCGACAAGGACTACGAGGCAGGGCTTCCCTCTGTCCCGGAGCTGATCGAGGCAATCAACAAGCTGTCCGAGGACATGACCAGGGCCGGGGTCATGCTGGACAACGGCGGCCTGATGCCCAGCGTGACCGGTGCCCGCGTACGGGCGTCGCAGGGAAAGGTCTCGGTGACGGACGGCCCGTTTACCGAAACCAAGGAACTCATCGGCGGCTACGCGATCGTGGAGGCGGGATCGCGCACACGAGGCGATCGAACTGGGCAAACAGTTCATGGCGCTCCACGTGCGCGTCCTCGGGGACGTGTACGACGGCGAATGCGAGGTGCGCCAGATGTATGATGGCCCCGACTGCGCGGGAGACTCAAAGTGACTGCCAAGAACACGATCTGCCTGTGGTACGACGGCACCGCGCTGGAGGCCGCGCGGTTCTATGCGGAGACGTTTCCCGACAGCTCGGTCGACGCGGTCCACCGCGCGCCGGGCGACTATCCCTCCGGCCGCGAAGGCGATGTGCTGACGGTGGCGTTCACCGTGATGGGCGTCCCCTGCCTCGGACTCAACGGCGGGCCGATGTTCAAGCACAACGAGGCCTTCTCGTTCCAGGTCGCGACCGACGACCAGGCCGAAACCGACCGCCTGTGGAATGCGGTCGTCGGGAACGGCGGTCAGGCGAGCGCGTGCGGGTGGTGCAAGGACAAGTGGGGCTTGTCGTGGCAGATCACGCCACGCGCCCTCACCGCCGCGATCACCGACCCCGATCGCCAAGCAGCCAAGCGCGCGTTCGAAGCGATGATGCAGATGGGGAAGATCGACATCGCGGCGATTGAGAAGGCACGGCGCGGGTGACACTCGGATCTGGATATACGGCTCAGGGTTCGCACGCCTACGCTTCCTGGCGGCTCGCAATGTACGCCGCAGCATCCGCCTCGAATTCCTCGCGCAGCTCTGGGTGTACGTCGAGCATGCACTCGCGCCACTCCCGCGCCAGATCGAAGTTTCCACCCCCGGGAAGCAATCGCGACGCAATGCATAAATGGAACAGCGCCCGGGCGCCATTGGTTTCCGTCCCGCGCCCGTCCAGGCACATCCGCGCGAGCATGAGGTGCGCGAGGCCGTCGAGCTTCTCCGCGGCGGCCTCGAACAACCGGAGCGCAAGAGCATCGTCCGCATCCGGAAGCGTCTTCTGGAAGTGCATGAGCCCGAGATTGGTCGCCGCCAGCTCGTGCCCCTGCTCTACCGCCTTCGCATACCAGGACGCCGCCTCGGTCAGGGACTGAGCACCGCCTCGTCCCGTCTGGAGCATCTTGCCGAGGTGCATCTGCGCCTCGGACTCACCCTGGTTGGCTGCCAGCTCGTACCAGCGTCGGGCCTCCACCGGATCTTGGGCCGCGCCTTCGCCGGTATCGAACATGTTGCCAAGCGCGAACTGCGCGCCTGCGTGGCCTGCAGCCGCGGCTTGCTCATACCAGGAACGAGCTCGAGCAATATCGCGCGCGGGGATGCCTGGGGTTGGCACATCGTGCAAGCGACCCAGCAGGAACATGGCCATCGCGTCACCGGACTCGGCCAGCGACCCGAGCGCTTTCCAGCCTTCGAGTTGCCCTGCGGCGGCTTGGCCATACAAGTTACCGTAGGTCTCCTGCATGCGGCCTCTCAGCTAACTTAGAACGGTTGGCGCACCGTCCATGCGCATTGACCTTGGCAACAAGGTCAGGCGCCATGTCGATCGGCGTTCAATTCGCTCGCCTTCCCGTGTGCTGCCGCCACCTTCCGCCGCAGCTCAACGGGCTCCAGCACCTCCACATCCCCCGCGTGCTTGAGGATTTCGGGTAGGAGTTCGCGATCGTCGCGATAGGGCAGTTCAAGCGTGTAGCGTCCGTTGGCTTCAAGCTTTCCACGCTGTTCAGGGTGCCAGCACTCGGAGGCGACCCAACGCGCACGCTCGGCGCTGAAGCGCAGCTTCGCCCACTGGACGTCGCCGCTGCCTCGCACGATGCCGTAACCTGATTCCAGGTGTGCATCGAGCGTGCGTGTGGCCACTTCGCGTGCGGCGGCGTCGAGCAACGTCACGTTGCGCACGCCGTCGATGGCGAAGGAGCGCAGATCGTTGCGAAGGTGGCACCACCCGTCAAGGTACCAATTGCCGCGATAGTGCACGAAGCGCTGCGGTGACACGTCGCGTTCGGAGACCTCGTCGCTACTTCGCGCGTAGTAGATGAGATGCACGCGTTGACGCTTGATCGTCGCTCGACCGAGCGCTTCGAAGTGCGCGAGCGGCAACTTGCGCGGTGCGAAAGCCAGGAGCTTGATGCGCTTGCGGACCTCCTCTGCGGTGGCTTCCCCGGTACCAAGCATCGCAGTCAGCCGTGCGCGCAACGGCGCAATATGCGGTCCGATGAAGCCGCCTTGATCGAGCGAGGCCAAGAGATGCTCCATCATCATCAGTGCATAGGCTTCCTCTTCGCTGAACCAGAGCCCGGGCAGCGAAAATCGTGGGCCTGTCGTAGGCACCCTTTCATAACGATAGCCCTGCGCGTGCGCATCCCACACCACGGGCGCGTTGAATCGGTCCCGCATGTACTCGAGGTCGCGCTTGAACGTGGCCGGCGACACTTCGAGCTCATCGAGGAACTCGGTCCTGTCACCAGGATCTTCTCCTGCAGCAACTGGTCGATCCGGTAGAAGCGTTCAGTACGATCCATTGGGTTCCCGCCAGAGTTAGCGACGATCAGCTGGGTAGGCGGAAAGCGCATCAGAGTACATACGCAGCCAGCAAAGGGTGTTGACCAGTGCCATCTGTTCAGGCGTGTTGCAATGTGATGTGCAGCAACGCCGGACTTGCCACAACCACTGCCAGACATTGCGCGCGCGACACAGCGACATTGAGGCGATTGCGATCGTACAGAAATTCGATGTTACGGGGCAGATCCGCGGCGCTAGACGTGGTCATCGAACACCAGCACGACCGGCGCCTCCTGGCCCTGGAATTTATCGATCGTACCGACCCGCGTGCCAGCCGGCAGTTTCGCCTTCAATAGGTTTACCTGGGCGTTGTAAGGCGCCACCACGAGCACATCGTCCAAGACAATCGGTCGGGTGGTACCTTCCTGGTCGGTGTGTTGTTGCCCAAGGAGGCTATCGAGGATCGCGCCGACGACCGTTACCTCTTCCGGGCTGCTCTGTCGACGTCCTTGATGCTCGACAGGCCAGAAGCGGATGCCCGTGGGACGAAGCGCGGCATGAGCAATGTTGCCGATGCCAAGGCAACGCCGCTGAGTAGACGCATGCGCTTCGAGCCGTCCATCATAGACGGCATCCGAAATGAAGCGGCACACGTCTTCGTGCATTCGGTAACTTACGGGAAGGAAGATGCCCCGATCGTCCGCCACCGTAGCTTTACCGTCGAGCAGGTAATCCAGCGTGGACTTGCCGGAATCCCCAGGATGCAGCCCCTGGATCGGCTGGCCGAGTTGCATCTGGTCACCCAGCAGCAGGAGGTTGCGTGCAGCCGTGGACATCGCGACCAGATTGGCAACAGAGACCTGTCCAGCCTCGTCCACGAAAAGGTAATCGATACATTGCTCGAGTCCTGGCTCGGAAAAGAGCCAGGCCGTGCCGGCCACCAGTGCCGGAGGTGCGCCGACGATGGCATCAGCGGTTCTCACGTTGCGAATGTAATCACCATCGTAACGCTGTTCCTGTTCATCTTTTCCGATTTTCTTGACACCTGCGAACGAAAAGCCAGCAATCTTGGCCTGCCGTTCGACCGCCGCAAGCAGGTTGTTGATTGCCTTGTGGCTATTCGAGGTGACGCCCACGCGCTTGCCCGCGCGAAGCAGCGCGACAATCAATTTCGAGCCGATCGTCGTTTTGCCCGCACCCGGTGGACCTTGGATGAACAGGTAGCTCCGGTCGAGCGCGAGTGCGGCGGCCAGAGACTCGGAGGCCAGATCGGCTTTGCCTGCGATAATGGAATTTCCGGCTGGACGGCCGTGGAATTTTGGCGGATCGCGGCGCAAGAAGGCCAGTCCGGCGCCGAAGCGTCCGTCACCGGCAACAAGGGCATCGGCGAAACGCGCGATCGCCGTTTGAAGGGCCTTCGAGTTGACCGGACCCGAAGGCCCCAGCGACATCTGGTCCGGCACATCCCGGTCGGCCCCCGAACGCAGCGTAAGCACACGCCGCTCTTCATCCATCGAATGGATCGTGCCCACGTCTTTGGCAGTGTCACATCGCGTGCAGGACTTGCCGGTTCGCAGCTTGGTCTCCTGCTCCGGAAACGCAAATTCACGAATGAACGATCGCTTGTCGGGTATGGAGGGAGTGTCCGTGCGCTCCAAGCCCCCGATGCACTCACTATCATCGATCAGTTCGTCGACTGCCAGATCCCGGCGGGCGAACATCGCCCAATATTCCGGCTTCTCGCAGCGCCGATGAAAGTCCAAAAGGTGAAACACCAGTTCGCGCACACGCTCGTCCACGTTCCAGGAAGACTGGTCGGCAGGCAGACAATCAATTAACGCTCCTTTGTAGCGCGCAAGAGCGGCTTCTATTTGTGCGACGCGCTCACTGCGCAGCGTCTCACCCTTGGCATCCGACTCCGACGGCGTGAACCATGGGAGCCCCTCCGGCCGCAGCCGTAACAGCAAATCGCGCAGGCGATGCGTCGACTCGCAATCGACTTCGTTGTACTGGCAGATTCGCTCCAGTTCGGTCGAGTCGTTGGTGAGTCGCCACTGGTTGTAACGGACGATCGAATCGCCGGCGGTCTGAACGTCGCCCTGCCGGGCCTCCATGTAGAAGACCTCGAGATCTTTGATCGACAGGCCGGGCTCCGAAGTCCGTATGGATTCACGCACGACCTTGTACAAGTCGACGAACGTCTCGCGACGAAGGAGGCCATCGAGTTGCGCCTCGCGCGTGCCGTATGCCGTCATCAGGTCTTCGTCCCGGTGCGGCAGCGGATGGCGTGACCCCTGAAACCCTGCCGATGGTCGACCTGGCCGCCGACGCGGCCGCGATCGCACGCCAGCCCGCCGGATCTCCAAACGCAGTCTCCGCACCCGATGACGCCGCGTACCTGCTGTTCACCTCCGGGTCCACCGGCCGGCCGAAGGCTGTGGTGGTCAGTCACGGCGAATCTCGGCCACGCGCTCGCCGGCTGGCAGTCCGCCTATGACCTGCAGCCCGGGGAGGCGCACCTGCAGATGGCGAGCGCCGCTTTCGACGTTTTTACCGGCGACTGGGTGCGCGCGCTCGGAACCGGCGGACGCCTGGTGCTGTGCCCGCGGGACGTGCTGCTGGACCCGCCCGCGCTGCTCGGACTGCTGCGCCGCGCGGGCAGATCCGCATCGCGGAGTTCGTGCCGGCCGTCATTCGCCTGCTGATCGAACATTGCGCTGCCGCCGGCGAGCAGCTGCCGGCACTGCGCCTGCTGATCGTCGGCTCGGATAGCCTGGTACGGGAGTGAGCTCAAGCGCTCCGCGCGATCTCGGCGCGCGGCACCCGCCTGATCAACTCCTACGGCGTCGTCGAGGCGACCATCGACAGCTGCCTGTTCGAGGCGAGCACAGCGACTGTGGATGGGCCCGGTGCCGATTGGCACGCCGTTCCCTGGCGTGGCGGTCTATGTGCTGGATGCGACACGGAGAGCCGCTCCCGCGCGGGCGTGCCCGGCGAGCTCTGTATTGGCGGCGGTGGCGTCGCGGTCGGTTACTGGAACGACGCGCCTCTCACGGCGCAGAAATTCGCGCCAGATCCCTGGTCGGGCACGGCAGGAGCGCGCCTGTACCGAACCGGCGATCGCGCGCGCTGGAATCGCGCGGGCCAGCTGGAGCTGCTCGGCCGCCGTGACGACCAGTTCAAGCTGCGCGGCTTTCGCATCGAACCGGCCGAGATCGAGGCGTGCATCACGGCGCTGCCCGGCGTGGTCGCAGCTGCTGCTGGCCTGCATGACGGCTCCGCTGACGGCGAGCCGCGGCTCGTCGTCTGGCTCGTGCCGCGCGGCGAACCCGTGCCGCGCGAACACTGGCAGCGGGCGTTGCGCCGCCAGCTTCCCGAGCACCTCGTGCCGGCCGCGTTTCTCTGGCTGCCCGCGCTGCCGCTGACACCGAACGGCAAGGTGGACCGCGCCGCTCTGGCGCTGCGATGGCGGATGCCCTACCGGAGAGTCGTCCGGACGCGAGCGGTCCGCCGCGACGCCGCCGCGCCGGCGACTGCCGTGTCGAGGCCATGGTCTGCGCAGCTCTTCGCCGACTGCACTCGGCGTCGCCGGCGATCGGCGCCGACGAGGATTTCTTTCGCGCGCGGCGGCCACTCGCTGCTGGCCACCCGGCTCGTGGCACGGCTACGGGAAGCGCTGCAGGTGGACGTGCCCGCTGCGCACGGTGTTCGAGTCGCCGACGCCCCGTGGGCTCGCGGCGGCCGTGGCCAGGTTGGGGTGCCTCGCTGCCGCGCCGGCGCCCGTCCATCCCGGCAGCGCGCTGCCGGCAGACCCGCTGCCACTGTCAGCCGATGCAGCACCGGCTCTGGTTCCTCGAGCGCCTGCAACCGGGTACCGGCACCTATCACCTGCACTGGGTCCTGCGCCTGCGCGGGCCTCTCGATCCGCGCGGCGCTGCAGGCGGCAGTGGATGCGCTCGTCGCGCCGTCACGAGGTGCTGCGCACCGGTTTCGTCGAGCGGGCCGGCGTGCCCGTCCAGCTGTTCGTCCCGCTCGCGTTCCACCTGCCCAGCGGGTACCGACCGCGGCCGTCAAGCGATATCGAGCGACTGATCGCGACGCCCTTTGCTCTCCTCCACGGCTCCGCTCCTGCGAGTCGACGCTGCTCGCGCACGGTGCCGAAGATCACCGGCTCCTCGTTGTCATGCATCACCTGGTCGCCGACGGCTGGTCCTTCAGCGTGCTCAGCCGCGAACTGGCCGCTGTCTACAACGCGGCCCGACAGGGCGAGTGCAGTGCCGTTGGCACCGCTGCCGCTGCAATACGCGGATTACGCGCAGCTGGCAGCAGGACGCGAGTTCACGGCGGCAGGCTGGAGCTGCAACTTGCCTTCTGGCGCGTCCGGCACTGGCCGGCGCGCCGCCGCTGCTGGCGCTGCCCGCCGCCGGCCCCGGCCGGCCGTGGCCAGCTCGCGGGGCGCGTGGGCCGGGCGAGTCGTGCCGGCGCGGAGACCGTGGCCGCACTACGCGAACTCGCGCTGGCGCAAGGCTGCACGCTTTTCATGGTGCTGCTGGCCGGCTTCAAGGTGGTGCTTGGCCGGCTGGCGGGTGTCGGATGATGTGCTGGTCGGCACGCCGGTCGCCGGGCGCTCGCACACGGCGGCTGGAAGACCTGATCGGGTTTTTCGTCAATACGCTGGTGATCCGCACGGACCTGCGCGGCGAGCCGACCTTCCGGGAACTGCTGGGCCGGGTGCGCCATGTCGACGCTCGCAGGCTTTCGAGCATGCGGACGTGCCCTTCGAAAAACTCGTGGAGGTGCTGCAAGCCACGCCGCTCGCTGGCCCACAGTCCACTGGTGCAGGTGCTGTTCGCCCTGCACAACCAGCCCCAGCGAGCCGCTAGTCTGGACGGACTGCAGGTGGCAACGCGAGACGGTGGCCAGCGACACCGTGAAGTTCGACCTGAACCTGCACGCGGTCGAGGAGGGCGGGAACGGTGCGGCTCGCGCTCGCCTGGCGCACCGATCTGTACAGCGCGGAAACGATCAGCGGCCTCCTCGACCAGTACGTCGCGCTGCTGCAGGAAGTCGTCGGCGCACGACCCGATATGCCCGCTCGCCACTGCCGCCGCGACATCGCAGACGGCACCTTCCAGCTGCGGCGTGCGCGCTCCGCAGGCACGACGCCGGTGACGCCGCACCGCGGGCCATCCGAGGTGGACCCTGTCGCGCATCTTCGGCGAGCTGCTCGGTGTCGCCGGGTCCGGCGCGAATGACGATTTCTTTGAGCTTGGCGGCCACTCGCTGCTGGCCACGCGGCTCGTCGCCGCCGTCGCGGATCGCTTCGGCGTCGAGCTGCCACTGATCAGCGTGTTCGAGGCGCCGACCGTGCGTGGCCTTGCCCGGCGCGTCAGCGAGCGGCTGGCGCAGTCCGCGGCCCGTCGCTGACCAGAATTCCACGGCTGCCCCGTACGCCCGATCCGGGGCGCCCGTGAATGAACGCCGCGGCCGGAATGCCGTCGGAGAAGTCGCCGGCGAGCACTACGAGTTTCCCCGCGTCCTTCGCCCAGCAGCGGCTGTGGTTTCTCGACCAGCTCGATGGGTCCGGCCCGGTCTGGAACGTCCGGCTGCCGGTCCGGCTGCAGCGGACCGCTGGACGTGCGGGCGCTCGAGCAGGCCGTGGCGGCGGTCGTGGCCCGCCACGAGTCGCTGCGGACGACCTTGCAGATGCGTGGCCGGCGCAATCGTGCAGGTGGTCGCGAGCCGCGCTCCACCGTGCCGGTCGAGCGGGTGGCGCTGCCGCGGCGCTCAGCGAGGACGAACTGCGCCGCCGGCTCGGGCGAACTGGCCGGCCACACCTTCGACCTGCGCGAGGGCCGCTGCTCCGCGTGTTCCTCGTGGAGCTCGCGCCCGACGACCACGTGCTGCTGCTCCTCAGTCACCACATCGTGTCGGACGCCTGGTCGTCCGGCGTCCTGTTCCGCGACCTGGCCGCCTGCTACGCCGCTTCGCCGGCGGCCAGCGACCGCAGTGCTGCCGGAGCTGCCCGTGCAGTACGCCGACTTCGCCGTCTGGCAGCGGGACTGGCTGGCCGGCGCCGGAGCTGGAGCGGCAGTCGGCGTTCTGGCGCGAGCATCTCGCCGGTGCGCCGGCCGCTCCTCGACCTGCCGCTCGGACCGGCCCCGGCCCGCGGCTGCAGAGCTATCGCGGCAACCGGCTGGGCCACGGCCTGCCGGCAGAGCTCACGGCGCAACTGCAAGGCACTGGCGGCGGCCGAGGGCGTGACCTGTTCATGCTGCTGTTTGCGGCCTTCAACCTGCTGCTGGCCCGCTGGTCCGGCCAGAGCGATCTCGTGGTGGGCACGCCGATCGCCGGCCGCCGGCGCACGGAGCTGGAAGGCCTGATCGGCTTCTTCGCCAACACGCTCGCGCTGCGCACGCGCCTCGACGGCGTGCCGGGACTTTCCGCGAGCTGCTGCGGCAGGTGCGGGCGACCGCGCTGGACGCATTCACGCACCAGGACCTGCCCTTCGAGAAGCTGGTCGAAGTCCTGCAGCCGCCGCGCAGCCTCGCGCACTCGCCGGTCTTCCAGGTGCTGTTCGTGCTGCAGAACGCGCCCTGGGACGCGGCCGGCTTCGGCGACCTCAGCGTGGCGCCGGCGGAGATCGCGCCGGCGGACACCGCGCGCTTCGACCTCACGGTGTCCGCGGTGGAGTTCGAGGGCCGGCTCTGGCTGGGCTTCGAGTACTGCACGGACCTGTTCGACGCCGCCACCATCGAGCGTCTCGGCGCGGGCTTCGAGACCCTGCTGGCGGCCTCGTCGAGCGAGCCGGCGGCGCCGATCTGGCGACGCTGCCGGTGCAGGCGAGGCCGACCGGTGCAGCGTCAGCTGCACGAGTGGCAACCCGGCGCCGACGGCTGTGCGCCGGTCGACAGCCGGGCATCTACGAACTGTTTCGGCGCTCAGGCCGGCCGCACGCCGGACGCAACGGCCGTGGAGTGCGGCGGCGTGCCCGCTGAGCTACGCCCAGCTGGACGTGCGGGCCGCGGCCGATCGCCGCGCGCCTGCAGGCGCGGGCATGACGGCCGCCGCGCCCGTGGCCATCGCCTCGAGCGCTCGGTGGACATGCTCGCCGCCGTGCTCGGCGTGCTGCGCGCGGGCGGCTTCTACCTGCCGCTCGATCCAGGTCACCCGGCGGCACGCCGCGCCTTCATCCTGCAGGACTCGGGCGCGGCAGCTGCTCGTGACTTCACCGGCGGTGCCGGGCGCAGGCCCCGGATTCTCGGTGGCAGCGGCTCACCGGCGGTATCTGCCAGGCGCCGCCCGCCGGCGATGGCGCCATCCGGGCGACCGGCCCGCCTACCTCATCTACACCTCCGGCTCCACCGGCCAGCCCAAGGGCGTGGTCGTGTCCCGAGCGGCGCCGTCGTGAATTTCCTGGCAGCATGGCGACGGACGCCCGGCCTCGCCGCCGGGCGACCGGCTGCTCGCCGTCACGACGCTCGCCTTCGACATCGCGGTGCTGGAGCTGCTGCTGCCGCTGACCGTGGGCGCGACCACGGTCATGGCCGACCGATGACGACCTGCGGGATCCGCGAGCGGCTGATGCAGACTCATCGACGAGGCGCGGCATCACGGTGCTGCAGGCGACGCCGGCGACCTGGCGCAACCTGCTCGCGGCCGGCTGGCAGGGGCACTCCCGGGCTGCGCCTGCTCTGCGGCGGCGAAGCGCTGGACCGGGACCTGGCGACGCGGCTGCTCGGGACGGGGCGCGGAACTCTGGAATCTCTACGGACCGACGGAAACCACCGTCTGGTCCTGCGTCGAACGCGTCCGCGACGGGCCGCGGTCCCGTCAGCATCGGCAGGCCGATCGCCAACACGCGCTGCTACGTGCTCGACGAGCAGCTGCAGCCGGTGCCGATCGGCGCGCGGGGCGAACTCTGGATCGGCGGCGACGGCGTGGCGCTCGGTTATCACGGCCGGCCGGAACTGACGGCGGAGCGGTTCCGGCACCGATCCCTTCGCGCCGGTCACGGCGTGGCCGGCGCATGTACCGCACGGGAGACCGGGCCCGCTGGCGCGCCGACGGCCGGCTCGAGTGCTGGGCCGCACGGACTTCCAGCTGAAGCTGCGCGGTTTCCGCATCGAGCCCGGCGAGATCGAGGCGGCGCTGCTCGCGCAGCCGGGCGTGACCGCGGCGGTGGTCGTCCTGCGCGAGGTGGCCGGTGATGCGCGGCTGGTGGCCTTCCTGGTCCGGCCCGCGAACGCGCCGGTCGGCGGAGCAGACTCCTGCTGGCAGCGCTGCGCGCGTGCCTGCCGACTACATGCTGCCGTCGGGTCGTGTGGCTGCCGGCGCTGCCGCTGACCCCGAACGGCAAGGTCGACCGGGACGCACTGCCTGCCCTGGTGACCGGAGGCCGACGCCACCGGTGCGGCGAGCCGCCCGACGACGGCGCTCGAGATGCGTGCTCTGCGGGCTGTTCGGCGAGCTGCTGGGAGCCACGCCGGCGTGGACGACGGATTTCTTCGCAGCGGGCGGCCATTCGCTGCTGGCGACGCGGCTGGTGGCGCGGATCCGGTCGGCTGCTCGGGGTGGAGTTGCCGCTGCGGCAGCCTGTTCGAGTCGCCGACGGCGCGAGGCCTCGCCGCGGCGCTGCCCGCCGACGCCGGCGCCGCAGCGGAAGGGCAGGCGACCGGCCGTCCCGGGCCGTCCCGTCCGCGTGCAACGGGCCGTCGAAAGCCGGCCAGCGCACGGCGCCGCTGTCGCTGGTCCAGCAGCGGCTCTGGTTCCTGGACCGGCTGCAGCCGGGCAACTCCGCCTACAACCTGGCCTGGGCCTTCAGCCTGCGCGGCGTCCGGACCTGCCGGCCTCGCAGGCGGCGCTCGACGCCCTGGTCGCCCGCCACGCCAGCCTCCGCACCCGCTTCGAGGATCGGCGACGGCGTTCCCGTGCAGCTCGTGAGTGACGGACAACCGCCGGCGCTCCAGCAGATCTGGCGGCAGCGGAAGGGTCCGCGCTGGAGCGCTCCTGGCGAACGGGCCGCCGCGCCCTTCAACCTGCGGGACGGTCCGCTGTTCCGCGCGTTCCTGATCCGGCAATCGGCGGCGCGGCACACGCTGCTGCTCGTCATCCACCACATCGTGGCGGACGGCTGGTCCTTCGGAGTTCTCAGCCGGGACCTGGCGCACGCTCTACGCGGCCGCCCGACGCGGCGCCCGTCGGCTGCCCGCGCTGGCCCTGCGACTACGCGGACCACGCGCGCCGAGCAACGCCGGACGCTCGCCGGCGGCGAACTCGACCGGCAGCTGGATTACTGGCGCGGACAGCTGCAGGGAGCGCCGCCGTTTCTCGACCTGCCCACCGACCGGCCGCGCCCGGCGCTGCCGTCCGGCCGCGGCGCGCGGCTCGCCGGCTCGTTGCCGCCGGCACTGCAGGCTCGGCGTTGCAGCGAGCTGGCCCGTCGCCGAGGGCTGCACGCTGTTCATGGTGCTGCTGGCGGCCTTCGACCTGCTGCTGGCCCGCTATGCCGGCACCGAGGACGTGCTGGTCGGCACGCCGATCGCCGGCCGGCCGCTGACCGGACCTGGAAGGCCTGGTCGGGCTTCTTCGTGAACACGCTCGTGCTGCGCACGGACCTGCGCGGCAATCCGACGGTGCGCGAAGCTGCTGGCCCGGGTCCGAGCAGCTGACGCTCGACGCCTACGAGCACGCGGACGTGCCCTTCGAGCTGCTCGTCGAAGTGCTGCAGCCGCCGCGCAATACCGGTCGCACGCCGCTGTTCCAGGTGCTCTTCAACCTGCACAGCGAGCCGGGCGGCCGCCTCGAGCTCGATGGCCTGACGTGCGGCCCGTCGCGGTCCCGCGGCGCACGGCCAAGTTCGAGCTCTCAGCGTTTCGCTCGCGGAAACCACCGCGGGCTGCTCGCGGTCGTTCGAGTACAGCACCGACCTGTTCCTGCCGGCGACGATCGGGCGCCTGGTCGGCGGACTACGAGCGTGCTGCTGGCGGGCTGCTGGTAGGCGACCCGGACGCGCGGCTCGCGGACGCTGCCGTTTTTCGCCGGCGGAGATCCGGGAGCCGATTCGTCAGCCGCGCCGGTGCGGAGCCCTGCGCGGCAGCGACGCTGCCGGAAGCCTTTGCGCCGCCTGTGGCCGCGCACAGCCCGAAGCGCCTCGCGGTCAGCGCGCCCGGCGTCGACGGCGGCACTGCCGACGGACTGGAGCTACGCTGCGCTGGCAGCACGGAGCCGGGCGGTGGCCGCGGAACTGACGGCGCCAGGGCTTGCGAGCCGGGCGACCGGGTGGGGCTGTGGTTCGGGCAGGGCGCCGGGCAGGTGGCGGCGATGCTCGGCGTGCTCGCAGGCGGGCGGAGCCTACGTGCCGCTGGACCCGCTGGCGCCGGCCCGCGCGAGCTGCGGGCAAATCATCCGCGACGCCGGCCTCCGCTGCCTCGTGACCGGATCGCGCGCCGCCGGCGCCCGTCTGCGCCCGGGCTCGTGGTGCTCGTGCGTGACGAGTTGCCGCCCGCGTCGGCGGCGTTGGCCGGACCCGGCCTGGCCGCCCCGGACGCCTCGCCTACCTGCTCTACACCTCCGGCAGCACGGGAGCGCCGAAGGGCGTACCCCAGACCCACCGCAACGTGCTCCGGCAGTTGCGCGCGTGGGCCGGGAATCTGGGCCTGACGCCCGGCGACCGGCTGAGCCTGCTGTCCACCTACGGGTACGACGCGGCGGTCCAGGACATCTTTGGCGCACTGCTGTCGGGGCCGCGGTCTGCTCCGCTCGACGTGCGCCGTTCGACCGGGAGACCCTGCTCGACCGCATCGCCGACCGGGGCCTGACGGTCCTGCACGCCACGCCCGACCGTCTACCGCTACCTGTTCGGCGGCCACGTCGCCTGCCGCCAGGACCTGTCCCGGGTGCGGCTGGTCGTGCTGGGCGGCGAGGTGGCGCGCCGCGCGGACTTCGAAGCTGTTCCGCGCGCGCTTCCGCCAGGGCGCGCGTTCGTCAACGGCTACGGGCTGACGGAGGCCACCGCCGTCACCCAGTGGTTCGCGGACCACGGCACGCAGCCCTAGGGTCAGCAGCTGCCCATCGGCTGGCCCGTCGGCGGGCCCGCGGTGCAGCTGGTCGACGACCGGGGATGCCGGCGCGGCATCGTTGGCGAAGTCGTCCTCGACAGCCGCGCACGTGATGCCCGGGCTACTGGCCGCTGCGCGGAGGAGGGCCGCCGGCGCCGCCGGTCGAGCTTCCACACCGGTGACCTGGCGCGCCGGTACCTGCCCGATGGCAGGCTCGTTTTCGCCGGCCGGCGGGACGAGCGACTGAAGATCGGTGGCATCCGCATCGAACCCGGCGAAATCGAGGCGGCGCTGCGGGCGCTGCCCGGGCGTGGTCGAGGCCCGATCGTTCTGGCAGCGGAGGACGTTGCCTCGGCGACCCGGTGCTCGCTGCGTACTACACGCGGCGGGCAGGCGAGGCGCCGCCGACCGTCCGGTCGCTTCGTGCCCACCTGGCGACGCTCATGCCACCGGCACTGATTCCCGCGCGCTTCGTCCCCTGCGATCGCCTGCCGCGATTGCCGAATGGCAAGGTCGACCGCCAGTCGCTTGGTGCTCTTGAACGTGCCGGCTGGACCCGCGGTGGCTGCGCGCCGATCCCGGCAGACGACGAAGGGGACCATTGCATGCCACGCTCCAGGACATCTGGCAGACTCTGTTGC
Source organism: uncultured beta proteobacterium (assembly GCA_963756765.1). Lineage (GTDB taxonomy): Bacteria > Pseudomonadota > Gammaproteobacteria > Burkholderiales > Casimicrobiaceae > VBCG01. The sequence continues at coordinate 37,709 of CAVWPC010000004.1, read as the reverse complement.
ACCGACCGGGTGGGGCTGGATGACGACTTCTTCCTGCTCGGTGGACACTCCCTGCTGGCCACCCGCCTGGTGGCCCGGATCCGGGACCGGTTTAAGGTCGAATTGCCCCTGATCCGCGTATTCGAGGCGCCCACGATTCGCGGCCTGGCCCGGTTTCTGCGTTCCGACGTTAGCCACCCCAGGGACCTGCCGATCAATCAGTCCCCAAGGTCATTACAATCCAACCCGCAGGCGAAGAAACCACAGGAGCCGGCGTAGTGTCCCACCATCCCGCTTATGAAACTTCCGGTGTCCGAACAGGACGAGAAGCGCGCCATCGACACGATGACCGACCGCTTCCGGGACATCATCACGCTGCTGGGTGAAGACGTGCAGCGGGAAGGCCTGGTAAAGACCCCGGAGCGCGCGGCCAAGGCCTTCTACTTCCTGACCCGCGGGTACCGGCAGGACATCAGCGCGCTGATCAACGAGGCGGTGTTCACCAGTGACACGGACGAGATGGTGATCGTGCGCAACATCGAGATGTACTCGATGTGCGAGCACCACATGCTGCCGTTCATCGGCAAGTGCAACGTGGCCTACCTGCCGAACGGCAAGGTGCTGGGCCTGTCGAAGATCGCCCGCATCGTGGATTTCTTCGCCCGCCGCCTGCAGATCCAGGAAGTGCTCACCAAGCAGATCGCCGAGTGCGTCCAGTCCGCCATCGGTGGCAAGGGTGTCGGCGTGGTCATCGAGGCCCAGCACATGTGCATGATGATGCGGGGTGTGGAGAAGCAGAACTCGGTGATGACCACCTCCTGCATGCTGGGCAACTTCCGATCCCACCCGCAGACGCGCAATGAGTTCCTGCGCTTGCTGGGGAACTGACGGGCCGCCGGGAGGTGCCGGTACTTCGGTTTCGGTAACTCCCCGACGGACGCCCGGGAGTTTCCGAAACCGAAGTACCGGCACCTTGTTTTTTCTGATGGGCCCGGTAAAAAGTGCCGGGGTCCCGGAAAATATCTCCGATCGCTCGTCGCGGCGTGCCCGGCATCCGTCCGGGGTGCTGGTATGGTCCTTGCATCGACGTCTGTACCCATTGCAATACAAACGGGTGGTATCTGGATGTGTGGAGAGGAGTTGTCGCGATGCGCCGAATGTATCGACCTGAATCTGCAGTGTACGGAACCGGCTGGTGCCGGAGCCTGGCCCTTCTGATCCTTGCCACGGGTGTGTGGTCCGGGATGGTGGCCGCCCAGGGCATCACCCGGGGACGGGTGCTGACGCCGTCCGGGCAGGAGGCCCTCGCGGAGAGGCCGTGGCCAGGTCCCCCGGTTCTAAGCAACCAGACGATCAGCGACAAGATCGATCTTGAGCTCGCCGGTGACCCTGCGGTGCCGGCTCACCGTATCGATGTCACCACGCGGGACGGCATCGTCACCCTGAGTGGCACGGTCCCCAACCTGCTTGCCCGGAGCCGGGCCGCCAGCGTTGCGGAAACGGTCAAAGGCGTCCGCGCGGTTGTGAATCGCCTTGAAGTTAACACGCCGGACCGGCCGGACGCGGACGTCAGGACCGATATCCGCGAGGCGCTCGTGCTGGATCCCGCCGCCACGTCCTACAAGGTGGATGTCCGCGTAACCGGGGGCAAGGCGACGCTGTCGGGCGATGTCGGTTCCTGGTCCGAGAAGCAGTTGTTTACGCGGTTGGCAGAAGGTCTGAAGGGTGTGCGGTCGGTCGACAACCAGCTGGCCATCGTCTACCGGAGTTCCCGGACCGACCAGGATGTCCGGGCCGACGTGAGGTCGCGCTTGCGCTGGGACCGCTTTGTCGACGACGGCATGGTGGATGTCGAAGTCCGGAATGGAGAGGTCACGCTCTCCGGGACGGTCGGCAGCGCTGCGGAAAAGACCGCGGCCCGTTCGGACGCCTGGGCCATTGGCGTCAGCAAGGTGGATGACAGTGGCCTCCAGGTGAGCTTTTGGGCGCGCGATCCACGCCTCCGAAAGGACAAGTATGTCCACACGAGCGATTCGGCCATCCGCGACGCGGTGAAGAATGCCCTGCTGTACGATCCGCGCGTGGACGATCTCCACACGTCGATCGATGTGGTGGGCGGCATCGTAACGCTCCACGGCGAGGCAGGCAGTCCCCGTGGCAAGCGCGCAGCAGCGGAGACGGCCCGACACACGGTGGGAGTGGTCAGCGTAAGGAACCTGCTGAAAGTCCGGCCAGCGAATACCGCCACGGACGGCGAACTCGAGGACCGGCTGGAGACGGCCCTGCGCAGGGATGCTTACGTCGATCGTTATGGCGTCACAGCGAGGGTACTGGACGGGGTGGCGTACCTGGCGGGGGCTGTTGATACCTTCTATGAGAAGGCCCGGGCCGGTAGCCTCGCGGCAGCGGTCCCGGGAGTCGTTGCCGTCCGCAATAACCTGGGCGTGGAAAGCAGGGGTCTGCCTTTCATCTACAACCCCTATTTTGCCTACGACGACGGCTGGCCGGACAGTTCTGGCGAGTGGGCCAACGGCTGGAATCGACCCCCTGCGACCGTCTCTCGCGCGGACGACGAAATCCGTCAGGCGATCGAGGAAGAGCTGTGGTGGAGTCCGTTTGTGGATTCAGATGACGTGACGGTCGAGGTCGACCGCGGCGTGGCCACGCTGGAGGGCACGTTGGATAGCCGGGCCGAGCGCAGCGCGGCGGTGGAGAGCGCCATCGAGGGCGGTGCCACGCGGGTGGTCAACCGGCTCAAGGTGGGGTCGCAGGGCTAGGGTGCCCGGGGCATGCCGGAGCAATGAGGTCCCGAACTGCTGATGGTGGTGCTGTTTACCCGCCGCCTCTTCGAGCGGCGGGTAACGCACGACAAGATCGACCGATGATCGCGTCCGGCGGGCAGCAACCGGACCGGCCGCCCGTACCGCCGGACCAGCGGCCGGTAAAACCCGTGAAGGAACCGCCGGCCCGGCCCGGGCGGGGCCCGCCGGATCCGCCCCCGATCGACGATCCGCGGCCCCCTCGGCCGCCCAGGGTCGCGCGTCGTGTCAGCCGATGTCTGACGACGTTCGAGGAGATCGCTGATGGCAACGATGGGCCAGCCTGCGAACAATACCCCGTGGTGGTGCGGGACGTCCGTGCCGCAAGCGAACCAGAAGGGGAGAGACATTATGGCTAAAAGTACCAAGGCAACGGAGCAGGGCGAAGCGGAGCTCCAGGGCGAGGGCGACTATCGCTCGGCAAAACGGTTCAATGACCGCAGCGAGGCCTTCGTCAGGTCCCATGGGGCGGGGCTGGTGCCTTCGCCGGTGAAGAACCCGGCCGACAGCGAGACTGAACTGCGGAAGGCGGAGGAGGCCGGCAAGGCCCGCTCGCGCGGCCAGGGGCAGGACGCCCGGGACGCCCAGCACATGGAAGAACTGGAGGATGAAGAACTCGATGCCGGCGCACTGGACGATGCGGAACTCGACGACGGCGATGACGACGGTCGAGACACCGACCGCGGGTGAGGGTCCGGGCAGCGGTTAGCACAACGCCGCCCGGAGGCGACTGTCCGGTCTCCTGCCAATGGGCAAAGGCCTGTCAGGCAAGTTCCTTGCGCAGGCTCCTGGCGTAAAAGTCCATGAAGGCCGCCTGGTCCGGGCCGATCTGGTGCAGGTAGATCTGGTCGTAGCCCGCGTCGATGAATTTGCCGATGGCCCGGGCGTGGATCTTGGGGTCCGGCCCGCAGGAAATGTGCTCGACGATCTGCTCGATGCGCAGCCCCTTGCAGGCGGCCTCGATAAGGCCGGGGGTCTTCAGTTCCCAGGAGAGGTCGCCCTTCAGCCCTGACTGGGGCCACCATTCAACGACGGTCTCCTGGGCCGCCTGCTCCGAACGGGCATAGCAGAGTGCGACCTGGCCGATGGCCGGCTTCCTCCAGTGGGTGCCCTGGCGGAACTCCCGCAGAAGCCCGCTATCGGGTGCCACGCCAATGAAGCCGTCCGCGAGTTCAGCCGCGATGCCGGCGGACTCCGCTCCGGTGCCCGCCACGTAGATCTCGGGCGGTGATTCCGGCAGCGAGTACAGCCGGGCCTCGTCCACCTGGTAAAAACCGCCCGTATGGGAAAATTCACGCCCGCTCCACAGTCCGCGGATGATCCCGATGGCCTCCCGCAGCCGCGCATGCCGCTCAGTTACCCGCGGCCACCGGTCCCCCAGGACGTGCTCGTTCAGGTTCTCCCCGGCCCCGAGACCCAGGAAGAAGCGGGAGCCAAACAGGCAGGCGGTGGTGGCCGCGGCCTGGGCGATGATCGCGGGATGCATCCGCAGCAGCGGACAAGTGACGCCGGTGCCCACCCGAAGCTTCCTGGTGCGGGCCGCGATGGCGCCGAGCACCGCCCAGACGAACCCACTCTGTCCCTGGCGGCTGGTCCAGGGGTGAAAATGGTCGGAAACGAGCGCGAATTCGAAGCCTGCCTCCTCGGCGGCGCGCGCGTACTTGACCAGCATCGCGGGCGCAATGTCCTCGCTGGAAAGTGCATACCCAAGCTTCACCATGGCGCCGCTCCTCCTGCCTGCCTTCGACCCAGGCATTGTCGCGGCTCACGGTCGCCCGGGCCTAGGGCGGAAGACCGGCGCATCCGGTAGTCCCCCTCCTACCGGGGGAGGTGCCGGTACTTCGGTTTCGGAAACTCCCCGACGGACGCCCGGGAGTTTCCGAAACCGAAGTACCGGCACCTGTGTCCAGGCCTCGGTGGGTGACATCGACATCGACGGGTCGTCCATCAACTTCAATGGCGACGACGCCGGCTACAAGGCGATGATCGCCTACAACAGTGGCATCGGTCCCCTCGTCGATCTGGCCGTCGAGGCCGCCCACGTGAACTTCGGCAAGCCGGACGATGGCGGCGTGACCATCGACGCAGACGGATTCGCTGCCTTTGGCCTCGCCGGGGTGACTCTCGGGCCTGTCGGCATCTTCGGCAAGGTGGGAGGCTTCCGCCGGGACGCCAAGGCCTCGTCGGGCGGCGAATCGGTCAGCGACAGTGGGACCGACGCGGCCTATGGAGCTGGCGAGCGTTTCCAGATCGCATGGTTCCAGATTCGCGCCGAGTACGAATACTTCGATGTCTCGAGCGCGAATGACGTCAGCCTGCTGTCGGCAAGTCTGCTGTATACGTTCTGACCGGCCCGCCGGCCGCAACGGCTGCCCGCGCCGGGGCCCGGGAAGTCCGGCTCGCTAGGGGATCGGCGTTTCGGTGGCCGCCGTCGCGGCCGCTTCCCGGCCCACGGCATGCTCCCGGCCGAGCAGGTAGAGCCCGCAGGCAATGATCAGTCCGCCGCCGACCCAGAGCCGGGGCGAGGGCAGGTTGACCAGAACAGCCAGTCGATCGCCACGGCCCACAGCATGGCGGTGTATTCGAAGGGCGCGATGACCGACGCGGGCGCGTTGCGGAAGGCCTCGGTGATGAAGTGCTGGCCGAGGGCGCCGAACAGGCCGAGCAGGGCAAGCCAGCCCCAGTGATCCCCGCGGATGGGCTGCCACCCGGGCAGCGCCAGCACCCCCGCGAAGATCGTCAGCAGCACGAGGAACCAGAACACCAGGGCCTCGGTGCTTTCGGTCCGGGTCATCACCCGCACCGAGATCGCCGGCAAAGGCGTAGGCCACGGCGGCGGCCAGCGCGCCGACCGCGCCAACAGGTTGAGCCCATTGCCGCCCGGGCTGCAGCATCCAGAGCACGCCGGACAGGCCGACGCCGATGGCCGCCCAGCGCCGCCAGTCCACCTGCTCGCCGAGCAGGGGCACGGCGCCGCGGTGACGATCAGAGGTGCAACGAAGAAGATGGCATAGGCGTCCGCCAGTGACAGCACGCTGACCGCCGCGACGAAACCCCAGAGCATGATCAGCGCCAGCACGCCCCGGAGCAGGTGCAGTTCCCAGCGCACCGACCTTCAGTTCGCGCCAGGGTCCGTCACGGCCACGGAGGCCAGCACGAAGGGCAGTGAGGCCGCGCCGCGCAGGTGCCCCGACCTGCATCGGGGGATAGCTCGCCCGAGAAGATCTTCAGCACCGCGTCCATGCCGGCGAAGCAGGCCACGGCGACCAGCATGGAGGCGATGCCGCGAAGGCGGGAGTGGCTGCATGCCTGCGCGTGCGTTCGCCGAAGTCCTGGGCAGGGCCCTGATGATCATGTTTGGCAGGATCGCGTCGTCCCAGTCCTGCCGCAGCGGGCCCGTGTGCACGATCACCAGCTGCTTCGACGGCACGATGTACACCCGCTGGCCGCCGAAGCCGTCGAAGATAGATCATGTCCGGGGCGGCAAAGGGCTCGGAGTGGAAGGCCGTGGCGGACGATTTGGAGTTGTACGGCGGACCTTCGTTCGTAGGTCGTGCCCAGCCAGGTGAAATAGCCGTAGTTCGGGTTGGTGGGCGAGGGCGTGACCATGTCCGCATCCACTGGGCCGGCACGACCTGCCGGTCGCCGACCCGGCCCCCGGTCAGGTGCAGCAGGCCGAAGCGCAGCCAGCTCCGCGGGCCGGTGCATCGAGGCAGCAGAAGGTGATCGGGATGCCGTGCTTCTCCGATCGATCAGCACCTTGCCATCGTCGTCGGTCACATACCGCCAGAGGTTGTCGTGCAGGTACTGGGTGTAGGGCTTGCCGCTGATGCGCTGGATCAGGATGCCGAGCACTTCCGGATTGAGATTGTTGTACTCGAAGTGCTGGCCACCGGGCTCCGATGATCGCCGCGGCTGAACGTGTAGCGCTGCACGTCGCCACCCAGGGTCATCTGGAACAGGCCCGTGAAGCCGGGAAAGTCGATGCCGCTGGCCTGCTGCAGCATCTGCCGGATGGTGATCTTGCTCCGCTCGTCACCGGCCCACTCCTTGATGTAAGTGGCCGCCGGGCTCGTCGACGGACTTGATCAGGCCCTGGTCGATGGCGATGCCGATCGAGCATGCCCAGCACGGACTTGTGCATGGACTGGGTCGGCGGTGATCGAGTTGGCGTCGTGGCCCGGGTAGTAGTGCTCCAGCTGCAGGGCGCCGCCCTGCCAGACCAGGATCGCGTGGGAGTCCATGCGTGCCGCCCCAGGCCACGGCCTGGTCGAGCGCGGCCTGGCGGAATGGTGCGCTGGCCCTCGGCGCGACGACGAGCGGGGGAACGGTGCCTCCGGCCACCGACTGGTGCGGTCCCTGTTCGCCGCCGAAGGCCAGGCCGACGAGGCGGGTCGTCAGGGTGGGCTGGACGATGAACAGGCCCAGCAGGGTCAGGACAATCAGTGCCGAGGATGCCCAGCAAGCAGGCGTTCAGGACAGGCGTTTCAGGAGGCGCTCCTAAGGGAGGCCCGCAGCAGCCTGAACGGACCGCCATGATAGATAATCGCCGTGGCCTTGGCAATTTGCCGGCAATTGGGGACATGCCTCAATTCGCCCTGCCGCAGTTTGCCCCGGGACGCCGCGTCGGCCGAAGTGCGGCTGTCCCCACGTCAGGCGCGGACGCGGTTCCAGGCGTCCAGGGCGGCGATCTTGTAGGCCTCGGCGAAGGTGGGGTAGTTGAAGACGGCGCCGACGAAGTACTCCAGTGTGCCGCCGTGGGCGATGCACCGCCTGGCCGATGTGGATCAGCTCGGTCGCGCCCTCGCCGACGATGTGGGCGCCGAGCAGCTTGTGGTCCTTGAGGTCGAAGATCAGCTTCAGCAGGCCTTCCTGGACGCCCTGGATCTGGCCCCGGGCGGTCTCGCGCAGCCGCGCCACGCCGGTCTCGTAGGCGACGCCGTCCTTGCGCAGCTGCTGCTCCGTCTTGCCCACGATGCTGATCTCCGGCACGGCGTAGATGCCGAGCGGGAAGTAGTCCGGCGTGCTGTCGGCGGACGCGGCGAACGCATGGCAGGCCGCCAGCCGGCCCTGCTCGGCGGAGGTGGACGCCAGCGCCGGAAAGCCGATGACGTCCCCCACGGCGTAGATGTGTGGGCACGTCAGTCTGGTAGGTGGGCAGCACCGTCAGGCGGCCCCGGTCGTCGGCCGCTGAGGCCGGCCTTCGCGAGGTCCAGTTCGGCGGTGGCGCCCATGCGGCCGGACGCGGCCATCAGCAGGTCGCTGCGCATCTTCTTGCCGCTCTTCAGGTACGTCAGCACGGCGCCGTCGGCGCAGCTTCTCCACGCGCTCCACTTCCTCACCGAGCCGCAGCTGGATGCCGCGGGACTGCAGGTCGTGCCGGAACTCGTCGACGATGTCGGCGTCCACGAAGTCGAGGATGGTGTTGCGCGGAGTCCACGAGCGTGATCTTGGCGTCCAGGGCGCTGAAGATCGTCGCGTACTCCACGCCGATCACGCCGGCGCCGATCACCACCATGGAGCGCGGCACCTTCTTGATCTGCAGCAGGCCGTCGCTGTCGATGATGGTCTCGTCGTCGAACGGGATGTTCGCCGGCCGGTGGGGCACCGTGCCGGTGGCGATCACGATGGACGTCGGCCCGGTATTCTGCCGTCTGGCCCGGTGACGTTGGTGACCCGCACCGTGTGCGGATCCAGGAACCTGGCGAGGCCGTTGATCACGCTGCACGCCATTTCGCGACAGCTGGTGCTGGATGATTTCGATCTCGTGGCGCACGGTGATGTGCAGGCGCTCGAGCAGATCCTCCGCCGTGATGTCTGCCTTCACCCGGTGGCTGCGGCCGTAGATGCCCTTCTCGCGCCAGCCGCACAGGTAGAGCACGGCCTCGCGGAGCGTCTTGCTGGGAATCGTGCCCGGTGTGGGCCGTGACCCCACCGACGATCTCGCGGCGCTCGACCACGGCGGCGCGCTTGCCCAGCTTGGCGGCCTGGATCGCGGCGCGCTGCCCGCCCGGGCCGCTGCCGATGACCAGCAGATCGAAGGTTTCCATCATTTTCTTTCCGGGAAAAGTGCCCTTCTGTATCGGCCCGCCGCGCGGGTACTTGAACCGGAATCCGGCCCGGGGCGTGACGCAGTTCCCGGGCCCGGTTAGGCTCGGGCGATGCACCCCCGGCCATTGCTCACCTACATTATTCTGGCCTACCTGTGGACCTGGGTCACGGCGCTGCCGCTGCTGCTGCAGAGGCGGGGGCTGGTCGACCTGGGCCTGCCGGACGGCTGGGAGGAGGCCGGCGAGGTGGTCGGTGCCTTCGGGCCTCTCGTTGCCGCGGTATTCGTGATCCGGCGCACGGAAGGGCCGGCCGCGTTGCAGCTCTTCTGGCGGGCACTCGGGCACTGGCGGGTCGGTGCCGGTGGCGTGGCCCTCGCGCTCCTGACCCCGGTCGGCTTCCTGCTGCTGGCCGGCGTGCTCGTGTCGCTCCAGTCCGGGGCGCTCCCGTCGTTGGCCGATCTCGCGGGCGGCCGCCTCGGTTCGACTCCGCGCCGTGCTGGACCTCCTCCTCGTCGGCTCGCTCCTGCAGGCGCTTGGTGAAGAGCCCGGCTGGCGGGGCTACCTGCAGCCGAAGCTGCTGGACCGTTTCCGTCCCTTGCCAGCCACCCTGGTGCTGTTCCCGGTCTGGTGGCTGTGGCACCTGCCGTCCTTCCTGGGGCGGCCGGATTTCGGGCTGCCGCAGTTCCTCGGCTTCGGGCTCGGCATCCTGTCGGCCGCCATCTGGCTCACGTTCCTCTGGCAGCGGACCCGCAGCATCCTGATGGCCGTGCTCTGGCACGCGACGCTGAACCTCACCCGCGGCATCGCGCTTGGCATTCTCCACGCGCCTGTTCCTGGCTTACGGCACAATCGTGGCACTGGGTGCGCTGGCCATCGTGGTCTGGTGGCTGGTGCGGGGCGACGCTCATTCATCCCGCAGCAAACGACAACCGGCAGCGGCCGGCAGGACGTGACGACCATGCACATCGCGAAGGTTCCCGATTCGGACCTGTCCGCACTCACCCGCGACGACCTGGTCGCCGAGGTGCTGAAGCTCCGGGAGGGAATCCGGCGGCACCGGGACGCTGCGGGCCACGACCTGTGCTGGTACCAGCCGGCGCTGTGGGGCCTGCTACCGGAGCAGACGGATCCGCAGCCCGCCGTGCCGGACTGGCCCCAGTTCATCCGGGGCTGCCTCTCGTACCGCCGTTCACTGGACGCCCAGGCCGCCGGTGCGCCCCGAGTACCGGTGGAATTCGCCGGCGCGGCGGACCCGGCGCCGGCGACCGCCGTCGTGGAGCAATTCTGGAGCCTGATGGCCACCAACGACTTCGCTGCCGTGGGAGCGGTGCTGGCAGACGACTACGTGCTCGACTGGCCCCAGTCCAGCGAACGCATCCGGGGGCGCGAGAATTTCGCCGCGATGAACGCGGCCTACCCGTCGGCGGGCCGCTGGCAGTTCACCGTGAACCGCATCGTCGGTGGCGGCGGGCAGGCGGTGTCGGACGTCACCGTGACGGACGGCAGGCGCCGGGACCGGTCGATCGCGTTCTTCTCGGTCGCGGACGGAAGGATCCTCCGGCAGGTCGAATTCTGGCCGGATCCCTATCCGGCGCCGGAGCATCGCCGGCCGTTCGTCGAGCCGATCGCATGAGCCGGGACGACGCCCTGGCCGAGCGAGTCCTGGCCCTCTCGGGGGCGGCGCGCCTCGCGGGCATCGAGGTGCTCCTGGCCGAGAGCGGCCGGGTGCATCTCGCCATCGGCGCGCGCCCGGACCTGCTGCAGTTCAAGGGCTATTTCCACGGCGGCGCGATCAGCGGGCTGGCGGACCTGGCCGCCGGCGGTGCCGTCACCACCGCGCTGCCCGCGGGGCGCGCTGTCGTCACCATCAGCCTGCACGTGAACTTCCTCGCACCGGCGAGGGGTGAGCGGATGGTGGCGGAGGCGTCCCTGGTGAAGGTCGGCGGCACGGTCGGCGTTGCCAGCGTGGAGGTCTTCGTCCACGAAGGTGCCGGTCCCGCAGCTCTGCGCCACCGCCAGCGTGACCTTCCGGGTCGTCGGTGCCTAGGCCGACATGAGCAGCGCCGCCCGCACGGCGTCTAGCCAGTGACCTGAGATCGTCCTCGCTGTGGGCGGTCGACAGGAAGCCCACTTCGTAGGGGCTCGGCGCCAGGTACACGCCGTCGGCGAGCAGCCGGTGAAAGAACGGGCCGAAGCGCGCCACGGCGCCGGCAGACAGTCCCGACGGCCGGCGAATCGTGCCCGGCGCGTGGAGCTGTCGTCCAGCAACAGCCAGAACAGCGAGCCGGCGCGCTGGACGTGCAGGCCCGGAATGCCGCGCAGGAGTTCGTCGAGCAGCCGGCCGTTGTCCTCGAGCGCGAGATAGGCCGTGCCGTCGGCGAGCTGCCGGAGCGTCGCCAGCCCCGCCGCCATGGCCACCGGGTTCGCCGACAGGCGTGCCCGCCTGGTACACGGGACCGAGCGGCGCGACCAGCTCCATCACGTCGCGCCGGCCGCCGTAGGCGCCCACCGGGAACCGCCGCCGATGATCTTGCCGTAGGTCACGAGGTCGGGACGGATGCCGGTGGTCTCGCGCCATGCCGCCGAAGGCCGTGCGGAAGCCGGTGATCACCTCGTCGAAGATCAGCAGCGTGCCGTGCTGCTGGCACTGCCAGGCCAGCGCGTCGAGGAATTCCGGCTCTGGGGCAGCAGGCCGTGATTGGCCGGCAGCGGTTCGATGATCGCGGCAGCCAGCTGCGGGCCGTGCGCGGCGAACAGCCCCTCGAGGGCGGGAATGTCGTCCAGCGGGGCCACGAGGGTGTCGGCGGCAATGGACGGCGGCACCCCGGCGCTGTCCGCGACGCCCGCCATCCCCGAGCCTGCCCGGATCAGCATCGAATCCACGTGCCCGTGGTAGCCGCCCTCGAACTTGAGGAGCAGTGTGCGGCCGGTGGCCGCCCGGGCGAGCCGGAGCGCGACATCACGGCCTCCGTGCCGGAGTTGACGAAGCGCAGTCGTTCGACCCAGGGCAGTCGCCCCGTGATCAGTTCGGCAAGCTCCAGGGAGCCGGCTTCGGCGGCGCCGTAACTCCAGCCGCGGCTGGCCGCAGCCGTGATCGCCCGTAGCACCTGCGGGTGCGCGTGGCCCAGGACCAGCGGGCCGAAGGCCATGCAGAAGTCCACGTAGTGCCGGCCGTCCACGTCCTGCAGCCGGCTGCCCTGGGCACCCTGCATGAACACCGGCGTGCCGCCGACGCGGCCGAAGGCACGCACGGGCGAATGCACGCCACCCGGTGTCACGGCCAGGGCCCGGGCGAACAGGTCCCCGGAGCGGGTCACTGCTGCTCCAGGTACGTGGCCGCCCGGCGGGCGGCGTAGCTGATGATCATGTGGGCGCCGGCCCGCGCGAATCCGGTCCACGCCTCGAGCTGGGCGCGCGCCGGGTCCGCGAGCTTGTGCGCCGCCGGCAGGTCGATGCCGGCCTGCTCGCCGCTGGTCTGGTACACGGCCCAGGGCAGAGGGATCGCGGCCGAGAGCCTGGCCAGCACGTCCAGGTAGGGCAGGCCCGGCTTCACCATCAGGATGTCGGCGCCTTCGGCGGCGTCCCGCAGCGCCGAGCGCAACGCGTCGTCAGGCCGCGCCGGATCGATCTGGTAGCTCGCCCGGTCCCGCAGCGCATTGCCGGCGGCGGGCGCCGAGCCGGCGGCGATCCGGAACGGACCGTAGTACGCGGAATGGAACTTGGCCGCGTAGCTCATGAGGGCGCGGCGCTGGAAGCCGGCGGCGTCGAGCGCATCGCGGATCGCTGCGACCCGCCCGTCCTGCATGTCGCTGGGCGCCACGCAATCGGCGCCGGCCTGGCGAACTGCAAGGCAGCCGTCGCCAGCGCTGCGACGCTGACGTCGTTGTCGAGGTGATCGTGGGCGTCATTCAGGATGCCGCAGTGGCCGTGTGTCGTGTAGGAGCACAGGCAGACGTCGGCCGCCACCCACACGGCGTCGCCGAAGCGGGCGCGGATGTCGGCGATCCGCGCCGCCGTGAAGGCGTGGGAGAACTCCCGGTCCTGCCGCGGTCGGCCGGCACGCCGAACAGCAGGAATTTTGAAATGCCCTGTTCCAGGTCGGCCTCGATCTGGCGCAGCAGGCTTGCTGCCGTCTCGCGGTGCACGTTCGTGAGCCCCGGCACGGCTTCCCGCTCCCGCAATCCCTCCACCACGAACAGCGGCTGGATGAACTGCTCCCGGTGCAGGCGCACGGCCCGGGTGAGCTCGCGGATGTGCGGGTTGTCCCGGGTGCGTCGCAGGCGCTGCGACGGTCCGGTCAGTTCAGCCATTGCCGCCACTCCCGGCCATTGGGAAACGGCTGGGCGTCGACGCCGGCCGCCTGGAGTGCGCGCAGGGTCTTGCCCGCGCCGCAGGCGTGGTGGGCGCTGCCCGGCAGGGCGTCGCGCAGGGCATAGAACTGTTCCGCGCTGCTCCAGTAGAAATGGCTGGCGAGTCGCGCCTCGCTGCGGAGCTGTGCCAGGACCACCGGGTCATCCGGTGGCCGGATGGCGTAGGTGGCGAGCACCCGGCCGATGCCGGAATCCCGCCAGCCGTCGACAGCCCACTCGTAGGTCAGCGCCGTCCAGTCGGCGAGCGGCGGCAGGTTGAACACCGGGCACCCGAGCGTGGCACGCAGGTGCCTCGAAGCCGAGATTGTCGCCGCAGCCCTCGACCCAGTGGCCTCGCGCCGCGAGCTGCCGCCAGCTTCGACCCCGCTCACCCAGAGGCGGGCGTCCGCGGGCAGCGGCTGGTGTACCGCCGCGTGCCAGTAGGCGACGAAGATGGCGGCGGAGCCGGGGCAGGGCCGCGAGCTGCGCCTGGGGGCCCGCCGGCTGGCGGGCGCAGGCCCGTTGCCAGGCGATGCCGTCGAAGCCACGGGCGCCGGCGGGTTTCCGGGGCCGGCGCCAGTCAATGCGTTCGACGGCGCCATCGGCCGTGCTGCCCCGGACGAAGCAGACCGGGCCCAATCCGGCGTGGTGAATCGCGGTGGCGCCAACCGCCGGCTGCCCGGCGATCGGGATGCCGGCCAGCGCCGCTTCCTCCGCCGCGACCAGTTGCGCCGTCACCGGATCGTGCAGTGGCTGGAGCAGATCCCGCGTGGCCCCGTCGTTCGTGCGGCACTCGATGGCGAGCACGCCCTGGCCCGGGGCTGCCGGGCACCAGGCCAGCGGCAGGACCATCCAGCGCACGTTCGCCAGCAACGCGTCGAGGGCCTGGCGCCCGGCGGCGTCCGCCCACAGCCGCGCGAGGCCGGCGAGGGCGAGGACGACCCCGTCGAGGGCCCTCGTCATCGGTCTGCGGTCGCTGCAACCGGGCGAGCCGGGCATCCACCGGGCCCCGCACAGCGGTGAACCGGAAGACCGGAGGCTTGCCGGTTGCCGGCAACGCGATGCGGAGGAATTCCTCCACGTTGCCCTGCCGGCGCGCCGACGACGACCCGATCCGCAGGGGCACACCGGCCGCCAGGCGCTCCATCACGTCCGCACGCCAGACGATGACGTCCCGGGGATTCTCGCGCGTCGGCAGCGCGGCCTGCAGGATCCCGGCGGGCCGGGTAGTCGGCAGATCCTTCAGCGAGTGCACGCACAGGTCCACGTCGCCCGCGAGCAGGGCGTCGTCGAGTTCGGCGGAAAAGAACCCGGGATCGCTGACAGCGCTGAGGGCCACCGCGAGATTGCGGTCGCCCCGTGTGTTCACCGTCACGAGTTCCACCGCGAGCCCCGGGTGCCGTGCTGCCAGTGCTCCGGCAACGAGGCGGCTCTGGGCGATGGCGAGCAGCGACCCGCGGGCGCCGAGTTTCACCCGGCGAGGCACGCGGCTGAACCTGGTGTTGTCGTGACCGGGCGTCCGCCGTCGAGGCGGGCGGCGACGAGACCGGTGGAGGCCGCCCTGGCCCGTTCGAGTTGCAGCGTGCGGTGGTGATCGCGGGCGCTCGCGAGGGCAAACACGTCATCCAGATTGAAGCTGACGGTATTGCCGGGCCAGGTCCACCCGTCCTGGCGCCGAAGGCCGAGATGCACGACGCGCCGGGCGCCATGGATTGCCAGCCTCGTGCGCCAGGCGGCGTCGTGCCGGGCATCCCGCGGTGTGGTGAAGACGAGGGCGCTGGCCCAGGCTGCCGCGTCGTCGGCCGCCTGGGGTGCGAACCACCGGGAGACGCCGGCCAGCGGCGGCGCCGGGCGGTGATTCCAGACGCCGACCTCGTGCCCGCGAAACAGCGGCAGCATGGAGCGGGCCAGTTCCCCCGTGCCGACGAACAGGATGCGCGCGTCCCTCGGTGGATCGAGCAGTGCCCGCACGAGGCTGCCGTAGGAATTGCCGCCCACGCCCTGGAGATGCGCGGCCCGGAGCCGCTGCGTGTCCGCGAGCAGCGCGTCCACGACCGGCCGGAGCCGTTGCCGGTGTTCGGGATCGAGACGGTTTGCGGCGTGTTCCCAGGCCCGGCGGAACTGTCCGAGCACATTTGTCTCGCCCGGCAGGTGGCTCCGCAATCCGCTCGCCACTTCCAGCAGCAGCCGGTAGGCGTCCGGACCACGAAGCAGCTCGCCCGGGGCCGGCGGTCCTGTTTCCGGTGAGGTGGGGGGCGGTGGCCCCAGGCCGTAGGCGAGCCGCCGGAGGCAGGTTTCGAGAATCACACCCTGGTCTGCCACCCAGCCGGGCACGGGCGCCGGCGCCTGCACCTGTGTCTGCGCCGTGGGCCAGTGCAGGCACCAGAGCTGGCCGATCAGGCCGGGTAGTGGTGCCGCACCGGAACGCACGTCAGGCTGCCTTGCCGCCGTGCCCGAGCGAGGCGAGCCACTCGTCATCGGAGCCCTCCGGGATCTCCTGGAAGAGGAAGGTCGACAGATACCGCTCGCCGGTATCCGGC
Source organism: uncultured beta proteobacterium (assembly GCA_963756765.1). Classification (GTDB taxonomy): domain Bacteria; phylum Pseudomonadota; class Gammaproteobacteria; order Burkholderiales; family Casimicrobiaceae; genus VBCG01. Next base: position 21,972 of record CAVWPC010000004.1, on the reverse strand, counting down.
AACATGACGAGGATGGAGGAGCCCTTCGTGGCCTTGGCCGCGACCTTCAGGCCGGCGGCCAGCGTCCCGCCGGACGACAGGCCGACGAAGATGCCTTCTTCCCGCGCCAGGCGCAGCGCGGTCGCCTTCGCTTCGTCGTCGCTCACCGTCACCAGTTCGTCAACGACCTTCGGATTGAGAACCCCCGGCACGAAGTCCGGTGTCCAGCCCTGGATCTTGTGGGGCTTCCACTCCTTGCCGCCGAGCAGTGACGCCCCCTCCGGTTCCGTGGCGACGATACGCACGTCCGGCCGGGCCGCCTTGATCACTTCCCCCGCGCCGGTCAGCGTGCCGCCCGGTACCCCAGCCCGTGACCCAGAAGTCGAGCCGCCGGCCGGCGAAATCGCTGCAGGATTTCCGGGCCCGTGGTCTGCCGGTGGTAGGCGGGATTGGCGGGATTCTCGAACTGGCTCGCCAGGAACCAGCCGTGCTTGCTGCGCCAGTTCCTCGGCCCGGCGCACCATGCCGGTGCCGCGCTCCGCCGCCGGCGTCAGGATCACCTTGGCACCGAAGGCGCGCATGATCTTGCGGCGTTCTATGGAAAAGGTTTCCACCATCGTGGCGACGAAGGGATAGCCCCTGGCGGCGCAGACCATGGCGAGCGCAATGCCGGTATTGCCGGACGTTGCCTCGATCACGGTCTGCCCCGGCTTCAGCGCGCCACGCCGCTCCGCGTCCGTTGATGATGGCGAGGGCCAGCCGGTCCTTCACCGAACCGCCGGGATTGAAGGCCTCGACCTTCACGTACATCTCCACGTGCTTCGGTGCCATGCGGTTCAGCCGCACCACCGGGCGTATGGCCGATGGTTTCCAGGATGTTGTGGTAGATCATCGTCGTCCTCCTGCTGCTCGTTCCTGGAATGCCGGTCCCGCATTGTAGGTCCCGTCGTTCGGCGTGGCGTGATCCCAGCCTGCCAGCTGAACCAGTCGACCGCTGCAGCGCGACCACCTCGCCGACATACAGGATGGCCGGTGACGAGTCACACCGGCGCCGGCGACCGCCAGCGATGCCAGCCAGCGTGCCGGCTGATGCAGCCGCTGCTCGGCGGTCGTGCCGGCCATCATCACCGCCGCCGGTGTGTCCGGTGCCCGGCCGTGCCGGAAGGGCGCCAGTCACGGCGGCGAGGCGGCGGCCGGTCATGTAAACCACCAGGGTCTGGCCGAGTGCGGCCAGCGCGGCCCAGTCCTGCTCTGGTGTCGCCGCCTGTCGCCGGCCAGGTTGCGCGGTGACGAAGGTCACGGCCTGGGCACGCGTCCCGGTGGGTCAGCGGAATGCCCGCGTAGGCACCGCAGCCGCTGGCGGCCGTGATGCCCGGAACACCTGGAAGCGCAGGCCGGCCGCCGCGAGGGCCAGTGCTTCCTCGCTGCCCCGGCCGAACACGTAGGGATCGCCACCCTTCAGCCGGCACACCCGCTGGCCGGCCCGCACGCGATCGACCAGCAGTGCGTTGATCTCCGCCTGGGACGTCGACGGCCGCGCCGCCGGTCTTGCCCACGTCGATGAGTCTCCGCGTCCCGGCGTGCAAAGCGAGCAGGGCAGGGGCGATCGAGCCGGTCGTGGAGCACCACGTCGGCGTGCTGCAGGAGCGGAAGCCCGCGCAGGGTCAGCAGTTCCGGATCGCCGGGCCCCGCGCCCACGAGCCAGGCCTCGCCGGCCGGCGCCGCCGGGCTGGCGCCGGCGTCCAGTGCGTGCAGCATCGCGTCGTCGCGCTTCCGGGTAGCCGGCCGGCCAGTGCCGATGCCCGGCCGTGCGCCGAGGGCGTCCCCGGCACGCCGCTCAACAGGCTTCCCAGAAGCGGCGCCGGTCATCGATCGGCGACCCGTCGCGCGCACCGGCACTCGCCAGCGGCCTGCCCATTCGGCCAGGTCGCCCAAGCCGCGCCGGCAATCCCGCGCTCCAGTTGCTGGCGCAGGAGCGGGCGAGCACGGGCGCCGCGCCGCCGGTGGACACGGCCACCAGAGCGGCGACCGGTCCACGACGGAGGGACTGATGAAGCTGGACGACCGGTCCGGGTCGTCCACCACGTTGCACAGGCGGAGTGCCGCTGCGGCGGCCGCGGCCACCGCGTGATTGACCGCGGCGATCACTGGTCGCCGCGATGACCAGCAGGTGCGCCGGCACGAGGGCCGGCGCAAACTGCCCCGCGGACGACCTGGATCTCCCCGGCGTCGGCCAGGGCCTGCAGGGCGGGGACAACTCCGGCGCGTTGACGGTCACCCGCGCCCCCGCGGCCGCAGCTGGGCCACCTTGCGCAGCCGCCACCGGGCCGCCGCCCACCACCAGGCAGGGCTGGCCGGTCAGGGTGGCAAAGATCGGCAAGTGCTGCATGGACTGGTTGACAGTCTCTTGTAACGGATGGATATATAGGCCGCGCCCATGACGCTGCAGCAACTCAAGTATCTGGTGGCCATCGCCGACAGCGGGCTCAACATCACTGCGGCGGCCGAACGCCTGTATACCAGCCAGCCCGGCATCAGCAAGCAGCTCAAGCTGCTGGAGCAGGAACTGGGCGTCCAGCTGTTCACCCGCAAGGGCAAGAGCCTCACGGCCATTACGTCCGCCGGCCGGGACGTGATCGGCCGCGCCCGCCGCATCATGCGAGAGGCCGAGAACATCCGGAATCTCGCCAGCGACCTGTCCGGGGAGCAGGAAGGCACGCTGTCCATCGCCACGACCCACACCCAGGCGCGCCACGTGCTGCCGGAGGTGATCCGGGAATTCCGCGAGCGCTATCCGAAGATCAACCTGGAGCTACACCAGGGCACGTCCGAGCAGATCGCCGAACTGGTCGCGGCCAACCGGGTGGACTTCGCCATTGCCACCGGCTCCCGCCAGCTATTCCCGGGCCTGGTCCTGCTGCCCTGCTTCCGCTGGGACCGGATCATCCTGGTCCCGAACGGCCATCCGCTGACGGCGGTGCAAGCAGCTGACGCTTGCCGGTGCTCGCGAGCTATCCGCTGGTGACCTATGTATTCGGGACCACTGGCGAGTCGTCACTGAAGAAAGCCTTCGCCGACCAGGGCCTGGAGCCGAACGTCGTCTTTACGGCGCGGGACGCGGACATCATCAAGACCTACGTGCGCATGGGCATGGGCGTCGGCATCGTTGCGCCCATGGCCTACGAATGCCAGGACCGGAAGGACCTCACCGCGCTGTCGGCGGCGGGTCTCTTTCCCCGGGTCACCACCTGGCTGGGCTTTCGGCGGGATGCCGTGTCTGAGGCGCTACATGGTGGACTTCGTCGCCGCTGTTCGCGCCGCACCTCACGCCCCACCTCACCCGCAAGGCCGCCCAGCTGTCCTACCCAGGCGGATGTGGATCGCGCTGTTTGACGAGGCACTCCTGCCCCTCCGCGCCGGCTGCGAAGACGTCGCGGTCGAAGCGCAGGAGCGGCTTTAGCCGCGACCACGGCGTCAGACCGGTCGCGCTTGATTGAGTCGGGATCGCGGCTGAAGCCGCTCCTACAATCCCGAGAGGTCGATATCGTGGAGTCCGCATTCCCGCTTGAGGCCGAAGAAGCGTGTTTCCGCCTCGGTCTGGACGGCGTGCAGCGGCTTGGTCGTATGCACGTCGCCCAGCGACACGTAGCCCTGTTCCCACAGCGGGTGGTAGGGGAGCCCGTGCAGCTTCAGGTAGCGGAACACGTCCCGGTCGGTCCAGTCGGCGATCGGATGGACTTTCCAGCGGTCGCCGTCGCGGCGAGGGCTGGGCCTTCAGGAATGGCACGCCGGCCCGGCTCCTGGACTGGGTGCGCCGCAGGCCGGCAAACCAGCTGCCCACGTTGAGCGCCCGCAGGGCCCGTTCCATGGGCTCCACCTTGTTTGTCCCGGTTGTAGGCCTCGATGCCGTCCAGGCCCTGCTGCCAGCGCTTGCCATGGCGGGCCTCCTGCCAGGCCGGACTTAAGGGACTCCGGTAGACCTTCAGGTTCAGCTGCAGTCGATCCGTCATGGCATCGACAAACTGGTAGGTTTCGGGAAACAGGTAGCCCGGTGTCGATGAAGACCACGGGGATGTCCGGCCGCTGCCGCGTTACCAGGTGCAGGAGCACCGCCGCCTGGATGCCGAAGCTGGAGGTCAGCATGTGGGTTCGCCGGCAAGTGCTCCAGGGCCCAGGCGACACGCTCCGGCGCTGCGAGCCCCGCAAACAGCTCGTTGCCACGCTCCAGGGCGTGCTGGCGGGAAGCGGCCTCGTCGAGGATCGGGTCGGCGGCAGCGGGCATGGCAGGGCTCCATCGGGCGGAGCCGCACGTTAACCTCGTCGGCAACCGGACGGAACGACGTTGTTGTTATCCATCCATAACCCTCATGAATAACCGTGCTGGAGAATGCCCATGACTGTCCCGGTGTCCCGACGCTCACTGCTGATCGGATCCTCCGCGGTCCTGGCCGCCGGAGTACTGGCCCGCGCGGCGGCGGATACAGCCGCTCCCGCCCGGTTGATCGCCAATGAAAATCCTTATGGCCCGGCGGAGAGTGCGCGCCGTGCCGTCAGCGATGCGCTGGCAACGGGCTGGCAGTACCCCATGGGCGAGGAGCAGCCACTGAAGAAGCTGATTGCCGCCCGGGAAGGGCTGACGCCCGAGCACGTGATGATTGGTGAAGGTTCCGGGGAGATCCTTCGCATTGCGGGGCTGGTCTATGGCGCTGGCGGGTCCGGCGTCGTCGCCGCGACGCCTACCTTCGGCTTTCTGCAGGACTATGCGCGGCAACTCGGTGGCGTGATTACCGAGGTACCGCTCGATGCAGCCATGCGCCACGATCTCCCGGCGCTCGCGGCCGCGGTGACTGACCGTACCCGACTCCTGTACGTCTGCAATCCCAACAATCCCGACAGGCACGCTGATTCCGGGCTCCGAGCTGCGCCCCTTCCTGCGGCCGTGGCGAGCCGCACCACCGTGCTCGTGGACGAGGCCTATCTGGACCTCTGGGATGACTGGCCTCGGCACACCGCCACCGAGCGGGTCGCGGCCGGCGATCCGGTGATCGTCACCCGCACCTTTTCGAAGCTCCACGGGATGGCGGGTCTCGCGTGGGCTACGCGCTGGCGCCGCCGGAACTGATCCAGAACCTCGAGAAACACCGCATGACGCTGCTGGGGTTCGCGGGCGTCGCGGCAGCCACCGCCAGCTACCAGGACCTGGAGTTCCAGAAGTTCTCCCGGCCCGCATCCAGGACGGCCTGGCGGTGACGACGGCGGCCCTTCGGGATCTGGGCCGGCCCCACGTGACCGAACCCCGCGCGAATTTCGTCTTCTTCGATACCGGCGGCCCGCTGGCGGACTTCAGTGCGGCCATGCGGCGTGCCGGCTACCTGGTTGGACGGCCGTTTGCCCCCTACGCGACCTGGTGCCGGGTCAGCATGGGGACGCTGGAACAGATGCAGGGCTTCGCTGCCGCGCTGCGGGGCTACTTCGTGCCGGGCGCGTAAATCCGCCGCGCGTATCGCCCGGGCTTGGGCTACAATTTGCCGTCCGCGGACCCTCGGTCCCCGGCTCCACTTACCCGCAAATTGCAGAATTCAAAGGGTCCAGACGTTGGAGACGCTCCGGCTCGTCTATCACACCGCCAAGGTACGGCTCGGTTTCCTGATCATGGCCTGCGCCCTGGCAGGCCTGGCCGTCAGCCGGCGGGCAACCTCTCGGCCTGGCAGGTGCTCGTGCTGGGTGTCGCCACGCTGCTGTCCTCGGCGGCGCCGGGGCCTTCAACCAGCTCTGGGAGCGGGATCTGGACCGGGACATGAAGCGCACCGCGCGCGCGGCCCTTTGTCACCGGGCGCTTCGCCGCCACGGCGCCTGGCACGCCGGTATTGGCCTGGTGCTGCTGCTGTCGCGTGATCGCCGCGCCCTGGCGACCAATGTCACCGCAGCGCTCTATATCTTCTCGGCGCCTTCACCTACGGCGTCGTCTACACGGTCTGGCTGAAGCGGCGCACCTGGTCAACATCGTCATCGGCGGGCTGGCGGGCAGCTTCGCGGTGCTCGCGGGCGCTGCCGCGGTCGATGCCGGCCTGGCCGGCGCCGCTGGTCCTGGCCGTCGTGCTGTTTTTATGGACACCGCCGCATTTCTGGGCGCTGGCCTTCGCCGCAAGAAGACTACGCCGCGGCCGGCGTGCCGATGCTGCCGGTGGTCGTGTCCGACGCCGTTTCCACCCGCACGATCCTCGGCCACGCCATCGCGCTGGTGCTGCTCTCGCTGGTGCCCTTCTGGTACGGCATGAGCTGGCTCTACCTGGCCTGCGCCGTCGCCGGCGGCGCCTACTTCCTGCTCGCCAGCTGGCGGCTGGTTCTGTCGCCCACCGTGGCCCAGGCCTGGCGAACCTTTGCCGCCTCCATCGTGCAGCTGGGCCTGCTGCTCACGGGTGCGATCTTCGACCACCTGTTGCTCGGCTAGTCCCGCCGGCGACCCGCCCGGCCACCCGGTGGCCTGCGCGGTTTCAGGTGTTGTAATTCTGCAAAGCCGGGCACCGGGTGCCGGACAGAATCAGGCTGCATAAGGCTCCTGCGGCTTTACGCCGCATTCCCCATGTGGTTACTATCCGACGGCATGGCCGGAGAGGGGATCTCCGCGCCTGCGAGATGCACGAGGCCAGTCCGGGTAGCGGAGTCGGTCCAGCCCGGTCGGACGCCTCATTCGTCGTCAACGAGGGGGAATGCAATGCGAGTCAGAACGTTTGGCAGCCGTCAGGCTGTGGTATCCGTCATGGGCGTGGCCCTGGCGGCATTCGCGGTCGATGCCTTGGCAGTTGACGAAGTCTTCGTCACGACTCGTAAGCGCGAAGAGAACCTGCAGTCCGTGCCGATCGCGGTGGATGCAATCTCCGCCGACGAGATCGAGCGGAAGGGCCTGACGGGCCTCAAGGATATCGTCCAGCAATCCTCCAGCGTGATCCTGGACCAGGGCTTTGCTCCCCAGGACCAGCGCATCGTGATCCGCGGCCTTTCCCCGACCCGCGGCCGGCAGAACGTGGCCGTCCTGCAGGACGGCGTGGACGTCTCGAGCGAGGCGGGGGCTGTCACGGCCGGCGGTTCGCTGCTGATCAACCCCCGGCTGTTCGATCTGGAGCGGGTGGAAATCGTCAAGGGCCCGCAGATCGCCCTCTACGGCCGGTCGGCCTTCGCCGGCGCGATCAACTACATCACCCGCAAGCCCGGGGACGAATTCAATGCCCGCGGCGGCCTCGATTTCGGCTCCGATGGCAAGATCGAGATCTCCGGCGGCGTTGACGGGCCACTCACCGATTCGATCAGCGCCGGGATCACCGGCATGACCTGGTCCACGGATGGTTTCTACACCAACACCCGCACGGGCCAGAAGACCGGTGATACCCAGGGCACCAGCGTGGCCGGCACGGCGGTGTGGAAGATCACCGACAGCCTGAAGGCCACCGGCCGCATCGAGAACCTGAACGACGAGTTCGGCGTGACCCCCTACGTGGTGATGCCGTTCAATGCGGACTTCATCGTGCCAAGTTCGGCATCCGCCGCCGGAGTGGTGAGCCCGAGTCTCGGCAGCGTGCCCGGCGTGTACGGCAAGACCCCGAATGGTGATGACCTGGTCCTGGCACTGAGCGAGGATCCGCGGACCTGCGATGCCTCGGTGCCGAATGACGGCACCATCGGCTGCAGGAACTACGATGGCACGTCCCGGAACATCACCCGCGGCACCCTGACCGTGGAATGGGACCTGGGGTCCGTCGCCTTCACGTCCCTGACCCACTACGCCGATGCCTCCACCAGCCAGGCGGAAGGGTCTGAAGACGTGAGTGTCAGCACGGCGGCGACGGGCGGCGAACTGTTCGTGGACCAGGACACCAACCTGTTCAGCCAGGAACTGCGCCTCGCCTCCAATACGGACGGCCGGCTCACCTGGATGGTGGGCGGCCTCGCCTGGATCGAGAACGTGGACGTGCTGGACGGGTCCATGACCTGCCTGGACTTTTCCTTCCAGCCCTGCGGGCCGACCCTGGCGAAGATCTTCAAGAGCGCGCCACTGGACGTTCCCGGCGATGGCCTGACGCCACTCAATCCGGACCACTGGAGCCGGGATACGGATCACTACTCCGTGTTCGGACTGGTGGAGTGGCAGTTCCTGGACGCCTGGAAGCTGACCTTGGAGGGCCGGCAGACCTGGGAAAAGACCACGGCCAAGGGTCCTGATGTGGACAACGGCATCTTCGACCCGTCCGGCTTCCTCTGTTTCATCTTCGGGGCGCCAGCGGCCTGCCCCCAGTCCGGTCCGGGAACGGATGCCGTGACCGGCCTCACCACGGTGGCGAATTCCCGCGGCGGGTCGCAGCGTGACGACTTCTTTGCGCCCAAGGTCACCGTTACCTGGACGCCAAACGGCGACCAGCTGTACTACCTGTCCTTCGCCGAGTCCTTCAAGCCCAAGGGCATCAGCACCTTGCTCGGCGGCACGGGCGCGTTCTACGACACGACCTGCGGCACGGTGTCCAACCCCGATTGCGTGGACCCCATAGCCAATTTCCGTTTCAAGCAGGAAAAGCTCGACAACTACGAGCTTGGTGCCAAGACCACCTGGTTCGACCGGCGCCTGCGCCTGAACGGCGCTGTGTTCTACCAGGATTTCAAGAACAAGCAGGTTTCCACCCAGGTAACCGACCCGAACACCGGGATCCTCTCGCCCCGGATCCTCAATGCAGGCGCCGCCGAGGTCTGGGGCGCTGAGCTTGATGCGTTCTGGCAGGCGACGGACAACCTGAGCCTCAGCGCGGCCTACACCTGGCTCGACACCGAGTACACCGACTACAAGACCTTCACGACCGGCGCCGGCACCATCGCCTACGTTGGAAATTGCACGCCCGAAGTCCGCTCCGGCAGGACCGGGTGCATCGTCGATTACAACGGCCACGAACTCGAGGGCGCCCCCAAGAACGCCTTCGTCGGCAATGCCCGCTGGCAGGCCGCCCTGGTCGGGTCCACGGACTACTTCGTGGAGACCACCGGGCAGTACCAGTCCAGCCGTTACGCCAGCGACAAGAACCTGATGGTGTTCCCGGACTACTGGCTGGCCTCGTTCCGGGCCGGTATCGTCAATGACACCTGGGACGTCATTGCCTACGTGGACAACGCCTTTGACGACGACACCATCAAGACCGGCTTCGAGGACGGAAGTATTCCAACCTTTGCCACCACCGGCCAGTTCCTCAACCAGGGCACGCTGATCCTGCCGGATCCGCGGACCTACGGCATGCGGGTGAACTACCGCTTCGGCAAGAAGTAGCCTCCGCCGCACGACACAAAGGCCCGCGGGATCGCTCCCGCGGGCCTTTTATTTTTACTGGTGTGTGATCAGGACTGCTCGCAGACCAGGATCTGCCGGGATGTGATCGAGCCGATGAGCAGTTTCTTGCCGTAGGTCACGCCCACGCTGCTCGCCGGAGATCTGGTCGCCTGCATTGAGGTAGATCTCCGTGACTGCGGCGGCGGTTCCGTCGCCGGGGACCACCCGCAGCACCTGGGTGGGTGCTGGCGAGCCCTTGATGAAGTGCTGGATCAGCTTGAGGGTGTTCGCATGGCCCGCCACCGTACAGGCTGCCGTCGGCGGCCACGTCGATGTTGTCCGGCGACGTCGGGACCGGGATGCGCGCCATCTCCGTGACCGAGCCATTGGCCGGGTCCCGCTTCAGCACTCGCATCCGCTGCGCCGACGTCTCGGACACGTACAGCGTGCTGCCATCCGCCGACACATTGATGCCGCCGCCGGAGGCGATGTCGTCCGCGACGACGCGGGCACTGGTGCCGTCGAAGTAGGTGAGCGGCGATGCACCGATGCCCAGTTGCTGCAGGCCGGCCGCGAGACCACCCTTCATTATCTTGTCGTTCGCAACGTAGAACTGCGCGCGGGCCGACGGCGGCCAGGTCGTTCGGCGAATTGAACAGCGGGCTCGCGAAGGTTTCCCGGTGCCGGAACTGGCCCGGCTCGACCTCGTCGAAAACCTCGACGAGCTCCGGTTCGGTGCCCCGATTGACGGGGTGATTGATGACGAACAGGCTGCGCTTGCCATCCGGGTCGATGTACAGGCTGAGGCCGTGGGTGCGCAGGTGCGCGGGCTTGTCCAGCAGCGCCTCCACCGGCACGAGGGTCGGCTGGTTCAGGTCCAGCCGCAGGATCGTTCCCTGGACGTTGGTGCCATCGCCCTTGATCAGCGACTGGCGGTCCAGGTAGGAGATGTAGACCAAGCCCCGCTCCCGATCGACTGTCATGTCCTCGGCGCTGGCATCGAGCGGCAGTGACTCGCAGCTGCCGGCGAAATGGGGCTCGATCGTCCGGAAGGCGCCACCGCGGTTCAGGACGTAGAGCGTGCCAACGACGGCCACCAGCACCAACAAAGCCGACGATCTTCAGTAGCAGCTTGACGAGTCGCATCAGCAGCTCCGTTGAACAGGTACCGGACCTTAGTTTCTTTAGTTGTGGGCGGTCAACAACTAAAGAAACTAAGGTCCGGTACCTTGGGCGAACTCACCAGACGGATAGCGGGGCGGGGGCCCTAGGCGGGGGCCCCGGTCCTTGCCACACTCGCCGTCCCGGGGTTGCCCCGGAGAGGATGGATCACACCATGACCAGAGCTGCCACCACTGGGCCCCACCGGATCCGCCACACCGGCCAGCGAACTGGGTCTCTACCGGGTCGGGCCCCTCGTCATGCGCGCCGACGTCAGCCCGAAGAACGTCTGGACGCTGTTCTTCGTCTCGTTCTTCGGCATCGCCATGATGAACACCGTGGGGGTCATGCAGCCCTACGTGTTCAATGAGATCCTGCATATCCCGCAGAACGAGCAGGGCTCGCTGGCCGGCAACCTGACGGTGCTGCAGGAAATCGTCGCCCTCATCCTCCTCGGCCCGGCCGGCGCGCTGTCCGACCGCTTCGGACGCAAGCCGATCTTCGGCACCGGCTTCCTGCTGCTTGGACTCGGCTACTGCCTGTATCCGCTGGCCAATGCCAGCTGGGAACTGGCGATCTTCCGGCTGTTCATCGCGTCCGGCGTGTCCTGCGTCAACGTCATGCTCGTTGCGGTTGCCAACGACTACCCGATGGAGAGGTCCCGGGCGAGGATGATTGCCGCGGTGTTCATCTTCAATGGCCTGGGCATCGCCACCCTGCCGCGCCTGATCGGCGGACTGCCGAACCGCTTCATCGAGCAGGGCATCGATGCCGTCTGGGCGGGCCGCTTCGCTTTCTGGTGCGTCACCGCCCTCTGCGTCGCGCTCGCCGCGGTCCTGTTCTGGGGGCTGAAGTCCGGGCGCCCGTCCCAGATTGGGGAAGCGCGAGCCGCTGCTCGCGACGCTCAGGATCGGCCTGGCCGCCGGGCGAAATCCCCGCGTCGCCCTGGCCTACTCGCCGGCCTGGTGTCCCGCGCCGACCTGGCGGTGGTCAGCACCTTCCTGACCCTCTGGCTGGTGCAGGAGGGCATGGCCCAGGGCCTCAGCACCGGCGATGCACTGAAGAAGGCCACGCTTTTCTACGTGATCATCCAGGCGATGGCGGTGCCGTGGGCGCCGATCTTCGGCTGGATCCTGGACCGGGTGGACCGGGTCGCCGGCCTCGCCGGCGCCATGGTCCTGCCGGTATCGGCTACTCATCGCTCGGCATGCTCGAGAATCCGCTCGGCCATGGCATGTACGTTGCCGCGGCATTCGTCGGCATGGGCGAAATGGCCGCCAACATTTCCGCCACGTCCCTGATCGGCAAGGAAGCGCCGGACCGGGGTCGTGGCGCCGTGCTCGGCGTCTACAGCTTCTGCGGTGCGCTGCGGATCATGCTGGTCGCCCTCATTGGTGGCTGGCTGTTCGATCACTGGCGGCCGGTCGGCCCGTTCCTGCTGATGGCCGGTGCCAATGCGTGATGTTTACCCTGGCGATCTTCACGCTTCCTGCCCGCGGGCGGCCGTGCCAGCCACGCTCCCGCCGCTGCCGAGGGTTGATATCATTCCCCCTGAAGACTGAACCACGACAAATTCCAAGGATCAGATCATGCAGACGACCCGCCGGGACTTGCTGAACACCTTCGCCACCGTGGGCCCCTTGGGCGCCATGTCCCTCGGCCATGCTCCAGGCGGCCGGCCGCCCCGGCGCCGCGCCTTCCTGACCAGCCGCTACGGTAAGGGCCCCGCACTCGAGGGCCCCTACCTCGACCTGCGGACCGGGAAAGGCAACAAGCTGGCCTACGCCCGCATCCAGGGTGACCTGGACACAGGAAGCAAAAGTTCTTCTGGTTCCAGGGCTACTGCTCCGGCGTCCGGCCGGGCAAGAAGGTCGACGACCTCTGTGGGGCTGAAGGCTTCGGCGTCGATCCGCCTCATCCCGCTGCCGGACGGTTCGATCCAGCGCATGTGCCGCGAAATCATCCTCTACACCGACCTGCGCAGTGGCGACGTGCTGGAGGAGTGGAAGAACCCCTACCTGGACGAAACGGTGAAGGTGGTCCACGTGGACAACGACCCCTTCGACTACATGATCGAGGACTTACTTCCCGGCGCCGCCGTCCTTCGGTGGCCTCAACAAGGAAGCGCCGCCGCCCGCGGGTGCCCTTCATCCTGCCCTGGTACCAGTACGGCTCCTGGCTCGCGATGGAGATCCACATTCACCTGGCTTACCCGAGCGCCGCTGCAGCCGGACAAGTGGCCCCGGGAGTCCGCGGGACCGATCGCCCAGGTCTCCGAGTATCTTCGCGCACCACGTGCAAGGCCGAGGACATGCAGAACGAGAAACTGACGACGGTGGACTACCGCGGCACCTGGAACCGGCATACCCCCTGGCTGCCCTGGATGCTCATGGGCCAGATGCCCGGGCATATCCAGTACAACTGCTTCATGGGCAATTGCGACGACCTGGAGGAGGTGCTGCACCGGCAGGTGCTGGATTACGCGGAGAAGAACTACAAGAAGTACTTCACGGCGCCGAGAAGTATTCCGCCGAGCGCAGCCTGTCGAGCCTGGAGCACTACGCAGAGCAGGCCAAGCCCCAGCCGCCGAAGCCGGCTACTGAGAACCAGTTCGCCAGGCGCAGGGACAGACAGCGGGGCCCAACCGGGCCCCGCTGCATTCCCGGGGCCTGATCCGCCCGGCGCCGGGAGGCCGGTAGGTGGTCGCCCGGCCAATCCCGGGCAGGCCAGCCTTTCACGCCCTGGCCCCGTTGCCCACAATGTTCCCTAAATTGCACGTGAATTCCCCGGGGTTTCCCGTATGTCCGGCAAGTTTGGCGATCGTCTGATGTATATCGGCGGGCAGTTCGTGCCCGGCAGCAGCGGCCAGTGGCTCGAGTCCGTCAATCCGGGCACGGAAGAAGTCCACGGCCGCGTTCCCGTGGGCACCGGCCGACGACGTGCACTCGGCCGTCCTTGCGGCCGAGGCGGCCCAGCCCGGCTGGGCATGCCCTCAATCGATCTGGGAGCGGCGGGACCTGCTGCGCAAGCTGGCTGCGGCGATGCGCGCCCGGGCCGCCGAGATCCTGCCGCTGGAGGCGGCCGATACCGGCAACACCATCGCGAGCCTCGGCCGGGACGTCGAGGTGGCGGCCAACTACATCGATGTACTTTTCCGGCCTTGGCACCGAGATGAAGAGCGACAGCGTGCCGGCGTCGCAGTGACGGCATCCATTTCTCGATCCGTGAACCCTACGGCGTGGTCGCCCGCATCGTGCCCTTCAATCACCCGTTCCTGTTCGCCGGCGCACACCTTGCTGCGCCGCTGATGGCCGGGCAATACCGTCATCGTCAAGACGCCGGAGACGAGCCCGCTGTCCGGCACCCTGATGGGCGAGATCTGCCGGGACGTTTTGCCGCCCGGCGTGGTGAACATCCTCCACGGGCCGGGCCTGCCGACGGGCGATGCCCTGGTGCGCCACCCGCGGATCTGGCGCATCGGCTTCACGGGCTCCGTGCAGACGGGCATGGCGATCCAGCGCTCGGCGGCCGAGGTCGCCGTCAAGCACATCTCGCTGGAGCTCGGCGGCAAGAACCCGATGATCGTCTGCCCGGATGCGGATCCGGCCACCGTGGCCGAGGCCGCGGTCGCGGGCATGAATTTCGCCTGGGCGGGACAGTCCTGCGGCTCCAATAGCCGGCTGCTGATCCACGAGTCGCTTTACGACGAGGTCGTCGAGCGGGTGGTGGCCGCAGGTGTCCGCGATCCGGGTGGGCGACGCACTCGACCCGCAGTCCCAGATGGGACCGGTCAATTCGGCCGCCCACTACCAGCGGGTGCTATCCTTCGTTGAATCCGCCCGCCAGGATGGCGCGAAGCTGCTGACGGGCGGCGAACGGCCGGAGGGTGAGGCGTTTCGCCGCGGCTACTGGCTGGAGCCGACCGTGTATGGTGACGTCACGATGGACATGCGGGTGGCGCGCGAGGAAATCTTCGGGCCCATCCTGTCGATCCTGAAATGGAAGACCGAGGAAGAAGCGATTGCGATGGCAAATGCCACTGAATATGGCCTGGCGTCCGGTGTCTGGACCAACGACCTCAAGGTTGCCATGAAGTTTGCCCGGGCCCTGCAGTCCGGTTTCGTCTGGATCAACACCACCGCCCGGCATTTCGTCGGCATGCCCTTCGGTGGCTGGAAGAACAGCGGACTCGGGCGCGAGGAATGCCTGGAAGAACTGCTGAGCTACACCCACAACAAAGCCATTCACATCTTCACTTGAGCGCGCCCAATGCGCACTGCCGGCGAGGCAGCGGCCGGCGGCAAATTCGGCTGGGTCGGCTGGCGCCCGGCGTTACCAGCTGGAACATGTGGGTGTTCCTGTACGCGTCGTTACGCCACCATCGGCCTGCTGACCTTCGTCACGGTCGGCACGCCCTACATCCTCAATGCCAACCTGAAGATTCCGATCGCGAGCCAGGGCCAGGTCGACCGGCGACCTGACGCTCTGGAGCGAGGTCGCCCTGCTGCTGGTCTTTGGGCCGGTCGGCATCCTGGCCGACCGGATCGGCCGCCGCGGGGTGTTTGCCATCGGGCTTGGTGGTCATGGGCATTGCCTATGCCCTGTACCCGTTTGCCGACTCGATCACCGAGCTGACGGTCTACCGCGATGATCTACGCCGCCGGCATCGCAGCCGCCACGGGCATGCTCGGCACCCTCGCTGCGGACTATCCGGCAAATCGGTCCCGGGGCAAGCTGATCGCGCTGGGGGCACGCTCAATGGCCTCGGCGTCGTTTTTGTACCGTCGGCCTCGGCGGCCTGATGAAGGCCTTTGTCGCCCGGGGCTCGGACCCGTGATGGCGGGCCATACGCCCACTTCGCTCGTCGCCGCGCTGTGCCTGCTCTCGGCCGTGATCATCGCGATCGGGGTCCGCAAGGGCACGCCGGCGCCGCGGGACCAGCGGCCCCTCGGTGAGCTGGTTCGCAGCGCGCTCGCCGAGGCCCGTAATCCGCGCATTGCACTGGCCTATGCCTGCGCGTTCATTGCCCGGGGGGACCTGGTGGTCCTCGGCACCTTCAGTATGCTCTGGGGCACCACTGCCGCGATGAATGACGGGCATGAGTCGCGGCAGAAGCCGTCGGCCGACGGCCCGGCATGACTTTTGGCCGCGCCAGCATCGCGGGCCTGATCTGGCTGCCGATCATGGGCTATCATCCTGGACCGGATCAACCGGGTCACCGGCACGGCCATCTGCATGTCGCCTGACGGCCGTTGGCTTCCTGTCCACGCTGTTCATCGATGACCCACTGGCCCGGGAGCCGCTCATCTGGGTGCTGCTCGGCATCGGCCAGATCAGTGCGTTCGGCGGAGCGACCACGCTGGTCAGCGCCGAAGCGCCCATCGCTAAACGGGGCGTCGTGGTCGGCATGTTCAACATCTTCGGCGTGGTCGGGATCTTCATCTCGACCGCCATCGGCGGGCGGCTGTTCGATGCGATCGGCCCGGCCGGCGCCCTTCGTGCTGATGGGCGGCCTGTCGGCGCTGGTGCGTCGCCCTGGCGTGCGTGGTGGTCCGGGGGCGATGACCACCGGTGGCTCCTCAGGGCGGCGGACCGCCTAGCGCCACTGAGGCCGGCGCCTCGAGTCAGCCCAGCCGTCGCTGAGCCGGCTCCTAGTCGACCCGGCTGCCCGACTCAGGGTCTAGGCCGGTCAGGCGGCGACCTGGAATCCGGCGGCCGTGATCGCCTTGGCCAGCGCGGCCTGCTCGATCTGGCGCGGGATCGAACTCCACGGCAACCGTGCCGCTCGACCCGGTCCGCCTTCGCCGCGACGACGCCCTTGTGGCTCGTCAGCGCGTTCTGCACGCTGCGCTCGCAGCCACCGCAGGTCATGCCCTGCACCTTGAACTCAGTCTTCATGACGTTTCTGTCCTCCGGTCATCATGTTGATTCTGCTGCGTGGGTGCCATCGGCGCTACTTGCGTGGCCGCCAGCGGCGCAACAGCAGTGAATTGGTCACGACGCTGACGCTGCTCATGGCCATTGCCGCGCCGGCCAGCGCCGGGCTCAGGAAGCCGAAGGCCGCCAGCGGAATGCCGATCAGATTGTAGATGAATGCCCAGAACAGGTTCTGCCGGATCTTGCGGAACGTGGCGCGGCTGGCCTCGATGGCGCCGGCCACCAGGCGCGGATCGGGCCGCATCAGGGTGATGCCCGGCGGTTTCCATGGCGATGTCGGTGCCGGTGCCCATGGCGATGCCGACGTCGGCGGCCGCCAGCGCCGGGCGCGTCGTTGATGCCATCGCCCAGCATGCCGACCACCCGGCCCGGCAGCGCGCAGTTCCTGGATCGCCGTCGGCCTTGCCCTCGGGCCGGACGGCGCCCCGGGCCTCGTCCACGCCGGCCTGGCGGCCGACTTCCGCGGCCACCAGTGCCGCGTCGCCCGACAGCATCAGCGTGCGGACGCCCATCCGGCGCAGGGCCGCCACGGCCTCGCAGCGCCTCCGGCCGCAGCGGGATCGGCGATGGCCAGGACGCCCAGCACGCCGTCGCGGTCGGCAACGAACACGGCCGTGCGGCCCTGCCGCTCCCAGTCGCGAACCCGTTCGGCGGCCGCGCCCGATCGCGATGCCCTGCTCCGTCCAGCAGGCGCGGTGTTGCCGATGAGCGATCTCGCGCGCCGCCGACCGTGCCGCTGCACGCCCGCGGCCGGTGTAGCTGCGGAAATCCGTGACCGGCAGGCGCGGCAGCCCGCGCTGCTCGGCTGCCGTCGAGCATGGCGCGGGCCAGCGGATGCTCGCTGCCCTGCTGGACCGATGCGGCGAGCTGCAGGAGTTCGTCCTCCGTGCCGCGCAGACGTCGCGGTGCCGACGAGCGTCGGCCGGCCGGCGGTGAGCGTGCCGGTCTTGTCGAAGACGATCGGTGTCGATGCCGGTGCGCCCGCTCCAGGGACTCCACGTCCTTGATCAGGATGCCGGCCCGCGCGGCCGCGCCGGTGCCGGTCATGATGGCGGTCGGCGTCGCCAGGCCGAGCGCGCAGGGGCAGGCGATCACCAGCACCGCAACGGCGGAGATAAAGGACTGCTCGAAATGGCCGGTGACGACGAACCAGCCGAAAAAGGTATGCACGGCGAGCGCCACGACCACCGGGACGAAGATCGCGCTGATCCGGTCCACGAGGCGCTGCACGGGCGCCTTGCCGCCCTGGGCGTTCTCGACGAGCCGGATGATCCGCGCCAGCGTGGAGTCTGCGCCGACCGCCGTGGCGCGCACTTCCAGCAGGCCGGTGCCGTTGATCGCGCCGCCGGTCACCTTGCTGCCCGGCTGCTTGTCCACCGGCAGGCTCTCGCCGGTGATCAGCGACTCGTCGAGTTCGCTGCGGCCGGCGACGACTTCACCGTCCACCGGGATCCGCTCGCCCGGCCGGACGATGACGAGATCGCCGGTCCGCACTTCGTTGATCGGCACTTCCCGCTCGTCGCCGTCGGCGCGCGCGCAGCCGGGCCGTCTGGGGCCGCAGGTCCATCAGCTGCCGGATGGCCGCGGTCGTGCCGCGCTTGGCGCGGCTCTCCAGGAACTTGCCGAGCAGCACCAGCGTGATGATGATCACCGAGGCCTCGAAGTACAGCTTGCCCATGGCGCCGTCGAGGCCGAGCGTTGCCAGCAGGTACAGGCTGTAGCCGTAGGCGGCGCTCGTGCCCAGCACCACCAGCACGTCCATGTTGCCCGAGCCGGCCTTCACGCGCCTTCCAGGCTGAGCGGTAGAAGCGTGCGCCGATGACGAACTGCACCGGCGTGGCGAGCAGCAGTTCGCACCCAGGCCGGCAGGTGCCAGTGCAGGCCGAGCCACATGGCGACCATCTGCAGCAGCAAGGGCGTGGCGAAGGCCGCCGAGATCAGCAGTAGCGTGAATTCCCGGCGCAGCTGGGCCTGCTCACGCTGCCGGTGCTCCTCCTCGGCCTGGGCCTGGGACGCGGCGGGCGACTCGATCCGGGCGCCATAGCCGGCCTTCGTCACGGCATCGACGAGATCGGCGAGGCGCGTGACGCCGGGAACGGCGCGCACGTCGGCCCGCTCGATGGCGAGATTGACGTTGGCCTCGATGACGCCGGGCACCTGCGCGCAGGGCCTTCTCGACGCGGGTCGAGCAGGCGCTGCAGGTCATGCCCTCGATGGGAAAGGCAAAGGTCTCCGTGGGTACCTCGAAGCCGGCCTTGGCGATGGCATCGGCGATGGCCGGCACGGTGAGCAGGGCCGGGTCGTAGGTGACGGCGGCGCGCTCGACGGCAAAATTGACGGCCGCAGACTCCACGCCCGGCACCAGGCCCAGGGCCTTTTCCAGCCGGGTGGCGCAGGCGCCGCATGTCATGCCGCGCACCGGCAGGTCGACCCGGGCCAGTTCCGGGCGTCGTCTGCCGGGGCCAGTCGGAGTGGGGGTTGCTTCGGCGGGGATGACGCTCACTGAACAGTCCTTCCGGGTGGCGGCGTGGGGCGGGGGCGATCGGGGATGGTAGCCCCGGTGGCGAACGCGGGCAATTTGCGACCGTGATCGCAGGGATAGCAGATGCGGTCGTCCGGGCCGGATTTCAAGGCGGCTTCCGGAGCCCGGGGGACATAACGCCCGAGGGAGGGTATTCCCTGACTTGCAATACCGGCTGCCTCGCCTACCTTTGCTGCGATGGGCACATACGACAACTGGCGCATCAACGTTCTCGTTATCGCCGTCACGGCGGTGACGGTCGCACTCACCGTGCTGGTGCACTACGAGGGCCTGGTCTGGCTCTCGTCCCGGCTTCAGCGCTGGCACCAGCAGCGGCGCCGCAAGGTCCTGTACGGGGTCTACGCGGTCCTTGCCCTGCACGTAATGGAGATCTGGCTCTTCGGCTTCTCCAGCTGGCTGCTGCTGCAGGTGGCAGGTACGGGCGCAGTCACTGGCGTCGAGGACCTCCAGCTGCTGGATGCCGTCTACCTGTCGGCGGCCACCTTCACGACGGTGGGTTTCGGTGACCTGTCGCCGGCGGGCCCGGTGCGCTTCCTGTCGGGCACGGAGGCCCTCACCGGGTTCATGCTGATCGCCTGGTCGGCCTCATTCCTGTACCTGGAGATGGAGCGTTTCTGGCGCGAGCGCTAGCCGCTGCCGCCCCGGGCCTTCGGCGGGCTCACAGCCCGTAACCGCCCAGGGGATCCGGCCGTGTGACCAGCGCGGCTACCAGCCGGCCCAGGAACCGCGCCGGGGCGAGACGGTCGATCGGCCGGCGTCCTGCGAGGATCGAAACGGCGAGGGAGTCCCCTGCCGCCGGGGGCTGCTCCGCCACCGCATTCATCAGCCGGCGGTACTGGCGCCATTTTGCTTCGCCGACCCGATCCCGCAACCGGCGGTTTTCGTCGATGGTCATCGGTGTCAGCACGAAGCCGGGATTCAGCCAGCTCACCGTTACCGGGTGGTCGCGGCCGAGTTCCAGAGCCACGGACTCGGTGAAATAGCGCACGGCGGCCTTGGTGGTTCCGTAGACGGTGAGATGGTCCTGCTTGCGGCCGTCGTAGCCGAAGCCGACGGCGTTGTAGATGGTGCCGCCACCCTGGGCGCGCATGCCTGCCAGCGCCACGCGGGTGCCGTACTGCACGCCGCGCAGGTTCACGTCCAGCGCCCGGTCCAGCCACTCCACGGGCACCTGGTCGAAGGGCAGTATGGGCGGCCCGACGCCTGCGTTGTTCACCCAGACATCGACCCGGCCGAACCGGGCGGTGGCCGCGTCCCACAGGGCCTGGAGGTGTGTGACCCGGGTCACGTCACAGGGATGGGCTGCCACCCGGCCGGGCGCCCCGTGGGACGCCGCCAGGGCTGCCGTGGCGGCGTCCAGCCGCGGGGCATCCACGTCGGACAGCACTGACCTGGCAGTCACGGGCCACCAGCGCCCCGGCGAGGGCCAGGCCGATGCCGCTGGCACTGCCTGTGATCACAATGGTGCGGGTAGCCTGCATGCTCGGATTCCTCGTCGCGTGTTGACCTGGTGGTCCGGTGCTTCAGCGGGACGGCAGCACGGTGCGCCGGTGCCGGGCTGAAACAGGCGGATGAATTCGCCGAAGACTGCGCCGCCCAGGGCCGGGAGCGGCCGATGAAGCCCGGTGTTTCCCGGCGCGATGGCAACCGGATCGATCACGCCCCGGAGGCCCTCCAGTTCCCGGGCGTTCACCGGCGCGCGCAGCCACCGGTGGATCATCGGCTCGTCCACTTCCAGGTGGAACTGCAGTCCGTAGACATTGTGCCGGTAGCGAAAGGCCTGCTGGTCGCAGGCGGCGGATGACGCGAGATGCACCGCGCCCTGGGGCAGGGCGAAGGTGTCGCCGTGCCACTGGAAGATCTTCTCGCCGGGACCGAAGTGCCGGAACAGCGGATCCCGCTGGCCCTCCGCCGTGGGGGTCACGTCATACCAGCCGATCTCCTTCGCTGTGGTGTCGCGTCACCGGTGCGCCGAGGGCCCGGGCCAGCAGCTGGGAGCCCAGGCAGATGCCGAGCACCGGCTTCCCGTCCCGGATGGCCTGCTGGATCGCGGCGACCTCGGTGGCCAGGTGCCGGTGGCGGCTGACCTGGTCGCAGTTCATCGGGCCTCCGAGCACGATGAGCCCGTGGTAGCGGTCCAGGTCCGGCACGGCGTCAGGGTCCCGGCCAAAATTGACGTAGCGGATCCGGAAGCCGGCATCCCGGAGCAGCGGGTCGAGGGTGCCGAGGATCTCGTGGGGTACGTGCTGGAAGACGAGCAGTCGGCGCATCCCGTCGTCCCGCTCAGATCGGTCCGGAGTCGCGGGCCCTGCGGTAAGGCGCTGCGACGGCCTGGTGCTGCTTCAGGCGGCCACCGGTGTCGCGGCGGCGCTGGTCCCGAAGGGTCGCCAGGCCCCGGCCGCGAAGTCGTAGGTCTTGCAGATCCGGACGCACTCCCGGTAGTAGCGCCAGCTGAACCGGACCGGCCGGATCTCCGGCAGCAGCTCGAGCAGCCGGCGCTGTGCCGCTTTAAGCCGGTAGCAGGGAATCGTGCCGTCCAGGTGATGGGCCGGGTGGGCCATGATCTGGTGCAGCAGGGACTCGAAGATCCGGGGCAGGCGCAGGTGCTGGGTGGCCGTGGCCTGGGCCGCGGCCCGGAGCCATTCCCGCCGGTCGTCGAACCAGCGCAGGTCCGGTGACGTGTGGTGCAGGTAGACCACCAGGCCCACGGTCCAGATCCACAGGAAGAAAGGCAGCAGCGCGCCGATGCCGATCAGCAGGACCGGCGACACGCCCGAGCCCAGGGCGAACCAGGCGAGGCTGCCAATCCAGATGACCGCGACAGCCGTCACGGCGGAGCAGTCGGCGATGAACTGCCAGCGCCGGGTCCGCAGACGGGCCAGCCCCGGGAAGTACAGACGTTTCCACCAGATTTCCCAGAAGTAGTAGGGCGCGGGACCGGCGCCGCTGCGATAGAGCCGCTCGAGGGCCCGGCGCCAGGGTGGCAGGTTGCGGTAGTCGGCTGGTGACAGGGGCTCCCAGACGAAGTCCCGGCCGCGCAGGTTGTTGA
>CAVWPC010000003.1:0-41404 GCA_963756765.1 uncultured beta proteobacterium | reverse complement strand
ACCGAGCGTATCTCCGCGATGCCATCGCCGTCCGCGTCGCGCAGCAGCGTAATGCGATCCGCGCTCGGCACCCCCGCGCCGGCGCGCTTCTGCACGAGCCCCATGATCCAGGCGCGGATCCTGCCGTCGTTTTCGCTGGCGGGCTTGTTGGATTCGGCCACCAGCACGTCACCGTTGGGGAGTGCGTACACCCAGCGTGGATGGTCGAGGCCAACCGCAAAGGCACTCACCGCCAGCCCGTCTGCGGCAGTGGGCTTCGCCCCCTCCGGCCATCCCCTCGCGGGGGCGATGTTCACCGTCGGCACGAGCGTCTGGGCTGGCTCGACGATCGTGGGCTTCGTCCCGGCGTCGGCACCCTCCGGCAGCTTGGCGACGTCTCCGCACGCTCCCATCAATAGCAGCGGGACGAGAATCGTCGTGCGTAAGAGGGTGTTGGGCACAGGCATTCGCGGAGACGCGCGCGGCGTGGGCGCAGCCGTGAATCCCCAGCGGGCGTCGGGTTTCATCGCATACACGATCGATTTGCTCCAGGCAGGTTGGAGGCGCAAGCCGCCCTTGGCCCCCGACGATAGCTTGCGCATGCGCGCCGCGCTGTCGGCGGTGCAGTAAAAAACGCGTAGGCGAATGGCCCTGCTTGGCGGGTGCCGATGGGCGAGCGGTCTTACCCCCTGCGGCGCGGCGCGATCGTTAGCTGTCGCGCCACCCGCAGAGCACTGAAGCGAGACTACTTCGCTGCGGCGGCGACGTCCGTGAGAAGTGGCGCTGCGTTCGGATTCCGCACGGTCTTGCGAATGAGGATGTCCGGCGGCAGCACGTTCGATTTTCCGAAGTACGCATCGTTCCACGGGATGTTGGTACTCACCACGGTGCCATCGAGGTTCACTCCGCCGAATACGCCCCGCGCGCGGGTGAAGGTAATGAGATCGGCCGTCACGGTCGACCTGGCGCCGGCACCTACGGGACCGGCGGCGATGCTCGCGTCACCGCCCATCTTGAACGAACTCGACAGCAGCGAGTTGAGGCCCTTTTCCGTCATCACGACGATGACCGCTTCGGACACGTCCACACCCGCCTGGAATCCCACACTGACGGTGGCGAGGTTGTAGAAAGCCGGCCCGACCCAAACCCGGCCATCGCGGGCCAGCAGGACCGCGCGGCCCCCGGATCCGCCGAAGATGAAGCCCGCGCGGACGATCTGCGGCGCGATGAGCACCGCCTGCGCCCGGTTGAGGTTGTCCTGGATCCACGTCTGGTTCGGATCGCGGACAAAGTTGCTGAGGGTGGTGCGCGCGTCGGCGACGAGACGCTCCGGCTCGGCGGGCGATACCGTCTGGGTAGCGCAGCTCGCGAGGGTTCCAGCTATCAACAGGGCAGCAGTTGCGCGCGCCAGGTTAGAGATCATTGGTGATGCCTTCATGTGCGCTCCTATGGCTTGGTCCTTGGATGGATCTTGCATTTTACTTCATGGAATCGATGAGTCTCGGTTGGTGAGGTCAGCTTGTCGCGCGTCCGAAGTCCAGTTGTCATAGGCCGGTTCCCCGGGACGGACGACAAGCCGGGCGATCGCCGCACCCGTGCGATCATCGTTCCCATGCGGGCGATCGACCACCTGAAACGCGTCTATGCCAAGGCGGAGCGCGACGACATCTTCAACGGCGCTGCCGCGCTCGGCTTCTACCTCACGCTCGCCATCTTCCCGATCATGATCTTCCTGATGGCGCTGGTTCCGTACCTGCCCATCGCGGACGTCGGCGAAGCAATGATGAATTTCCTGAGGCAGGTGCTGCCGCCCAGCGCGATGAGCATGCTGGCGGACGTGCTACGCGAAGTGACGAGGGAGCGCCGCGGCGGCTTGCTGTCGTTCGGGATCATCGCGGCGCTCTGGTCCGCATCGACCGGCATGTACGCGGTGATGCAGCAGCTCAACGATGCCTACGAGGTCGAGGAGAAACGGCCGTTCCTGCGCGCCCGCGCCACCGCCGTCGGGCTGACGATTCTTTTCGGTGCGCTCGTGCTGGGCGCCTTCTCGCTCGTGGTGCTGGGCGGCGTGATCCAGCAATTCCTGGGCGACCATTTCGGATTCAGCGAAGCCCTGCTGCTTTTTTTCCGGGTGTTTCGCTGGGTGATCATAGTGCTGGCGCTGCTGCTTGCCATTTCGCTGGTGTATTACCTCGGGCCGAATCGTCGCCACCCGTTCAAGTTTCTGTCGGCTGGGACGGTGCTCGCATCGGTGCTGTTGCTCGCCGCGTCGTACGGGTTTTCGCTGTACACGTCCAACTTCAACAACTACAGCGCCGTGTACGGCAGCATCGGCGCCGTGATCGTCCTGATGATGTGGCTCTACATCGTGGGCCTGGTGATTCTTCTAGGCGCCGAAGTCAATGCGGCGCTGGAGCGGGATCGGCTCAATTTGCCCGCGTTCGACGAAAGGCTCGACCGTGACGCCACCTGAGTGGCTGGTGATCCTGGCGTGGTTGAGCATCGCGCTCGGGGTCGCCAGCGCCGCATGGATCGCGCTCGATATTGCAATGGGCCATCGCCAGCACATGTGGATCATGGAACTGGTGTGGCCGCTGACCGCGCTCTACGCGGGCGTCGTAGGCCTGGTCGCCTACTATCGCGTGGGCCGCACCATGACGCACAAAGCCATGGCGGCGAAGAAAGGCAACGGCATGTCCATGCCCGGCGAGTCGCGCTCGCTGACAGGTGCCGCGGCACTCGGTGCGACCCATTGCGGCAGCGGCTGCGCGCTGGGAGACCTCATCGCCGAGTGGCTGGTCGTGCTGGTGCCCTTGACCCTCTTTGGACGGCAGATGTTCGGCACGTGGGCGCTCGATTTCGTGCTTGCGTTCGCGTTCGGCATCGCCTTCCAGTACTTCACCATCAAGCCGATGCGCAACCTGTCCGTAAGGGATGGCATCGTCGCCGCACTGAAGGCCGATACCGCCTCGCTCGTCGCGTGGCAGGTCGGGATGTACGGCTGGATGGCGATTGCGACCTTCTTGATCTTTGGTCATGAACTGGCCAAGACCGATCCGGTGTTCTGGTTCATGATGCAAATCGCGATGGTGTTGGGCTTTCTCGTCGCGTGGCCGGTCAACGCGTGGCTCATCGCCAGCGGGATCAAGGAGAAGATGTAAGGCGGGCGCCAAAGGGCCTAACCGCGCGTCGCCAGAATTTCCCGCACTGCCCCAACCGCGGCGCGGTAGCCCCGCGGCCCCAGTCCAGCGATCACCGCCGTCGCCACCTTCGACACGTACGAGCGGTGATACATCTCCTCGCGCCGGTGGATGTTGGTGATGTGGACCTCCATGATCGGCCCGGGAAACATCTTGAGGGCATCGAGGATCGCCATCGACGTGAACGAGAACGCCGCGGGATTGATGATGATTGCCGACCCGTTTTCGATCGCCTCGTGGATCCAGTCGATGAGTTCCGCTTCGCTGTTCGACTGGCGGAATTCGATCGGGACATCGCCGGCTTCGTCCCGGCACAGCGCCTCGATTTGCGCGAGGGTGGTGGTGCCGTAGATTTCCGGCTCGCGCTTGCCGAGGCGATTGAGATTCGGCCCATTCAGGATGTAGATCGGCTTGGTCATGTCAGGTCTCGACGAGTACGCGCGCGAGGCTAACCCTTGTAGCCCATCACGCGGGGCAGCCAGAGCACGGTTTCGGGAACGAAGGTGATGATGGCGAGCACCACGATGGCCATCAGGATGAACGGAACGGCCTCGCG
Organism: uncultured beta proteobacterium; assembly: GCA_963756765.1. Lineage (GTDB taxonomy): Bacteria > Pseudomonadota > Gammaproteobacteria > Burkholderiales > Casimicrobiaceae > VBCG01. Next base: position 37,669 of record CAVWPC010000003.1, on the reverse strand, counting down.
CACGATCGCCATCAAGGGCGCCTTCGTCATGTTGGCGACGACGAACAGCAGCAGGCCGAAGGGGGGCGTGACCAGTCCGATCATGATGTTGACGACGACGACGACGCCGAAATGCACCATGTCGATGCCCAGCGCCTTGGCCGCCGGGATGAGGATCGGGACGATCACCAACAGGATGGTCGAGCCCTCGAGCAGGCAGCCGAGTGCCAGCAGGACGAGGTTGACCAGCAGCAGGAAAAAGATCGGCGTCAGATCGAAGCTGGTGATGAACGCCTGCACCGCCAGGGGAACTTTTTCGATCGTGACGACATAGTTGAACACCAGCGCGCCGGCGATCAGCATGCCGACGGTCGCCGTTGCCTTGGCGCCGCTGAGCAGCACGCCGTAGAACTGCTTCCACGTCAGCGCGCGATAGATGAGCCACGACGCGAGCAGCGCGTACAGCGCCGCGGCGGCGGCGCCCTCGGTCGGCGTCATCACGCCGCCATAGATGCCGAACAACAGCACCACCGGCAGCATCAACGCGGGGAATGCGTCCATCGTGATACGCGGGATTTCGCGCAGCGGCACCGGCGTTTCCACCGGATAGTTGCGGCGACGGGCGATCACTCCGTTGGTGATCATGAACGCGCCGCCCAGCATGAGCCCGGGAATGACGCCGCCGAGGAACAGATAACCGATCGACGCGTCCGACACCAGGGCGTAGATGACCATCGGGATGGATGGCGGGACGATCGGCCCGATGATGGCGGCCGATGCGGTAATCGCGCCGGCGTAGGCCACCGGGTAGTTGCCGTTGCGCGTCATCATGCCGATGATGATCTTGCCGATGCCGACCGCGTCGGCGATGGCCGAGCCGGACATACCCGCAAAGATGATGTTGGCGACGACGTTGACGTGGCCGAGCCCGCCGCGGAAGCGGCCGACCAGCACCAGGCAGAACTTGAGCAGCCGGTCCGTGAGGCTGCCGGCGTTCATCAGTTCGGCGGCCAGGATGAACAGTGGCACCGCCAGCAGCACGTAGCTGTTGAAGAGGCCGTTCAGGATCTGCTCGGCGGCCGTCCCGAGATCGAGCCCGGCCAGCACGAAGTAGACGACCGACGCACCGATCATCGAAAGACCGATCGGCAGCCCCAGCACTGCCAGCACCAGCAGCACGATGATGCATATGGTGAAATGGCTGGGCATGGTCAGGGCGTCTCGCTCGTCGTCGCCCAAGGCTCGGACGGCCGCGCGCCGGTGATGGCGCGCCACGCGATCCAGACATGCCGGACGATGACGGCGATCGCGAAGATCACATACACCGAATACATGAGGTCGAGCCGCATATGGAGGTAGGCAGTGTGCTCGCGCTTCATGAACACGACGTACTTCCAGGAGGCGGGCAACGAAACCAGCAGCAGCACGACGATGGCGATGCTGGAAACAACCGTGAACGCGCGGCGAACTCTGGGCGGCACCATGCTGTAGATGATGTCGAAGCGGATTTCTTCCTCGTCCGACAACACGAACGCGGCACACCACAGCACGACCCACAACCAGCACAGGACCGTCACTTCCTCGGTCCATCCCAGCGGCTGGTTCAGCACATAGCGAAAGGCAATCTGCAGCAGGAACGACACGAACATCAGCGCGATCAGCACGACCGCGAAGTTGTCGGCGCGACGGCGCAGCCAGCGTCCGGCCGTGGCCATTGCATGATGGTTCATGGCGCTTGCCTCGAAGTCACCGATCGCTCCGGCGACGATGGCGGACAGCGTACGCCAACGCTGCCGTGGCGTGAGCAAGAATGTGACAACGGAAGGCGATCACGTGGGTGCCAGGGTCGGTCACAGCGGATCAGTATGCCTGCGGCGGCGCACAAGCGCAGGCGTACACCACCGCCGGCACCCAATCGTCACGAGGCGTGGCCGGGCGCGGCGGGGCGCCGTGCCCGGCCGGCCGGATTACAGCGCGTTGATCTTTTCCAGCGCGCCCTTCGGCCATTCGCTGCCGTACTTCGCGACGTACTTGTTCTGCGCGAAGGTGCGGAACGCCGCGATGTCAGGCGTGTAGATCTTCTTGCCTTCCTTCTTGAAGTACTCCAGCACTTCCTTTTCCTTGCCGATGAAGGTGGCGGTGTAATCATCGACCGCCTTTTCCGCGGCGGCCTGGAAACGCGCCTGCTGCGCGGGCGGCATGGCGTCCCAGATCTTGGTGGTGATCACCATCACGTCATAGCCCAGCACGTGCTGGGTCAGCACGAACTGGGTGGTGACCTCGTCGAACTTCATGAGGCGGCTGGCCACCAGGGGGTTGTCCTGGCCATCGATCGCCCCGGATTGCAAGGCGGTGTACACCTCCGCGTAAGGCACTGGCGTCGGGTTGACCCCGAGCGACTCGCCGAGGAACTGCCAGTACTCGCCGGGCGGCATGCGCAGCTTGATGCCCGCGAGATCGGCGGGCGTCTTGATCATTTTCTCGGGTTTCAGATTGACGTTGCGCGCGCCGAAATAGACGGGCGTGATGACCTGGATGCCGAGCTGGTCGCGCGCCATCTTGATGAATTCCTTGCCCACCTCACTCTTGTAGGTCTTCTTCAGGTGATCGACGTCGCGGAACAGGTACGCGGAGGTCATCAGCGACCATGCAGGGACCTGCTTCGAGATATCCGCCGGCGCGAGGTTGCACATCTCGAGGTTGCCGCGTTGCAGGGCTACCAGTTCGGTCCCTTGCTTGAACAGCGTGTTGCCCCAGTACGGCTCGAAGTCGTAGCCGTCCTTGATGGCGGTGCCGAAGTTCTTGTAGGCCTCGGCGCGCAGGTCCTGCTCGGTGAAGGCGGCGCTGAAGCGCAGTTTGGTCTTGCCCTGGGCAAAGGCCTGCGGCAGCGCGCCGAGCGCCAGCATGGATGCGCCGGTGGCCAGCAGCTGGCGACGCGTGAACGTGGATTTCATCGGGTATTTCCTCCTTTGAGTGCCGCGCTTGGGGTGATTCGGGATCGCCGGATGGATCGGTTAGCATCCGGATCATCTGTGTTTCGCGGGTAGTCTATGATAATGTGAGAATCATCATATGCGCAATTCTCCCGCACCATCCCTTTACCTGAGTGTGCCGCCATGAAGGATGAACCTACCGAGCCGGGGAGCCGCCGGCGCACGCCGCTGCGCTCGGTCACCGCGCGCCGACCCGCGCAAGGCGCCGTCGCGAAGGTGGAGGCTGCCGTCGCACCGGGCGCTACGGTCGGCGAACAGACGTACAGCCGCATCCGCTCGGACATCGTGATGGGGCGCCTGTCGCCCGGCCGCAAGCTGCCGCTCGACCGGATGCGGCATACCTACGGGACGAGCGTCAGCACGCTGCGTGAACTCTTCAGCCGCCTGGCCTCCGAAGGCCTGGTCGTTGCGGAGGGGGCGCGCGGTTTCCAGGTGCCCACGATTTCGTCGACGAACCTGCGCGAGATCGCGTCGATGCGCGAGCTTCTGGAAGGCCACGGGATGCGCGAGTCGTTCGCGCGCGGCGACATCGAATGGGAAGGGCGGGTGGTGGCCGCGCACCACATGCTGGCGAGCACCGAATCGCGCATGTCCGCAGGCGAGGCATGCCCGGCCGAAACCTGGCGACGCTACGATTGGGCGTTTCACCTGGCCCTCGTCTCCGCCTGCGGATCGCGCGTGCTGCTCGAAACGTATGCCGGGATCTGCGACAAGTTCCTGCGCTACCAGATGATCGCCGCGGTGTTCCGCGGCCAGGTGGCGGCCGACGAACATCGCGTCCTGCTCGAATGCGCGCTGGCGCGCGACTGGCAGCGCGCGCAGCATACGCTGGCCTCGCACGTACAGGATTGCATCGGGCAGATGGCCGCCGTGATCGACGCGACTGTCACCGATTAGTTGATAGAAGTATTTTTGGGGCAGTGAACGATGCAGTCATGACTACTTCCGGTCGCTTACGCATCGGCGTCCTTGGCGCCGCCCGCATCGCGCGCCTCTTCACCGACGCAGTGAAGTCTTCGTCGAAGGTGAATCGTGACGGCGGTGGCGAGCCGCGATGCCGAGCGCGCCGCCACGTATGCCCGCGAAACGGGCATCCCACGTGTCCATGCGAGTTACGACGCGCTGTTCGCCGACCCCGAAATCGATGCGGTCTACGTTCCGCTGCCCAACAATCTGCATGCGCAGTGGGCGATTCGCGCAGCGGACGCCGGCAAGCATGTGCTATGCGAGAAGCCGCTGGCAGCGTCGGCGGTCGAAGCCCGGGCGATATTCGATGCCGCGAAGCGCAATCGGGTGTACATCGTCGAGGGGTATCCGTATCGCGCGCAGCCGCAGACCATCCGGATGCGCGAGTTGCTGGCCGAAGGCGCGATCGGCCGGGTCCAGCTGATCCAGGCTGCATTCGGGTTTCCACTCACGGATGCTGCCAACATCCGCATGGATCCGGCGCTGGCCGGCGGCGCGATCATGGACGCCGGCTCGTATCCGGTGAGCCTGGTCCGCACGATCACCGGCGCCGCGCCGCAGCGCGTGCAGGCGATGTCGCGCTGGTCGGAGTCCGGCGTGGACACGACGACGCTGGCGACGCTGGAGTTCGCTGACGGCGTACTTGCGCAAATCTCCTGCACGTTCTCCGCCGCGCGCCACCGGCACGCGTTCATCGCCGGCGATGCGGGATCGATCGCCACCACCTATTACAACGACACGTCCGCGGCGTTTCCTCCGCTGCTGGAAATCAAACGCGGCACCGGCTGGGACGCCGAACGCCAGGTGATCGAGACTGCGGCGATCGGCGGATTTCTTGCCGAAGCCGATGCCTTTGCCGACCTGGTGGGCGGCGGATGGCCCCAGTGGCCCGGCGCGACACCGGATGAGTCGATCGATATCGCGCGCACGCTCGACGCCTTGGCGGCGAGTGCGCGTTTCGGCGAAGTCGTGCGCGTGGCCGCGTAACACCGGCGGCCGGCCGCACATCGGTCGCGTCACCCGTCAGCACCGTATATGGCCTTGCTTGGAAGCGCGGCGCTCGCCATGTGGTGGGACATGGCGTCGGCGATGCGTGCGGAGTTCGAGGATTGGCACACGCATGAACACTTTCCGGAGCGCCTGGGCGTTCCGGGGTTCCGGCGTGCGACCCGCTGGGTGAGCGCGACGGGTGATGAAGGCATTTTCGTCCTGTACGAGGTCGAGGCGCACGCGACGTTGTCCTCGCCGGCGTATGTGGACCATCTCAATTCGCCCACGCCGTGGTCGACCAAGCTGATGCCGCATCACCGCAACATGGTGCGCAGCCAGTGCCACGTGCGGGCGAGCCGGGGTGGCGGGGTCGGGCGCCACGCGTTGACGATTCGACTGGCGCCGGCGCCTGGGCGCGACACCGAGTTGCGGAAGGCGTTGGCAACGTGCATCGAAGCGCTGGCCTCGCGTCCGGGCTTGATCGGGGGACACCTGCTGCAGCATCAGGCCCCGGCCCTCGAGATGACAACCGAACAGAAGATTCGCAGCGGCGCCGACCGCTCGGCGGCCTGGGTGTTGGTCGCGATCGGCTACGAATTGACCGCGCTCGAGCAGCTTGCGGACCGGGACCTTGCGGACGTCCTGGCGGATGCGGAGTTGGTGCGTGAGCAGGTCCGCAGCCTGTACGCGCTTTCGCATTCGGCCACGCCCGCCGACGTCGCCTAGCCCCCGATCGGCGTAGCGCATCGCGCGACCTCCCGTCGGACGAACCACATCCAGTGCGAAGTCTTCCGACCGGCCGCACGTTCGGTCATGACGTGCGATCACCGGGGCTTGGGCGTCGGCGAAGCGTTGCAGGTCCTTGGGGTGTCCATACTGTCGAAGTCAACTCAATGAACTGCGCATTGCGCTCGATCCTGAAATGGTGAATGCCAGTTTGGTCCCATTATCACGAAGATCGTAATATCCTATCCTTGTCACATGGCACGCACGTATCTGCACACAATGTTCGGGGCCCGCGCACGCGAGTTGCAGCAGGCGGCCGGGTCGCGGAGGTCCTATGCGCGCATGGAGGCGGGCGCGGGCGAAGTGGACGTTCTCACCCAACCAGAAATCGAGTTCATCACCACACGTGACAGCTTCTATATGGCGAGCATCAGCGAGGGTGGCTGGCCTTATGTGCAGCACCGTGGCGGGCCGCCGGGTTTCCTGCGGCACGTTGCCGGCAACAGACTGGGATTCGCCGATTTTCGAGGCAACCGACAATACATTTCCGCGGCCAACCTGACGGCTGAACGTCGCGTATCCCTGTTTCTGATGGACTATCCGAACCGGCGGCGCCTGAAATTGCTGGGCCATGCCACCCTCAGTGATCAACCGGCAGACATCGCTGCGCTAACGGTCGCGAACCATGCCGCCAAGCCAGAGCGGGCGTTCCTGATCGACGTGATCGGCTTCGACTGGAATTGTCCGCAACACATAACACCCCGCTTCACCGAAGCCGAGGTCAGCCAAGGTACCCGGCCCTTGATCGAAGAACTCGACCGGCTTCGTGCGCGAGTAGCCGAACTGGAAGGATTTGCCACGCCCTTTGCGTGAGGCTCGCGGATCGAACTCGGGGAATCGGCCCGGTGTGACGTTGTTCGCTTCCGCCATCGGTGCGGGGCTCTCCGCTGCGAAACGTGCGCTGCAGGCGTTGTCGGCTCGGCGGTACTATCCTGTTTCGGACTCATGAGGAGACTGTAATGCCGAAGGCCTACTGGATCAGTGCGTACCGCAAGGTAAATGACGCCGACAAACTCGCTGCCTATGCCAAGCTCGCCGGCCCGGCGATTACCGCCGGCGGCGGACGCTTTCTCGCCCGCGGCGAACCATCGGTCGTGTATGAACTGGGACTCAAGCAGCGCACGGTGCTGGTCGAGTTCGACAGCGTTGCGCAGGCAGTCGCGACACACGACAGTCCGGCGTACCAGGCTGCGCTTGCGGCGCTTGGCGATGGGGCCGATCGGGAGATCCGGATCGTCGAGGGCGTCTAGGAACGTCCGCTATTTGCCAGCGGATGCGGGCGGCCCCAATTTCGCCAGCCCGAACTGCCACAACAGGAAACTGTACACGTCCGCCTGCTTGCTAAGCGACTGTCGCAGGGTGCTGCCGATGCCATGGCCGGCCTGCTCATCGAGGCGCAGCAGCACCGGCTTGCCGCTGCGACTTGCGGCCTGCAGACGCGCGGCCGCTTTCGCGCTGTGCCAGACGTCCACGCGCGGATCGTTCATGCCATGCACCAGCAATACCGCCGGATAGTCGACACCGTCGCGAATCTGGTGATAGGTGCTCATCTCCAGCAGCGCGGGGAATTCGGCCGCGTTCTTGACCGATCCGAATTCCGAGATATTGGTGATGCCATTGGCCGATTCCTCGGCGCGCACCGCGTCCATCACGCCGACGTCGAAGATGGCCGCGGCGAAGAGATCGGGTGCGCTGGTGACGGCGCGGCCGACGAATATGCCACCTGCGCTTCCGCCCCAGACGCCGAGCGTGGCTGGTGACGCATATTTCTCATCGATCAGATAGCGGGCGGCGGCGATGCCATCTTTCCAGGTGTTCGGCTTGGTCGCCTTGAAGCCTGCCCGATGCCATTCCTCGCCAAAGGCACCGCTGCCGCGCACGTTGGCCAGCGCCACCACGCCACCTCGCTCGAGCCAGGCGAGCAGGCGCGCGTCGTACCCCGCGCCGAAGGAAATGCCGTAGGCGCCGTAGCCGATAAGCAGCGTCGGGTTGCGGCCATTGAGCTGCAGGCCCTTGCCATAGAGGATCGCGAGCGGCACCTTGACGCCGTCGTGGCTCACCACTTCCACTTCGCGGACTTCCACGTCGGGTGCATCGGCTGGGCGCTTGTTGTTGCGCAGGCTGGTGACCCGCACGGTGCCGTCGGGCTTGACGTTGATCACCCGCTGGGGCGCGGTCCAGGTGCTGGTACTGAGCAGAACGTCGCGGTAGGCATGGGCCGGATCGTCCACCAGATACGTCGAGCCGGGCTGCGCCGGCGCGATATCCGCGCCGTGGCCAATCCTGCCGCGTCCGTGCCGGCGTACGCGGGTATTGAACCCGGCGCGCACTTCGGTGTAGATCACCCCGTCCGGACCGAGGGCGAAATCGGTGAGCACGCCCACGCGCGGCTCGGGCACCACCACCTTCGCCTTGGCCAGGTCCGGCGTCTTTAGCGGCAACGCAAGTACGCGGCTGCGTGGCGCGCCGGCGTGACTCTTGAGGTACAGCGTGTCGCCGCGCAGCCGGGCATCCGTGATCTTGTCCGCGGCGGTGGAAATGGGCCGCCAGTCGATCGCGTCGCGCGTGAGTTCCGAGAGCGGCGCGACAAAGAGTTTGCCTTCGTGCACGGTCGTGTCGGTGGTGCGCGCGAGCATCCAGCTGCTGTCAGGCGAGAACTCCAGGCTGGCGACGTCGAGGCGATCGAGCTTCAGCGCCTTGTTGACGAGCGGCCCGAACAGCGGCCGCGCCGGATCACCCGGATGCTCGCAGTCGAGCAGGTATACGGTCGTGTCGAGATAGGTTTCGGTGTCTGGCGCCTCGTAGGCGAGTGCGCGCAGCTGGTTGAAGGCGAGATGGCGACTGTCCGGTGCCCAATTCGCGCCGGCGACCACGCGGGGAATCGGTTCGCGCAGCATGCGTCCGCTGGCGATATCCATCAGGTGCAGCGACGCCATCTCGGAGCCGCCGCTCGAAACGCCGTACGCCAGCGTGCGGCCGTCCCACGACGTCGAATAATGGTTGATCGCGTGGGGAATGCCGGTCGACTGCGACAGCACCTGAGGGTCCACCAGAATCCGCTCCGCGCCGTCGAGGCCGTCGCGCATCGCCAGCTTGAACTGCGACTCGCCCGCCTTGCGCACTAGATAGTAGATCCGTCCCCCAGGCATGCGGCGAATGCTTCGCACGCTGTCACCAGTGGCACGGGTCAGCGTCTCGAGGCGATGCAGGATCGCTTCGCGCACGTCGATGCGCGCGAGTTGTGCGGCGGTGTACTGACCCTGCGCCACGAGCCATGCGCGCGTGGCCGGGTCGGTCAGGTTCTCGAGATTGCGATAGGGATCCGGCACGGTGACCCCGTGCAGGACGTCGGCGGCGGGAACGCTGGGCGCGGGCGGCGGGGCTTCGGCGGCCATCACCGACAGCGTCAGGGCGAGCAGGGCGGAAGCCACAGGATAGCGAGGAGGAGACATGGAAATCTTGGCATGAACGCGGCTGACCATTCTACGCTGCGGCGCTGCCGTGATCGAGCGGAAGCCGACCCCCGCCGCTCAGGCGGCCCGCCCGCTACGACACCAGAAGATCCGCTACGAAACCAGATAGCGTTCCACCGCGGCCTCGTCCCAGGTGACGCCTGATCCGACGCGATCCGGCACGAGCGCAAAGCCGTTCTCGACGACGATGGGGTCGCGCAGGATCGGATCGGCCCAGTCCATGTACTCGAGATAATGCGCGGTAGGCGTGACAGCGAGCAAGTGGGCGCTGTACTCGGGAAAGAGGTGGCTCGACATCTCCACGCCGTGCGCGTGCGCGATGGCGGCGGCGCGCAGCCAGCCGGTGACGCCGCCGATGCGCTGCACGTCCGGCATCACGTAATCGAGCGACCTTGCCTGCAATGCCTTCACCATCTCGAACGTGTTGAGCAGGTTCTCACCGGTCTGGATCGGTGTTTTCACTTCCGTGCATATTTTGGCGTAGCCGGCGTAATCGTCGTGGCGGGTGGGCTCCTCGATCCAGTAGAGGCCTTCGTCGTCCAGCGCCCGGCCGCGGGCGATGGCCTCGGCGACACTCAGGCGCTGGTTGAAATCGCACATCAGCACGACGCCTTCGCCGATGCGTTTCTTCACCGCGCGAACGGCGGCCAGGTCCTGCGCAAAGTCGTCACGCCCGACGCGCAGCTTGATGGCGTCGAAGTTGCCTTCGGCGACGAGCGTTTCCGCGTCATCGGCAACGGTATCCGGTGACTGGATCCACAGCCCGCAACTGTTGTAGGCGCGGATGGGACGCAGCACGCCACCGAGCAATACCGCCAACGGCACGTCGCGCGCCTGCGCCAGGATGTCCCACAGCGCCTGGTCGATACCGTTGAGCGCGATGCCGAGAAGTCCCGGCGTGTCGAGGAGCTTGAGCCGTAATCGGACCGCCGCATCGATCGCGATCGGGGCGACTGCTTCTCCCTTGATGAGGTCGCCCAATGCCCGCACGGCTTCCACGACGGGCTTCAACATTCCGGTGGTGAAGGTGAAGACGTAGGCGCGACCCGTCAGGCCGGCGTCGGTTTCGACGTCGATCAGCACCAGTGCCGCCGCGGGAATCGGGCCTGATGCCGAGGCGGGTGGCCGTTTGAAAGGCGGCGTGACGGCGCGAGCGCCGATGGAACGGACGATGGGCAAGGATGGCATCGGTGTTGCGCAACGCGCCTCTTAGCCGCACGCGCCGATGAAGCCGCAGTCGGTGCAGAAATCGCAGCCGTCCTTGCGGATGAGCGCCTTGTTGCCGCACTCCGGGCACTTCTTGCCGGGCAGCGTGCGCAATGCCGGTTGTGCCAGCTCGGCGTCGGGCACCGCGAGGATGCCGGCGTGCTCCACCGGATAGCCTTCCTCGCTGAGGATACCGAGCATCGCGTAGCGGTGAATCATGAGTTGCGCAAGGTAGGCTATCGTCGACGGGTACATCTGCGACTTGTTCGATCCGGGCGTGCGCGCCATGAACGCGCCGTTGGGCTCGCCGTAGTTGAGGAGCTTGCGCAACTTCATGCCGATCCACGCCGGGTCGTACACGCGCATGTCGAGCGAGAGCGCCTTGCATAGCCCGTCCAGCACGCGCGGATACTCGCCCGACAGCCACACCGAGTAGGGCCGGCGCTGCCCGTCGGGCATCACCAGTTCCTTCAGGAACAGCACGAAGTCGTCGCCTGTGGCGTGATTCACGACATCGACGGTCCACGAGAGCGTGCCGTCGGGACCGGCCTTGGGCTCCTTCGGCCCCATCAGCGCGTCGACCACCGGCGTCTTGCCGGTGCCGTCGCCGGCGAACGCGCCGAGTTCGTTGCAGCGGTAGCGGATCAGCTGCGCGAAGCCGGAAACGAGACTGGGGACGCGCACCTTGCGGCCGTCCGGCGGCATCGCCATCTCGAAGCCGTCGTCGCCCACCGCCTTCTGCAGCGCGGAGAGCTTCATGTCGAGCCAGGCGCGGTCGTCGGTGCGCATGTCCATCGACAGCGTCTTGGCGATCGCGCCCAGGCCGCGCGGCTGTTCGGCGCCGTTGATCCATACCTCGAACGGATAGGTGCCGCCGCTGTCGATATGGCCGACGAACACGGCGAAGTCGCCGAGCGGATGGCGCACGACGTAGGTCCAGCACGGGTTGCCGTTGGGCAGTTCCGGGCGTCCCGGCCAGCGCAGGCTCGCGAGTGGCGGTTGCGTAGCGCGATCGAGCCGGATGCGGCGATCGGGATCGGCAGAATCGAGATCCTCCGGCGTTGCGGCGGGTACCGCGGGCGCGGTGGGCGCCAGCACCGCGCCCATCACGTCGTTCGGGCGATAGGTCGCGATGCCCTTGAGTCCCGCCTGCCACGCTTCGAAATACAGGTCGGCGAACGCGTCGAACGGATAGTCGGCCGGCACGTTCACGGTCTTGCTGATCGCCGTGTCGACGAAGGGCTGCACGGCCGCGCTCATCAACATGTGATTGCGGGCGCTCATCTGCAAAGCGCTGACGAAGGCCGGTGAAAGCATCGCGCGACGCGTGCCATCCGAGTCCGTCCACGTCTCGCCGGGCTCGCGCCCCGCTTGGTCATCGAAGGGCACGAGCTCGACGCCTTCGTCGATCGAATGCAATCGCTTGAACAGCCGGTACGCGTGATCCTCGACGTCGAAGGTCTTCATCGAATCGTCGGGCATGCGCTTGCGACGGGTATAGGACCAGCTGAACGCGGGCTCGATACCGTTCGAGGCGTTGTCGGCGAAGGCCAGCGAAATCGTACCGGTGGGCGCGATCGACAGCAGGTGGCTGTTGCGAATGCCGTGCGTGCGGATGGCATCCTTGAGATCCGCAGGGAGGCGCGACGCGAATCGCGGTGGGGCAAGGTAGGCGTCGACGTCGAGCAGCGGGAATGGTCCCTTTTCCCGGGCGATCTCCACGGACGCGCTATAGGCAGCGTCGCGCATGGCCCGCGCAATGTCCGCGGCCATCGCGCGACCCTCGTCCGCGTCGTAGCGCAGGTCGAGCTCGATCAGCGCGTCACCGAGACCGGTGAAACCGAGGCCCACGCGGCGCTTGTCCATGGCTTCCTGGCGCTGCTGCGGCAGCGGCCACGCGGTGACGTCGAGGACGTTGTCCAGCATGCGCACGGCGACCGCCACCGTCGCAGCGAACGTCTCGAAATCGAACCGGGCGTTCGGCGTGAACGGCTCGCGCACGCAACGCGTGAGGTCGATACTGCCCAGGTCGCAGCAACCGTAGGGGGGGAGTGGCTGTTCGCCGCAGTTGTGCAACTCGAATCCGTTGGCGTCGAACGCATGTACATCGGCGACATTGACATCGTAGACGTCTTCGATTCCATCTGGCTCGACGCTCGACACGATGGCGCTGAACCGCTCGCGATTGATCGCGCGTCGGTAGTCCCCCAACGCGCGTTCCAGGCGCTGCGTCTTGTCGGTGTCTGCAAATCCGATTCGATCGGCAAAGACGCGAATGTTGGCGCCACTGATGACCAACTCATGCTGTGCGGCGGTGGCGTAAAGGCGCAGCCCGCCATGTCCGTCCGGCAGGGGCCGGCTCCCGGCCTCCCGCCTTTCGCGATAGAGTGTTGAGGCTATGCCGAGGCGAAGAAGCATGCGCTGGGCGGCCAGCAGCAGCGCTTCATCGCTTTGCGCCAGGCGGACGCTCACACCCTTGCCCTGCGCGCCCTGCACTGAACCATCGGCATCGTAGAGTCCACGCAAGATGCCTGCAACAAACAGGGAACTTCCCCGTTCGGTCTCAGAGGTCAGTGTCTTGTTGCCCGGACACATTCCCCAGCGCTCCGCCAATCGGGCAAGGGGTGCGGAAGAAAGCCTCGCCTCGGCGCGCCCCGCCACGGGACGCTGGAATCCGCGAAAGTCCGCCCGGTGGTCGAGCGTCGCTGCGGCGGTTTCGGCTGCGGCCACAATTCCGGCCGCGCCGGTGGCGGCATAGGGGACGCGACTTCCAGCGTGTTGCTTCAACTCAGGCGCCCAAACCGACAGAACGGCCTTTTCAGGCTTCAATGTCCCATCCCCGACCAGCAATCCGAGGAGGTATCCTTCTTCTTCACTTCCGTCGCCATCCCAGCCGACCAGTGCACGTTGATCCTGCAGGACGACCTCGTCACCTGGCAGCAATTGACCGGCTGCGATCCACATAGTCTCCAGAACGTATGCGGTCTTGCGGGCGACCTTGCGGACGCGATGGTCGGCCGTCAGGCGAACGGCATAGCCTTCGCGCGTTTCCACGCGGATGACGGGCTTGGTGCCGGTACGAAAGAACCCGTTGCTGGTGAGCGCATATGCCCTGCCATGAACAATAGCAACGAAAGGCATGCCGACAAGTTCATTGACCTGGCGCGCACCGTTTGCTGTCATCACCCAGGTATCTGAGGTTACGCAAGGATTGCACGCTTGAATCGTCTCGCAATACGACAGGTTGTTGTCACGATTCATCGCGTCGATGAACACGACACCAGGCTCGGCGTGGTCGTAGGTCGACCGCATGATCTGGTCCCACAAAGCGCGGGCGCGCACCAGCCGATAAACCCACAAGTCGTCGGCACGCTGGTGTGCACCGCCGGCCAGAAGGTCGGCCGCGGGCGGTGCCTTGTGCACGAGTTCCCAATCGGCATCATCACGTACCGCTGCAACGAACGCGTCGGTCACCGCGACCGAGATATTGAAGTTGGTGAGCTCACCACTATCCTTGGCGTGGATGAATGCCTCGACGTCCGGATGGTCGCAGCGCAGGATCCCCATCTGTGCGCCACGGCGAGAACCCGCCGACTCCACGGTTTCGCAACTCTGGTCGAACACGCGCATGTACGACAACGGCCCACTGGCGCGGCTGTCGGTTCCGCGCACATGCGCGCCCTGCGGCCGGATCGGCGAGAAATCGTAGCCGACGCCACCGCCTCGGCGCATGGTCTCCGCGGCTTCGTTGAGTGCGACGTAGATGCCGACCCCGTCCTCGTCACCGGAAATGCTGTCGCCCACCGGCTGCACGAAGCAGTTGATGAGCGTGGCCTTGAGGTTGGTGCCGGCGGCCGAGTTGATGCGTCCGCCCAGGATCAGGCCGTTTTCCTGCGCGCGGTAGAACGCCTCCTCCCACTGTTGGCGCTGCGCCGGTACCTCGGCGGCGGCCAGCGCGCGGGCGACCCGGCGCCGCACGGCTTCGATCGTGCGCTCGCTGCCCTTGGCGTACTTTTCGCGTAGGACCTCTTCGGAAACTGCCTGCGGCGGCAAGGCGGCGCGCAGCGCAGTGTCGAAGGTCTTGGGGTCGTCCAGTTTCATCGGGAGCGTGAGGTGGAAATGGGGGCGTCACCGGTGTCACCGGGAGACGCACTGTCAATGATGCCACCAATGGCTGATGGAGAGCATCTGGCGGTCGGGCTTGAGGCTCCGGTGCCGGAAATCGGCCCGGCTTGACCCAGCGCAAGGTGTCCGCGTCGACCTTCGGTTAGTCTCGAAATTTGGTGGAGGGTTCTTGCCATGCGCTCGGATGCCACGAAATTCTTGCCTTCACGTCGCCAGGTGTTGCGCGCGCTGGGTCTCGCCGCCGCCGCGCCCTGGCTGCTTTCCCGTTCCGCTGGCGCGGACACGCGGGCAGCCGCCGGTGCGAGTACCACGCTGCGCGCCGCGGCGACCAAGCGGGAACTGATCGGGTCGGGTTATCCGCAGACCGGGGTGTGGGCCTACAACGGTTCGGTGCCCGGTCCGCTGCTGCGCGTGCGCCAGGGCGAACGCTTGGCCGTATCCGTCGTCAACGACCTCGCCGAAGGCACGAGCGTGCATTGGCACGGTCTGCGTATTCCCAACGCCATGGACGGCGTACCTTACGTTACGCAGCCCCCGATCGCGGCGAACGGCGGGCGCTTCGACTACACGTTCGCTTGTCCGGATGCCGGTACGTTCTGGTATCACCCGCATCTGCGCGGACACGTGCAGGTCGCCATGGGCTTGCACGGCGTGCTGATCGTCGAGGAGCCCGAGCCGCTGGCCGTCGACCGGGATGTCCTGTGGGTGCTCGACGACTGGCGTCTCGCCGGCGACGGAGGCGTGGTCGACGACTTCGACTCCATGTTCGATGCCATGCACGCGGGACGTATCGGCAATACTGTGACGATCAACGGAGCGGTGCCGGAGCGCTTCGAACTCACCTCCGGCGAACGCATTCGGCTGCGCCTCGCGAACGTGTCCAACGCGCGCATCTTTGCGCTCGCGTTCGAGGGGCACGCGCCGTACGTGATCGCCCACGACGGCATGCCCTGTGATCCATACGTCCCCGAAGGCGGCAAAGTCGTGCTCGGTCCTGGCATGCGTGCGGACGTGATTCTGGAAGCGACACGGCCGCCGGGCGGAAAATATCGCGTGATCGACGAATTTTCGACCCGTGACCGCTACCGCGTCGTGACGCTCGACTATCGTGCCGGCACGGCTGGCAAATCGACGCTGCGACGGGAGCGATTGCGGCTGCCCGCCAATCCGGTGCCGGAACCCGATTTGAGCCGGGCCGAACGGCATATCGTGGAACTGAGCGGCGGCATGATGGGTGGCATGGGTGGTGGCATGGGCGGTGGCATGGGCGGTGGCATGGGCGGTGGCACGGCGGTGGCACGGGCGGTGGCACGGGCGGTGGCATGGGCGGCGCGGTATGGGCCCTGAACGGAGTGTCCGCGACGGAGGCTGATCACGTACACAAACCATTGCTCACGCTTGCGCACGGCCGCTCGCACGTCCTCGAATTGCGCAACGACACTGCCTGGTGGCATCCGATTCATCTGCACGGACATACGTTTCGCGTGATCGCGCGCAACGGCCGCGCACTCTCCCGCCAGCATCTCGCCGATACCACGCTGCTGCCGCCGCGCGCAACGGCACAGTTGGCGTTGGTGGCCGACAACCCCGGTGACTGGATGTTTCACTGCCACGTGCTGGAACACCAGGCGACCGGCATGATGGCGACGATCCGCGTGGCGTGACGATCCTGACTCCCTGGCGATGGGGAGCGTGCGAGCGTGTGATGTGGTGGCGATTGATGTACGATGCCTCCGCATATGAACACGGAAAAGATCACCGTCCGCGCCACGAGCAGCGGCCAGACTCTCGAAGTCGTCGTCTACGACAAGAGCCTCGACCGCATCCAGGTGGTGCTGGGAGAGGGTGTGCACAGCGTGCGCTGCGACCTGACACCCACCCGCAACGGCAATGCGTACGCGGGCAGCGCGATGGGGCGCGAGATCGTGTACGAACGCAGCCGCGAGGACGTCAAGGCGGACCTTGCCCGGGCGGCCGGGTTTCGCGACCACCGCTGAATTCGCAACGCCCGTTCGCGCATCGGCTTTTCCAGGTGTCGCCTGTCCCATGAAGTCACTGTTCGATCTCGCGGGCCGGGTGGCGATCGTCACCGGCGGCAACGGCGGCATCGGCCTCGGCATGGCGAAGGGTCTCGCGCAGGCGGGCGCCAGCGTGGTGGTCGCCGGGCGCGACAAGGCCAGGAACGAACAAGCGGTCGCCCAACTGGACAAGGGTGTTTCGCGCGCGAGCGCAATGGCGCACGCAGTGGACGTCACGCAGGAAGCGGCCTGTGCACAATTGATTGAGGCCACGATCGCCCGGTTCGGGCGCCTGGATATCCTGGTCAACAATGCCGGCACCAACCTGCGCAAGCCGCCGCAGGACTACACGCTCGATGAGTGGAATACGCTGATCGACACCAATCTCACCAGTGCTTTTCTGTGCGCGAGGGCGGCGTATGAGCCCATGGTCGCGCAGGGTGGCGGCAAGATCATCAACATCGGTTCGATGACGTCGATCTTCGGCGCCTCGTTCGCCGCCCCCTACAGCGCGACCAAGGGCGGCATCGTGCAGTTCACCAAGGCGATCGCCGTGGCGTGGGCGAAGGACAACATCCAGGCGAACGCGATCCTGCCGGGGTGGATCGATACCGCGCTCACCGTGCAGGCGCGCAAGGATGTCGAGGGGCTGCACGAGCGCGTCG
This sequence comes from uncultured beta proteobacterium, assembly GCA_963756765.1. Taxonomy (GTDB): domain Bacteria; phylum Pseudomonadota; class Gammaproteobacteria; order Burkholderiales; family Casimicrobiaceae; genus VBCG01. Next base: position 20,468 of record CAVWPC010000003.1, on the reverse strand, counting down.
TAAGCCGCACGCCGGCGGGGCGCTGGGGCGTACCCGACGACTTTGCCGGCGTGGCGGTGTTTCTGGCCAGCGCGGCCTCGGATTTCGTCACCGGAGCCGCAATTCCGGTCGACGGCGGCTATTCGTCGCAGGGTTAGGCCGGCGGCTCTACACGTTCAGCGCTCGTCGCGCGGCCATGCAAGCAGGAATACGTTGTGCACGCGCGGATTGCGCATCTTCCACGGCGGTCGGCCTCCGGATCAGGACCGCGCTACGGTTGATTCGCCATCCACGCGGCCAGCGCGTCGGCCATTTGCGCGCGTACCTCCGCATCCGTGCGCCCGGTGCGCGCCGGCACATGGAAGGCGTGGTCCGCGTCCGCGAACCGGCACAAGGTTGCCCGCGCACCGAGACGTCCCACGAGCGGTTCCAGCAACCCGAGGTCCGCCAGTTCATCGCGGGTGCCCTGCAGGAACAGCATCGGCACATGCACGTCGGCGAGGTGCGCGCCGCGTTCGTCGGCGGGCTTGCCCGCGGGATGCAGCGGGAAACCCGCGAATACGAGGCCGCGCACGCCTGGCAGCGGTGCCACGGCCTGGGCTTGCGACGTCATCCTGCCGCCGAATGACTTTCCCCCGGCGAACAGCGGCAATCCGGGGGCGAGCCGCGCGGCTTCGGCCACGGCGGCGCGCACCGCGGCGTGCGCGACTTTGGGCGGGTCGGGGCGCTTCGAGCCGCGTTCCATGAAAGGAAACTGGTAGCGCAGCGTCGCGATCGCGCGGACGGCCAGGTCGTCGGCGAACCTAGTCATGAAGGCGTGGGTCATGCCGGCGCCCGCGCCATGCGCGAAGACGTAGCACGCGCGTGCATCTGGCGGCATCTGCAGCAGTCCCGACACGCGCTGCTCGTCGTCGACCGCGAATGCGATCGCGCGGGGTTCGAGCCTGGTATTCACGCACGCCTCGCGGCCAGCCACGCCCCCATCTGCGTGTACACGGCGTGACTGCCGAGGAGCTCGAGATGCCGGGTACCGTAGGCGATCCAGCGTCGCTCCGCGGGAATGCGCAGATCGCGATCCACGTCGTCATGGGTCCCGAGGGCTGCGGCGACAGGCACCAGGCCGTCGCCGTGCGGTGCGCGTCTGCCGGCGGCAGCGGCCTTGCTCGCGCTTCCGGCCACCGCAAACGCGCGTACATCGCGCGGCAATGGCAATGCATGGTGCAGATAGCCGCCGCGCGCAAAACGATCGCGATTGCGCCAATCCTCGTCCACCAGAGCACCGTGCCGCAGGTCCGTGATGCCCGCACTGCGGAGCTGCCCGAGGCGCGAAAACGCGACGGTGTACGGACTGGCACCGAACAGACGGTCCACGCCGTGGCCGCCGCGTTCAAGCGGCGCGCCGTGATGCGGCGTACCGAGAAACACGATCGACTTGAGCCGGGGCCGCCAGGCGTGTTGTGCCGTCTCGGCCGCGAGGCACGCACTGCGAATCACGAGGCCGCCCATGCTGTGTCCTACCAGGACCAACTCGCGCACCGGCACGGGCCACGCGGCGACCAACCGCTCCAGCTGCGTTGCGAACTCGGCGCCGTTGGTCGAGATGTGCCGGCCCGTGTTGTAGCGCAGGTAGACCACATCGGCATCGAGATCCTGCGCCAGGCGTTCGCCGTGATCGTGGCCGTTACGAGTCCAGCTGCTGTCGCTCATGCACAGGCCGTGGACCATCACCAGCAAACGCGGGCGCGCGCCCGGGATCGTCACGTCGAGCGCTGCCCGTTCCAGCGGCAGCGTCTTGCGCTGGTAGCGCAGCTGCATCGCCATCGCCAGCGGATTGCCGGTTGCCTCGAGGCGATCGCCAAGCACGCCGTTGAGCGCGCAGACCAGCGGCTCGCGTCCCGGCCAGGGGGACGCGTCGGCCAGCAAAGGGACGAGCGGCGCGAGTACCCGGTCGACGGCACCTCCCGCGAGCCGCGTCACCCCCCGCACACTGCGGTAGACGAACCCGGTGATGCCTTTGGTCGGCGCCAGCGAGGCATCGCCCAGCGGACCCGGATGGCGGGCGATGTTGTGGTGCATCGTCTCCACCACGTCGGTGACCAGCAGCGTGAGGTCGGTGACGAGGCGCCCGGCGCCGCGCAGGTCGGCAATCGGCGACGGCGTGTGCGGCCCGGCCGGTATCGACCGATCCGTTTGCACACCCGAACGTCCACGGGGAGACCGGCGCCCGTCGTCGCCAGCGCGCGGACGTGGCACCTTGCTACGGCGTGGGTTGCTTGATCATCGGTGCGGCGTCGCCCGCTTTCTTCTTCAGCTTCTTGGCGTCTTTCTTCTCCTTCGGCGACAACAGCGCCTTCTTCTTCGTTTCCTTGATGTGTCGTTGCTGAGCCATGGCGTTGCTCCTGTGCAGTCAGTCGGGGTGAGGGAGGGAGTCTACGCCGCCTGGAGCTGCATCAACCGGGCCGCGTACCCGGGCGCGGTGGGCTCGTGCATGAAGTAGGCATAAACCTCCCGCCACGCGGTCGCCTCGATCTTGCGCACCCAGGATTCGAGGGCCGCGTCCGCATACTCCTCGAGGCGCAGCCGCACATAGCCCCAGGTCGCCGTCTCCACCAGTGGCGGCGGCGCATTGTCCTCGCGCTCCGACAAGCACAGGGCGGCGCCGGCGCCCTTGAGCGCTGCGTAGACGTCATCATCGAACCAGGTGTCGTTGCGAAACTCGAACGTGGCCCGGTGGTCGGCGGGCAGCAGGTCGAGGAACGCTGCCAGCCGCGGGAGATCCTTTTTCATGTTCGGCGGCAACTGGAACAGGACCGGACCGCGCTTGTCGCCGAGCGCGGCAAGATTGCGATACAGATAGCCAAGCGGCTCGGTCGCCGACTCGGCCTTGAGGCGAGCGATGTGGGTGATCCGCCGTGACGCCTTGATCGCGAAGCGGAACGCGGCGGGGGTGGTGGCAGCCCAGTTTTCCAGAACCTCGCGCTTGGGCATCCGGTAGAAGCTGTTGTTGATTTCCACCGTCGGCAGGCGTTCGGCATAAAAGGTCAGCATGTCCTCGGCCTTGAGGTCGGGCGGGTAGAACACGCCCTTCCAGGCCTTGAACGAATAGCCGCTGGCACCGGCGAACAGTTGCGTCGGCATGCGTTCTCCCTGAATCGATGGATTCCCGCCATCCTGCCATGTGCAAGACGTGGTCGGGTCTTGGCGTGGCTAGAATCTGCCCATGGCCAAGGACAACGCGAAACGGGTGGGAAAGCGCAGCACGAAAGGCGCCACGAAGCCCGGCCGCGGCGCCAGGGGTGCGGATCCCCTCGGCGAGTACAAGGACAAACGAACCTTCACCGTCACGCCGGAGCCGGCGCCCGCCGTGCCCGCGCCAGGGGAGGGCCCGCTGCTCTTCGTCGTGCAACAGCACCGCGCTACGCGCCTGCACTACGACTTCCGGCTGGAGTGCGACGGCGTGCTCAAGTCATGGGCGGTGCCGAAAGGACCGGCGCTCGATCGCAACGAAAAACGCCTCGCCGTGCAGACGGAAGACCACCCGTACGACTACGCGTCGTTCGAGGGAATCATTCCCAAGGGCCAGTACGGGGCGGGCGAAGTCATCGTGTGGGATTGCGGCGTCTACTCGCCCGACGAGGGTGGTGCCACCTGGTTCCAGGATCGCGCGCAGGCGGAACGCGAAGTCCGCGAGGGACTCGCCAAGGGCAAGCTCAGTGTCCTGTTGCGCGGCGAAAAGCTGAAGGGCTCGTTTGCGCTGGTGCGGACCAAGGAAGCGAAGCAGTGGCTGCTGCTCAAGCACAAGGACCGCTTCGCCGCCGAAGTGGACGTCACCGCGCAGGACCACTCGGTGCTCTCCGGGGCGACGGTCAAGGCGCAGAAGTTCCTGGCGGCGAAGCGCATGCCGGCCGCACAGCTTGCGCCTGCGGGGGACGTACAGAAGATGCCGGCCAAGCTCGCGCCGATGCTGGCCGAAGTGGGCGATGCGGCGTTCCATCGTCCCGGGTGGATGTGGGAGCCCAAGCTCGATGGCTATCGGGTGCTGGCGTTCATCGATGGTGACAACGTCAAGCTGCGTTCGCGGCGCGGACTCGAACTCGCCGCGACCTTTCCGCGCCTGGCCGAGGAGCTGAAACTGCAGGCGGTCGACTCGATGATCCTCGACGGCGAGCTGGTCGCCTTCGATGCCAACGGCAAGCCTTCATTCAGCGCGTTGCAGGAGCGCGCGCAGTTGAAGTCCGCGCGCGAGATTGCGGCCGCCGACCAGGGCGCGCCGGTCGTGCTCTGCTGCTTCGATCTCTTGTTTTTCGCCGGTATCGACCTGCGTGACAGGCCCTACCAGGACCGGCGCCGGTACCTGGCGCAGTGCCTGCTGCCTTCGCCGCTGGCGCAGTTGGTCCACGCGGCGGAGGATGGCATCGGCTTGCAGGCGGCGGCACTCGCGAGCGGGTTCGAAGGGGTGATCGGCAAGCGCATGGACAGCCGCTACGAAACCGGCCGGCGGTCGAAGTCGTGGCTCAAGGTCAAACCGACGACCAGCGCCGATTTCGTCGTCGGCGGCTATACGCAGGGCAAGGGCTCGCGGGCGTCGCTGGGGGCGCTGCTGGTCGGGTACTGGGCGGGGCGGAAGCTCAAATACGCGTCCCACGTCGGATCCGGGTTCGACGATCGCACGCTGGCTGTTGTAAAAAAGCAACTCGCGTCACTGCGCCGCGAGGACTGCCCGTTCGAGCAGACGCCGGAGCTCAACGGGCCCACCGTCTGGGTCGACCCGAAAACGGTGGCCGAAGTGAAATTCCACAGCTGGACGGCAGACGGACATCTCCGGGCGCCGGTGTTCCTCCGCATGCGCGACGATGTGGATGCGCGCAAGGTGCGCCGGCCGTCCGCCGCCGGGGCGGCTGGTGAGGGCGCCGCGGTCGCACGCGACAAGGTGAAGGCGGATGCGGGCGGCGGCGTGATCGACGAGATCATGACGCAGCTCGCAAGCCCGAAGAACACCCTCACGCTGGTCGTCGGTGCGCATCGCGTGGCGCTGACGCATCTCGATCGCGTGTACTGGCCGGCGGACCCCACGCTCGACCAGCCGGCACTGACCAAGCGGGATCTCTTGCGCTATTTCGCGCAGGTCTCGCCGTACATCCTGCCGCATCTCGCCGACCGGCCGCTGACCATGATCCGGATGCCTTCCGGCATAGGGGGCGAGCGCTTTTTCCAGAAGCACTGGGAACAGGCGCGTCCGGCGTTCGCCGAGACCATTACGGTGTTCTCCGGGAGCAAGGACGAGCAGCACGATTACCTGCTGTGCAACAACCTGCCCACGCTGCTTTGGCTCGCGCAATCGGGAACGCTCGAATTTCATGTCTGGCATTCGCGCGCGAAGCCGGGGCCCGACGCGGTGTCGAAGAGCACCGACTACGCGAGTTCGCTCGCGTCGCTGGAAGCCTCGGTGCTCAACTACCCGGACTACGTGCTGTTCGACATCGATCCCTATATCTATTCAGGCAAGGAGGCGAAGGGCGCGGAGCCTGAGCTCAACACCAGGGCATTCGAGAAGGGCAAGGAGGTGGCGTTCTGGTTGCGCGACCTCCTGCAGAGCATGACGCTGGAGGCCATCGTCAAGACCTCCGGCAAGACCGGGCTGCATGTGTTCGTGCCGATCCGGCGGACCCTCGATTTCGACGCGGTCCGCCACGTCTCGGAACTGGTCGGACGCCACCTGGAGCGCGGCCACCCCAAGGACATCACGCTGGAGTGGAGCGTCCCAAAAAGGACTGGTAAGATCTTCATGGACTACAACATGAACGTTCGCGGCAAGACGTTGAACGTTGCCTATTCACCCCGGGGGGCACCCGGGGGCCCGGTGTCGATGCCGCTGACCTGGGAAGAACTGGCCGGCGCGCATCCGCTGGATTTCACGCTCATGAACGCGCCGCAACGGCTGGCGCAAACGGGTGATCGCTGGCAGGACGCCTTGACGCGCAAGCAAAGCCTCGAGAAGGCGCTTGCCCGCACCAAGGCCTGACCGACGTCGAGAGGCTTGACCATGGCTGCACGTTCGATTGCGAGTTTGACCGTCTCGTTCGGATTGGTGTCGATTCCGGTGAAGCTGTATTCGGCCACCGAGGCAAGCCGCGCCATATCGTTCAACATGCTGCACAAAGGCTGCGGCTCGCGCCTGAAGCAGCAGTACATCTGCATCAAGGAAGAGATCCCGGTCCCGCGCGAAGACATCGTCAAGGGCTACGAATTCGCCAAGGACCAGTACGTGACCTTCACGCCCGAGGAATTGAAGGCGATGGAGGAAACCGGCACGCACATGGCCGAGATCACCGAGTTCGTGCCGCTGGAGGCGGTCGATCCCGTGTACTTCGACAAGGCCTATTACCTGGCACCGGACAAGGGCGGCGCGAAACCTTACGCGTTGCTCGCGAGCGCCTTGCGCGAATCGCAGCGGTGCGCGCTCGGCCGCTGGGCGGCGCGCGGCAAGCAGTACATCGTGATGATCCGGCCGGTCGACGACGGCCTCGTGATGCAGCAACTGCTGTACGCGGGCGAAGTGCGGTCGATGGCGGATCTCGACATCCCGAAGACCGAGGTCAAGCCGGCGGAACTCAAGCTCGCGCAACAGCTGATCGAACAACAGACGTCGGCGACCTTCGATCCTTCCGTCTACACCGACGACGTGGCGGCGCGCATCGAGGCGGCCGTGCAGAAAAAGGTGGACGGGCAGGAGATCACGCTGACCGAAGCGCCCGAAGGCGGCGCGCAGGTCATCGACCTCATGGAAGCGCTACGGGCGAGCCTTGGCAAGAAGGGCGCCGCGCGGGCACCAGCCGCCGAACCGGCGGAGGCCAAGCGCAAGCCGCCGATGCGCGCGCCAGCCAAGGCGGAGTCGGAGGCGCCACCCGCCGCGACGCCCGCGCGCAAGGCGAGGAAGAAAGCCTGACGGCGCGCGCCGGCGTTCCCGGCTACGGCGTTCGCGACGTCGAGCGCCTGCTCGGACTTTCCCGCAGCACCATCCGCGCGTTGATCGGTGCCGGCTTCGTGGTGCCGGCGCGGGGGCCGCGCAACGCGTGGCGGTTCACTTTCCAGGACCTGATCCTGTTGCGCACGGCGCGCGCGCTGGTGGTGGCCGACGTACCGCAACGGCGCATCATGCGTTCGCTGCGCGCGCTGCGGCGCGAATTGCCCGCGACGATGCCGTTGTCCGGACTCGCCATTTCCGCGGTGGGCGACCGCGTGGTCGTGCGCGAGGGGGACAGCCACCGGCAGGCCGAATCCGGGCAGTATCTGCTGGCGTTCGAAGGCAATCCGGCGCAGGGTGCTTTGAACGTGATCGAGCAGGTAGCGACCGAGCCCGCCGCGGACGCGCAGGCCTGGTTTGCGCGTGGCGTGACGCTCGAGCGCGACGATCCCGCTGCGGCAGCCGACGCCTACCGCCGCAGCATCGGCGAGGACGCCGCTCGAGTCGACGCCCATATCAACCTGGGGCGCCTGCTGCACGACGCCGGTCGGCACGCGGAAGCGGAGCGCGCCTACCGCCATGGGATTGCCGCGGCAGGCGACGATGCGCTCTTGTTCTACAACCTCGCCGTTGTCCTCGAAGACCTCGAGCGTAGCGACGAGGCGGTCGAAGCCTACGAGGCCGCACTGCGTCGCGACCCGGAACTGGCCGACGGCCATTACAACCTGTCATTGCTATATGAGACGTTCGGGCGTCCGCGTGACGCGATCCGGCACATGGCGCGCTACCGCGCGTTGACCGGTGCGCGGCGCAGTTAAGCGGTACTTGTGCGGTCTTTCACTGGCCGGCATGCCAATTGCATAGTTTGCCGTCGACGTCATTCGGGAAGGGATGGACGGCGTCTTGTCCTCGACAACTACGCCACCGACCATGCCCATCATTCGTCCTGCCGCCGCGGCACTTGCTGCGCTATTCCTGACCTCGACTTCACCCTTGGCCGCGCAGAGCGCGCCGCCGCCTGTCGTCCCCATCAACGTCCAGGTCATCAACGACAGCGGGCTGCCGGACTCCGAAGTCTTCTTGTTGCTGGCCGGCAAGGATGTCACCGGCGCGGCGCTGACCGACCGCGCGCTGCCGTTCTATCCGTTCGAGGTCTCCGGCGTACGTGCCGCCCCGGCGGGGACCGTGACGCTGTCGACCGGAACGCTGGCGACGAACGGGGTCACGATCCCCGCCGCAGTGGCGCCGCTCGCCATCACGTCCGGGGCATCGCCGCTGACGATGGCGTTCGCACCCGCAACCGTGGCGGTCGGCGGCGCGTCGACGTGGACGATCAACGTCCCGAATGCCGCTGCGGCCGCCGTCACGCTGGACCAGCCGCTGACGGCACCGCTGCCTACCGGCGTCGTTACTTCCGGCGCGAACACCGGCACCTGCACCAATGTGGCGATCACGCCGTCGGCGGTGACGCTGCCCGCCGGCCAGTCGGTGCAAAGCGGTGGCTGCACGATCGTCGTTCAGGTGCAGGCGAACGCGCTTCCGGCGCCTTCGACGGCAACCGTGGTCACCAGCTACCTGCAGTCGAATGCCAACATCGTGCCGGCCGTTGCCCCGCTGGCCGTGGTGTCGGCCGGCTCGACCATCAGCGCAGCGTTTGCCCCGACGACAATTACACAAGGCGACAGCGCGACGCTGACGTTGACGTTGCCGAATGCCACCCCCAGCGCGGTCGCGCTGACCGCGGACTTCGTGGCCACGATGCCGTCGTCGGTCGTAATCTCGCCCGCCACCGCGGGCGGCACCTGCACGGACGCCGGGGCATCCGCGAACCAGGTGACGCTGCCGGCAGGCGCATCGATCCCCGCGGGCGGCTGCACGATCGTCGTCAGCGTCGCCGCCATCGCGTCCGGCGGTGCGCTGTCGGCCATGGCGCCGTTGCAGGGCCCTGGCGGCCCGGTCACGGCACGTTCGCCATATTCGGGGCAGCAGCGGCCGGTGTACACGTTCTCGATGTCGTCGGTGAGCTCGGGCAACCTGTATTTCTCGTACAAGTCGCCGGTCGCGTACCCGACCGCGCCGACGGTCGCCGAGAGGTATCGCTTCCAGTCACTCGAGTTCTCGTATTCGAACGCCATCTCCAGCAACGGCGATCTGACGTCGATCGATTTCTACGGCATTCCGCTGGAACTGCAGACATTCGCCCCGGGCGACACGGTCTTCCAGTACCCGCTCGACCGCGTCTCGTACTACACGTCGACAGCGTCGCTGTTGAAGGCCTTTACCGCGGTCGATGCGAACCTGAGTTACGCGTTCATGCGCACGGATGGCGCGCCGTTCAACCCCGCCACCGACAGCTTCGCCGATTTCGCCCGCATCGTGGGGCCGAATCAACTCGCTGCACCGGGCACCTCGCCGATCCAGTGGCCGCCGGGTGTGCCGGCCGGTTACACGGGGGTTTGGCCGCCGCCGCAGGGCTCGCCGTGGCCGTATGGGTCGTTCGCCGACTACCTGGACAGCTTGGTGGCCGCCAACTACACATTTGTCGAAAGCGACAACGCTGTCATCTCCGCCTACACCTTCTATTACACGGGTTCGATTGCCGGCAGTCGCGCGACCGGGTACACGATCACACTGATCGGCGGCAGTCGCGAAGACCCGACGATCACGCTGTCGCTGCCGCCGCAAGATACGGCCAAAGGCGGGTTCGACTTCGCGATCTACGGCGTGCCGCAGAACTGCCGGACCTTGCAGGTGAGCGGCATGGACTGCACCGACGCGAACGTCGCGTCGCTGACCAACTCGGTCTATGGCTGGATCCAGGCCGACGTCATTTCGGCGCTCAACTTCGGCTACATGAGCGGCACGGCCGATGCCAGCAACGGCGGCGTGGGCCAGTCCAGCGTCTGGTACGGTCTGCCGCCGGTGCAATTCCCGTTCGGCCAGGCGCGCGCCACCAGCGACGGCTACTACAATGCGTGGGCGGCGCTGATGTACAACCACTCCGACGCGTACGGCTTCGCGTTCTCCGACCGCAAGGGCCGTCCCTCTCCCGACATCGCCTTTCCCGTCGGTGGAACGTTGCGCATCTGGATCCTGCCGGACACGCGGCTCGACGCGCCGTTACCCAAGGTGATCGGGTTCGACAGCCAGTCGATCTCGCTGTCGTGGCCCGTCGTCGCGGACGCCGACCATTACGTGGTCACGTGGTCGCCGCCGTACACGACCAATTCCCAGACGGTCGTGCAGCCGCCTGCGGGCGCCGGCCTCGCGAGCTACCAGATCACCAGGCTGACCGCGGGCACGCCGTACACGATCACCGTGCGCGCCGCCAACGCCGACGAGACGCAGACGTCGTTCGAAGTGCCGGTCTACGCGCGCACCTGGGGGACGCCCACCGCCCCGGTGGCGAGCAACGCCAGCGCTAATTTCGGCTTCAACTGGACGCCGTCGGCGATCATGCAGGCGCAGAATCCGCAGCTCTACGTGGCGGGGCAGACGGCGACCTACGATGCGTCGACGAGTTCCTGGACCACGCTGGCGCCCGTCGGCATCGAAGTCGGCCTGCCGCCGTCGACTGCGGCGCTGACGGTGAAGCCCACGCAGGCCTGCAGCCCGCCGTGCATCACGCAATCGCTGTCGGCGACCACCATTGCGCCGGGCGGCTCGACGACGCTGTCGATCGTGTTGACCAGCAAGTTGACCACCAACCAGATCACGCTGCCGCATGGCATGACGATTACGCTCCCGGCGGGGGTAACGGCCGCGCCACTCGCCGCGAGTACCACTTGCGTCGGCGTCAGCGTGCAGCCGACGATGATCGTAGTGGGTAAGGTGCAGGTGATCACCGGTGCTTCGACCTGCACGATCGCGGCGACGCTGACGTCGTCTACGCCCGGCACCGTCATCATCACCACGCCGGTGACGACGCTCGATGAAGGCAATGCGCCGGCGACCACGCAAGCGCTGACGGTGACCGGGGGCGGCGCGGCGGTGGCGCAGACATTCGCACCGTCGACGATCGAGTTCGGTGCCGCATCGATGTTGACGATCAGCCTGCCGAACACGACCGACCACGCGATTCACCTGACCGTACCTTTTATCGACATCATGCCGGCGGGCGTCACGATCAGCGGGCTTGCCAACACCACGACGTGCCCGGCGGTGTCGCTGGTCCGGACGACACAATTGACGATGGGCGCCCGTGCTGCGATCCCGCCGGGAGGCTGCGTGATCGTGGCCACCGTAACGTCTTCCACGCCCGGCACGGTGCTCAATACCACCGGCACGTTCGAAACCGACGCCACGGTCTATCCAACGCAGGCGTACCCGCTCGAGTTGCGGGTGGGTGACACCGTGATCTGGTCGGCCAACTATTACCTGACCTTCCTCGGGTCGCCGCAGGCGTATTCGGCGGGCAGTTGCCTGCCCGGTGAGGCCTGCGCAGGGTCCGGTGCAGCGACGGTGGTGCCTTTCGACACCCTGCACACCCCGAACTTCCTGGAGCGGCAGATGGGCGGGCTTACGCTGTCTGGTGGTGCCTCCGGTCTGGGGCCACCGTTCGCCGCGTCGAACACACCTGGCATCGGACTGTCGTTCACGCCGGTGGCGAACAAGAAAGCGGCGCCGGTGACCATGCCGGTGCCGGCATCCAGAGCGAAATAGGCGAAATCGCGGCGTTCCGTGCGCTGCATTGGGTCGCGCGCACGCCATTGTGGTGCGAAGGCAACAATGCGCGGTGGGTGACGTGCGGTGTCACGCGTCGCGTTTGCGCCTGTCGCCAGCATGCGACACGGCATGCGCTGTCGTGTCGTTCACAACTGGCTTCGCCGCATTACTCGATGTAGGACCTGCCAGGCAGCCACGCCCTGCGCTCGCCTTGCGTGCGGGCCATCCGGCATGACCCGCCGACGCCACGCCGCGTCGATTTGGCGTTGCCGGCAGCGCCGCTTCCAGTGCATTGAAAATGTAGGAACCGGCCACGCGAAGCACAATTGGCACTCGGCGTTCGACAGTGCTGCCTGAGTGTTTGGCACGCGCTGTGCAAGTGAATGCTCGATGATGTAGGACAAACCCTCTGCCGCAATTCGGCTGGCGGTTGTCAACCAATAGGTTGGTCACACGTTTGTCACATCAAACTTGAAGTTTTGTCGTTCGAATACTACTAATGAAGAGGAGGCAATTGCCCTCGTTGTGCCGAGGGGTGAAAGCGTTTCACTGAAAATTTCGGCACGGTGCTCGCTCGCTGAAAGAGGCCAAACCGCATGAGTTCGTTGCTTGAAAATTTTCGCAGTAGCTATTCCGCAACACAGGACGAGGAGCTGAGCCTCGACGAGTACCTCGAACTGTGCAAGCGCGATCCAAAGGTGTACGCGACCGCCGCCGAACGCATGCTCGCCGGCATCGGTGAGCCCGAGTTCCTCGATACCCGCAACGACCCCCGCCTGTCCCGCCTTTTCGGCAACCGTGTCATCAAGCGCTACCCGGCGTTCCGCGAGTTCTACGGCATGGAAGACGCGATCGAGCAGATCGTGGCGTTCTTCAAGCATGCGGCGCAGGGTCTCGAAGAGAAAAAGCAGATCCTCTATCTGCTCGGCCCTGTCGGCGGCGGCAAGTCGTCGATCGCCGAGCGGCTGAAAACCGTCATGGAGGCGCACCCGATCTACGCGATCAAGGGCTCGCCGGTCAACGAATCGCCGCTCGGACTCTTTCCGCCGGAACGCTTCGGCGACGTGCTGGAAGCCGACTATGGTGTCCCGCGCCGCTATCTGACCGGGATCATGTCGCCCTGGGCATTGAAGCGCCTGCAGGAATTCGGCGGCGACCTGTCCAAGTTCCGCGTGGTGCGGATCAACCCGTCGGTGCTGCGCCAGGTGGCCATCACCAAGACCGAGCCGGGCGACGAGAACAACCAGGACATCAGCTCGCTGGTCGGCAAGGTCGACATCCGCAAGCTCGAGCACCTGTCGCAGAACGACCCGGACGCCTACAGCTATTCGGGCGGCCTGTGCCTCGCCAACCAGGGCTTGCTCGAATTCGTCGAGATGTTCAAGGCGCCGATCAAGATGCTGCACCCGTTGCTGACCGCCACCCAGGAAGGCAATTTCAAGGGTACCGAGGGTTTTTCCGCCATTCCGTTCAACGGCTTAATCGTCGCCCACTCGAACGAGTCCGAGTGGCACAGCTTCCGCAACAACAAGAACAACGAGGCCTTCCTCGATCGCATCTACATCGTCAAGGTGCCCTACTGCGTGCGCGTCTCCGACGAAGTGCGCATCTACGACAAGCTGCTGACCGGTTCGTCGCTGTCCAAGGCCCCGTGCGCGCCGGGCACGCTCGAGATGATGGCGCAGTTCTCGGTGCTGTCGCGGCTCAAGGAGCCCGAGAACTCGAGCATGTATTCCAAGATGCGCGTGTACGACGGCGAAACGCTCAAGGACGTCGATCCCAAGGCGAAGACGCTGCAGGAGTATCGCGACTACGCCGGACCCGACGAAGGCATGACCGGATTGTCGACGCGCTTCGCCTACAAGGTGCTGTCGGCGGTGTTCAATCATGACCAGACCGAGATCGCGGCCAATCCGGTGCATCTCATGTACGTGCTCGAACAGCGCCTGGCGCGCGAGGACCTCCCCGAGGAAACCCATCGCCGCTACGTCGAACACATCAAGGGCTATCTGGCGCCGCGCTACGCCGAATTCATCGGCAAGGAAATCCAGACCGCCTATCTCGAGTCGTACGCGGAATACGGCCAGAACATCTTCGACCGCTACGTGACGTTCGCCGACTGCTGGATCCAGGAAGAGGACTATCGGGACCCCGAGACCGGCGAGAGCTTCGACCGTGCCGCGCTCAACGCCGAACTCGAAAAGATCGAAAAGCCGGCGGGCATCGGCAACCCCAAGGACTTCCGCAACGAGATCGTCAATTTCGTGCTGCGCGCGCGCGCCCATAACGCCGGCCGCAATCCGACCTGGAGCAGCTACGAGAAGCTGCGCGAGGTGATCGAGAAAAAGATGTTCAGCAATACCGAGGATCTGCTGCCGGTCATCTCCTTCAACGCCAAGGCATCCGCCGACGACAAGCAGAAGCACCAGAATTTCGTCGCCCGGATGGTGGACAAGGGCTACACCGAAAAGCAGGTGCGTCTGCTGGCCGAGTGGTACCTGCGTGTGCACAAGTCGTCATGAGGCCGGCATGAAACTGCCTTTCGTCCGCCGCGATGGCACCCCTGCAACCACCGGAAAGCCGCAATGGCCCAGTTGATCGATCGCAGGCCCAACGACCGTGGCAAGAGCGCGGTCAACCGCGAGCGTTTTCTGCGCCGCTACAAGACGCACATCCAGGAAGCCGTGAAGAACATGGTCGGCGAGCGCAAGCTCTCCGACATGGAAAATGGCGGCGAGGTGCGCGTGCCGAAAAAGGACCTGTCGGAGCCGTCGTTCGGCTTCGGCCGTGGCGGCGACCGCGAGTTCGTGTTGCCGGGCAACCGCGAGTACACGGCCGGCGACCGCCTGCCGCGGCCGGATGGTGGTGCCGGCGGTGGCGGGGGCGATTCAGGCGGCGGTGACGGTGATACCGAAGACGATTTCGTGTTCTCGCTGTCGCGCGAAGAGTTCATGCAGATCTTCTTCGACGACCTCGAGTTGCCGCGGCTCGCGCGCACGGAGTTCGGCCGCACCAACCGCCACAAGAGCATCCGCGCGGGTTTCGCCAAGTCCGGAGTCCCGGCGAACCTCGCGGTGATCCGTACGATGTCGCAGGCGCTGGCCCGCCGCATCGCGCTTGCCGGCGGCCTCGCGCGCGAAGCGCTGGCACTGGAAGAATCGTTCGCGCTCGCCACCGCGGTGGGTGACGCCGGCCAGGCCGCGGCGATTCATGCGGAGCTCGACCGGGTGGCGCGCCGCCATGCCGGGATACCTTTCCTCGACGACCCCGACCTGCGCTTCCGCAACCGCGTCATGCGCCCGGAGCCGATCGCCAAGGCGGTGATGTTCTGCCTGATGGATGTATCGGCATCGATGGATGCCGACAAGAAGGACCTGGCCAAGCGCTTCTTTTCGCTGTTGTACCTGTTCCTCACCCGCAAGTACGAAGAAGTGGAACTCGTGTTCGTGCGGCACACTGACGACGCCGAGGAAGTCGACGAGCACACGTTCTTCCACGACACGCGCTCGGGTGGCACCGTCGTCTACTCGGCGCTGGAACTGGCCGACAAGATCCGCAGCGAACGCTATGCCACGGGGTGGAACGTCTACGCGGCACAGGCGTCGGATGGCGACGCCTTCGGCGCCGATCCCGCGCGCAGCGCGCGATTCCTGCGCGAGCGGTTGCTGCCGGCGGCGCGTTACTACACCTACCTGGAACTCGCGTCCGACCATCCGTCGGACCGGCCGTCCGCGTTGTGGGCCGAGTATGAACGGTTGAGCGAGCCAGGCGGCACCTTCGCGATGCGGCGGGCGTCGACGCGCAGCCAGATCTACCCGGTATTCCGCGATCTCTTCCGCAAGGACGCGCAATGAATCCCATCTCGCACGGTGCCGACTGGGACTTCGACCTCTTGGAGCGCTACGACTCGGCCATCGCCGAAATCGCCGGGGAATTCGGGCTCGATACGTACGCCAACCAGATCGAGATCATCACCTCGGAGCAGATGCTCGACGCCTACGCGTCGAGCGGCCTGCCGGTCGGGTATCCGCACTGGTCGTATGGCAAGGAATTCATCCGCAACGAGCAGGCGTACAAGCGCGGCATGCAGGGCCTGGCCTACGAGATCGTGATCAACTCCGATCCCTGCATCGCGTACCTGATGGAGGAAAACACGATCACCACGCAGGCGCTGGTGATCGCCCACGCCTGCTACGGGCACAACTCGTTTTTCAAGGGCAACCACCTGTTTCGGCAATGGACGCAGGCCGATGGCATCCTCGACTACCTGGTATTCGCGCGACGCTACGTGATGGAGTGCGAGGAGCGGCACGGCGCCGAAGCGGTGGAGGTCGTGCTCGACGCCTGCCACGCGCTGTCGGCGCACGGGGTCGACCGCTATCGGCGGCCGGTGCCGCTGACGCTCAAGGCCGAGGCCGCACGCATGGCCGAGCGCGAGGCCTACCGTGAACGCCAGTTCAACGATCTGTGGCGCACGCTGCCAGCCGCCGCGAACAAGCCTGCGCTCAGTGGAGCCAAGCCTTTTCCGGCGGAGCCGCAGGAAAACATCCTGTATTTCGTCGAGAAGTTCTCGCCCAAGCTCGAGCCCTGGGAGCGGGAACTCGTGCGCATCGTGCGCAAGCTCGCGCAATACTTCTATCCGCAGGGGCAGACCAAGGTGATGAACGAGGGCTGGGCCACGTTCTGGCACTACACGATCATCAACCGCCTGCACGAGAAGGGCCTGGTCGACGACGGCTTCATGCTCGAGTTCCTGAAGAGCCACACCAACGTGCTGTACCAGCCGGCGTTCGATTCACCTCACTACGGCGGCTTCAACCCGTACGCACTTGGCTTCGCGATGTTCGCCGACCTGCGGCGCATCTGCGAGCGCCCCACGGCGGAGGACCGGGCGTGGTTCCCGGAAATCGCCGGCGGCGACTGGCGTCCGACGCTCGATTTCGCGATGCGCAACTTCAAGGACGAGTCGTTCATCGCGCAGTACCTGTCGCCCCGCCTGATCCGCGAATTCCACCTGTTCGCGATCGCCGATCACCGCGACGAGTCCACCTTTCTGGTCGACAGCATCCATGACGATCATGGCTATCGCCGGGTGCGCAAGCTCCTGGCGCAGCAGCACGCCCAGGAGATGCGCGTGCCCGACGTGCAGATCCTGCGTTACGACCGCGATGGCGACCGCTCGCTGACGCTGCGGCACAACCAGCGGCGCGGCCGGCCCTTGAGCGACGCGGCCGAGAAGGTGGTCGTGCACCTGCGCCGGCTTTGGGGCTTCCCGGTGCGGCTGGAAACCTGGGAAGACGACGCGCGGATCGACGGTGAACTGGCGGCGTAAGGCGTCGACATGACGCCATCGCGCGATTTACCACACCAACGCCGCCGCGACCTTCGCCAGAAAATCGCGCAGACCCAGCCCAAGACGACGCGCTGCGGGATTGCCGCTGCGCTACGGTGTGCGCATCAGCGTGCGAGCGCCTTCTGCAGAAAAGCCACCGTCGCCTGCGCGGCCTGGTCGCGCGCCGCGTTGCTCCCTTGGACCGACGCGCCGAGCGCGTGGCATTCCTTGACGGCGTCCTCGTAGGCGCGCCCCTGCAACCGGGCGCCATTCCCGCGGTCGTAGGCGTAAAAGGTGTCGACGTCGACCTCGATGGGGCACTCGGCGCGGGTCCGCTGCGCGCGACCTACGTAGTGCAATTGGACGTCGTCCGAATCGAACTTGTGCTGCGCGCCGTTGAGGGCCAGGAATTCCACGGGAGTGCCCGCGTTACCGACGCGCTCCGCATAGTCCCGGCAGGGCTCGATGGGCGTGTAATCGTCTGCGGTACCGTGGATAAAGAGCATCGGCGCAGGCCCGAAGACGCCGGGTCGGACACGCAGCCGGAACGTTCCGACGCACCCGCCGGAGTAGGCAAGCACGAAGGCCGAGTAGCGCAACCCCGCCGGTAGGTCCTGCGCGGTGATAAAGCGATCAACGGCGGTCCGCAGCGTCGCGGTGCCGCCGCGCGAGAAGCCCATCAGCGCGATGCGCCGGGCGTCGATGCGCGGATGCGTCGCGAGCAGCCGCAATGCGGCGAAAGCGTCGGCTACGTCCGCCGCCGCCGGTACCAGCGACTGGTCGGCTGTCGTCCCCCGCACGCCGCGTGGCCCGAACCGGTCGAGCGTGAAGACGGCGATGCCCGCGGCATTGAACTGCTTCGGCCAGTAGTCGAGCAGCGCGTCGTACACCCCTCCCGATCCGTGCATCAACACCACAGCGGGCACGGCTTCGGAACCCGGCGGCAGGAATAACTCACCGACGATGTCGACCGGCGAGCCGCCCCCATGCAGCAACTCGGACATGTTGCGCGGGGTCCGGCTCGGAAAGGCGTAGCGGCCATTGCCGGCGCCGGCCGTGAAGGTGGACAGGTGCCCGGAGACCTGCGCCACAGCGGGGTTGGACCCCAGCATGGCGGTGGTCAATCCCGCCGCGAGGGCAACTGCGCGGGCGGCCGCAAACGCGCCGATGCCGGAACGCCGGAGCGGCGTTGGGAAAGCCCTCATTGCAAACCCTTCCTCCGCGCTGTTCCGGCCGCGGCTCGACCGCTTAAGCTGGTCATTCGTCACACGGTGACCACCGGTGATTCGTTACAATGGTAGGTTAACCATCGAGTCTGCACGGCACGCCACAAGTGCGCCGGCTGCAGCGCACCAGGCGGCCACCATGTTCGCATTCTTCGAGTCCCGCGTCCGACCGACGCAACTGCCGGTCAGCCCGCCGCCGCCGGGGCTGATGGCATTCTACTGGCACTTCATCCAGCAGACGCCCGGCTTGTACGTGGCGATGTTCACCACCGGGCTCGCGGTCGCGCTGGTCGACACGCTGATCCCGATTTTCATCGGCAAGCTGGTGACGCTGATGGAAGCCGCGAATCGCGCTGAGGCCTTTCGCGCCGCCACGCCGATGCTGATCGGCATGGCGGCCTTCCTGGTGATCGGCCGGCCGCTGACCTTGCTCGCCGACAGCCTGGTCCGCAACAACGCCGTGCTGCCAGGCGTGACCAGCCTCATCCGCTGGCAGAGTCACTGGCACGTGGTACGGCAAAGCTGGCCGTTCTTCCAGAACGATTTCGCTGGCCGCATCGCCAACCGCGTGATGCAGACAAGCAACGCGCTGCGCGAATCGGTGGTGTCGAGCATTCGCGGCGTCTGGTACATCACCGTGTACGGCATGTCGGCGCTGGTACTGATGGCGCTCGCCGACTGGCGGCTTGCCGTGCCCACCGTGCTCTGGTTTACCGGTTATGTCTGCTTCCTGCGCTACTTCGTGCCGCGGATGCGCGATCTCGCCAAGGCGAGTTCGGAAATGCGTTCGCTGGTGATGGGGCGCGTGGTCGATAGCTACACCAACATCCTGACGGTCAAGCTCTTCGCCCGCGCGCGCGACGAGGATGCCTACGTCCGCGAAGTGGTGGACGAGCACACCAGCGCGATCGCCGCGCACATGCGCCTCATCACTCGGTTCATGACAATACTCGCGACGATGAACGTGCTGCTGCTCGTCAGCACCGCGGCGATCGGCCTCACGCTATGGGAGCAGGGGCATGTCAGTGCCGGCGTGGTCGCCACGGCGTTGCCGCTGGCGTGGCAGATCGCCAACGTCGCCGGCTGGGTGAGCTGGGAAGTGACCGGCATCTTCGAAAACGTCGGCGTCGTCCAGGAAGGCATGGAGACCATCGCCGTGCCGCACGCGCTCGTCGATCGCCCGGAAGCGCGCGAACTCGAGGTGCCGCATGGCGAGATCCGTTTCGAGCACCTGTCGTTCACCTATGGCCGTTCGGACGGCAAGCGCGTGCTCGACGACCTGAACCTCACCATCCGTCCCGGCGAACGGGTCGGCCTCGTCGGGCGTTCCGGAGCGGGCAAGTCCACGCTGGTGAACTTGCTGCTGCGCTTCCACGAAATCGAGACCGGCAGTATCCGCATCGACGGGCAGGACATCGGTTACGTGACGCAGGAAAGCCTGCGCGCCGCCATCGCCATGGTCACGCAGGACACATCCCTGCTGCACCGCTCGATCGCCGCCAACATCGCCTATGGCCGTCCCGAAGCGACGTTCGCCGAGATCGAGGCCGCGGCGCGCAAGGCGCAGGCCCACGCGTTCATCCTCGACCTGCAGGACTGGAAACAGCGCACCGGCTATGACGCGCATGTCGGCGAACGCGGCGTCAAGCTCTCCGGCGGCCAGCGGCAGCGGGTCGCGATCGCGCGGGTGATCCTGAAAGACGCGCCGATCCTGGTCCTCGACGAGGCCACCTCGGCATTGGACAGCGAAGTCGAGCTCGCGATCCAGGACCAGCTGCTGGGCCTGATGGAAGGCAAGACGGTGATCGCCATCGCGCATCGCCTCTCCACCATCGCCCGCATGGATCGCCTGATCGTGCTCGACGAAGGCCGCATCGTGGAGGAGGGCACGCACGAGGCGCTGCTGCGCCTGAACGGCCACTACGCGATGCTGTGGCGGCACCAGTCCGGCGGCTTCCTGCCGCACGACATGCCGGAGGCGGCGGACGCCGCCACTGCGGCGGCACCGCTCGCGCCCGCCCTGGATGCGGATGCCGCGCCGGTGCTCGAGGAGGGACCGGTCGACGACATGCGTGCGGCGGAACAACCCGAGCCCAGCATCAACGACGAGCCGATTCCGGTGGCGCGCTAGTCGGCTGGCGCTGCGCGTCGGTTGGACGCGCCACCGACATCGAAGCGCTCAGGCAGCAAAGGGCGCTTCGCGCAGCCCCTGTGCACCGGACGTACTCCCCGCGCGCGTTGCGCGCGTCAACCCCGCAGATTTTTGTTGAAGAACGCGACCGTGCGCGACCACGCGAGCTTG
>CAVWPC010000002.1:0-98739 GCA_963756765.1 uncultured beta proteobacterium | reverse complement strand
CCGGGTTCCCCACCATGAAGTCGCGGAACTGCGCCCGGTTGACGATCGCACAGGTCGTCGGCTCGACCGTGATCACCGACGCCGAGCGCGGGGCACCGTCCAAGGACATCTCGCCGACATATTCGCCCGCGCCGTGGAAATCGATCACCACCTCACGCCCGGCCGCATTGCTGGCATAGACCTTCACGCGGCCCGTCAGGATGATGTACAGCGAATCGCCGACATCACCCTCGTGGATGAGCACGGTCTGCTTGGGAAACTGGCGCACGACGCCTGAGCTCGCGATGGCGCGCAGCGTTTTTGTGCAGCGGGGACAAGGATGCGTTGGTGGCGTCTTGCAAGGCGAAACCCGGGCGAAGAGGCACGACGTCGCAAATGCTAGCACGACCCTCCCGCGTGGCGTCCGCCGACGCCGCGTCCGGCGAGTGGGCAGTGCCCGGCGTGGACCGTTGCGCGCCCGCCGCGGCGCGCGCTTTCGCCCAGGTGTTCGCCATCGTCAGGCAAGGCCCGCCCGTACCGGCTCCACGGACCTTGGTACCGGCCCGACACTCGACGCGCTCGCGCAAAGGTGTCCGGCCGCATCGGCGCAGCGCGCGGCGAACGCAGCCACTTCCACGGCGAAGCGGGCCGGCAGCGCCAAGTGCGGGGCGTGGTCGGCGCCGTCGTAGCGCAGTACTTCGGCATACGGCACGTGGTCGGCGTACCAGCGGCCAAGGCGCGTCGCATCGTAGAGATTGCTGGCGCCGCCGAGCACGACGAGCAGCGGGACCGTGACCGCGGCGATGTCGTCGCGATAGTCCTTGTGCGCGAAGCTCTTCCACAGCGACAACCATGGTGCGCCGGGAACGAGGCGCAACAGCTGGCGCTTGCGCCGCATCGCCGCCGTGTTGGCATCGTACTCGGCGCGGGACAGCGCATTGAATCCGCAGGCGAGCAGGCGCAAATAAGCCTCCGCCGCATCACGCCGCAACTGCCATTCGAACGCCAGGTTGTCGGCCGGAGAAAATTCGCCGTAGAGACCGAGCGTCCAGTCCGGTCCGGTCAGCATCCGCGGCGACTGATCCACCAGCACGATGCCGGCCAGCGTGCCCGCGGCATGGGTGCGCAGGTACTCGAGGATCGTGACTGCGCCCAGCGAGTGCCCGACCACGATCGGCCGGCGCGGCGCCAGCGAGGCAACGACTGTTGCGAGATCGTCCGCGAGGTCGACGATCGACGCGCCGGACGCGTCGGCCGGATGCTCCCCGTGTCCACGGGCGTCCCAGGCGAGGCACGTGAAGTGCTGCGCCAGCACCGACTTGAGTCCCGTCCACTCGAGCTGCGACGACGTGAAGCCATGCAGAGAATCACCGGCGGGCCGTCACCGGCGACGTGGACGATCAGGCGTGGCCTCCGACCGTCCGGGACTGCGGGCTCCCCGGGCGCGCTCCCGCTCGCGAGTCGGCCGCGGGCGGCGCGTCCATGCCTTGGATTGAAAGCGCTCCCGCCAAAGTCGCTGTCGGCCCGACTCTCTCCACGTTCGTGCAGCATGTTCGCCTCCGCAGGCGGGGCGTTGGGCCCGCCGTTGAAGGTCATGATGACCGGGCAGACCCGGCGCGCGCGCCGGAGCGTTCAGCCGCGCGCGGGCGGAATATTCACGTTGCCGTACCGGTCAGGTGTACTTGCGCAGGTCGTCGATCACCTTGCCGTCATTGGGCAGTTCGCCCGGCGCATGCAGCGCGACTTCGCCGCGCAGCTTGGTGACATCGCGCAGCGTGGCAACGATGGCGTCGACCGGCCCTTCCTTGCCGGACGCTTCCACATGCAGCGTCATCCGGTCCACGCCCTCCGGATTGTCGACGACCAGGCGCGCCCTGACGATTCCTGCGTGGCGCTTGAGCACACTCGCGACCTGCTCCGGGTGCACGAACATCCCCTTGACCTTGGTGGTCTGGTCGGCGCGCCCGAGCCAGCCCTTGATGCGCAGGTTGGTGCGGCCGCAGGACGAGATCCCGGGCAGGACTGCCGACAGTCACCGTGCCGAAGCGCACCAGCGGATAGTCGCGATTGAACAGTGTGGTCACCACCACCTCGCCGACTTCGCCTGCCGCGACCGGGTCGTCGGTGCCGGGGCGCACGATTTCGACCAGGACGCCTTCGTCGACGATGAGGCCCTCGCGCGCCGCGGATTCGTAGGCGATATTGCCCAGGTCGGCCGTGGCGTACACCTGGAACCCCGCGATGCCACGCGCGAGCAGTGCATCGCGCAGGCTGGGCGGAAAGGCTTCGCCGGACACGAGGGCCCGCTTGAGCGAGGGCAGCGCGATCCCCTGCTGGTCCGCCTTGTCGAGGATGATCTTGAGGAACGATGGCGTGCCGACATAGCCCGAAGGCTCGAGGTCGGCCATCGCCTGGATCTGCAATTCCGTCTGGCCGGTGCCGCCGGGAAAGACGGTGCAGCCGAGCGCGTGGGCGCCGGTCTCGAGCATGGATCCGGCGGGCGTCAGGTGATAGGCGAAGCAGTTGTGCACGAGATCGCCGGCGCGAAACCCGGCGGCATGCAGCGCCCGGGCGAGTCTCCAATAGTCACCCTCGCTGCCTTCGGGCTCGTACAGCGGTCCCGGGCTCGCGAAGACGCGGCGCGCGGCGCCCCATTGGGTCGCGGCGAAGCCACCGAACGGCCGCGTCGCCTGCTGCAGTTCGACCAGTGCCGATTTGCGCGTGACGGGAAGTTGCGCCAGGGCCGCACGCGAGGTGATGGCGGCGGGATCGACCTCGGCGAACAGTCGCGCGAATGCCGGAGCATGCGCCTTGGCGTGGGCGATCTGCGCCGGCAGCGCACTCAGAAGCGCCTGCTCGCGTACGTCGGGGTCCCGCGTCTCCAGCCGATCGTAGTGTTCGCTCACATGATCTCCCGCAACGCCGCCCGCCGCGGTTCAGGCCAGCCAGCGCTTGCGGCGCCGGTAGTGCTTGATGTCGCGGAAGCTCTTGCGGCCGCTGGACGACAAGCCGAGGTAGAACTCCTTCACATCTTCGTTGGTGGCGAGGTCTTGCGCGGCGCCGTCCATCACCACCCGGCCATTTTCGAGGATATAGCCGTAGTTGGCATAGCGCAGCGCCACCATCGTGTTCTGTTCGGCGAGCAGGAACGACACGCCTTCCTTGCTGTTCAGGTCCCGCACGATCTCGAAGATCTCCGAGACGATCTGGGGTGCAAGTCCCATCGATGGCTCGTCGAGCAGGATCATCGACGGCGCGGCCATCAGCGCGCGCCCGACGGCCGTCATCTGCTGCTCGCCGCCCGACGTGTAGCCGGCCTGGCTCGCCCGACGATGCTTGAGCCGCGGAAAGTAGTGGTAGACCTTCTCCAGCGCCGCAGCGACCTGCGCGCGCGACGCATCGCGCGTATACGCTCCCGTCAGCAGGTTTTCCTCGACCGTCAGGTGCTGGAAGCAATGGCGGCCCTCCATCACCTGGCAAACGCCCATCTTCACGAGCTCGTTGGTCGTCAGCTTGTCGACGCGCTTGCCCTTGAACTCGATCGTGCCCTTGGTGACGTCGCCACGCTCCGCGGCCAGCAGATTGGAAATGGCCTTAAGCGTCGTGCTCTTGCCCGCGCCGTTGGCACCGAGCAGGGCGACGATCTTGCCCTCCGGAACTTCCAGCGAGACGCCCTTCAGCACGAGGATCACATGATCGTAGATCACCTCGATGTTGTTCACCGACAGATAGCTTGGTTGCGACGCGGGCTGCGACGCTGCGGCGGAGGCGGACATGGAACGCTCGCTGGTGAACGTACGGCGGGAGACGCGGGTTGCCCGGGCATGGTCTTCCGGAATGGCACCGTCAGGGGCTCGCACCCCGTGGCGCCCGCGGAAGCCGCACGGCGCCACCACGGGTGCCGGGGCACCCGCGGCGGCAGTCTTCGATCAGGACTCTTTCGCGCAGTCGCGGATCGGCAGCTTCTTCTCGGCTGCGTACTTGTTGGCCGATTCGACGATCATCGTCCGGATCATCTCCTTGTCCGGCACCACCCAGTCCGGCGTGACGATCTTCCACTGATTGCCATCCCAGGTCTGGAACTTCACGAGACCGGAGCCCTCATGGTCGGCACAGGTGGTCTTGAGCGGCGGCATCATGCCTGCGGCGTTCAGCGCCTTCAGCCGGGCATTGTCGAGGTCGAGGTTCTCGAGACCCCAGCGCACCTGCTCGGACGTCATCCGCTTGCCCTTGCCATACTTCTCCTGCGCCTTGCGGATGGCTTCGACGGTGATGAGCCCATGTACGAGTCCGCGCACGTGATAGACCGAACCCACGCGCGAGTCGTCGTCCATGTTGCCCTTGCCCTTCGAATACACGACGCGCTTGATGTCCTGCACTAGCGGCAGGCTTGCGCCGGAAACGTTGAACACGGCCGTCGTGTAGTTCTTCGCCGCGTCACCCGCGGGAATCACGTCCTCCTCCGAACCGGCCCACCACACGCCGATGATCTTCTGCGCGGAAAGCCGATCTTCGCGGCCGCCTTGAGCGCGGTGGGATTCATCACCCCCCAGCCCCACAGGATCACGTAGTCCGGGCGGATCTGGCGGATCTGCAGCCATTGCGACTGCTGCTCGTTGCCCGGATGCGGGACCGGAATCGCCGTGAATTCCAGGCCGAGTTTCTTCGCATAGGCCTGGAACACCGCGATCGGCTCCTTGCCGTACGCCGAGTCGTGATACAGGTGGACGAGCTTCTTGCCCTTGAGCTTGTCCTCGCCGCCTTCCTTCTTCGCGATGTACTTGACCATGGCCGAGGCCTGCGACCAGTACGTCGTGATCAACGGGAAGACATACGGGAACACGCGCCCATCGGCGGCGTCGGTGCGGCCATAGCCGATCGTGACCATCGGAATATGGTCGGCCGCGACCCGGTCGATCAGCGAGTACGTGATACCCGTCGACAGCGGCATCACCAGCGTGGCGCCGCTGTGCGCGCTCTTCAGGCGCTCGTAGCATTCGACGCCGCGCGAGTTGTTGTACTCGGTCTCGCATTCGTCCCAGCTGAGCTTGACGCCGTTGATGCCGCCTTCCTTCATGTTGATGTAGTTCATGTAGTCGATGTAGCCGCCGAAGATCCCGGAGCCACCCGCGGCGTACGCGCCCACCCGATACGACAGCAGCGGCACGTATTGCGTCTCCTGCGCCGCGCTCCCGCCCGCGGCGATCGACAGTACCAATCCCAGCAAACCCGACAGCCATTTTGTGCGTAGCAACATCGTCTCCTCCTTCTAGTGGTACCAACCTGATACTGGACAAACACCCGTGTCCTGCGTTCACTTCCAGCGAAGCATAAACAATCAGTGGGGGAACGGCCACAGCCGCAATTTCTCCTTGGCGATCTGCCACAGCCGGGCGAGGCCGAGCGGCTCGACGATCAGGAAGAAGATGATCAGGGCACCGAACACCATCAATTCGAGATTCGACGTGAGCCCACCCGGCAGCTGCCACGCAAACGTGGCCAGCAGGAAACCGTTGAGCGCATGCACCAGTACGTTGAGCATGATCGGCAACAGCACGATGAACGCCGCGCCCAGGAACGAACCCAGGATGCTGCCGACGCCCCCGATGATCACCATGAACAGGATCCGGAACGACAGGTCAAGCGTGAACGCCTCCGGCTCGACCGTACCCAGATAGGCGAAGGCATACAGCGCCCCGGCGATGCCGCAATAGAACGAACTGATGGCGAAGGCGAGAAGCTTGGTATGCATCAGCCGGATGCCGATGACCTCGGCGGCGACGTCCATGTCGCGCACCGCCATCCAGGCGCGGCCGATGGAACTGCGCGCCATGTTCTTGGCGGCCAGCGCCAGCACCACGACGATGCCGAGCGTCAGCAGGTACTTGGAAGCCGGCGAATCGAATTCGTAGCCGAGGATGCGCATCTTCTGCGCCGCGATCACACCCGAACTGGAATAGTTCGAGAACCACGGCACCCGCACCAGCGCCCAGACCACGAAGAATTGCGCGGCGAGCGTGGCGACCGCGAGATAGAAGCCCTTGATGCGCAGGCTGGGCAATCCGAACACGATGCCGACGAGCGCCGCACAGACTCCGGCGAGAATGAAGGCGACCAGCAGCGGAATGCCGGGCACCCGCAGCACGAAGTTGTAGGCGGCGAACGCGCCCACCGCCATGAAGGCGGCGGTCCCGAGCGAGAGCTGCCCGGCGTAGCCGGTGAGGATATTGAGGCCGAGCGTCGCCAGCGCGAAGATCAGAAACGGGATGAGGATCGCCGACAGCCAGTACTCGCTGCCAATGATCGGCACGACAACGAACGCGACGACCGCCAGTGCCAGCACGGCGATCCGATCCTGCCGGATCGGAAAGATCTGCTGGTCCCGCGCATAGGAGACTTTGAACTGGCCGGCTTCGCGATAGAGCATTCGGAGTTCAGGGTCCTGACATCAATGATCGGAGAGCCCGTACATCAGACCCGGTCGATGTGCTTTTCGCCGAAGAGTCCCTCGGGACGGATCAGCAGGAACAGGAGCGCAATGACGTAGGCGACCCAGCTTTCGATGCCGCCGCCGACGAACGGCCCGAGGTAGACCTCGGCCAGCTTCTCGGAGGCGCCGATGATGAGGCCGCCGACGATCGCTCCCGGGACCGACTCGAAGCCGCCGAGAATCAGCACTGGCAAAGCCTTCAGTGCAACGAAGGTCAGCGCGAACTGCACGCCGTTGCGCGCCCCCCACAACAGGCCAGCAACCAGCGCGACGAAGCCCGCCACGGCCCAGACAATGCCCCAGATCTGCTGCAACGGAATGCCGATCGACAGCGCCGCCTGGTGGTCGTCGGCGACCGCGCGCAGCGCACGCCCGATCCGTGTCTTCTGGAAGAAGATGGCCAGCACCGCCACCAGGAGGCCGGACACGAACGCCGCGAAAAGATCGAACTGGCTGATGTTGAGGTTCGCCTTGTCCATCAGCCATTCGAGCGGCTGGTCCTGGATGCCAAGCTCGAGCGCATGCGGCGTGTTGCCCCACAGCATCTGCGTAAAGCCTTCGAGGAAGAACGTGAGTCCGATGGTGGCCATGAACAGGGTGATCTGCGGCTGGTTGACCAGCGGCCGCAGCACGATGCGCTCGGTCGCGAGTCCGAGGACCACCATTGCCGCCATCGTCACCACGAACGCGAGCCAGAACGGGAAGCCGAGCTCGATGAAACCGACGAAGGTCAGCGCGGCAAAGAACACCATCGCGCCCTGCGCGAAGTTGAATACGCCCGAGGCCTTGTAGATGAGCACGAAGCCGAGCGCCACCAGCGAATACATGACACCCGCCAGCAGGCCGCCGATCAGCACTTCGAAGAAGAATGAGGTCGCGGTCATGTCGTCGCGCTAGTTCGATCGAGGGTGGTGGCGCCGGATCGGCCCGACCAACCGATGGAATCCTGCTTCACGGCAGGCGGGGAAAACGTGCGCGCGTTCATCTAGTGCGCCACGCCAAGATAGGCATCGATCACCGCCTGGTTGCCGCGCACATCGTCGGGCGTGCCGTCGCCGATCTTGCGGCCATAGTCGAGCACGACCACACGGTCGGAGATGTCCATCACGACGCCCATATCGTGCTCGATCAGCACGATGGTCGTGCCGTATTGCTCGTTGACGTCGAGGACGAAGCGGCACATGTCCTGCTTTTCCTCGACGTTCATCCCCGCCATCGGCTCGTCCAGCAGCAGCAGTGCCGGCTCGGCGACGAGCGCCCGCGCGAGTTCCACGCGCTTCTGCAGGCCATACGGCAGGCGTCCCACCGGCGTCTTGCGGATGTGCTGGATCTCGAGGAAGTCGATCACTTCCTCGACCTTCAGCCGGTTGTCGAGCTCCTCGCGTCGCGCGGGACCCACCCATACGGCCTGCGCGAGGAACGACGACTTCATTTTGAGATTGCGCCCGGTCATGATGTTGTCGAGCACCGACATCCCGCGAAACAGCGCGATGTTCTGGAAAGTCCGCGCAATGCCGCGCGCCGCCGCGTCATGCGGACGCATACCAGAAACCTGCCGGCCGCGCAGGGTGATCTTGCCCCGCTGCGGCTGGTAGACCCCGTTGATCACGTTCAGCATCGAGCTCTTGCCGGCGCCATTGGGGCCGATGATGGCCCGCACCTCGTGTTCGCGCACGTCGAAACTGACGTCGGTGAGCGCCTTCACGCCGCCGAAGGCGAGCGAGATGTCGTCCAGCCGCAGGATGACCTCGCCCGTCGCGCGCTCGCCGTTCGTCATGGACACTAGGCGGCTTCCCGACGCACCGGCGCGAACGTCTTCGCGTCCTCGATGCGCAAATCGGCGGCCACCATGTTGGTGCGTCCGTCCTCGAATCTCACCAGGGTCTCGATGTGCTGTGTGGTCTTCCCACCATACAGCGCGTCGATCAGTACGGCGTACTTCTCCGCGACGAAGCCGCGGCGCACCTTGCGGGTGCGCGTCAGTTCGTCATCGTCGGGGTCGAGTTCCTTGTGCAGGATCAGGAAACGATGCACCTGCGAATCCGCGAGTCCCGCTTCCGTGGCGAGTTCGGCGTTCACCGCTTCGACGCATTCGCGGACCAGTGCGTACACCTCGGATTTTTGCGCAAGATCGGTGTAGCCCGAATACGCGAGGCCCCGGCGCTCCGCCCAGTTCCCCACGGAGCCGATGTCGATGTTGATGAACGCGCAAGCCGTCGCGCGGCCATGACCGAACACCACGGCCTCCTTGATATGCGGAAAGAACTTGAGCTTGTTCTCGAGATAATTGGGTGCGAACATCGCGCCGCTGCCGAACTTGCCGACATCCTTGGCGCGATCGATGATCTTGAGGTGCCCGCCGTCGTCGAAGAAGCCGGCATCGCCGGTGCGGAAGTAGCCGTGCGCATCGATGGATTCCGCCGTGGCATCCGGGCGCTTGTAGTATTCCTTGAGCAGCATCGGCCCGCGCACCAGCACCTCGCCGTTCTCGCCGATCTTCACCTCGACGTTGGGCGCGGGCAGGCCGACGGTGTCGAGCTTGACGCCGCCATCCGGCTGCAGGCACACATACGCACAGGTCTCGGTGGAGCCGTACAGTTGCTTCAGGTTGATGCCGATCGAGCGGTAGAAACGGAAAAGGTCGGGACCGATCGCGGCGCCCGCCGTGTAGGCGACGCGAATGCGGCTCATGCCCAGCACGTTGCGCAGCGGCCCATAGACCAGCAGGTTACCCAGCCAGTACTGAAGGCGATCGCCGGTGGAAACCGGCTTGCCGTCGAGGATCTCGGCGCCGCAGCGGCGCGCCACGCCCATGAAATGATGGAAGAGCTTGCGCTTGATCGCGCTCGCATCCTCCATCCGGATCATCACCTGCGTCAGCAGGTTCTCGAACACGCGGGGCGGCGCGAAGTAATAGGTCGGGCCGATCTCGCGCAGATCGGTCATCACCGTTTCGCCGGATTCCGGGCAATTGATCGTGAAGCCGGCCACCAGCGCCTGCGCGTAGGAGAAGAGGTTGTCGCCCACCCAGGCCATCGGCAGGTAGGACAGGATCGATTCGTCCTGTGTCAGGTGATCGAACTCGATGCCGCCACGCGCCGCCGCGATCAGCGCCGCATGGGTCTGGCATACCCCCTTCGGCTTGCCGGTGGTGCCGGACGTGTAGAGCATAATCGCCACATCGTCGGCGTTGCCCTCGGCGATCGCCGCCTCGAAGAATCCGGGGTGCGCGCGATCGAACGCACGTCCTTCGTCGAGCAGCGTGTCGTAGCCGGTGACAGTCTCGTAGTTGCGCAAGCCGCGCGGGTCGTCATAGAAGATATGCGCAAGCGTAGGCACTTCCGCCTGCGCTTCGAGCAGCTTGTCCACCTGCTCCTGGTCCTCGACCAGCGCGTACGCGATCTCGGCGTCGTTGAGCACGAACACGAGGTCGGCCGCCGGCGCGTCCTGGTACATCGGCACCGGAATGCCACCCAGCGCCTGGGCCGCGCACATGGCCCAGTACAGGCGCGGCCGGTTGTCGCCGATGATCGCCAGGTGCATGCCGCGGCCGAAGCCGCGGGCGGCGAGGCCGCATGCCATTGCCCGGACCTCGCCCGCCACTTCCGCCCACGTCCACGTCTGCCAGATCCCGCGATCTTTCTCGCGGGTTGCCGGGTGCTCAGGCCGCACCCGGGCATGGTGCAGCAGGAAGCGCGGAAACGTGTCCAGCCTCTCCTCCTCCATCTCCTCCTCCATCCAGGCCACCCGGCGCCAGGCCCGGTCATTCTGGTGATGACCGTGGCGGCACGCGCCAAAACAAGGGCGGGTCGGGCATCTTAGCCTCTTACTGCGGGCTTGGCGAACGCTCGAACCGGGTTGTCGACCCCGTCGGAGCTGGCATTCCGCGGTGCCGTTTAGAATGATCGAGGCATGAATGTAGGGGCATGTCCGCGGCCAGGTTGTCGTCCGGCCGACAATTGTCGCGACACGGAAAACCGCAACCGTCCTGCGCATAGCCGTGGCCACCCGCGGGATATGCCACACCCGAAGCCAGCCGCCCGATGTCACCCACGATCGCCATCTTCGCTTCCAGTCCCTGGGCCAGGACGCTCTGCGCGGCCGACCGCGCCCGCGTGGAAGCCGACACGCTGGTTCGCGAAGTCGCCGCCGGGACGCTGGTATGCCGCAAGGGGGAGGCGGTCGAAGCCTGGATCGGCGTCGTCGACGGGCTGGTCAAGATGGCCAACGTGTCGGTCGACGGCAAGCCCACGAGCTTCGTCGGCGTGGGGACCGGCGGCTGGTTCGGCGAAGGCTCGCTGCTCAAGGACGAGCCGCGGCGCTACGACATCGTCGCGCTGCGCACCAGCACGATTGCCTATATGCCGCGCGCGACGTTCATGTGGCTGCTCGACACCAGCATGCCGTTCAACCGCTTTCTGCTGACCCAGCTCAACGAACGGCTGGGACAGTTCATCGGCATGGTCGAACACGACCGCCTGCTTGGGCCCGACGCACGGCTCGCACGATGTCTTGCCGCGATGTTCAACCCGCATCTCTATCCGGGTATCGGCCCGACGTTGCCGATCTCGCAGGAGGAGCTGGCGCAGCTTGCCGGCTTGTCCCGGCAGCGGGCGAATCAGGCGCTGCAGCGGTTGGAGCAGGCCGGCTTGCTGCGCATCGAGTATGGCGGGATCACGGTCAAGGACCTCGACGGATTACGGCGGTTCGACGCGTGAGTACCCGGCGGACCGCGCGGATGCCTTGATTGAAGGCGTCCGTCGAAGCTAGCACTTGTCGAACGTGGTTCCGCAGCAGCCATGCCGGAATGCCACCCTATGGGCGTCGAACTCGGATCAGGAATTGACGTCCGAGATTCGAAACCTGCCGGGTTCTTTCTCGCTTGCCGCACGTCATTTGGAAATCCCCTAAAACGCGCCTCCGATGCCTGTGTGGACCGAATTCGCCGGCGGGGATACGCTAGCGGCCGTAGCGCCCCGGGCTTGTGGCAAGCCAGGGGGTAAGGAGCGCCAGGACTCTCCACGCATTGGTCAACGCGTCCGGCAGGAAGGCATAGAACCACGGACTCGGCAGGATCGATACTCGACGGGCCACGCCGGTAGTTAGCAAAATGGGAGCGCGAAATGAGGGTGGGCGTCATTTCGGTGTTCGTCGACTATCACCGGCGTGGACGAAAGAACCCGCATTCACTGCAACCCCAGATCGGACCGTTGCTCGCGGCGCTCCTGCCGCATGACATCGAAATCGAGATCGTCAACGAGACGTCACACGAGATCGACTGGTCTCGCGACTACGACCTGATCTTCATTTCGTCGCTTCATCCGGACATGGATCGGGCGCGCCAGATCTCGCACTACTGGCGCCGTCGCGGCGCACAAACCGTAATCGGAGGATCGTTCGCTAGCAGCTATCCGGAGCTCTGCGAGCCGTGGTTCGACGCGGTGGTCGTAGGCGATCCGGAAGGCTCGGTTCCGCAGTTGTATGCGGATTTCTGCGCCGGGTCGCTGCGGAAACGGTACCTCTCGCCGCAGTACGTGCCGGAATCGGCGATAACGCCGCGGTTCGACCTGTTCCCAGGCGGGCGACAACATGCACTTTGTTTCGAGGCAACGCGGGGATGCCCGTTCTCGTGCGGCTTCTGCGTGCTAACCGGCCTCGGCACCCGCCATCAGACCCGTCCGATCGCGACGGTCATTCGCGACATCGTCGTCGGTCAGCGGGCGCTCGCGGACACGTTGCCCTGGTACGCGCGGAAGCTCGTCGGATTCTGCGACAACAACATTGGTGGCAACCTGCCCTACCTGCGGGCGCTATGCGATGCTCTCGCGCCAATGCGGCTGCATTGGTATGGCGCGGTCACGTTCAATGTCATCGCCAACCCGGAGCTGGTCCGTGCAATGGCGCGCTCGGGTTGCTTTGCGCTGTTCGTCGGCCTGGAGAGCTTCAATCCGGCCACGCTCGCGGACATGCACAAGCATCAGAACCTGATCCACAAGATGCGGGCGGCGCTCGACCATTGCCGCAAGCACGGCATCCTGATCATCTCGGGGCTTT
Organism: uncultured beta proteobacterium; assembly: GCA_963756765.1. GTDB lineage: Bacteria > Pseudomonadota > Gammaproteobacteria > Burkholderiales > Casimicrobiaceae > VBCG01. The sequence continues at coordinate 86,216 of CAVWPC010000002.1, read as the reverse complement.
TGGTCAGTCCGTTGTCGGACACCGCAGAGGACATTCGCGCCATCCCGGAAAACCTGACGCGGTCCGGCCTGCACGCACCGACCTTCGTGTCCTTCGAGTCGCCGATTCCCGGCACCCCTCACTTCCACGAGCTCGGAGCGCAGCTCGATCCGCCCGCGTTCATGCCCAACGTCCTGCTGCGGGACCTTGCCGGATACACGCTTGCGGTGAAGCCCCGAAAGACCTCTGCCGGCGAATTCGTCGCCGCGTATCGAGAAGTCGTCGCCGAAGTGTTCTCGGCCCGCCGGCGGCTGGCGAAGCTGGTCAACGACGTTCCCGAATTCCTGGCTGCGGGCCATTGGCTTCCCGCGCTCGTCGATGTGCTCGACGTGGCGGCGATGTCGTCCAGGGCGTCGAACATTCCGGGACGCACCTACATCGCGGGCACCGATGCACCGCCACCGGAATCGGTGCCGTTGACCGATGCCGACTTCGAGTCCGAGACCGAGCGTACGGCGTTGCTCGAGCCGTCGCTAGTGACCGACCAAACGGGTGCACTGCTGCCGCAGTGGCGTACTTCCCGTCGGGTCTTCCAGCTTTCTGACCCCGCCGCGAACCCGGTCCGCATTCCCGTCGAATCTGGGGTTGCCTCCTAGATCGGCGACTACCATGAATCAGCCATCCGATATTCCGGAAGCCGGGCGGGCCGAATCCCCGCAGCCCGACCTGGGCGAACGCGTTCGCGCGGAGCAGATACGCATGGTGTACCTGCACTCGCCGACCACGTCCGGCGGATCGCTGGGGGCCGCCGCGTTTCTGATCGTGGTGATGTGGGACTCCGTGTCCCACTCGATCCTGCTGGGATGGGGTGCGACGATGGTTGTCTACCAAGCCTTCCGCATCTACAGCTATCGCCAGTACCTTGCCGCACATCCCGACGCCGTGCATTCCCGGCAATGGGGGCGCCTTTACATTCTGACCACCACGATCGCAGGTTGTATCTGGGGAAGCACCGGGATCCTCTTCTACGTGTCCGATTCGACGCTGTCGCAGGTCTATCTCTGCCTCGTTCTATTTGGCGTCGCATCGCTCACGATCCCGACGCTGTCGCTTTTCGCGCCCGCCTTCTACCCGCTGGTCGTGCTGGTGCTGATGCCGTTCATCCTGCGTTCGCTCGCCAGCGGGCAGCGCGAGTCGATTGCACTCGCGGTCCCGCTTGTCATCGCCCTGGTCATGTCGATAACCTTCGGGCGCAAAATCAATCGCCTGATCGACGAATCCATCCGTCGCCGCTTCGAGAATCAGGGGTTGACGGAGATCGCCGAGCGGGCACGCCTCGAGGCCGAGCGCAGCAACCGTGCGAAATCCCAGTTCCTGGCCACAATGAGTCACGAGTTGCGCACGCCGCTCAATGCGATCATCGGATACTCCGAGCTGATGACGCAACAGCCGACGCGCTTCGCGACGCAGTCCGCAAAGGACCCCCTCGAGCGCATCCTGCGGGCAGGCCGCCACCTGCTCAATCTCATCAACGAACTGCTCGACCTCGCCAAAATCGAAGCTGGAAAGTCGAACTTCGCGTACGAAGACGTCGATGTGGCGGCCTTGGTGCGCGACGTCGTGGAAACCACGCAGTCGATCGCCGAACAGAATGGAAATACGGTCACCGTGGTCGGCCCGCCGACCCTCGCGCCGCTGCGTACCGATCCCAAGCGGCTGATGCAGATCGTGCTGAACCTGCTTTCCAATGCGTGCAAGTTCACCGACCATGGGCGGGTGGAGGTTTCGATTGCGCCGGTGCAGGCCGAGGGGCGACGGTGGATCGAGCTCAAGGTGATGGATACCGGCATCGGCATGTCACGCGAGCAAGCCGATCGGCTGTTCGAGGAGTTCTTTCAGGCCGACGCGAAGGCGCAACAGAAGTTTGGCGGTAGCGGACTCGGGCTCGCCATCAGCCGCCGTCTTTGCCGGGCCATGGGAGGCGAACTGAGCGTCGTCAGCGAACTGGGTCGCGGGTCGACCTTCACCGCGCGGCTGCCCGAGCAACCGACACCCGAAGCCGTCGCACAAGAAACGAAGCGGGAGTCGCCAGCAGCCGGAAAGAAATCGTTGACGCCGAGAAAGGGAGTCATCCTGATCATCGACGACGAAGTGGAGGCGCGTGAGCTCATGGTCGATCGCCTCGCCGAGCATGGCTTCGCCACCGCCACCGCGGCAGATGGGATCGAAGGTTTGCAGCGCGCGCGTGAGTTGAATCCCGCGGCGATCACCCTCGACATCGTGATGCCAAGGCTAAACGGCTGGTCGGTCCTTGCCGCGTTGAAGGAAGATGCCGACCTTTGCGCGGTTCCGGTCGTCCTCATCGCAGCGGTAGGCAGCGAGCTGAAGAAGGGCTTCGCGCTCGGTGCAGCCGCGTGCCTGCCCAAACCCGTGGACCATGACATCCTGGCCGATACGCTCAATCGCCTGACCGGGCGCGGCGAGGTGGAGCCGGACAACTGAAGGTAGAAGCGATCGACTCACCCGCTTCCTGCAAGGCGGAATGCGGTCACCGGATCGCGAAAGCCCTTGAGCGTCAGCGGACCCACTGATTCCTTGCGGAACTCCGGCGGTAGGGCCGCCGCAGCGCGCGCGCTGACGATGATGTCCCCGCCGTTCGCTTCGGCGCACAGCCGCGAGGCCAGGTTGGCGACCGTGCCGACAACGCCATAGTCGTAACGATCGCTGAATCCGATCGCGCCCAGCGTTGCGTACCCGTATGCCATTCCAGACCCGATGTGAAGTTCGAATCCTTCGCGATGCCAGCGCTCGAGTGGCGCCTCGCACGCCGCAAAGACCTCCAGCGCAAACCTGGCCGCCTGCGCGCAGGGGTCCGGCACCGGCTCGGGATCGTTGAAGAACACCATCGCGCCATCGCCGACAAACCGCTCGATCGTGCCACCGAATCGCTGCGATTGCGTCCCCACGGCGCTGTGAAATTCGCTCAAGACGCGCATGACGTCTTCGGGCTCGCTGCGCTCGGAAAACGCGGTAAATCCGCGCAAGTCGAAGAAGACGACGGCGATGTTTGCTCGATGCGAAACGAGCAGCGCCTCCAGATCGTCGCCGGCGACGCGCGCCACCACCTGGGGCGCGAGAAAGCGCTTCATCCTGGACAGGTGCTCCACTTCGGCGACCTTGGCCGCCACGCGCTGCTCAAGCTCGCCGTTCAATTGCAGCAATTCGTTTGCCTGTGCTTCGACGCGGTCGAACAGATACTTGACGCGGATCAGTGACCGCACGCGGGCCAGCAACTCCGCCCCGTTGATGGGCTTGGTCACGAAGTCGTCGGCGCCCGACTCAAGACCCTTGATACGTTCGACGTCGGGATCGAGCGCGGTCACCAGCACGATGGGCAGCATTGCGAATCGAGGGTCGGCGCGGAGGCGGCGGAGCACCTGCAAACCGGACAAGCCTGGCATTACCACGTCGAGCAGTATCAGGTCCGGCGCGGATCGATTCACGGAATCGAGGGCGTCCTGACCGCTCTGCGCTGCCTCCACCTGGTATCCGTGGCAACTGAGGAGGTCCGAAAGCAGCCGGACATTGTCCTCCTGGTCATCGACGACCAGGATGCGTCCGCCGGTGGCGGTGGCCTCGACTTTGCCCGCGTCGTTCAGGACCGTCGGGTCGGCAATCACGACAGCGCTCCTGAGGACGCGGGCGGGCACCGCGCGTTCGTCACGTTGCCAGCCGACGAACGAACGAGGTGAGGGGCCAGTGGATACGGCATTGTAGCTTCAGGGCGAAAAGCGCATCCAGGCGCCCGGCGCCGGCAACATGAAGGTCCCTTGATTGCCGAGTGCCGCGCGCAGTCGCGCCAGGAAGACGTCGGCATCTTGGTTCGGCACGAGGCGCAGATCCCGCGGATCATCCGGCAGGAGCGCGAAGAAATTTTCCCAATGGATGATGACGACGAAGCGCGGCTTCAGCGTGGTTACGATGGCATTCGGATAATTCTCCACCTGGTCGAAGCCGGGCATGCAGACGATGGCGAGGTCGACGGGGTGCTGATCCTGCGGGTCCGGAAACTTCGGCGGGGCGCCGACTGGCCAGTTGCTCGCCGCGTCCTGATAGTGAATGCGGAAATCGACCGTCGCTCCGTCGGCGCCCAAAAAATCGATCAGGTACGCGAACGTCCGGCCTTCACGCCACGCGGAGGCGCGCGTCGGAATTTCCTGCAGCGGCGCATCGTAAGTACCCTCGAAGAACTTGAGATGCAGGATGATCGGCGCGTGCTCCGATTCGATGGCCATGAAGCGCAGGCGCGGGGTAGCGTACGTCCACTTGCCAGGCAGGCCATTCTTGGCGGCTATCGCCTCGACGGATACGATATCCGCGACGGGCAGCGACTTGTCGCCGAGCAGCGTGTACCGCATCGTGTCACTGCCATAGACTTTCGCCTGCGGGAGATACTTCGACTTGACATAAGGCACGTCCATCAAGTGGTCGTAGTGAGCGTGCCCCACCAGGATGGCGGTCGCGCCGGCTAATCCGTTGCCGGGCACACCGAGGAAGTGATCGATCTGGTCGGGGCGCGCGCGAATCTCCCCGAACGCCACGCGCGGGATGGAAGGGTTGGAATAAAAGGGCGCTGTGACGATGACGTCCGCTCCTCGCTTCATGACCACACCGCCTGCGCCCAGGTACTTGATCTGCACTTCGGTCGGGTATCCAGGGCTGCCGGGCGGCAGCTCCGACCCGCCCGTATACACGGGCAGACCTTTGCTCGGGCCGCTGCAACCAGGCAGGAAGGCCAGCGCGATGGACACCAGGCATGCAAGGAAGCGCCGCCCGTTGCGGTCCGACGCGCCGACCGGGGAGCGGGCGATCATGGCCGCCTTCCAGCGAAGAAACTCCGACTCGTAAGGGGGCCTAATTGGATGGCGACCGTCCACAGTCAGTCTTCGGGCAACTTGCTCGCGCACAGCTATAGTGCGACGTCGCAATAGTACGACTTTCCGGGGCGCAAATCACACGCTTCCCGCTTCCCATCACCCTACCGCGGCGGTACTGGTCAGCGCCCGCTGAACGTTGGCGTGCGCTTCTCCAGGAAGGCCGCCATCCCTTCGCGCTTGTCGTCGGTCGCGCACAGGAGCGCGAACACGTCGACCTCGAACGTGTTCGCGTTCGCGAGATCCATGTCCTGTCCGTGCTGCACCAGGTGCTTGCTGAACTTGACGGCGACCGGTCCCTTTGCCGCAATCGTCCGCGCCAGCTCGAGACCTTTGGCGAGCAGCGCGTCTGCGGGCGCCACGTGATTGCACAGGCCGATGCGAAGCGCCTCGTCGGCCTTCACCTGGCGGCCGGTGGTGACGAGTTCGAGCGCCATCGACTTCCCCACCACGCGTGTCAGCCGCTGGGTGCCGCCGAAGCCGGGGCAGATGCCGAGGTTCACTTCCGGCTGGCCGAACACCGCCTTCTCCGACGCGACGATGAAGTCGCACGCCAGCGCCAGCTCGCAGCCACCGCCGAGCGCAAAGCCGTTCACCAGCGCGATGACCGGAAACGGTGCCAGTTCGAACGCGCGCAGCGTCGCATGTCCCTTCAATGCGAATTCGCGGGCGGCGAGCGTCGGCATCGCACTCATGGCGGCGATGTCGGCTCCGGCGACGAACGCGCGGTCCCCGGCACCGGTGACCAGCAGGCAGCGCGCGGCAGGACTCGCCAGCACCACGCCCGTTGCGGCGGCGATGTCATCGAGCACCTGCGGCGCCAGCGCATTCAGCGCCTTCGGCCGGTTGACCGTCAATAGCCAGATGCCGGGCTCCTGCTCCTCGAGCAGTACCGTTTCGTAGTTCATTGGTTGGCTCCCGTCGACGGGCGCTGCGCGCGCCTCCGGAGGAGGCACGGACTGTGCAGCCGCCCCGCACTCATTTCTTCGCCTGCGTGTAGTCGTAGAAGCCGCGCCCGGTCTTGCGGCCGAGGTGTCCCGCATCGACCATCTGCTGCAACAACCGCGGCGGGCGGTACTTGGGATCGCCGAAATCGGCGTGGAACACCTTCATCACGGCGAGCAGCACGTCGAGGCCGACCAGGTCGGTCAATGCCAGAGGCCCGATCGGATGGCTGCAACCGAGCTTCATGCCGTTGTCGATGTCCTCGGCAGATGCAAGCCCCTCCTGCAGCACGAACACCGCCTCCGACAGCATCGGGCACAGGATGCGATTGACCACGAATCCGGGCGCGTCCTTGACGATGATCGGCGTCTTGTCGAGGCGCCGCACGAAGTCCGTGGCGGCAGCGACCGTCGCGTCGGAGGTCTGCAGTCCGCGGACCAGTTCTACCAGCGCCATCATCGGTACCGGGTTGAAGAAGTGGACGCCGAGGAATGCCTCGGGTCGCGTCATCACCGATGCCAGCGTGGTGATCGAGATCGACGACGTGTTGGATGCAACCAGCGTGTCGGGGCCGGCGAGCGCATCGACCTGGCGCAGGATCTTGAATTTCAATTCCAGGTTTTCGGTGGCCGCCTCGATGATGAGGTCGCACGCCTTGAGATCGTCATAGGCGGTCGAGCCGCGGATGCGCCTGAGGGCGGCAGCCTTGTCATCGGCGCTGATCTTCTCCTTCCTCAGCAGCCGATCGAGGCTGCCCGCGACGGTCGCAAGACCACGGTCGACCGCCGCCTGCTGCACGTCGACCATCACCGCCTCGATGCCCACCACCGCGCAGGCCTGCGCAATGCCGTTGCCCATCGTGCCGGCGCCGATGACGCCTACGCGTTGAATCGTTCCCATGAGAGTTCCGCTAACAGTAACGTCGAGCCTTCCATTATGCCGGCTCTGCCGCAGCGCAGCCAAAGTCGCGCCGTGGCGACCGCAATAGCGCACCGGCGTCCCATGGGGTTGGCCCCTCTACTTCATTGGTAAGTTCGAATCAGGCAAGCATGTGCATAAGCGGTGGCTATGCTTGCGCATCGCGGCAGGGCGGCTGCGCCTTCACGCCCGCGATGAACAGGTCGACCAGAGCGGGCGCCGCAGCATTCAGGTCGTACGCGGCGGGATCGAGCACCCACTCGTGCATGAGGCCGATGATGAGGCCATGCAGCGCCTGCGTGACCAGAGCGGCGTCGATGTCGGAGCGCAACTGGCCGGTGGCCGCGGCGGCGCGCACGATGTTCTCGATCTGCGCCAGGCAGACGGCGCGGTCCTGGCGATGCGTGGTGGCGAGGTCAGCCAGTTCGTCGACGAGTTCGCTCTTGTGGAACACGATCTCGAAGACGTTCTGCGTGCGCGCGTGCGTGGCAAGGTTGCGTAGCGCGCCGATCGACAGTTCACGCAGCGTTCCCAGCGGATCGGCGGCTGCGGTTTCGCCGGCCCGCTGGAAGTTCGCGTCGAGCGGCATGGTGGCGCGATCGCACATCGCGCGGAAGAGGTCGGCCTTGTCCTTGAAGTGCCAATATACGGCGCCACGGGTCATGCCTGCTGCGGTGGCCACTTCGGCAAGGGAGGTGCGGGTGACCCCACGTTCGCGGAATACCGTCTCCGCGGCGTCGAGCAGCCGTTCCCGGGTTTCGAGAGCTTCTTCCCTTGTCCTGCGTGCCATTTTGCGGGTCCGTTCAAAACTTCTTTACAAACATTCGTGAATGTATGTAATCTTGGAGACGTTGGCAAGTTGCACTGCAGCATAATCACCACGACGCGAACGCTCAGGAGTCTTCCGATGGACATGTCCAGCGCCCAGGCGCCCCTCCGCCGTCCCATCCAAGCGACCGTTGCCGCCGCCGCCCTCCTTGCGGCAGCGCTTCTCGCGGCCTGCGGGCAGCAGCAGCAGGGAGGCGGGTTTCACGGCTTCCCGCCCGCCGCGGTGACCACCGCCAAGCTCGCGCCCAGGACAATTCCCACCAGTTACGAATACGTGGGGCAGACCACCGGGTCGAAAGAAGTCGAAGTCCGCGCGCGCGTGACCGGCATCCTCGAGCGCAAGCTTTTCCAGGAAGGCGCGCGGGTGAAAGCGGGCCAGGTGCTGTTCGTGATCGACCCGAAGCCGCTGGCGGCGCAGACTGCCGCGCTCGAAGCGGAAGTCGTCCGCGCACAGGCGCAGAAGGCGCAGGCCGACCGTGAACTCGCACGCTTGCGGCCGCTCGCCGAGCGCCGGGCGGTCGGCCAGAAAGAGGCCGATGATGCGGCTTCCAATGCGGAGCTCGCCAACGCGAGCCTCAAGGCGGCGCAGGCGCGGCTGGCGGAAGTGCAGCTCAACCTCGGCTATACGCGGGTCACCGCGCCGATCGGCGGCCTCACCAGCCGGGCGCCAAAATCCGAAGGCAGCCTCGTCACCGCCAACGAAACGCTGCTGACGACGATTTCACAGGTGGATCCGATGTGGATTCCCTTCGGCATCTCGGAGAACGAGCAGCTGGCGTTGAATCGCGCCGTGAAGGAAGGCCGACTGACGCTGCCCAAGGACAACGCCTACGACGTGCAGATCCGCCTTGCGGACGGCTCCACACTGGACCGCCAGGGCAAGATCAACTTCTCCGACACGCGGATCAACCCGTCGACCGGCACGTTCGAGATGCGCGCCGAGGTGGCCAACGGCGACCAGCTGCTGAAACCCGGACAGTTCGTGCGCGTGCGCTTGAAGGGCGCGGTGCGCAACAACGCGCTCGCCGTCCCGCAGGTCGCAGTGATGGACGGTCCGCAGGGCAAGTTCGTCTACGTCGCCGAAAAGGACAAGGATGGCAAGGATGTCGCCGGCGTCCGCCCCGTCACTCTCGGCGAGTGGGTCGAGGTGGACGGCGTCAACCAGTGGGTGATCGAGACCGGCTTGAAGCCCGGCGACGAGGTGATCGTCGACGGCGTAGCCAAGCTGCGGCCCGGCGCGCCGATCCAGCGCGGGGCACCTAGCGCACCGCCCGGCGCGCCCGCCGGCGCAGCGCCGGCCAAGGCGCCCGATGGCGCCGCGCCCGCCCCGGCCAAGGACGCGAAGTCCGCGCCCAAGACGTAATCACGGACGGACATCATGTTCTCGCGCTTCTTCATCGACCGGCCGATTTTCGCGGCGGTGCTCTCGCTGTTCCTGGTACTCGCCGGCCTCGCGGCGATGCGCACGCTACCCATCGCCCAATATCCGGAGATCGCGCCCCCGGTCGTCACTGTCCAGGCGATCTACCCGGGCGCGTCGGCCACCGTGCTCGAATCCACCGTCGCCGCGCCGCTCGAAAACGCGATCAACGGTGTGCCGAACATGATCTACATGGGGTCCACGTCGTCGTCGAACGGCGTCGTGCAGATCCAGGTCACGTTCGACATCGGCACCAACGTCGACGATGCGGCGGTCAACGTCAACAACCGCGTCAAGCAGGTCGAGCCGCGGCTGCCCGAGGAGGTGCGCCGGCAGGGCGTGACGGTCGAGCGGGGCTCGTCGTCGTTCCTGCAGGTGATCGCGTTCTACGCGCCCGACGGACGCTACGACGACCTGTTCACGTCGAACTACGTGACGCTCAACGTGCTCGACCAGCTGAAGCGGCTGCCGGGCACGACCAACGTGCAGATCTTCGGCGCCAAGGACTACGCGATGCGCGTATGGCTCAAGCCCGATCGCCTGGCGCAGCTGAAACTCACCCCAGGCGACGTCGGTCGCGCGATCAACGAGCAGAACGCGCAGTTCGCGGCGGGCAAGGTTGGCCAGGCGCCGATCAGCAAGGGCCAGGATCTCGTCTACACGATCACCGCGCAGGGCCGGCTGTCGGATGCGAAGGAGTTCGAGCAGATCATCGTGCGCGCGAATCCGGATGGTTCCACGGTCCGGCTCTCCGATGTCGCGCGGGTCGAGCTGGGCTCGAAGGATTACGACTTCATCGGCCGCTACAACGGCAAATCGGCGACGCTGGTCGGCATCTTCCTGCAGCCGGGCGCCAACGCGCTCGAGGTAGCGCAGACGGTGCGCAACACGCTTTCGGAACTGGGCACGAAATTCCCGGAGGGCCTGGCGTACGCGATTCCGTACGACACGACCCGGTTCGTCGAAGTGTCCATACGGGAGGTGGTGTTCACGCTCGGCGAAGCGATGATCCTGGTGTTCCTGGTCGTCTACCTGTTCCTGCAGAGCTGGCGGGCAACGATCATTCCGCTGGTCGCCGTGCCGGTCTCGCTGCTCGGCACCTTTGCCGGCCTGTATCTGCTCGGCTATTCGATCAACACGCTGACGCTCTTCGGCATGGTGCTGGCAATCGGCATCGTCGTCGACGACGCGATCGTCGTGCTGGAGAACGTCGAGCGGATCATGCGCGAGGACGGTGCGTCGCAGCGCGAAGCCGCAATCAAGGCCATGCACGAAGTGACTGGCCCGGTGGTCGCCATCGTATTGACGCTGACCGCGGTGTTCGTGCCGATTGCCTTTCTCGGGGGCCTGACGGGCGAGCTGTATCGCCAGTTCGCGGTAACGATCTCGATCGCGGTCGTGATCTCCGGCATGGTGGCGCTGACGCTGACGCCCTCGCTGTGCGTGCTGATCCTGAAGCACAGCGAACCGCCGACGCGGGGCTTCTTCGCCGCCTTCAACCGTTTCTTCGGGCATGTGACGCGGCACTACACGTCGGGCGTCACCTGGATGATCCGCCGCAGCCTGGTCGGCCTCGTGCTCTTCATCGGGATGGTGGCGATCGTCATCGGGCTGTGGCGCGTCACACCGGGCAGCCTCGTGCCCGACGAGGACCAGGGCTTCTACATCAGCGCAGTCATCCTGCCCGACGGCGCCACGCTCAACCGCACCGACAAGGTGGTCGCCGAGGTCGAGAAGGCGATCCGCTCAAATCCGGCCAACGCCGACGTGGTCGCCTTTACCGGCTTCGATTTCCTGGGCGGCGGCTTCCGCAACAACGCGGCCACGATCTTCGTCACCCAGATTCCGTGGGACGAGCGCAAGGTGACGGCGGCGCAGCTCGTGGGCGAGCTTTTCGGCAAGACCGCCGGCATCAAGGAAGCGCTGGTACTCGCGTTCAATCCACCGCCGATCTTCGGCTTGGGCAACACCGGCGGCTACGAACTGTATCTGCAGAACCGCGGCGAAGGCGGCGCCGCGCGGCTGAACGAGGTGACGCAGCAGTTCCTGCAGCGCGTCAACAGCGACAAGCAACTGGGGGGCGCGCAGACGCTGTGGCGGGCCAACGTGCCACAGCTCTTCGTCGACGTCGATCGCGAGAAGGCGAAGAAAGTCGGCGTGCCGATCAACGAGGTGTTCAGCGCCCTGTCGGCGACACTCGGTACGTATTACGTGAACGACTTCAACAAATACGGTCGCGCCTGGCAGGTGCTGATGTCGGCCGAGCCCACGTATCGCGCGCATCCCGACGACATCGGTGCGGTGTACGTGCGCTCCGACAAGGGCGACATGATCCCGCTCACTTCGCTCGCCACGGTCAAGTATTCGTCCGGTCCCGATTCGCTCGATCGCTTCAACAACCTGCCAGCGGTGAAGATCTTCGGCCAGGCGGCGCCCGGCTACAGTTCGGGCCAGGCCATTGCGCGCGTGGAGCAGATCGCCCGCGAAGTCCTGCCACCGGATTTCAGCTACGACTGGGGCGGCACTTCCTACCAGGAAAAGCGCTCGGGCGGCGCCTCGACGCTGGCGCTCGGTCTCGCGGTGATCATGGTGTTCCTGATCCTCGCCGCGCAATACGAGAAATGGTCGCTGCCGTTTTCCGTGCTGCTGGCGCTGCCGTTCGGCACGTTCGGCGCGCTCGCGGCGATCTGGCTGCGCGGACTCACCAACGACGTCTACTTTCAGATCGGTCTCGTCACCCTGCTCGGCCTTGCCGCCAAGAATGCGATCCTGATCGTCGAGTACGCGGTGCTCAAGCATCACGAGGGCATGTCGGCCTCGGCGGCCGCGATCGAAGCCGCGCGACTGCGCTTCCGGCCGATCCTGATGACCTCACTCGCCTTCATCCTCGGCGTACTGCCGCTGGCCATCTCGACTGGCGCGGGCGCGGGCGCACGTCACTCGACCGGCACTGGCGTGATGGGCGGCATGATTGCGGCGACCTTCCTCGCCATCTTTTTCGTGCCGTTCTTCTTCCGCGTCATCAACGACCGCCGGCTGCGCGAATCCCGCAGCAAGGCCGAGCTGATGGCCGAAGTCGAGCACGCGCGCAACATCGCGCACCATGCACCGCCGCCGACGCCGGGTCACCCGCCGCGCGGCGTCGCGGATGACTAGGGGCGCACCGATGAGGTTCGCGCAAACGAAGTGCCCGCGGCCGGAATGCACGCGCCCGGGCACGCACCTGAGCACGCACCTGAGCACTCGAGCACGGAATTGAGCACGTAACCGAGTTCACGCAACATGATGGGGATATCGACATGACGAAAACCGTCCTTGCGCTTGCCGTTGCCGTCGCGCTCGCCGGTTGCGCCGTCACGCAACCTGCGCCGCCGGCGACCGACCTGCCGCTGCCCTCGGCCACCGCGGCGCAGAACGAATTGCTCGAGCGCTGGTGGATCGCCTTCGACGATCCGGTGCTGGTGCAGCTGATCGACGAAGCGCTGGCCCAGAACCTGGATCTGCGCGCTACACTCGCCCGCGTCGAAGCGGCACACTCCCAGGTCTTGCTCGCGCAGTCCTATCTCGCGCCGAGCATCGATGCGCGCTTCGACCCTTACCGATCGCGCATCACCGGCGTGGGCTCGCAGCCGTTGCCGTCGGGCACGCCGCTAATCAGCAACGACTTCCGGGTGGCGCTGGAGATGTCGTACGAGCTCGACGTATGGGGCAAGTACCGCGCCGGCGCACTGGCTGCGCAGAACGATCTGGTCGCGGCGCGCTACTACCGCGAAGCGGTGCGCATCAGTGTCGCGGCCGAGACCGCCAACGCGTATTTCCGGTTGCGCGCTGCCGATGCGGAATTGAAGGTGCTCGAGGACACCCTAGGACTGCGCACGGAGACCGTCCAGCTCCAGACCGACCGCTTCGAAGGCGGCCTGATCGGCGAATACGACCTGCGTTCCGCGGAGGCAGAGCGCTCGGCGGTGGTCGCCGACATCGCCCGCACCAGGAGCGCGATCGAGCAACTCGAAGCCGCGGTGGCGGTGCTTACCGGACGCTCGCCCCGGCTGGTCTTCAATCCGGAAGTTGCACGCGGCGCATCCATCGATGCCGTCACGCAGGTTCCGGTGCTGCCCGACGGATTGCCGGCGGGGCTCATGGAGCGGCGCCCCGACATCCGTCGCTCGGAAGCCCTGCTCGCGTCGTCGGACCTCAAGATCCAGCAGGCGCGCGCGCTCTACTATCCGTCGCTGACGCTCGGGCTGTCCGTCGGCTCCGAAGCGGCGAGTATCAGCAATCTCTTCTCCGGTCCGGCGGCGATCTGGAGCATCGGTCTCGGCCTCGTACAGCCATTGCTGGCGCTGAAGTCAATCGATGCGCAGGTCGAGTTGGCCAGGGCCAACAACGACCTGGCTACCGTCGAGTACCTGCAAACCGTGCAACTCGCGTTTCGCGAAGTGCACGACGCACTGGTGGCCAATCGCGCGGCGCGCGACGTGCTTGCGGCGGAGACGGCGCGGCGCGACCAGATCGCCAAGGCCTACGAGGTCGCGCAGTTGCGCTACGACGCCGGCCGTACCTCGTTCCTGGAGGTCATCGACGCGCAGCGCACGCTGCTCGCCGCCGAGACACTGCGCATCGCCGCCGCTCGCGACGCGAGGCTGTCCATCGTCGCCTTCGCACGCGCGCTGGGTGGCGGCTGGAGTCCCGAGCAGGTCGCAGCGTTGCGCTAGAATTCGCGTTGATAGGGCGCGCGCAGGCGCGCCACCGACGCGAAGGACACTGGGTGACGCGCAAGTGGTGGTTCGGCGCAGGACTGGTTCTCGCAGCGATGACGGGACTCGCGGGTGCGCAGCAGCCCATCGTCGTCCAGAATTTCGTCTGTCTGGGTGAGGAGCCGTTCTGGCGCTTCGAGGCCAATCGCACCACTGGTGTCCATAGCACGCTTGGCGCCAAGGGCAAGCGCGAAGTGGTATTTCGCGGTTCGCTGCAGCCCCTTGGTTACCTGAAGCCGCCCGCCATCGTCTGGCGCGGTGACTCGACCCATCTGCCGCGCGAGACGCTCGTTGTGACGCTGCGGGAGGAAGCCTGTCGCTCCACGATGGCGGATACCCCTCCCACGACGCATCGCGCGGTGCTGTCGCTCAAGCCCGGTGAGGCGCTCACCGGCTGCTGCACGGTACGTGCAGCCTACGATGCGCGCAGCGCTCCCGCCGCCGATTTTTCGGCGAAGGGGCCGGACGACTGGGCCCGTTTCCTCCCCGATCTCCTGCCGGCCATCAATGCCTGCCTGGCGCGCGCCGGTCGCCGCAAGGTGATCGCCAGGGCGCAACCTCTGGATCGCGCCATGGCCATGGTGCGCATCGTCGATGCGGACGGCCAGGCAAGCGATTGCCTGGTGAACCTGCGCGGGCGCGGCGCTCCGAAATTCGAGCGCGTGACGGCGGCCGCGGCGGCGATGCCCGGCACTGGCAATCCGCTCTACTATCCGGCGCGCGAGCAACCGCCGATGGTGAGTTGCGGCAAGCTCGAGCGCGTGCTCGGCAAGAACAACGCGGCGCAGGGATACCTGCACTACGATCCATGCTGAAGCGGCTCGGGCACCGCATGCTGCCGCTGGCCTTCGGGCTCGGTTGCGCGTGGATGCAGGCCCAGGTTGCGCCAAGTGGTGCGGAACTGCGCGCCTATACGGGAGCGTTCGCCGCTGCAGCGGCGGGGGACGCGAGCGCGATCAAGCGACTGGCCGCCAGCGGCGAAAATCTCGGCGCCCGAGACGCCCACGGTCGCACGCCATTGCACGTCGCCACCTTCGCCGGCAAGCATGACGTCATGCGTGCGCTCGTCCTGGCCGGAGCGGACCCCAACGCGCTGGAAGCGGACAAGTACGACATCGTCACCATTGCCGCGGTCGCCAACGATGTCCCGACACTGCGAGTTGCGCTGGCGATTGGCTGTCGACCGGGCAACGTCACGAGTCGCTGGCAAGGCACCGCGCTGATCGCGGCAGCGCACCTGGGTCATGTCGATGTGGTGCGCGAACTGATCCGCGCCGGCGTACCGCTCGACCATGTCAACAACCTCGGGTGGACGGCGCTCATCGAGTCCATCGTCCTCGGCGATGGCGGACCGCGTCACACCGCCACCCTCGAGGCGCTGGTGCAGGCGGGCGCCAACGTGAATCTAGCCGACCGCCACGGCACCACACCACTCGGACTCGCCAGGGCCGCACGCCACTCCGCGACATGGTGGTGGCACTCGAGCGTGCCGGCGCGCGATAGCAGTCCCGCCGGACGTCCATCTCCCGTCCACCGATGCTCAAGGCCATCACCGACTTCTTCGACAAGCATCTCGGCGCGGCCGATGCCCCCGCCGACCGGCACACCATCGAGGTCGCCACCGCCGCGCTGATCACCGAAGTCATGCGCATGGACGGCGACGTGACCGTCGCCGAGCGCGCGACCGCGTTGTATGCGGTGCGCGAGAAGTTCGGTCTGACCGAAGGCGACGCCCAGGCGCTGGTCGACCTCGCCGAAGCCGAGGCGCGGTCGGCCAGCGATTACTATCAGTTCACGTCGCTCATCAATCGGCGCTTCACGCAGGCGCAGAAAGAACGCATCGTCGAACTCATGTGGCAGGTCGCATACGCCGACACCGAGGCATCACCGTACGAGGAGCATCTGATCCGCAAGCTCGCCGACCTGCTGTACGTCGAACATCACGCGTACATCCGCGCCAAGCTGGCCGCGCGCGATACGGCGCGTGGCTGATCGCAGGCGAGATCAACGAAGCGATGACGACCATGTCCGATGACCGCGAACGACCCTTGTCCGAAGTTGAAATCGTCGAGCTGGACGAGGCGCTCGCGCGCCTGCCCGAGGATTCCGATCCGCTCGATGTCGGCATGCTCGACGGCTTCCTGGTCGGCGTGCTGCTGCAGCCGGAACCGATTGCAGCGGCAACCTGGCTGCCGTACGTATTTGCGGCTGACGGTGGCGCGTTGCCGCAACAAGACAACTCGGCGCGCATGATCGATCTGGTGATGCGCCGCTACGACGAACTGGCCGCCTGCATCGCTGCCCGCGAGCCATTCGACCCGATCGTGTTCGAACTGGAGGACGACGCCGGCGCCGCACTGGAGGGCAAGCCAGGCATTGCCGCGCTCGCACCGTGGGCGATCGGCCTCGCGACCGCACTCGACGCGTTTCCGTCACTGCGCGAAGCCTACGAACGCGACGACGAACTGGCGGCGGCGATCGTGGGCATCCTGCGCCACCTGCCGCCGCCCCCCGAGGCCGACGCCGGGGAAACGCAGGCGCATGCGGCGCAGCAGGCGCGCATGGAGCAGGAGGCGCCGCTTGCGGATCTGGACGACGCCATCGACGACCTCGTCACCTGTGTGCTCGAGGCGGCGGACATCGCCAGGCCCAACCGGCCGGTCACGCGCACTACCCCCAAGGTCGGCCGCAACGAGCCCTGTCCCTGCGGCAGCGGGCGCAAGTACAAGGCTTGCCATGGCAGGGAGCCGCCACCCCGGTAGCCTTTGCCGCAGCCCGCCTGCGCGCGATTTCGGCCGCAGCAGCTCGCTTGTCGATTTGGCCGGATCGCGTTCGACTAGGGGTATGAACCGCGTCGCGTGACCTCGAGTTCGACGACGTTCCCCGGAAACCCAATCAAGGAGTGTCAATCATGCGTGTACTGGTGATGGTGAAAGCCACCGAAGAATCCGAGGCGGGCACGATGCCGAGCGAGGCACTGCTTGCCGCAATGGGCAAGTTCAACGAGGAGCTGGTCAATGCGGGCATCATGCTTGCCGGCGAAGGCCTGCACCCAAGCGCCAAGGGCAAACGCGTTCTCTTCTCGGGCACCAGGCGGACGGTGACCGACGGTCCGTTCGCCGAGACCAAGGAACTCGTTGCCGGTTACTGGCTCTGGCAGGTGAAGTCGATGGAAGAGGCCGTGGAGTGGGTCCGCCGCTGCCCCAATCCGATGTCCGAGGACTCGGAGATCGAGATCCGTCCGCTGTACGAGATGGAGGATTTCGGCGCCGAATTCACGCCGGAACTGCGTGCCCAGGAAGAAAGAATCCGCGAGAAGGCGGCGACCCAGGCGGTCAAGCGTTGACTGCATCGCGGCGATCCGAAGCACATTCAATCCCGGCAATTTGCAGAGGAGATCAACATGATCCAGCCCTATCTTTTTTTCGATGGCCGCTGCGAAGAGGCAATCAAGTTCTACGAGAAAGCCATCGGCGCCAAGGTCGAAATGATGATGCGATTCAAGGACGCGCCCGATCCGCCGCCACCGGGCATGGTGCCGCCGGGATCGGAAGACAAGGTCATGCATGCGTCATTGCAAGTCGGTGATTCCATCGTCATGGCGTCGGACGGATCGTGCGGCGGCAAGCCGAGCTTCAGTGGCTTCTCGCTTTCCTTGACGGCACCCGATGTGGCGGCGGCGACGAAGGCATTTAACGCGCTCGCCGAGGGCGGGCAGGTCACGATGCCGCTGGGGAAGACGTTCTGGTCGCCGTGCTTCGGCATGCTCGCGGATCGATTCGGCGTTGGCTGGATGATCAACGTGAATGCCTGATCGCGCTTACGACGAAGCGTGCCGGGGACGCGCGAACGCGTTCCGTCGTCCCGGCAAAGCGCTGACGTTTATCCGTCGAACTTCGTGGAGCCGCACATGCGCGCGGATTGTGGCAACATGATTCCAACGTCGGTACGGGGATGCAGCCTGCCTCCGTGTCCGGGTGGCGATCATGGCGGCGAGGCGACGCATGCGTGGTGCGGAATTCCTGAAGGTAGTCGACGGATTGTGCGAATTTCGTCCGCAGGGCGAATACACGCTTACCGAGGCGGTTGACCTTATTACCGGCGCCATCGCGCACTGCCGAACGCGTTCGATCGCCAAGCTGCTGATCGATGCCCTCGGTATCACCGGCGTTCCGGTGCCTACTTTGGTCGACCGCTTTCTGATGGCCGAGGAATGGGCGCAGACCGCGCGCGGACTGGTGGTCGTGGTGGTCGTGGTGGAAGGGAAATACATCCATCCGCAGAAGTTCGGCGTGCGGGTGGCGGCGGACTTCGGCCTGATCACCAACGTGTTCACGCGCGAAACCGAAGCCCGGCACTGGCTCGCCGGGGTGCGCGTCAAGTGACCACTACATGCTGCGGCGGTACTGCCCTCCGACCTCGAACAGCGCGTTGGTGATCTGCCCCAGCGAGCACACGCGGACGGTGTTCATCAGCTCCGCAAAGACGTTGCCGTTGTCGATCACCACCTGCTGCAGTCGCTTGAGCGCCGCCGCCGCGTCCTTCGCGTTCCGCGCGTGGAAGTCCGCGAGGCGCGCGAGTTGGGATTGCTTTTCCTCGTCCGACGAGCGGGCGAGTTCGATCGTCGTCGGCGGCGCACTACCCGCGTCCGCGTACCTCGGGTTGCGGAAGGTATTGACGCCGATGATCGGGTAGCTTCCATCGTGCTTCTGGTGCTCGTAGTACATCGACTCTTCCTGGATCTTGCCGCGCTGGTAGCCGGTTTCCATCGCGCCCAGCACCCCGCCGCGTTCGGAGATCGCCTCGAACTCCTGCAGTACCGCCTCCTCCACCAGGTCGGTCAATTCCTCGATGATGAACGATCCCTGATTCGGGTTCTCGTTCTTGGCAAGACCCCATTCGCGGTTGATGATCAGCTGGATCGCCACCGCGCGGCGCACGCTTTCCTCGGTCGGCGTGGTGATCGCCTCGTCGTAGGCGTTGGTGTGCAGTGAATTGGTGTTGTCGTAGGTCGAGATCAGCGCCTGCAGCGTCGTGCGGATGTCGTTGAACGCGATCTCCTGCGCGTGCAGGCTGCGCCCGCTGGTCTGCGAGTGGAACTTGAGCTTCTGCGAGCGCTCGTTGGCGCCATAGCGGTTCTTCATCGCCACCGCCCAGATGCGCCGCGCCACCCGGCCGATCACCGAGTACTCGGGATCCATGCCGTAGCTGAAGAAGAACGACAGGTTGGGCGCAAAATCGTCGATATGCATGCCGCGGGCGAGGTATGCCTCGACGAAGGTGAAGCCATTCGACAGCGTGAAGGCGAGTTGCGAGATGGGATTGGCACCGGCTTCGGCGATGTGGTAGCCGGAGATCGACACCGAGTAGAAATTCTTGACATTGTGATGAACGAAATACGACGCGATGTCGCCCATCACCTTGAGCGAGAACTCGGTCGAGAAGATGCAGGTGTTCTGGCCCTGGTCTTCCTTCAGGATGTCGGCCTGGACGGTGCCGCGTACCGACGACTGCGTCCACGCGCGGATCTTGTCGGCTTCGTCGTCGGTGGGCTCGCGGGCGTTGTCCGTCCTGAATTTGTCGAGCTGCTGGTCGATCGCGGTGTTGAGATACATCGCCAGGATCGTCGGCGCCGGTCCGTTGATGGTCATCGACACCGACGTGGCCGGGTCGGCCAGGTCGAAGCCCGAATAGAGCACCTTCATGTCGTCGAGCGTGGCGATCGACACGCCGGAGTTGCCGACCTTGCCGTAGATGTCGGGCCGCAGCGCGGGATCGTTGCCGTACAACGTCACCGAATCGAATGCCGTCGACAGGCGCTTGGCCGGCATGCCGTCGGCCAGCAGGTGGAAGCGCTTGTTGGTGCGAAACGGGTCGCCTTCGCCGGCGAACATCCGCGTCGGGTCTTCGTTCTCCCGCTTGAAGGCGAACACGCCGCCGGTGTAGGGAAAGCTTCCCGGGACATTTTCCAGCAACTGCCAGCGCAGGATCTCGCCGTCGTCCTCGTAGTTCGGCAGCGCGACCTTGCGCACCTTGGTACCCGACAGCGACGTCGTGGTCAGCGCGGTGCGGATCTCCCTGTCGCGGATCTTCACCACGTACTCGTCGCCGCCATACGCGGCGCGCGTCTGCGGCCACATGTCGAGCAGCTTTCTCGCGCGGGGATCGAGCTTGCCGTCGCGATCCGCCGCGAGCGCGTCCAGTGCGGCCACCTCCGGCTCGCTCGCGGCCGCCAGCATGGCGTTCGCCGCGCGCAGCTGTTGGCGCTCCCGCGCAAGCAGCACCTGGTCGCGCGTCCATTGCCGATACGCACGGGCACCTTCCGCGATCTCCGCCAGGTAGCGCACCCGTGCCGCCGGGACGATCGCGTGCTGCGCGGTCGAATGACGCGTCGACACGGTGGGCAACGCTCCCTGGTCGAGCTTCATCCCCTTGTCCCGCAGCATCGCGGCGAGCGCCTGGTAGAGCGCGGTGACGCCGTCGTCGTTGAAGCGCGACGCCATGGTGCCGAACACCGGCATCGTATCCGGTGCGCTCTTCCACGCCTCGCGGTTGCGCTGCAGCTGCTTGCGCACGTCGCGCAGCGCGTCCGCCGCGCCCTTGCGGTCGAACTTGTTGATGGCGACGAAATCGGCGAAGTCGAGCATGTCGATCTTCTCGAGCTGCGAAGCGGCGCCGAATTCGGGGGTCATCACGTACAGCGACACGTCGACCAGCGGCACGATCGCCGCGTCGCCCTGCCCGATGCCCGAGGTCTCGACGACGATCAGGTCGAAGCCCGCGACCTTGCACGCGGCGATCACGTCCGGCAACGCCTTGGAGATCTCGCTGCCGGGCGCGGCGAACGAATCGCGCGTCGCCAGCGACCGCATGTACACGTTGGGATGCTCGATGGCATTCATCCGGATGCGGTCGCCCAGCAATGCCCCGCCGGTCTTGCGCCGCGACGGGTCGATCGAGACGATCGCGATCCTGAGCGCGTCGTCCTGGTCGAGGCGGAAGCGGCGCACCAGCTCGTCGGTGAGCGAGCTCTTGCCGGCCCCGCCGGTGCCGGTGATGCCGAGCGTGGGAACCGTCAGCGCCTCGGCCGCGGTACGCAGCGCGCTGCGCTCCTGCTCGGGAACCGCGCCGTTTTCGAGCCCGGTGATGAAGCGGGCCAGCGTGCGGGTACGCGCAAAGCGGTCGTCGGATCCGGCAAGCTGCTCGAGGTCCGCCAGCGACACCGGCGCGGCCTGCGCGGGATCGTGGTCGCAGGCCGCCACGATTTCGTTGATCATGCCCTGCAGGCCCAATCGCTGGCCGTCTTCCGGCGAGAAGATGCGCTTCACGCCATAGGCATGCAGTTCATCGATTTCCGCGGCCACGATCACCCCGCCGCCGCCGCCGAATACCTTCACGTGCCCGGCACCGCGCTCGCGCAGCAGGTCGATCATGTACTTGAAGAACTCGACGTGGCCGCCCTGGTAGGACGAGATCGCGATGCCCTGCGCGTCTTCCTGCAGCGCGCAGTTGACGATCTCCTCGACCGAGCGGTTGTGTCCCAGGTGGACGACCTCGCAGCCGGACCCTTGCAGGATGCGCCGCATGATGTTGATCGAGGCGTCGTGCCCGTCGAACAGGCTCGCCGCCGTGACGAGCCGCACCTTGTGCGTGGGCTTGTAGACGAGCGGGGGGCGGGCGGAATCGTTCATCGCTTGTCCTCGCGGGAGCAGTGGGATGCGGCGCGAACGCCTTCGAGGTCTCCTCCGCGAAGGCGCGGCCGGTTAGCTTAACCCCGCGGGCGGGAGAGGTCGAAGCTTGGCGCGGCAACCACGATATATTACGTTTACGTAAACGTCAATTCAATGCACCCGTGGGGCGCCCGCCGGTGCGCGTAAAGTGATGCCTGCCGAAAACGACTTCGGTCCCGCACCTGCCATGCCTCCACCCAGCGCCACGTCGTCGACGCTCGCCGCCCCCGCGGCCCTGCCCCTGCCCGCCCACGGCCGGCTGACGATGCTCCTGCTCAACATCGCGCACGCGATCGACCACCTGGTGCTGCTGATCTTTGCGACCGCCGTCGGCACGATCGCGGCCGACTTCGGCTTCGCACGCTGGGAAGACCTGATGCCCTACACGGCCGGCGCGTTCGTGCTGTTCGGCCTGGGCTCGCTGCCCGCCGGCCGCCTGGGCGACCTGTGGGGGCGCCGCGCGATGATGCTGGTGTTCCACTTCGGCATCGGCGCCACGTGCCTGCTCGCGGCCGTCACGCAGAATGCCTGGCAACTTGCGGTTGCGCTGACGCTGCTCGGCGCTTTCGCGTCGATCTACCATCCGGTCGGCATCCCGATGCTGGTGCAAGGCACGACGCGTCCCGGCGCGGTGATCGGCGTCAACGGACTGGCCGGCAACCTCGGCATCGCGCTGGCCGCAGTGCTTACCGGCGTGCTGGTCAAATACATGGGCTGGCGCATGGCCTTCGTCGTACCCGGCCTGCTGTCGCTCGGCCTGGGCGTGCTGTTCGCGCGCGTCGTGCCGCGCGAGGATTCGCCGCCTTCGAAGCGCGCCGCGAAACAATCGGACCTGCCCGCCGGCGAACTCGCCCGCGTCGTGCTGATCCTCACGGTCACGTCCACCTGTGGCGCGCTGATCTTCAACTTCACGACCAACGGCAACGCCGAGCTCCTGACCGCGCGCATGCGCGCCATTTCCACGGACCCGGCCGCGCTGGGCGCGCTGCTGGGGCTCGTCTACCTCGTGGCATCGTTCGCCCAGCTGATCGTCGGCCGGGCGATCGACCGCTACCCGCTGAAGCACCTGTTCCTCGGCATCGTGCTGACGCAGATCCCGCTGTTCGTGCTGGCGATGCATGCGCAGGGATGGTGGTTCTTCGCGCTGGCGATCGCGGTCATGGCCTTCGTCTTCGGGGCAATTCCGTTCACTGACGCGCTGATCGTGCGCTATGTCGACGACCGCATGCGTTCGCGCGTTGCCGGCGTGCGACTGGCGATCTCGTTCGGCGTGAGTGCGCTCGCCGTCTACCTGCTGGGGCCCCTGGTGAAGACCTCCGGCTTCGCCTTCCTGCTCGGCTTGCTTGCGGTGATCGCTACGCTGGCCGCCGCCGCGGTGACTTTCCTCCCCGCGCGCCGCTAGCCGCGCCCCGGCGCCGCCGGGGGCGGTTCATCGCCCGCGGCGCCGTTGCATCGACCGACTAAGGAAGCCTTAAGACTCGCGGCGCTATACTGCGCGCGCACAATCCCATCGGCTGAATACCATGCTCACAAGCTTCGCGTGGCTGCGCCGCGGCGCCGCCTTCCTGGTTCCCTTGTTCGTTGCCGCCGGCGCCTTCGCCGCGCTCCCCGCCGGCATCACGCAAGGTCCGACGGTCGAAGGCATCACCGAGTACACGCTCCCCAACGGGCTGACCGTGCTGTTGTTCCCCGATGCGTCCAAGCCGTCCACGGTGGTCAACGTCACCTACCGGGTGGGCTCGCGGCACGAGAACTACGGCGAAACCGGAATGGCGCACCTGCTCGAGCACCTCGTGTTCAAGGGCACGCCGAGCCGCGGCAACATCCAGACCGAACTCGGCAAGCGCGGCATGCGCTACAACGGCTCCACGAGCTTCGATCGCACCAACTATTTCGAGACCTTCACCGCGTCGAGCGACAACCTGGACTGGGCACTCGGCATGGAAGCCGATCGCATGGTGAACTCCTACATCCGAAAGAGCGATCTCGACGCCGAAATGACGGTCGTGCGCAACGAGTTCGAAAGCGGCGAGACGAGTCCGCAGCGCGTGCTGTGGGGCAAGATGCTCGCGTCCGCCTACATGTGGCACAACTACGGCCATTCGACCATCGGCGCGCGGTCCGACATCGAGAACGTCGACATCGGCCGCCTGCAGGCGTTCTATCGCACGTATTACCAGCCCGACAACGCGGTGCTGATCGTCGCCGGCAAGTTCGATGTCGACGCCACGCTCGGCCTCATCGCCACATACTTCGGCCAGATCCCGAAGCCCACACGCGCCTTGCCCACCATCTACACCGAGGAGCCGGTCCAGGACGGCGAACGCCGGGTGACGCTGCGCCGCGTCGGCAACGCGAAAATCCTCGGCATGATGTACCACACGTTGCGTGGTGCCGACCCGGATGCGGTCGCGATGGATGCACTCGGCGAAGTGATGACGCTGGCCCCGGCCGGCCGCCTGTACAAGGCGCTCGTCGACACCAAGAAGGCCACGGCGGTGGACGCCTGGGGCCACTCGGGCGTGGATCCGGGGATGCTTGCGTTCTTCATGCAGATCCCGGAGGCGCAGGCCATCGAGCCAGCCTACGAAGCCGCGCTCGCGACGTTCGCCAACATCGCGAAGGAGCCGATCACCGAAGCCGAGCTCGCGCGCGTGAAGGCCAAGGCGGCGAAGTCGTTCGACGAGGTCATGGCCAATCCGCAGGCGTTCGGCGTCGCGATCTCCGAGTCGATTGCGGCGGGCGACTGGCGCCTGTTCTTCCTGCAGCGCGACCTGTACCGCAAAGTCACGCCGGCTGACGTCCAGCGCGTGGCCCTGGCGTATCTCAAGCCCGCGAATCTCACCGTCGGCGAATTCGTGCCCGACGCCAAACCCGACCGCGCCCCGGTGCCACCGGTCATAGACGTGGCCGCGCTGGTCAAGGATTACAAGGGCGAGGCGATGGCGTCCGCGGGCGAGGAATTCGACCCGTCACCGGCCAACCTCGACGCCCGCACGCAGCGTTTCACGCTCCCCAACGGCATGAAGGTCGCGCTGCTGCCGAAGAAGACCCGCGGCGAGTCGGTGCGCTTCAGTGCGGTGTTGCATTTCGGCGACCTGCAGGCGGTGACTGGCAAGCGCGCCGTCGGCGATTTCACGGCGACGCTCCTCAATCATGGGACGACCAAGCACAGCCGGCAGGAGTTCGAGGATGCGCTCGACCGGCTGCGCGCGAAGGTCGGCGCGTCCGGTGGGCCGACCAGCGCCGGCGTGAGTGGCCAGACCTATCGCGCGCAGCTTGCCGATACGCTGCGCCTGGTGGCCGAAATGCTGCGCCAGCCTGTCTTCCCGGCCGACGAGCTCGCCAAGGAGCAGCGCGAGCAGCTGCGCGAGCTCGATGCATCACGTACCGAGCCGCAGGAAGTCGCCACACGCGCGTTGCGCCGGCTCGGCAATCCGTATCCGGCGGGCGACCCGCGCTATGTGCCGACCCTGGACGAGGACATCGCTAGCATCAAGGCCGTGACGCGCGACGATCTCGTGCGCTTCCACTCGCAGTTCTACGGTGCCGGCAATGCGGAGATCGCCATCGTCGGCGACTTCGATGCCGGGCGATCCGTGCCTTGCTCACCGAGCTCTTCGCCGACTGGAAGGCGGTTCAGCCGTACGCGCGAGTGCCGGAGCCCTACCGGCCGAACCAGGCGGCCACGCTCAAGTTCGAACTCGTCGACAAGGCCAACGCCTTCCTGATCGGCCGCGAGCGCATCCGGTTCAACGACTCGAGTCCCGACTATCCGGCGATGCTGGTCGTGAACCACATCCTGGGTGAATCCGGCTCGTCGCGCATCTACGAGCGCCTGCGCCAGAAGGACGGCCTGTCGTACAGCGCTGGAACGTTCTTCCAGCCGGCGGCGCAGGACGACAACAGCGCGATCGGCCTCTACGCAATCTTTGCGCCGGAGAACCTCGCGCGCGTGCGCACCGGCTTCGCCGAAGAATTCGACCGCGCCCTCAAGGACGGCTTCACCGATGCCGAGGTCGCGAACGCTCGTGATGCGGTGTTGCAAACACGCAAGCTCGCCCGCAGCGATGACGGCCGGCTGGCCGGTGCGCTGGTGAACCAGGAATATCTGGGCCGTACCTTCGCGATCTCGGGCGCCGTCGATGCCGCGATCGCCAAGCTCACCACCGCAGACGTGAACGCCGCGCTGCGCAAGTACCTGAAGCCTGGCGAATTCGCCTACGCGTTCGCCGGGACATTCGACCAGAAGTGAGGTCCGGCCCCGGCGCGGGCGGCGCGCCGGTCGTGCGATGGGTCAGATCCCGTCGACGGCGATGATGCGGCTGTCCGCCACCTCATGGCGAAGCTTCGCCCACGTCGCGTAATCGGGGTCGGCGAAGAACGCCCGGATGGCGGCGCGATCGGGAAAGCGGAACAGCACAAGGCGACTTGGCTGCCAGTCGCCCTCAAGCACCTCGAAGGCGCCGCCGCGCACCAGGTACTCACCGCCGTGCTTCGCGATGAGCGCCGGTACCGCACGCTTGTAGTCCTCGTAGCGCGCTGTGTCGCGGACGTCGAGATCGACGATCATGTAAGCGGGCATCGAGAAGTCTCCTCAGGAAGAATCAGCGCGGTAGCAGAATCACGGCATCGGGATCGAAGTCGAGGCCGACCGAAGTATCGCGCGGTCGCGGGGTGCGCGGGTCGGGATCGAACACCAGGAGGTCGCCCCAGGCGGTCGCCACCACATACTCGATGCGGCTGCCCAAATACGCAACGCGCCGGCACACGCCGGGAAGCACGCCCCGGCCCGCGTCGACCACGCGCAGCCGCTGCGGGCGCACGGCGAGCGTGGCGGGTCCGGCGCTACGGCCATCCGCGCGCACCGGCGCGGCAACTCCGCCCGCCGCGAACGTGAGGCCGCCGGCATCTGGCACCAGTTCGCCGTCGACCAGGTTGGCGTCACCGATGAAATCGGCGAGAAAGCGGCTGTTCGGCGTGTCGTAAAGCTCGTGGGGCGTGCCTTGCTGCGCAATCCGTCCGCCCTCCATCACGATGACGCGATCGGATACGGCGAGCGCTTCCTCCTGATCGTGCGTCACGTAGATCACGGTCAGCGACAGCGACTGCTGCAGCTCGCGGATCTCTTCGCGCACGCGACGTCGAAGCTTGGCATCGAGGTTCGACAACGGCTCGTCGAACAGCAGCACCGCCGGTTCCAGCACCAGCGACCGCGCGACCGCCACGCGCTGCTGCTGCCCACCCGAAAGTTCCGAAGGCAGGCGCGCCTCGAAGTCGGACAGGCCGAGCATCGCGAGCTTGGCGCGCGCCAGTTCGCGCGCCCTGGCGCGGTCGGAACGCATCGACATCGGCCCGTACGACACGTTCTCGAGCACGGTCATGTGCGGGAACAAGGCATAGGACTGGAACACCATGCTGACGTCCCGCTCGTTGGCCGCGCGCAGCGTGACGTCCGTACCGCCGATCAGCACGCGCCCGGTGGTCACCGGTTCCAGCCCCGCCACCATCCGTAGTGTCGTGGTCTTGCCGCAGCCCGACGGCCCCAGCAAAGTGACCAACTCGCCTGGCGCCACGCGGAAGGAAACGTGGTCGACCGCGGTGACGTCGCCGTAGCGTTTGGAGACACCCTCGAACACGACGCCGCCGGTGGTGGCGGGGGCCATGGGTGCGGCTGGCGCGAACGGGACCGAAAGGGCGGAATTGGCAGACGTGTCCATGTCAGTGTCCCGTGACGATTGCGGCGGGGGTCCGGCGGCCGAGCTTCGTCTCGCCGACCAGCTTCTGCACCAGCAGCAACACCGCCAGCATGAAGAGAATGAGCACCGACGAATAGGCGATGGCGAGCGGATATTCGCCGGCCTCGACGCGACCGATGATATAGACGGTGGCGAGGTTGTACTTGGCGGTGGCCAAAAAGATGACCGCGCTCACCGCGGTCATCGCATGCGTGAAACTGAATACCAGCGTGGCGATGATCGCCGGCCGCAGCAGCGGCAGCACGACCTCGCGCAGAGTGCGCAGGGTGGAAGCGCGCAAGGTGGAGGAGGCCTCATCCAGCGTCTTGTCGATCTGCGCGAGTGCCGCCACGCCGGCACGTACCCCCACCGGCATGTTGCGGAACACGAAACACAGCACCAGGATCAGCATGCCACCGGTCAGTTCGAGCGGTGCAACGTTGAACGCCACGATGTAGGAAACGCCGATCACCGTGCCCGGAATCGCGAAGCTGACCAGCGTCAGGAATTCGAAGGTGCGACGGCCGGCAAAGCGGTGCCGCGTGATCACGTAGGCAGCCAGCAGTCCCACGATCGTGGTGAGGGGCGCGGCGATCGCCGCGACTTCGACAGTGGTGAAGAAGCTGTTCCACGCGGAGCCGGTGAA
This sequence comes from uncultured beta proteobacterium, assembly GCA_963756765.1. Taxonomy (GTDB): domain Bacteria; phylum Pseudomonadota; class Gammaproteobacteria; order Burkholderiales; family Casimicrobiaceae; genus VBCG01. Next base: position 58,321 of record CAVWPC010000002.1, on the reverse strand, counting down.
CGTCGGCAGCCAGCCGTTCCATTCGATACCGAAGCCCTGCGCAAAGTGGTGCAGCGTGACCGTCATGTCGCCGCGGCCGATGTCCTTCACGAAGCCGCCGGTCAGGATGATCGCGTAGCAGACGAGCGTGAAGACGATCCAGAATGCGGCCGTGCCGAAGCAGGCGAGCCAGAAAGGCCGCGGCAACTGCGCCGGCACGCCGCCGTCGCCCTTGCCGGTCACTGTCACGTACGACAGCCGGCCGATCCAGCGCTGCTGCAGCCAGAACGCGAGCATCGTGAGGCCGAGCAGCACCGCGGCCAGCGCTGCCGCGCGCCCGGGATCGTGTTGCGCACCGGCGACCGCGAAGAAGATCTTGGTCGACAGCACTTCGAAGTTGCCGGCGAGCACGATCGGATTGGCGAAATCGGCAAGGCTCTCGACGAAGCCCAGCAGGAACGCGTTGGCGAGCGCCGGCCGCAGCAGCGGCCACGTGACGGTGCGAAAGACCCGCCAGCGCGACGCGCGCAGCGTCTGCGCGGCCTCTTCGAGCGACGGGCTGATCGCCGCCAGCGCGCCATGCAGGATCATGAAGGCGATGGGCGAGAACGTGATGAGCTGCGCCATCGTGACGCCGGGCAAACCATAGAGCCAGCGCGAGCGCGGGATCCCGAACCACGTGTCGAGCAACCCGGTCACGATGCCGGTGCGCCCGAACAGCACCAGCAGCGCCAGCGCGATCACGAACGGCGGCGTGATGATCGGCAGCACCGACATGAGCCGGGTGACGCCGGCATAGCGTTGCCCGCCGCGCTGCACGACCAGTGCCAGCAGCAAGCCGAGCAGCGTCGAGCCGATACCCACGACGGTGGCCAGCAGCGCCGAGTTGATCGCCACGCCGCAGTGCGTGCGCCCGCCGAAGCAGGACAGGCTCCAGATGTCGGCGGCCAGCAGGCGTTGCGCCGCCAGGCCCGGCACGAAGCGGCCCTGGGCGTCGTAGAGGGCGGCGATCAACGCCTTGCCTACCGGCATGAAGATGAAGATCAGCAGCAGCACCGCGATCACCACGACGATCGACGCCACGACGGGATCGCCGTTGAAGTAGCCGCGGCGCGCGAACGCGCGGGCGAAGGTCACGGTAAGGGCGAACAGGGCGATGGCGGCGCCCGCGCCGAACGACGTGCCGCCATTTCCAGCCGCGAAGCCGGCGGCGAAGGTCCAAAGCACGCCAATTGCCGCCGCGGTGGCGGTGGCGCGGTCCAAGCCGCGCCACGCGCACAGCACGCTCAGCAGCGCCGCGACCAGCGTCGGCCACAGTGCGATTTCGCCGCGCAGCGCGCGCAACAATGCCGGCGGCCCGCCATCCAGCGCCCACGGCAACAGCACCAACGCCAGCAACGCGACCGCAGCGACCAGGATGGTCACCCGATCGCGCGCCACCGGCGCGAAGACGGCCGGTGCGGAGGCCAGCGTGGCCAACGGAACCTACTTGGGCAGGTTCGACACTTCAGCGTCCCACTTGCCGAGCAGGCGCTTGCGCTCGGCCGAAGAGCCGTACTTCACAAAGTCGTAGTCGATGAGCTTGATTTCTGAGAGCTTCGGTGCCTGCGGCGGTACCGGCGCATTCTTGTTCGACGGTACCTGGTAGCTCACCTTGTTTTGCGCGCCGATGCCCTGCGCTTCCGCAGTGAGCGCCCAGTCGTACCATTTCTTGGCGTTCTCCATGTTCTTGGCGCCCTTGACGATGCTCATGCTGCCGATTTCGTAGCCGGTCCCCTCGCAGGGCGACACGATCACGACCGGCGCCCCGCCCACCGCCTGCACCACCGCGTCGTGCTGGAACGTGATGCCGACCAGGCTCTCGCCGGTCGCCGCCGCGCGCGCCGGCGCCGCACCCGACTTGGTGTATTGGTTAACGTTCTTGTGCAGGGCCTTCAGGTAATCGAACGCCTTGTCCTCGCCCATCAGTTGCACGAGCGTGGCGAGCATCGTGTACGACGTCCCCGACGAATTCGGGTTGGCCACCTGCACTTCATCCTTGAACGCGGGCTTGATGAGATCCGACCAGCACTTGGGCGCGGGGATGTTCTTCTTTGCGAGCTGGTCCTTGTTGTAGCTGTAGCCGAGCGCACCGGCATACACACCCACCGTCTTGCCTTTGGAGGCTTCCCACTGCCGCACCGCCCAGTCCTGCAGTTCGCCCATCTTCGGCGACTTGTACGGCTCGGTCAGGCCCTCTTCCGCCGCCTGCAGGTGCGGGTCGCCGGTGCCACCCCACCAGATGTCCCCGCGCGGATTCGCCGCCTCCGCCTTGAGTTGCGCGTAGAACTCACCCGAGCTCTTGCGCGTCATCAATACCTTGACGCCGGTCGCCTTCTCGAACGCCGCCACCATCGGCCGGCACCACTCCTCCTGCACCGTGCAATACAGCACCAGTTCGCCCTGCGCCGCCGCCGTCAGCGGCGCAGCCAATGCAAGTGCAGGCAGCAAGGCCCGCAGCCATTTGAACGTAAACATGATGTCTCCTCCGAAACCGCCTGTTATAGAGAAATGCCGATTATCCCGGCCAGCCTGGTACCAAGTGCTGCGTTGGTCGCCACCAACGCGTTGCCTTGCAGCAACCCGTCACCGGCGAAGAAATCGTTGGTCATGCCTCCCGCTTCGCGCACCAGGACGATACCTGCCGCGCAGTCCCAGGCGTTGATGTGCAGCTCACAGTAGGCTTCCACCGCGCCCGACGCCACGTCGGCCAGGCCCAGCGCGCCCGAACCCGCGCGGCGGATCGCCGCTCCGGCATCCAGTATGCGACCGATCAGCGCAGTGTAGTCGGCCGCCGAACGCCGCGTCGACCAGCCGCATTCGATCGTCGCGGCGCCGAGCTCGGCGCCGGGACTGACCGCCAGCCGCGTTCCGTCCCGCCACGCCCCCTCGCCGCGCGCCGCACTGTACAGCCAATCGAGACTGGGATCGTAGATCGCGCCGAGCACCGGTACGCCGCGCTCGAGGTAGCCGATGGATACGCAATAGCGCGGCAGCCCGCGCGCATAGTTGGCGGTGCCGTCGATCGGGTCGATCAGCCATAGCCGTTCGCCATCGTCGCCGCCATCCTCCTCGCCGATGATCGCGTCGTCCGGGTAGCGGCCGGCGATGGCGGCGCGTATGAACCGCTCGACCTCGCGGTCCATCGCCGTGACGACGTCGTGCCGGCCCTTGAGCGTGGTTGCCGAGGTGCCGAAAGCGCGGTGCGCGAGCTTTCCCGCATCACGCGCCAGCGCCCGGCAGAGGTCGTAGCGATCCATCAGAGTTCCACCATGCGCCGCTCGTCGAGCGAGGTGCGCAGCGCGATCGCGATGCGCGTGGCCTCGGTCGCGTCGTGCAGCGACAATGCCGGCGCGCGATCATGGCGGATGCAGTCGACGAAATGGAGCGCCTCGCGGAGGAAGGCGTCGGCAAAGCGTTCGTAGAAGGTCGGCGTGGTCTCGGTGCGAATGCCATGCGCGTCGGAAATCTCGACGCTCGACAGGCGCCCGTCGCGGCCCACGGTGAGGCGGCCGCCGCTACCTACGACCTCGGTGGCCGTCTCGTGCCCGTGCGCCATCGTGCGCGACGCATAGAAGCAGGCGATCCGGCCGCCTTCGAACTCGCACATAGCGAGCCCGTTGTCGACATCGCCGCAGTCCGCGAGCCCCTGGTGGATGGCGATCGTGCCGCTGGCGAACACACGTACGGGGCGCGGCGCGCCGAGCAGCCAGCGGGCGAGGTCTATGTCGTGCACGCTCATGTCGATGAAGATGCCGCCGGAGGTCGGCGCAAAGCGCACGAAAAAGCCGGTCGGGTCGTTCATGTCGCAGGTTTCGGAGCGCACGAGGAACGGCGTCCCGATGGCGCCGGCGGCGATCTTGCGCTGCGCATCCTCGTAGCTCGCGTCGAACCGGCGCACGAACCCGATCATCACCTTGAGGCTCGGATGCTTCGCGGCCTCCGCCTCGACTTCACGGCAAAGGTCGAGCTCCAAGGACAGCGGCTTTTCGCAGAACACGTGCTTGCCGGCGCGCAAGGCCGCGATGATCTGCGCCGGATGCAGCGTGTTCGGGGTGACGATCCACACCGCGTCGATGTCGCGGTGCGTGAGCATCTCGTCGTACTGTGTGTAGCCCCGGGCGACCCCAAGCGTGTCGTGCGCCCACGCGAGCTCGTCGGCCGATGGGCTGCAGACGGCGGCGATGCGCGCGCCCGGCACCCGCAGCGCCAGGTTCTCCGCGTGCCGCCGGCCCATGCGGCCGAGGCCCACCATGCCGATGCGCACCATGGGACTATCGTTTCCGCCGGTCATGCGAATCCCGCGACGGCGATGCACGCAAAGCGACCTTCCGACACCCGCGTGACACCCATGAGACGGCGCCTCACAGCTCTACCACACGTTTTTCGCGCCACGAAATCGTGGCAGCTTCGGCGAGTTCCAGCGCCTTGACGCCATCGTGCGATCGACGTGCGCACGGCCTTGCCGTTGGCGAGGGCGTCGAAGAAATGTGCCATCTCGTTGGCGTAGGCGACGCGATAGCGCTCGAGAAAGAAGTGCTCCGGCTTGTCCTGGCTCACGCTCGCACCGGTGGACGCGGTGACTTCGGTGGGCTTGTGGTTGCCGGCCTGCAGCATGCCTTTGCTGCCGAGCACCTCGAAGCGCTGGTCGTAGCCATAGGCGGCGCGCCGGCTGGTGTTGATCACGCCCAAGCGGCCCTTTCTTGTACGCAGCGTGACGACGGTCGAATCGGCGTCACCGACGTTGGCCACCGCCGGATCGGTCAGCACGGTCCCCGCGGCGTGCACGGACACCGCCTCGTCATCGAGGATCCAACGAAAGATGTCGAAGTCGTGGATCAGCATGTCGCGAAAGATGCCCCCCGAACGCTTCAGGTATTCGACCGGCGGCGCCCCGGGATCGCGACTCGTCACCACCAGCATCTCGGGATCGCCGATCTCCCCGGCCACGAGGCGTTCCTTGGCCGCTGCGAACGTCGGGTCGTAGCGGCGCTGGAAGCCGATGAGGCAGGTCACGCCAGCGCGTTTGACCGCGTCGGCGCAGGTGCGGGCGCGTGCCACCTCGAGATCCACGGGCTTTTCGCAAAAGATCGCCTTGCTGGCGGCCGCCGCGCGCACGATGAAGTCGGCGTGCGTGTCCGTCGAAGAACCGATCACCACCGCGCCAACCGCCGCTGTCCGCGAGCGCCTTCTCGGCGCTCGTCGACCGGTCGCGCCATGCTGCGCGGCCAGCGCCGCGGCAGCTTCGCCGTCCACATCGATCACGTAGCGCAGCTTCACGCCCGGTTGCTTCACGACATTGCCGGCGTGGATCTTGCCGATCCGGCCAGCTCCGAACAATGCCACGTCCATCTTCACTCCCGCTCGTTTTATCGCTGCAACATCCATTCGTGCGCCGGATCGTTCTTGAACGACCACTCGCGCTTCGGCCCGGCCATCACGTTCAGGTAGTACGAGTCGTATCCATACGGCACCACCACAGGGTGATAGCCGCGCGGCACCATCACCACGTCGTGGTCCTCGACGGCGAGAGACTCATCGAGGGTGCGATCGTCGGTGTAGACGCGCTGGAACGCAAATCCCTGCGCCGGATTGAGCCGGTGGTAATAGGTTTCCTCGAGGGAGCTCTCCGTCGGCAGGTTGTCGGTGTCGTGCTTGTGCGGCGGATAGCTCGACGAGTGCCCCGCCGGGGTGCGAACCTCGACCACCAGCAGGTGCTCGGCCGGGTCCGTCTGCGGCAGGATGTCGCAGACATAGCGGGTATTTGCCCCGGTGCCGCGCACCGAGCGCCGCATCGATTCCGGCGCAATGAATCGTACCGGTAACTTCGTCGTCGCCGGCGCGCTGGCGATGCCCACTTCGGCGTCGCTATCGGCGACGAGCGTGACCAGCGGTGCCGGGCGGCGCGTACACCGCCGCGGGCGAGCGATCGTCGAACACACTGTCGCGATTGCCGATCGCGCGGAAGGTTTCGCTGTCCGACCGTAGCCGTGACCTTGCCGCACAGCACGACGACGCAGACCTCGACGCCGTCCGTCGCGACCTGGTACGACTCGCCGGCGCGTAACCGGAGCGCCGCGAAACCGACGAACTTCCAGCCCGCCGAAGCCGGCGTCACCGCGACGATCTCGCGGCCTTTCCTGCGGCCCTTCACCAGCAGACTCATGACGTCATCCGTTGCACGAGTTGCGCCAGATGCCGGTAGCCCTTGTCCGCGTACGCGTAGCTCGGCGCGACCACCGGGTCCTGCTCGGCCTCCACCACCAACCAACCGGCGTAGCCGTGCGTCATGGAGCGACTTCAAGCAGAGGCTCGAACGCAATGGCACCATCGCCAGGCACGGTGAACGCGCCGTTGATCACCGCCTCCAGAAAACTCCAGTTGCGGTTGCGCGCCAGCGCGATCACGTCCGGGCGCACGTCCTTGCAGTGCACATGGCACACGCGCGCGATGTGCTTCGCGAGCGTCGCCGCGGCGTCGCCGCCGGCGAACGTGATGTGGCCGCTGTCGAACAGCAGGCCGACCTCCTCGCCGGCCAGACCCATCAACCGGTCGACGTCGGCCGGCGATTCGACGTACGCGCCCATGTGATGGTGATACGCGAGGCGCACGCCGTGCGTCAGCGTATGGCGCGCAAAGCGCGTCAGGCGGTCAGCGTACGTGCCCCACTGTTCTTCCTGCACGAACCGTGGCCGTTTGTATAGCGGCTGCGGCGCACCCTGGATGCTGTCGGCCACCTCGCCGTACACCATGACTTTGGCGCCGCATTCGGACAGGAGCTTGAGATGTGGCGCCACGACCGCGATTTCAGCCTCGACCGTGCCGCGCGCGAGCCTGCCCGAATACCAGCCCGACACGAGCTCCAGCCCATGCGCGCCGAGCACGCGACGCAATGCGTTCGTTTCCCGCGGAAACTTGTTGCCGAGTTCGAAGCCCTGGTAGCCGATCGCGCGACCCTCCGACAGCGCAGTGTCGAGGGGTGTCTCGCCGCCCAGCGACGGCAGGTCGTCGTTGCTCCAGGAGATCGGGTTGATGCCGATCTTCACGCTCGAATGGCTTGCTCATTCGTCGCGCCCCGGTTCGCTGGCCGTCGCTGCGGCCAGTGGGGACGTCGCCAACTGCATGCGGATATCGACGCTGGTCGTCGAAACTAGCTCATGGCTGCTGCATCCGCTTGTCCTGCTCGTAGCGCTCACGCGCCGCGCGTACCGGTGCGCGCGCCGAGACTTCCGGCACCGCCACATCCCACCAGCATCCGCCTTCTACGGTCGTGCGCGCCGGGTCCGTCGGAATCGCGATCACGTAGGTACCCGAGGCAGCGCGGGCGCGCGCCAGTGCCGCCTCGAGTTCGGCAATCGTGCGCACGTTCTCCGCCTGCGCACCCAGCGCCGTCGCATGCGCGGCAAAGTCGACTTGCGGCAACTCGGCACCTGCGGGCACGCAGTCGGCGAGAAGATTGTTGAATGGCGCCCCGCCGCAGGCTTGCTGCAGCCGGTTGATGCAGCCGTAGCCGCGATTGTCGAGCACGACGATCACGAGTTTCCTGCGAAGCATCACCGAGGTCGCGATCTCGGCGTTGAGCATCAGGTAGCTGCCGTCGCCGACGAGCACGATCACTTCGCGCTCGGGCTGCGCCAGCTTGACGCCCAGTCCGCCGGCGATCTCGTAGCCCATGCACGAATAGCCGTACTCCATGTGATAGCCACCAGGCACGGAGGTGCGCCAGAGCTTGTGCAACTCCGCCGGCAGCGTCCCTGCCGCGCACACGACGATGTCGCGCACGGCCGAGTCGGGCGAGGAGCGTTGCACGGCCCCGATGACATCCCCCTCGTACGGCAGCGCGACGTCACGCTCGCCAGTCAATCGCGTGACTGCATCGCGCCAATCGCCAGCCACCTGGCGCATGCGCGCCTGCCATGCCGACGTCCGCGCGCCAATCCGGCATCGCCGCGGAGAGCGCCGCGAGACCGGCGCCAGCGTCGGCGACCAGCGCGACGCCATGCCACTTGCCGGCGTCGAAATCGTTGACGTTGAGATTGATGCGCCGCGCCTGCGCGAAGAGCGCATGCGAACCGGTGGTGAAATCCGACAACCGTGTACCCACCGCGAGCACGACATCGGCCGCCGCCGCGGCCGCGTTGGCGGCAGGCGAGCCCGTCACGCCGATCGCGCCCAGCTGCAACGGATGATCCCAGGGCAGCGCGCCCTTGCCGGCCTGCGTTTCGGCCACCGGTACGCCATGGCTTTCGACAAAGTTGCGCAAGGCGTCGGAGCCCTTCGCATACAGCACGCCGCCGCCGGCAATCAGCAGCGGCCGTTTCGCCGCGCGCAACACCGCCGCCGCAGCCGCGAGTTCCTGTGCCGCCGGTGGCTGCGCAGCGAACGTGACGGGAGCGGGCGCGAAGAATGCCGTTCGGATAATCGTGCGCCATCGTCTGCACGTCCTGCGGCAGCGCCAGCGTGACCGGTCCGCATTCCGCGGGATCGGTCAGCACGCGTACCGCCTGTGGCAGCGCCTCGAGCAATTGCGCCGGGTGCACGATGCGGTCGAAATAGCGTGAGACCGGACGCAGGCAGTCGTTCGCCGTCACCGAGGGATCGTGGAAGTCCTCGACCTGCTGCAGCACCGGGTCGGGCGCGCGCGAGACGAACACATCGCCGGGCAGGAACAGCACCGGCAGACCGGTTGACATGCGCCAGCGCGGCGGCCGTGACCAGGTTGGTGGCGCCGGGACCGATCGACGTCGTGCAGGCCATCATGCGGCGGCGGAAGTGGGCCTTCGCGAAGGCGATCGCCGCGTGTGCCATCGCCTGCTCGTTGTGCGCGCGGTAGGTCGGCAGCGTGTCGCGCTGCGCGTACAGCGCCTCGCCGATGCCGGCGACGTTGCCGTGGCCGAAAATCGCGAATACGCCGGCGAAAAGCGGCGGCGGGTGATCGTCACCGGCCGCCGCGCCAGTACCCGCATCGACGCGCAACGCGGCGAGATAGCGAACGAGCGCCTGCGCGACCGTGAGCCGCACGGTATCTGTCATGCGACGCGTTCCTCGGCGGGCGTGGCGGTTTGTTCCCGCCCGGCGCGCCACACGTCGATCAGGCGCTCGAAATTCTCGCGCACGCGCGCGACCAGAGTTCCGCGTCGTCGATCTCGCCGGCCAGCCACGCGCGCGACGGCGCCTGGAAAATCGTGCGCCCGACCGCGAAGCCGCGGCAGGTCCGGCTGTGCCGCGCATCGCGAAAGCCTTCGGCCAGAACCTCGATGCTGGCATTGAGCCCGAGCAGCACCACGCCGCGGCAATGCGGATCGCGTTCCCCGATCAGCGCGTCGATCCCCTGCCATTGCGCCGGCGTCATCGGTTCGAGCTTCCACCATTCCGGATAGATGCCGAGGTTGTACAAGCGTTTCAACGCGCGCAACACGGTGTCGTCGGCGCGCGGCAGGTGCTTGGGCGGAATGATTTCCAGCAGCAGTTCATGGCCGCTCGCCTGCGTCGCGTCATAGAGCGCGCGGATCTGCGCTTCCTGCTCCAGCCGATGGGCAATCGCATCGTCCGGGTGGTAATAGACGAGGCACTTCACGACGTGCTCGGCGGGCCAGCTCGCGATGGTCGTGCCCACGCTGCGACCCCGATCGAAAACGACCGGGTTCGAGCCCGGCAATTCGACCGGCCGGCCGATCCACCAGGCTCGGCCGGTCGCGGCGTTGAGGGCGTCCTGGCCGTAGCGATCGTCGCAAAGGAGGCCGATCGAGCTCGCGAGTCCACGGGCCTGCGCCGTCGCCGCCACCGCCTCCACGAACAGGCGCTTCAGCGCCGGCAACCGCGCTTCTTCCGCGCCCGCCTCCTGCACCAGGTCGAAGAACTGATTGCGGTGGTCGAACGCGAAGGCGAACACTTCGTCGCGCGGTGTACGCGGCGCGGTGACGCGATGCAGCCGGGTCAGCGTCGAATCCTGGTCCGGCCGCGGGATCTCCGCCGCGTTGGCGAGGAAGTAATCGAGTTCCGCGCGCGTGGGCATTGCCGGCGCGCAGCCGTGCCGCGACACCACGAGCGCGCCGCAGGCGTTGGCATAGCGCGCGCAACGTGCGTAGTCTTCGCCGCGCACCCAGCCCGACTGGAATCCTGCCGAGAACGCGTCACCCGCACCGAGCACGTTCAACACTTCGACCTCGACGCCGCTGCCGTTGAAGGCGTCGTCCAGGGAAGCGGGAATCGGCCCGTCGATGATCGCGCAGCCCATCGCGCCGCGCTTGACCACCAGCGTCGCCGCCGTGTGCTCGCGCACGCACGCGCAACGATTGCATGATCTCGGTACTGCCGCCGGCGATGTTGAATTCCTCGATCGTGCCGATGATGAGGTCGAGCTTGGGCAGGATGGTCTGCAGGTGCGCGGTGACGTTGTCCGCGCGCACATAGCGCGTCTCGCCGTCGCCGCGCTTGGTGAGTCCCCAGAGGACCGGCCGGTAGTCGATGTCGAGGATGGTGCGCACGTCGTTGGCGCGTGCCCGGTCGAGCGCGAGGTTGCTGATGCGGTTGATGTGTCCCGTCGAAAAATGGGTGCCGGTGATGAGCAGCGCACGGGACTGCGCGATGAACGACTCCTCGACGTCGTCCTCGGTGATCGCCATGTCCGCGCAGTTCTCGCGCAGGAAAATGAGCGGAAACGAATCCTTGTCCTTGATGCCGAGGACCACGGCACCGGTGAGGCGCGCTGGATCCACGCTCACGTGGCTCACGTCGCAGCCTTCGCGCGCGATGGTCTCGACCAGGAAGCGACCGAGCGCGTCGTCACCCACGCGCGAGATGAGCCCGGTACGCAGGCCGAGCCGCGCGCAACCGAACGCGGTATTGGCCGACGAGCCGCCCAGGTACTTGGCGAAGGTGGTGACGTCTTCCAGGCGCGCGCCGATCTGCTGCGCGTAGAAATCGACCGCGAAGCGGCCGAGGCACAGAATGTCGAACCGGCGGCCCGCCGCGAATTGCGTGGGATTTTGCATTGCGGAAATGGCAGGAAGTGGCGGGCGCAGCGTGGAATCCGGAAATGCCAACATCGGGCCGGTAATTCTCCCGCAGCCCATTTTGAAACGCAAGTTTCGATTGTCACATCCATGGAATTTTCATTCCATCGCGCGAACCGGCGCGACTGCTGTTGCAGTGCGGTAACGTAAGCTCCTCGGTTTCAACCTCCTGAAAGATTCCTTGTCCCGCCCTGTCCACCTCGCTGCCGAGTGACCTGCTGCTGGTCGTCGCCGTCGTCACTGTCTGGGGCTTTGCCTTCGTCCCGATGCGCTGGGCGCTCGAGACGGTGCCGCCGTTCGCCTTGGCGGCGCTGCGCTTCCTGTTCGCCGCGGTGCCGGCGCTCTTCTTCATCCGCCGCCCGCGAGGTTGGTTGGGGCACGCTGATTGCCTATGGGTGCGCGATCGGTGTACTGCAGTTCGGCCTCCTGTTCCTTGGCATGAAGCTCGGCATGCCCGCCGGCCTGTCGTCGTTGGTGATCCAGACGCAGGTGTTCTTCACGATCGCGCTCGCGGCGTGGTGGATGCACGATCGGCTGGATCGCCACAGCCTGATCGGCGCCGCCATCGCAGCGGCCGGCATCGTCGTCCTTGCGTGGTACGCGCTGGCGCGGGGGGCCGCCGCCACCTTTGCCGGCTTCCTGCTCGTCATCGGCGCCGCGCTCTCGTGGGCCATCGGCAACGTGATCGCCAAGCGAGCCGCGGCAGGGCCAGCGCCCCACGCGCAACACCAGTCCGGCGCGCCAGCCGAGTCCGACTGGTGTATTCAACCGATCCGCGCGGACGGACACCGGGGCACGCCACCGCACCGCCCGGCGCCGCAAGCCGCGCCGCGCCCGCGCGCCCGGAGGTCGACATGCTCGGCCTCGTCGTCTGGTCGAGTCTCGCCGCGCCGCTGCCACTGGCCGCCGCTTCGTTCCTGTTCGAAGGCGGCGCGCGCGTCTGGGAGGGCATCGTGCACATGCCCTGGCAGCCGTGGGCGTGTGTGCTGTTCATGAGCTACTTCGCCACGCTGTTCGGGCTGGCCACGTGGAACGCGATGCTGCATCGCTATCCGACGGCGGTGATCGCGCCGTTCGCGCTGCTGATCCCGGTCGCGGGACTCGGCAGCGGGGCCTTGTTCCTCGGCGAGCTGCTGGCGCCCGTGCAGTTCGCGGGCGTGGCCCTGGTCCTCGCCGGCCTCGCCTACAACGTCTTCGGCGCGCAGGCGCGCGCCTGGCTTGCGCGCGCGCCGGACTGATCGCCGCACATCGAATAGACCCCGCCTTCCCTTTTCTCGGCGCGAACGATGCCGTATCCTGCCTTCGCAATGGAGACGACCACCGACGCCGAAGCCGCGCGCTTCGCTGCACTCTGGCATCGTTGCGTTGCATGTCCGCCGTCACCGGACGCAGCCACGGTGTATGCCGAATTGCGTTCGCGGCTCGGTGCCCCGACCCGGCATTTCCACAACCTCGACCATATCCGCGAATGCCTGCGCCACTTCGACCGGGTGGCGGCGCTGCTCGGCGACCGGGACGCCGTCGAACTGGCCCTGTGGTTCCACGACGCCGAGTACACGCCCGGCGATCCGACCAACGAACGGCGCAGCGCGGAGCTGTTCCTTCGCTTCGCCGCCGGTGCGCAGCCGATCTTCTGCCGCCGGGTATGCGGCCTGATCCTCGCCACGCGCCACTGGTACGTGGCGCACACGCAGGACCGGCGTTACATCGAGGACATCGACCTGGTCGGCTTCGGCGCCGCGTGGGAGAAGTTCATGCACCACGGCGATCTGTTGCGAACCGAATTTTCGCACCAGCCGGACGTGCAGTACTATGAGGGGCAAGTGGCCTTTCTCGAACAACTGCGCAAGCGGCCGGTGTTCTTCGCCACCGATTACTTCCGCTCGCGGTACGAGGCCAAGGCCTACGACAACCTTCGCCGCCTGCTTGCGCAGCGCGCCGCCGAGGGCTACGTGCCGCGCCGTGTGACGTAGTACACCCGGCCCCGCGTCGGTCCGGTGGCGTCGCCATCGATCGTGTCGCACCAATCTCTACAATGTCCAACAGCAAGCTGACCCCCGAGCTCGAAGGCCTGCTCATCGATCACGGCTTCCACGAGCAGTTTTCCACGTCGGTGTTCGCGGATCTGCGCGGCGTGATGCACCACGTACCGGTTGCCGCCGGCGAACGCCTGCTGCAACAGGGCGATCCCGACCGCGAGGTCTACCTGATCCTGCGCGGCCGCCTCGGCGTATACGCCGAGCACCCGGATGGGGCCACGTCGTTGCTCGATGAACTCGGCCCCGGTGGCGTCGTCGGCGAGATGGCACTGCTGACCGGCCAGCCGCGTTCCGCCACCGTGCGCGCACTGGAAGGCGGTGATCTCGTCCGCGTGTCGCGCGAGGATTTCGAAGGCCTGGCGCAACGGCATCCGCAGGCCCTGAACGACTTCCTGCGCCGGATCGTGCCGCGCATGCGCGGCACCCAGCTGGTATTGCTGCTCACCGAATTGTTCGGGCATCTCGACCGGAAGGCGCTGGACGCGATCGCCCGCAAGCTCGAGTGGGTGCAGGTGCCGAGCGGAACCATGCTGTTTCGCGAGGGCGATGCCGGCGACGATGTCTATCTGGTCAGCCATGGCCGACTTGCGCGTCGTGACGACCAGCAACGGGGAAGAGGAAGTCCTCGAGGAGATCGGCAGGGGCGGCACCGTCGGCGATATTGCGCTGCTGACCGGCGCGCGACGTGCGGCGAGCGTCTATGCGGTGCGCGACACCTACCTGTTGCGCCTTGCGAAGCCCGCGTTCGATGCCCTGCTGGCCGAGCATCCACAGGCAATGATGGAAATCGCGCGCAAGGCGGTGGTGCGCCTGCGTGAAGCGTCGCGCCAGCATCGCGAAGACAGCAGTCGACCGGCGACCTACGCGCTGCTTGCAACGGGCGCGGACGCGCCAGTGGCTGCCTTCGCGCAGCGCCTGGCGGAAACGTTGGACGGATTCGGCACCATCCTGACGCTCGACGCGGCCGAAACCGACCGCCTGCTGGCCAAACCCGGCATCGCGCAGAGCCCCGAAGGGAGCGTCATCCACGAATCGCTCGACACCTGGCTCGGGACGCAGGAGAACGGCCACGATGCCGTCGTGTACGTGGCCGATCCCGAGTGGACTCCGTGGACGCGGCGCTGCCTGCGGCACGCGGACCGGGTCGTCATCGTGGCAAACGCCGGCGCCGACCCGGTGCCGGGTCCGCTCGAGCGTGCGCTCGCCGAACTCGACCTCAAGACACGCGCGGAACTCGTGCTGGTCCACCCCGATGCGACCCAGCAGCCGTCAAACACGCTTACATGGCTTACCGCGCGCAAGCTCGCCGCGCATCATCATGTGCGGCTCGGCAACGACCGCGATCTGCGCCGTGCATGCCGGCGCTTGAGCGGAAGGGCGAACGGCCTGGTGCTCGGTGGCGGCGGCGCCCGCGGCTTCGCCCACATCGGCGCATTGCGCGCCCTGGAGGAAGCCGGCGTCGAAATCGACGTGGTGGGCGGTACCAGCATCGGCGCGCTGATTGCCGCTGCGTCGGCAGCCGGAATCTCGGTCGCCCAGATGCACGAACTCGCGCAGACTTTCGCCTCCCCCAAGCGCCTGCTCGATCGCACGTTGCCGGTGGTCGCATTGATGGCTGGGCGCAAGGTCACCTCGCTGTATCGCCAGGTCTTCGGTGCGCTTGCAGCCGAGGACCTGTGGACCCCTTTCTTCGGCGTGTCGAGCGGACTGTCGCGTGCGCGAACGGTCGTGCATCGCCAAGGCGCCATCTGGAAGATCGTGCGCGCGAGCACCGCACTGCCCGCCATCTTCCCGCCTTTTCTCGGCGACGACGGGGAAGTGCTCGTCGACGGGTGCGTGATGAACAACATGCCGCTCGACGTGATGCGCGGCATCTGCGAAGGCGGCACGGTGTTCGGCGTAAACCCGATGCCGACGCGCGACAAGCAGAAGTCCTATGACTTCGGGCCGAGCATCTCGGGCTGGCGCGCACTGCTCGGTCGATTGCACCTCTTCGGCGTGGGTACGCGCGCACCGACGATCCTTGGCAGCGTGATGCGCGCGACCGAGATCAATAGCGCCAACCGGATGCGCCAGTCCGGATTCCGCGCGCTGGCCGACGTGCTGATCGAGCCCGCCGTCGAAACCTATGCGATCCTCGCCTTCGACAAGTACGCGGCGATCATCGATATCGGCTATCACGCGGCGCGGGAGCAGGTCGCCACCTGGCAGGCGGCCAACGCCGGGCGCATGCCGGCGTGAAGAGCTGGCGCTCGTCGTGACGTCGACCCTGCCCTGCCCCGTGACCCGGCGTGAGCACCGCGACCGAATCCCCCGCCAGCGCGCGCGACGAAACAACGGAGCAGGTGAAGGAGACCGCGCTCGCGGCGCTGTACGTCCCGCGCATCCTGCAGCAGCATCTGGTCGATCATGCGGGCGAGCGGCACTGGGCCAGCGAGGGCACGGCGGCGTTCTGCGACGTGTCCGGCTTCACCAAGCTGTCCGAGCGCCTCGCGCGCAAGGGACGCGAAGGTGCGGAGCAGATTGCCGAAGCCATCGGCAGCATTTTCGAGTCGATCCTTGCCGTCGCCTACGAGCAGGGCGGAAGCCTGCTCAAGTTCGGCGGCGACGCGCTGCTGCTGTGGTTCGAAGGCCCCGGGCACGCGAGCCGCGCCGCGCGCGCGACCATTCTCATGCGTCGCATGCTGCGCACCGTCGGCCGCATCGAAGTCCCGGGTGCGCGGATCACGCTGCGCATGTCGCAGGCTGTGCATTCCGGATCCTTCGATTTCTTCGCCGTCGGCGACACGCATTGCGAATTTTTGCCTTCCGGTCCCGGCATGGACGCAACTGGTCCTGCTGGAGCACGAGGCCTCCGCCGGCCAGATCGTCGTCAGCCTGGAAATGGCAAACGCATCTGCCGGCCGGCTGCGTGGGTGGCGCCAAGGGCACCGGTGTCTTCCTCCGCCGCGAACCGCCCGGCCGCCGCAAGGTACCGCTGGCGGCGCGACCGGACATGCCCGCCGAGCAGCTTGCACTCTGTCTTTCACCCGCGGTGCGCGCCCACATCATGGCGGGCAGCGGCGCATCCGAACATCGGCCGGTCACCGTGGCCTTCATCCGTTTCGAGGGAACGGATGCCCTGATTGCGCAAGCAGGTCCGGCGGCGGCCGCGGACGCGCTGCACCGTCTCGTCTGTGCCGTGGACGCTGCGACCGAGGGTCAGGGTGTGGCGCTGCTCGCCTCCGATCTCGACGCCAACGGCGGCAAGCTGATCCTCACCGCCGGCGCGCCCACGATCACCGGCGACGACGAGGAGCGCATGTTGCTGGTGTTGCGCCGGCTGGTAAGCAATCCATTGCCGATTTCGATTCGCATCGGGGTCAACCGGGGCTCGGTTTTCGCCGGCGATGTCGGTCCTGCCTATCGGCGTACCTACACGGTGATGGGTGACGCCGTGAACCTTGCCGCCCGGGTGATGGCGAAGGCGGCACCAGGAACGATCTACGCCACCTCCGGGGTGCTCGATCGCTCGAGCACGCAGTTCGCTACCACCGCGCTCGAACCCTTCCTGGTCAAGGGCAAGGCGCAGCCCGTACAGGCGTGGGAGGTGGGCCCCGCGACGGGTTCTCGCACGCGACAAGTCGAACTGGAACGCTTGCCCTTGGTGGGTCGCGACGATGAACACCGCCTGATGCTCGAAGGGCTCGCCGAAGCAAAAGCGGGCCGCGGACGACTGTTCGAGATCGTCGGCGAACCGGGCGTCGGCAAGACGCGCCTCGTGGAAGCAGTGCGCGAGGCCGCCGGCGAGTTCCGGCATCTGCACGCGGTGTGCGAGGCCTACACGACTTCGACACCATACGTGTTGTGGCGCGAACTGCTGCGCGACATGCTGGCACTCGGCCGTGATGCGGACGAAAGTGCCATCGCCGACCGATTGCGCGCGCTGGTGGCGAAGACGGTGCCTGCCCAGATGCCATGGCTGTCGTTGATCGCGGCGGCATTCGCGGTGGATGTGCCGGCCTCGCCCGAGGTCGAGATGCTTGCCGAGAAAAACCGGCGCGGCAAGCTGCACGAAGCGACGAGCGCCTTCCTCACGGCAGTCGTGCACATGCCGGTTTTCGTCGAGATCGAGGATGCGCAGCACATGGACGAGGCGTCGGCAGCACTGCTCGCGCACCTCGCGCTCGACCTCGGCGGCCGACCGTGGCTTGTCGCAGTGGCGCGGCGCACCACGGAATCCGGCTTCGTGGCGCGGCCGACGCCCACGATCGTGCAGATCGCACTCGAACCGCTGGCCACGCCCGATGCCTTGCGCATCGCCAAGGTAGCGACTGAGCAGCATCCGCTGCCGCCCCATGTGCTGGATCTCGTTGCCGCGCGTTCGGGCGGCAACCCGCAGTTCCTGCGCGATCTGCTGCGCTCCGCAATCGAATCCGGTGGCACGGGTGGGCTGCCGGCGTCCGCCGAAGCAGCGACGATGGCGCGCATCGATGCACTGGCGCCGGCGGACCGGGCCCTGATCCGCCGCGCATCGCTGTTCGGGCTGACCTTTCATCCGCGCATGCTCGGCTGGCTTGCCGACGGCGACGGCGACGATGCGGCCGGTCCCGCCGCGTTCGACCGTCTGCGCGATTTCTTCGAGACCGAGGCCGATGGTTATCTGCGCTTCCGCCGCTCGCTGCTGCGCGACGCCGCGTACGAGGGGTTGCCGTACAAGCTGCGACGGCGGCTGCATGGCACCATCGCGGCGCATCTCGAAGGCGAACTCGCCGACCCGGACGATTCCGCGGGGATACTGTCGCTCCATTATTTCGTCGCCGGCACTTATCAACCGGCATGGCGCTACGCCACCGTTGCGGCCCGGCATGCGCTCGGCGTTTATGCGTACGTCGAAGCCGCGGAACTCTTCGCGCGCGCGATCGATGCCGGCCGTCGCCTGGACGACGTTGCCCCACGCGATCTGAGCGAGGCCCACGAAATGCTCGGCGACGCCTGGAATCGCGCCGGCGAATTCCGCAAGGCGTCCGACGCGTATGCCGCCGCCCAGCGCTTGCTGGTCGAAGATGCGTGCGGGGAGGCAGGCCTGTTGCTGAAGCGATCGCGCCTCGAGGAAAAGCTCGGCCGCTATCCGCAGGCGCTGCGCTGGGCCGCGCGGGCACGCAGCGTCGTCGAGGCAAAGGACGATCCCGAGTCCCGCAAGCGCGTCGCGCAGTCGAGTGCGTGGTATGCCACGGTGCTGCAGGCGCAAGGCAAGTCGGTGGCCGCCGTGCGCTGGGCGCAGAAAGCGATCGTCGAGGCCGAGGCCGCCGACGAGCCCGACGCGCTCGGCGCCGCCTGTTTCGTGATCGGCTGGGCGCACGCGGCACTCGGCAAGGCGGACTGGGAGCCCTATGTCAAACGCTCGCTCGACGCCTACCAGCGCTCCGGCGACCAGATCAAACAGGCCGTCATCCTCTCGAACGTCGGCGTCGTGTGCCAAGGCGAGGGCCGCTGGGACGAGGCCATGTCGTATTACGAGCGCGGTCGCGTCGAGTGCCAGAAGATCGGCGACACCATCAATGCGGCGCTGGCGCGCGTGAACATGGCCGAGATCCTGATCCACCGCGGCGAACTCGGCGAAGCCGAGGCCACGCTCCGCGACGTGTTGCCGATGTGCGCACCGGCGAGTATCGCTACGTGTTGGGCAGTTGCCTCGCGTTGCTCGGGCGCACGCTGTTGCGCGGCGGCCGGCTCGACGAAGCGACCCCGCGATTCGACGAGGCCGAGGGTCCCTTCGTCTATGTCGGCGCCGTGCAGGAAGAACTCGCGGTGGACGCTCGCCTGGCCGAATGCCATGTGTACGCGGGCCGCACCGAGGCCGCGCTTGAACTGGCCAAGACGACGCTGGCACGCGCAGAAAGAAGCCAGGGCGTGGCCATGGTGACGCCGTTGCTCGCACGGGTCCGCGGCGTTGCGTTGATGCAGCAGACCGACCACGAGGGCGCGTGGAAGGCCTTGCTGGCAGTATCCGGGTCGCCCGGGCGCGGCGCGACCTGTTCGAGATATTGCTCACACTGCTCGCCATGTGCGAGCTCGATCGCATCGACAGCATCCCGTCATCGAGCGAAATCGTACCGAGCAGACACGGTGTCGGCGACGCTCAAAATACGCACCCCACCGGCGCTGCCGCCTTCGGCCGCTAGGGCGCTGGACCGCCAAAGCAAAAGCGCCCCGGAGGGCGCCTTGGCTTGCGGCTCGCGCGAAACGCGCGGCTAAGGCTAGAAGTCGCCGCTCACGATACCGTCGCCGATATCGTAGACCGTTGTCGAAAACAACACACACGCCTGCAACCAATTGGCTGGGAAGCAATCCGGGGTGCCGGACGGCACCACGATCCAGCCCTCCTCCAGGATACACACCTGCATCTGCTTGGGCGGAATAGCCCCGTCCAGCGGCGCGGCGTGCTCATCGCGTACTTGGGCGCCGGCGTTGCCGGATGGGCTGCCGCTGTCGTGCCACCCACGCCGCGCACCACCGTAAAAGCCAACCCGGCAACCGCGGTCACTGTCATCCGTTCCTTGTCGATGACGATCGGGAACGGCGTCTGCGGCCACGTCGCCGAAGGAGTCGCGGTGATGAACGTAATGGTCTCGTCGGGAATATCCACGGCCAGCGTGCCATAAGGCGCCGGAAGCTGGTTGCCGATGCAGGCACAGCCGTAAACAGTGGTGTGGGTTGCCCGTCGAATCGAACACGCCACTTACGTCATCCGGGGCGGCATTCCAGTCGCGGCGTTCGCGTCTCGGGCTTCCACGTGACCGTGTACTTGAATGCGGCACCGGGTTGGCTCGCCGTGTCCCACTTCAGCATGACCGTATTGGTGCCGAGGATATCGTTGATGAACGAATAGGCGACCGGCACGCACAACGAGCCGTCCTTGTTGTACTCGCCGCGCTGTCCGGAGGCGTAACCGGGCTGTGTAATGCTGGTGACGCCGGGTGGAACTGGTCGAACTTGAAAGGCGTGCCCGGCTCGCACTTCAGGATGCCGTCGAAGACCGTGAAGTTGGCCGACGTGATCGCCGTGAACCCAGGGGAACTTGCAACCAGATTGAAAGTACCGGGATTCGCGATTTTCCGGTACGGAAAGGTCGCGATGCCGCCGCTCGACGTGGCGGTGTTGCCGGTGAGGCAGGAACCGGTCGCACAACCAGCACCGTGATCGTCACCGTCCGTTAAGCGGCCGCACGACGACGACAGGGTCACGCCCACGGCAGGCGCAATCGGTTCATTCTTGGCGGTATTGCTCAGCCCCGGGGCGAAATTGAGCGCAAGGCCACTCGTCGCCGTGGTGGTCAGATTGACCATGAGTTCCGGGGGCGTCGTCAGCTGCCGGAAGGTGTCACCGCTGAACGAGGATCCGGTCCAGGCGCGCGCATTCCAGAACTGCGCACGCAGCGCCGGCCCTCGCTGGCCACGCTGACCTTAAAGCTCAGCACAAACGAATCCAGCGGCTTCAACGGAGACATGTTGGAGACCGAGATCGACGTGTTGGTCCAGGTCACGGTGCCTGGCCAGTTGGCCGTCGGGTCAGCGGATACGTCGACCGTGTCATCGGTCGGAAGCGTCAGAATCAGCGAATTGACGAGAAACTGCCGTTGGGCGTCTCGTTCTCGATCGTCGCGGTCAGCGAAGCGCTGGCGCCGATCGTATTCGGTGACATCGCCACGCTGATTTCTTCTCCGGCGGTGCGGCGTTGACCGGCAGGACGAAGGCAATGGCCAGTGCGGCAACAAAGAAGCGCAGGACCCTCAATTCAGCGAGCATTGTTTGATTTCTCCGGGGTATCACCGATGGCACTCACGTCGGGTAGCGACACGCCAAGCCGACAGTATCAAGGCAGGAAACGACAAACGACATCATAGGCCTTGGGGACACAATTCCAACCCGACGCCCTGCCCGGATGCGGTCGGAGTTACCGTGGCCGTACGGCAAAGTAGTTTCTGGGCCGTAGGTTGTACATATCAATCGAACCGGTCAACGGGGCGATCGAGGCGATCAAAATCGCCTGCTTCATTGCGAGACGCTCGCAATGCGTCGAAATTTGAAACATAAGGCTGTCGACGACCATTGACCGTCCTTACCAACCCAACTTCTTTCCCCGCAAGCAGCGCCGCGGCAGGCATTAAATCTTAGATTCCGGCACTGTTCGTCCTATACGGTCCGGATCACGCGTGGAACACCAGCTCGTCACCGACATCGCCATCTGCATCATCGCAGCCTGGATCGTCGCCGTGGTCTCCCAGGCGATTCGCCAGCCGCTGCTGCTGGCGTATCTCCTGGCGGGCTTCGCCATCGGACCGCACGGCTTCAGTGGGTCACCGATGCCGTCAGCATCCAAACCATCTCGGAGATCGGCCTGATCCTGCTGCTGTTCATGATCGGCCTGGAGATTGACCTGAAAAAAATGGTCAGCGCCGGGCCGGATCATCACGCTCACGGCGGCCGCGCAAATCCTCGGCTGCGTCGTGCTGGGCTGGCTGTTCTTCGGCTTCGTCGGCCTCGCGAAGGGCTGGCTGGAGGCGTTCTATCTCGGAGTCGCGGCGGCGCTGACGCAGCACCGTCATCATCGTCAAGATCCTCTACGACAAGCGCGAGCTCGAGACGCTGGCCGGCCGCATCACCCTGGGCGTGCTGGTGCTGCAGGACCTGTTCCTGATCGTGTTCCTCGCCATCCAGCCGAACCTGAAAAATCCGGCGGTCAGCGTGTTCGGCTCGCCGCTGCTGAAAGTTGCTGCTGCTGGTCGGCGTCGGCTATGTGGTCAGCCGCTTCGTGCTGCCCGCCGCTCTTCCACTTCGTCGCGCGTCAGCCGGAACTGGTGCTGGTCGGCGCGCTCGCCTGGTGCTTTGCGCTGGCGGGCTTCGCGGGCTAGCTCGGCCTGTCCCCGGAAATGGGCGCGCTGATCGCCGGCGTGATGATTTCGACCTTTCCCTACACGCTCGACGTCGTCGCCAAGGTCACCACGCTGCGCGATTTCTTCGTGACGCTGTTCTTCGTCGGGCTGGGCATGACCATTCCCGTGCCGACAGCAGCTTCGCGCTGTTGGACGCTGGTCCGTCAGCGCTGTTCGTCGGTCGCCAGCCGGCTGCCTCACCGTTGTTCCCGCTGCTGTATTTGATGCGACTAGGCTATCGCGTGAGCCTGCTGCCAGCCATGAACCTTTGCCAGATCAGCGAGCTGTCGCTCGTGCTGCTGGCGCTGGGCAAGGCCGCGCGGCGACGTCTCCGAGGACACCATCGGCATCGTCGGCTTTCGCCTTCGCGTTTCTCGCGGTCGCTCAGCACTTACGCGATCGGTCGCAACGACGGCATCCTGCGCGCAGTTCTCGCCATGCGCTCGCAAGGCTCGGGACTGCCCGATCTGCCCGCCGACCGCGGCGGCCGAAGCGGCCACCGAGCACTCGCGACGCATCTTCATCCTCGGCTTCTTCCTGGACCGCGAGTTCGTTCCTGGACGAGATCGCGCGCGCGGAAACCGCAGCTCCTCGCCGATCTATGCCGTCATCGATTTCAACCCGCAGGTCACCGAGCAATTGCGCCAGCGTCACGTGGACGTGATCTACGGCGACATCGGCGCTGCGCGACACGCTGCTGCATGCCGGGGTCGCGCACGCACAGATCATCGTCTGTTCGTTGCCCGACACGGTGCTCAAGGGCTTGAGCAACCTGCAGCCTGCTGCGCCAGCTCCGCGAACTCAACGCCAGATGCGCAGATCATCGTGCACGCCGAGCGGCTGTCGGAAATCGAGCAGCTCTATGAAGCCGGCGCGAGCTACGTCAGCGCGCCGCGTCTGTTGGAAGCGCACGAGCTGCTGCGCGCGATCGAGGCCGCTGACGTTAGGCCTCCTCGCCGAGAAGCGCGAGCACCAGCGAGCGCTCGCTCGTCGACCGCAACGAAGTCATCTCGTAGCCGCACCCCGCCATGCAAGCGGGCGGCGCGGTAGCGCCGGGACCGCGGCGAGCACGAGGCGACCCAGCGGTGCCGGCTGCAGAAAGCGGTGCTGCGCAATCCGCGCAACGATCGGCGCCCCGGCCGCGGCTTCGGGAAGTGACGCTGCGAATGCGCTCAGCGATCGGCGGCCTGGATCGTCGCCGTGGCGAAGCGGAGCCGCGCCGACAACTGCCGCGCGATATTGAGCAGCAGCAGGTTGGCAAGCGCCGGATCACCCGCGCGCAGTTTGTCGAAATCCGTGCGGTTCAGCACGTAGACGACCGAGGGCTCGTCCGCCGCGGCGCTCGCGGTTCTTCCGGCACCATCGAGCATCGCCGTTTCGCCGAAGATCACGCCGGGAACGAAACTCGCGAGGCGCTGCGCCGCGGCGACCCCCTTGGCAACGTCGCCCAGAATGCTGACCGAGCCTTCGGCGAGGACATAGAGGCAGTCCCCCGGCTCGCCCCTCCGGAACAGGATCTCGCCCAGCGCCAGTTCACGCCGCACGAGCACGGTTTGTATCTGTGCGCGTTGGGCATCGTCCATGCCCTCCAGGAGCGACAGTTGTGCAAGCGCAAGTTCTTCGCCGTGCGTCCATTCCCTGGTGGCGGCGAGCAGCGCATGCTCGGCGTGCTCGAGCGCGCGATCGACATCGGCGAACCAGCGCGCCTGCGTATCGTGCAGGAACGCCCCATGCCCATGCAGCGCGCGCGCCAGCCGGTCACCCGGCGTGACCCCCGCGAGGAGCAGTCCCGCAGCTCTGTGACCGCAAGTGGGCATCCAGACGCTCGAGCGCGAGCGCCCCGTGGCATCGATCATGGTCACGCGACGCAGGTCGAGGATCACCGTCTGGGCGCCGGCACTCAGCGTTTCCATGCGCCGGCCGAGCTGGTGGGACGTGCCGAAGAAAATCGCGCCCTCGATCTCGATCACGCGGATCTGTGCGCCCTGCGCGCGCAACAGATGCAGCTGGTCTTCCGGATAAATACGGCGCGAGCCACGCGTCTCGCCGGTGGTGACGCCGCGCACCAGCGACCGGTTCATCGCGGAGACGAACAGGACGATCGACAGCAGGATGCCAATCCCGATCCCGACGACGAAACCGTAGATGACGGTCGTCGCACCCACGACGGCGACGATCGCCAGGCTCCAGCGCGTGTCCTGGTCCCGGTTGCCGGCACGCACTTGCCGCCAAAGCCGATGGCTCCATTGATCGAAGCAGCCCGAGTGCCACGATCAGCATGACGCCGGCCGTGACCGTGACCGGGATGCGGCCGAGCACGTCGTTGCCGAGAAGCAAGATCCCCAGCAGTGCGAGCGCCCCCAACCAGCCCGGCGACACGCGCTGGCCGCCGGCGCGATGCGCGGCGAACTGAACGGACGACGATGTGGAAATGGGCAGCCCCCCGAAGGCCCCGCACGCGACATTGCCGAGGCCATGGCCGATCAGGAGGCGGTTCGAGTCATGCCGCGCGTGCAGACGCGTATCGACGGCCACCGCGGTCAGCAGCATATCCAGCGACCCGACCAGCGCCAGCACGAAGGCTCGGTGACGAGTTGGGGCAGGTGGGCGCGTACAGCTGCACCGCCATCTCGGGCCCGGCAAGCGTGCGCAAGGCCAGGGGCATCGGCAGGCCATCGGCCGGCGCACCGAGCAATGGCCCCAGCGAAATTCCCGGCGCCACACTCTGCAAGAGGAAATAGACCACCGCACCGGTCACCAGCCCGACCAGCGCATAGGGCAGGCGTGACCAGTGGCGCGCGACGAACCAGGTCAAGAGCGCCGTGCCGCCAGACCGAGCAGCAGGCTCCCCATCGAGAAGCCGAAGGCACCGGTCGTGGTCACCGGTCCGGCCGCCGACGACACGCCGGCCATCGTCCGGAACTGTGCCAGCGCGATCAGCACGGCGATGCCATCCATGAATCCGGCGACCACGGGCTGCGGCACGAACCCGACCAGGGAACCCAGGCGAAACAGACCGAAGGCAATCTGCAGCAGGCCCGAAACGCCTACGCAGAGCGCGGCCAGGAGCACGATGGCGTCGATGTCGAGACCGTGCACAGTCCGCAAGCGCGGATCGGCCGCGAGCGCGGCGACGAAGCCGGCGAGGATGAGACTGGTCGACGTCTTGGGACCGCTGCCGGGGCTGACGGTCCCACCGACGACCGCGGCCACCAGACCGCCAACGATGACGGCAGCGAACGCGGCGCGTATGCCGACGCTCCCGGCCGCCGGTCCCAGCGCGGAGAAGGACAGGAGGCCCAGCGGCAGCAGGATTCCGAGCGAGACGACCGCGCTTGCCAACCCGCCACGGAATTCGCCGGCAAGATCGAGCCGTCCGGTGGGTGTGCCCGTTACCGTTCCCCGCATCGGGATCGCCGCCGAGTGTGGCTCGTGTGCCTTGTTCATTCAGGCGATCTTATGTGATCGCGCCGCAAATTGACATGCAACTCCGCGACGCCGTGGAGTCGCAACTATCCGCGACTGGGTCAGGTCCGCCCGTTGCGGCCTGTTGCCGCCTGTTACCACCGGTTGCCACCCTCGGCCGCTTCGGCCGCCTTGGGTTGCCCTCGGACGTGCGAACGTTGGACGCCTTCCCCGCCTGTGGTGCCGTTGGCCGCGGTGCGTTGAGGACCGGCGTGTCAGACGCCTTTTGCGAGGCTGTCCGACAAGCAGTTGCGGCGCCGTCCGGTATACGAAAGGCGCCAGGCTAGTGCGACCCTAAGCCCGATGTCCAAAACTCGCGCGCCCGTACACCCTGCGCGCGGGCGACCCATCAGCAAAGGAGTCCCCAATGCCACTCAAGAGAGGCAGCAGCCAGGAAACGATCAGCACCAACATCAAGCGGCTGGTGCACGAGTACGACGAAGACGGCGCGATCGGGACGAGCCACCCCGAATCGCGCAAGAAGGCGATCAAGCAGGCCGCGGCGATCGCCTACGACAAGGCCGGCAAGAGTCGAAGCCAGAGCAAGAGCGAAAGCCGCGGCAAATCCGGCTCAGGCAAGTCGGCCACCCGCAAGTCAAGCAGCCAATCACCCAAATCGCACTAGATCGGAGGCCCCATGCAGACCAGCAGTTCAATGACCAACCACAAGTGCGCGCACGCGCCCTGCAACTGCGACGTCGGACCCACGGAGCGCTTCTGCAGCGACCACTGCGAGGAACACAGCAAGGCGCCGCGCGAGGAGAGCACGTCCAACACGCGGTCCGGCACTTGCGGCTGCGGCCATCCGGATTGCGGCACGCCGGTCGAGGGCGCGAGCATTTAACACCTTACGCGATGATCTCGTCCGCCCGTATCGCGAGCTGCTTGGGAATGGTCACGCCCAGCAGCCCCGCCGTCTTCTGGTTGACGACCAGTTCGAATAGCGTCGGCTCCTGAATCGGAATTGCACCGGGTGGGATGCCCTTCAAAACCTTGTCTACCGCGATCACCGCATTGCGGAATGACTCCAGCCGGCTCGGCCCGTAGGATAAAAGGCCGCCTGCATCGGCGTACTGGCGTAAGGTCGAGATGGAGGGCAAGCGACTGCGAATCGCGAGGTTGGCAATCGCTCGAAACTGGTCGGAACTGAACAAGGGCTGCACGACCACTGCCTGGGCCTCCTCGCGTGACATGTCGGCGAAAGCGCGGGCGAACTCCCCGGCATCGCCAATGCGCACGATCTGCAGCCGTAGCCCGAGACGCCCGCCTGCTGACTGCAGTTCATTCACGAACAGCTTTGTCGCCGGGTCGCGCGCCGAGCCCAGGAACGCCACTCGCTGAAGCGTAGGCAAAGCTTCACGAAGGATCTCCAGATGCTTGCCGGCCACGGCCGGCAGGTTCAACGAAACACCGGTGACATTGCCACCGGGTCGGGCGAGGCTCTCGACCAACCCCGAACCAACCGGGTCGGCACTACCCAACAGGACAATCGGGGTCGTGCGCGTAACGCCGAGCGCAGCATGTCCGGCGGGAGTTGCCGATGCGACGATCACGTCGACACCCAAGGCGACGAATTCCCTGGCGTGCTTGCGCGCGGATTCGGCTTCCGTGGCCCAGCGCCATTCGATCGTGATGTTCTGTCCCTCGACATACCCCAACCCGCCAAACGCGGCGCGCAGGCGCCCCTGAACGTCATCCGTCGGCGTACCCCAGCGCAGCACGCCAATCCTGGGTACCTTGTCCTGCGCCTTGATTCGTCCCGCGACAGGCAGGAACAACAGCGCCAGCGCCTGTATTGCCTCTCGTCGTGAAATCGACATATCCGCATACCTTTCTCGCACCTGCGTCGTCGCGCATCGTAGCGAGCGGCCCGCATGGCGTCCCTACCCGGCAGGGTAGGGTCGTGGCACTGTTGGGCTGCTTGTAGTATGGCGGGAAACCCGAACGATTCATGAAATCCTGCCGCAACTGCTGGCTGGCCATTTTGCTGGCCGGCATCCTGCCATTGTTGTCTGCCTGCGTGTCGCTCACCGCGGAGCCGCGCGCGCTCGTGTACGAAGCCGCCGGCGTCAAGCTGATGCCGGTCAACTGCGGTACCGCCATGCAAGACAGCGCTGACGCTTCCCGCGCTGCGCCCGGATGATCGCGCGCTGGACGCCGATGCAATCCGCATCGTCACCTGGAACATCCACAAACAGGACGACTCCGGCTGGGACGCGGAACTCACGCGGCTCGCCCAGCGCAACGACCTCCTGCTGTTGCAAGAGGTAACGCTTTCGCCGGAGGTGCAGCAGTTGCTGCGCGGGGGCGGCATGCACTGGACCCTCGCCAGCTCGTTCATCTACGAGGATGCCGACATCGGTGTGCTCACCGCCAGCCGCGTGGTGCCCGTCGCCAGTTGCACGCAGCGCTCAACCGAACCCTTGATGCGAATCCCCAAGTCGGCGGTGCTCACGTGGCTGCGCCTCGCCAATTCCAGCGAGATGGTGCTCGTCGCCAATATGCACGCGATCAACTTCGTGCTGACCCTCGACGCCTATCGCGCGCAGTTCGACGCGCTGGCCGCCGTGCTCCGCGACCATCGCGGCCCGATCATCCTGGCCGGCGATCTCAATACGTGGTCGGAGGCGCGCCACGCGCTGGTGCGTGACATCACGGCAAGGCTCGGGCTCGTGGAGGTCGAGCCGAGGGGCGAGGACCGCCGAGCACGCTTCCTCGGACAACCCGTCGATCGCGTTTTCGTGCGCGGGCTGGAGGTCGTCTCGACCCAGGTCGACGCAGTCGAGTCGTCGGACCACAATCCGGTGCAGGTGGTCCTGCGGGCGCTTCGACCCTAGCGGCGCCACGCGGACCGTTCGGCTTATACCGGCGGACCTGCAGCAGTAGCTAGCAGCACCTCGCTTGCCGTCCCAAGCGATAGCAGCCCGCGTTTGCCCTCAGTTGCCCCCGGCGGCCCTGGTCGAAACGCAGTTGCCTCTAGCGCTTCGGCCGGCGCACGGCCCTGACCTTCCCTGTGCCGCCACCACCGCAGTAGAAGCGATCCTTGCCGTCGGCCTCGAGCCCCGACACATTGACCCCCGCCGGCAGTTCGAGCGCTTCCAGCACTTTGCCGGACTGGGGATCGATGCGGCGCAGCTCGCTCTCGTCGCCCTCCCACGTGCCATGCCAGAGATCGCCGTCGACCCACGTGACGCCGGTCACGAAGCGGTTCGGACTGGATCGTGCGCAGGATCGCGCCGGTGCCCGGATCGATCTCGTAATCTTGCGTTCGCGATGATGGCCGACCCACAGCGACCCTTCGGCCCACGCGAGGCCGGAGTCGCCGCCATTGCCGGGTGCGGGAATGGACGCGAGCACGCGGCCCGTTTGCGGATCGATCTTGTGGATTTGCTTCTCGGCGATCTGGAAAAGGTGCTTGCCGTCGAACGCGGTGCCGGCATGCGCGGCCAGGTCGAGCGACCGCGCGACGTCGCCGCTCTCGGGATCGACGGCGACCATGCGGTCGCCGGCGGCCAACCAGACATGTTCACCGTCGTAGCTCACGCCGCCTATTTGGCTGACACCGTCGAACGGCCCGTATTCGCGCAGGATCTCGGCTTTCATGCTTGCCATCTTAGCCGCCAGGCAGCGGCGCCGGGAGTAACAAGGACGTCGCGAATCCCGGCACGGGTGGCATCATCCAGCGGCGCGCGCGACCGCTGCCCACCGCCTGCACTTTCCGTTCGGCCGCAAGATCCTCCAGCGCGCGCTGCACGTTGCGCTGGCTGCTCGCGAGCGCCAGCGCGAGCGCCGAGGTCGACCACGACTCGCCATCGGCGAGGAGGGCCAGCACGCCCGCATGCTTCTCCTCGATCGGGCGCGCGAGCACCGCGATTTCGCGCGCGCGGTGGGGCACCAGCACGAAGCCTTCCTTCGTGGCGCTGATGCCCGCGACCGCCCGCAGCGCGACGCGCAGCCGGCCGATTTCGACGCGCAGGCGCGCCCGGTAGGACTCGTCCGCGACCTTACCGCGGAACGCACGCGCCACCAGCACATCGCGCGCGACACTTTCCGGCCACGCTTCGGCGAGCGTGCGCGCGAGCCCGAACAGCACCGGCCGCGACACGAGCGAGACCGAGCTGCCGGATTCGCGCACCACGTATCTGCAGGCGTCGATCACCAGCGTATTCGAGGCCAGCAGCGCCTCCACCTCGTCGAGCAGCAGCGGCCGCTCTTGCCCCTGGACGATCAATCGCGCGGCCGGTGTGGCCAGCGCCTGCGTGGCCAGCTCGACCTCGGCGCGCAACGCCGGAATGCCGGCGCGCGTCCGCGGCTCCGACGGCACGGGCGAGCGCCGCGCGCGCGTCCCCGGCACGCACGTGGCGCAGCGCGATGCCCGCCGCGACCAGTGCATGCGCAGCACCCAGCGCCGGCGGCAGCGCGGACGCATCGAGTCCGCCGAGTCGCTGCTCGGCCTCGTCGAGGCGACCCAGCAGCACCAGCCGCCGCGCGGCGAGATAACCCGCATGCGCAGCGTTCACGTGATCGCCATGCGCTTCGAGTGTCACGCGCGCGGCATCGAGCGCCTGCGGTGGCCAGGCGAGGTCTCGCGACTGCAACGCAACCTCAGCCTCGGCCACCACGCAACGGGCCCGCGCCACCACTTCCTTGGGGCCGAACGCACGCTGCGCGCGCCGCAAGAGATCCCTGGCCCGGGCGAAGTCGCCGACCTGCGCCATCGCGATGCCGCGCAGCGCGAGCGCGGGCGGGTCGTCGCGCAACGCCACGCGGTTGAGCGCACCGAGCGGATCGCCGGCGGCGAGCGCGCGCGCCGCCGCGGTGATCATCGAGTCCATGCGAATCCCGCCAAACTTGTCACTCCCACCTTTGCGCCCGCGTCGCTAGATTGACAGCTCGACCAACTACATTTGGAGTCAAACATGACGACGCATGCGATTGCAACACGCGAGCAGTGGCTCGAGGCGCGGATCGCGCTGCTGAAGATCGAGAAGGATCTTACAAGACGCAGCGACGCACTCGCGCAACAGCGCCAGCAGCTGCCGTGGGTGCGCGTCGACAAGGCCTACGCGTTCGATACCGAAGCCGGACGCATGACGCTGCCCGACCTCTTCGGCAGCCGCTCGCAGCTCATGATCTACCACTTCATGTTCGCGCCCGAGTACAAGGCCGGCTGCCCGTCTTGCTCCGCGATCGCCGACGGCTACAACGGCATCGCCGTGCATCTCGCCAACCACGACACGAGCCTGTGGACCGTGTCGCGCGCGCCGCTGCCCAAGCTCACCGCGTACAAGCAGCGGCTCGGCTGGACGTTCCCGTGGGCCTCGTCGTTCGACAGCGACTTCAATTACGATTTCAACGTGTCGTTCGTCGAGGCGCAGCAACGCCATGGCGACGTCGAGTACAACTACCGCCGCGAGCCGCCGATGCGCGGTGGCAAGTCCGAATGGACGCTGCGCGCCGATGCGAGTCCGGTGGAACGCATCGCCGCCTCGACGGGCACCGACGTGCCGACGTACACGCGCGAGCGGCCCGGCATGAGTACGTTCGTGCTCGAGGACGGCGTCGTGTATCACGCGTACTCCACGTTCGCGCGCGGGCTCGACGGCTTGTGGGGCATGTACCAGTGGCTCGACCGCGCGCCGAAGGGTCGCAACGAGGCGGACGTCTGGTGGCGCCGAAACGACGAGTACGACGAGGCTGCATAAGGCTGTGGCGGGACACCTTGCCATGGGGGCTCTGGGCGACCTATGCACGGGCGTTGCAGCGACACCGATCGGTGCCGCCGCGGCGTTGCTGGGCATGTGGGTCGCCATGATGGCGGCGATGATGCTGCCGTCGGTTGCGCCGGTGCTCTGCGCACTCGCCCGGCAGCCAGCGCCGGACGCGCGGGAATTGCCTACCTCGGCGTGTGGACCGCGATCGGATTGCTGGCTTACGCGCTCAGTGTCGCCCTGGCGGCCCTCCGGATTCCGCTGCTAGCCCTTGCGGATTTCGTTGCCGTCGTGGATTTCGGTCCGCGGAGCGACGGTGTCATCGTCGTCGCCGCTGGACTCGTGCAATTCACACGCTGGAAGGCGCCGTCGGCGACACTAGGCTGCGCGCAGCGCGGCGAACCGCCGCGCGAAGTCCGCCGACCATTTGTCGAACGCGTGCTTGGCGTAGGTCCATTGCGAGAACGAGTCCATGTAACCGTTGACCCAGCTCTCCGCGGCACCCGCGGCACCCGCGTTCATGTCGGCGGCGTACTTGAGCCCGATCTCGAGGTCGGCGCACTCGGCGACGATCCGCCCCGAAGCGCCGTCTCTGAACTGCACTTCCATGCCCGTCTGGCCGAGGTAGGGCGTCGAACCCACGGGCCTGCCGGTAGCCGCACCTGAGCCGATTTCCGCGACGAAGCCATAGGGTACCGCGGTGCCCGCGAGGCTCGCCATGGTGTTGGTGGGGACG
Source organism: uncultured beta proteobacterium (assembly GCA_963756765.1). Lineage (GTDB taxonomy): Bacteria > Pseudomonadota > Gammaproteobacteria > Burkholderiales > Casimicrobiaceae > VBCG01. Next base: position 26,423 of record CAVWPC010000002.1, on the reverse strand, counting down.
AGGTTGGTGAGCGCAATGCGGACCCGCAGCACACCGGGTCCCGGCGCGGTGACGATCTGCGCCTCAGAGCCTATTGCCTTCGCAAGATCGGCATGAAAATAGTCGATCAGCATCTTGAGGTCGGTGGGGTCGACGGCGTTTTGCGACCCGGGCTTGATGGTGACCTGGATGCGTTCCAGCATCACTTTGGTGTACAGCTTCCAGTTCGTATTGGCTTCCCGCCAGCACAACATGCCGCCCCCGCCGGGCATGGGCTGCAGCCTGGAATAGTCTGTGAGGAAGCCGACATGCGCGACCTTCGCGGCGGTCGCTTCCGACGCAACTGTGCCTGACGTCGCCGCCGGGCTCGTCGTCATCGAACTGCCGCCTGACCCGGCGCATCCCGCCAACGCGACGACACTCGCGGCGATGAGTGCGACGGAATAGTTGCCGGAGTGCGAATTCATCATCGAAACCATCCTTTGGCTTGTCATTTGGGAAACATCAGCTGCACCTGCGCGCGGATCTGCCAGTTGGCCTGGAAATCCGGACGCACAGCGTTGTAATACGCGGACAACTGCGTGTTCACCGGCAGCTTACCCAGGTGAAAGATCTTGCCGACCCCGCCCCCCACTGGGATGGTCCACTGCTGGCTGCTGTCCGCTTTCCAGTCCACGGTCAAGATCGGCGCGCTGGTGAGATACAAGCCGCCCTTGAAGTTGTAATTGACGAACGGCTGGATAAGTCCATTGTTGTACGCGCCACCCGTCTTGTCGCTGGTGACGGACCAGACATTGTTCACCAACGCGCCGTAGACCCAGGGACTTCCCTGCTCGAGGTGGAGTATCACGAACGACGGGCCGAGTCCCCAATTCTTATTACCGAGTTCGGAGTTGCTGTTGGTCGGAATCTGAACGACCGGCCCCGCCCCCCAGATCCAGTGGCCGGGATTGGCGGGCGACAGAAACGCGGTGAGAACCGTATCGCCAATGCCGTCCCTGCTATCGATGCCCGGCCCCAGCGAAGGCATGTGGATCACCGGCACGATCGTGCGTGTGATGATGTTCCAGTCCTTGCTTACGGAAATCGGGATCACCGGCTGGATGTTGAGGATGTTCTGCGTCCCCTTGTCCGGGCCGAAATTGAGGTTCGTATTGTTCTGGAACGGCAGACTGATGAGATTGCCAACCGGATTCTGCGCGAGTTTGGCAAGTTCCTCGGCGCTCATCTCGGCTGACGCCGGCATGGCCGCGACGGCCGCGGCAATGGCCACGATAGCTCCGCGAAAAGCGGTTCCCATGCGGAAAGTGGTTCTCATGCCTTGTCTCTGCGCGATTACTCGCGTTTGCCGAGCGCGAACATAGGGCGGCTTCCGCCGCCGCGGCGAAGCTGGCCTCGAGGATGTCGCCAAACTCAGCTTGCGCAGAATGGCCATCGCGTACCGATTCGTATTCACCGAGTCTCCTTGCCTTTCAGTAAGGCAAAATATAGGTGTCGTCGCGCTGTCCGACCGCTTCCACTCCACTGAGATCGCCGCGCTCCTTCGCCCAGGCCGCTCGCCGGACTGCTCTCTTCTCGGCCGGCGAGAGCTTGTCCCACTTGGCCTTTGCGGCTGTCGGCTTCGGCCTTGTACTGACGCTGTCTGCGCCATCGTTTCGCGCCGCATGTCGTCGCGCTGGCCCACCAGCTCGAGCGCCGATAGAGTCGCTCAACTTCTTCTTGCGCGCCGCAGCGATCGTCGCCGATTTCTGTTCCGGCGTCAGCGTGGCCCACTTCGCTTTGGCCGCCTCGTATTCGGCTTTGTATTGCGCCTGCTGCGCCGCGGTCATCGGCTGGATATCGTCGCGCTGACCCGCCTTCTCCATGCCTTTCAGGTCCTGGGACTTCTGCGCCGGCGCAGTCATTTGCGCGAGCACGACCGGCGTTTCGAATGCCTGCGTCGAGCCGGCGGTTGCGACCGCCAAGGCAGCTATCGCTATCGATACATGTCCTGTTCTCACTGTCGTCTCCTCTATGAAGTTGCCATCGAACCGGAGTCCGGTGGCGGTCAACGCGCTGATGTCACCGTCGGCGGTGCCGCGTCGAAGCTGCCGCCTAATGCCTGGTACAGCCGCACGCGATTGGTCCGCTGCGTGCTGCGCAACTTGATGACATTCGATTCGCTGGCGAGCTGCGCGGTTTGCAGTTGCGCCACCCACAAAAGGTCCCGGCGGCCCGCCTTGTATTGGATGGTGGCGATGCGCACGGCTTCGGTCCGGTCGTCGAGCGACTTCTGATCGAGCGGCAGTTGCCGCCCCAGCAGGCCCTCGTTCGCGAGGCCGTTCTCGACCTCGCGGAACGCCGCGAGCGCAACCGCTCCGTAGGTCGCGACCGCCTGCGCTTGCTGCGCGGTAGCGATCTCGACCTTTGCGCGCAACGCCCCACCCTCGTAAATCGGAATCGACACGCCGATGCCCGCCGAGACGAGCCACGGATTGAGCCGCAGCAGCGACAGCACCTGGTCACCCAATCGGCCGCCGGCCAGCGAAATCGAAAAGTCGGGAAACAGTGCGAGCTGCGCCGCTTCTTCTTTGCGAAACGCGGCGAGTACTTCGCGCTCCGCCGCCAGGAGGTCAGGCCTGCGTTCGAGCAGCGCGGACGGTACGCCGACTCCACGCAGCGGGGGCAGCGCTGGATAGATCGCGGCCACCTCGATCTCGGCGGCGGGATAGCGCCCGATCAGCACCTCCAGTGCGCGACGGGCTTCGCCGTACGATTCCCGGGCGCGCTCGACGTCGCTCCGTGCAGCCTCGAGTTTCGCCCGAACGTCGACGACGTCGAGATCCGAGTCCTTGCCGGCGTTGCGGCGGATCTGCACGAGTTCGAGCAGATCGCCGTAGATTTTCACGGCCCGCTCGCTCAGCATGAGAAGTTGGCGCGTCTCGACGGCGATGTACCAGAGCTTCGCGGTGGTCGCGGCAAGCGATTGCCGGGCGTATGCATATTCAAGACCGGCCGCTTCCGCGGTCGCCTCGGAAGCCGCGCGCTGCGCACGCAGCTTTCCCCACACGTCAAGCTCCCAGGCCACCCCCAGGAAGGCCGAGCTGCTGCTGAACGTGCTGCTGTCGCGGTCGTCGGTGGCGTTGGCGCCGAGCTGCACGCCAACCCACGGCAGCAGCCGCGAGCCCACCACGACCACTGTTTGCTGCGCTATAGCGACCTTCGCCGCCGCCGCCCGCAGGTCCGGATTGTTGACAATGGCCTCGGCGACGATCGCATCGAGCGCAGGATCGTTGAACGATTTCAGCCAGTCGTTGGTGACTTCATCGCCAGGACGATCGGCGCGCCACGTCTGGGGAATTCGCGTGCTCGTCGGCAACGCCTGGTCGACGACGTTGGTATGCGTCGGTGGTGCCTTGAGCGCACAACCGCCGGCAAGGATGGCCACGACGAGGAGCGTAGCGCGCATCATCCGGAGAACGGATACAGCCAGTTGTACCAGGTGTAACCACGAATCGCGATCTTGCGCAGAATGACGAAGGCGCTGTCGGGATTGGTGTAGATCGCGGCGCGGCCCTGGGTGCCGATGGGAAATTTGATCTGGTCGGGATCGTCGAGCGTGACCGCCACGGCGAACTGTCCCTGCGGCGCTTCCGCAGGCGTGAATTGAAAGTTCGGCAACGTCCCGCTCGGCAACATCTGGCCGGCGCCGCTTCCCTGCCAGATCGCCTGCACCTTCCCACGCCAGATCTGGCCGGGGTAGAGATCCAGCGCCACTTCGACCAGTTGCCCGGGCTTGACGTACTTCAGGTTTTCCTGGAAGAAATTGGCGAGCAGGTAGCGGTTGTCGTCACAGATGAACGAGGCGATGGCGCCGAAGCGTATGTCGCCGGCCACCATGCCCGGCTGGGCCTGCAGGTTCATGATGTAGCCATCCTCGGGGGCGACCATCAGCGTGTTTTCGAGGTAGAACAGCGCCTGCTCGAGTTCGGCCTGGGTGGCCGCCACGGCGGTGTTCACGCCGCCGATCTCGGACTGGTACTTGAGCCGCGAGCGCTGCTCTTCGGCCTGCGCTTCCTTGATCGCGGCATTGTCGGCCGCGACCTGCGCGTTCCACTTTTGTGCGTCCTCCTCTGGGCCGGCGCCACGTTTGGCGAGATCGTTGGAGAGCTTCTCCTGGTAGCGCGCGTATTCGAGCTGGCTCTTGAGCCTGACGATTTTTTCGGTCGAGACCTGGATGTCGGCCTTCATGATGAGGACGTTCTGCTTGGACTGGGCGAGTTGCGCCTGCAACTGCTTCACCTTGGCTTCGTAGATGCGCCGATCGAACTGGAACAACGGTGTGCCGCGCTTGACATGGACATTCGGCTCGACCAGCACCGCCGTGACAAGCGTGGGCTCCGACAGCCTTGGCGTGAGCTGGATCGTGCGCTGGATGACGCGCGCCTCGGTCGACGTCGGCGCGACGAAGCGCAGGCCGATCAGGAAGATGATGCCGAGATGCAGCACGAAAAATGTCGAGAAGAAGCCCCAAGCGATGGTGAACTTGAGCCACCTGAACTTGAAGAACACCAGCCAGACGATCAATCCGTAGGCGAACAGCAGGACGAAGCCGAGCAGCATGGGTTGCCTTGTTCAGCCTTTCGTTCCGCCGGGCGGCGATCTCGGCGGCGCCATCGCATCGCGCGGCGGCACTGAAGTGTCCACCGGAGTGTCATGTGCGGCATCCGACGGCCGATCCTTCAGACGACTCGCCTCTTCCTCCAGCGCCTTCGCCTCCGCCTTTGGAAAGCGCCGGATGTCGACGATGTCCGAGGGCTTGAACGCCCAGATGAACGCCTGTACCCACGGCAGAATGGTGGGCAGCAATCCGGCCCACCCCATGATCTTGACCGCCTCGGCTTCCGGGTGGTTGCGCGCAAGGGCAATGCGGCCCGGCAATCCGGCGATCCAGATGTAGATGAGCACCCCGGCGCCTCCCGCGAGGGCAAACGTGGCAAACGTTGCGTAGTCCCAAAAGTCGAGTTCGAAGCCGAGCATGGTCTGGTTCCTATGGTGAAGTCGCGCCAGCGAAGCTCGCGTAGTACGCGGCGAGCATGGCGATCTCTTCGCTGGTCAGCTGGCGAGCGACGCTGCGCATCTGCTCGCTGATGTCGTTGTGTCTGGCGCCGGACTTGAACGCCTGCAACTGCTGCTCGAGATACGCGCGCTGCTGGCCGCGCAGCTCGGGTGCGGCGGTCACGAGCCCCATCGGCCCGTGGCAGCCCGCGCACGACGCGATGCTGCGCATCGGGCGGCCCACTTCGATCAGATCCCGTGCCGCCGGATTGGCGGAAGCGGCGATGGCCTTCACGTAGGGACTGGGGAGTGACGCGAAATGGGTTGCGAGGTCGAGGATGTCCTGCGCGGACAGTGGGTTGACGAACACACCCATCACCTCGGTATTGCGCTTGGCGGTCTTGAAGTCTTGCAGTTGCTTGTAGAGCGCGGCCACGCTTTGCCCGGCTAAATTCGGGAACGCCGCGTCGGCGCTGATCCCATTGGCCCCGTGACAGTTGTTGCAGGTGGTCGCAATGGCGGCCCCGCGCGCAGCGTCGCCCCGCACCAGCAGGTCGCGGGTCGCGGTGGTCCACGCGACATCGGAGGCCGGCTGCCCGGCACCGCGCGCGGACGCCTCGGGGTTGCCGATCGGCAAGCCGACCGCGCGACAGATGACGATCCACAAATCCAGCGCACCCGCGCCCGGTTGCGCCGAAGGCAGCCATACGAATCCGACGAATCCGGCCAGCAGAAATAGCACGACAGTGCCCCCGATCCAGACCGCGAACCGGGAGTCGCGTGCGACTCGGCGTCCTTCGCTCGTCATCGTGCCCGCACCGGATAGGGGGCCACACCGGTATTCTTGAGCAGAAGCGACTGCGTCACCGGATAGCCGTAATTCGCAATGGTCAATGCGACCACCAGGAGCACCCACACGCGGAAGCCATTGAGCGATGCGGGCAGGCTGCGCGGCGGATGGACTGCCAACGAGAACGTGAGTGGCGAAATCGAAGCCCTGGGCACGCGGTGTGAAGCGACGAGGACACCGATCAGGAGAAGCGCCGAAAAGACGAGCACGAATCCCCCGACCGCCGACAGGCTGACCCAGATCGCCTGCGGCGCCAGTGCAGGATCGCTGAAGTCGTAATAGGCCATGCGGCGTGGCTGTCCCATGGCGCCGACCACGTGCCAGGGCAACGTGGTGAGCAGCATGCCGAGGAACCACGTCCATAGCTGAAGTCGCACGACCTTCGGGGCCGCCAGCGGACGCCCGGTGAGGCGCGGCCACAACTCGTAGGCGATGGCGAAGTACATGATCACGATCGCGCCGCCATAGATCAGGTGGAAGTGCCCGGTGACCCATTGCGTGTTGTGGATCGTCGAATTCATCGAGTAGCTCATGTTGATGAGCCCGCCCGCACCACCCAGTCCGAGCATCACCAGCGAGAATGCCGAGGCGAGCACGACGGGCCGGTCCCACGGCAGCGCGGCAATCCAGCCCAGCACGCCGCGCCCGCCGCGCAAGCGTCCCGCGATCTCGAGCGACGCGCAGATCGTGAAGATCGTGAGCAGCGTGGGCACTGCCACCATGCCGGTGAACACGGCGTGAATGAACTTGAAGCCGGCGCCGATCTGGGGATCGGCGAACAAGTGGTGAAACCCGATGGGCATCGAGAACACGAGCAGCAGCAGGAAGGCGATGCGGCCCATCCGGTCGCTGTAAAGTCGCCCGCCGGCGGCCTGCGGCAACAGGACGTAGAACGCGACATACGCCGGGATCAGCCAGAAATAGACGATCGCGTGCAACGTCCAGGAGAACAGCATGCGGGCGAGGCCGGCGTCGATGGTGGAAGTCCAGCCGAAGGCATTGGGCAGGATCAGGAAGAGAATCTCCGAGCCGACGCCCAGCGATGTCCACGCCCAGAGCAGCGCGCCGGCGGTGATCGCAGAACATCGCGAGCGGAACCGGCAGGCCCGGATGGTCGCGCTTCCAGCGTACGAAGTGGGAGACCATGAGCCCGATCCAGAGCCAGGAACCGGCGACGGCGATCAGGACGCCGATGTAGTAGTAGGGGCTCCCTGTCAGCGGCGGATAGAACGTGTACAGGACGGTGGCGTTGCCGGCGATTACGGTGGCGACCGCAATCGCCGCGCCCACGATGACCATCCCGAAGCCCGTCCACGCGACGCGTATGCCGTGCATGGGCCGGCCGAGCGAGACGGCGCAGACCGCATACCCGAATCCCATGGCGATGAGCGTGGGAAACACATACGCCAGTGTGGTGCCGTGCGCGGTGACGGCACGGTAGTACTGCTCCGGGTCGACCCAGCGATGCAGCGGGCTGCGCACGAGCATCTGCCACGCCCCGACCGGAATCATGACGGCGAACGCCGCGAACGCCGCCCAGAAATGCGCCAGAACGAGGCGGCTACTGCCGTACACAGGACGCCCTCCGTTGCCCGCCGTAGGCTCGCGCAAACTCCTGGCGGTCGAGGACCTTGACCCGCGCCCACATGCCCTCGTGCCCGACGCTGCAATATTCGTGGCACGGCATCACATGCTCGCCGGGTTGCTGAAAGCGGGTGCGGACCTCGGCCACGAAGCCGGGCACCACCATGGTGTTCACATTGGTCCCGACGACAAGAAAGCCGTGCACCACGTCCGGACTCGTCGCGCGGAACACGACCCGCGTCTGCGCGGGCACGACGATGCAGCCGGGCACGAAGGAATACTGCTGCGCGATAACGCGCACGACCGCCGTCCCGTCCGCCTGGATCTCCGTGCCGAGGTTGCCTTCCATGAACTCGCCGGCAAGGTGCAGGCGACTGGCATCGATGGGCTCCACGTTCGAAGGTGTCTGGGCCGCCCAGTGCACGCCCGCCAGCACGATCGTGGCGAACACGAACAGCACGACGCCCGCCACGACATAGCTCCACCGTCGCTCGGCGTTGTCGACGATGTCTTCCGGCGGCGCGTTCGACAGCTCAGCCAATGGCCCCTCGCGGCAGGAAGATGAAGATGAAGAACGCGAGCCAGATGGCCATCAGGATGGCGACCGACAGCCCGGCGAGTGCGATCGCGCCGCTCGGGCCTTTGGCGACGATCCTGCGCAGCTCGTCCGCGTCGCCGATCGAGGCTACGTTTTCGGGTCGAAATGCCGACGAAACGTGGCCTTCCACACCAGGCAGCAGATTAGATTCCTCGGACATAACCGGGAAGGTGCTCGCATGCGCTCTTGAACATCGACTCGAAATACAGGTGCGACAGCGGCCCGCCCGCCGCGACCGGTAGGCGCGGATCGATACCGACACGGTAGGTGAAATGCGTCTTGCCGGGCGCCGTCTCCTCCAGCAGGTAGTCCTCTGCCAGCGCGTGGGCGAGCGGCATCGACGTACCGGTCAGGTAGAACGAACACCTGCGATCCTGCTCCCAAACGAAGTAGTGCTCGAACAGCGTGGCCGCCGCGAGCGTCACGGTGCGGGTCGAGCCGACACCGTGCGGCCGCGGACTCGTCCATTCGACCTTGTGGATGGCATGAAACCACTTGGGCCACGAATTCTCGTCGTCGAAGATGGCAAACACCTTGGCCGGTGTCGCGTCCAGATCGACTTCATGCTGGAAGCGCATCGGCGCGGTCTCGAAGAACGATGCATCGACAGGGTGGCAATCGAAGTGCATGACGGGTGACCTCCTCGTAGTGAGTTAACCAGCTGGATACAGGCGCGACAGCGCGAAACAACGGTTAGTTGCGTGGCGTGGCGGAAAGCGCGGCGAGCACCACCTCGGGTCGAAACGGCACCGACCGCAGCCGCGCCCCGGTCGCGTCGTAAACCGCATTCGCGATCGCCGAAGGCACGACGGACGTGGTCGGCTCGCCCGCACCCCACGGAACCTCGGTCGGCCGGTCGATCAGGTCGACGACGACTTCGGGCACGTTGGGAAACGTCAGGATCGGATAGCTTCCCCAGTTGAGACTGGTGACGGCACTGCGGCTGAAGGTCAGCTTCTCGACGAGGGTGCGGCTCAACGCCTGCACGACATTGCCTTCGATCTGGTTGCGCAAGCCGTCGGGATTGATGATCTGACCGCAGTCGTGCACAACGAACACGCGCTCGACCTTGACGTGTCCCGTCTTGCGATCGACCGTCACGTCGGCGACGATGCCTACATACGTGCGGACGAGTTCGTACTTCGTGTAGCTCACGCCACGGCCGCGTGCGATGGGGCCGACATCGCGCGGCTTGGTACCTCGCGGCTCCCACTTGGCGAATTGCCGCAGGCGCTCGAGCAGTTCGAGTCCACGTGCATCGGTCAGGTATCGCTTGCGGATCTCGAAAGGATCGACATTCGTTGCGGCCGCGATCTCATCGAGAAAGCTCTCGTTGCCGAACGTGTCCTGCATGCGTCCCGGCGCGCGAATCCACGCCGCCGGCAACGGCGTGTCGACCAGCCAGTGCGCGGTAAACTTGTTGTTCGGGAGCGCGTAGGGAATGCCGAGACCGATGTTGTGCAGCGGAGCGCCGGGGGGGCCGTACTTCGGCAAGTTCGCGAGTTTTGCTGCGAGCAGCGTGACCCCCGAGCGTTGCATCGGCCGCTCGGGCCCGAAGATGTCGGACTCCCACGCGGCGATTCCGCCCTGGTCATCGATCCGGGCGCGGTAGTCGAGCAGCACCGGCGGGCCCTTCGGATCCCAGCCGTGCTCGTCCCAGCGCATCCATTGCAGGCGGACGGGGCTGCCGATCTCCTTCGGGAGATCAGCGCCGCTTCCGACGAGCAGTCGTCGGAGCCGTTGCGTCCATAGCATCCGGCACCTTCGACGTAGATGCACCGGACGTTCTCCGGTTTCATCTGCAGCATGGTGGCAAGTTGCGGGCGCAGCAGGTGGCTGGCCTGCGACGGCGTCCACACCGTCAGCTGGCCCTTCTTGTAATCGGCGACCGCGCAGGACGGACCGATCGACCCATGCGTGTTCATCGCGAGGTCGTACGTTGCCTGCAGCGTTCGGCCGGCCACCTTGAACGACTCGGCCGTATTGCCCGCGCTCTGGAACACGTCCGTGCGCTCGATCCTGGAGTTGCGCACGTACTCGAAGAGCTGCGACTCCACCGGCAGGCCGGCCCAGTCCGACCACTTCGGCGACGATCGTGGTAGAGGCGCTGATCGCTGCCCATTCGTTGGTCGCGACCACCGCGAGGAAGTCGCCCTTGCGCACAGCGCGCACGTAGCCCTTGATCTTCCGGCACGCGGCATCGTCGAAGCTCAACAGCGTCGAGCCGACCCCGGCAGGGTGAACCACCCGCGCGTGCAGCATGCCCGGGACCTTCACGTCCTGCACGAAGTCGAAGGTCCCGAAAATCTTGGCCGGAATATCGACGCGCGGTACCGACTTGCCGACGATGGTGTAGTCCTTCGGGTCCTTCAGCGGCGCCGTGGGATTGACCTTGAGCGTCAGCTGCCGGTTGCCCACGAGTTCGACATATGAGACGGACCTGCTGCCGTCGCGCACACCGACGACGCCGTCGCGCACGACGAGTTCGGCCTTCGCGACACCCAACTTGCGCGCGGCCTCGTCGAGCAGCGCGTCGCGTGCCGTCGCCGCCGCGCGACGGATCTGCATGCCGCCGTCCTGGATCGAGAGGCTGGCATACGTCGGGCCCTGGTTGGGCGTCAGCGCGGTATCGCCCTGGATCGTCGTCACGCGCGCAAAGGGCACCGACAGTTCTTCGGCGGCAATCTGGGTGATGGCGGTCAACGCACCGGTGCCGAGCTCCACCTTGCCGGAGTAGAGCGTTACCATGCCCTTGCTCGTCGATCGCGAGGAACGCGCCGACGTCGTCGGGGTCGACGCTCTTGCCAGCATTGCGACTGGCCTGCGCATCGGCGAATCGCGGTGTGAGCGCGAATGTCACCACGAGCGAGCCCCCTGCCTTCAGGAAGGCGCGACGCGAGAACTCGGTATCGAGCATCGGAGCCTCCGACCTTAGGCCATCTTCTCGGCCGCACGCATCACGGCGCGCAGGATGCGCACGTGCGTGCCGCACTTGCACAGGTTGCCGGCGAGCGCCTGCCGCACCTGATCTTCCGTCGGGTGCTTGTACTTGGCGAGCAAGCCGGCCGCCTGCATGATCATGCCGTTGATGCAGTACCCGCATTGCGCGGCCTGCTCGTCGATGAACGCCTGCTGCAGCGGATGCGGCTTGTCGGGGGTGCCGAGCCCTTCCAGCGTGACAACCTCGGCACCCGCCACCGCCGAGATCGGCATCACGCAGCAGCGCAACGGTTCCCCGTAGTAATGCACGGTGCACGCCCCGCACTGCGCGAGTCCGCACCCGAAGTGAAGTCCGTGCAGGCCGAGCTCGTCGCGCAACGCGTAGAGCAACGGCATGCTGGGATCGTCGGCGTGCAGGACCTCTTCCTTGCCGTTGACCTTCAACTTGATGATGGTGGCCATGGCGTCGATCCGTTCAGCGCCACGCGGCGCGCCACGAAGTATTGACCTGAATCCATACGGTGGAATCGGAGTCGACCGGCGATTCCCAGCCATCGATCCGCAGCACCGGTGTCTCCGGCACAGTGGGGGCGGTGGTCACCAAACCATTTGCGGTCGAAGACGCACTGAAGATTGAGAGCGCGGGCGCGGCGACCGCGCCTGTGCAGGTGATCAGGAATGTTCTGCGGTCGGGCATGTGCTTGCTCCACAGCGGTCGCTCGCGGCCGCGTACAGGTCGAAGGCTCTTGCGGTCGGGCGGTTGTCGAGATTCAGGCGAGCCAGGTGCAAGGCCCGTTTCGCATCGTCGCCACTCCCGAGGTAGAACTCGGCCGCATGATCGGCAAAGGCGAGCGGATGCCTGGTCAGAAGTGCTTCGAAGCCGGCGCGCGCAATTGCGAGTTGCGAAGCGGCTTCTTCATCGTCGCCCGCCGCGCTGGCCACGTCGGCAAGTCGCCACGGGACTTCGGGGTCCCCGCTTGCGACGACTGGCAACAGCAGTTCGCGAGCCGCGGCGAAATCATCATCGTCCAGAAGAATTTCCGCCAGATGCACGCGCGCCTTGACGTAGCAGGGAAGGTAGTCGATTGCCCGGCGATACCACTGGGCGGCGCGCGCGGGCTCCGGCGCGGGAACGCACTCGCCCCAGAGCGCACCGAGCTGGAAGCAGACCCAGCCAAGTGCAAACGGCGACACGTCGGGATATTCGCGCAGCGCGCGAAGGTACGTGAGGTCGGCCTCGCCGAACTCACCCATGTCGACGAGCAGCGCACCCAGCGGCACCAGCTCCGTCCAGCGCCCGGGCTGTGCGGCGCGCGCGCGGCGCACCGCCAGGACCGCAGGCAGGTTCGCTCCGGTGGCCTGATCGAGAGCGAGCACAAGGCGCTCGGTATCGGCCGCCGCGGCGCCCGCTTCTGCCGCCCGCGCGAGCGCATGCCGAGCCTCCGCAAAGCGATGCGTCGCTCCGGCAACCTGTCCCGCGATCAACGCTGCTCGTCCGGTTTCCGGCGCCGCGCGGGCAAATTCGTCCGCGAGTGTTCCGAGCCGATCGAACGCGGCGAGGTCGCCGACGAACTGCGCCGTCAACTGTTCCTGCTCGACGATGAGTTCCGCCGTTCCCGGCCGCGTCGGCGCACGCCAGAATTGGCTCCACGACTGTTGGCGCGCGCTTTCGAGATTGATGGCCGCAATGTCGCCGTCCGTTGCCGGCGCGAACGGGAAGTCCAAGGCGTCGCTTGCCACGTGCAGCCGGCGGCCGACCTCGACGCTCACTGAACTGGCGGCTTCGCCCATGGCGAACTCCCTGTGACAGCGTTCGGCGGGCCGCCGAAGGGCGTGACGCGGCCGGCTTCTCCCGGAATGGACTTCAGATACTCGACCAGCGCCCAACGTTGCTCGTCGGTCAACTTCGGGCCGATGACACCGTTGCCCAAGGGCCCGTCCTCGAACGAATGGCCAACATTCGTATTTCCACGCAAGGTCGTGTCCACGAGGAAACCCGTAGTTACGCTGGTGTCGACCCCCACCTTGACCGGATCGAAGTCGCGTCCAACATAGAATTTCTTGGTGCGCTCACCGGCCGGGACCAGCATCTCGTACAAGTTGGGTACCGAACCGTTGTGCATGAAAGGTGGCGTGGCCCACACCCCGTCGCGCGGGGCAGCCTTGTAAACCCTGTGGGGCCGCGGCGGCAACGGATACACGCGATAGCCATGAATCTTGATGGCCTCTTCCTCCGTCAACTTCAATTTGGCCAGCGCCGCATCAAGAATCTTCTCCTGCAAAGTGAAATAGAGCACACCGGTGGGAATGATGGGGTCGTCCTTGAACGGCCCGCCCATGTACGCAGCGAGTTGCTTGGTCATCGCGTAGGGTCGTAGGTCTTCGAACTGCCCGGGATCGGTGCCCACGTATGTCTGCGGCACCAGGCCCACTTCGATCCAGCGCTTGCCATACTTGTTGGCTTCGGTCCAGGTATACGGCCACTTGTTGTGGCACGACGCGCAGTGACTGGTGAACAAAGTCTCGCCCGCGCGCGCCTTGTCGCGGTCGATCTTGCCGAACACCTCCTCCGGCCACTTGGGCGGTGCCAGGCGGTTCAGCGCATCCTCGATCTTCGCGAGATTGAGCAGGAACGCCGCCGAGTCGAACAGCCCCTGGTCCGGCGTCTTTGAATGCAGATTCATGAACATGTACACACCCGACGCCTCGACCATGTTGCGCTGGAGCGGATCCTGCTGCGTGGCGCGCCACTGCACCCACGAACTTTGCGGGCTGTTCCATAGAAACGGAATCTTGGTCGGCGCCAGCGAAGGCGACCAGTTCTCGGGAATGCGCGGCTCGGTCGAGGTGAAGCGGCCGACGATGGCGCCGATGGCGTCGAGCCGATGGGGGCCCCATGCGATCGGCGTCAGCAATTCGGCGGTCCGATACTGGTGGACGACCGCGGCGTCACGTTCCGCGCGCTTGCGCAGTTCGCCCTTTGCGGCAGAGCTTGCCGCGCCGAGCCGCTTGGCGAGTCGGTCGAACTTCGCCGTGTCGGCGAGCGTGGCCTGCATCGCGTCGTCGAGGGCCCTGGAATACGCCATCATGTCGAACGCACTCACCCCGCCGTCGACGCGAATGCGCTTGCCTTTGTAGTACAACTGCGCGTTGTGGCATGCCGCGCAGGTCAGACCGGCGTACGTGCCCTTCCAAGGGGCCTGCGTGATTACGGTTTTGCTCACGCCGACGGGCAATGCGTCCGGGTTGGTGCGCGGATTCGCGGGCTGGATGGTCAAACCGTAACGCTCGCTGTTGGCATCGGATCGAAAGAGCTCCTGGCTGCCTGCAGCTTCCAGGTTGAGGAAGATGTCGTAGGAAACAGCCGCCGAGCCCTGCGATGTCTGGTAGTACATCTCTCGATCCGCCTGCGACCACCCTTGATCGAGGTAGATGACGGGCTCGCCCGGTGTCTGTGCATCTGCCAGCGCGGAATAGGGTAGCGTCGCGGCGCCGGCCAGCAGCAACATGCACGTACCAAGAGCGAGCGTCGATAGGTGGCTTCCGCGTTGCATGGAGATCTCCTCGGTGCGGTTGAATCGCATCAGCGATTACTTCGCCGCACCGAAGCGCGGAACAGGCTTTCGAGTATCAGCGAGCCGGTGGCTTGGACCATGGCGAGCTCCCTGTGACGGCGTTCGGCGGACCACCGAAGGGGGTGACGCGGCCGGACTCGCCGGGAATGGACTTGAGATACTCGACCAGTGCCCAGCGCTGCTCGTCGGTCAACCTGGGGCCGATGACGCCGTTACCGAGAGGACCGTCCTCGAACGAGTGGCCGGCGTTGGAGTTGCCGCGTTCGCTGGTGTCGAGAAGAAAGCCGGTGGTTGCGCTGGTATCTAGCCCGACCTTCACGGGGTCGAATTCGCGTCCGACATAAAACTTCTTGGTGCGCTCGGCAGCGGGGAGCAGCATTTCGTAGAGGTTGGGTACTGAGCCGTTGTGCATGAAGGGCGGTGTGGCCCACACGCCGTCGCGGGGCGCCGCCTTGTAAACGTCGCGCGGCGGACGCTCCAGCGGGAACTGCCGATAGCCGTGGATCTTGACGGCTTCCGCCTCGGTCAGCTTCAGCTTGTCGAGCGCAGTGCCGAGAATTCTTTCCTGCAGGTTGACGTACAGGTAACCGGTCGGAATGATCGGCTTGTCCTTGAACGGCGGCTCAAGGTACGGCGCGAGCTGCGCAGTGATCGCGTAGGGCCGCAGGTCGTCGAACTGCCCGCGATCGGTCCCGACATACGGCTGCGGCACCAAGCCCACCTCGATCCAGCGCTTGCCGTACTTGTTGGGTTGGGTCCAGGTATACGGCCACATGTTGTGACAGGTCGCACACTGGTTGACGAACAGCGCCTCACCCGCGCGCGCCTTGTCGCGATCGATCTTGCCGAACACCTCCTCGGGCCACTTGGGCGGCGCGAGGCGGTCCAGCAAGTCTTCGATTTTCTCCAGATTGCGCAGTTGCGCCACCGAATCGAACAACCCCTGCTCGGGGTTCTTCGAGCGCAGGTCCATGAACATGAACACGCCCATGGCCTCGACGGCGTTGCGCCGGATCGGATCCTGCTGTGAGGCGCGCCATTGCACCCACGAACTTTGCGGGCTGTTCCAGAGGAAGGGGATCTTGGTAGGCGCCAGTGGTGTGGACCAGTTCTGGTCGATGCCGGGCTCGGTCGAGGTCAGGCGATTGACGATGGCCCCGATAGCGTCGATACGATGGGGACCCCACTCGATGGGCGTGATCAGCGTGCGCGTCCGGTACGCGTGGATCAGGCTGGCTTCCCGCTCCGCGCGCTTGCGCAACGCGGCGTTCGCTGCGGGCGAAACTGCGCCCAGATTGTTGGCAAGCCGGTTGAACTTGGCCTTGTCAGCAAGCGTTGCCTGCATCGCGTCATCGAGCGCCTTGATGTACGACATCAGGTCGAACGCGCTCACACCTCCGTCGATGCGGACGCGCTTGCCCTTGTAATTGAGCTGCGAATTGTGGCAAGCGGAGCAGGTTATGCCGGCATACGTACCTTTCCATCGAGCCTGTGTCACCACCGTCTTGCTCACGCCGACCGGCAAACCGTCGGGGTTGGTCCGCGGATTTGCGGGCTGGAGGGTCAGGCCGAAACGCTCGCTGTTCGCATTCGAGGCGAAGCGTTCCTGGCTGCCGGCGACTTCCAGCTTCAGATAGATGTCATACGACAACGCGGTCGAACCCTGCGAGGTCTGGTAGTACATCTCCCGATCCGCCTGCGTCCATCCCTGATCCAGGAAGACGACAGGATCGCCCGGCGTCTGCGCTGTGGCCGGAAGTGAAAAAGGTGCCGCCGCGGCGATGGCCAGCAGAACCAAGCGTGGCACACGAGCGTGCGTCAACCAATGGCTTTCACGTTGCATCAATATCTCCTCGTTTCGACCAGATCGTTGCGTGGCGATCACTTCGCCGCGCCGAAGCGCGTCTTCAAGCTTTCGAGTCCCGTCTTCAAGAGCGTGGCGACCATCACCTTTACCGAAAGATCGGGCTGGTTGTTAGCGCGAAACTGCGCGCGCCATTCGACGCTGCTGCCGCCGGCCCTCGGCTTGACCTCGAGCACGCCCGTGTACTGCGACACAGGGATGCCGCTGATGTTGCTGTAACGATAGAGGCGCTTCGCGTTGTCCATCGCGTCAAGCCGCTCGATCAATACCTTGCCGTCGACCGTCTCGATCGTGCGCAATTGTCCGACGCCGGTGCCGGTCAGTCTGATATCCGCAATCAGCGGATGCCAGCTTCCACCAAACGCACCGATCAGCGCCCAGACCTTTTCCGGAGACGCGGCCAGGTCGACACGCTCGACGACGCTCTGCAGTTCGGTATTCGGCGATGCGAAATACGGGAATGTCTTGGTCCCTGGCTTGGTCGCCCCGGTGGCCCCGCCCTGCAGGAACTCGCGATCACGATTGACGAGCCACGTGAGCAGGATGTCGATGACGTTGGCGTCTACCGTGCGTCCGCCTCCCGTCTCGTAGGGCTTGCCGTTCAGCGTGCTCCGCTCGATCTCGAGGTGGCTCGCATCCGTGATTGGCTTGGCGACGTCGAACAGCAGGAAGTCGTCCAGGAAGACACGGGCATTGGCATCCAGCGCAGCGGGGGGCCAGTCCTCCTTGCCGTCGCGCATGTCCCAATTCCTGAGGCTGTCCTTCAACCGTTGCAGGAACAAAGGCTGCACGGTCTCGGGAACGGCAAACGGGGTCTGCTGGTTCCACAAATCGCGCAGGTCGTCCGTCCCGGCCAAGGCCGGATTGTTGAGCCGCATGTTCGTGTGCTCCGGGCGGCCTACCCAGTCGATGCGAGGGACCGAATGGCCGATGAAGCTGCCCGGACGCTGAACCGGAACCGTTTCGGCGATGACGCCGAACAGCGACCCCTTGTCGGGATCGAGCACGCGCCGCGTATCGAACTCGACGACAA
The DNA here is from genome assembly GCA_963756765.1 of uncultured beta proteobacterium. GTDB lineage: Bacteria > Pseudomonadota > Gammaproteobacteria > Burkholderiales > Casimicrobiaceae > VBCG01. The sequence continues at coordinate 8,963 of CAVWPC010000002.1, read as the reverse complement.
TGCACAGAGCGTTGTCGTGGAGCAGGAGGTTCTGAAACTTGCGTAGCGACTCGAGCAGCCACGCGAGGTAGAACGGGTCCGAGCGTAGTCCGGCGAATACGCGGAAGGCGCCGTCCGGGGTCGAGGCACCCTTCGTGTCGTTCACGACGAATCGCAACGCTTGGCCGCCGGGCAGCGTGCAGGTACCGCGCTGCAGCGGCTTCCCGTCGCCCCGGGCCTTCTCGAGATTGTCGAAGTGAAAACTGAAGCGCACTTCGGGATCCGCAGTGCGAAACTTCGCCGCATCCCCGAGACCGGCAACGCTGGCGCGACGCACGACGATCGCGTAGTCAATCGCGTTCGAGAATATGGCCCCCTCGCCCGCGAACGGAAACACGTCCATGGCAAGCACCGTGCGGACGGATTCTCCGGACTGGTGAACGCAAAGAGGTCGATCACGTCGGCTACAGGGTCGCCGATCGATCTGGGTCCATCAACATGATCCGACATGACTAGCGTCCTCCTGGTGGCGGGCCACCGAACGGCGTACGCGCCTGCCTCTCCCGGAATGGACTTCAGATACTCGACCAGCGCCCAGCGTTGCTCGTCGGTCAACCTGGGACCGATGACGCCGTTGCCCCGACGGTCCGTCCTCGAAGGAGTGACCGGCGTTCGAATTGCCGCGTTCCGCTGGTGTCGAGCAGAAAGCCGGTGGTTGCGCTGGTATCGAGCCCCACCTTCACGGGGTCGAATTCGCGCCCGACATAAAACTTCTTCGTGCGCTCGGCAGCGGGGAGCAGCATTTCGTAGAGGTTCGGTACTGAGCCGTTGTGCATGAAAGGCGGTGTGGCCCACACGCCGTCGCGAGGCGCCGCCTTGTAAACGTCGCGCGGCGGAGGCTCCAACGGGAACTGCCGATAGCCGTGGATCTTGACGGCTTCCGCCTCGGTCAGCTTCAGCTTATCGAGCGCAGTGCCAAGAATTCTTTCCTGCAGGTTGACGTACAGGTAACCGGTCGGAATGATCGGCTTGTCCTTGAACGGCGGCTCAAGGTACGGCGCGAGCTGCGCAGTGATCGCGTAGGGCCGCAGGTCGTCGAACTGCCCGCGATCGGTCCCGACATACGGCTGCGGCACCAAGCCCACCTCGATCCAGCGCTTGCCGTACTTGTTGGGTTGGGTCCAGGTATACGGCCACATGTTGTGACAGGTCGCACACTGGTTGACGAACAGCGCCTCACCCGCGCGCGCCTTGTCGCGATCGATCTTGCCGAACACCTCCTCGGGCCACTTGGGCGGCGCGAGGCGGTCCAGCAAGTCTTCGATTTTCTCCAGATTGCGCAGTTGCGCCACCGAGTCGAACAACCCCTGCTCGGGGTTCTTCGAGCGCAGGTCCATGAACATGAACACGCCCATGGCCTCGACGGCGTTGCGCCGGATCGGATCCTGCTGTGAGGCGCGCCATTGCACCCACGAACTTTGCGGGCTGTTCCAGAGGAAGGGGATCTTGGTAGGCGCCAGTGGTGTGGACCAGTTCTGGTCGATGCCGGGCTCGGTCGAGGTCAGGCGATTGACGATGGCCCCGATAGCGTCGATACGATGGGGACCCCACTCGATGGGCGTGATCAGCGTGCGCGTCCGGTATGCGTGGATCAAGTTGGCTTCGCGCTCCGCGCGCTTGCGCAACTCGGCGTTCGCTGCGGGCGAAACTGCGCCCAGATTGTTGGCAAGCCGGTTGAACTTGGCCTTGTCAGCAAGCGTTGCCTGCATCGCGTCATCGAGCGCCTTGATGTACGACATCAGGTCGAACGCGCTCACACCTCCGTCGATGCGGACGCGCTTGCCCTTGTAATTGAGCTGCGAATTGTGGCAAGCGGAGCAGGTTATGCCGGCATACGTGCCTTTCCATCGAGCCTGTGTCACCACCGTCTTGCTCACGCCGACCGGCAAACCGTCGGGGTTGGTCCGCGGATTTGCGGGCTGGAGGGTCAGGCCGAAACGCTCGCTGTTCGCGTTCGAGGCGAAGCGTTCCTGGCTGCCGGCGACTTCCAGCTTCAGATAGATGTCATACGACAACGCGGTCGAGCCCTGCGAGGTCTGGTAGTACATCTCCCGATCCGCCTGCGTCCATCCCTGATCCAGGAAGACGACAGGATCGCCCGGCGTCTGCGCTGTGGCCGGAAGTGAAAAAGGCGCCGCCGCGGCGATGGCCAGCAGAACCAAGCGTGGCACACGAGCGTGCGTCAACCAATGGCTTTCACGTTGCATCAATATCTCCTCGTTTCGACCAGATCGTTGCGTGGCGATCACTTCGCCGCGCCGAAGCGCGTCTTCAAGCTTTCGAGTCCCGTCTTCAAGAGCGTGGCGACCATCACCTTTACCGAAAGATCGGGCTGGTTGTTAGCGCGAAACTGCGCGCGCCATTCGACGCTGCTGCCGCCGGCCCTCGGCTTGACCTCGAGCACGCCTGTGTACTGCGACACAGGGATGCCGCTGATGTTGCTGTAACGATAGAGGCGCTTCGCGTTGTCCATCGCGTCAAGCCGCTCGATCAATATCTTGCCGTCGACCGTCTCGATCGTGCGCAATTGTCCGACGCCGGTGCCGGTCAGTCTGATATCCGCAATCAGCGGATGCCAGCTTCCACCAAACGCACCAATCAGCGCCCAGACCTTTTCCGGAGACGCGGCCAGGTCGACACGCTCGACGACGCTCTGCAGTTCGGTATTCGGCGATGCGAAATACGGGAATGTCTTGGTCCCTGGCTTGGTCGCCCCGGTGGCCCCGCCCTGCAGGAACTCGCGATCACGATTGACGAGCCACGTGAGCAGGATGTCGATGACGTTGGCGTCGACCGTGCGTCCACCTCCCGTCTCGTAGGGCTTGCCGTTCAGCGTGCTCCGCTCGATCTCGAGGTGGCTCGCATCCGTGATCGGCTTGGCGACGTCGAACAGCAGGAAGTCGTCCAGGAAGACACGGGCATTGGCATCCAGCGCAGCGGGGGGCCAGTCCTCCTTGCCGTCGCGCATGTCCCAATTCCTGAGGCTGTCCTTCAACCGTTGCAGGAACAAAGGCTGCACGGTCTCGGGAACGGCAAACGGGGTCTGCTGGTTCCACAAATCGCGCAGGTCGTCCGTCCCGGCCAAGGCCGGATTGTTGAGCCGCATGTTCGTGTGCTCCGGGCGGCCTACCCAGTCGATGCGAGGGACCGAATGGCCGATGAAGCTGCCCGGTCGCTGAACCGGAACCGTTTCGGCGATGACGCCGAACAGCGACCCCTTGTCGGGATCGAGCACGCGGCGCGTATCGAACTCGACGACAATGCACAGAGCGTTGTCGTGGAGCAGGAGATTTTGAAACTTGCGTAGCGACTCGAGCAGCCACGCGAGGTAGAACGGGTCCGAGCGTAGTCCGGCGAATACGCGGAAGGCGCCGTCCGGGGTCGAGGCACCCTTCGTGTCGTTCACGACGAATCGCAACGCTTGGCCGCCGGGCAGCGTGCAGGTACCGCGCTGCAGCGGCTTCCCGTCGCCCCGGGCCTTCTCGAGATTGTCGAAGTGAAAACTGAAGCGCACTTCGGGATCCGCAGTGCGAAACTTCGCCGCATCCCCGAGACCGGCAACGCTGGCGCGACGCACGACGATCGCGTAGTCAATCGCGTTCGAGAATATGGCCTCCTCGCCCGCGAACGGAAACACGTCCATGGCAAGCACCGTGCGGGACGGATTCTCCGGACTGGTAAACGCAAAGAGGTCGATCACGTCGGCTACAGGGTCGCCGATCGATCTGGGTCCATCAACATGGTCCGACATAGCAGGCTCCTTGGATCGTTCTCAATGGGCTGACCTGGTCAGTCGTTCTTGCCGGGTGTCTGCAACGCCTGCAACGCCGCATCCAGCGCGAACGTACCGGCCTTTTGGCTAGGCGGGAACTCCCGAAACGTGCCAATGAACTGACCGACGTACTGCTGTGCTGGAACCAGCAGGAAAACGTGTTCGACCCACCAGCGGTTCCAGTCCATGGCTTCCACGTCGCCGATTTCGAATGGGTCGGAGCGAATATTGAAGATCTTGGGTGCGCGCAGCGTCGTGAACGGTTGCCGCCATACGGAGGCGCCGTGCGCCTTCTGTTCGGCGAACACGATCTTCCACTGGTTATAGCGCAGGCCGACCAGCTGGCCATCGTCGTTGAAGTAGAAGAACTCGTGCCGCGGGCTCGGTGCCTCGCCGGCGAGCGCCTTGGTGAGGTCGTAGCCATCGAGGTGAACCTTGAAGGTCTTGTTCCCGACCTGCATGCCCTTCCTGAGCTGCTCCGTTGCATCCGGGACACCCGCAGCCGCCAGCAGCGTCGGCAGCATGTCTTCATGCGCGAAGATGTCGTTCAGGATAGTCCCGGGCTTGATGACACCGGGCCAGCGGATGAAGGTGGGCACCCGGTAGCCACCTTCCCAGTTGGTGTTCTTCTCACCACGAAATGGTGACGTGCCGCCGTCGGGCCACGTGAATTTCTCGGCGCCGTTATCGGTCGAGTACATCACGATGGTGTTGTCGTCGAGGCCGAGCTCCTTCAATGCATTCAGGAGTTCGCCCACGTGCGCATCGTGCTCCAGCATGCCGTCGGGGTAGATGCCGAGACCCGTCTTGCCGCGCGAGGACTCCTTCAACCGCGTCCAGATGTGCATGCGGGTGGAGTTCCACCAGAGGAAAAACGGCTTGTCGGCCTTCTTGGCGTCGGCCATGAAGCGGATCGTTTCCTTGGTGACCTCGTCGTCGATCGTTTCCATCCGCTTCTTGTTGAGGGCGCCCGTGCTCTCGATGCGCTGCGTGCCATCCGCGTTGGCCCAGGTATGGATCACGCCGCGGGTGCCGAAGCGCTTGCGCAGCGCCGGATCCTTGAAGTAGTCCTCGTGCTCAGGCTCGTCCTCGGCATTGAGGTGGTAGAGAGAACCCTTGAACTCCTGGAAACCGTGCACGGTCGGCAGGTGTTCGTCGAGGTCGCCCAAGTGGTTCTTGCCGAACTGACCCGTCAGGTACCCCTGCGCCTTGAGCAGCTCGGCAATGGTGACGTCACGCGCCTGCAGTCCTTCCTTGGCGCCGGGCAGGCCGACCTTCAGCAGCCCGGTACGGAATGGCGATTGGCCGGTGATGAACGCGGCCCGGCCGGCGGTGCAGCTCTGCTGGCCATACCAGTCGGTGAACAGCGCGCCTTCCTTGGCGATGCGGTCGATATTGGGCGTCTTGTAGCCCATCATGCCCTGGTTGTAGGCGCTCAGATTCCAGTAGCCGATGTCGTCGCCCCAGATGACGAGGATGTTGGGCTTCTTGGCCGGCGCCTGTGCCTGCGCCCGTACCGTGGCAGTTCCGACCAGAAGCGTCGTCAACGCGCAAAGTCCAATGGCCAACGATCGCCCGAAACGACTCATCATTCAGCTCCTGCGTTTTTGCTACCGATCTTCGAATCGAAGCACTTGTATGCGCGAAAGCAACGCAATTGGTCACGCCTTCCGGCCGCGTTCCAGGGACCCGATAAGTCGATCCGCGTCGAATGGCTTTTGCAGATAATCGACGCAGCCGGCCGCAAGCGCGTCTTTTCGCGTGACTTCGTCGTCGTAGGCCGTGATGAACACGACCGGGAGCGCGACCTTTGCGGCAGACATGCGGCGGCGCAACTCGATTCCGGACATGCCGCCAAGGTGGATGTCGAGCACCAGTCCGATGGCGCCGCCGGCGGACGCGCTCTGGAGAAATGCCTCCGCCGACGCGAAAGCGGCTGTCTCGTAGCCGTTTGCCTGCAGCAGGCGCTCGAGGGACTTGCGCGTGGCGGGGTCATCTTCGACGATTGCAATTGTTCCCAGCGTCGTAGGCATGGGCAATGTTCCGACGGATCCTGGCTAGGGCGCTTCGCAGGCGAATCCGACTGCGGTACGTTGCAGCGACGATAGGACGTCGCTGCCTGGACCGATACTGTCCTTTGGTGCGGGTCCGCACCAAAGGACAGGTACGCCCTACTCCGAGTCGTGGTTCCGGCGCTCCTGGTCGTCGACCAGACCGAGGCGCTCGGCAAAGGAAGCCAATTCGGCAACCGAGTCGAGTTGCAGCTTTTGCATGATGTGCTGGCGGTGCCACTTGATGGTGCGCTCGGCCGTGCCGAGCTCGGCGGCGATGCGCTTGTTCAGCATGCCGCGAACGACCAGTGCGAACACCTTTCGCTCGGTCGGCGTCAAGGTGTCGACCCGGGAACGCAACGCGTCGAGTTGTTGGCTTCGTGCGCGAGCATCGCGGTCACGCACGATGGCGTTTGCAACCGCATCTAGCAATGTTTCGGTACCCACCGGCTTGGTCAGGAAGTCCTCGGCACCCGCCTTCATCGCCAGAACGCTGGTCGGAATGTCACCGTGCCCGGAAAGAAAGATGATCGGCAGCGGTCGCCGCATGTCGACCAGGCGTTGCTGGAGTTGCAGCCCGGTGAGCCCGGGCATGCGCATGTCGAGCAGGATGCAGCCGGGAGCATCGGCAGGCGCGGACGCGAGGAACTGCTCCGCCGATTCGTACAGCGCGACCCCATACCCGGCGGCCGCCAACAATCGCGCCATCGACGTGCGCCAGGATGCATCGTCGTCGATGACGTGCACGAGGCAAGGGGGCGTCGGGTCGGTCAAGTTTCTTCCGCCAGCGGCAACGTGAAGTGAAAGGCCGCACCGCGCCCGGCATGTTCTCCGCGCGAATCTGGCCGCCGTGCGCTTCGACGATAGTGCGTGAGATCGCGAGGCCCAGCCCCATACCCGAGGATTTGGAGGTCACGAACGGCTCGAAGACGCGGGGCAAGACGCTCCGCAGGGATGCCACCGCCGGAATCGATCACAGACACCTCGGCCTCTTTCGCGCTTGCGCGCCTGCAACGAATCACCAAGTCCCTTGAATTCCACATTCTGGTCGTACATGGCCTCGATGGCATTGAGTGCGAGGTTCAATATGACCTGCTGGACCTCAACCGGATCCGCCCTGACCTTCAGTAGTCCGGGAGCAGGCTCGACCTTGAGCGAGACACCTTTGACCGTCGCGTCCGCTGCCACCAGCTTCGCGGTTTCACCGATGGTTGCGTTCAGATCGATGCTCTGCACTTCGAAGTCGCCCTTGCGCACCATCTTGCGAATGCGCGCAATGATTTCGCTGGCGCGTTGATCGTCGCGCTTGATGTCGGCCAGAATTTCCGCCACTTCCTGCAATCTTGGCGGTTCGGCCTTGATCAGCATCTCCGCCGCGCCCGCATTGTTGTGGATCGCACCCAGCGGTTGATTGAGTTCGTGGGCAATCGATGCGGACAGTTCTCCCATCGAAACACGGCGGTTCAGGTGAACCATCTCCGCGAAGCGCCTGCGCGATTCCGCTTCGGCCACCTGGCGCCGCCGCCGCTGCCGCAAAAGCGCGGCAATGAGCAGGCTCTGGGCGAGGAGAATGGCGAAGGCCAGCGTCAGTTGCCACCAGTACTGGCGCCAGAGCGGCCGGTCGGCGAAGCGGACGTCGCATCCGCTCGGCAGCCGGCTCTCGTCCAGCGACCAGCGCTGCAACGCCCGGGCGTCGGCGACGCAACGGCTCGGCACGGTAAAAACCGCCTGGCTCGCCGGATATGTCGTGCCGTTCAACGTTGCGCGCACGAGTTCGCCGACCCGCTGGCCACGGTCCGCGTAGAACTCCATGTTCCCCGCCGCGACACCGGCGCCAACGTAGGTCTCGAACAGGCCATACACCGGCGCGGCCGACGCGTTGCTGATCGCGCGGAGGACATCGCGCGGCAGGTAGGGTCGCCCATCGCGGTCCCGAAATTCCGAGAGATAGAAGATGATGGTATCGGCAGGCTCCGCCTTTACCCGGGTGAGAATGTCAGGTAGCGGGGCCCCGACCAGAAATTCGACCTCCGCCTTCCCTGCCAGTGGCGGCACCAAATCCCGCGCCCGTCGATTGAGTTCCATATCCAACGGCGACGCGCCGCCAATGACGAGAATGCGGCGAGCATCGGGTTGCAAGCGCTGGGCCAGGCGGATCGTGCCTTCGAAATCGTCCACGTTGACGAGGCCCACCGCATTGGGCGGCAGCGTCCTCGGTTCGACGGTCAGTTCCGGAATTCCGTGGAACACGACTGAGGCGCCCGGCCAAAGCGCGTCACCGTGCCGCTTGTAGAAGGCGAGCGCGGGCTGCAACACCGTGACAACCACATCGATCTTGACGGACTTGTACTTCTTGGTGAGCAGCGCCAGGACCTCGGGCTCGAGGGACTCGCCGGAGAAGCGCTGCGCGTCGAGCGGCTCCGAGTACAACACGATGCGTTTGTTGGTTTCCTTGGCCAGATTCGCGCGCATCGCGCTGTCGATGGCCATGTAGGCGGGAAGGTACGGGTCGAGGCCATTGAGAATCAGCACCCGCGCCTCTTCTTCGGCCCCGAATGCCGGCGACGCGACCATGGCCATGCCTGCGAAGCCGATGACGATCGCCGCTGCCGCCCTTGTGCAGGCCGACAGTTTTGGGCGGAGGCCCTGACGGAGACGCTGCGGATCGAGCGGATTCGACGGCATGGGACCTGCGTCCACACGAGTCATTCGGGGGTGGGAGGGCGACGTTGCGCCTAGCAGGCGGCTTGCGCCTAGTCTAAGCGATTGCGCGTGTCGTGGGCACCCGGCTCTTGCGCAACGCCGACGCGTCTTTAGCAAATTCTTAAGGTTCGGTTACGGATCATTTACGAACGCGATTCCGGGCGGCTCGCCACAATGGCGTCCATGCCATCCCGCCACTGCGCGTCAACGCGATCGACCAAGGAGCCAATGTCATGCAACCCGCCACCCGGCAAACCCCTCGCCATAACCCGTATGCCCCGATCCACAAGGCCCTGCGCCTCGCCATGGTGGAGACCCTGTCCGCAGTGGGACGCCTGGACGCCGCCGACGCCCCCGAGGTAAGCAGCGCCATCGTGCGCGTACGCGAGCTCCTGCGC
>CAVWPC010000001.1:0-173391 GCA_963756765.1 uncultured beta proteobacterium | reverse complement strand
TCGGGATCGTCCTCGCCCATTCGACTAAAGACAGGCTTGCCGATCCGCATCGATTCGGCGAAAAACTCTTTCTTCACACCCCAGGTACCGTCGTGACCGGCACAGCGCTCGACCGTGTTGACTTCGGTACCGGGCACCCATTGCAGCGCTTCGCGCGTCTTCTGTCCCGACATTCTGCACCCGCGAATGACAGGGGATGTGGTAGCTGACCTTGCCGAGCGGCTGCATGAACGTCTTGTCCAGCAGGCCATCCTTGTCGCGCAGGACCAGGTACTCGAACGGATCGAACATCGCGTCGCGACGGCCGCGACGTCGGCATCGTCCGGAAACAGCAGCGGCAGCTCCTGCTTGAACATCAGCGTGCAGGAAGGCACCGCCGTCGAGGATCGCATAGCCTTCGCGCGCAAGCGCCGCGAGCGGCGGGATGTTGACTTCTTTCAGCCGCGCGACGGACTCGAGGTCGCCGAGCTCGAGCTTGGGCATCCCGCAGCAGGCTTCCTTCTCGACCAGACGATAGGGAATCTCGTTGTGCACGAGCAGCTTCAGCAGGTCATGGCCGATGCCCGGCTCGTTGTAATTCACGTAACAGGTCGCGAACATCGCGACCTTGCCTGGCGTGCGTTGCGCCGTCGCGCACCGGCCAGGCGACCGATGGCTCGACGTGCGACCGGAATAGACGGCTCGTATACGGCGGCAGGCGGGCCTCCGCGGCAACGCCCAGCACCTTCTCGCTGACCTGCACGCAACATCGGCGTGGTGTTCGCCGCGTTCACCATCTGCACGATCACGGGAATGGACGCGAGCTTGCCCAGCGCGTCGGTGCTCGTCAGCAGCCTGTCGCGCAACCTGACATCGCCGTCGCGAAACTTGACGGCCTTCGCGCGCAGCATCAGATGCGGAAAATCGACGTTCCACGGGTGCGGCGGCACGTACGGGCACTTGGTCATGTAGCACACGTCGCACAGGTAGCACTGGTCGACGACCTTGCCGTACTCGGCCTTGGCGACGCCGTCGATCTCTCCGCGTCTTGCCTTCGTCGATCAGGTCGAACAGTGTCGGGAAGGCGCCGCACAGGCTCACGCAGCGCCGGCAGCCGTGGCAGATATCGAAGACGCGCTCCAGCTCCTTCTCGAGCGACGCATGGTCGTAGAAGTCCGGATTGTGCCAGTCGAGCGGATGCCGGGTGGGCGCCTCGAGGCTGCCTTCACGATTGGTCATGGCGTATTGGGTGGAAGCAAAGGGAATGTGAACATCACCATGTCCGGAGGACACGAAAGGGCCATCAACAGATCATCACCGCATGCCGACCCGCGCTCGCCAGGTTCGTGCATCGCCAGGCCACGCACGAGCAGCCGGGATGAGCGCCGCGCCGTGCCGACGCTCCATCCCGGCACAAAACCGCAGTCAGTCGGTCAACGCGTCCAGCGCCTTCTGGAACCGATTCGCGTGCGAGCGCTCAGCCTTCGCCAGCGTTTCGAACCAGTCGGCGATTTCGTCGAAGCTTTCGTCGCGCGCGGACTTGGCCATGCCCGGATACATATCGGTGTACTCGTGCGTCTCGCCCGCCACCGCGGCTTTCAGGTTCTCGCGACTCGAGCCGATCGGCAGGTCGGTGGCGGGGTCGCCTACCTGCGCCAGGTAATCCAGGTGACCGTGCGCGTGGCCCGTTTCACCTTCGGCAGTCGAGCGGAACAGCGCCGCGACGTCATTCTGGCCTTCGACGTCAGCCTTGTTTGCGAAGTAAAGGTAGCGGCGGTTGGCCTGGGACTCGCCGGCAAAGGCGGCTTTCAGATTGTCGTGGGTCTTGGTGCCTTTGAGGTTCTTCATGGTGATCTCCTCGAATGTTCAGCGAACAGGAACTCGATCGTCGGACGACGATGCCCCAATAATGCGCGCTCGCCAAGGCAGCGTCTAATTGATTGTGCCAATCCTCACGATAGGATAAGTCAATGGGGCCCGAAGCTCGCCTGGCGCATCGGCACGGTTATGCTTTGGGAGACTTGCTGCGGCGCCCGGCCCCGTCCAGCGCGTCCGCCGACGCGGAATTCATCCTGGAGTACATTCGATGCCATCGCTGAACGACACCGCCCTCGACATCATCTTCCGCAGCGCGCGCACGCACAACGGGTTCATCGATCGGCCGGTCCCGGATGCAACGCTGCGTGCGGTCTACGATCTCATGAAATGGGGGCCGACGTCCGGCAATTCCGGGCCCGCGCGCTTCGTCTTCGTGCGCTCGCGCGAAGCGAAGGCGCGACTCGCCCCGGCATTATCCGCCGGCAATCACGACAAAACGATGGCCGCACCGGTGACGGTGATCGTCGCCTTCGACCTCGAGTTCTACGAGCACCTGCCCCGGTTGTTCCCGCATACCGACGCCCGCAGCTGGTTCGCCGGAAAGCCCGACCACATCCGCACTACGGCATTTCGCAATGGCACGCTGCAAGGCGCTTATTTCATCATCGCCGCACGCGCGCTCGGACTCGACTGCGGACCGATGTCCGGTTTCGACAATGCCAAGGTCGACGCCGCCTTCTTTCCCGACGGCAAGGTCAAGTCGAATTTCCTGATCAATCTCGGTTACGGCGACGATGCGAAGCTCCACGCTGCGCAATCCGCGCCTGACCTTCGACGAAGCTTGCCGTATCGAATAACGTCCAGGCCTCACGTCCCGGCAACAAGGCTCCGCATCAAACTGCGCTCACTTCGGCGAGCACATGCCCACACCGATGCCCGTGCCTTCGGCCACATAGCCGTCCTGCAGCATCTCCAGGCGAATGGCCTCGCTGGTGGTGAACCGATGATTCGGCGCGCCGCCCTGCCCATTGTTGTACAGCCGATAGACCGGCAGGTTGTCGGCCGGGCAGACCCCTTCGGCATCCGGCAGGTACGTGAAGAACACGTCACCCTCGAATTGCCACGCGGGGTTGGCGAGGACCGCCTCGCAGCCCAACCCACGTGGCGCATAGAAATGTGAGCTCTTGGCACCAAACGCAGTGGAGAAGAAGCGGCATACCGACGCCCGGCCAGTACCGCCGACCGTGTAGACGTTGAAGGACCGCCCGGTTCGTTCCCATCCGACGAAGGTGCCGTCGTCGAGCTTGGCGATCTCCGCCGTATTCGCTGTGATGAAATAGTGCTCGAAGGTCGCGTTGTAGTACTCGACGGCCACGGCCTGCCCGACCACGGGGGTCGCCAGTTCCGGAACGACCTTGCCCCCTCCGCTCAGCGTAAAGCCGGACACCTGGTCGCCTGCGGCATCGAGCACGCGGAAGCCGGTGATCTTGCCGCTGTTCAAGGCGTCGGCGCTGGAAGTCTGGATCGCCCCGCCGCCCCCGGCGGTGCCGGCCGTTGCGTTCATGATGAGCGTCGGGATGACAACAATCGGCAGAGTCGCATCGAGGGTGGCCGGCAGCGCGACCACCACATCGAATTCGATGTTCTCGCGTCCCGGCTGGTTGACGAGCGCGCGCATGTCCGCCCCGGACGCCTCCCATTCCAGCGAACTCACCAGGATATCGGCCGCGAGATCCATGGTTGCGTTTCCGGTGATCGCTCCACTGAGCGCGGCGTACACGACGAGCTTGCCGCCGGCGAACGATGCACCGGCAGGTGGCGTGAGACGCAGGTTGGCGCGCGACGTGACCGTCGCCTGGGCATCGGCCCTGACCGTGCCGGTGAGCGAGACCAGCGCGCCGATGTCGCCGCCCTGATAGGCGAGCCCCACCAGGCGGCCGGCGATACCGTTGGTGGTGTAGCTTCGCGAGTTTGCGAACGAAGACCCCGACGAGGTTTCGTCGATGATCACGGAACCTTCAACCGTCAGCTTGAGGTGCGCCGTGTTGGCGAGCGCTGCGGGTATGGCCGCGACCAATGCCACAAACGTGAGTAGGCGAGCCGTCCGCGCGAGCAGTGCGCTGCCAACCGCGCCTGGAGATTTTTTGTTGCAGGCCGTTGCGCGCATGCGTGTCCCGTGGCTTCACGTGAGGACCTTGCAATCTACCACAAGCGCATGGTGTCGCACGCCGGCAGGGAAGACGCCGTCGCAACGATGCGCTGGAGAGGTCGACTTGCCTCGTGATGCTAGAGCGACGTACCGGCGCTCGCGCGCTCCATGACCCGTGTCCGGTCGACGATGGTGAACGACGTCCACACAAATTCGAATTGTCGTTGGATCGGCTCGTTGAGGCGCAGCGCATAGACGGCATTGGAAGCCAGCAGTGTCATGCGACCGTCGGCCCGGAATTCGCGCGCCGGAAGCAGCAGCGTCTTGATCGGCATCACCGGAAATCGTTCGCTGGGCGGCATGTAGAGCGCGCCGAAGCACTTGAGTCCGGCGGCGAGCAAGCCATCGACCGAGGCGTCGGGGTGATGGTCAGCGACCATTTTCACGAATCGCGGATTGCTGCCCATGTATTCGACACCAATCTCGACATGATCGACCATCAGGCGGCGCAGCCGACGCACTGTGCCGATGCTCCATGGTGCGTTCTCGGCGGCGCGACAGGCAATCAGCGAGCCCGGGATGACCCGGTTCAAGTCGGCGGTCTTGCCCCGCATCCGGCAGCCGCTGTCGCTGCGGTCCTTGATCTGCCAGTTCTGGGGTGCGTCATTCGATCCGAAATGGCCAGCACCCCAGGCAGTGAGCGCCGGCGTGCGCGTTGGCGCATCCATCGCGCCGATCGTGGCTTCGTTCAATGCGGCAGATGGCCGCCTCGGTTCCGGACGCGTTGGCACCGCTTCGCGCAGGACGCGGACGATGGCCGGCAGTCCAACCACGGTTTGGACGGTCAAACCTTCGGACTCTCGTTCGCCCCGTCGCACCGCACGTGTCGGCGTACGGGCAAAGAGGACCTTGAGCTTGATCAGCAACGCGCGCTGTCCCTCCCGTGCCGGCCGGCGGGCGGCGGCCGCCGGATCGGCAGCCGCCAGAGCCGCCAATTCGTCGTCGATGCGCTCCTGCAACACGGCAGGGTCGAAGTACAGGCAGTGGCCGGTCACAGCCGCTGCCGGACGTGTGGGCCCCTCGCTCCCGGACAGGTTGATTTCGAACCCGTTCGCTTCCATGTCGCCGACGCGAGAAGGTGGTGTTGGGTCGAGCGCGAGTCCGGTGCACCAACGCGCAAACCAGTTGTACGCCCACAGAGCCTCGCGGGGCGAAAACTGCCCGCCGTTCATGACTTCCAGCAGCAGGATCTGGATGTATTGCTGCTCCGGGGTCCGCATGGCCGAGGCGCCGGCCGTCATTCGCACGGGTTGCCTGTGCAACCCACGCTCCAGTGCAAAGCGGTAGGTATCGTGCAGCGCCAACCATTGCTCCGCGTTGCGCTTCTTGAACCGGAAGAACCTGAGCAGGAACTCGACCTGACGGTGGTAGAAAAGGTGAACGATGACTGCGGCACAGGCGGACGCGGGTTCGCCTTCCGGGCGACCGCAGGCACCCAGGAAGTACTCGAAGCCCAGGGCCATCGACTGGCAGAGCCGTATTGCCGCGACCATGACTTTGCGGTCGAGCAGGCGCAGCTGCGCGTCCCCGTCCACGTAGCGCTCCAAAAGGCGGTCGCACACCAGGCGGGCGTGTCCGTCGAGCGCAATGAGCGCCTGCAGCTGCACCGGGTCGGAAGTATCTTCCCTGCCGAGCAGCGCAAGGGTTTCACACAGAATTTTTTGCGCGGCGAGCGGATCCTGCGGGGGGATGCCGTTGACGGCGCGCTCCACTGCGGCTATGGTCAGCGCGCGATCGGAGCCCGGCCGGGGAACGGACAGTGGCGGGGCCGACGCGAGGAAGGATGGCGCCTTCGTCTGAGTGCCGCCCGTATCGTCAGTGCGAAGCATCGCGAATTTCGAGTTCGACGAAGCGTGGTCAGGCTGGCGCGATCGCGGCGATATGCTGGCCATGCCCGCTCGCCGCGAACTCGCAGACCTGTTCCGGTGTCATCGGGCGACTGACCAAGTAGCCCTGGATCTCGTCGCACTTGCGTTCGCGCAGGAAGTGGATCTGCTCAACCGTCTCAACACCTTCGGCCACCACGGTCAATCGCAAGTTGTGCGCCATCGCGATCACGGCCGAAACGATCGCTGCATCGTCCGCATCCTTGGCAACTTCACTGATGAATGACCGGTCGATCTTGACGCTGCCAATCGGAAATTTCTTGAGCCGCGAGAGCGATGAGTAGCCGGTACCGAAATCGTCAATCGACAGATGCACGCCCATTTCCCTGATCTCGAGCAGTGTCTCGGCGGCGCGTTCCGGATGGGCCATCATCATGCTTTCGGTGATCTCGAGTTCGAGCAGGTCGGGCGCGAGTCCGGTTTGCGCCAACGCGTGGGCGACCTCGATCACCAGGCCGCCGTCGATGAACTGGCGCGCGGACAGGTTGACCGCGACGCGTATCGGCCCAGGACCTTCGTCACGCCAGCGACAGGCCTGCGTGCAGGCCTGGTGGAGCACCCAGCGCGCGATGTAGCGGATGAGCCCCGAATCCTCGGCCAGCGGGATAAAGGCTTCCGGCAGCACCATGCCGCGCTCGGGATGCTGCCAGCGCACGAGGGCTTCGACCCCGGTCAGGGCGCCGTTCCAGATCGAAACCTTGGGCTGATAGAGCAGCATCAACTGGTTGAGTTCGAGTGCCCGGCGCAGGCTCGCCTCGAGAACCATCCGATCCTGTACCGGTCGCGCGCCCACTTCGGACGCGAAGGCCAGGTTGTTGCCGCCCGACTCCTTGGTGCGATACATCGCAAGATCGGCATTCTTGAGCAGCGTCGTGGCGTCTTCGCCGTCCGCAGGAAACATCGCGACGCCGATGCTCGCGCCGAGCCGGCATTCCTGCCCATGCAGCACCAGCGGCTCGGCCAGGGCCTTCAACAAGCGCAGGCCGAATTCGTTGATGTCGACCTGGTTGGCCACATTCTCGGCAAGGATGATGAATTCATCGCCGCCCAGGCGCGCCAGCGTGTCGGTCGCCCGGATCGTCTTGGAGAGGCGCCGCGCAAGCGCCTTCAACACCTCGTCGCCGGCCACATGACCGAGTGCGTCGTTCACATCCTTGAAGCGGTCGAGGTCGACGAAGAGCAAGGCGACGGTCCGATCATGCCGGCGCGCGACCGCCAGGGCGTGATTCAGGCGTTCGAAGAACGCTGTGCGGTTTTGCAGGCCGGTCAGCGGATCGAAGCGCGCAAGACGCCGGATATTGGCTTCGATCAGCTTCTGCTTGGTGATGTCGAGTCCGATGCCACGATAGCCGCAGAACGTTCCATTGTCGGAGAACAATGGTTCGCCGCTGATCGAAACGTAACTCATGCCGCCGTCCTGGCGCGGCCCTCGCAACACGAGGTCGCGAAACGTCTGGTGTTCCTTCAGGCACTTCCGATGCGCTTCCCAGTCGCCTTCCAGCGTTTCGACCTGGGCCATCTGCCAGAGCGGACGTCCAAGATTCCTGGCAATCGTCGCCCCGATCGGATCGGCCAAATTGCCGCTCACCGCCGTGAAGCGAAACTGCACGTCCTGGTCCCAGTGCCAGTCCGAACCGAGCAGTGTAAGGCTGCGAAACCGCGCCTCGCTGGCGACGAGTGCCGCCACCTGGGCTTTGGGATTGAGTTCGGCCCGCTTGGTGCCCTGGGCACGTTCGTGCGGCGCGGCCTCCGAGGACAACGGCGCGGCCGGTCGGGGAAGCGGTAGTTGTATGTCCGACGCGGCGATGGCGCTCCCGGAGGCAACGGCGATCTCGCGGCCGAGGCGCCGGAACGGCAGACCCAACAGATCCGACAGATGCTTCACGCTTGCTCTCGCTTTGCCGCCGTCGTTCCGAACGCCGGAAACCGTCAGCCTGACGCCTATGGGCTCGGCGGCCATCGAGTGCAACTGCAGATCAGACCGCCCTTTTTGTTACTTATTCGTGGCCAAAGCAAGCGCGCACGGCACAACACGACCGCTGCTGTAAGCCGACCTCCAAGACTTGATTAGCAAGACGCGTGCCAAGCCGTCCGCGTCACTTTCCGACAGGGGCGATCATCCCCCGAAGGCGAGAACCCCGGCGGATTCAGATCGCCAGATACTCGTGTCGCAATTCGACGTTGTCGATCACTTCGCGCGCACTCCCATCGAAGACGACTTCTCCCATTTCGAGGATGATCGCCCGATCGGACAAGTTAAGTGCCGCCACCGCGTTCTGTTCGACGATGATCGTGGTGAAACCGAGCGCCTTGACCTCGTGCAGGATCTTTTCGATCTCCTGCACGATCACCGGCGCCAGGCCTTCATAGGGCTCGTCGAGCAGCAGCAGCTTTACGTCACGGGCGAGCGCGCGCGCTACGGCAAGCATCTGCTGTTCCCCGCCGGAAAGGGTGACCCCTTCCTGCAGGCGGCGCTCGGCCAGGCGCGGGAAATGCTCGTACAGACGTTCGAGCGGCCAGCCAAGCGGCTCTTCGATCTGGGCGAGCTTCAGGTTCTCCTCGACGGTCAGTCCGCCGATGATACGACGGTCCTCAGGGACCAGACCGACGCCGCTGCGTGCCGCCTGCCATGCCGACATCCGGTGCAACGCGGTGCCGCGCAGCCAGATTTCGCCGCGTTGCAATTGCGGATCCGCAAGCCGTGCAATCGAGCGCAGCGTCGATGTCTTGCCGGCGCCGTTGCGCCCGAGGAGTGCCAGGATTTCGCCTTCGCGCACGTCGAAGCTCACGCCCTGCACTACGTAGCTTTCACCGTAATAGGCGTGGATGTCCCGGCAGGAAAAGTAGGCATCGTCGGTGCCGACTCCTGCCCTTGCCTCGCCCGCGGCCGGTTGCGCTCGCACACTCGACGGGACCACGGCGGCCGTGTCCGTCGCCATCGGGACGAGAGGCACGTCGGTCACAGATGGGTCCCTCCAAGGTAGGCTTCCTGCACCCGCGGATCTCCCTTGATCGTGGCGGGATCGCCTTCGGCGATCACCGCACCCTGTGCCAGCACGCTGATGCGGCTCGCCAGGGAAAAGACGACCTGCATGTCGTGTTCGATGATGATCTTGGTGATCTTGCGTTCGCCAATGCGGTGCAGGAGATCGATCGTGTGGTTGGTATCCGCGCGCGACATGCCGGCCGTGGGTTCATCGAGCAGCAGGAGTCGCGGATCCTGGACGAGGCACATCGCCAGTTCGAGGCGCCGCTTGTCGCCGCGCGACAGCGTGCCCGCGATCGCGTGGCGCTGGTCGGCGAGACCCACCTCTTCCAGCATCGCTTCGGCCTTTTCGGTTACCTCCGCCTGTGCGTCGGTCCGCGACCAGGCATTGACGGAAAAGGCGCCATCGCGGCGGGCCAGGGTGGGAATCACCACATTTTCGATGAGGCTCAGATCGGCGAAGATCTCCGGCGTCTGGAATACGCGCACGACGCCTGCCTGGTTGATCTCGTGCGGGGCGAGCCCGATCAGCGAGCGCCCCTCGAAGAGGACCGTTCCGGTATCGGGCGTCAGCCGGCCGACGAAGCAATTGAGCAGCGTCGACTTCCCCGCACCGTTGGGGCCGATGATGGCGTGGACGCTACCTTCCTCGATGCTGAGATTGACATCGTTGAGCGCCCGCAGCCCGCTAAAGCTCTTGTTGACGGCACGCACCTGAAGCAGCGCGGTCGCCGGATCGAGTTGGCGTGGATTCACCGTCACTCTCCCCGCGACGCCGGTGCTCGCGCAGGCGGAAACGCGCTACCGGCGGCAAGATCCCGCAGCGGTGCCCGGTCGGGAGGGTGCGCCTGGTGCTGACGCTGTTGCACTGCGGCAGGGGGTGCTTCGTTGCCAGTGCGCCATCGGCGCCGAAGCCAATGGCCGCAGCGGCGGAAACCCTCCATGACGCCGCCGGGCAGGAAGATCACCAGCAGCATGAACAGCACACCTAGCGTGAGGTTCCAGCCATTGCCCACGAAAAGCCCGGTGACCGTGACCACGACGTTCTCGATCGGGTCGGGCAGGAAGCCGAAGATGTGGTGCAGTGTCTGCGCATTGAACGACGAAAAGATGTTCTCGAAGTACTTGATGATGACGGCGCCGAGCACCGGCCCGACCAGCGTGCCGACGCCGCCCAGGATAGTCATCAGGACCACTTCGCCAGAGGCGGTCCACTGCATCCTCTCGGCGCCAGCCAGGGGATCGGTCGCTGCCAGCAAGGCGCCGGCGAGACCGGCGAACACACCGGAAATGACGAAGGCCGCGAGCGCGTATGGCCGTGAATGGACGCCGGTGTAATTGAGGCGGTTCTGGTTCGACTTGATGGCGCGCAGCATCGTGCCGAACGGAGAGCGCGTGATGCGTAACGCGACAAAGAACGCGATAATCAGGGCGACCGCGCAGAAGTAGAAACCCGTATACCCGTGCATCGGCATGCCGAAGAACTCGGTCGACGGGATCAGCGTGCTCGGCCCCGAGATCATCGTGTCGATCACGCGCGGGTCGGTACGCGAGATCTGCAATCCAGTCTCGCCGTTGGTGATCGGCGTCAGCACGGAGTACGCAAGGTTGTAGGCCATCTGGGCGAACGCCAGCGTCAGGATGGAAAAATATATTCCCGATCGCCGCAGGCAGATATACCCGATGACCAGCGCGAACAACCCGGAGACCACCATCGCCAGCGCAATCGCCGGCAACACGTTCATCGTGAGCAACTTGAACGACCACACGGCGGTGTAGGAACCCACGCCGAGGAAGGCCGCATGGCCGAACGACAGGTAGCCGGTCAGTCCGAACAGGATATTGAAGCCGATCGCGAATATCGCGTAGATCGCGAAGCGCTGCAGCAGGTCGGGATAGGCAGCGCCGAAAGGCGCCATCCACACCGGCATCGTCAGCACGGCCAGCGCGAAGCCGCCCATGAGCCACAGGTCATTGCGGCGCGCGATGGAAGTCGTGGGCAGCGTGGCCATCAGGTCTCCATCACGCCTTTGCGCCCCATGAGACCACGCGGTCGAATCAGCAGGATTGCGACGGCGACCAGATAGATGATGATCTGGTCGATCCCGGGAATGAGACTGCTGATCTCGTTCATCGACGCGAACGACTGGACGACGCCCAGCATGAAACCTGCAATCACCGCTCCGGCGAGCGAACCCATGCCCCCGACGACGACCACCACGAACGACAGCACCAGGAATTCCATGCCCATGTGGTAGTCGGGCGGCAGGATGGGCGTGTACATCGTGCCGGCAAGGCCCGCCACTACGACGGCGATGCCGAACACGATCGTGAAGCGCCGCTCGATATTGATGCCGAGCAGCCCCACGGTCTCGCGATCGCGCATGCCGGCGCGTACCACCATCCCGAAGGTCGTGAAGCGCAGGAAGGCGAACACCGCGCCGATCACCACGAGCGAGAACAGGAAGTACACAAGCCGCCACCAAGGGTAGCTCAGGCCGTCGCCGAGTCCCAGCCACGCGCCGATGTTTGCGCTCCCGGCGACGATCTCCGGCGCCGGCGTCGGTATGGGATTGGCGCCGAAATAGGCCTTGACGATCTCCTGCAGCACGATGGCGAGACCGAAGGTGACCAGGATCTGATCGGAATGCGGGCGACGATAGAAGTGGCGGATGAGACCGCGCTCCAGCGTCACGCCGAGCAGGAGCATCACCGGAATCGTCAGCAGGATGGACAAGGGAACCGCATAATCAATGAGCCGCGCGCCGAAATCACCGAACCAGAGCTGCAGGTAGGGGACGTTCTTGTACGCGTCGAAGAAGGTGATGCTCGTATCCTTGATCGGCTTGCCGATCGTCATCAGCTTCTGCATCGTCACGGCACAGAACGCGCCCAGCATAAAAAGTGCGCCGTGCGCGAAGTTGACCACCCCCAGCGTGCCGAAGATCAACGTCAACCCCAGGGCGATCAACGCATACGCGCCGCCCTTGTCGAAGCCGTTCAGCAGTTGGAGGAGGATGGCGTCCATTACAGGTTGTTTACGGTGAATTCCGAAGTCGTGGATGCAGCGGGACGGAGCGACCCAGCAAGAAGGAGCGACTTTCGATCACACAGCGCGGGCGTACACAAAAACCCTGCCCGCGAACCGGGCAGGGTTTGCTGCGGTCGCAGCCCGACAAGTGTCGGTCAGGAATGTTCGTACGGACCGAGTTCGCCGCCACCCATGGTCACCGGATACTCGACCTGGCTGCGGGGAACGACCTGCACGATCTCGAGGAGGTCGAAGCGACTGGTCGGCTTCTGTTTGCCGCGCATCACCAGGACGTCCTTGAAGCACTGGTGGTCGCCGGCGCGATATTCGGTCGCCCCATTGCCCAGGCCGTCGAAACTGAATCCTTCCAGAGCCTTGATCACTTCCGGCGGATGGAATGTGCCGGCCCGCTCGACCGCATTCGCGTACAGCAGCGTTTGCGCGTAGCAGGTTTGTGCGGCCTGGGAAGGCGGCGCGCCGTATTCGTTGCCGAACGACTTGGTGAACGCCTGCGAACCCGCATCCTTCAGCGACCAGTGCCAGTTCGCGGTGCCAAGGATGCCCTTGGCCGCATCGCCAGCGCCCTGCACCATCAGGCGCGAATACAGCGGGACGACGATCTCGAACTTCTTGCCGTTCACCATCTTGTCGCGGAGGCCGAATTGAACCGCCTGCGTGAGCGAATTCACCATGTCCTTGCCATAGTGATTCAGGATTAGCACATCGGCGCCCGAGTTGAGTACCGGCGTGATGTACTGCGAGAAATCGCCGGCCCCCAGCGGTGTGCGTACCGCGGCGGTCGTCTTCCAGCCGAGATTTTCGGTGGCGTTCTTGAGCGACTCTTCCTGCGTCCAGCCCCACGTGTAGTCGGCGGTCAGGTGGTAAGCATTGCGATCCTTGCCGTATTCCTTGCCGAGGATCGGCGCCAGCGCCTGACCTGACATGTAGGCGTTGAAGAAGTGCCGGAAGCCATAGCGCCGCCGGTCCTTCATCGTGGTGTCGTTCGAGTGGCTGAGGCCCACCATGTAGATGACGCCCATTTCCTGCGCCAGCGACTGCGTTGCGATCGCCACGGCCGACGAAGAGCAACCGGAAAACATGATGACGCCGTCCTTCTCGATCATCCGCTTCGCGGATGCGCGGGCGGCGTCTGCCTTGGTCTGCGTATCGCCCGTAACGTACGTCACCTTCTTGCCGAGGACGCCGTTGCCCTTGAGGCTCGACGGCTTGAACGTCTTCATCGCGCCGCCATCGCCTTCGCCGTTCAGGTGCTTGACCGCAAGCTTGAAGGCGCGCAATTCGTCCGCGCCCTCGTCCGCATACGGTCCGGTCTGGGGCACGTTGAAGCCGATCATCACGGTCTTGGCCTTGCCCGGATCGTTGACGAAGTTCGACGCCCAGGCGTTGCGGGTGAAGATCAGTGACGGGGCGGCAAGCCCCGCACCTAGCGCCGCGCTGGCCTTGAGCACGTTGCGGCGGCTCGTATCTTTAATGTCGCCCATGAGTTGGTCCTCCTACGGATGGATGGAATCTGTCGTTGTCGATCTCTCGCTATTGCAAGCCAGCGGAACCGTGGGCAAATGATCGCGCGCTTATGTCAATCAATCAATATCTAATTGACTTATTGAGATATTTTTGTCAACAATGACATCGATGCATCCGATAATTTGTCAATTGTTGACCTTGCGGCGCAGCATCTGCGCGCCAACGAGCACGGCATGCCCCGGACATTCCTAGGCCCGAAGATCCGGGACCGGCGCCAGGCGCTCGGTATCACGCAGTCGACGCTGGCCACCCGCGCCGGCATTTCGGCGTCGTACCTCAACTTGATCGAAAGCAACAAGCGCAATATCGCCGGCGCCCTGCTCTCGCGCATCGCCCATGCGCTGGACCTGCAGGCGGAAGATCTCGATGGTGCGGCGGAACAACGCCTGCTGAGCGACCTTGGTGAAATCGCCGGTGAACCCATGCTCGCGGAACTGACGCTCGATCCGCGTTCGGCCGCCGAGGTCGCCGGCCGACACGCCGGCTGGGCGCGCGCACTCGTTCAATTGCATCGATCGTGGCGGGATCGCGATCAGGCGGTAGGGGCACTGTCCGATCGCCTGTCCCAGGATCCGTTCCTCGGCGATGCCGTGCACAGCATGCTCACGCGGGTCGCAGCGATCCGCTCCTCCGCGGAAATCCTCGAGACCATCGAGGATCTTCAGCCAGCGGAACGGCATCGCTTCATCGCAATTATCGGCAACGAAAGCGGGCAACTGGCCGATGTTGCCCAGGCCCTGGCGGCCTTCTTCGAAAAGGCCAATTCCGGCCCGCGGCCGATCGTGCCGGTCGAGGAAGTCGACGACTTCCTGCTGGAGCGAAACAACTTTTTTCCCGCACTGGAAGGGGTCGCGGCCGCGTTTCGCGCGGCGGCCGGGGTCGAAGGCCAATGCAGCGAAGCCTTGCTGGTCGCCTACCTTCGCGACGCGCACGACGTGGCGGTCGTCACGCGTGCATCTACGGATATCAGCGAGGTTGCACCCCCTGCCGCGGCGCACTACGACGTCGAGGGACGCACCTTGTGGATCGGCGACGCGACACCGGGCACCACACGTCGACACGAGCTCGCGCGTCTTGCCACCCATCTGTACAGCAATGGCGAAGCCGTCGATGCGGAAATCGCGACGGCATCCCTGCTGTCGACAGAGGCCGCGCGGCGGCGGACCCGCCGCGTGCTGTCGTCCTATCTCGCCGAGGCGGCGCTGCTGCCGTATGCGGAATTTCGCGACGCCGCGCTGGCGGCGCGCTACGACATCGACCACCTTTGCCAGCGCTTCGCATCGAGCTACGAGCAGGTCTGCCACCGCCTGGTCACGTTGCGACGTCCCGGTGCCGAGGGCGTCCCCTTCGGCCTGGTACGCGTGGATGCCGCCGGCTACGTTACCAAGCGCTATCCGCTGGCCCGGCTGCTGCTGCCTCGCTACGGCAATGCGTGCCCCCTTTGGGCGCTGTATGGTGCCTTCCAGACGCCCGGGGCAATCGTCAGGCAGATCGCCGAGTTTCCTACCGGCGACCGCTTCATGTTCATAGCGCGGACGGTAGAGAAGCCGCGGCCTTCGTTCGCGATGCCAAGGCGCCTGTTATCGGTCATGCTCGCCTGCGATGCGCTGCACGCCGACCAGACGGTATACGGCGATGGGATCGACCTCGCATCCACCGCCCCGGCCGTGCCGGTCGGCGCGAACTGCCGCCTGTGCCTGCGGCGCAAATGCAGTTATCGCGAGCAGGATCCGATCATCGACGCCTGACGCCGCGGTACACTCGGCCCATTCCGCGTGCCGGAGAAAGCAATGGCGGGGCAGGTGCTGATTGCGGAAGACGAGCCCAACATCGTCGAGTCGCTGCGCTTCATGCTGCAGCGGGAGGGCTACGTGGTCTCGGTCGTCCTCGATGGTGAGGCGGCGTTGCTCAGACTGCAAAGCGATCCCCCGGACCTCATGATCCTCGACCTCATGCTGCCGCGGCGCAACGGCTTCGAGGTCCTCAAGCATGTCAAAGGCGACCCGGCGTTGAAGACCATGCCGGTCATCGTGCTTACGGCGAAGGGCCAGGCCCAGGATCGGCGCCTGGCCGAGGAAATCGGTGTCGATGCATTCATGACCAAGCCCTTCTCGAACCGCGAGCTGATCGACCAGGTTCGCCGGCTGCTGCCCGCCTAGGCGCCCACCGCCGGGTCGCGCCCGATGCTGCGCACCAAGGGAGATCACCCTGCCGACGTAACGCGGGCGCGCGATGCGGCGAGGCTCTTGCCGGTGCTCGGCGTGTTCCTGCTGATGCCACCGGTAATCACGTTGTTTGCCGTGCAGGCCGACGTGGGCGGCGTGCCGCTGATCGTCGTGTACCTGTTCGGCGTCTGGCTTGCGCTTATCGCGGCTGCGGCCCTGCTTGCCCGTTGGCTCGCGCCGCCGGACCCGGGACCGCGCGCGGACGACGATACGCGCGCGAACGACGCGAACGCCTGATGCTCTCCGCCAATTTCGTCTTTGTCATCGCGCTGCTGTACGTTGCATTGCTGTTCGGCGTGGCGTTCGTGGGCGACCGGCGGGCGCGGCGGGGCGAGCTGGGCTGGCTCAAGTCTCCGCTGGTCTACACGCTATCGATATCCATCTATTGCACGTCCTGGACCTTCTACGGTGCAGTCGGCTCCGCCGCGCGTAGCGGGCTCGAATTTGCCACAATCTACATCGGTCCGACCCTCGTGTTCGTCGGCTGGTGGCTCCTTCTGCGCAAACTGGTGCGCATCGGCCATGTGCACGGCGTCACGTCGATCGCCGACATGATCTCCTCGCGCTACGGCAAGAGTGCGGCCCTTGCGGCCCTGGTGACGCTCATCGCGGTCGTCGGCACCACGCCCTACATTGCGCTGCAGCTCAAGGCTGTCTCGACCAGCTTCGACGTGATCAACAACTCCGGTCCCGGCACGCTATCCGGATTGCCGGACATGGCGTCCGACTACCGGACCGGCTTCTGGATCGCGGTCGGCATGGCAGTGTTCACGATCATCTTCGGCACGCGCAACATCGACGCCAAGGAGCGCCATCATGGCGTCGTCGCGGCGATTGCCCTAGAGGCAATCGTGAAGCTGGTCGCACTGCTTGCCGTCGGCGTGCTCGTCGTCTACGGCATCTCGGACGGCCCCGGCGCGATCTTCGCGGAGGCTCCGCCCGACCTCCTCCGGGCGCAGGACATGTTCGGACCGCGCTGGATCACGATCACCTTTCTGGCGGCGGCCGCGGTCGTGTGCCTCCCGCGCGAATTCCAGGTGACCGTGGTCGAAAACATCGACGAGCAGCACTTGCGTACCGCATCGTGGCTGTTCCCGCTATACCTGTTCCTGATCACTCTGTTCGTGCTTCCGATCGCCATCGCTGGTCTGCGCTTCCTGCCAGCCGGCTCCAATCCCGACATGTTCGTGCTGACCTTGCCGCTGTGGGCCGGGCAGGAGGAAATCGCGCTGCTCTCGTTCCTGGGCGGATTTTCGTCGGCGACCTCGATGGTCATCGTGGCCTGCATCGCGCTGTCCACGATGGTCTCGAATCATCTGATCATGCCGGTGGCCTTGCGGCTGGGCTGGGTCGCAAATCCGGCGAGCGGCGAAATCCGTCGCTTCCTGCTCACCAGTCGGCGCATCAGCATCGCCGTTATCCTACTGCTCGGATTCGTCTATTTTCGCTTGAGTGGCGGCTCCGAGGAACTCGCGTCAATCGGACTGATCGCGTTCGCGGGCGTCGTTCAGGTCCTGCCTTGCCTGATCGGGGGCTTGTTCTGGCGCGGTGCCAATGCCGCGGGCGCCGTCGCCGGCCTGGTCGCCGGGGCGTCCCTATGGGCCTACACCCTGTTCCTGCCAAGCTTCGCCGGCGGATTCGTAGTGACGCAAGCGGTCATCGATGACGGACCGTTCGGCATCGCGCTGCTGCGGCCGCAGGCGCTGCTGGGGCTAACGGGATTCGACCCGCTGGTGCATTCGCTCTTCTGGAGCCTGTCGGTCAACACCGTCCTGTTCGTGCTCCTTTCCCTGTGGCGGGAACCCCGCCCGCTCGAGCGGTTGCAAAGCACGCTGTTCGTCGATGTCTACAAACCACCGTCCGAGGCTTCTGGCCTGATCCATCGCTCGGCGACCACGCGCGACTTGAGTATCCTCGCGCAGCGCATCCTGGGAGCAAACGAGTCGCTGCTGTTGTTCCAGCAGGCTGCGAGAGCCCAGGGCCTCGACTCCGATACGCCCGTAGCCGACAACGCCTTCATCACGCAGCTCGAGCGCAAACTGGCGGGGAGCGTAGGGGCGGCGTCAGCGCATGCAATGATCTCGCAGGTCATCACCGGCGAAACGATCAGCCTCGGCGCACTGATCGAAATCGCCGACGAGACGCAGCGCGTGCGTGAATACAGCCAGCGCCTCGAGCAGAAGTCGCTCGAACTCGAGGCGACCGCGAGCCAGCTGAGCGAGGCCAATGAGCGGCTGCAACGGCTCGATGCCGAGAAGGACGAGTTCCTGAGCCAGGTCAGTCACGAGGTTCGCACGCCGATGACCTCGATCCGCTCGTTCGCGGAGATTCTGCTCGACGAGCGCAATCTAGACCCCGCACAGTCCACCCGCTTCCTCCGCATCATTCATGCGGAGAGCGTCCGTCTGACTCGGCTCCTCGACAGCACGCTCGACTTGAGCGTGCTCGAGCGCGGCATCGCGCCGTGGGCGGCGGAGACGATCAATCCGGAGACCATACTGAGCGACGCCATCCGCGCCTGCCACGGCCTGGCGGTCGGCCTCCGCGTGCGCGTGTCCGAAGGCCAGCGTGCGCAGAATGTTTTCGTAGCCGCAAACGGAGACCGTCTGGCGCAGGTTTTCATCAACCTCATCTCCAACGCAATCAAATACAACGTCAGCGAGGAGCCGTATGTCCGCGTATCGAGCGGTCTCCGCGACGGACACTACGAAGTCCTGGTCGAGGACAACGGTCCTGGCATCCGCGCCGAGGAGCGGGAAAGGATCTTTTCGAAGTTCATCCGCGGCTCCGGACACGCGCGAACCGACGCCGCCGGCGCCGGACTGGGGCTCGCGATCAGCTGGCAGATCATGCAGCGCTTCGGAGGAACCCTGGACCTCGTCGCGCGACAGGGATCGGGGGCGTGCTTTCGGGTCACGCTCGCGCAGGTCAGTGCGGCCGATCCCATGGCATCGCAAGGCGGCGAGCAAACCTGACCCGAATAGGGGATCCCGGCGAATCAGCGGTTCAGTGCACCCATCATGTTCGCCGGATACCGTTCGCCTGCTGCCGCACCGTAGGGAAATGCTGCCTCGAGGTTGGCCAGCACTTCCGGCGGGAGTTGCAGCGCGACCGCAGCGGCGTTCTCTTCCAGATATTTCCGCCGCTTGGTACCGGGGACGGGAACGACATCGTCTCCTTGCGCCAATGTCCAAGCCAACGCGAGTTGACCCGCAGTACAGCCACACATGGCCGCGAGCTTGCGGACCTGCGCCACCAGCGTCAGGTTTTTGGCGAAGTTCTCCCCCTGGAATCGCGGGCTGACCCTGCGGTAGTCATCTTCGGAAAGGTCCTCGGGGCGTGTGATCGTGCCGGTCAGGAAACCGCGGCCGAGCGGGCTGTAGGCAACGAAGCCAACGCCGAGTCGCCGGCATGCGGCGAGCACCCCATCCTCGGGCTCGCGTGTCCACAGCGAATACTCGCTCTGCAGCGCCGTGATCGGGTGAACGCAATGAGCGCGTTCGAGCGTAGCGACGGACGCTTCGGAAAGGCCGATGTACCGTACCTTGCCCGCTCGTACCAGATCCGCGAGCGCCGCGACGGTATCCTCGATCGGCACGTTCGGGTCAACCCGATGCTGATAATACAGATCGATCGCATCGACACCGAGGCGGCGCAGGCTCGCATCGACGGCACGGCGAACATAGGCGGGGCTGCTGTCGAACCCACGTACCGACGCATCCTGCGGGTCGCGAAGGATCCCGAATTTGGTGGCCAGGAACACATCGGTGCGCCGGCCTTTGATTGCGCGCCCGACGAGTTCTTCATTCGTGTGCGGACCGTAGATGTCCGACGTGTCCAGGAAATTCACCCCGAGGTCTAGCGCGCGACGGATGGTCGCAACCGACTCTGCTTCATCCCGCGCGCCGTAGAATTCGCTCATGCCCATGCAGCCGAGGCCGATGGCGGATACCCGCGGACCGTCGCGGCCGAGTTGTCGCGTCTGCATCGGTGCTCCCAGTGTTAGATCAACAAGTCACCAATCCGGAGGTCACCAACGAGCACCCTCGCGGAGTCGCGCGCCCTGCGCATCAACGCAGTCGAATATTCTCCCGGGACAGCTGGTTGATTTCGCTGCATCCCATCAGCTTCATGTCGCGCTCGACCTCGGTGCGCAAGAGCCCTAGCGCCCGCTCGACGCCGGCCTGACCCGCAGCCGCCAGCGGGTAGAGGTAATAGCGGCCCAGTCCCACCGCCTTCGCGCCGAGCGACAACGCCTTCAAAACGTGCGTCCCGCGCTGGACGCCGCCGTCCATCATGACGTCGAGCCGGTCGCCCACCGCGTCCACCACTTCGGACAGTTGATCGAACGCCGCGCGCGATCCATCGAGTTGCCGGCCACCATGATTGGAGAGGACGATGCCGGTGCAGCCGATGTCCGCAGCGCGCCTGGCATCGGCCACAGACATGATGCCCTTGAGGCAGAACTGTCCGTTCCAACGCTCGACCATCGCGGCCACATCGCGCCAGTTCATCGACGGGTCCAGCATCTCGGTGAAGTACCTGCCGATCGACAGCGCGCCGCCGCTCATGTCGACATGCTGGTCCAGCTGCGGCAGGCTGAATTTCTCATGGGTCCAGGTAGTCGATGCCCCAGCGCGGCTTGATCGCAAATTGCGCCAGTCCCGCCCAGCGACAACCGGAACGGAATGGAAAATCCCGTGCGCAGGTCACGCTCCCGATTGCCGCCAGTGATGCTGTCGACCGTCAGCATCATGACCTCGACCCCCGCTTCCTTGGCGCGTTGCATCATTGCGTCGTTCAGTCCGCGGTCCTTGTGAAAGTAGAACTGATAGACCTGCGGCGTATTGAAACGACTCCGGACATCCTCCAGGCTGACTGTACCGAGCGAGGACACGCCGAACATCGTGCCGTACTTGGCAGCGGCGGCGCCAACTGCGAGTTCACCCTGATGTGGAACAGGCGCTGTAATGCAGTGGGCGAACAGTAGAACGGCAGCGCCAGCTTCTGGCCCATGACCGTGACCGACAGGTCGACCGTTTCGACGCCGCGCAGCACGTTTGGGACGAGATCGCATCGCTCGAAGCTCTCGGTGTTGCGACGATAGGTAACCTCATCGTCGGCCGCGCCATCGATGTAGTTGAAGATCGGGCCCGGCAGCCGCTGGCGTGCCAGTCGACGGAAGTCGTGAAAGTTGTGGCAATCGCGCAGGCGCAACTCGTGTCTCCTACTCAATCGGTCGATAATCGAACTCGTCGCGGGATCGCGCGCGAGCCCCTGCCTGGGCCAGAAGTCCAGTGTATCCGTACCGGCGCGGTCGATGCAGTTCTTGCGTGACCCGCGCGCCGGATTCGGGAGATTGGTGTTCCCGGGTACCTGGCAGACCCTTGGCGCTCAAGCCGGGCCTACCCGCCGGCGGTACCATGCATCGGGAAGGTGGCGTTGCGCGCCCGTCGCACCGGATGTGTGACGCCCTAGATGCAAACCGAAATGGACCCATCCGCGTGCTTCCTTTGCATTTCATCCGCGCCTGCGCGCATTCTGTCCCTTCGCGTTGGAATCTTCACGTCGGCTGCATTAGTCTCGCCGACGACACTCAACCAGCAGCCCTCCCATGAACAGCGACCCTTCTCCTCCACGCGCCGGCGATGCCGTGCTGTCCGCAACGCGCGCCAAAGCGCCACCAATGGGTATCCGCGAGGCGCTGCGCCAGGTCCGCAAGGGCATCGTCGTAATGTGGTGGTCGTTTTTCGACTGGCTCGCCGTCATCTCGTGGAAAGCCCTTCTCGTCGTCGCATTCCTCGCGTTCATCCTGGGCGGGATGCTGAACTACCCCGCGCTGACTTTTTTCCTGATTGTTGCCTCGATGATCATCAAGGTCGTGGCGGGCGGCAAGCGAGGCGCCGAACTGGCGGCAAAGGAAGCCACCCAGCGGGCCGAAACCGAGCAACTGGAGCGGACCGTGATCGAGGCGCGATTGGAGGCATTGCAGGCGCAGATTGAACCGCATTTTCTGTTCAATACGCTGGGCAGCATCGACCAGCTCATCAGGACCGACGCTCCGCGCGCCTCCAGGATGCAGCAAAGCCTGATTCGTTATCTGCGCTCGGCGCTGCCGCAGATGCGGGATGGCAGCCGACCCACGCTCGGCCAGCAGGTCATTTTGTCGGAAGCGTATCTCGAAATCATGGCCATGCGCATGGAAGAACGCCTGCACACCGTGGTGCAGATACGCGAGGGACTCAAGTCCGCGATCTTTCCCTCGATGATGTTGCAGACGCTGGTCGAGAACGCCATCCGGCATGGTCTCGAACCCAAGGCGGCGGGAGGCCGTCTCGAGATCGCCGCCGAAATCACCGACGGCAACCTGATCGTCCAGGTCATCGACAATGGCGTGGGCTTTGCGCCGACTGGCGGCCATGGGCTTGGCCTCGCGAACATCCGCGCGCGGTTGGGAGCCCTGTACGGCAGTCGCGCTGAACTGATAATCAGCGTGCCGCCGTCAGGCGGCACCTGCGCGGCGATTGCGATACCCTACGAAGTGGCACCGCCAAGCGCTTGATCAGGCCACTCCATGCACGCGAAATCTCCCACCGCAATCGTCGTGGACGACGAACGCCTGATGCGCGAACAGATCATCGGCCGACTGAAGGACGCCTGGCCGGAACTGCAGATACTTGGCGAGGCCGGTAATGGCCGCGAAGCCGTGGCCATGGCGCAGAGCCTGGAGCCCGACATCGTATTTCTCGACATCAGCATGCCGGAAATGGACGGGATCAAGACCGCGCGGGCACTGGCCGGCCAGGCGCATGTCGTGTTCGTGACAGCTTTCGATGGCTATGCCATCAGCGCTTTCGCCCACGGCGCCATCGACTACCTGCTCAAGCCCGTCGAGCCGGAACGTGTTGCGGTGACCGTCCGGCGGCTGCGCGAGCGGCTGCAGCAAAAGCCCGATCCCATGGACGACCTGCTGGAGCGGCTATCGCAAAGACTCGGCAACGGCGACATCAAGACGCGCGACTACATGCGATGGATACAGGCGAGCGTAGGCACGGGAATTCGCATGATTCCGACCCGGGACATCCTGTTCTTCCGCGCCGAAGACAAATACACCCGCGTGCAGACCCTGGAATTCGAAGCGCTGATCCGCAAGCCGATCAAGGAACTGATCGACAACCTGGACCCGAACGAATTCTGGCAGATCCATCGCGCCACCGTGATTCGCGTCGATGCGGTCGAACAGGTCAGTCGGAATTTCCGCGGCAAGCAGGTGGTGCAGGTCAGGGGACGCCAGGAAAAACTGGAAGTCAGCCGCAGCTACACCCACCTGTTCAAGCAGATGTAGCCGCCCCGTCCCGTAGCCGCCCCGTCCCGATTTATTGGCCGATCAGCTTGATCAACTCCGGGGAAAGCTTCTTCTTCTCGGCCGCGTTGAAGCTGGCGGTCGCGGCCTGCCACTGATTCCACTCGGGCGACCCCTTCTTGAGGTCGAACAGCTTCATGCCTTTCTCCTGCGCCACACCGAGGTATTGCTGATAGCTGTTGATCATCGTGTCCTGCGCGAGGTTCCGGGCGTCCGCGGCGGCCTTCATGATGAGCGCCTGCTGATCCTTGGGCAGTGCATTGAATCGCTTGAGGTTCATGACGTACGCGTGAATGTAGGTGCCCAGGACACCATTGGAAGCCATCGCGTTCTTGGCAACCTCGTAGTGCTTGAGACCCACCATGCCCTGCAGCCCCCCGATAGCGCCATCCACGGTTCCGCGCTGCAGCGCCTGATACACCTCGCCGACACTCAGTACCACCGGTGACGCGTCGAGCGCCTGCAGCAACTGCGCGTGGCCCTTCGATGTTGCCCGGATCTTCTTGCCCTTGATATCCGCCGGGCCGCGCAGGTCGAAATTGGTCGACACCATCGGCGGACCGATATCGAAGATGCACAGGATCTTCACGCCGGTCTTCTGGAACTCGCGATCGAACCAGTCGAAGAGCGGATTGCCGGGCACCATCGTGTCGCGGGTCTCCTGCATGGACAACGGCCACAGCGGAGTCACGGTGACCGATACCTCGGGAATCCGCCCTGCCCAGCTGTCCAACGTGGCCAGCGAGATGTCGACCGTGCCTGCAGGTACAGCGCTCGGTACGAAATTCTGCTTGACCATCTGGTCGTCGGGGAAATACTTGAAATTGAGTGCTCCGTTACTACCCTGCTCCACGGCATTCATAAAAGGCTTGGTGAACTCCTTGACCTGCGGGTGGCTGGAAGCGCCCCAGGTGGCAAGCGACAGCGTTTCCGCGGCGTTGACACTCGCGGCGGACAGCAGCAGCGCGGCGGCTGCACAAGTGATCAGGCGTACGTTCATTGCCGTTCCTCCTTCAGGTTGAACAATCTTTCTTGCGGGCGCCTACTCGTATTCATAGGCGCTCATTTGCGTTTCAGCAGCTCGACTACACCGCGCGCGGGATCGACCCGCACCCAGTCGCCGGTTTGGATGCATTCGCGCGGATGCTGCGACCAGCCTTCGGTAATGGTCAGGTTGGCAAAGATTGCCCCCTGCACCATGACCGGATTCGTGACGCCGAAGACCAGCGCCTTCGGTGCGATGCCCTTGCACTTGATGTCGTAGTAGGCCCAGCCGGCGGCGATACCTCCTTTGGCCGTCGGGAAGAAGCAGATCTTGTCCTTGATCTGCGTGCCTTCGAGCTTGTGGCCGGGCTTGGAAATGAGCCCGGTCCAGCGGTCGAGATCGTAGCGGGGGCTGAAACCTTCCTCCGACACCACCGCTTCACCTTCGACCACTTCGCCGAAGGCGCGGTTCACCCTGATCGTCGCCAGCACGTCGCTGGTCCGGTCCGCCTGCAGCGGGGCGTGCCCATGCGTTCCGGGGGAAGCACCCTCCGGAGCCGATCCGGGGGCGCTCATTGCAACCTCCCTGTGACCGCGATGTCCACGCAGTCCTGCGTGCGCCGCAGGATCGTATTGAAGCGATGCGCGCCGATGATGTTCACGATCTTCGCCGAGTTGGAAATCATGTTCGTCCAACCATTACGTTCACGCATCTGCGACAGGTTTTGCAGTATGTAGAAGCACACACCTTCCATGGTCGTCACGCCGGCGGCGTCGAGCTTCTGCATGTACCCGAGCTTGCGCGCCGCCGAAATCACGCCATTGCTGCTGGTCATGAATACCTGCGTGCCCTGCTTCACCTTGCGGCCCTCGAAGCGCTCCGCCAGATTCTTGATCTCCCACAGCGACAACTGCGGGCCGGAGAACACCACGAGGTCGCAGCGCCCGTCCTTCAGGTCATAACCACGGTATACGCGCTCGATCTCGGCATCGGTGATAGTCATGGCGGAGTGCGGCACGTTGCCCCCGAGCGCAGCCTCCACACTCGGGGCCTCCGGGGTCACGCCTACCATGTGGAACATGCCCATCGATCCGTAGCTCGCGAGCCCGGCGCCCAGGTGCTTCAGTTCATCCGACGTCGGAACACGCTCGACACCGGTGAACACGGGTACCTGGAAGTAGCTCTGGTTCGCTTCGCCGACGAGCTTGGACACCGCCCCCCAGTCCGCGAGGTCGCGCAGGTCCGCCTTGAGGTCGACGACAAAGGTGCCTTTGCGATGGCGGTCAAGCTGGAAGCCGTATTCCGGAACCCGCTTCGTGATGCCTGCCGCGAACGCAGCCGGGCCACTTTCGAAGTTGCTGCGCGCACCGAACACCGAGTTGGCGTAGATCACCGTACCCGTGTCGCCCCAGGCGACGCGTTCGCCGAGGTGCGGCTGGTAGAGCGTCTGGTAGTTGATACAGGTGTCCGTTGTCGTGACGTTCATCTTCTGCAGCAGGGCAATGAGCCTGGTTTCCTTCGTCGCTTCGCCAGCATCCTGTCCGAGCTGCGCCACCAACGGAAAGTCGAACGAGCGCGCGTTGGTGCTAACGTTCACTGCGCACCGCGCCTTCTTCTCAGCGGTGCATTCGAGCCACTTGAGGCCGCCGTCACCCATGACCTCGATGTCGCCCATCATGTGCACATTGGTGACTTCCACCAGGCGTTCGGCGCCCCAGAATTCACCCACCTTGATCAGGTACTCCAGGGCATCCTTGACGACTGGTCCCTGGTCACCGCGGAGCATGGCGTGCTCTTCAGCCGTGAGTTGCATGATGTTTCTCCTGAGTGTTGCGTTTCCGCTTTGATGAATGCGCGGGCGACGCATGTGAACGTTTCGCAGCAGCGACCTCCTGGATCTGCCGCGTGATGGCGAGCGGACCCTCGACGGTCAGGCGGAAGCGATAGTTTTCCGGAACGATGCTGAAACGCGAGATCTCGAGCGCCTCACCGGTGCTCGCGTAGGAAGTGCGTTCCATGACCAGGACAGGGCTGCCCGGTTGCAGCTTTAGCAGTTCCACTTCCTCCGGGTCCGCGCTGCGCGCGATGATTCCGACCTCGGCACGGGCGACTTTGAGACCGAGCAGGATCTGCAGGATTGCGTAGAGCGGATTGCGCGACGCCTGATCCCGCGAAATTCCGCGCGCCCTGGGCGGCAGCCACGCACGGGCCAGCGCGAACGGACGTCGTTGCAGAGAATAAATGCGCTTCAGGTACACCGCCTGCTCTCCCGCGGTGCCGAGCAGCTGTGCGATCGCCGGCGGAGTGTGTCCGGGGCCGAACTCCACCAAGCGCGTCTGCGGCGCGTGGCCCTGCCCGACCAGCGAATCGTAGAACCCCTTCAGCTCCTCCAGCTCGTGCTGTACCACCGGTCCGGCCACGAATGCACCTTTGCCTTGCTTGGAAATGGCGAGGCCCTGATGCACAAGCCGGGCAATGGACTGCCGGACGGTTACGCGCGAAACGCCGTATCGCTCCATCAACTCGCTCTCCGACGGCAATCGGTCGAACGGCTTGAAGCGCATCCGGCCGATATCACGCGCCAGGCCGTCGGCGATCTGGATGTACAGCGCAACGCTGCTGTCCCGGTTGATCTTCATGACTGGATCTCGATCCTGGGCATTGGCTAGTTGCCGAGCATATGCAGCGGCAGCCACAACGAAAGCGTGGGTACGTAGTAGATGACGTACAGCATGCCGATCTGGATCAACAGGAATGGCAGCGCGCCCTTGGAGAGCTCCCACAGCGGTATTCTCGATACGCCGTGAATCGTGTAGAGATTGATCCCCACGGGCGGGCTGATCTGCGCGATCTCCATCGCGATGCAGGCGAATACGCCGAAGGTGATGGGATCCATCCCCACATGCTGGGCAATCGGGAAGAAGATCGGGATCGAGATCAGCAGCATTGCCGCACTCTCGAGAAACATCCCGAGCACGACGTAGACCAGGATCATCAGGCTGACCGTAATGAAATTGCCGGCTTCGAACGCGGTGATCCATCCTGCGATCGTCTGCGGTACCTGCTCGAAGGTCAGGAAGTGGGCGAAGTACTGCCCGAAAACCACCAGCATGAGCAACATGCAGCTCGTGCGCGTCGACGCACCGGCGGCCTGCAAGAACTTCTGCGGCGTGAGGCGCCCCTGGATGATCCCCAGCGCGAGCACGTAGACCACCGACAGTGCCCCAACCTCGGTGGGCGTGAAGAGGCCCGTGTAGATCGCTGCGATGATCACCGGTGGCAGCAGCAGGATCCCGACACCCTTGCGGGTTGCCTCCCATCGCTGCGCCGACGTCAGATCGTGCTTCACAACGACGCGCGGCCGGCTCAGCATGACGTAGGCAACGAACAGTGTCAGCATCAGGATGCCGGGAACCACGCCGGCCATGAAGAGCTTGCCGATCGAGGTTTCGGTGATCACACCGTAGAGAATGAACGGAATGCTGGGCGGGATGATGATTCCCAGTGTGCCGCCGCCCGCGCAGAAGCCACCCGCCTGTGATCGCGAGTAGCGTTCGTCGAGCAGCAGCGGGATGGCGACGATGCCTACGGTCGCCGCACACGCGATACTGGATCCGCTGATGGCCGCGAACACGCCGCACGCCAGGATAGTGGCCACGCCGAGCGAATTCGGCAGGTTGCCGACCCAGGCTTTGGTGCACGCGAAAAGGTCCTTGCCGGCATCGATCTTCTCCACCAGCACACCGGTTAATATGAACAGCGGAATCGCCACGAGCTCGAAAATCGACGCACTCTGCCAGACGATGTCGCCGAACGTGGACATCGCGCCGTCGAAGCTCTTGGCGATCACGAAGCCGATGAAAGCCGCGAGCCCCATCGAGACGAACACGGGGATCGACAACAGCATGAACAGGAACAGAAGTGCGATCGCGATGAGGCCGGGGGTGTCCACGGTGGGCTCGACTGGGCAACGCTATTCGAAAGCGGTGTGTTCGGACGGCGATTCGCGCAGAAGCAGCAGTGCCAGCGCCTGCAGCACCAGCGCCAAACCGCCCAGCGGAAGCATCGCCTGCGGAACGTAGAGCGGTATGTCGAGAATGGATGCAGAACGCACGCCGTTCACGTAAGAGTAATGCGTCAGCACGCCTCCGCCGTAGACGATGATGAGGCCGAAAAGCAGCGTCACCAGAAGCGAAAGGTCATCGAACGCCCGCCCCAGCTGCGGGAATGCCGACTTCAGGATCCCGACGCGGAAATGGTTGCCATGCTTCAGCGCATAGGCATTCGCGAGGAACACGGCCGTGATGAGCGCGTACTGGCTGATCTCGAATACCCACGTGGTCGGCATGCCCGCCTTGCGGGCGAGTGCATCGTAGAAAATCGGGAAGGCGAGCAAGGCGACGATCGCAATTGCCACCACACTCATCAGGTGGCCGATGCGTTCGAGCAGGCGGGCGAAATTCCGCATGTCGTGTCCTCCGAGATATCGCGCGCATTCAGTTCAGGGGCCGGGCTTCGCCATGCGTTAGAGCTAACCTTAGCGGCGCCCCTGCACGTTCCGGCAACCCAGCGCGCTTCTTGTATTAAGACATGATAATACATGTTGAAACGAAGGGTCAAGATCAAGGTCAAGAAAGGTCAATCAAATACAAGCCCTATTCTGGTTGCACTCTGATGTGTCGCAATCGGCATTGCCGTTCCTCTTGTGCGGAACGGGTTATTGGGTCATCCTGCGGGTGATGCAACCTTCACTACTGGCAGCCGTGGTCGCCCGAATTACCGGCGTTCACGCACGCGCCAGGATTCGACTGATCGGTTGCCCGCCGCGTGAGCCGCCCAAGCACTGCTGACGGGATCGGTCCATAAGCCGACCCGCGCCAAATCAGTCGTTTCAGTAGGCGCCCCGGTATCTATCGTTGTCGCACGTTCGCAATCGAACGTATGCGTAACCACGCCGCCTTTCCGGCGCGTGGAGGTGTTCGTCCGCAGCAAAATCAGGGAGGTTTCACGATGTTAAATAGCAGGCCGATATTCGTTCTCGCGTTCACCGCAGCGCTCGCGCTGTCGCTACCCGCGGCATACGCGCAAGACCTCGTTCCCGGCAAGAACGGCAAGGGGCATTCGGACAACGTTCAAGACCCGCTCAGCAAGAAGCAGTCCCATTTGCGCAAACAGGGACTTCAAAAGCTGCTCAAGGGCCAGGGTCAGGCGAAGGCTCAGCCGCTTACCACGGGCAAGAACAAGGTCATGGAAGTCGCCAAGGGCCAGTTCGTCGAACTGGCACGCCAGGGCGAGGACTCTATATTCACGATCGTTGCACAGTTCGGTCCGCAGGATTCCCCGTTCGCTGCTCTCCAATCTGGGGTCCCGGGTCCCACGCGAAACCGAATTCCGGAGCCGGACCGCACGGTCGACAACACGACGATCTGGGCACCCGACTTCAGCAAGGCGTACTACGAGAACATGCTGTTCTCTGAAGCTCCCGGCGCCGTCTCGATGCGCAATTTCTACATCGAGCAATCGTCGAACCGTTACACCGTCAATGGCGACGTCACCGACTGGGTTCAGGTGCCGTATAACGCGGCACACTATGGGCGCAACTACTGCGGCGACATCGTCTGCCCGCAAACGTGGCGCTTCGTACAGGACGCCGCCAACGCCTGGTACAACGCGCAGATCGCTGCCGGCAAGACGGTTGCCCAGATCAACGCTTACCTGGCGAAGTTCGACGTCTGGGACCGCTACGACTACGACGGCGATGGCAACTTCAACGAGCCCGATGGCTACATCGACCACTTCCAGGTCGTGCATGCCGGCGAGGGCGAGGAGACCGGCGGCGGCGCGCAGGGCACCGACGCATCTGGAGCCATCGCTGGGCGGTGCAGTATGCCAATGGCCCGACGGTGGGCGGTGTCGTCGTTCCCTTCGGCGGCACGAGAATCGGTCGATCAGCAATTACTGGATCGGCGATTACACGGTCGAGCCGGAGAACGGTGGCGTCGGCGTATTCGCGCACGAGTTCGGCCATGACCTTGGCCTGCCCGATCTTTACGACACCAGCGGCAATACCGGTGGCGCCGAGAATTCGACCGGCTTCTGGACGCTGTACTCAAGTGGCTCGTACGGCAGCACCGGTGTGGCGGCCGAAGGCATCGGCAGCAAGCCGATCCCGATGAGTGCCTACGAGAAAATCTTCCTCGGCTGGTCGAACTATGAGGTCGTCGGCTACGGCCAGAAAGCCTCAGTCAAGCTCGGGCCCGCGTCGGCCAATACGAAGCAGGCGCAGCAATTGGTCGTTCTGCTGCCGGACAAGCAAGTCAGCACGGAGATCGGCGCGCCCTTCGCCGGCGTCTACGAGTACTACTCCGGATCAGGAAACAGCCTTGATAACAGCATGACCCGCCAGGTCACGCTACCGGCAGGCACGGCATCTCTGGCCGCCAAGGTCAAGTACGACATCGAGGAGGACTGGGACTACGCCTATCTGACGATCAACGGCATGCCCGTCGCGACCAGCCTGTCGACGGCTACCAACCCCAATGGCCAGAACTTCGGCAACGGTATCACCGGCACCACTGGCGGCGCCTGGGTTGACTTGACCGCCGATCTGT
This sequence comes from uncultured beta proteobacterium, assembly GCA_963756765.1. Classification (GTDB taxonomy): domain Bacteria; phylum Pseudomonadota; class Gammaproteobacteria; order Burkholderiales; family Casimicrobiaceae; genus VBCG01. Next base: position 142,753 of record CAVWPC010000001.1, on the reverse strand, counting down.
CGGCGTTCGCCGGGCAGACAGTGACCATCGGCTTCCGTTACTGGACCGACGGCTTCGTGGCCGAAGAGGGTCTGTTCATCGATGACATCGCCATTAGCGGTCAGCCGGTGGATGGCGGCGAAACCGAGCCCGGCTGGACGTACGCGGGCTTCGCACGCACGACCAGCGACTATGCCCAGTCCTTCTTCAACGCCTACTTCGCCGAATATCGCAACTACCGCGGCTACGACGACGGACTGCGCACGGGCCCGTACAACTTCGGTTTCCTGAACAATCCGGCGCTGGGCAACTGGGTCGAGCACTTCCCGTACCAGGACGGCCTGCTCGTGTGGTACTACGACACGTCGTTTGAGGACAACAACGTCGGTGACCACTGCTCCAACGGCCGCTGTGGAGGCTTGTATCTGCCCGTCGATGCGCACCCGGACCTGCTGCTGCGGCCGGATAACGGTCAGGTCTGGCGCCCGCGCTACCAGTCGTATGACTCGACTTTCGGGCTCGAGCCGACGGACACCGTCTGCCTCCACGCGAACAGTGTCAGCAGTGCTATGGTGGTCTGCCGGGCAACCCGTTGTTCGACGACATGGCGAATTACTGGGTGGCGCCGAATCCGGCAATCAGCAATTTCGGCTGGTCCAGTGTGCAGGTACCGAAAACGGGTACGACGATACGGGTGCTGAACACGTCCGCAAAAGACAACTTCATGCAGGTGCACGTCAACAAGTAAGGATTGGCCAAGCGGGCCGGGAGCGATTCCGGCCCGCGACACATCGGTCGGCAGGATACCGACGACGGTCAGCAGCGTTTCTCAAGCCTTCGTAGTTCCGGTCATTCACGACCGGGACCGCGGGGGCTTTTGTTTGCGCAATCAGCAACGGACGGAGTGCGTTCGACGTCGCGAACGGTCGGATATGGGTTGGTGGCGAACGCCCCGTAAGTAGACTGAGTTCATGCGGCATAATGCCCATCCGACCCGGGCTCAACTTCGCGAATGGCGGCGAACACCTACACTGGTGGACCAGTATTTCGGGCCATCCCCGCGACGCCGCCAACCACCACGCAGAACACCAAATGACCATCGAACTGCATGCTTTCGACACCCCCAACGGCCGCAAGATCAGCGTCGCGCTCGAGGAGATGGCGCTGCCGTATACGGTCAAGGTCGTCGATATTCGCAAGGGCGACCAGCGCGAACCTGAATTCCTGAAGATCAGTCCCAACGCCAAGATTCCGGCCATCGTCGACTCCGAGGGTCCCGACGGCAAGCCCGTGAGCGTGTTCGAGTCGGGCGCAATCCTCATCTATCTGGGCGAGAAGACCGGCAAATTCCGGCCGAGCAGCCTCGCCGCGCGCATCCCCGTACTAGAGTGGCTGATGTTCCAGCATGGCGGGTTCGGACCGATCCCCGGTCAGGTCCATCACTTTCTGGCGTCGACGACGAAAGCGATCGCCGCTACGGGCTCGAGCGATACTCGAAGGAAACCCGGCGGCTCTACGGCGTCATGGACCGTCGGCTGGAAGCGCGCGAATTTTTCGCTGACGTACTATCGATCGCGGACTTCGCGATTCTCGGCTGGGCATGGCGCCATCCGCGGCACAAGGTCGACCTCGCCGACTTCCCGAGCGTCAAGCGGTGGTATGACACGATGATGGCACGACCCGGCGTGCAACGCGGATTCGCGGTCAAGCTGAGCTGAAGCGGTGCGGGCAGGAGGCCGGAGCGAGCCTGCGGCGCCCGCGAGCGCCGTCCCGTGTTCACGCTTCGATGCAACGCCGCGCGTCGACGCTGCTTTCGTTCAGTCGATTCGCTCGTACGCCGGTAAAGTCAGGAACTCGACAAACGTATCGTCGTTGACCAAATCCGCGAAGATCTCGGCTGCGTCGTCGTACTTGCCCTCCGCATAGGCGTCGCCCAGCAGTTCGCGGATCTTCACGACCTCTTCCGGGATCATGGTGGCGACCATGGCCTTGGTGATCTTGCGGCCGTCGTCGAGCACGCCCTTGGGCGAACGCATCCATTGCCAGACCTGCGAGCGCGAAATCTCGGCGGTCGCGGCATCCTCCATCAGGTTGTAGATCGGCACTGCACCCTGCCCCGCAAGCCAGGCGCCGATGTACTGAATGGCCACGTTAATGTTGAGGCGAAGACCAAGCTCTCGTGATCGGCTGCTCGGGCTCGAACCTGACCAGGTCCGCCGCCGTCACCTTGACGTCGTCGCGCTTCCTTTGCGCGATCTGGTTCGGCGTCGGCATGAGGCGGTTGAAGGCCTCCAGCGCAACCGGAACCAGCGCAGGGTGCGCAACCCACGTGCCGTCGTGCCCGTAGGTCGCCTCGCGCTCCTTGTCCGCCCGCACCTTGGCGAACGCTTCCGCGTTGGCCTTTTGGTCATTTTTCACCGGGATCTGTGCCGCCATGCCGCCCATCGCATGCGCATTGCGCCGATGGCACGTCTTGACCAGCAACTCCGCGTAGCTCTTCATGAAGTGCGTGGTCATCGTGACCAGCGCGCGGTCGGCCAGGCAGAAGTCCTTGTTGCTGCGGAATTTCTTGATGCAGCTGAAGATATAGTCCCAGCGTCCGGCATTGAGCCCGGCGGAGTGCTCGCGTAGTTCGTACAGGATCTCGTCCATCTCGAACGCCGCCAGGATGGTTTCGATCAGCACCGTCGCCTTGATCGTGCCGCGCGGCACGCCGAGTTCGTCCTGCGCCATCACGAAGATGTCGTTCCACAGGCGCGCCTCGAGGTGGCTTTCCAGCTTCGGCAGGTAGAAATACGGGCCGCTGCCACGCGCGACCAACTCCTTCGCGTTATGGAAGAAATAGAGGGCGAAGTCGAAAATCCCGCCGGACACGGCTGGCCATCGACCTTGACATGCTTCTCCGGCAGATGCCAGCCCCGCGGACGCACGAACAGCGTCGCCACCTTCTCGTCGAGTTCGTAGGCCTTTCCCTCCGGGGACACATAGTCGATCCTGCGTCGGACCGCATCACGCAGATTGATGTGTCCCTGCATGTTGTTGTCCCAGCGTGGCGTATTTGCATCCTCGAAGTCCGCCATGAACACGTTGGCGCCGGAATTGAGCGCGTTGATGACCATCTTGCGGTCGACCGGGCCGGTGATCTCGACGCGGCGATCCTGGATGTCGTCGCGCACCGGCGAACATTGCCAATCGCCCTCGCGCACGGAACGCGTCTCGGCAAGGAAGTCGGGCAGCTTGCCGGCGTCGAAGTCCGCCTGGCGCGTTGCCCGAGCCGCCAGCAAGGCGTCCCGACGCGCGCCGAACGCGCGCTGCAATTTGACGGCAAATGCCATCGCTTCAGGCGTAAGAATCTCCGCGTACTCGGGTGTGACGCGGCCGGAAACTTCGACACCGGGACCAAAGTTCATCGCGCTCATCGGGGGCCTCGCTCGAACAGGCGTTGCAGCGATCGCCCGCCGCTGCGCGGCCGACGATGGGGGAGACAGTTTGTGCAGGTCGATTTTGTGAAAGTCGTTTTCATAAACGATATTGTACCGCAATCAACCGTGGCGGACGGCACGGGACCCGCGAATCCGCTGGTCCTCGAACGTCGCGTGACTTTGCGCCAATCCGGTGAAGGCGCGCACCTCGATGGCGCACAGGCGCCCATCCCGGCCGGGGGCACGAAATTCGCTTTGGATGGGGTCTTTCCCGGAGCCGTCATGCCCAACCAGACCCGCGCGACGATCGTCGGCGCAATCGCAGGAATATCAATGCTCGTCGCCGACCAGGCACTCGCCGCTGATCCGGCTCCGGCCTACGCGACGCAGCTTGCGGCCGACATGGTATGGATCGCCGCGGCGGGTGCACTCGTCTTCTTCATGCAAGCCGGATTCGCGTTGCTGGAATCCGGCATGTCGCGCGCGAAAAACGCGATCAACGTGATCATGAAGAACTACTGCGACATGTGCTTCGGCGCAATCGTTTTCTGGTGTGTCGGCTACGGGCTCATGTTCGGGGCCAACGCGAGCGGCTGGCTCGGCACCAGTCATTTCGCCCCCAGCCATCTCAACGCGATCGATTACGCGTGGCTGTTCTTCCAGACCATGTTTGCGGCGACCGCAGCGACGATCGTCAGCGGCGCCATTGCGGAACGTACACGCTTCTGGGCTTACATCGCAGGTTCCTGCATCGTCACCGCGCTCATCTACCCGATTTTTGGAAGCTGGGCTTGGGGAAGCCTCTACGGCGGTGAAGGCTGGCTGCGCAGGATGGGGTTCATCGACTTCGCCGGGTCCACCGTCGTGCATTCGGTGGGCGGCTGGGCGGCGTTGGCCGCGCTGCTGGTCGTGCAACCTCGGCTAGGCCGCTTCGCACCGGACGGCACGGCACGCCCGATCCCCGGCCACAACCTGACATCGGTCGCGATGGGGGGATTCATCCTGTGGCTCGGCTGGTTCGGATTCAACGGCGGCAGCACCGTGGCCGCGTCCGCCGACATCGGCAGGATCGTGTTCAATACCAACCTTGCCGGCGCCGCCGGTGCGATCGGCGCGATACTGGCGATGGGCGCAACCCGGCAGCCCATCCTGTTGACGGGGACGGTGAACGGCAGCATCGCCGGCCTCGTGGCCATCACCGCCGGATGCGCGGTCATGGAGCCTCCGTTCGCAATCATCACCGGCGTGGTAGGCGGCATGCTGAGCGTCCTGGTGACACCGCTGCTCGAGCGCATGCGGATCGACGACGTCGTGGGCGCCGTAGGCGTGCATGGGTTCGGTGGCGCCTGGGGCACGCTCGCCGCCGGCATGTTCAAGGCAGACGCGATGTTCAGCGTAGCCCAGATCGAGGTCCAGCTGATCGGTATCGGCGCCGCCTTCCTGTGGGCGTTTCCGACCACGCTGGCGGCATACTGGATCCTGGACCGCCTGTTCGGCGTGCGCGCGCCGGCAATCGACGAGCAGCGCGGGCTCGACTACAGTGAGCACTACGAGATCGGCTATCCCGAGTTCCAGCGCGACGCGTTGCACCAGGGCAAGAACTGATTATCCAATGGCCGAAGCCCCCAACGATGTGATCCGGCGACGACGCGCGGTCTACGCGGCGTTGCTGACGATCTTTCCGCCCGAGCTGGCGCGGCAGGCGGTCGGCGTTTGGGATCGCGATTACCGGCATGGGCGCTCGCCGTACGACGGCCTCAATGTCTTCGCGCGGCAGGTTTGCGGCCAGTTCGGCGAAGGCGGACGCCATCGGGAACTGATCCAGCGCCTGATGGAATTCTTCTTTGCGCCCGAGAGCGGACTGCCGGCCGACCCCGGGCCGCACGATGCGCCGCGTGTCGCGTCATCGACACCACAGCCGGCACCGCCAATGAACGGTTCAGGTCATCCGGCACCTTCGCCAGTGCCGGCGGCCGAGATCGTCGCGAGCGCCGCGGTGCCCGATCTCGCCCGCCTTCGCCGCGTTGCCGCGCCAGCCCATGTGGCAACCTGGCTGCGGGTGATTCAGCGCCTGGTCGCGGAACTGCAGCCGCATGACCGCGGCGCGGCGATCACGCTGGTCCGCGTGATGCTGCAGGGCGCGAACACCGTCGGCGTCGATCCGGTCGCGCGGGAACTCGTGCGCATGGCCATCGAGGGCACGAACAACGACCGCCTCTATCGGGTGACCGAAGCGCACCTGCAGGCGTTGCTGAACGTTGCGTACGTCCATACGGCAACGGCGATCGGCCCGGTGCTGGCCGACCGTGTGCTATCCAGCGCGATCACGACCGTCGAAGGAATGCCGGAAGCGGCGCTGTTCGCGCCGCGCAAGCTTCTCTAGCCCGGCATCACTTGACTACGCCACGGCGGTCCGGACCGGCGCGGGCGCCTCGACGGCGAGCAACTGCGCGCTCGCGGCCCGATTTACCGCGCTGACCAGTGCGCGCAGCGTCGCGGTCACGATATTCGCATCGCGACCCACGCCGTAGATGGTGCGGTCGCTGCCGACGCGCAACTGCATGTACGGCGACGGCCGTCGCGTCTTCGCCCGCGCCGATCGCATGCTCGTGATAATTCATGACGTGGATCGGCAAGCCGAGCCCGCGCGGATCGCTGCGACGAACGCGTCGACCGGGCCGTTGCCGGCGCCATGCAGCACCGTCTCGACGTCGTGGACCCGCAGGTGCGCGGCCAGGTGCTCGACCGTGCCGTCGGCGCCGTTGTGCTGGGCGCGATGCCCGACGTAGCTGATCGGCGTCGTGGCAGCCAGATACTCGCGCTCGAACGCCGCGTGGATCTCGCGCGACGACAGCTCCTTGCCGGTGGCGTCGGTGATCGCCTGGATCACCTGGCGGAATTCGATCTGCAGAAGGCGCGGCAGCGCCAGCCCATAGTCGCGCTCGAGCAGGTACGCGATGCCGCCCTTGCCCGACTGGCTGTTGACGCGGATCACCGCTTCGTAGGTGCGACCGAGGTCCGCCGGGATCGATCGGCAGGTACGGCACGTCCCACACCTCGTTGCCGCGCGCGAGGTCGGCGGTGCGCGCGGCGAGGCCCTTCTTGATCGCGTCCTGGTGCGATCCCGAGAACGCCGTGAACACGAGTTCGCCGCCATACGGATGGCGCGGATGCACCGGCAACTGGTTGCAGTACTCGACGGTGCGGATGATCTCGTTGATGTCGGAGAAATCGATGCCCGGGTCGATTCCCTGCGAGTACAGGTTGAGGCCGAGCGTGACGAGGCACACATTGCCCGTGCGCTCGCCGTTGCCGAACAGGCATCCTTCGACGCGATCGGCCCCGGCCATCACGCGCGAGCTCCGCCGCGGCCACGCCGCAGCCGCGATCGTTATGCGGATGCACGCGACAGCACGATGCTGTCGCGGCGGGCGAGGTGGCGATGCATCCACTCGATCTGGTCGGCATAGACATTGGGCGTGGCCATCTCGACCGTCGCCGGCAGGTTGATGATCGCCTTGCGCTCCGGCGTCGGCTGCCACACGTCGAGCACCGCGTCGCAGACCTCCTCCGCGTAGTCGAGCTCCGTGCCGGTGAAGCTCTCCGGCGAGTACTGGAACGTCCATTCGGTGTCGGGTTGCGCCCGCGCGCAGTCGCAGCACGACCGCGGCGGCATCCACGGCGATCTGGCTGCACGCCCGCGCGGTCGAGGTTGAATACGACTCGCCGCTGCGTCGTGGACGTGGAGTTGTACAGGTGCATGATCGCCCGCTTCGCGCCCTTGAGCGCCTCGAACGTGCGCTCGATGAGCGGCGCCCGCGCCTGCGTCAGCACCTGCACGTTGACGTCGTCGGGAATGAGGTCCTCCTCGACCAGCTTGCGCACGAAATCGAAGTCGGTCTGCGAGGCCGCGGGGAATCCGATCTCGATCTCCTTGTAGCCCATCTTCACCAGCAGCCGGAACATGCGCAGCTTGCGTTCGGCATCCATGGGCTCGATCAGCGCCTGGTTGCCGTCGCGCAGGTCGACGCTGCACCACACGGGCGGACTGGCTGATCACGCGCGACGGCCAGGTGCGGTCGGCGAGGTCGATCGGAGCAAACGGGCGGTACTTGGCGGACGGGTCGATCTTCATGGGTGTTTCCTTTGTTTCCTCGTGGCGGACGTCGATTCACGTCGCGCGCCATGGACGGCAAGACTTCGTGCTCCGCTGGTTCGCGGAGAACGCGCGCACTGCTCGAATTGGGGGGTAGGTTTATGTGCGCGCGGGGCGCAGCAGCAGCAGACCGCCAAGGTCGAGCGCGCGCAGCGACGCAAGCGGCGTCCGGGCGATCGTGGCGGTCGAAGAAATGCTGCTCATCGGAAGAATCTATCCCAAAACGCCCCGGCATGCAACCTTGGGCGCGGCGAAAGCGGCATCGCACCCTTGCTCCGTGGCATCGGGCTCCCCTCCGTTCCGTCGGGCGCGTGCGCCGTTCTCGCCCCGGGACCACGGGTGGAGCCGATGGCATAATGCCGCGCCGTCGGGCCTCGCTGCCCGACCAGATCCCGGCCTCGCCGCGACTTGACTCCACCATCCGCTCCACCCCTTCCAGGTCCGGCAGCCCCGGCGCCGGGCTGCGCGACCTCGTGAGCCTGCTGCTGTGTGTCGGCGTGGCGGGTGCGGTGTCGGTGTGGCGCGGCCAGGACGCCAACTGGGACCTGCAGAACTATCATTACTACAACCCATGGGCATGGTGGAACGGGCGCATTTTCGATCGCGATATCGTGGCCGCCCAGCTGCAGACGTTTCACAACGCGCTGTTCGACCTGCCCTTCTACGCGATGGTGCAGATGGACTGGCCGCCACGCGTGATCGCGTTCGTGCTGGCGGTACCGGCGGGAATCGCAGCGTTCTTCCTCGCCAAGCTGTTGCCGCTCCTGTTTGCCGACCTCCCGATCGCCACACGCCGCATCGCGGTGACCGTCGCGTTCGCGCTCGGCGTGACTTCGGCCATGAGCATCGCCACGCTTGGTACGACGATGAACGAATGGCCGCTCGTGGCGTTGCTGCTGCCCGCACTCTGGCTGCTCGTGCGCGCGATCGTCGCGCGTCCGGCCGGGATGCTCGCGCTTACGACACTCTTTGGCGCCGGCGTGCTTGTCGGCCTGGCGGCCGGGGGCAAGCTCACGGCAGCGACCTTCGCGGTGGGCATCTGCGCCGCGCTGCTCGTGCGCAACATCCTCGAACCGCGTGGCCTGCGGCGAGGCGTGGTGGAGGCCTTCCTGTTCGGCCTGGGTGTACTGGCGGGCCTGGCGGTCACCTTCGGCCCCTGGGGTTACACACTGTGGACGCATTTCGAGAGCCCGGTGTTCCCCTATTTCAATCAATGGATCCAATCGCCGTGGTGGATCAACGAACCGGTGCTGATCCGCGTCGTACGGACCCCACGGACTCGGCGAATGGCTGCTCTTCCCATTCCGCATGTGGGGTGGGGAATCCTTCGTGACCGAGGTGCCTTACCGGGATGGCCGCTTCCCGCTCGTGTGGGCGCTGGCCATTCTCGCCGGTGCCGCGTGGCTCTCGCATCGCGCCGGCCGATACGAGTTGCCCACCGTCGGCTTGGGCGTCAGCGCCGCGTGGCGCTTCCTGACGGCGTTCTTCGTGGTCTCGTTCCTCCTATGGACCGCGCAGCATTCGATCTACCGGTACATCCTCGTGCTGGACGTGCTGACCGGGGCGGTCATCGTGACGTTGTTGCAACGACTTGTACGCCCCGGCTATTTTGCCGGTATCGCCATCGTGGCGGCGATCGCGATCATCGCGACCACACGCCCTGCCGACTGGTATCACGGGAAGTTCGGCGCGCAGTGGTTCGACGTCACGGCTCCGCGCGTTGATCCGGGCGCGCTCATCGTGATTACGACCGACGAGCCGGTCGGCTTCGTACTGCCATTTCTCCCCGCGGATGCCCATCATGTCGGCATCGCGAACAACATCATTTCGCCGTTGGTGGCTTCAAGGCTTACGGCCACGATAGCGCAAACTGTCCGCGACTATCGCGGGCCGGTCTATCAGCTCACCGCGCCGCCAGGGAGCGGTACCGACGCATTGGGACGTCTGGGCCTCCGGCGCGAGCCCGCGTCCAATGCTGGCCGATCCGCACGAATCTGCGTACCAAAGAATCGATCGAGTTGTGCCGCCTCGAACGGGTCGACGGCGCGGGCGATCGCCGCAGCGACTGAACGCAAGGGCTCGGTGCTCAGCGTTTCTGAACCAGCGAACAGAGCTCGAGCGGCGTCACGCGCAGATTGGTGTGAATCAGTTCGCAGGACGATTGCTCGAGTTGCATCTTGGCGAGCGCGTCGACCCCGACCTTGCGGCCTGCGGGTGCGGCGAGTGAATAGAGCGGTCCCCGATGGTCGCGGATGGCTTCGGCGATCGAGCGCTGCAGCCGATTGCGTTTCTCCGGCCAGTTGATGTTGCTCACGAGGCCGGCAAAGCGCGTCCCCGCCGGAAACGAAGGCAGTACGTAGGACATCGGTTCATCGGAGACCAGCAGTACCAGCGCATCCGGTCGCACCGCCGGCATGGCGACCGCCAGGAACGCTTCTCCGAAGCGTTCACGCCACCACGTCGGGAACTTGGCACTCACGAGTACAAGTGCAAGCACGACCACCAGCACGGGCTTGACCTTGCCGACCGGCACCAGTCGGACCAGCAGTACGACGATCCACAATCCCGCCAGCAGTTCGAGCGGAACCAGATACCGGTAGATGCGGTAGACGATTGCCCAGCACGCGAACGAGACGATGCAGTAGACCGCGAGGAATCCAAGGTCGGGCACGGCCGCTACGCTAGTTACCGCGGGCTGCGGATCGTGCGCGCCAGCGCCTTGCCGCCGCGAGCGTCAGCGCCACGATGATCAACACATAGAGCACGGCCGGTCGCGCATCCCTGAATTCGGGCTCGGCGACATATCGTTCCAGCTTCCACAGCAGGATGAACGGAAAGGCGAGCCATTCGAGCAGCGAACCCGGACCGTAGCCGCGCGGCGAGAAGGACTCGGGGTCGGCCCATTCCGAACGGAACACCTGGTTGAAGTAGGGAAACAGCGGATTGCCGAAGCGCGTGTAGAGTTCCAGCATCCACGGCCCGGCGGTGACCGCGAATGCGCCGAGCGCCGCCGCCGCGATCAGAATCGCGCGTGTCACACGGGTGCGCAAGGGCGCCGCGATCAGAAGCACACCGAGCACGAGGCCGGGCACATAGAGCATCCCGGTCAGCTTGAGTCCGGCCCCGGCACCGACGAGAGCGCCAGCGGCAAGCGCCTCCGCGTTCGTGGGGCCTCCGTACCGCAGGTTGCGGACGCAAAGCCATAGCGCGGCGAGGACGAAAGCCGCGGTCGCCCAGTCGTTGGTGGTGAGGCCGATGAGGCTGATCGGCATGGGCGCGGTGACGCCGATCGCGATGGCTGTGCAAATCGCCGCGCTGCGAATCTCCGCCGGACAGTCGCGCAAAGCAAGCACGACGATCCGCGCGAAAGAAATACCAGGCGAGGCCGGTGGGAATCGCCATCAGCATCGCGATCACCCGCGGCGGCAGGTTGGAGGCGACCATGGCGTAGAACGGCAGGTCCAGGTAAGGACTGTGATACGTCTGCAACTGCGCCGGCGCGAGGTCGAATCCCAGGCGATCGTGCACGAACGCCCATGCATTGTAGAAGTGATAGTTCTGCAGATCCCAGCTCGCGTCCTGGCGCAATGCAACCGACGCAAGGGCGGCGAGCGCGAGCGTGAGCAGCAGCCATACCCAGCCGGGCAGGCGCAGATTGCGCGCGCGTTGCAGCAGGCGGGGGGCCGCGATCATCCGCTGTGGATCCCGCGAGAATCGTCGCGACGGCGCGCGAAGGCTAGCGACGCGTCGCTGCGTTCGCGGCCACGAGATAGGCGAGACGCTTGGCCTCGCGGCGACCACGGGCAACGCTGTCGAGGACCAATCCGCAGACAATCGACAGCGAGGCCAGCAACATCAACCCGGTGGCGAGCACCGCGGTTGGCAGGCGCGGGACGAGACCAGTCTGCAAATATTCCGAGACCACTTCAGCGCCGAGGATGGCGCCCGCCAGCGCGAACGCGCCGGCACACAAGGAAAAAAACGGCAACGGACGGATGTCGCGGAACAGCCGCGCCATCGTCGCGAGGATCCGGAATCCGTCGCGATAAGTGGAGAGTTTGCTTGCCGAGCCCTCCGGCCGCTCGAGGTATCGGGTGACGACCTCGGCACACGGAATGCGCATCTCCAGCGCATGCACGGCGATTTCGGTCTCGATCTCGAAGCCGCGGGCCTCCGATGGAAATGACTTCACGAACCGGCGGGAAAACACCCGGTAACCGGAAAAGACATCGCGCGGCCTCTCGCCGAACAGCACGCCGAGCAGCCAGTTGAAGGCGCGATTGCCGAACTGGTGCCCGCGGCGGTAAGCGCCGGTTCGGCCCTCGTGGTCGCGCACACCAGTGACCATGTCGAGGTTCTCCGCACTGAGTCTCGCGATCATGTCGGGTGCGCGTCCGGCGTCGTAGGTCGCATCACCGTCACACACGATGTAGACGTCAGCGTCGATGTCCGCGAACATCCGCCGCATCACGCCGCCTTTGCCCGGCCGCGGCTCATGGCGGACGATGGCACCGGCGGCGCGCGCAATGTCGCCGGTACCGTCGGTCGAGCAATTGTCGTAGACGTAGACATGGCAACCCGGAAGTGCAGCACGAAAAGTCCGCGACGACCCGGGCCACGGTGGGGGCTTCGTTATAGCAGGGAACGAGCACCGCCACGTCGATCGGCCGTACTTCGTTCATGACGAGGTCACTGGCGCGAGGCACCGTCGCTAGCGCGTCGCGCTGCGTCGCCGCCGGTGCAACAATTCCCATCCGGACACCACATAGCCGGAAATCGCATAGGCGACGAAGCCACCGAACAGCACAAGCGGCGGCTGCCAAAGGAGCAAGGCCATGATCGCCACGAACGCCAGCAGCGCCATAAACGGCACGCTCTTCTTCAGGTTGATGGTCTTGAAGCTCCAGTACTTGAGGTTGCTCACCATCGTGAGCCCCGCGAACACGGTGACGCAGAGCAACCCCCAGCGCAGCGACTGCGGATCGATGTCGTAGTCGTCGACGATCCAGACGCAGCCGGCCACGAGGGCAGCGGCGGCGGGACTCGGGATTCCGGTGAACCAGCGCTTGTCGGCGACCTCCAGCATGACGTTGAAGCGCGCGAGACGCAGTGCCGCACACGCGCAGTACAGGAACGCCGCGATCCAGCCGAGCTTGCCCATGTCGCGCAGCACCCATTCGTAGATCACCAGGGCCGGTGCCGCGCCGAACGAGACCATGTCGGCCAGGCTGTCGAACTCGGCACCGAACGCGCTCTGCGTCCTGGTCAGGCGCGCGACCCGGCCGTCCAGGCTGTCCAGCACCATCGCGACGAAGATCGCGATGGCCGCCTGGTCGAACTTGAGATTCATCGCCTGCACGATGGCGTAGAACCCGGCGAACAGCGCCGCCAGCGTAAAGAGATTGGGCAGCAGGTAGATGCCGCGACGGCGGACGCGATTCTTGAGGGCCGCCCGCTGCGTGTCGTAGTCGTCTTCCATGCGAGTGCGCCCTGCGCTCCTAGGGAAACTCGGCCAGGATCGTCGTGGTTGCCGCGACGACGTCGCCGACCGCTACACGCGGCGTTACCGCAGGGTCGAGATAGACGTCGACGCGGGAACCGAAGCGGATGAAGCCGTAGCGCTCCCCTCGCTTCAGCGTCGCACCCGCATCGACGTAGCACAGGATGCGCCGGGCGATCAGGCCCGCGATCTGCACACAAGTGACGTCCTGGCCGCCCGAAGTTCGCAGGTGCAGTGCATTGCGCTCGTTTTCCAGCGACGCCTTGTCGAGGGCGGCGTTGAGGAAGCTGCCGGCGTGATACCAGCGGTGCAGCACCTCTGCATCGATCGGACTGCGATTGGAGTGCACATTGAAGACGTTCATGAAGACGCTGATCTTCAGCGCATCGCGCTCGAGATAGGGATCGCGCGCGCGCTCGACCTTGACGACCCGGCCATCCGCAGGAGAAAGCACGGCGTTGGGCTGCGTCGGGACGGCACGCGCCGGATCCCGGAAGAACTGCGCGATGAAGGCGACGGCCAGCCAGGCAAGCAGCGCCGCAAACCCCCAGCCCCAGCCGGACAGCAGGGCGGCCACGACGATGGCGATGGCCAGGAAGGTCCAGCCTTCGCGGGCGATGATGGGATGTGGGTAGTCGTTGTTCATCGCGAGGCGCCGCGGCATGCCTGCGTGGGCCCGCGCGCGGCCATTCCTCGGATCGGCGTCGATTATGCCTTACGGGTTGCCGCCCACGGAACTGCGCGCGGCAAACCCGGCCCTGCTACTGCTGGCGTGCGCGCTCCTCTGCGGCGCGGTTGACCATTCCCTCAAGCGCGCGCGCCTTGTCGAGGGCGTTGGTCGGCGTCGGCGTGGACGTTGTCGGATCCATGTGTTCGGTGGCCCCGGCCACACCCGAGCGGGTACGCTCGCCTGGCGTGCCGGCCTTGATCACCGTGGTTTCGCCGCTGGGCATCATGCCGTACTTGCGCAGCGCATCCTTGGCAAGCCACGCCACGATGACCAGCGCCAGCAACAGCACGATCATGCCGACCCAGCCGCCCTGTCTCCGTCGATGCTTGCCCACGCGCGCCTCCTCGAGTCCCGTTTCGTTCCGTGCCGCGCAAAGCGATTGCCGCCCCGCCCGGCTGCGGGCAAGGGATGGCAACCGTCATGCGCGACGCCCCAACCGACGCGTTGTTCCACTCGCTAGTTGCGTGACTGATCCACCAGCTTGTTCTTCCGGATCCACGGCATCATCGAGCGCAGCTTCTCTCCTACCACTTCGATGGAGTGCTCCGTCGTCAAGCGTCGCCGTGACAGCAGCGTCGGTGCGCCGGCGCGATTCTCGAGAATGAAGTCCCGGGCGTACTCGCCGGTCTGGATGCGAGTCAGCATCTCGCGCATCGCCTGCTTGGTCTCTGGCGTGACGATTTTCGGCCCGCTCACGTACTCGCCATACTCGGCATTGTTGGAAATCGAGTAGTTCATGTTGCCGATGCCGCCTTCGTAGATCAAGTCGACGATGAGCTTCAACTCGTGCAGGCACTCGAAGTACGCCATCTCGGGCGCGTAACCCGCTTCGACCAGCGTCTCATACCCCGCCTTGATGAGTTCGACCGTGCCGCCGCACAGCACCGCCTGCTCGCCAAAGAGATCCGTCTCGGTCTCCTCGCGGAAGTTGGTCTCGATGACGCCGGCGCGTGTGCCGCCGATCGCGGCCGCATACGACAACGCCACGTCGCGCGCCTTCTTCGACGCATCCTGGTGGACCGCAATGAGCATCGGCACGCCGCCGCCCGCGGCGTACGTCGAGCGCACCGTATGCCCCGGCGCCTTGGGCGCGATCATCACGACGTCGAGATCGCCGCGCGGCTGGACCTGGCCGTAGTGGATGTTGAAGCCGTGGGCGAAGGCGAGCATCGCACCCTTCTTGATGTTCGGCTCGACGTCGTTCTTGTACACGGCGCCGATGCTCTCGTCCGGCATCAGCATCATCACGACGTCGGCACTCTTGACCGCGTCGGCGACCTCGGCGACCTTGAGGCCCGCCTTCTTCGCCTTGTCCCACGAGGCGCCGGACTTGCGCAGCGCCACCGTGACCTTCACCCCCGAATCGTTCAGGTTCTGCGCGTGCGCATGGCCCTGCGAGCCGTATCCGATGATCGTGACCTTCTTGCCCTTGATCAGCGAAAGATCGGCGTCTTTTTCGTAGTAGACCTTCATCATGGCTTGATTTTCCCGTTGACAGTTCGATGCAAGAAACTCTAGATACGCAATACGCGTTCGCCGCGACCGATGCCGGAGGCGCCGGTGCGCACGGTCTCCAGAATGACGCCGGGCTCGATCGACTGCAGGAACGCGTCGAGTTTGGAACCGGTACCGGTCAGTTCGATCGTGTAGCTCTTGTCGGTGACGTCGAGAATGCGGCCGCGGAAGATGTCGGCCAGCCGCTTCATCTCCTCGCGATCCTTGCCCGAGGCACGCACTTTGACCAGCATCAGTTCCCGCTCGATGTGGTTGCCCTCGGTCAGGTCGACCACCTTCACCACCTCGACCAGCTTGTTCAACTGCTTGGTGATCTGCTCGATCACGTCGTCCGAGCCGATGGTGACGATGGTGAAGCGCGACATCGTCGGGTCCTCGGTAGGCGCCACCGTCAGCGAATCGATGTTGTAGCCGCGCGCGGAGAACAGTCCCGAGATGCGCGACAGCGCGCCGGCCTCGTTCTCGGCGAGGATGGACAGGATATGTCTCATTGGTCTCCCCCCGAAGGCGCTGCGCGCCCTCCCCCCAAAGGGGGGCGAGCGCCTTGGAACGGTCCGGCGCCGCTCCGGTCTCCCGCCGAAGGCGCTACGCGCCCTCCCCGCAAAGGGGGGCGAGCGCCTTGGAGCGGTCCGGCGGCGCTCCGGTCTCTCGCCGAAGGCGCTGCGCCTTGGAGCAGTATGGCCGCGCTCATAGCTCCTCCGCCAGGATCATCTCGGTCAGGCCCTTGCCGCCGGGAATCATCGGGAACACGTTTTCCGACTGGTCGGTGATGAAATCCATGAACACCAGCCGGTCCTTGAGCGCGAGGGCTTCCTTCAGCGCGCCCTCCACGTCGCCGGGCTTCTCGATCTTCATGCCGACATGGCCGTACGCTTCCGCGAGCTTCACGAAATCCGGCAGCGCATCCATGTACGACTCCGCGTAGCGATTGCCGTAGAAGAACTCCTGCCACTGGCGCACCATGCCCATGTAGCGGTTGTTGAGGTTCACGAGCTTGATCGGCAGGTGGTACTGCTTGCAGGTCGACAGTTCCTGGATGCACATCTGGATCGAGGCTTCGCCGGTGACGCAAGCCACTGTCGCCTGCGGGTTGACGAGTTGCACGCCCATCGCCGCCGGCAAACCGAAGCCCATCGTGCCCAGGCCACCGGAGTTGATCCAGCGCCGCGGCTTGTCGAACTTGTAGTACTGCGCGGCCCACATCTGGTGCTGGCCGACATCGGAGGTGACGAAGGCGTCGCCTTTCGTGATCTCGTAGAGTTTTTGCACGACGTATTGCGGCTTGATGAGCTCGCTCCTGGCGTCGTACTTGAGGCAATCCTTGCGCTGCCATTCCTTGATGTCGCCCCACCAGAGTTTCAACGCAGCCGGGTCGGGTCGCTGCGGCGACGACTCGATGATTTTCACCATCTCGTCCAGCACGTCGGCCACGTAGCCGACGATCGGCACGTCGACCTTGACGCGCTTGGAAATGGACGAGGGGTCGATGTCGATATGGATGATCTTGCGATCGGCGCGGTAGAAGTGCGCCGGATTCCCGATCACACGATCGTCGAAGCGCGCACCGACGGCGATCAGCACGTCGCAGTTCTGCATCGCCATGTTCGACTCGTAGGTGCCGTGCATCCCGAGCATGCCGGTGAACTGCGGGTCGGTGCCCGGAAACGCCCCCAGGCCCATCAACGTGTTGGTGCACGGGAAGCCGAGGAGGCGCACGAGGCGGGTCAGCTGCGGCGCGGCGTTGTTCAGGATGACGCCGCCGCCCGCGTACACCATCGGACGCTTCGCGTCGAGCAGTAGCTGCACCGCTTTCTTGATCTGCCCGGCGTGCCCCTTGGTCACCGGGTTGTAGGAACGCAGCGACACAGTCTTCGGATAGACAAACTCTGTCGCGGCCTGGGTGACGTCCTTGGGGATGTCCACGAGCACCGGACCCGGTCGCCCGGTCGCGGCCAGGTAGAACGCCTTCTTGATCGTCGTCGCGAGATCGCGCACGTCCTTGACCAGGAAGTTGTGCTTGACGCACGGCCGCGTGATGCCGACGGTGTCGCATTCCTGGAACGCGTCCTGGCCGATGGCGTGCGTGGGAACCTGTCCCGTGATCACGACCATCGGAATCGAGTCCATGTACGCGGTGGCGATACCGGTCACCGCGTTGGTCACACCGGGGCCGGAAGTGACCAGCGCCACGCCGACCTTGGTCGACGACCGCGAGTAGCCGTCGGCAGCGTGCACGGCGCCCTGTTCGTGCCGCACCAGCACGTGCTTGACCTTGTCCTGCTTGAAGAGCTCGTCGTAGATGTTGAGCACCGCGCCACCTGGATAGCCGAAGACGTATTCGACGCCTTCTTCCTGGAGGCAACGGATCGTGATTTCCGCGCCCGTGAGTTGCATGATTCCACCCTGAATAGATGAGGTCGGTCCCGCGACGCGCACGCGCGCCGGCCGGGCATTGCATAACCTTGAAGTCAGGCGCGCCGAAACGGTGGAGGCGCAAACCTTCTACGGCTGAATCGGGTAGATCGCCACTTCTCGGGGAAACACCGCACGCATCCCGGGGGAGGCTCCGCGACGCTTGTGGCATCGCCGGAGGGAACGCGAACGGCCGTTTTTGCAGCACAACATCCCTAGCCTTTCAGCCGGGAATCAATACATTAGCGGGAAATTCCGGTCGCGGTCAAGGCACCGGCACCGAACCTGCCCCTGCCGACGCCGCGGGGGCTCGCGGCCAAGCCAGCACCGGTTTGCTGTGCCGCAGCATGGGAAGACGACTAAGGGTGCTGGTGGAATGCCCCTATAATCGACCGGTTTTTGCCCTGGAATCGAGTCCTGGCCACTCAAAAGGAAATGTCGGCGTTTCTGGCGGAGGTGGAACGACGCGCCTTCAAGCAGGCGATGTTCGCGACGCGCGACGAGGACGCCGCGCTGGACGCGGTACAGGACGCCATGCTCAAATTGGTGGAGAAATATGCGGAAAAGCCGCCTACGGAACTGCCAATGCTGTTCCAACGCATTCTGCAGAACACGATCAGGGATCATTTCCGCCGGCAGAAGGTAAGAAATACATGGACGTCGCTGCTGTCCGCACTGGGCAAGGGTGATGAAAAAGACGACGACTTCGATCCGCTCGAGACTTTGCAGGCGAAATCCGGGTCCAGCGTAGCCGACGATCCCGCGCGACAGCACGAACAACGGCAAATTGTGGGCTTGGTGGAACAGGCGCTGGCCAATCTGCCGGCGCGTCAACGGGAAGCATTCCTGTTGCGTTACTGGGAAGAACTGGACGTGGCGGAAGCCGCTGCCGCGATGGGGTGTTCCGAGGGCAGCGTAAAGACCCATTGTTCCCGTGCCGTGCACGCGCTTGCCGAATCGCTGGCAGCCAAGGGCCTGAACCTATGAATCGCGACGACGAATTCGCCAAGAAATTAGCGGCTTACCTGAACACGGGCGCGACGGATCTCAAGACCGGGACCGCCTACCGGCTGCAGCAGGCGCGCAAGGGGGCACTCGAGCGCATGGCCGGGTCGGATGCAAATCCCCTCGCGCATACCCGGCTCGCCCATGCCTTGGCCGGCACCTCGGCCGGCGGCACCGGCCCGAACCTGTGGAAAAGCGGCCGGCTGTGGCTGGGGATCGTGGTCATCGCGCTGGCCGGCTTTGGCTGGCAGCAGTGGACGGTGTATCAACAAACCCGGGAAATCGAGGAAATCGACGCGCAGATTCTGGCCTCCGACTTGCCGATCGACGCCTATCTCGACCGGGGATTCCAGAACTGGCTTTCGCGGCGCGAACCGTGATTCGAGCGCTGGCGCTCGCGGTCATCCTCCTGTTCGCTTCCGCTGCCGCGCCCCTCTACGCGCAGATCACGCTGGGCTCACCGTCCTGGTCGGAACTGTCGCCGCAGGAGCGCCGCGTGCTCGCCCCGCTCGCCTCCGACTGGAATAACCTGGACGCGCAGCGCAAGCAGAAGTGGCGGGGCATCGCCGAGCGCTATCCCGGCATGGGAAGCAGCGAACAGCAGCGCATCCAGCAACAGATGCAATCCTGGGCGCAACTATCCCCCCAGCAACGTGCCGCGGCACGCGAACGCTACAAGTCGCTGCGCCAGCTGCCGCCGGAGCAAAAGAACGAAGTGCGCCAGCGCTGGCAGGAGTATCAGAACCTGCCGCCCGAACAGAAACGTGCGCTGGCCGCGCGCCCGCCGGGCCAGGCGTCCGGCACGCAGGCGCCGACGCAGGGCAAGCCCGGCCGCCAATAGTGGCCGGCAGCAACGCTACCGGCGTCCCCGGCCCCGGCATGGCGGCGGCATCCGGACCGGGAGGCGCGGCGCTGGCGGGGCTCGCGCGCCGGCTTGGCGCGGTGATCTACGAAGCCCTGTTGCTGGTCGCCATCATTTTCGTCACCGGTTTCATCGCCTTGCCGCTGGTCACGCCAGGTCACTCGGGCGACGCGGGAGCACTGGCGATCCCGGACGCCGCGCATCGTGTCGTCATGTTCTGCATCCTGTTCGGCGTCGTCGCCTGGTATTGCGTCGCGAGCTGGAGCGGGGGGCGTTGTACGCTGCCGATGAAGACGTGGCGGCTGGCCCTGGTGACCGACCGCGGGGAGGCCGTCTCCCGCAAGACGGCGCTGCTGCGGTTGCTCTGCGCCTGCATCGGCCCCGCACTTGCGCTTGCCGGCTACGCCACGCTGCGCCCCCATGGCCTCGGCGCCCAGGCCCTGTGGCTGTTCGGGCTCAACTACCTGTGGGCCGCGGTCGATCCCGACCGGCAGTTCCTGCACGACCGCCTGGCCGGAACGCGCATCGTCGTGCGCACAGCTTAGGGCCCAACGCCGGCGTCATGCCCGCGCCGGGGCGCGCGGTATCGGCCGGGCCATCGCCACGCCGACGGCGATCAGCACCATCCCGACCAGCGCAAAAGCGTCGAGCGTCTCGCCGAACAGCAGCCACGCTTCGAGCGCGGTGAACGGGGGCACCAGATAGAAAAGGCGCGCGACGTCGGTGGCAGCGCCGTGCCGGAGGAGCCAGTAGAGCACGCTGATCGCCCCCACCGAGAGCACGAGCACCGACCAGCCCAGCGCAAACAAGAAGTGCGGGGTCCACTGGATCGCACGGCTGTCCAGCCAGAGCACGAGCGGCGCGAACAGCACCGCACAGACGGTGAACTGCACGACCGCGCCCGTACGCAGGTCGATGTGCGCGCAACGCCGCTTCTGGTGCAGGGTTCCGATGCTGATGCCTGCCAGCGCAATGGCGCACGGCAGCAGGCCCGCAGCGCTGGCGCTGAAATCGATCTTGTGGCGCACGACGAAGTAGACGCCGGCGAGACCCAGCAGCAGGCCGGCCCATTGCCGCAGCGTCACCCGTTCCGCCAGAAACATCCACGCGATGAACACGGTGAGGATCGGCTGCAAGCCGACGAGCATCGCACTCGTGCCTGCGGCCATGCCGCTGTCCAGGGCCACGAAAACGCCTCCCAGATACAGCGCATGCACGCAGATCGCGACCCACGCGAGGTCGGCATATTCACGCCACGTCCGGGGCCACGGGGCCTGCGTGACTGTCGCCACCAACGCCATCAGCATCGCCACCAGCGCGAAACGGACGAGCAGGAAGCTCAGCGGCGGCGCGTACGGCAGGCCGTACTTGGCCGCGATGAATCCGGTGCTCCACAGCACGACGAACAACAACGGAAAGAACGCGGCGCCCGCCGCGCGCGGCGCGGCCGCCTCAGGCACCGGCGTCCCACTTGACTGCCGTGGACACGCGGACTATCGGGCCGCCTTGCGACGCTTGCGCGCCTTGGCGTCGCGCGTCACGCCTTGGACGATTTCCTTCTTGGCTTCCTCCGCCCCCACCCAGCTCGCGACCCGCACCCACTTGCCCGGTTCGAGGTCCTTGTAGTGCTCGAAGAAGTGCGCGATCTGCCGCGTGGTGATTTCCGGCAGGTCGCGCGGCGACTGCACGTTGCGGTAGAGCGACGACAGCTTGTCGATCGGCACCGCGAGGATCTTGCTGTCACCGCCGGCCTCGTCGTGCATCTGCAGCATGCCGATCGGGCGGCAGCGCACGACGACCCCCGTGATCAGGGGAACCGGCGACAGCACCAGCACGTCGCACGGGTCACCATCATCCGAAAGCGTATGCGGGATGTACCCGTAGTTGCACGGGTAGTGCATCGCGGTGGACATGAAGCGATCGACGAAAACGGCACCGGTTTCCTTGTCGACCTCGTACTTGATCGGATCCGCACGCATCGGAATTTCGATGATGACGTTGCAGTCGTTCGGGACGTCGAAACCCGCCGGAACCCGGTCGAGACTCATCGGAAACTTTCGCACTGGCGGAGGCAGATCGGATTATTATAGCGGCCACCCCACCTAGTGCCCGCCGCTCGCCTCGTGGTGCAGCCTCGCCTCCTTTACGCCGTGCCTTTCGCACTCGCGTTGTGTCTAACCGCGAGATCGGGCTGCGGCTTGGCGCAACGCATGGAAGCAGCGCCGCTGGTGACGCCATTCTCGCGCGCGATGCCGGGCAAGGAACTGCCGCCCGGCTGGAAAGAGTTCCGGCTGGCGCCGCACAAGCGGCTCACCGAGTACACGTTCGTGCAGGACGGCGACCGCGTCGTCCTCAACGCGCGCGCCGACGGGGCCGCAAGCGCGCTCGTATACGACGTGAAGTTCGACGTGCGCAGTGCGCCGATCCTGCGCTGGCGCTGGAAGATCGCGGGCCTCATCGAAGGCGCCGACAACCGCGTTGCCTCCAAGGAAGACTCGCCCGTGCGTATCGTGCTCGGCTTCGATGGCGACAAGTCGAAGCTCACGCTGCAGGAGCGCGCGTCGGCGGCCATTGCCAAGCGGGTCACGGGCCGCGACCTGCCCTATGCGGAACTGGTCTACATCTGGTCGAACCGGGCGCCGGTCGGAACGGTCATCGAGAATCCGCACACGCATCGCGTGGAAATGATCGTCGCCTCCAGCGGCAGCGCCGGCGTGGGCGCATGGCAGACCCTGAGCCGGAACGTCGTCGAGGATTTTCGTCGCGCCTTCGACGAGGAACCCGGCCTGCTCACCGACGTCGCCGTGCTGACCGATACGGACAACACGGGAGGCAAGGCGGAAGCGTGGTACGGTGACATCCAGTTCCAACCTCTCAATTGACAGGTACTGATGCTGCATAAGCTCGGTGATTCCGGCGTCGAACTGCGCGGCGGCGAACACTACATTGCGCACAATGCGACGGTGCTGGGACGTGTCGTGCTCGAGCACCAGGCCTCCGTGTGGTTCAACTGCGTGATCCGCGGCGACAACGAGCCGATCGTCATCGGCGCCCGCAGCAACATCCAGGACGGCTCGGTCCTCCACACCGACGAGGGCGTGCCGCTCGTGCTCGAGCCGGAGGTCTCGGTGGGACACATGGTGATGCTGCATGGCTGCCGGATCGGCGAGGGATCGTTGATCGGCATAAAGGCGGTGATCCTGAATCATGCCCAGATCGGGTCCGAGTGCCTGATCGGCGCCTGCACGCTCATCCCGGAAGGCAAGGTGATTCCACCCCGCTCGCTGGTCATGGGGATTCCCGGCCGGGTCGTACGCACGCTGACCGACCAGGAGGTCGCACGCCTGCGCTGGACCGCGGGGCACTATGTGGACAACGCCCGCCGCTACCGCGAAGGTTTCGAATCCGGCTAGCCGCATTGCCGCATCCAATCGGCATGGGACCATGGCGTCCCGCTCCGGTCCAAGGTCACCATGCGTCGCTTCTCGCTGTTCCTCGTCATCCTGCTCTGTGCGGTGGTCGCCGCCACGCTCGCGTGGGTCCTGCTGTCGCGCGGGACCTTCAACGACCGGGTCGAGCGCGCGGATATCGTCGTGCCGGCGACCAAGGTGGACCCGTTCAAGCGAATCGACGTGGCGGGCGCCGCCGAGCTGGAACTCGTGCAGGGTTCGGAAGAGAGCGTCGCAGTGACGTCCGCGACCCGGGGCCGCGGGCGGATCGAGGCCGAGGTGCACGGCGACACGCTGCACATCGAGGCCCTAGATCGCGAGCGCTGGTGGAACTTCATCTTCGGCGGCCGCGGCCGCCCCATCCGCCTTGTCGTGACGTTTCGCGATCTGGAATCCATCGATGCCGCCGGCGGCATTCGCATCATGGCCGGCAGCGTGAAAGTACCCGTCCTGCGAATATCCACCGCGGGCGGGACCGAGGTGAAAATCGACGACCTCGAGGCGCGTGAACTGCGCATGACCGGCGCCGGTGCGCTGCGTGCCGACATGGCCGGCAAGGTCACCGAGCAGACGCTGTCGATCTCCGGCGCCGGCGACTACCGCGGGGCCCGATTGCTGAGCGACCATGCGGTGGTGTCCGTTGCGGGCGCGGGGCGGGTGATCGTCAATGCCAAGCGAACGCTCGAGGCCACGATCTCGGGCGCCGGCAGCGTCGAATACCTGGGCGATCCCGAAGTCACCGAGCACGTCAGCGGCGTCGGCCACGTCCGCAGGCGCGAGTCGGCGCAGGTACCGGGCGGTCCCGGTGGCCGAGATTTCCGCACCGGCACGCGGCTAGCCCCTGCTTGTCGCGCCAGGGCATCGCGTCGACCGACGCCGGATCGAGCGCGCGGCGCGCCGGCGCCGCCTGCAGCAAACGTCAATGAACCGCTGACGGATCGGCGTCCTTGAATAGCAACGGCAGGCCCGTCGCGCGATCGCGGTCCCCATGGACCCCCGGCTTCAGCCGTACGTCGTTCACCCGGCAGTCGCGCATCAGGTCCGTCAGCATTCTCACCACGTCGTCGACACGATCCAGCGGCAGCAAAGGACAGCGAAAGCCTTGCGCCTCGCGTGGTGCGAAGGGCGACGAAAGCGACAGGCGGACCTCCGCGCCGGCGGGTGAAGAGTCGACCCGGTGCACGCTGATCACCGCCGTCGGTTCACCGACGCTGGCGCGCAACTGCCGGATGGCGTGACTTGCAAAAAGTTGCGCGGCCACTTCGCGCTGAGCCGCGCGGCCATGGACGAGACCGACGCTCGGGCGCGCCGGCGCACGCGGCAGCGCCAGTACCGACACATCCGCGACGGCCAGCGCGCGCGCCAGCCATTGCGCGACCGGCGTGCCCCACCGGCCTACTTCCGCGTCATGGAATGGCGTCGCGCCCGGCGCGACCAGCGCACTGCCCACGAGGAAGCGCAGGTGCACGCCCTTCAGGTCCGGGTTCCACGCCGATCGGCGCGGGCGGGAGCTCATGGCCCGAATGCGGATCCCCTAACGTCTCCCACGTCGCGAGCGAAGGCAGCTGCGAGAAGTCGAGCGCGTCGGCGCCGACCAGCGTATTGCCGAGCGCAAAGGTCTCGTGACCGGCGAGCGCACCGTGCTCGCGGAGCAGCGTCGTAATCGCCGCCGATTCGACGAGAATTGCCGGCAAATGGGCGCGCGTGCTTGCCGGCGATGCCAGTCCGGCGACGATCACCACCGGGAGCACGAAGAGGCGCAGCGCCAGCTCCGCCGCCGGCGCTTCTTCAAGGCGGACAAGGCGCCGCCACAGGTGACGGTAGATCGCCGCCGATGGCGCGCCGGCGAAGAGTCGCGCGAGGGGCGTACCTTCGCCGGATCGGAGCAACGCAGCGATTCCCGCGTCGATTGCTTCATCCGCCACCGCCGACTCGCGGCCGCTGCCCGCGCCGAGGCTCGCCGACGCCGTGGCGTACAGCTGCGCGAAGTCGCGTGAAGCATCGGCGGACTCGGGGAAGATTCGGGGGTCGTCCATGATCATCATCGGCACCCGCCGCGGGTGCCGGCAAGCGCGGATATTTTCGCACGCAGCAGGCGTTGCCCGGGCACCCGCGCCGGGTCGGGTTAGCCCGTCAAGCAGAAAGGCCCCTGTCCCAGCGCTTCCGGCACGAACAGCGCGCGATAGATGCCGAGCAGCGCGAACGCGCCGACGATGCCGGCCGCCAGCATCCGCACCGGTCGTCGCGCCAGAGGCTGGCGCAGGCGCGCGAGCAGCCATCCGGCCGCCCACAGGTTCGGAAGCGTGCCCAGGCCGAACGCGAGCATCACCAGCGCTCCGTTGGCAGCGCTCCCGGCCAGCATCGCCACCGGCAGCACCCCATACACCAGCGCACACGGCGTCGCGCCCCAGACGAGTCCGAGCGCAAAGCGCCCGCGCACGCCACCGCCGGCCCGGGCCAGCGGTAGCATCGGCAGGATGCGTCGAAACCCGGCGAGCCCCACGCGTTCCAGCACCTCCCAGCGCAAACCGCGCAGCGCCAGCGACAGGGCCAGGCCCAACAGGAAGACGTTGGCGAGAATGTAGACGGCCTGCTGCAGCGGCCGCAGCGCGATGCCGTACACGGCACCGCCCACGGTACCGAACACGGCCCCCAGCAGCGCGTACGTCACCAGCCGACCGGCATGGCCGGCCCATTGGCTGGCGCGCAGGGCGCGCGCCGGAAGCAGCGGACTCGGCTGCCCTGGCCCGCTGGTCGCGGCGACCCATCCGCCGCACATCGCGACGCAATGCATCCCTCCGAGGAGACCCGCGATCAATGCGCCGAGCATCGCCGATTGCGGCATGTGGCTACCCGGCCCGCCCGCGGGTTCGAGGCGCCCAAAGCCTGGAAAAGCCGAATGAGGTAGCATCGCGCCTGCACGCCGCCCGTCTACCATCCGCCCTTTCCACCAGAACGACATGGCTGCATCCGTACCGCAGATCCTGCCTTCCCCCGGGCCGAGTCCGCGCTCCACCGAGCCGGTACCGCTGCACTTGTTGCGCGCGCACTGCGCAAGTTGCAGCATGCGTGAACTGTGCCTGCCGGTCGGGCTCGCGGACAACGAGATCGCCCAACTCGATGCGATTCTCGGCAAACGCAATCGCGTTGTCCGCGGCGACGCGCTGTTCCGCCATGGCGACCCGTTCACGTCGCTGTTCGCCATCCGCGTCGGCACGCTGAAAACAACGGTCGCGGCCGAAGACGGGCGCGAACAGATCACCGGCTATCACCTGGCGGGCGATATCCTTGGCCTCGATGGCATGCATGCGGGTCAGCATGGCTGCACGGCGACGGCACTCGAGGACAGCGAAGCCTGCGTCATTCCCTTCGACCTGCTCGAAGAAGTGTCCCGCCGCGTGCCGGGCCTGCAGCACAACCTGCACCGGGTCGTCGGGCGCGAGATTCAGGGCGACCACCGGCACCTGCTGCTGCTTGGCAGCATGCGCGCCGAAGAGCGCCTGGCGGCGTTTCTGCTCAACCTCTCCGAACGTTATCGCTGCCGCGGTTACTCGTCGACCGAATTCGTGCTGCGGATGACCCGCGAGGAGATCGGCAGCTTCCTGGGCCTCAAGCTCGAAACGGTGAGCCGCCTCTTTTCCAGGTTTGCGCAGGAGGGCCTGGTGCGCGTCCAGGGACGCGCTGTACAGATCGTCGATCTGCAGATGCTGCGCCGGCTGATCGACGGCAGCTGAGCCGCGTCGGTCACTCCGGACGTTGCGCATCGTGTCCGGAGTCGAGCCACAGCGCGAGCACCGCCGACGTCGTGGCAAGGCCCCAGAATCCGAAAAAGCCCATCGTGTAGATCGCCAGCCGCGAAATTTCCAGCGGTGCGCCGAAGAAGTGCAGTTCGAACGGGTCGAAGATCGAGAAAAAGACGAACTCGGCTAGCGCCGCCACCAGGAACGAGGGCCAGGCCACGCGCAACGCGCGCGCGATGAACGAATCCGCCGCGCCCATGCCGCTAGCCGCCTTCGCCGGCGGCATCGAGACGGACCGACTGGATGGCGTCGTCGACCTCGATCGAAGGAATGCGCCATTGCGCCGTTTCAATGCCGACTCGCCAGCGCCCAAGTGCGAGCTTGTCGATCTGGCCGGCGTAGGTCCCTTCGGCATCCCGCCACAATTCGATGCTGCGATCGCGTCCGCCGCGGGTCGGATGCACGAGCGTCAAACGCAGCGCCGGGGGGGCCGCCGCAACGTCGGTCGACGGCGAGCGAAGCGTCACCCGCGCGCGGCCTTCGGCATCGATGCTGACGAGCGCAACCAGCGCGAGCGCCCGGGCGCGCTCCTCGCGCTCGAGGACGCGGTTGATGCCGAGTCCCTGCTTGTAGTAGTCGTCGGCGACCAGGCCGTCGTCGGTGTGCATCGCCAGGAAGGTCGTGTAGAAGCCCGCCACGACGACGACCGCCGGGCCGAGCATCAGCAACCACGGCCAGCGGTGGCGATACCAGGGGAGCGTGGGCGATTGATCCATGTCCGGCGGCTCTAGGGTCTTGGCATGATAAAGGTCGATGCTTCACGGCGAACCATGCGGTCGTTCGCCCGCGCCGTAATGATGAGTTCCACCCGGTGCGAACCGGGGGCCGCCGCCTCGGAGGGCGCCTGCAACCGCAGTGGAACCAGGCGCGAAGCGCCCGCGTCCACCGCGATCGGCTGACTCACACCGGCGATCGCGAGACCGGGCAGTCCCTCCGCGCGCACGTCGAATCGCTGCGGCGCCTCGGTCGTGTTGATGATCTGCAGCCGGTACACGTTTTCCATCACCCCCGGGCTCGCCTCGCGCGCCAGCGCACCGCGGTCGCGGATCACGTCGACCTTCAGCGGGTTGCGCAACGCCAGCGTCACCCCGGACGCAATGGCAACGACGGCGAGAACCGCCGTGTAGATCATGGTCCGCGGACGCAGGATACGGCGCCAGAAGCCAGGCGATGCGGCCCCCGGCGCCGGCAGGTCCTGCGTCAGCGTGTTCTGCGACGCATAGCGGATGAGTCCGCGCGGATACCCCATCTTGTCCATTACCTGGTCGCAGCCGTCCACGCAGGCCGCGCAGCCGATGCATTCGTATTGCAGACCATCGCGGATGTCGATCCCGGTCGGGCATACCTGCACGCAGATCTTGCAGTCGATGCAGTCGCCGAGGCCGGCGGCGCGCCGGTCCACGCGCTTGGCCCGGGGCCCCCTGGGTTCGCCCCTCCGCGCGTCGTACGCGATGATCAGCGTGTCCCGGTCGAACATCACCGACTGGAATCGTGCGTACGGACACATGTACTTGCAGACTTGCTCGCGCATCCAGCCCGCGTTGCCGTAGGTCGCCAAGCCATAGAACAGCACCCAGAATGCCGGCGTCGCGCCCAAGCCGAAGGGCAAGGCGGACACGAGGTCGCGGATAGGCATGAAATAGCCGACGAACGTGATGCCGGTCCACAGCGACAGCGCGATCCAGATGCCGTGCTTGGCTGCCTTGCGGGCGAATTTGCGCGCCGAGAGCGGCTCGGCGTCGAGCCGGATCCGGGCCAGCCGGTCACCTTCGATGTGTCGCTCGATCCACAGGAAGATCTCGGTGTAGACGGTCTGCGGGCACGCGAAACCGCACCACACGCGACCCGCAACGGCGGTAAACAGAAACAGCGACAGCGCCGACAGGATCAGCAGTACCGCCAGGTAGATGACGTCCTGCGGCCAGAACACGAGCCCGAAGATATAGAACTTGCGGGCGGCGAGATCGAACAGCACCGCCTGCCGGTCGTTCCATACGAGCCAGGGCAGGCCATAGAAGACGAGTTGCGTCGCCACCACCATCGCCACCCGCCACGAGGCGAAACGGCCCGAGACCGCGCGCGGATAGATCTTCCGGCGGATCTCATAGAGGCCGACGTCGTCTGGCTCGTCCTTCGGCGCGTTCGGCGCGACGGCGAGCGGAATGTTGCGAACCGCCACGGGCCGCTAGCGGGAATGCCGCCCGCGTCGTGGCGATCGCCGAAAGCGACGCGCGTGTCGGTTCATTTGCCAGGCGCCGCTTCGCTATTGGACAGGGACCAGACGTAGGCCGCAACGACCCGGATCTGGGTTTCGCTCAGCGTGCCGCCGAAGGCCGGCATCGCCTTGACCCCTTCGGAGGCGGTGCTGTTGCGTCCCTTGACGATGCCTTCGGCGATCGCGGATTCCGAACTTCCGTACAGCCACGTGCGATCGGTGAGATTGGGCGCGCCCAGCGCCTGGCTCCCCTTGCCATCGGCGCCGTGGCATGCCGCGCAATTCTGGGCGAACAGCGGCTTGCCGAGCTGTCCCCGCAGGCTGTCGTGCGCAAGCCCCGACAGCGAGCGCACATAAGCGGTGACATTCTTCACGCCTTCCTCGCCGAGGACTGCGCCGAACGGCGGCATCACCCCCATGCGTCCGCTGGTGATCGTGGTCACGATCGTCGCGGGCGCGCCGCCGTACAGCCAGTCCCCATCCCGCAGGTTGGGAAAACCGCGGCTGCCGCCGGCATCCGATCCGTGGCATTGCGCGCAATACGTGAGGAAGAGCCGCTCGCCGGTCTGTCGCGCCGCAGGGTCGTGCGCGATCTCCTGGAGGTCCATCTGCGCGTAGCGCGCATACAGCGGCTGCAGGCGCTCATCGAAAGCCTGCCGTTCCTTGGCATAGGCCCCGGTCGAGGTCCAGCCAAGGACGCCCGGGATGCTGCCAAGCCCCGGATACAGGACGAGGTAGATCAGCGCGAACACGATGGTGATCCAGAACAGATTCGCCCACCACCTGGGCAGCGGATTGTTGTATTCCTGCAGGTCACCGTCCCACACATGTCCGGTCAAGCCGACCGGTGCGCTGCCTGCGGCGCCCGATGCCTTCGGCTTGGCGCCGGCGACCTTGATGCGACCGGCCGCCACCAACAGCCACGCGCAGCCGGCGATGCCGGCGACGACGACGACGATGATGAAGATATTCCAGAAGCCGGAAGTGAAATCGCTCATTGCGTGCGCTCCTTGCGCGCCGTCGCGGGAACCCTGCCATCGTCATCCTCGGGAAGCGCGAATGGTGCGTTGGCGGCGTCGTCGAACGCCCGGTTGCGCCGGCCGCTGAACGCCCATACCAGGATGCCGACGAAGGTCAGAAAGGAAACTACGGTGCCGATCGACGAGAGGACTGCTGCGATATCCATGGCTTACCTCGCGTTGCGTAAGGCGAGGCCGAGGCCCTGCAGGTAAGCGACCAGTGCATCCTGCTCGGTCTTGTCCTTGAGCGCTGCGGGGGCCTTGGCGATTTCTTCATCGGTGTACGGGACGCCCAGGCGGCGCAGCACGGTCATCTTGGTCTCTATCGTCGCCGCGTCGGCGGGCGTGCGCGCAAGCCACGGATAGCCAGGCATGTTCGACTCCGGCACCACGTCGCGCGGGTTGTCCAGGTGCACCCGGTGCCAGTCGTCGGAATAGCGGCCGCCAACCCGTGCCAGGTCGGGTCCGGTACGCTTGCTCCCCCACAGGTGCGGGTGGTCGTATACGAACTCGCCGGCCACCGAGTAGTGGCCGTAGCGCTCGGTCTCCGCGCGAAACGGACGGATCATCTGCGAATGGCAGTTGTTGCAGCCCTCGCGGATATAGATGTCGCGCCCGGTCAGTTGCAGCGGCGCGTACGGAAGCACGCCTCTGCACCGGCTGTGTCATCGACTTCTGGAAGAACAGCGGCACGATCTCGACCAGGCCCGCGATACTGACCACCGCGACGACCAGGCCTATCAGCCAAGGCAGGTTCTTCTCGACGTGTTCGTGGCTCATCTTCATGGGGCCTCTCCGTCAGGCGTGCGCGGGCGTGCCGGCCAGCGGGATCGGCGCCTCGTACGGCCGGCTGCCGGCAATCGTGCGCACCACGTTGTAGGCCATCAGCAGCATGCCACCCAGGAAAAGCACACCGCCCAGCAGGCGGATCGCGTAGAACGGATACGTCGACTTGACGCCTTCCACGAACGCATAGGTCAGCGTGCCGTCGGCATTGGTGGCGCGCCACATCAATCCCTGCATGACGCCGGCAATCCACATCGCGGCGATATAGAGGACGACGCCCAGCGTGGCGATCCAGAAGTGCGCGCTGATAAGCCGCACCGACCACATCTCCTTGCGGCCGAACATCCGCGGTATCAGGTAGTACATGCTGCCGATCGAAATGAACGCGACCCAGCCCAATGCACCCGAATGCACGTGGCCGACCGTCCAGTCCGTGTAGTGCGACAGCGCATTGACCGTCTTGATGGACATCATCGGTCCCTCGAACGTGCTCATGCCGTAGAACGACAGCGATACGATCAGGAACTTGAGGATGGGATCGTCGCGCAGCTTGTACCAGGCGCCGGACAGCGTCATGATGCCGTTGATCATCCCGCCCCATGAAGGCGCCAGCAGGACCAGCGAGAACACCATGCCGAGCGACTGTGTCCAGTCGGGCAGCGCCGTGTAGTGCAGGTGATGCGGCCCGGCCCACATGTAGAGGAAGATCAGCGACCAGAAATGCACGACGGAGAGCCGGTAAGAATAGATGGGTCGCTCCGCCTGCTTCGGGACGAAGTAGTACATCATTCCGAGGAAGCCGGCGGTGAGGAAAAAGCCGACGGCGTTGTGGCCATACCACCATTGCACCATCGCGTCCTGCACACCCGCATAGGCCGAGTACGACTTCCACATGGTGACGGGGAGCTCGGCACTGTTGACGATGTGCAGCAGTGCGATCGTCAGGATATAGGCGCCGAAAAACCAGTTGGCGACATAGATGTGCGGCGTCTTGCGTTTGGCGATCGTGCCGAAGAACACGATGGCGTAGGCGACCCAGACGACCGCGATGAGGATGTCGATCGGCCACTCGAGTTCGGCATATTCCTTGGAGGACGTGTAGCCCAGCGGCAGCGTGATCGCGGCCAGCACGATCACCGCGTTCCAGCCCCAGAAGGTGAACGCGGCGAGCTTGTCGGAGAACAGGCGGGCCTGGCACGTCCGCTGAACGCAATAGTAGGAAGAGGCGAACAGCGCGCTGCCGCCGAACGCGAAGATCACCGCGTTGGTATGCAGCGGCCGGAGCCGGCCGTAGGAAAACCATGCCGTGTCCATGTTCAAAGCCGGCCAGAGCAGCTGCGCGGCGATGATGACGCCGACCAGCATTCCCACGATTCCCCATACCACGGTCATGATCGCGAACCAGCGCACGACCTTGTAGTTGAAGGTATCCGCAGTCATTGTGGTTGCCGCAGTTGCCATTGACCCGCCTCCCGATGCGTTGCAGTGAATCTGCGCGCCATGTCCGACGAAACGGGAAGTCTAGCGGCGCGCTCGTGGCGCAGCTTTGACCCTGGTCAATCGTCGCTGCCTTTGTCGGCGGACCCGCCACTATCGTCGTCGACCAGGATGCGATGCGCCGGCCCGTCCAGATCGTCGAACTGGCCGCTATGCACGCTCCACCAGAAAACGCCAGCGGCGACGAGCACGAGCACCACCGACAGCGGCACGAGCAGCAGCAGGATCTCCATCGCGGTTCAGCGCGGAGCCGCCACGGTGACCGCCAGCACCGCTTCGCGCGGGAGCTCCTGGGTGCCGGGACGCGTGAGGCGCAATGCATTGCCAACGACCAGCAGCGAGGAAAGCGACATCCCGGCCGCGGCGGTCAGCGGCGTGACCAGCCCGCAGACGGCCGCGGGAACGGCAATGAGGTTGTAGACGGCGGCCCAGCCCAGGTTCTGGCGGATGACCCGCAACGTGCGACGCGATGCCCGGACAGCCTCGCCGAGCAGCGCGATGTGGTCCCGCAGGATCACGACGTCGGCGGTGCACTGCGCGAGCGGGGTCGCGCTGCCCAGACTCACCGACACCTGTGCCTGCGCCAGCGCGGGCGCATCGTTGACGCCATCGCCAACCATCACCACCACCGCGCCACGACGTTGCAGTGCGGCGATGTCCGCCGCCTTGTCGGCTGGCGAAAGGTCGCCGCGTGCATCGTCGATGGCCAGCGTTGCGGCCAGGGCGGCCACCGTTCGCGCGCGATCGCCGGACCGGATGAGCGGTGTGAGACCCAGCCTCCGCAGATCCGCCACCAGGGCCGCCGCGCCCGGACGCAGTGCGTCCGCCAGCGCGAACAGCGCAAGCCAGCGATCCTGCGTGCCGAGCGCGACGACGGATTCCGTGCAGTCGCGCTCCTCGACGAAGGCATCCCCACTCGCGGGCATCGGCCCAGCGAGCGAAGCAACAAAAGACATGCGGCCGATCCGCATGGGCACGCCGTCGACCGTGGCAGCAACGCCCTGTCCGGTGACCTGCTGCAACTGCGTCACCGATGGCGCGGCGTCGAGGTCCGCTGTCGCCACCAGCGCCCTGGCCATTGCATGCTCCGAGCGCGATTCGAGCGCGGCGGCGTCGCGCAAAGCATCTTCGCGTCGAACACCGTCGAAGGCATGCACGCCCACCAGATGCAGGCGGCCAAGCGTAAGAACGCCGGTCTTGTCCAGCACGACATGCGTCGCCTGCGCCAGCGTCTCGAACGCCTCTCCGCGCGCGAACAGCACACCGCGCCGCGCCAGCGATCCGGCGGCCGCGGCGAGCCCGGTGGGAGTGGCGAGCGCCAGGGCGCAGGGGCAGGACACCACCAGCACCGCAAAGGCAATCACCGGCATGCGCAGCGGATCGATATACCACCACACGAGCCCAGTGAGCACCGCGACAAGAAGCAGCGCGCCCACGAAAATGCCGGCGATACGGTCAGCGAGTCGCGCGATGGCGGGCCGGGTCGCGGCCGCATGCTCGGTCAGGCGCAGGATCGCGGCAAGCCGCGTGGCTTCACCGGCGGCGCGCACGCGCAACACCAGGGGGCTCTCGCGGTTCACCGCACCGGCAAAGACACTGTCGCCGACGGCGCGCAGGCGTGGCGCACTCTCGCCGGTCAGCATCGCCTCCTCTACGTGCGATCGGCCGTCGAGGACCGCGCCATCGGCCGGCACGGTCGCGCCGGCACGGACCAGCACGACGTCACCGGTCGCCAGCGTTGCCGCCGCTATCGTCTCGATGCCGGTCACCGCGGGCCAGGCTGGCAGCCGCTCCGCCGTTTCCGGTCGCTGCCGCGCGATGGCTTCGATCGCGGCAGCCGAGCGCTGACGCGCGACCAGCTCGCAGTAGCGCGCGACGAGCAGCAACGCCACGAACATCGTGACCGAATCGAAATACACGGGACCACCGCCGCCGGCCATCGACCAGGCGCTGGCCGCGAACGCGCCGCCGAGTCCGAGCGCAATCGGCACATCCATGCCGGCGCGGCCGCGACTGACGTCACGCCATGCCCCGGCAAAGAACGGCGTGGCCGAGTAGAGCAGCACCGGCAGCGTCAGCACGAGGCTCGCCCAATCGAGAAGCCGCTGCTGCTCGGGCGCGACCCCGTCGGTCGCCGTGTACGCCGGCCACGCCAGCATCATCACCTGCATCATCGCGAGCACGGCGATCGCCGTGCGCGCCAGCAAAGCCCGCCGCTCGCGCCGCGCCAGCGCCTCGCGTCGCGCCGGGTCGTAGGGATACGCCGCATAGCCGATCGCCGCGATGGCGCGCAGCACGGCGGGCAGGTCCGTGGCCTGCGGATCCCAGCGGACCTGGGCGCGCCGGCTCGCATAATTGACACTGGCCGCGGCAATACCGGACTGGCGCGCGAGCCAGGTTTCGAGCAATACGACACACGTACCGCAGGTCATGCCCTCGACGAGCAGCGCCACCTCATGCAAGCCGTCGCTTCCCGCGTGGATCAGGCCCGCGGCGCTCGCGCCGGTGGCCCAGCGCGTCCAACCATCGTCGACCGGCAGCGCGCGTTGCCCGGGCATTCGCACGCGCCCGGCGTCCAACCGGTCGAGCCCCGCGGAGCGCAGCGTCATCGCGACCGCCAGGCAGCCCCCGCAGCAGTAGGCCCGCGCTTCGTTCCCACCGGTCGCGCTCCAGCGGGTACCCGGCGGATTGGGCGAGCCGCAATGGGCGCAGATTCCAGCTTCGGAACGCGGATCCGCAGCGACTGCATCGGCGGTGCGAACTGGCATGCCGGGCACTCTACGGCGTCGGCACGGAGGCGACAAGCACGTGCGCCGGCCATTCGCCAGGACGTTGACCTGCATCAATCGGATGGAATGACGGAACAGCGTACGATGTGCTTCACCGCGTGTTCGCGAGGAGGGTGTCCATGTACAAGCATCTGCTCGTTCCGACCGATGGGTCCAGGCTTTCGGACAAGGCTGTCGCACACGCGCTCGCGCTGGCGAAGGCCATCCGTGCCAAGATCACCGTCTTCTATGCGGCACCCGACTATCCGATGCCGGTCTACGCAGAAGGTGTCGTCTTCGAGCCCCTGAGCAAGCGCGAGTATGCAAAGCAGGCGGTGGACGGGGCGCAGAAGATACTCGACCGCGCGGCGGTCAAGGCCAAGGCCGCCGGGGTCGACTGCAAGACTGCACATGCGATCGCAAGCGCACCCTGGGAGGCGATTCTCGCGGCGGCGAAAAAAGGAAAGTGCGACGTGATCGTGATGGCATCGCACGGTCGGCGTGGTATCAGCGCACTGCTCCTCGGCAGTGAAACGACGAAGGTGCTGACGCACAGCAAGCTGCCGGTGATCGTGGTTCGCTAGCGCCGGCGCCGCGCGGATTATCCCCCCGGAACGCATGCTGCGTTTCGGGGTCGTGTTCTCGCAACGCTGGGCGCACGGCCGCTTGCGCCCGCCTCCGCCGCGAGTGGCGGATACCCTCAAAACGTTCACCGACGACCCGGCGTTCCGCGGCAAGCCGCGCGAACTGACCGCGAACGACTACGTCTATTCCATCAAGCGTTACCTCGATCCGAATCTGCGCGGCGGCGGTGATCCGCTGATCACCGATCTCATCGTCGGGATGCGGCCGGTGGTAGACGCCGCGCGCAAGCCCGGTGCGAAGTTCGACTACGATGCCCCGGTCGCCGGCCTGCGCGCACTCGACGCCAATACGCTCCAGCTGCTCGTCACCGCGACCGAGTATCCGGTCATTCAGACGGTGCTCGCGACATACCGCGCGGTGGCGCGCGAGGTGGTGGAGGCCGCCGGGGGCGACATCCAGGCCCGCGCGGTCGGCACCGGTCCCTATCGTCTCGCCGAGTGGAAACGCGGTTCGCGGGTCGTCCTCGAAGCCAATCCGCGCTACCGCACGATCGCGTTCCCCGGCAGCGACGATCCCGCGCACGCCGCGATGATCGCGCGCATGAAGGGCAAGGCGCTGCCACAGGTGGGACGGGTGGAATTCACCGTGATCGGCGAGCAGCAGACGCGCCTGCTCGAATTCGACCGCGGCAATCTCGACATCGTCGAACTGCGCGGCGAAGGCGCGCAACGCTTCCTGCCCGGTGGCAAGCTCCATCCGGCGTTAGCCGCGCGCGGCATCGTGCGCCAGCCGTACGCCACCGCCTCCGTCCGCTCGATCTACATCAACACGGAGGACCCGGTGCTCGGAGGCACGAGCCCGCCGCGCGTCGCGCTGCGTCGCGCGCTCGCGCTGGCGATCGACGTCGAAAACCTGATCAAGGTCGTGTATGCGGGCCAGGGGCTGCCTGCGTACCAGATGGCGGCGCCCGGCGTGTCCGGCTTCGACCCGGACGTGCGCAGCCGCCCATACGACCCCGCCACCGCGAACGCGCTGCTCGATCGCGTGGGCTACGACAAGCGCGATGCTGACGGCTTTCGCCTCGGGCCCAACGGCAAGCGCCTGGCTCTCACGTTCTCGATCTTTCCGGGCACCGTGTGGCGTGAGATCCAGACGCTGCTCAAGAAGAACGTCGACGCGATCGGCGTGCGGATGGAGTTCAAGGTCATCGCGACGCAAGACCTGTTCAAGGAAGAGGCGCAGGGACAGTTCCAGCTCAACGTGCACGGCCGCTCGGCCAGTCCGGAGGGACTCATCGTGCGCCAGCTCTACGGACCGGAACCGCCCGAACTCAACGGATCGCGCTTTCGCAATGCCCAGTTCGACCGCGCGCTGGAACGTTTCCTGCGCACGCCCGACGAAGCGGAACGCCTCGCGGCGTCGCGCACGATGACGGAGGTCATGCAGGTGTATGCGCCGATGATTCCGCTGATGGTGGACATCGAGAACGCGTTCTCGCAGCCCTGGGTGCAGGGCTACTTCCGTTCGCCGTTCGGCGCGTACTACAAGTATCTCGACGTCGATCCGGCGCGGCGGCAGTAGTCGGCGGCGGCCGTCGGCCGCGGCGCGCGGACCACGCTCGGGTACAATGCTGTTTTTTCGAGCAAAAACAGCACCATGCGCGTATCGCAGTTCTACCTTTCGACGCTCAAGGAAGCCCCCGCCGAGGCCGACGTGATCAGCCAGCAGCTGATGCTGCGCGCCGGTCTCATCAAGCGCCTGGGCAGCGGCCTCTACACGTGGATGCCACTGGGCCTGCGCACGCTGCGCAAGGTGGAGACGATCATCCGCGAGGAGATGGACCGCGCCGGCGCGCTCGAGCTCGTGATGCCGGTGGTCCAGCCCGCCGAGCTGTGGCAGGAATCGGGCCGCTGGACGCTGATGGGCCCGAACATGCTGCGGCTCAAGGATCGGCACGAGCGCGATTTCGTCGTCGGCCCGACCCACGAGGAAGTCATCACCGACATCGTGCGGCGCGAGATCAAGAGTTATCGCCAGCTGCCGCTCAATTTCTACCAGGTCCAGACGAAATTCCGCGACGAGATCCGGCCACGTTTCGGCGTGATGCGCGCGCGCGAGTTCATCATGAAGGATGCGTACTCGTTCGACGTCGACGAGGCCGGCATGCTGCGCTCGTACAAGGTGATGTACGACGCGTACGCGCGCATCTTCGCCCGCATGGGACTCAAGTTCCGCGCGGTTGACGCGGACAACGGTGCAATCGGCGGCAAGGCGTCGCACGAATTTCAAGTGCTCGCCGATGCGGGCGAGGATGCCATCGCTTACAGCGACGGCTCGGACTACGCGGCCAACGTCGAAAAGGCGGAGGCGATCGCGCCATCCGCGGCGCGAGCCCTCCCCGCCGAGACGATGGCGAAAGTGCCCACGCCGGGCAAGGCCACCTGCGAGCAAGTCGCCGAGCTCCTTGGCCTGCCGCTTTCACGCACCGTGAAATGCCTGATGCTGTTTGCCGACGGGCGCGTGCATATGCTGCTCGTTCGTGGTGACCACATGGGCAACGAGATCAAGATCGGCAAGCTCGCCGGCATGGACGGCTGGCGCTGGGCGTCCGAAGGCGAAATCATCGAGACCACCGCGTGCAAGCCCGGCTATCTCGGCCCGGTCGGCATTCCGCGCGAGATGCCGCTGATCGTCGATCGTGCCGTCGCGGTGATGAGCGATTTCGTCTGCGGCGCCAACGAGCGCGACTATCACCTGCGCGGCGTGAACTTCGGACGCGACTGTCGGGAACCGGACGTGGTCGCCGACGTGCGCAATGTGGTCGACGGCGATCCTTCGCCGGACGGCAAGGGGACGCTGCACCTGGTGCGCGGCGTGGAGGTCGGTCACGTCTTCGCACTTGGACACGAATATTCCACCGCGTTGGGTGCAACTTATCTCGACGCGGCCGGTCAGTCTCAGGTCCTGGAGATGGGCTGCTATGGCATCGGTGTCACCCGGGTGGTCGCGGCCGCCATCGAGCAGAACCATGACGCACGAGGGATCATCTGGCCCACGCCGCTCGCACCGTTCACGGTCGCCATCGCGCCCGTCGGCTATGACCGTAGCGACGCGGTCCGGGCACTGGCCGACCGGCTGCACGAAGCGCTCGAAGCGCAGGGCGTGGAAGTCCTGCTCGACGACCGCGGCGAACGGCCTGGCGTGATGTTTGCTGATCTGGAACTCATCGGCATTCCGCATCGGGTCACCATCGGCGATCGGGGACTCAAGGAAGGCAAGGTCGAGTACCAGGGCCGGCGCGATGCCGCAGCCACCGCGGTGCCGATGGACGAACTCGAGGCGTTCCTGCACGGGCGCCTCGCCGGCTGACGAGGGACGACAGTACATATGACGCTTGGGGGCATTCTGCAGGGCATCCGGACCAAATCGCCGCGCCGGCGTTGTTCGCGTTCGCCGTCGTTTTTCCGGCCATCGCCATCGCCGGTGCGCAGCGGGAGGAGCAGCTCGCGCCTTCGGTCGTGGCCGGCCTCGCGCAGGCCATCGCCGATGCCCCGGTCCCTGCGAACTACGCCGATCGCGCGGAATTGAAGCCCTGGCTCGACGAGATGTCGCGGCGAATCGCGCACAAGGTCAAGGACGAACAGGAGCGGCGCGAGCTGCTGGCCACGGTCCATTACGAAGCGATGCGCGCCGGGCTCGACCCGCAGCTCGTGCTGGGCGTCATCTATCACGAGAGCGGATTCAAGAAGTATGCGATCTCGAGCGCCGATGCGCGGGGCTACATGCAGGTGATGCCGTTC
Organism: uncultured beta proteobacterium; assembly: GCA_963756765.1. Classification (GTDB taxonomy): domain Bacteria; phylum Pseudomonadota; class Gammaproteobacteria; order Burkholderiales; family Casimicrobiaceae; genus VBCG01. The sequence continues at coordinate 103,253 of CAVWPC010000001.1, read as the reverse complement.
TGGGTGAAGCTTCTGGGCGGCAGTAACCATAACCTCTTCAACCTGCGCACCAACCTGCGCTACGGTACCGTGATCCTGCGGTACTACCTGGTCGACATCGAGAAGGGCGACATGTATCGCGCGCTTGGCCGCTACAACGGCAGTCTCGGCCGCCCCGACTATCCGAACGCGGTCCTGGCCGCAATGAACCGGCATTTCGCCTACGAGCCCGTCGGACCGACTGCGGCAGTCACGATCGGCACCTCCACGCCGCGGTGAGCGCGGATGTCGTAGCCCCGTACCGCGGGCGCTTTGCGCCTTCCCCCACCGGTCCCCTGCACTTCGGCTCGCTGGTTGCCGCGATGGCCAGCTACTGCGATGCCCGCATGGCGAACGGCACCTGGCTCGTACGGATCGAAGATGTCGACGGACCCCGCGCACGCGCCGGCGCCGCCGACGCCATCCTGCGCGTGCTCGCCCGCTACGGGTTCCGGTGGGACGAGCCCATCGTGCACCAAACCGCCCGGGGCGCGCTGTACGCCCGCGCGCTGGATCGACTGGCCCAGGAACAGATGCTCTTTGCCTGCACGTGCACACGCCGCGACCTCGCTGCCGGTGCCACCGGTCCCGGCGGCGAACGTGTGTATCCGGGGACCTGCCGCGACATGCGCGTGACGCCCCGTGCGCGCTGCGCGCTGCGTGTGCGTGTCGACGCTGCCACGATCGCCTTCACCGACCTGCTGCAGGGCCGGCAAGCGCAGAACCTCGCGCAGGAAATCGGCGACTTCGTAGTCCGCCGCGCCGACGGCCTGGCCGCGTACCAGCTGGCCGTCGTGGTCGACGATGCGGCACAGGGCGTGACGACGATCGTCCGCGGTGCCGACCTGCTCGCATCGACACCGCGCCAGATCCACCTGCAACGATTGCTGGACGTATCCACGCCCGCGTACCTGCACGTTCCGGTCGCGGTCACCGCCACGGGCGAAAAACTGTCGAAGCAAACCGGGGCGTGCGCCCTGCCCGACGATCCGCTGCCGGTGTTGCTCGCGGCGTGGGACTTCCTGGCACAGGCCGCGCCGCCGTCCCGGCCAGCGAGTGTCGAGCAATTCTGGCGCTTCGCGCATGTCGAGTGGCGGCGCGACCGCCTGCCTCCGTTGACCATGCTGCCTGCGCCACCGCCGTTTGCCGGTAACCGTGCGGTCACGGGCGCCGCGACCGGCCGCGTATAATACGAGGCAGTTTCATCGCCGCGCCGTCTCGCGCCGCGCCCCGCCAGTTTTCAAGTGCAGTGCAAGCGCGCGACGCGCCTGCCGCCTCATTGCGCAAAGGTTCCGGTTCTTCATGACTACTCTTGTTGTCGTCCGCAAAGGCGACGAAATCGCCATTGCCGCGGACTCGCTCACCACCTTCGGTGACACGCGCCTCGCCGCAGTCCACGACCGTACCTACGACAAGATCGTGCATTTCGGTGATACGTACATTGGTCTGTGCGGTTCGGCGGCGCACCAGCTGGTGTTCGAGAGCCTGCTGCGACGCCATGAGGATCTCGACTTCTCGAACCGGTTCGCGATCTTCGAAACGTTTCGCAAGATGCATCCGATCCTGAAGGAGCAGCACTTCCTCAATCCTAAGGAAGAGGAAGACGACCCGTACGAGTCCACCCAGGTCACGGCACTCATCGCCAATCCGCACGGCATCTTCGGCGTGTTTTCGATGCGCGAAGTGTTCGAATACACGAACTTCTGGGCAGCGGGCTCGGGCAGCGAATACGCACTGGGCGCCATGCATGCACTCTATGGGCGCCTCAAGTCGGCCGAAGCCGTCGCCAAGGCCGGGCTCGATGCCGGCGCGGTGTTCGACAAGAATTCGGCGCTGCCGCTCACGCTGTACACGCTGCAGGCAAAGGCAGCCTAGCGCGGCCGTGACCGACACGCTGACCCGCTTCGTATTCGAACATGCGGCGCTGCGCGGGGCGCTGGTGAATCTCGGCCCCGCGGCGCGAACGGTCCTCGCGTGCAGCACCTACCCGCCGCCGCTGCAACGGGCATTGGCCGAGTTGCTGGCAGCCGCTGTGCTGCTCGCCTCGACGCTCAAGTTCGAGGGCCGGCTCAGCCTGCAACTGCAGGGCGACGGACCGGTACGGCTTCTGGTCGTCGAATGTACCGACACGCTGGCGCTGCGGGCCGCCGCCCAATGGGACGAAGCGTGCGTGGCAGCGCTTGCCGACCATGCGCCACTGGTCGATCTTGCCGGTGGTCCCGAGCACGGCCGCTTCGTCCTGACTCTCGACCCGCAGCGCGGCGGTACGCTGTACCAGGGTATCGTCACGCTGGAAGGTGATTCGGTTGCCGAACTCATCGAACACTACCTCGCAACTTCGGAGCAGCTGGCGAGCCGCATTCTTCTCGCGGTCGACGGCGTCTCGGTGTCGGGGCTTATCGTGCAGCGCCTTCCCGGCGCCACGGAGGAAGACGCGGTCGCCTGGGCGCGCATCGGCGGCCAACTCGACGCGCACCCGGCCGCTGCCCTCGGTGCCGGCAGCGTGGAGGATCGGTTGCGCAATCTCTTTCCCGAGGACGACCTGCGCGTGTTCGCCGCGCGCCCGGTCGAGGCGCGCTGCTCCTGCTCGCGCGAACGCGTCGCCAATGCCCTGCGCATCGCGGGCGCTGCCGAGATCGAGTCGATCCTGGCCGAGCGCGGCGACGTCCTGGTCACCTGCGAATTCTGCAACAGTGCCTACACCTTCGCGCCGGAAGAGGCACGCTCGCTGTTCGACGCGCCCTCGGCCACCAGGCACTGACGCACCAGCGCTGTCGCACGCATGAGCCTCCTTCCATGAATCTCGTGCCGTGAGCTTGTATACGCCAGCCCACTTTGCCATCGACGCGCGCGCGCCGCTTGCACGGCTGGTGCACGACTATCCGTTCGCCACGCTGATCACGCCGGCCGCGGAGGGGCCCATCATCAGTCATGTGCCGCTGCTGTTCGTTGCCGGTTGCGAACCGCATGGCACCCTGATCGGCCACGTGGCGCGCGCGAATCCACATTGGCAGCACGCGCGCGGGGTCGATTCGATCGCGATCTTCCATGGCCCGCACGCGTACGTGTCGCCCTCCTGGTACGGCGATCCGCCACGCATGGTGCCGACATGGAACTATGCGGCCGTCCATGCGCACGGCGCACTCGAGATCATCGAGGATCCGATCGAGACTCGCCAGGTACTCGACGCGCTGGTACAGCGCTTCGAACACGCGCGCGCAGCGCCATGGCGCTTCGAAATGCCGGCGCGCCAGCGCGACGCGATGGTCGGTGCGATCGTGGCCTTCCGCATGCGCATCAAGCGGCTCGAAGGCAAATTCAAGCTGTCGCAAAACCGGACGCCGGCGGACACGACGCGGGTCATCGACGGATTACGGCGTGAAGGCTATCCGGAAGCCGATGCGACCGCGCAATGGATGCAGGACTACGCGATGTCCAGAGGTGAGCAGGAGTGAAGGACGCGGCACCCGCTGCCGCCGCTGGTCGCGTCCGCTTCGACAAGTGGCTCTGGGCGGCCCGCTTCTACAAGACGCGCAGCCTCGCAGCGCAGGCGATCGACGCCGGGCAGGCGCGGGTTGCCGACGAGCGGGTGAAGCCGGCGTGCCTGCCGCGCATCGGCGAGCTGGTGTCGATACGCAAGGCGGGCCTCGTATGGACGGTGGAAGTCCTGGCGCTGTCTGATCGCCGGGGCGGCGCCGCCGAAGCGGCGCTGCTGTATCGGGAAACTGCGACGAGCCTGGCTGCGCGCGAGGAAGCGCTGGCGCAGCGGCGCGCCGCCAATGCGGCCGCGCCGAGAATATCCGGACGACCGACCAAGCGGCAGCGGCGGAAGCTCGAGGATTTCCTGAACGAGCCCTAGGAGGACCGGGCGCGCGCCACGGCTAGCAAAGGCGCAGGTTGGAGAGCCCCAGCAGCAGGTCAGGCTGCCGATACGCCTGCAGGATCAGCCAGGCCAGCGCCATCGCGGCCAACAGGCCGGCGGTGTGCCAGACGGAACGGCGCAGCAGCAGTCGGCGGGCGGCGCCAGGCACGCCGGCAAACGCCGGCGTGCCGAGCGTACCGTCAGGGCGTGCGTCGCGGCGATGATCGAGGCGTGTACTCACGCCCCCATGCTACGCCCGCTGCGGCAGGTCCGGCAACACGCCGACCAGCGACACCGGCGTGGCCGGCAGGACGCCCAGCGTGCGCATGCGTGCCATTACCGAGCTGAAATCAGCCGCGGTGTGTGCATCGGCGATCGGCTTGGCGAGAAGATTCACCGCGCGACCGCTGACCACCAACGGCATATCGGCAGGCAACGCCGCACGCAAGCCACGGATTTCCTGGCCGGCAATCTTCCCCGAGATCCCACGGTCGAACAGCAGGACCACGAGTGCCGCCTTGTACGCGATGGCGGCTCCGGCGATTTCCTGCGCTGGAACACCGGCACCCAGCGTCAGGCAATTGACGCCCTCGGTGAACAGCAGAAGTTCCAGAATCGCGAGTCCGAGCTGGTTTGGATCATTCGGCGGCGTAGCCAGCAGAATGTGCCGCGCATCGCGGGTGGGCCGGACGAGGCGCGTCACGTCGCGCAGCAGCCGCTGCGCCAGATCCGCGAAGCGCAATTCCTGGAAGTTCTGCATCTCGCCGCGGACGACGCGTTCGTGCACCGCCTCGTTGAGCGGAATGAGCGTCTGCTCGAGAAACTTGCGCAAGCCCTGGCCGACCAGCAGCTTGGACAGGTGATTCTGCATTTCGCCGATGCGGTGCTCGGCCAGCAGGTTGACTGCCGTTTCGATTTCCGCGGGCAAGGGCGCCGGTTCGTCCACTGCGAGGCCCAGCATCGACTGCAGCGCCGTGTCGGTCAGCGGCACCACCGCACCCGCGCGCCAGCCTTCGGACAGCAGTTGCTTGACCAGCTTCAGGCGCGCGACCTGGTCGGGGGGATAGACGCGATCGCCGAACGGGTCGCGCAGCGGCGACGGAAAGCCGTAACGCCGCTGCCACATGTACAGCTGCTCGCGGCGCAGCCCGGTAATGCGCACGACCTCGCGGATATGCAAAGAACCGCGCGCATCGCTGGAGGTCCCGCGCGTGTCGACAGACGCCAGCTGCGGCTCGCGGCGGCGCGTCGGCGCCTTGATGAGGATGCCCATTGTCGTCGTTCCTGTTCGATATTCGTTCGGCTGGAATTTTGTAGCGCACAAGTATAGCGTCGGTCGCCCGCATGGCCAACCTGCCATGCCGCCGCAACCCGGCAGCGCCTTTCCCTGTGCTGCACGAGACGTTTATGCACGATGTGTGCCAAGCGATAAGCGGCATCTTGCAAGCACCAAGTCTTTGCGGGATGATGACTTTCGTGACCAACAGCGAATTGGCGGCAGCCGACGATCTCGAGGCTGCCGTTTTTTTCCAGAGCGACCGCCAGCGAACGGGTCTGGTTATTGCTGACCCCTTCGCCATGCGCACCAGACTGCATCCAACCTGATGTTCGGATTCGGACCTTCCAGCAAGGATCCGCTCGCCGACGTGCGCTCGGCGGAGCGCTGGTTTGCGACGTTTCCACCCAACGATCCGCTGGCCAAGCACGGCGAGTTGCTGGCTGAACTCGGTCGACTCGCCGCGCCTGCCGCTAAACGTACGCCACAGCGGCTGGAGGCGATCTTCTTCGCTGACGCACACTGCGGCGCGCTGCGCCGGAACCTGACCACGCAGTACATCGAGCACGCGAGTCGCAGTTCCAAGATCGAGCATCAGCTCTGGTCGGCGATGTTCGACCTCACGCAGGCTTTCCTGGTGACGTATTCCGTCTTCGCGCAGGAAGTCGCGCAACACGCGCAGAGCCCGAAGTGGCAGCAACTGCTTCCCGAGCTGCTCGGGCGGCAAATCATCAGCATGGGCATCGACGCCAAGATCCGCCTGTTCCGTTACGAACAATGGATCCCGGCCAAATGGGCCGAGCTGCACGCGCTCTTCTCTCTGGCTTGCGGGAGCAAGTTCGAACGCGCGCAAATCCTGCTCGGTCCGGGCGGCTCGGCCACGACCATCGAGCACGAGTACCTGGTAGCGCTGCTGATGCAGCTCATGAATTCGGGGAACATGACGCCGCGCCACCTCGAGTGGGTCTCCAACGAGATCGACGAATGGTGCGCGCCGCTGCGGTTGTCGCTCGAGCCCTCGTCGGTGACCTCTTTCTACGTGGACCTCGGGTCGCGCGAAGGCCTCAAGCGGCGCACCGCGGCACCGCTGGAAGGCCGCGTCCTCTTCCTCGACACGCGTCCGCTGCACGCCGTGCTGATGCAGAACGTCGTGATGCTCGAACAGAAGATCAAAGGACAGCCGCTTTCGGAGCGAACGCCCAAGCGCGTCGAACAGCTCGGCCTCGTATCCAAGCTCGCCTCTCAGGTGGACCCTGAGTTCCGGCCATTCGCGCGTCGCGGGGAGCGGACCGCGGCGGTCGGCACCGTCGACGCGCTGGTGGGGTTCGCCAAGATCACCGGCTACCTCAAGGAAGAGGAGCAGAATCCGCTCCAGCCGATCCAGACCGGGAGCAACAGCTTCGGCGGCACCATGGAACTTGCCGTGTTCGGCCGCATGCGCAACGAAGCCGATCGGCGTGTCGAAATGGCAAGGCGTCGTCTCGCCACTTATGCCGCACCCGGTGGACCGTGGGAAGTCAAGGACGTGAGCCAGACGGGCTTCCGGCTGATCGCGCCCATGAGTGTCGCCAACGCGGTCACACTCGGCACGCTTGCCGCGATCCGGCCGCATGGCCAGTCGCCCTGGACGCTGGGCATCGTGCGACGCATGAAACGCATGACTTCGGATCGGGCCGAGATCGGCCTCCAGGTCATCGCCAATTCGCTGGTATTCGTCGACCTGGTCGAGCAGCGCAAGAATCTGGACGACGACTATGCGATCGATGGGGAAGTCACGACCATCAACGGCCGCACCTTCCAGGGACTGTTCCTCACGTTGCGCAAGCGCGAAGGCGACAACGCCGTGCAGTCGCTGATCGTGCCCGCCGCCGAGTACCAGCCGACCAAGCGCCTGAAGCTCATGACCTCGAAGGCGATCAACCCGATCCGCTTCGGGCGCCTGCTCGAACAGCAGCCGGACTGGGTCTGGGCGACCGTCGAGCCGCTCGACCTGCGTTCGCCACCGCCATCCTTCAACACCATCACCGGCTTCACCAAGCCCATTCCCCCGGCCGCCGCGAACGAGTAGATTGGCGCTGGTGAAGGCCATCGACCGTTACGCGGAAGTCCACGCGGACCATCGCTGGGACATCCCCGCGCAGTTCAACATCGCGCACGCCTGTTGCGGGCGCTGGGCGGTCGACCGCGCCCGCTTCGCTCTCTACTGGGAGGACGAGAGCGGCGCGACCTCGAGCCATACGTTCTGGGACCTGCAACAGGAAGCCAATCGCCTGTCGAACGCGCTGGCGGCGCTGGGCGTGAAGCGTGGCGACAAGGTAGGGTTGATCCTGCCGCAGCGGCGCGAGACGCTGGTCGCCCATATCGCGATCTACCAGATGGGCGCCGTCGCGGTGCCGCTGTCTTTCCTGTTCGGGCCCGACGCGCTCGAATATCGACTCGACAATGCCGAGGCATCGGTCGCCTTCGTCGATCCGCAATCGGCCGGGAACCTCGCGCCGATCCGTGCCGGGTTGCCGCACCTGTCGAGCGTCGTGGCGGTCGCCGGCGCCGGCGGTGCGGACCTCCTCGACTACGACACCATCGTTGCGAAGTCCTCGCCGCATTTCACGACAGTCGCGACGGCCTCCCACGATCCGGCGCTCATCGTCTATACGAGCGGCACCACCGGCCCGCCCAAGGGCGCGCTGATGCCGCACGCCTGCCTGCTCGGCAACCTGCCCGGGTTTACCCATTCGCATGATGGATTTCCGCTGGCCGGCGATCTCTTCTGGTCGCCCGCCGACTGGGCGTGGACCGGCGGGCTGATGGACGCGCTGCTGCCGACGTTGTACTTCGGGCAGCCGATCGTCGGGTATCGCGGACGTTTCGACGCCGAGCGCGCGTTCGCGTTGATCGAGAAGTACCAGATCCGCAACACGTTCCTGTTTCCAACCGCGCTCAAGCTCATGATGAAGGCGTATCCGCGGCCGCGCGAGCGGTTCGACGTGAACCTGCGCAGCATCATGAGCGCGGGTGAAGCCGTAGGCACGACGGTGTTCGCGTGGGCGCAGGAGGCACTCGGCGTCACGATCAACGAAATGTTCGGCCAGACCGAAATGAACTACATCGTCGGCAACTGCGCGTCGCAGTGGCCGGCGAAGCCGGGCTCGATGGGCCGGCCCTACCCCGGGCCATCGCGTGGCGGTGATCGACGACGCCGGCAACGAGGTGCCGCGCGGCGAGCCCGGCGAGGTCAGCGTCAACCGCATCGCACCCGACGGCACGCCCGATCCGGTGTTCTTCCTCGAGTACTTCAAGAATCCGGAAGGCACGCAGCGCAAGTACACGGGGGACTGGTGCCGCACCGGCGACGTCGCGACCATGGACGACGATGGCTACCTCTGGTACCAGGGGCGCGCCGACGATGTGTTCAAGGTTGCCGGTTATCGCGTCGGTCCATCGGAGATCGAGAATTGCATCGTCAAGCACCCGGCCGTCGCCAACGCGGCCGTGGTGCCCTCACCGGACGAGACGCGCGGCAATGTCGTCAAGGCATTCGTCGTACTCGCATCCGGCCATGATCCGAGCGACGCGCTGGCGGAAGATATACAGCAGCACGTGCGCAAGTTCCTGGCGCCGTACGAGTATCCGAAGGAGATCGAGTTCATCGACGCGCTGCCGATGACGACCACCGGCAAGGTGCAACGCAAGGTTTTGCGCGAGCGCGAAGCGGCACGCAAGGCGAAGCAGCAGCCCGCCACGTAGTCCGGACGATGTCTGCCGCGGTTGCGCCGTAGCGTCCGACTTCCCACCTCCATCGTGATGCGAGCGGCCCCGGTCGGGGCGGTGGGCACGCGGCTTCCGGGTGCAAGCGTGCCGACCTACGGGTCCCGGCACAAGCGGCAGCGGCCACCCACGGCCGCCGCCGCTTGTGCCACCCGTTGACGGTCGGCGCACCCTAATGCCGCGTGCCCACCGCCCCGACCGGGACCGCAGTCAGCGTGAACTGCAGCGGAAGCTTCGGACACTTGCCAGCCGCAAGAACTAAACAACGCTACGTTTGCTCGGCGCCCTTGAGCTTGTCGACGAGTTCGACATAGGCGCGCATCGCGTCTTCGCGCCCCATCCCCTTGCGGCCGGTCCAGGCATCGAACTTGGCACGATTCACCATGTCGAGCGCACCGGGTCGATCGCCACTCACGTCACCCGATGATGCCTGCTTGTACAGCGAGTAGAGCGCGAGCAGCGTGTCGTTGTCGGGTGCCTTCTTCAGGGTCTTCGAAGCTGCGGCGGCCGCGTCGAACTGCGTGTCCAGTGACACCTGGCCCGGCAACTCCACTTCCGGCTCGCCGAAGAACGCATCCTCGCGCTCGACGTCGTCGGCGAACCAGCGCGCCTCCAGCAGCTTGCCGGCGTGGAAGGCGAGCATCAGCGCGCCCTGCGATTCGAGAGTCGCGTCGTCGCGCTGCGCGACCAGTGTCGCGGGCACCAGCGCGATGCCGCGACTGAAGGCGGGTGTGCCGAACGCGGTGAAGTGCGGCGCGCCCCCTTGGGCGATGCGGCTCGCGAACGTGGCGAAGGTCTTGCCCGCGTGCGCACCCGACACCTTGTTCACGCCTGGCTGCACCCAGGCGAGATCCGGAATGCCGAGGTCGCGCAGTCCCGTGAAGTCCCCTGCCGCAAGCTTGGTCGTGGTCGCGTCGACCGCGGCGCGCAGCGCTTCCGCCGTCATCTTCGGCTCGTTGGCGAGCACCGAGGCCGCACCGCCGCAGCGCAGCCCCGAAGAACTCGAGCACGTTCTTGGCGACGATCTCGCGGTCGTTGTCGACGCAGACCATGTGGTAGCTGTCCTCGAGCACCACCATCCGCGCACGCGCGCCGCCGATCTTCTCGACCAGGAAATTGGCGGACCGCAGGCTGGTGAGTTCATCTTCGCGCGCGTGGATGACGAGCGTCGGGCAGCGAATCTGCGGGGCCGATTTCATCAGCACGGCGCGCAGGCGGTCGACCTGGCGGATGCATTCGAGCGGCACCCAGCGATAGTGGAAATTCTCGCCGCGCTCGAACTTCGCCTTGACGATCGCGCGCAGCTGCTCGTTCTTGATGCCGAACGGATCCTCTTCCTCGATCTTCATCGTCCGGCCGATCCCCGGCACTGCATAGAGCAGTGGCCGCAAACCGCGATACCAGGGGGTCGCCCAGCCATCGATGAACACCGGCGGTGCCAGCACGACGAGATTGCCCTTGGCATGCGCTTCGCGCTGCGCGAGCACGGCGGCGAGGAGAGCGCCCATGCACATGCCCATCAGGTGCAGGCGCGGATGCTGGTCGCGGACCTCGCGATACTTCGCGACCACGGCGGCGATCCAGTCTTCCGCGGTCACGCCGGCCAGATCCTCGGGCGTGGTGCCGTGCCCCGGCAGCGTCAGCGAATGGGTGACGAAGCCCGCATTCTTCAACCGCTTGTGCATCGAGCCCAGGTCGTACTGCGTACCCCCCAGGCCATGGATCAGGAACACTCCGTCCGGCGCGGGTGCCTCGGGTGGCGGCGCGCTCGCGGCGGGCGGGCGATCGGCAACGACGGCGTCGCTCATGGCCGCACTCCGGCGTGATCACGCTCATGCCGCCGCCGCTTCGGCCGCGCTGCCCCCGATGCGCACGATGCCGACAACCCGATGCAACGTACCGTCGTGGTCGCGGATGACGCGCGCTTCGTCGCTGGCCTCGACCGGCACGCCGCGTCCGGGGGCCATCCGGAACGCCAGCGCATCCGTGATGCCTTCCTGCAGCGTGCGCGCGGTCGAATGCGCGCCTGCACGATGTCGCGATCCTCGGCCGCCACCAGCGCGAGCCAATCGGCCAGTGTCGCGAGTTTGCCAGGCGCCACGCCGAGCAGTTGCTGCGCATCGCCCGTCACGACCATGCGTCCGCTTGCCGGGTCCCACTCGTAGGCAAGCAGCCGGTGCGCGCCGAGCGTCGCCTGGAAGCGGGTCTGCCAATCGCGCGCGGCCCGCATCGCGTTGCGATTCGCGGCGGCGAGCACGGCGATCAGCAGCCCGGTCATCGCCATCGCCAGCGCATAGCCCTGGACCTCGAGTTCGGCTTCGCCCAGGAAGCCTTCGATGCCGGCGAACGGACCCTCCCCTTGCGCGGTGTTGAGGATCGCGATCAAGGCGCCGACGAAGGCGGCGAGCGTTGCGCCGCGGGTCCCCCACAGCAACGCCACCAGCGCCATGAACACGATCGGGAGATAGGTCAATCCGGCGCCGACCGACCCGCCGAAACGCGTGCCGGTGGGTGCGTCGAACAGCAGCCAGAGCGTACCGATGAACAGCGCGCAGGCAACGGCACCCGCAACGAATGTCGGCATCGGCATGCCTCCCGACCGCCGCAAACGCAGGCGTGCCCACGCGACGATCAGCGGTGCTACCAGCAGCGTACCGATGACATTGGAGATCGCCCAGACACGGAAGGTCGCGCCCGCCAGCGCGCCGCCGGCGGCCATATGCCAGGCTGTGGCGAGCAGCGCGCCGACCAGCGCCAGCGGCAGCGCGCCACCAAGGATGATCGCCGCGAGATCGCGGGGTCTCCCGAGCGTCGCCGGGAGGACGATGAGCCTCGACACGACGAAAGCAGCGGTTCCTGCGGCAATCACTTCGATCGATCCATACCCCATGGCCTCGAGGAGGCCGCTGCCGATCGTGCACGCGAATGCCGTGGCACCGACGAATCCGCCCGCCAGGATCGCGAACCATTCGCCGCGTGGACGCGCCAGCATGGCGCCGAGCAATACACCGCTGGCGAGCCACACCGTCCAGGCGTCGGCAGGCGAATAGGCCGCGAGCCGGGAGAAGACCGCCAATGCGAAGTAGGCGATCGTTACTGCGGCAAAGACGATGAGATGGCGCACGATGGCCCTTTGCTGTTGGACTGCACGAGATGCGAGAGGGGATGCGCGCGATGGCGGCGAAGGGCGCGGAACCCGTTGGGGTTCAGTGCCCGGGTGTCACCGCGCCCTGCCGCAGGCGCTCGAGAAAGGCGCGATGGGTCAGCACCCAGACGACCGCGGGCACCACGGCCGGCAGGATCAGCGAGCCGAACTGGAACGCGAACGCGATCAGCTCGCGCTGGAATGCCGAGAATCCGGTCTGCGACGCCACGAGCGGCGACGCGGTAATGGCCACGTTCTTGAGGAAATCGGCGAGCACGCCCCAGGCGATGAACGGCAACATCGCCAGGTAGCCGATGAGCAGGGTGCGCCACCAGGCCGTCTGCCGGGCCGCAAGCGTCAGCGCGGCGAACAGCGGCAAGCCGAATGCATACAGGAGCATGTTGACGTCGACACTGACCAGTCCCGCGCCCTGCACGCTGCCGGGCCGCAGCGTAGTGATGAACGTGACGGTCGCCGAACGCGCATCGACGCTGCGCACGAGGTCGCCGAAGGCCACGCGCGAAACGATGTCGCACAGGAGCTGCGCCGGCCACAGGATCACTGGCGCCAGCAGGTACCACGCGGCGAACGTCAGCGGCAGCCAGGCCACGGCAACGAGGACAAACCGGGCGAGCGGGCTCTTCAATTTCGGAGGTGCTCGAGATCAACCGGCGGCCAGCGCGGGCGGCGGTGCGGGCGGCACGCCACCCGCATCATCGCGCGGCACGCGCCGTACCCAGATCAGCCACACGACGAGGACGTCGAGCATGATCAGCGCCTGCCACACGTACTGATGCGCCCATTCGAACGCATTCATGTTCCATTGACCGATGTAGAAGAGGCTGATCACGCGAACCACGTTGAGCGCCTGGACCGCCACGATGCCGATGACGAGGCCGATCAACTTGTGACGCCAAGGTGCGGGAAACGCGAGGATCGCCGCCAGCAGCACGAGCGTGGCTTCGACCCCGTTGCACCCGGCCTCGATCGATACCGCGAATCCGTTCGATACGCTGCGGATCACCTTTCCCGACGCCACGACACCGCCGTCGAAAACCGTGACGATCGACGTCGAGATCGACGCGAGGGCATTCGTCCATGGCACGACGAACCATTTTTGCGCCCAGGGCGTGAGTTCGAGTCCGAACAGCACGGCGAGCAGGACGAGGAAGAGCACGAAGAAGCGGATCATGGCCGTGATTCTACGGATACTCGCGCTTCGACGTAACTTTCAGCGCGCGTTGGCGCGGGCACGCGCCGCCCGTTCGCTTGGTGTCAGGTAGCGGTCGTACAAGGCTTCGATGCGGGCCACGGCTTTGCGGCGAATCGCCGCATCGCGCGCGTTCAGGTCACGCATCGCGGCATCGCGTTCGCGCCGCTCGTCACTGGTGAAGCGCGTGAACTCGCAGCGCAGCAGGCGAAAGCGCTCGGCAGCGAGGAATTCGCGAATGTCGTCGGGCGTGCCCTGGCTGTCGAGGCGGGCAATCACATATTGCAGCGAAGCAGCGTTGTCGCAGGTCTTCGGCAGCGGCGGCCGATAGGCAGGGGCCCCCGGGGCGGCGTCCGGCATGGCCGGTACGGTCGTGTGCTCGCCTGCGGCTGGCGCCACCGCTGCGGCAGGCGCCGGGGGCGTCACACAAGGTACGCTGGTGTAGGTCACCCGGCCATCCGGCCCTTTGCATTTGTAGATGGTCTGACCCGTAGCGGGCGCAGCACACACAGTGCCCGCGGCCAGCGCCAGGAACGCGAGCCAGCGCGCGGCGGCCCCGCCGGTCATGCGCGCGCCAGCGGCGGGTTCTTGGCGAAGTATCGCGTGATGCCCCCGTGGATGGACTCCGCGAACTTCTGCTGGTGTTTGCCGCTGCGCAGCTTCAATTCCTCGTCCGGATTGGAAATGAACGCCGTTTCGACCAGGATCGAGGGAATGTCGGGCGCCTTGAGCACGGCGAATCCGGCCTGCTCGACGTTGTTCTTGTGCAGGGCATTGTGCGTGCTGATCCCGTCCAGGACCTGTCGCCCGACCTTCAGACTGTCGCTGATCTGTGCAGTCTGCGACAGATCGAGCAAGGTCCGGGCGAGCAACGGATCGCGATTGTCGAGGTCGACGCCACCGATCAAATCGGCCTCGTTTTCCTTTTGCGCCAGCCAGCGCGCCGCCGCGCTGGTCGCGCCGCGTTCCGACAGCGCAAAGACGGAAGAACCGTGCGCGCGCGGCTCGCGAAACGCATCGGCATGGACGGAGATGAACAGATCGGCCTGCACGCGGCGTGCCTTCTGCACGCGCATTGCCAGCGGCACGAAATAGTCGTCGTCGCGGGTCAGCATGGCGCGCATGTTGGGCGTGGCATCGACCATGCCCTTCAGCTTGCGCCCGATCGCGAGCACGACGTCCTTCTCACAGGTGCCGCGGCGTCCGATCGCACCGGGATCCTCGCCGCCGTGCCCTGGGTCGATCGCGATGGTGATCGGCCGCTGTTGCGGCGGCGCGTCCGCCTTGGACGATGCCGGGCCGCTTTGCCGTGCGGCGCGGTCCCGTTCCCCTTCCAGCAGCGCCATCAGCGGATCCAGCGGCACCAGCGGAAATAGGTCCAGCACGACGCGATGGCCGAACTCCGCTACCGGCCTCAATGCGAACAGGTCGGGCTTGACCTCGACCTTGAGGTCGAACACGACGCGCACGGTATCCACCGCCTTGCGCCCGAGCCGGATGCCGGAGATGTACGGATCCGCTGCGTGCACGCGGCCAGGCAACTGCACGAGCTCCGACGACAGATCGATGCCGTCGAGGTCGAGCACGAGCCGGTCGGGATTGCGCAGCACGAAGAAGTGGTGCGGAATCGGCGCGCTCGATTCGACGATCACGCGCGTGTATTCCTGCGCGGGCCAGACCCGGGCCGAGCCGACCCGGATCGGTTGCGCGTCGACGATCGGTACCACGCCGAACGCGGCTGGCGCGACCAGCCATTGCAGCAGCCGCCGACGCTGCCAGCAAACGCGGATTACGACGGGGTTCGCGCAGCGGCGATCGCGGCGAGGCATCGGCTACCTGCCGCCGTGCGCGCCAGCAGCGCAAGCTCGCGACCGCCGCCCTGGCCAGGCGGATGCGCAAGCGTCACCTCGAGGTCCGCAGCGGGTAGCAGACCGGCCACCCGCTCGGGCCATTCGGCCAGGCAGACGCTGTCGTCGCGGAAGCATTCGGAGAAGCCCGCCGTTTCCCATTCGCTCGGATCAGCGAACCGATAAAAATCAAAGTGATAGCAGTATAAACTCGAAAATGCATAATATTCAACCAGCGTGTACGTCGGGCTCTTGACCGCGCCGGTCCAGCCCAGGGCCCGCAGCGCGCCCCGCACGAGGGTCGTCTTGCCGGTGCCCAGGTCCCCGCGCAGCGTCAGCACCATCCCGCCATCGAGCGTGGGTGCCAGAGCCGCCCCCAATTGAAGGGTCGCGGCTTCGTCGGCCAGATGCCGGTGCAGCGAGGTCGTCCCGGAGATCATCGCCACGAAGCATAACCTTGCGTTGCGTTAGGCTAGACCCATGCACGACAAAGGCGACGCCACGACAGCAGCAGCCGCGCCGGACTGGCCCGCGCTCGCCGACGCGATCGCGCGATGGGGCCGTGAACTCGGCTTCCAGGAAATCGGCATCACCGATACCGACCTCTCGACCGAGGAAGAGCACCTGCAGCGCTGGCTCGCCTCGGGCCGTCACGGCGACATGCACTACATGGCACGGCACGGGACGGCGCGAGCCCGACCGGCAGAGCTCGTCCCCGGCACGATCCGCATCATCAGCGCACGCATGAACTACTGGCCCGCGCAGGCGGCCGATGCGCAGGTGTCGCTCGCCGACCCGCAGCATGCGTACATCGCGCGGTACGCGCTCGGGCGTGACTACCATCGCGTGCTTCGTGGGCGCCTGCAACAACTGGTCGACCGCATCAGCGGCGCCGTCGGCGATTTCGGTCACCGGGTGTTCACCGACAGCGCGCCGGTACTGGAGGTGGCGCTGGCGGCCAAGGCGGGGCTCGGCTGGCGTGGCAAGCACACCTTGCTGCTGACGCGCGACATGGGCTCCTACTTCTTCCTGGGCGAGATCTACACGGACCTGCCGCTGCCGAAGACACCACCCGTGACCGGCCATTGCGGAAGCTGCACTGCGTGCCTCAGCGCCTGTCCGACCGGCGCCATCGTCGCGCCGTACGAACTGGACGCGCGCCGCTGCATCTCGTACCTGACGATCGAGTTGCGCGGGGCGATTCCCGAAGAGTTCCGGCCCCTGATCGGAAATCGCGTCTACGGCTGCGATGATTGTCAGCTCGCGTGTCCGTGGAACCGCTTCGCCACGCCAGCCTCCGAGCAGGACTTCGAGGCCGTGCGCAACGGCCTCGACGGTGCGACGCTGGTCGAACTCTTCGGCTGGTCGGCGGCGCAGTTCCAAACGCGGATGGCTGGCAGCGCCATCCGCCGTATCGGGTTCGAGTGCTGGTCGCGCAATCTCGCCGTGGGCCTGGGCAACGGTCCGCCCTCTCCGGCCGCGATCGCCGCGCTCGAGGCCCGCGCCGGCGATCCGTCGGGCATGGTGCGCGAGCACGTGGCCTGGGCGCTGGCGCGACTGCAGCGCGCACCGGCCGTCACCTGACCGCGCCTCAGGTCTGGCGCGGGGGCGCCCATTCGCGCAGGAAGCGCGCGAACCTCGCCTTGTCGTAGCTCTTCCCCGCTTCCAGCTCGCCGGTGTCCTGCGAGTGCAGGAGCTTCCCTTCGCCATCGAGTACGAACAGGTGCGGATAGCCGGCGATCTTCGGCCACCGCGACAAGAGCGCGGCATTGCGATTTTGCGGCGACCAGTTCACCTTGACCCACACAAAGTTGGCATCGCGCAGCGCCGCGATGTCGGCGTTTTCGGCGATGAAGCGATCGAGGATGTGGCACCAGACGCACCATTCGCCGCCAACGTCGACCAGCACGCGCTTGTGCGCGGCCTTCGCCACCGCGACCGCGGTGTCGACGTCGCGCTGCGCATCGCGCGCGGGATCGAATTTCGCCGGCAGGTCGGCGGCCAGCGCGACCATCGCAGCGAGCAACAACAGTGGGGCGAACGCGAGGCGACGGGACATCGGCGAGCCTTCAGCGAATCAGCTGGTTCATCGACACGATCGGCAGCATGATCGCGAGCACCAGGACCAGCACGATGCCCCCCATCAGCACGATCAGCGCCGGCTGCAGCAACGCCGCGAGCCACGCGAGCCGGCGCTCGGCGTCGCGCTCGAGTTCCTCGGCCGCGCGCGCCAGCATCGTCGCCAATTTGCCGCTCTGTTCGCCGCTCGCCACGAGATGAATGAGGACCGGCGGAAACACGCGTTGCTCACGCAGCGCACGCGACAGCGCAACGCCCTCGCGCACCAGCGCCGTGGCAGCGCCCGCGGCGCTGCGCAGCGGCAGCAACCGGACCACGCCCGCCGCGGCGTCGAGGGAACGCAGCAACGGCGCGCCGCTACCCGCCAGGATCGACAGCGTGCTCGCAAAGCGGGCCGTGTCGAGGCTCTTGGCGAGCCGGCCCGCCACCGGCATGCGCAGCACGAACGCATGCCACCGGGCGCGAAAGGCAGGCCGGCGGTTCGCCAGCGCAAACGCCACCAGCGCACCCGCGGCCAGCGCGAGCCACAACCACCCCGTGGCACGCAGGAACGCACTCGATGCAATCAGCGCGCGGGTGAGCCAGGGCAAGGTCTGCCGGCTCTGCTCGTACACGGCCACCACCTGCGGCACCACATACACGAGCAGCACCGCGATGACCGCGAACGCGATCACCGTGACCAGCGCCGGATAGATGAGCGCCAGCACCACTTTCTGGCGCATCGCTTCACGCGCCTCGAGATAGTCGGCCAGGCGCGCGAGCACTTCGGGCAGCCGGCCCGTGTCGGCACCCGCGCCCACCAGGCCGCGATACAGCGGCGAGAAGGCTCGCGGATAGCGGGCCATCGCGGCCGGCAGCGATTCGCCTGCCGAGACCTGCGCGCGAAGCTCGGTCATGAGCTTCGCGGCACGGCGATCGTCCGCCTGCTCCGCCACCGCAGCCAGCGCCTGGTCGAGCGGCAGGCCGGATTGCGTCAGGGTGGCGAGCTGGCGCGTCGTCATCGCCAAAAGCGGCGCCGGCAGGCGCAGGAGCGCGAAGCCATCGCCGCCGGATGCCGCGGCCGCCTTGATCGCGGTGGGCGTCAAGCCGCCGGCGCGCAGCTGGTCGCGGGCGTCGCGCGGCGTGGGCGCTTCGAGCACGCCTTCGCGCACCCGCCCCTTCGCGTCGACGGCTTCCCAGCGGAAGGCGGACATGGTGCCGCTGCGCTCGCTCATGCGTCGCGCGTCACGCGCAGCAGCTCCGCGAGCGATGTCGTGCCATCGGCCAGCAGACGCGCGCCGTCACCACGCAACATGCGCATGCCGGCCCGGCGCGCCGCCTCGCGCAGCGCGATCTCGCCGGCGCCGTCGTGCACGATGCGCCGGATGGCGTCGTCGACCAGCAGCAATTCGTAGACGCCGGTGCGGCCACGAAAGCCCGACCCGTTGCACGCCTCGCAGCCGGGTGCGCGCCACAGCGGTTGCGCTGCGGGCAGGCCGATGGCCGCGAGCAACGTCTGTTCGCCCGGCGTAGGCGGATGCGCCGCGCGGCAGTCGGAGCACAGCGTGCGGACCAGACGCTGTGCCAGCACGCCAAGCAGGCTCGACGCGAGCAGGTAGGGCTCGACCCCCATGTCCGCGAGGCGCGTCACCGCGCTGGTCGCATCGTTCGTATGCAGCGTCGCCAGCACGAGATGGCCGGTCAAGGACGCCTGCACCGCAATCTGCGCGGTTTCGAGATCGCGGATCTCGCCGATCATGATGACGTCCGGATCCTGGCGCAGGATCGCGCGCAACGTGCGCGCGAAGTCGAGTTCGATGCGCGGGTTGACCTGCGTCTGCGCCACGCCGTCGAGCGCGTACTCGACCGGGTCCTCCACCGTCATCATGTTGACGGTGCCGCGCGGCAGGCGCGACAACGCCGCGTACAGCGTCGTCGTCTTGCCGGAACCGGTGGGGCCGGTGACGAGCACGATGCCGTGCGGCTCGCGGATCAGGCGATCGATCGCCTCGCGCGTCGGCTCGCTCATGCCGAGCGCCTCGAGGTCGAGCCGCGCCGAGTCCTTGTCGAGCAGGCGCAGCACGACGCGCTCGCCCGGCCCGGTTGGCAGGGTCGACATGCGCACGTCGACCTGCTTATCGCCGAGCTTGAGCGCGATGCGTCCATCCTGCGGCAGCCGCTTCTCGGCGATGTCGAGACTGGCCATGATCTTCAGGCGCGACACCAGCGCCGCATGCAGCGCACGCGGCGGCTCAATCACGTCGCGCAGCATGCCGTCGACGCGAAAGCGCACCACCGAGCGGCCTTCGTAGGGCTCGAAATGCAGATCTGAAGCGCGCTCGCGCAGCGCCTGCAGCAGCAACGCGTTGATCATGCGAATCACCGGCGCCTGCGTCGTGCTGTCGAGCAGGTCCTCGGTGACCGGCATGTCCTGCATCAGACGCGCGAGGTCCGCGTCCGCCGCGAGGTCGCCTGCCAGTGCGCTGGCCATCGGTGCCGCGTGGTTGTAGGCGCGGGCCAGGTCGCGCGCGAACGCCTCGGCGTCCACCGGCCGCGCGACCAGTGGCCGCTGCAGCACCCGCTTCAGTTCGATCATGCCGTCGGCGGTGGCATCGGGCCGCATCAGCACCACCACCGCGTCGCCTTCGAATCCGGCGGCGAGGACGCCGTGCGCCTTGGCGAAGGCATAGGGAATGCGCGCCGTGAGATTGTCGGCCGCGACGGACGGGTTCGGGCGGGCAGTCACGGGTTGCCGGTCGCGGATTGCTGCGCGCGCCTCTCGTTGCGCGTCGTCAGCGGACCGGCGCCGTGGTCGCCGGCGGCATGCTGGCGGCCGGCGGTGGCGCGGAAGCCGGCGCCGGCATGGGAGTGGATTGCGGCTGCGATTCGGGCACCAGTGGCGCGATCTGCCACGCCGGCGGCTGTGGCGTTCGCGGCGTATTGCTGGGCAGGCTGCCTTCCGCCGTACCCGGCATGAGACCGATGTCGGGCAACGTGGGCACCGTCTGGTCGCGCCAGAAGAACCGCTCCGCCGGCTGACTCTTTTCCTGCTGGCCCATGATGTAGTCGTACCGTTCCGACGTGATCTCGGCGCCCTGCGCGGTTCCGCGCACGACCGTGGGCTTCAGGAACACGAGCAGGTTCACCTTCTGCCGCTTGCGGGCGTCGTAGCGGAAGAACGCGCCGAGGAACGGCAGGTCGCCGACGACCGGCACCCGATCGGATCCATCGGAGAAGCTGTCCTGGATGAGTCCGCCCAGCACCGCCACCTGTTTGTCATCGACGATCACCGACGATTCCAGCGCGCGCTTCGACAGCACCAGTCCCGTGGTCGTCGAGAAGGATTCGATGCGCGAAACTTCCTGATAGATCGCCATGCGAATGGTACCGCCCTCGGTGATCTGCGGCTTGACGCGGAGCATTACGCCGATGTCGCGCCGCTCGATGGTCTGGAACGGCTGTACGGTCGAGGTCGAGCCGGTGGTCGCGTACTGGCCGGTCACGAAGGGCACGTTCTGGCCGACGATGATCCGCGCCTCCTCGTTGTCGAGCGTCAACAGCGTTGGCGTCGACAGGATGTTGGCGCCCGCGTCGGTTTCGAGCGCGCGCGCGAGGAAGCCGAGGTTGGTGATCACGCCGAGCCCCGGGATCGACACCGTGCCGTTGATCACGCCGAGGTTCAATCCCTGGCCCAGCGAGCCCAGGTTGACCGCGCCGGAGATGATGTTGTTGCCGCTGTCGCGCGTGCCGAAGTTGGTGCCGCCGAAGCCCTGCACATTGGTCTTGTCGATGCCCTGGAGGATCTGCCACTGGATGCCGAACTCGGCGACGCGGTCCGCCGCGACCTCGACGATCAGCGCTTCGACGAACACCTGCGCTCGGCGCATGTCGAGGCGGTCGATGATCGCCCGCAGGTTGTTGTACAGCGGTTCCGGGCCCATGATGATCAGCGCATTGTTGGCCGTGTCCGCCTGGATGGTAAGGCCCCCCGGACTCGCGCTGCCGCCGCCGAAACTGCCGCCCCCGGTGAACGGATTGGCCGAGCTGGGCGGCGGTGCGGACGCGGCAGCGCCTGCCGCTCGACGCCCCGAGCTGATTGCTGATGGCTGATGGCGCCTGCGACGTCGCGGCCACGGAACCCGTGTCGCCGCCGCCGGTCAGCAGCGCCCGCAGTGTCTGCGCGACACGCCCAGCCTCGGCGTTCTTCAGATAGACGATGAACATGTTGCCGCCGGGGCGGCCGGGTGTGTCGAGCTGCTCGATCAGCGCCTTGACGCGCGCCGCGCGCGCCGGATTCTCTGCGCGCAGCAGGATGCTGTTCGAACGCGGGTCCGCCACCACGGTGACGCGTTGCTGCGCATCCGCGGGTTGGCCGGGGGCGGCCCCTTCCGCGCCGGTCAATTTGCTGATGAGCGGTACGAGATCGATCGCGGAAGCATGCCGGAGCGTAACGACCATCGGCTCGCCGGCGGATGGCTGGTCGAGCGACGCGATGATCTTTTCGATGCGGCGCAGATTCTCCGCATAGTCGGTGATCACCAGCGCGTTGCTGCCGGGAAAGGCCGCGATCGTGTTGTTCGGCGTGATGAGCGGGCGCAGCACGTTGATCATCTGCTGCGCCGATTCGTGATGCAACGCGATGACCTTGGTGACCAGGCGATCGCCGCCGCCGGCGCCTTGCGTCACTTCCGAGCCATGCATCTTGGCTTCGGTCTCGAGCACGAGCTTGGTCACGCCATTGCCTTCGATCGCGGCGATGCCCTGCAGGCGCAGGGCCGACAGCAGCGTCGGATAGACGAGGCGCCTCGGCACCGGGCGCGCCGAGATGATGTTGACCGTGCCCTTGATGCGGGGATCGACGATGAAATTGCGCCCGGTGATGTCCGAGACCGCCTTCACCACCGCTTCGATGTCGGCGTTGACGAAGTTGAGCGTTACCGTGTCATCCTGGGCGATTGCCGGTACCGCCAACAGTGCGATGACGATAGCCGGCCAGGCAACCGGCGGCGAACCGGCGCGAGGTCTGCAGCAGGGTCCGCGACAAGATGTGAGCGAAGATACGAAACAGGGCCCGGGACGCGGGTTTGACGACCATCGGCAGCGGCGGCGCGGCAATGCGTGCTGCCGCTAAAAAATGTGCTCGGCGATGATAGCATGCGGTCCAATCGCCTCATGGGGTTGGCGCCGCCGCCGGTAGGGCGGCAGCGGCCGTCCGCGTGGTTGCCGGCCAGTCGAGACGGACAAAAGATGGCTCCCGGACGAATCCGATCCGGCATTGCGCCGCATCCAATGGCCAAGTAGAGACCATTTGGGAGAGTTCATGGATCGCCCCCTGTCGTCCCCGCTGCGCCGCCTGGTGCTTGGCGGGGCATTCCTGGCAGCGACGACGCTTGCCTTCCTGCCTGACGCCACCGAGGTGTGGGCAGCGCAAGGCGAGCCGGCCGCGCCGCTGCGCCTGGCACAGGCCGACGCCAAGGCGCCTGCCGGCGCCGGGAGCGACGCGACGCGGGAGGCTGCGCGCGAAGCTGCGCGCGAAGCCGCGGCCGCGGCGCGGGAAGCGGCTGCGGCCGCCCGCGATGCGGCGCGTGAAGCCAACCGGTCGGCCCGCCGCGGCAGGATCGACATCGACCTCGCCGAGGGCGAAGGCGGCAGCCGCGACAAGGGCGACCGGACCAAGCACAGCGTCCGGATCAATCTCGACGGCATGGACCGCGAGTACGATTCCTTCGACCAGTTCGTCGACAAGGACCCGGCGCTGGCCACGATGGTATTCGGCATCGTATTCATCGTGTTCCTGACGCCGATCCTCTTCACCGCGCTGGTGATCTGGTACAAGGTGCGCAAGACGCGCATGGTCAACGAGACCATGCTGAAGCTGGCCGAGAAGGGCTACGTACCTTCCGCGGAGGCGATGGAAGCGCTGCATGCTGGCCAGGCCGGACCCGCGGCCGCCGCTTTGCCTGCCGGGGCTCCGCTGATCGAGCAGGCCCGGTCACTGCGCCAACGTGCCGCCTGGTCGGATCTGCGCAGGGGGATACTGATGGGCGCGGCCGGTCTCGCGATCACGCTCTACTCGCTCGCCGACGACGGGTCGCCGAACTGGATCGGCCTCGTATTGCTGTTCGTGGGCATCGGCTTCGCCGGCCTGTGGTACTTCGAGACGCGCAACGCGCCGAATGGCAACACGATCCGATTGCCCGGATCCGGAGATGGCCCGAATTGACTCCCGGCCTTCACACCCCTTCGCCCGCCGGCCCGCGTTCGTCCAGTCCGTGTCCGGCAGCTTGCCGAGGCTCGTCATGCCGCCCCTCGCTCGCCGGCCGTTGAGTGATGGCGGAGCCGCCGGTTCCGGACGCGCAACTCATTGCGCGCGCGGTGGTCGGGGACGACCGGCACGCGTTCGCCGAACTGGTACGACGGCACCAGTCGGGCGTGCGCGCGTGCCTGCGCAAGCTCACGGCGGGCAACCACGCACTGTCCGACGACCTGGCCCAGGAGACCTTCATCCTGGCGTGGCGCAACTTGAAATCGTTTCGCCAGGAGGCGCGCTTCTCGACATGGCTTTACCGGATCGCCACCAACTGCTGGCTCGGCGACGCGCGCAAGCGCAAGGAGGAATTGCTCGGGGATCGCGCCGACCAGGTCGCAGAGGATGGCAACGATGAATCGCCACCAGAGCTCGGTGCGCAGAGCGATCACGCACGTGCCGCCTCGGTCAAACTCGACCTGGAACGCGCCATGCAAATCCTGACCGACGCGGAGCGGGCCGCCATCGTGCAGTGCTACCATAATGACCTGACGCACGAGGAAGCCGCGTATGTGCTCGGATGCCCGGTGGGGACGGTAAAGACGCACATTCTGCGCGGCAAGCAGAAGCTCAAGGCGGCACTCGCCGCCTACGGCGACGCCTGAATGCGCAGACGGGATATTCCGCGATGAACGCCAACGCCGACCCCAAGCTGCCCGCCGATGCCGATTGGCTCGATGGCCTGCTCGCGCAAGATGGTCGCGCGTTTCGCGACGCCTATATCGCCGACGAAGGCTTTACCGCTGCGGTCATGCAGGCATTGCCGGCGCCGGTCACGCTCCCGGCGTGGCGACGCCCGGTGGCGGCGGCGCTATGGGGTTGTGCAGTGGCTGCCCTTGCGGTTGCAGCTCCCACGGCGCTGCTCGACGTCGCCCGGGAGGCTTATCGATTGCTGGCCGCGCAGCCGGTTTCCCTGTCGGGCATCGGCGCGGCCACGCTGGTCTTCGGCGCCGGATTCTGGGGCGCCGCCGCGTACGCGCTACGGAAGTAGATCGCCGCCGTCTAGACGACGGCGTCGATGCGGAACGAAACGCACGATCCGTCGCGATATTGCGCCGCCATGGTCTGATACGCCGCCTCCAGGGCACCCGTGGTCCGTCGCGTATCGAACAGCGCACTCGCCCGCCCGGCCGTGGCCAGCATCGTCTTGAGGCGCGCGATCTGCGCGGGATCGGCGGCCAGCGCCGTGGCCCGGGCGACATAGGCGGGGATCGACTCCGTGACGAGTTCGGGCAACCCCACCGCATGGAGCAGGCTGGCGCCGACGCGCCCGGCGTAGGTGGAACCCAGGATGGTCAGCACCGGGCAGCCGGCCCACAACGCGTCGCTCGCGGTGGTGTGCGCGTTGTAGGGCCAGGTGTCGAGGAAGAGGTCGGCCAAGCCATACAGCGCCAGGTAATCCGGATTGGCGCGGTGCCGGGCGAACACGAGCCGCGTGGCGTCGACCCCGCGTGACTGTGCCTCCCGGCGAAGGCTGGCGATGGCAGGATCGTCGTCGGTACGCGCCAGCAGCCACAGCACCGAATCGGGCACCGCCCGCAGGATCGCCATCCACGCGTCGAAGACCTGGGGATTGATCTTGTACGTCTGGTTGAAGCTCACGAACACGAAAGCGCCGTCCGGGAGGCCGACGTCGATTCGCGCAGGCATAGGCCCGATCGGGCGCGCGCGATCGTTGACCTGATAGGACCCGGGCAGGACGGCGAGCGCCTCCGCGTAGTCGGGCGCATGGTCCTCCGGCGTCACGATCGTGTCGCCGATCAGGTAGTCGACGAGATTGCCGCCCAGCGTTCCCGGGTAGCCGAGATAGTGCACCTGGATCGGCGCGGGCCGGAACGCAAGCACGATCGGCGTCGCGCCTTGCGTGTGGCCCTTGAGGTCGATCAGGATGTCGAGCGAATCGCGCCGGATCATCTCGGCCACAGTCTGCGGGTGGCGATCGCGCACGTCGACGAAGCGATCGAAAGCGCGCATCAGGCGCGCGCGCATCGCCGTCCGGTCGTCCGGCCCCGACGAATAACCGATCACCTCGAAACGCTGCCGATCGTGCTGCTCGAAGAGGCCCGCCGCGAGCAGTGCAGTGGCATGGGTGTGGAAGTCCGCGGACAGGTAACCGATCCGCAGGCGTCCGGTGGACAGCGTGCGTCGTGATCCGTCCATCGCCAGGTCGGCGAGAGGCGCGATCCAGGTCTGCGCACATCGCCGCTGTTGCGCCCGGGTCGATGGCAACGACAGGTACGCGAACGGCGACAGGCCGGCCACGCCTGCGGCAACGCCGGCGTCGAAACTTTCGACGAGTTGCCGGCGATCGCGCCAGTCGGCAAGGCGTCCGCGCAGGAACACGAGTTGCGACAGCGCGGCCCCGTGGCCGGGTTCGGCGCGCAGTACCTGCTCATAGGCGCCGGCGGCAGCCGGCAGGTCGGCGAGCTTGTACTCGAGGAGGTTGGCGAGTTCGAATCGCAATGCGGCCGACAGCGGATTGCGCGCGAGCGCCTGGTCGAGCGTCCGGCGGGCTTTCTCCGGCGCGCCGATGCCATTCTCGAGCTGCGCCTTCAACCCGACGATCCCTTCCTGGCCGGGAGCGAGCCCCGCGGCGCGGGTCACCGCTTCCAGTGCTTCCAGCATCCTGCCCTGGGGCTGCAGTGCCAGCGCAAGCGTGTACCAGGCACGCGCATGCTGCTCGTCGCGCTTCAAAATCCGGCGCGCCGACGCTTCGGCGTCGGCGAAGAGATCGGCTGCGAGCAGCGCCGCCGCCAGGTTGACCAGGATTTCCGGCGCGTCGGGGTCACGCGCGGCGGCTTCGCGGAACGCATTGAGCGCCGCTTCGCGCCGCCCCGCGGCCTCGAGCACCAGACCGAGATTGGACCAGGCGTCGGCATTGCCCGCATCGATCGCCAGCGACGCCCGGATG
Source organism: uncultured beta proteobacterium (assembly GCA_963756765.1). Lineage (GTDB taxonomy): Bacteria > Pseudomonadota > Gammaproteobacteria > Burkholderiales > Casimicrobiaceae > VBCG01. Next base: position 76,854 of record CAVWPC010000001.1, on the reverse strand, counting down.
CGCTCGGCCGCCGCCGGCAGATCGGCGCGCTGGTAGAGCACGACGCCGGAATAATGCAGCGCCGCGGCGTGCGCGGCATCCATGCGCAGGATGCCGTCGTATGCCTCGAGCGCCTCCGCGAGCTTGCCGGCCTGGTGCAGCGCGAAGGCGCGCGACCAGGCTGCGTTGGTGTCGCTCACGGCACCTGAACCCGAGCGGACGCTAGTCCCTCAACGTGAAGTTGATCTCGACTTCGCCGACGTAGCGCTCGCCTTCGGCCTTGAATTTCCAGCCCTCGAGAGCGCTCCTCACTTCGCGGTCGAAAACGCGTGGCGGCTCGGACACGATGATGTTGACGGCAGTGACGTTGCCCTTTTCATCGATGTTGAGGCGCGCAACCACGCGTCCCTTGGCCACGCCAGCGCGGATGGCATCGCGTGGATAGCTGGGCTCCTCGCCGGAGATCTTCACGATGCCGCGACGGACCGCCGGCTTCGGCGGCGGTGCGGGCGGCGCGGGCGGTGCCTCGACGACCGGCGGCGGCGGCGCGATCACGTGCGGCAACACGGGTGGCATCGGCGTCGGGGCAGCAATGACCGGTTCGGTCACCGGCATCGGCGGCGGGATGTCCGGCGGCGGCACGTAGGTCTCCACCGGCACGACCTTCGGCGGCTCGATGACCTTGCGCGGCGGCGGCGGTGGTGGCGGCGGCGGCGGTGGCGGCAGCTTGATTTCCTCGATGATCGTGGCGTTGAGCGGCTTCTTGATCACCTGCACGACCGCGCTGCCCAGGCCCGACAGCAGTGCCCAGATGACGAGCACGTGGATCAGGACGACGAACCCGATCCCCAGCATGTGCCGGGTTGGATCTCGTTGTTGACGCGCGTAATCCATTGCGTGTTGACTCCGGTAGCGTTCGGGCAGCACCGCCCCGAGCGGCGCACTATTCGTTGATGAACTGCTCGCTGCCGACGATGCCGATCTTGGTCAGCCCCAGCCGCTGTGCCGACGCCATCACCAGCGCGACGACCTCGTATTTCGCTTCCTTGTCCGGCCGCAGGTGCACCTCGGGCTGCACCGAGTACGCCGCAGCGCCGCGCAGCTTCTCCTCGAGCGCGGCGCGGTCGGGAACGGCTTCCCCGTTCCAGAAGATGACCGAATTCGGATCGATGTCGAGCTGGACTACCTCGGGCTTCACCAGCGGAGGTGGCGGATTGCCGGTGGGCAGGTTGAGGTTGACGGAGTGCAGCTGGATCGGAATGGTGATGATCAGCATCACCAGCAGCACCAGCATCACGTCGATCAGCGGTGTCGTATTGACGTCCAGGATCACGTCGGGATCTTTCGATCCCCCGCCCGTGCCGATGTTCATTCCCATGTGTGGGGTCCCTTTCCTCTGCCCGATGAGCTGCTAGCCGCCGCCGCGTGCCGGCGGTTCGGTGATGAAGCCGACCTTGGCGATCCCGGCCCGCTGGGCGGCGTAGATGATGCGGCCGACCGAGTCATAGCGCGCCTTGCCGTCGCCGCGAATCTGCACCTCCGGCTGCGGCGTGAGCACCGCGATCTTCTTAAGTCTTTCGACCAGCGCGTTGGTGTTCGCGATCCTGAGGTCGTTCCAGTAGATGCCGCCGTTCGCATCGACCGACAGCACGATGTTCTCCGGCTTGGTCTCGCGGATCTCGTTGCGCTCTTTCGGCAGATTCACCTGGATCGACGTCGTGACGACCGGCACCGTGATCAGAAAGATGATCAGCAGCACCAGCATCACGTCGACCAGCGGCGTGGTATTGATGGTCGAGACGACTTCGTCGTCCTCGGCCTGGCCGACGTTCATGGCCATGGCGTCAAGCCCTGGCCGGCGACTTCGGGGCGGACAGCAGGACGGCGTGCAGCTCGGCGCCGAAGCCGCGTACGAGGTCCATGGCAGCCTTGTTGCGGCGGATCAGCCAGTTGTAGCCGAGCACTGCCGGCACCGCAACGGCCAGGCCGATCGCGGTCATGATCAGCGCCTCGCCCACCGGGCCCGCGACCTTGTCGATCGACGCCTGTCCGGCGATGCCGATCGCGGTCAGCGCGTGATAGATGCCCCAGACCGTGCCGAACAGTCCAACGAACGGCGCGGTGGAGCCCACGGTGGCGAGAAACGCAAGGCCGTCCTGCGTGCGGCTTTGCACGTTGTCGATCGCGCGCTGGATCGACATGGCGATCCAGTCGTTCATGTCGACGTTACCGAGGAGACCCGTGTGCTTGTTAGTGGCTTCCAGCCCGGTCTCGGCGACGAAGCGGAACGGGCTCGTCTTGTCGAGGCCCTCCGCACCGCTCTGCACGCTCGGCGCCTTCCAGAACGACCGGTCGGCGGCTTTCGCCTGCCGGCCCATCTTGGCCTGCTCGTAGACCTTGGTGATGATGATGTACCAGCTGCCCATCGACATGATGACCAGGATGCCCAGCGTGATCTTGGCCACCAGGTCGCCGCCCTTCCAGAGCGCTTCCAGACCGTACGGATTGTCGATGACTTCGCTCGTACCCTTGGGGGCCGGAGCCGCCGGCGCCGCGGCAGGTGCTGCCGGCGCGGCAGGGGCCGCGGTGTCGGCCGGCGCGGCGGCCGGGGCCGGCTGCGCCTGAGCGAACGCTGTCTGCGGGACGGTGGCTCCAGCAACCGCGAGCAACAGCGCCGCGGCCGTGGCGGCCATACGGATCTTCTTCAACATGAGTTCTCCAGACAGAGGTTGTTCAGTCAATGAGCGAGGGCGACCAGTCCCGAAACATGCGGACTTGCCCCACGGCACACCGGAAATCCGCGCTCGCAGCCAGACAGGTTACCGGCAGCGTGCAGGAGTCGCCGGTTACGGCAATGCCGGCGCGGACGGGGTGACCGCCGCGAAGCGAAGTCGTAGGGCCGGGTGCAGATTCGCCAAAACACATTGGCCGCGCCGATTGGCAGGGCCAAGCGCTGGTTCGAAAGTCGCGGAATTCTACACAAGTTGGGCAGATTGTCCACCACGGCGTTAGGGCATTCCCTCTAGTCCGGTCGTCGTGAGCGGTGTTTGGCCGGCCCCCACGGCGGCTCGTCGACGTGCGGCGGAGCGCCGCCGGGCTTATGCCGGGCCGCGAATATTGCCCCTTCCCGGGATGGATTTGTTCGTATCGGCGCGCCCGCGCCAACGCGAAACTGCGCAGCATGCGGACGCGAATGCACCCTCGCCGATTCGACCGTCGGTGCCCGCCGATCGCCACGGACGCCTTCCGAAGCCGCCCTGACGGCACCGAAAGAGATCCAGGCGCCGGCGGGGCAGACGATTCGTCGGCGGCAACGCGCTCTCGCACCGCATTTCGGCGGTCCCGTCGCTTGCGTATTGAGGCTGTCATCGGGCACCCCTACGATGGCCCCAAGCGTGAACACCGGAGCCTTGCGCGAATCGTCGAATCCGAAACACCCAGGGCGCGCATCCAATGACCATGCAACACACTGCCAAAGAAGGAGCCTGACATGAACCGCTACGAACCAGGGACACCGCGCACCGCGTTCGGTCTGGTAGCTGTGGCGCTGACCGCGCTCACGATCGGCCTGCTCATCGTCGTTCCCTCCAGGATGGACGCCGGGCCTTCCGAGGCGGTCGCCCTTGCGCGGGCACGCCTGGCCAAGCCCCCCACCGAAGTGGCGATCAGCCCCGGCCGCATCGAGGTTATTGGCGTGCGCAACCGCGAAGTCGCGGCGGCCAAGGGTGATGGGCTGCCGCCCAAGGCCAAGCCGTCGAGCTGACACCGCGTCGGCGTCAAGTCTTCGCGGCCGGACGCCAAGGGCGTCCGGCCGCGAGCGTTTTTGCCGCTAGCGAATGAGTGGGATGACCTCGGCGGTGTCGTACGCCTGCATGGCGCGGATCTTCCCCTCGAGCTGCAGGTAGCGCGCCGCCTTCCGTTCCGGCAGAACCTTGAGCACGCGGTTATTGAGCGTACGGCGGGCCTTGAATTCGGCCTCGTCCGCCGCGATCAACTCCCTGGCCAGGTTCCTGGCCTGCAGATCGGTCAGTGGCTTGTCCAGTGCCGATCAGGGCCTCGATCACGACGACGCGGCGGCGATTGGCGGCATCGAGGCTGCGCTGATACGCGTCGTACGCGGGCCAGAATTTCTTGGCTTCAGCGGGGGTAAGGTCGAGCGTCGAGGCGACCAGCGCCTTGCGGTCCGCGCGGACCGCCGTGCGCAGCGCCGTCATGTCGGTCGCCCCGGCGCCTTGCTGCGCCCACGCGGCCGCCGGCAGCATGAGGGCAAACGTCGTCACCAGAACTGCTATGCACTTCTTCATGGTGTTTCCTCGGTGGGAGCCGCCCGGATCTCTGGCCGCGCGGACACCAATGTAAAAAAGCCCAGCGGTGGTAGACCGCCGGGCTCCAGGGACCGCCCCTCCCAAGAGCGGCCGGTGGGCCGCTAGCGGGAGGTGGTTGCCATCGTGCGAGACGCTTAGTTGAACGTGTAACGCGCGCCCAGGTTGAACTGCGTGCCGGTGGCGCCGGAATACGCGTAGTTGTAGTTGTAGTTGATGAGGCCATACGCGGCAGCCGGCGCATACGGCGCGATCCGGTTGAACACGTTGATGACCGAGCCGAAGATCGACCAGTTCTTGAAGCCCGTGTACTGCGCCGACAGGTCGAGCGTGGTGAACGACGCCACCGAGCAGTTTTCACCAGCGTACTGGATCCCGAGGCAGCCGCCGTTGGGATCGTTGACACCGGTGGATTCGCCCTGGAACGGAATTTCGTCGTAGCCGCTCACGTACCGCACGGTTCCGGCCACGCCCCACGGACCACGGTTCCAGCCGAGGATCAGGTTCATCCGGTCTTCCGGCGTACCCGACCCCGAGGACACGTCGTAGTTGCCGCTGGTGCCGGCGTACTTGTACTCGATGCCGCCGAGCGTCTGGCTGTAGTTGATCACGTGCGTCCACTGGTACTCGGTGGTCAGCGTGCCGTAGTCCTTCAGGTTCGCCTTCCAGATGATGTCGAGGTCGATACCATCGGTCTTCACCGTGTTGGCGTTCTGGAACGGCGTGGAGACGTAGAGCACCGTACCGGAGTTCGGGATGCCCGGCAGGTTGTTGGTATCGCGTCCGACCGTCGCCGCCGGGAAGTTGCCCGGGTTGTTGAGCACGCCCTGGACGCTGCCGATGGTGATCTGGTTGTCGGTCTTGATGTTCCAGTAGTCGAGCGTGCCGGACAGGCCAGGCACCGGCTCCCAGATGATGCCGGCCGTGTAGGTGTCCGACGTCTCCGGCTTGATGAACGGATTGCCGATGTTCACGCCCAGCACCGTGCCCGCGCAGTCGGCCGGGTTGCCGGTGACCGGGCAGCGGACCGGGTCACGCGCCGTCGTGAAGCCGGCCGTGGCGTTGGCCGTACTGGTTTCGTACAGGCCAGGCGCCCGGAATGCAGTGGCGTAGGTACCGCGCAGCACCAGCTGGGGAACCACCGTCCACTTGATGCCGACCTTCGGGTTGGTGGTGTTGCCCACGTCCGAGTAGTCGTCGAAGCGAACGGCAGCGGTCAGTTCCAGGTTCTTGAGGATCGGCGCATACAACTCGGCGTAGACCGCGTTGATATCGCGCGAGCCGAACGCCGCCGAATAGCCGAGGCCGACGACGTTGCCGGTGTCGGTGCCGGGCAGGCCGGGGTTGTTGACTTCCTCGCGACGGAACTCGTAACCGACGGCGAGCGCCAGCTGGCCGCCCGACAGCTTGTAGATGTCGCGCGACGCCTTGGCATCGAAGATCGTGTTTTCGGACACGATCGTGTTCGAGCGGGACGGCGCGATCCAGTCGCGGAATTCCTGGCTGTTCTGGTTGGCCGTCGCCGACCCGACACGGTAATAGCCGTACGGGCTCGTGCCGGCCAGGCCTTGCTGAAGGCGGTCATACGCGAAGAAGCCGGTGCGCGTTTGGTCCGTATCGCTGCGGATGTACAGGCCCGCGACATCCCAGTCCCAGTTCCAGTGGTTGCCCTTGACGCCGACCAGGTAGCGCTGCGTCCCGGTCTCGTATTCTGCGTCGCGGCCACCCACGGAGCCGTCCGTGTAATACAGGCGCCCGCCGAGGTTCTGGGCGTTGAGCGGGTTGTCCGGGATGGCCGACCGGCAGGAAGATATTGACCGAGCTTTGCAGCGTGACCGTGCTCGGATCGAACCAGTTGGCCCGGTACGACGTCGGCGTATTGCGCGTCTTGGTCTGGACGTTGAAGTACGACAACTCGGTGTAGCCCGTGATGTTGGGCGTGAAGTTGTACTGGCCGCGCGCGAAGATGTTGTAGCGCTCGACCTCGGGCTGGATGTCCAGGTAGTCCTTGATGTCGTACCGGCAGAAGCCGTTGACGATGTTCGAGGGGTCGCAGTTGGTGAGCGGCAACGTCGTGTAAGGCCCGCCGTTGACCAGCGCACCGGTCGTCGGGTCGACCGAGCGCACGACGCCGTTCAGGCTGCCCGTGCCGAAGCCCAGCGCCGGCTGGCCGCTGCGCTGGTCCTGCAAGCCCATGAACGTCAGGTTGTTCGTGCCGACATAGTCCTTGCCCGTGTTCATCGCCAGCGCTTCTTGCTTCTGGTAGTCGAACGTGATGTAGGCGTTGTAGCGATCCTTGGTCAGGTCGCCGATACCGCCGGTGATCGACGCCTTGTACTGGTTGCCTTCGCCGTTGTAGTTGGTGCCCGCGGTACCCGTCACCGTGACGCCGGTGAACTGCTGGCGCAGGATGATGTTGACCACGCCGGCCACCGCATCGGAACCGTAGATGGCGGAGGCGCCGTCCTTCAGCACTTCGATGCGCTCGACCGCGTCGAACGGAATCTGCTGGATGTCGACGTACGACGCATGGCCGTCATCGGCCAGGCCGAAATTCGCCATCCGCCGGCCGTTGACCAGCACCAGCGTGTTGTTGGGGCCAAGGCCGCGCAGCGATACGCCGGAGCCGGAGGCCGAGAAGCCGTTGGTGAACGCGGACGAAATCTGGCCGTTGTTGTTGGCCGTGATCTGCCGCACGACGTCGGAGATCGTCTGCAGGCCCGATGCCTGGATGTCCGCACGGGTAATGGTCTCGATCGGCGCCGCGGTTTCGGAATCGACCCGCTTGATGTTGGAGCCGGTCACGTTGACCCGGATGTCCTGCGCCACCGCGACTCCGCCAGCGAGCATTGCGAACCCGCCTAGCCCGAGCGCGGCCGCAACTTTCTTCCGCTGAAATTTCATATGGAAAACCCCCAAAATGGATTGATGCCCCCTGAACGGACCGTACGTCCGCCCTCCGGCACACGGTGCAAAGTTACAGCATCGATGTTTTTCCGAGCAATGAAATGCCCTGGATTGGTACAATGCGCGCTGTCAATTTGTTGCATTTGCGCCAATCATGCCGATTCGACATGCCCAGATCGATGATTTGGCGCAAATTGTGGCCATCTACAATGCGTCGATACCGGGGCGGATGGCCACGGCGGATACCGATCCGGTGACCGTCGAGCAGCGCCTGCCGTGGTTCCGGGAATTTGCCGCCACCGGGCGGCCTCTATGGGTGTTTGCAGCCGTTTCGGCGGTGGAGGGCTGGCTCTCCCTGCGCTCGTTCTATGGGCGCCCGGCCTACCAGGCAACGGTCGAGGTGGGCGTGTACGTGGCGCCGGCAGCCCGGCGCCGGGGCATCGCGCAGCACCTGCTGGACCATGCGTTGCGCGAGGGGCCCGCACTGGGGATCAACACCATGCTCGCTTTCGTATTCACGCACAACGCGCCGTCGCTCAGGCTCTTCCGGCGCGTCGGCTTCGCCGCGTGGGGAACCTTGCCGGGCGTCGCCCTGCTGGACGGGGTCGAGCGCGACCTGGCCATCCTCGGCCGGCGGATCACGTGAACGCCGCCCGCTTCACCGTACGCGCCGCCGTCGCCGACGACGTGCCGGCGCTGCTGCAGATGATCCGCGCCCTGGCCGAATACGAGCGCCTCACCCACCTGGTGGTGGCCACCGAAGAGGGCCTGCGGCGGGCGCTGTTCGAGGAACGAGGCGGGCCCGAGGCATTGATTGCACATGAAACAGGCGGAAACTCGCACCCAGCGGGATTCGCGCTCTTTTTTCATACTTTCTCGACGTTCCTGGGCCGCCGCGGGCTGTGGCTCGAGGACGTCTTCGTTTATCCCGACCAGCGCGGGAAGGGCCTCGGCCGGCAGCTCTTGAGCGCACTGGCCGCCATCGCCCGCGCCCGCAACTGCGGCCGCTTCGAGTGGACGGTCCTCGATTGGAACACCGATGCGATCGGCTTTTACGATCGGATGGGGGCCACGATGCTGCCGGAATGGCGCATTGTCCGGGTGACCGGCGACGCATTGCGTCGCTTTGGTGCAGCCACGCCGGCGGAGCCGGACCCGCAACCCTGACCCGGCCTGCTCGATCGTCGCACCGCATCGGCGGGCGACGACCGCGCCCCCTCCCGGAGCCATCGCCATGACTGAACCTCAGCAGAGCGCCGCCGGCAAGCGGCGCGAATTCGCCCGGCTGCACGCGTCGGGGTGCTTCGTCATTCCGAACCCCTGGGACGTCGGCAGCGCGCGCTTCCTGCAAGGGCTCGGGTTCAAGGCGCTGGCCACGACCAGCTCCGGCTTCGCCTGGTCACAGGGCCGGCCGGACAACGGGGTCTCGCGGGACATGGCGATCGCGCACCTGCATGCCATGGTCGCGGCGACCCCTTTGCCGCTGAATGCGGACTTCGAAAGCGGCTTCGCCAAGGATGCGGCGGGGGTGGCGGAAAGCGTGCGCCTGGCGGTCGAGACCGGCGTGGCCGGGCTGTCGATCGAGGACTCGACGGGCCTGGCGACGCAACCGCTCTTCGCCATTGCCGAGGCGGTCGAACGGATGCGGGCGGCACGCGCCGCCATCGACCGGGCAGGCGGCGGCACGCTGCTGGTCGGCCGGGCCGAATGCTACCTCGTCGGCCGTCCCGATCTCGCCGAAACCATCGCGCGGCTCGAGGCCTATGCGCAGGCGGGCGCCGACTGCCTGTATGCACCCGGATTGCGCACCCGCGAGGAGATCGCTGCCGTGGTCGACGCGGTGGCGCCCAGGCCGGTCAATGTGCTGGTCGGCGCCGCCGGCCCCCTCACTTTGCAGGACATCGCCGCGTTGGGGGTACGCCGCGTCAGTGTGGGCGGCGCGCTCGCCCGCTGCGCCTGGGGCGGCTTCATGCGCGCCGCTCGAATGCTCGCCTCGGAAGGCACGTTCGACGGCTTCGCCGAAGCGGCGTCCGGGCAGGAACTGAATGAACTATTTGCGGATCGGGCCGGACCCTGGCATCCGCAGGCACCTCAGGACCCTGCTGAGCCAGCCGTCGATTGAGCGATAATCGCGCTCTTTCGCCCCCGCCTCGACCAGGAATCCGATCCCGGTCGTGCGCCCGGCGGTGCGGTCCCCTTGCGAAAGCGCCTGATGCCCTTCGACGGTCCCCTGCCCTCCTTCGCGCTGGACGCGGATTACTGGTCCTTGCGTTTGGTCGACGAACGTTGCGATTCGTTTTCCGTGCGCAAGAACGTGCCGATGCCGTTCATTGCGTCCACCGACTGCGGCGCCATGGCCAGCGTCTACGCCGATGGGGGCTACGGCTATGCGGCCACGAGCGACCTGTCGCGGGAGGGGCTGCAGGCGGCGCTCGACCGGGCGGCGACCTGGGCTCGCGTCACCGCACGCAGCGGACTCATCGACACCCGCTCGCTGCCGCGCCCGGCGCCGCGCGGCGAATACGACTCCCCGGCGGTGACGGCTGCCGCGCCCACGCGCGCCGAGTGGTTCGACCTGCTCGCACAGGAATCGCGGCAGGCCGGATGCGACCCGCGCATCGTCGACTGGCAAGCGGGGATGGACGTGCGCACGGCAACGCATCGACTCATCACCAGCACCGGCGGCGACGTGATCCAGCGCTATCGCTTCCTGCTGCCCGGCTTGAGCGTCACCGCGCACGCCGACGGTGTCACGCAAAGCCGCACCCTCAACGGCTATCGCGGCATCTGCCAGCAGGGCGGCCCGGAAATCCTGGCGCGCTTCGGCTTCGTCGGCGGCGGCGCGCGCGTGGCGGAGGAAGCACTTGAACTTCTCGGCGCACCCAACTGCCCGAGCGGGACCATGGACGTGCTGCTGGCGCCCGATCAGGTGATCCTGCAGATTCATGAGTCGATCGGGCATCCGCTGGAACTCGATCGGATCCTGGGTGACGAGCGCAACTTCGCGGGCACGAGCTTCGTGACCGTGGACATGTTCGGTACGTATCGCTACGGTTCCGACCTGCTCAACATCACGTTCGACCCGACGCGGCCGGAGGAACTCGCGAGCTATGCGTACGACGACGAAGGTACGCCAGCGCAGAAGGTCCACCTGATCCGCAACGGCATCCTCGAGCGTCCGCTGGGCGGCGCCATCTCGCAGCAACGGGCCGGCCTGCCGGGGGTCGCGAATGCGCGCGCCAACAGCTGGAACCGCCCGCCGATCGACCGCATGGCGAACCTCAACCTGGAACCGGGCGATGCGTCGTTCGACGAACTCGTCGCCGGCATCGACCACGGTGTGCTGATGGAAACCAACTGCTCGTGGTCGATCGACGACTCACGCAACAAGTTCCAGTTCGGCTGCGAACGCGGCCGGGTGATCGAGCACGGCAAGCTCAGGCACGTGGTCAAGAATCCGAACTATCGCGGCATCTCGGCCAACTTCTGGCGCAGCCTCGCGCGCGTCGGCAACGCGGACACGCTCAAGGTCCTCGGCACACCGTTCTGCGGCAAGGGTGAGCCGGCGCAGGTGATCCGCGTCGGGCATGCGGCGCCGGCCTGCGTGTTCACGCAGGTCGATGTGTTCGGCGGGGAGTCATAAGTGGAACACGCGCCGGGCATGACCGACATGGAACGCTACTTCGCGGCGATGGCCGCGGTCATTCGCGCCGCGCTGCATGCGGGCGAGCGCTTCACGGCGTCGTTCAGCGCCGAGGAAACCGACTTCGTGCGCATGAATCGCGGCAAGGTGCGCCAGCCCGGGACCGTGGTGCAGCGCTATCTGACGATCCGCCTGATCGGCGGTACGCGCCATGCGGCCCACGAGCTGACGCTGTCGGGCGATGTCACGGCCGATGGCACTGCCATTCGCGCTGCCGTCGCGGGATTGCGCGCGGTGCTCCCCGACCTGGCCGACGATCCGCTGCTGCTGCTGCCCTCGGAAGTGCGTTCGAATCGCACCGTCCGTGGCGACGGCGTGCCGGCTTCGGAAGCGGTCATCGAGACGATCCTCGCTGCCGCCGACGGACTCGATCTCGTGGGCTTCTACGCGGCGGGGCCGGTCTGGCAGGGATTCGCGAATTCGGAAGGCCAGTTCAACTGGCACGCGGCGACGACCTTCAATCTGCAGTGGAGTCTCTATCACCGCGCCGACAAGGCGGTGAAAAGTGCCTACGCGGGATTTGCCTGGGACGGGGTCGACTTCGCACAGCGCATGGACGATGCGCGCACCCGTCTCGCCCTGATCAGCCGCCCACCCAGGACGCTGCAGCCGGGGAAGTACCGCGCCTATCTCACGCCTTCGGCGATGGCGGAATTCGCGGGTCTTTTGGCCTGGGGCGGATTCTCGGGGCGCGCGCTGGCCACGCAGCAGAGCGCGCTGGCGCGGATGCAGACGGGCGAGCGACTCGACCCGCGGGTAACGATCGCCGAAGACACGGGTACAGGCGTCGCGCCGGGCTTCCAGGCGGAAGGCTTTGCGCGGCCATCGCGCGTGCCGCTGGTCGAGGACGGCGCGTTGGTCGGCGCGCTGGTCAGTCCGCGTACCGCCCGGGAGTTCGGGCTCACGGAAAACGGTGCCAATGGTGCGGAGATGCCCGAAGCGCTCGCCATGGCCGGTGGCACGCTGCCGGCCGCCGACGCGCTTGCCGCGCTCGACACCGGGCTCGCCGTCGGCAACCTCTGGTATCTCAACTATTCCGACCGTCCCGCCTGCCGGATCACCGGCATGACGCGCTTCGCCACGTTCTGGGTCGAGCACGGCAAGGTCGTGGCGCCGGTCGACGTGCTCCGCTTCGACGACAGCCTGTACCGGATGCTGGGGACGAACCTCGAAGACCTGACGCAGGAGACGGAGCTGATGCTCGATCCGCTGACCTACCAGGCCCGCCAGTTGTCCAGCGCGCTTTTGCCGGGCGCACTGGTGAGGGAGATGGCGTTCACGCTCTGACGGCGTAGCAGCCGCGCGCGAGATAGCAGGCACCGAATAGCGCCGGTGTGATCGCGAGGTCGGGCACGTATCGCGCGAGCAAGCGCCACGGGCGGTCGAGGCCCGCGAACGTCGTCATGTACGGCGCGTTGCTCCAGCGCACGTAGGCGTTGAACGGCGCCAGGTACCAGGGCAGCAGCTTCGACCCCGCGACCGCGACGCGCGCGCCCGGCTTGCAGGCGGCGAAGATGTTGGCTAGTGCCGCCTCGGACTGCAGCACGTCATGCGTGAAATTGAATGCGACGGCGTCGAACGGACCGCGCGGCGGCGCGAGGTCGGCGTCCTCCATGCGCCCGACAAGCAGCGTCACGTTGCGCCAGCCGGAGCGATCGATGCGCCCCTGCGCCAGTGCGGCCATCTGCGGCGACAGCTCCACGCCGACCAGGCGGCCTTCGGTGCCGATCGCGTCTTCGAGGATCGGAAATGACAAGCCGGTACCGCACGCCACGTCGAGCACAGCATCGCCGGGCTGGAGCTCAAGGTTCCAGATGGCCCGGTAACGCAGCGGCAAGGTCCGCGCCGCCGACCGGTCGTAGCCCGCCGCGTGTTCGCGATACCGCTTCTGCGCGCGATCGGGATCGGGAGCGGCGGAACCCGGCGGCGACGATTTGGCCACGGCGCGCTGAATACCGCGACCGGCAGTTCAGGCGCCGCCGCGGATGCTGTCCGCACGCATGCCGTCGCCCGGACCGCCGTGCCAGCCCTTCGGAATCGACGCCAGCAGGCGCTGCGTGTACGGCTCGCGCGGATGGCGATAGATGTCGTCCGAATTGGCCATCTCGACGATCTCGCCGTCGTTCATCACCATCACCTGGTCGGAGATGTACTTGACGACGGCGAGGTCGTGCGAAATGAAGATGTACGACAGGCCGAACTCGGCCTGCAGGTCCTGCAGCAGGTTCAGCACCTGCGCCTGCACCGACACGTCGAGCGCCGACACCGATTCGTCGCAGATCAGGATGTCGGGCTTCAGGGTGAGGCAGCGCGCGATGGCGATGCGTTGCCGCTGCCCGCCCGAGAACTCGTGCGGGTACTTGTAGAACGACACTTCCGGCAGGCCGACCTTGCGCAGCAATTCGAAGGCGAGGTCGGTACGTTCCTGCGCGGAGCTGCCGATGCCGTGGATCTCCATCGGCTCGGTCAGGATCTGCCCGACGACGAAGCGCGGGTTGAGCGAGGCGTACGGATTCTGGAAGATGATCTGGATGCGCCGCTTGTACGGCAGGAACTCGCGCGCCGACATGCCGAGGATGTCGCGGCCCTCGAAGAACGCCTCGCCGGTCGTCGCCTCGTGCAGGCGCATCAGCGTCAGCCCCACCGTCGTCTTGCCCGATCCCGATTCGCCGACGAGTCCCAGCGTCTTGCCGCGCGCGAGGTCGAAAGAGACATTGCGGACCGCCTTGAACTCGCGGCGGCCGAAGAGTCCCTGGCGCGAATAGAAGCTCTTGCCCAAGTCGCGGACCTTGAGCACGATCGCGTCGTTCGCGTCGACGCCCCGTTGTCGCTCGGCAATCGCATCCGGCGCTTCGCCGCTGCTGTTCATGAAATCGTCAATGACCGGCAGCCGCGCGGGCCGCCGATCGAGTTGCGGCCGGCACTTGAGCAGTGCCTTCGTGTACGCGTCGCGCGGTTGCTCGAACACCTGTCGCGCCACACCCTGCTCACGAATCTCGCCGTCGCGCATCACGATCACGCGATCGGCGATCTCGCCCACCACGGCGAGATCGTGCGTGATGAACAGCACCGACATGTGATGCTTCTTCTGCAACTGCGCGATGAGGTCGAGGATCTGCTTCTGGATGGTGACGTCGAGCGCCGTGGTCGGCTCGTCGGCGATCAGGAGCTTGGGCTCGCAGGCGATCGCCATCGCGATCATCACCCGCTGCTGCTGGCCACCGGACATCTGCGACGGATACATGCCGATGCGCCGCTCCGGCTCCGGGATGCCGACCTCGCGCAACACCTCGATCGCGCGCTTGCGGGCTTTGGCACCGGTCATTCCCATATGCAGGCGCAGCACCTCCTCGATCTGGAAGCCTACGGTGAACACGGGATTGAGCGAGGTCATCGGCTCCTGGAAAATCATCGAGATTTCGGCACCGCGCACAGCGCGCAATTCGCGCGGCTTCAGGCCGATCAGATTGCGACCATCAAAAAGGATCTGGCTGTTCGGGTCGACAATCGAGTTTTCCGGCGGCAACAGGCCGAGGATGGCAAGCGAAGTCACCGATTTGCCGGAACCAGATTCGCCGACGAGCGCCACAGTCGAATTGCGCGGGATGTCGAAGCTGACGCCCTTCACGGCCTCGAAGGTCTGGTGCCGGTCGATGCGGAACGAAACCTTGAGGTCGCGCACGCTGACAAGCGGATCGACGTTGTCCATGGCCTAGTGACCCGCCTTGCCTTTGAGTTTCGGATCGAGCGCGTCGCGCAGCGCATCGGTGAACAGCGAAAACGCGGTGACCAGCAGCGCCATCGAACCGCCCGCTGCGACGAGTTGCCACCACTTGCCGAGGATGAGTTCGTTCTGCGCCTCGTTCAGCATCGACCCCCACGACACGACATCCACCGGCACACCGAACCCCAGGAACGACAGGATGACCTCGGACTTGATGAACGCGACGACGAGGATCGACATCTGCACCAGCACGACGTGCGATACGTTGGGGAAGATGTGCTTGAACATGCGGCGCATGTTCGACGCGCCGATGGCGTCGGCCGCCTGCACGTACTCGCGGCCCTTGTGCTTCAGGTACTCGGCTCTGATCAGGCGAAACACGCCGGTCCACCCGGTAAGGCCCAGGATCAGCACGATGGTCAGCGTGCCTTTCTGCTGCAGCACGGCGGCCACCGCGAGGATCAGCAGCAGGTACGGGATGGAACTGAACACGCTGTAGAACCAGTTAAGCGTGTCGTCGACCCAGCGGCCGTAGTAGCCGGCGAAGGCGCCGAGCACCGTGCCGATGAAGGTGGCGACCAGCGCGGCGGCGAGGCCCACGAAGATCGAAGTCTCCGACCCTTTGATCGTCTTGGCGATCACGTCGCGGCCCCACTTGTCCGCGCCGAACGGCAGCGTGGTGAGGCGCGCGTCCGCCGGCGATGCGCCCTGGGCGGGCGAGGCATCCTTGCCCGTCTGGATGTCCTTCATCACGTCCGCCAGCGGATCGACCGACTTGCCGGCCGCCGGTGTCGGCTCCTTGCCCGCCCGGATCTCCTTCATGACGTCGGCCAGCGGATCGACGAAGCCGCCGGGCGCGACGGCGGGCGGTTCAGCGGGTGCCGGCGGCGCTTCGGAGCGCGGAGTCGACGCCGCCTGGCCGCGCTTGATTTCCGCCAGCACATCGCCGAGCGGGTCCACGACCGTCGACTGAAATGCGCTTCCGGGCGTCGGTGCGGGGACCGCAGGCACGGACCCGGCCGCGCCGGGTGTCGCGCCTTCGTCCGCCGGGTTCGCCGGCGGCAGCGCTGGCGCGTCCGGCCCCACGAAAGTCGGCGGCGCATAGTTGACGCCGATTTCGCGCGCCCAGTCCTTGGCGATCACGCCAAGGCCCGACAGCAGCATCATGAGCACGAATGCCGCGACGATGGCGAGCGACACCATCGCCACGCTGTCGGTCTTCAAGCGCCGCCAGGCGAGCGTCCAGAGACCGGGCGAAACGGTATGCGGAATCTCGCGCCGTGGCGCGAGCGGACTCTTCATCGCGAGGTCGTTCATCGTCCCGGCCTCACTTCAACTGCACGCGTGGGTCGACCGCCTTGTACATCAGGTCGGCCAGCAGGTTGACCAGCATCGTCGCGATCGCGACGTAGACGGTCAGCGCCTTGATGACCGGGAAATCCGAGCGCTCGACGGCGAGGATCACCTCCCGGCCGATACCCGGGATCGAGAAAAAGCGCTCGATCAGGAACGCGCCGATCAGGAGGCCCGGCAAGGCGGCCATCACGTGCGTGATGATCGGGATCGACGCATTGCGCAGCACGTGCACCCACATGATGCGATTCTCGTCGACGCCCTTGGCCCGGGCGGTACGCACGTAGTCCTGGTTGATCTCGTCCAGCACGAAGGTGCGGTACAGGCGCAGGTTCGGCGCGATGCTGACCACCAGCGCAATCAGGATCGGCAGCAACGCGTACTTGGTCAGGTTCTCCCACAGGCTGTCACCCCAACCCTGCACGGGAAACCAACCGAGCTTGTACGCGAACACGTACTGGAACACGATGATGTAGACGAGGATCGAGATCGACAGCCCAACCGTGCACACGATCATCACGCTGCGATCGGTCAGCGAGCCGCGCACGTAGGCGACGGCGAGCGCCAGGGCGATGGCGATCACCGTCTCCAGGATCAGCAGCGGTATCAGCACCGTCAGCGACGCCGGCAGCCGCGTCGCGAGGATGTGCGAGACCTGCTCGTTGGTGCTCCACGACGCGCCGAAATCGGCGGTCAGGATCTGCTTCATGAAGATGCCCAGCTGCACGTAGTACGGCTGATCGACGCCGAGCTGGCGCCGGATGTTGTCGATCTGCTCCGGATTGGAAATCTTGCCGGCCAACACGTAGGCCGGATCACCGCCCACCCAGTTGAACAGCACGAACACCAACAGCACGACGCCGAGCAGCGTCGGGAGCATTTGCCACAGCCTGCGAATGATGTATGCCCACACGATGGGTTCCAGCGCCTTTCTGTTGCCTGCGGGCGCGGCGCGGATCGCGCGTGCGGCACCGGGTAAACACCGCACGCGCGTTCGGCGCGCACAGCGCAGTTGGTGCGCCGCAGGCCCGCGACCGGTCGAACGTAGGCGACCGGCCGCGGCGCGGCGTTGCTTCTCCTCGGGCTAGAAGTCGGCCGGGGTCACCGGCAGCTTCGCCTCTCCTCCTCCAGTGTTACCCCTCCGTGATCCTTTACTGCGCATCCGGTACCACGTCGATGTACTGCCAGCTCGACGTGAGCGTCGGATGCCTGCGGTAACCCAGCACGCGCGGCTGGATCAACTGATTGCGGTAGCGGCTGGTGGTCAGCCGATGCGTCGCATAGCCTTCGAGCATTCGCGTCATTTCCTGGTACAGCTTGTCGCGCTCGGGCCCCGCCGGCATCGTGGTCGTGCGCTTGTACAGCGCGTCGTACTCGGGGATCGTGGCGCAGCCGTTGTTGCTCTGGTACGAATTCGGTCCGTAGAAAAGCTGCATGAAGTTGTCGCCGTCCGGGTAGTCGGCGATCCACGCCGCGGTGCGGGAAATGAGCCGGCACTGCTTCTCGAGCTTCAACAATTCGGGAAACTTGTCCTTCTTCGGCTGCATCCGGATGCCGATCGCGTCGTAGCCCTTCTTGACCATCTCCTCCTGCTGCCGGCCGAGGGTGTCGGGCCGCGACGCGTACTGCACGGAAAGCGGCTTGCCGTTGGGCAGGGTCCGCCAGCCGTCGGCGCCACGCTTGTAGCCAAAATGGTCCAACAGCGCATTGGCCGCGGCCGGATCATACGTGATCGTGCTCTTCCAGTCCGGCACGTGGCCGACGACGCCCGGGGGAATCGGATAGGCGGCCGCCACCGCCTGGCCGTTGCGGACCACGCGGATTTCCTCCTCCACGTCGTAGGACATGGCCAGCGCCCGCCGGAGCGCGATCTTTTCCTTGGCGAGCCCGCCCACGACCGGGTCGAGCATGTTCCAGTAGATGTACTGGATTTCGGGGTCGACGATCCGGTTGAGCCGGACACCCCTGGCCGCCAGGTCGCGCACAAGGTTGCCGTCCGGGGCAATGGCCTGCGGCGCAAGTGGACCCTCCATGTTCATGAGGTCGAGCTCGCCGTTGCGAAACGCGAGCCAGCGTGCCTGGTCCTCTTCCATGATGCTGATCTCGACGCGGCCGACCTGGGGCATCGTTTTGCCCTTCATCTCGCTGACGAGCTTGTCGTCGCCAGGCTGGCCGGGTTGAAAGTCCCAGACAAAGCCGCGGAACGTCGGGCTGGCCTCGAGCACGATCCGCGAACTGCGCACCCACTGCGCCAACCGGTACGGACCGGTGCCGACGGGGTTGCTCAGGATCCGGCCGTCGGACTCGCCGTACTTCTCGACGACTTCGCGCGCCACCGCCGACATCGTCTCGTGCGCCAGCACATACGGCAGGTTGTAGTCGGTGGCCTTGAGCCGCAGCCGGATGGTGTAGCGGTCGAGCGCCTCGATACCGGCGATCTTGTGGTCGTAATTGAACTTGCCCGACTTCTTGGCCGCGGAGGCTTCTTCATCGAGACCGATGAATTTCCCTTCGAGCAGGAACACCCAGGGCGACCGGATCTTCGGGTCGACCAGCCGCTTCATCGAATAGACGAAATCGTCGGCGGTCAGCTCGCGCTGCTTGCCGCCGAAGGCGGGATCCGGCGCGAAGTGGATGCCACGGCGCAGCTTGATCGTATAGGTGCGTCCCTCATCGGTGATGACCGGCATCCCGTCGGCCGCCTGCGGTACGACCTTGGCGGGCCGCGCCAGGTAGTCGTATGTATACAGACGATCGAAGATCGCCTGGACGATGCCGGACGAATAGAGATCGTGGACCGCCGCCGGATCGAAGCCGGTCTCGGCGACCGGAAACACGTCGCGCACCACCTTGCGCGGATCCGCGGCGTGCGCCGCGCCCGGCGCCGTCAGCAGCGACACCGCGAACAGGGCGATTGCAAGCCCCGCCTTCGTGGCGTGGACGCCCGTCGATCCGGCCCGGTTCATGGCTGGATGTCCATGTACTGCCATTCGGCGTGCAGGATCGGATGCCGCTTGAAGCCGCGCACCCACGGCCGGATCAGCCAGCGCCGCTCGCGCGACAGGTGCAGACTCCACGCGCCATCGACCTCCATCTGCCGCGACATCTCGAGGAACAGCCGGTTGCGTTCCGGCGAGTCGGGCATGGTGCGCGACTTGCGGTAGAACGCATCGAAGGTCTTCGATTCGTAGCACCCGTTGTTGCTCTGGCCCGTGTTGGGTCCGTACAGAAGCTGCATGAAGTTGTCGCCGTCCGGATAGTCCGCGCCCCACGCCGATTCCCACATCGTCAGTGTGCACGCCTTGGAGGCTTTGAGGAGGTCCGGAAAGGGTGCCGTGTCGAACGTCATGCGAACGCCGATCGCGCTCATCGACTTCTGCCACAGTTCGTTGTGCTCGCGGTCGACCGCGGTTCCGGTGCTGGCGTAGCGAACCAGCAGCGGCTTGCCGTCCGGCATCGAGCGAAATCCGTCGGCACCGCGCTTGTAGCCGAAGTGGTCCAGCAGCGCATTGGCGAGCGCGGGATCGCGCTGATTGAGGGACCGATACGCAGGATCGTGCCCGACCACGCCTTGCGGCACGGGCATTTCGGCAACCACGGCCATGCCCTTGCGAATCACCCTGATGTCCTCGTCGACCTGGTAGCCGAGGATCATGGCCCGGCGCAGCGCAATCTTCTCCGGCGTAAAGCCCCCCACGACGGGATCGCGAAAGTTGAAGTACGCGTAGATGATTTCCGGTGCAACGAATTTGTAGACCGAAACGCCCTCGTCCACCAGCGCCGGCTTGAGCCCGTCGTCGGGCTCGAACGCGTCGGTCCGGAACGCGGAAGGCAGGTTCAGCACGTCACTCTGCTTCTGCCGGAAGGCGAGCCACTGCGATTGAAACTCCGGGATGACCGAGATTTCCACGCGGCCGACCTGCGGCATGCGCTTGCCCTGCATGTCGGCGATCAGTTTCCCATCGCGCGCATCCCCGGGCACGCCGGCGAAGTCCCACGTGAAGCCGCGATAGACCGGGTTCGCCGTGAGCACGATCCGCGAGGCGCGCTTCCACTCGGCGAGCCGATAGGCGCCGGTACCTACAGGATGGGCATCCGTGACGCCTGGATAGGCTTCGATCACCTCGCGCGCCACCGCACCGAACGACGTGTGCGCGACGACGTACGGAAAATTGAGGTCCGGCTCCGTCAGATGCACGCGCAGCGTGTAGCGATCGACCGCCTCGAGGTCGGGAAGCTTCGCGTCGTAGTTGAACTTTCCTGTCTTGACCGCTTCCGCCGCCAGGGCATCGAGTCCGCCGATGCGGCCCTCGAGCATGAACGCGTACGGCGCACGGTTGGCCGGATCGAGAAAGCGCATGAACGTGTAAACGTAGTCCTGCGCCGTGAGTTCGCGCGGTGCACCCTTGAACGCCCGATCGGGCGTGAAATGGATGCCCGGGCGGATGCGAAACGTGTAAGTGCGGCCGCCGTCGCTGATCTCCGGCATGCCTTCGGTGACCATCGGCACCAGCCTGGCGGGCCGCGCGAGGTAATCGTAGGTCAGCAGGCGCTCGAAGATGGCCTCGGTGACGGTGGACGAATTCCCGTCGGAAATGCGCACCGGGTCGAAGCCTGTTTCGGCCGCATCGAAGGCGAGCCGCACGACCTTGCCGGGGTCGGCCGTCACCGGGGCCGGCGAAGCGGAACCGAGGACGGCCTGGAGGGAAAATGCCGCGAGGGCCGCCACGGCGGCAAATACCGCTACGCGCGGGATGTGACTTTTGCAGCGAGGACGAGACTGAGCGGGACTGGTCAAGGGGCCTGACCAGAAGGAGCGCTGCTGCTCCGGGGTGCTTCGCCGTTCCCTTCGCCTTGGACGGCCACACCACCCTCGCCTGGCTCATGGATTACGGGGACCACCTCGCCAACCGCGCCCGCATTCCTGCCGTTCACACCCTCAATTCGCCAGCCTGCAGCCACAACACCGCCGAAAAACCAAATCCTGCTAATGTACCATCTTGAGGCTGCCCCATGCCACGCCAACTTTTCCGGCGCATGACAGGCCGGCTGCAGCCGGCGATCGACAGGATCACGTCCCATCCGTGGGTTCTGCGCTATCTGCCGGCGTTGGCGGACCCCGATCTTTGGCACCTCAATCGTCGTTCGGCCGCCCGGGCGGTCGCGGTCGGTCTGTTTTGCGGTCTGATCCCGGGTCCGCTGCAGGCCCTCGCCGCGATCCTCATGTGCATTGTCGTGCGGGCCAATTTTCCCGTCGCGGTGGTGACCACGTTCTACACCAACCCGTTCACGATCATCCCGCTTTACCTGCTCGCCTATGAGTACGGCAGCCTGTTCATTTCCGGCGGAGCGTCGCCGCTGCATCCGCCGCTGCCTCCCTCCATGATGCCCGGCGAATACTTTCCGGGATTGCTGCACTGGATGACCCAGCTCGGCAAGCCGCTGGCGCTGGGGCTCGTGTTGCTCGCCGTGACGCTGGCCGCACTTGGCTGGATAGTCGTTCGCCTCGGCTGGCGCTGCCATGCCGTGTGGTGCTGGCATCGTCGCGCCCGTCAGCGCGCCGCCGGCTAGGGTTTCGGCATGAAGCCGGAATACTGGGACAAGGCAACGCGTACGCTCGCGCGACGCGACCCGGTGCTGAAGCAGCTGATTGCCGCCTTCCCCGGCATTCACCTGAGCCGGCGCGGCGATCCATTCACCACGCTGGCCCGCGCTATCGTCGGCCAGCAGATCTCGGTCAAGGCGGCGCAAGCGATCTGGAATCGTTTCGTCACCGCAACCGGCGGCGACGGCACGCCGGTGCGCATCGAACCGGTGCGGGTGACCCGCACGCGCATGCCAACGCTGCGGCGCGTCGGACTTTCGGAGCGCAAGGCAATGTATCTGCGCGACCTTGGCGGCCACTTCGTGTCGGGGGCGCTCGACCCCACACAGTGGCCGTCGCTGGACGACGAAGCGCTGATCGTCGAAGCTGGTCGATGTCAAGGGCATCGGGCGCTGGACGGCCGAGATGTTCCTGATGTTCCACGAACTGCGCCCCGACGTCTTTCCGGTCGACGACATCGGCTTGCAAAAGGCGGTCGCGCATCATTACCATGCCGGCCAGCGCCTGGCGCCGCGCGAACTGCGACTGTTCGGCGCGCGCTGGGAACCGTATCGCAGCGTCGCCACCTGGTACCTGTGGCGCTGGCTCGATCCGATCCCCGTCGAGTACTGACCGCGCGGGTCGGCCCCCGCACTATCTTCTACTTCCCCTCGCATGCGACCGAACCTCGCGCTTGGCCCCATCGACTCCTTGTCGCAGTACCTGATCTACGTCTCGATCGTCGTCCTGGGCGTGCTGTTGCCGCTGCTCGTCCAGCGCTGGCGGCTCGCGCGGCAGAACGCGAAACTCGCGGAACGGACGCTGAGGGCGCTGATCGACGAACTCACGTCCAACCGCGAGCGCCTCGCTGTCTCCCGGGCAAGTTTCGACGAACTCGCCGACGCCCTGAAGCGGGAATATGGGCGCTACGAAAAACGCTGGCACGATCTGCGCGCGACACCCGAAGTGCCGCTCCCCGATGCCGAGTTCGAAAAAAGCCCGGAAAACTCGGTGCGGCTCTCCGCGCTCACCCATACCGCCTGGGAAATCGCGCACCTGTCGCAGGCGTTGCCGCTGCTTCCCGCCGAGCGGCTGGCTGCGTTCACCCGTGCCTATCACCTGCAGGAACTCTACGCGGAGAGCCGTGCGCTGTACCTCGACGCCACGATGAAGGCCGACGAGCTCGACACGCCCGCCGACCTGCGCCAGCTTGCCAACGTCGAAAGCCGCCTGCGGTGCCTCGCGGTGCTGCAGTCCGCGGTTCGCTACCACCGGTCGATCGCCGGCACCGTACTCGAGGCTTACGAGCGCGCGATCGGGCCGTGAGTCTCGTGCACGCGGATTGCCGGCACGCCGCACGTTGGTGCATCGCAGATTGACCGGCAGGGGATGCTGCGTCTACATTCGGCGAGGATGTCCGCCGATAACCCTTCCCGCTACGCAGGACCGCGCGCTCTGGCGGAATCGCTGTCGGACTTCGCCCGTGCGAGCGTCAATGGCGCGCGTTGGGACCGCGAGGGGTTGCGCGACGATGCGGAATACCGGGACCTCGGACTGGCCGCCGCCACCGACGGTCGCATCGGCGTCAAGCATATCCGGGCGCTGAAGCCCATGACCGCCCCGACCGGTTGGCACTGGCACGACATGACCGCCCATTATGTGTACGTGCTCAAGGGTTCGCTGACCTTCCGTTTCGCGGGCGTCGATGGTGACGTCACGCTGCATCCCGGCGACGGCCTGTCGCAACCTGCCGGCGTGCCGCACAACGTGATCGCACGCTCCGATGACCTCGAAGTGATCGAAATCAACGAGCCCGCCGAATACGGCACCTGGGACCTCGCGGAAGCGCCCGCACCATGGCGATGAGCAGCGCTGGGCCGCCCCGGGCTGCTCGCTCCGCCGGCGGCGGCGGTCGCGAGTCGACCACCGGGGAGCCGCACACGGCCGCGCAGGCCGTATCGGGTCCACAGGGGCGCGGGCAGGCACTCGTGGCCTGGATGCGGCAGGCGCGGCGGCGCGCTGCTGATTTTCATCCTGCTGTTCGTCGCCTGGGAACTCGCCGTGCGAATGACCGGCGTCAAGGAATACCTGTTGCCCGCGCCGTCCAAGGTCTGGAGCGAATTCTGGAAACGGCACGACATCGTCGCCGGCGGCGCGTGGGTCACGACCAAGGAAATCCTCGCCGGCTACGCACTGGCGGTGGTGGTGAGCATTCCGCTGGCGCTCACGGTCGCGTATTCGCGCTTCATGGAACAGGCCGTCTATCCGGTAATCGTGTTCCTGCAGATCGTCCCGAAGATCGCGATCGCGCCACTGTTCATCATCTGGTTCGGCTTCGGCTTCACGCCCAAGCTGTTGCTGGTGTTCCTGCTTTCGTTCTTTCCCATCGTCGTGTCGAGCATTGCCGGCTTCAAGAGTGCTGATCGCGACGTGATGGATTTCGCGCGCACCACCGGTGCGGGAGGCTGCGCATGTTCCTGAAGATCCAGTTGCCGCAAGCGCTGCCGCACATTTTCACCGGCCTCAAGGTGGGCGCCGCGCTCGCCGCCACCGCCGCGGTCGTCGCCGAATTCGTGGCATCGGACAAGGGGCTTGGCTATCTGCTGCTGCAGTACAACGGCCAGCTGGAAACGCCGATGGTGTTCGCCACGATCGTGATCCTGTCGCTGATCGGTCTCGCGGTCTACTACGCGGTCGAGGTGCTCGAACGCATCGCCATACCCTGGCACGTGTCGCAACAGGCCACGGCCAAGGACGCCACACTCTGAATCAGCAGTTCCCAGCCCGCCGGCATGAGCGGGTCCAACCGGAGGAGTAAGCATGAAGATTGCACGTTTGGCCGCCCTTGGCGTGGCGGCACTCGCGCTCGGTGTGACGGCGCTCGCGCAGGCGCAGGACAAGGTGTCGCTGCGCCTCAACTGGTATCTCGGCGGCCTGCATGCGCCTTTCTACTACGGCAAGGAAAAGGGCATCTACGCCGCGGAAGGCATCGACCTGACGATCAACGAGGGCCGGGGCTCGGGCAACACCGTGCAGGTGGTGGCGGCAGGCTCGGATACGTTCGGCCTGGCGGATTCGTCGTCGGTCATCGTCACCGCGTCCAAGGGTGCCGACGTGAAGAGCGTGATGTCGCTGCTCAATACCACCGGCTTCTCGGTCGTCTCGCTCAAGGAAGCGGGCATCAATGCGCCCAAAGACCTGGTCGGCAAGAAAGTCGCGGTGACGCCGGGTGATCCGCTCGGCCAGCTGTTGCAGGCGGTGTGCAAGGCCAACAACGTCGATTGCAGCAAGATCACGATGGTGCAGGTGGACCCGGCGGCGAAAGTCGTCACGGTGCTGGAGAAGAAAGCCGACGCACTGCTGGGCGGCGCGGACGACCAGTACTTCCTGATCAAGTACAAGGGCGGCGATCCATCGGCGATGCGCTATGCGGACTGGGGCGCCAATATCGTCGGCATGACCATCCTGACCTCGGGCGACACGATCAAGAAGAATCCGGACCTCGTGCGTCGCTTCGTCCGTGCCACCGCCAAGTCGTGGGAGGAAGCGAAGAAGAATCCGGGCGCAGCGGTTGACGCGGCAATGAAAGTCAAGCCGGACCTCAACCGGCAGTCGACGCTCGACCAGCTCAACGTCGACATCGAGTTGCTCGATTCGAAGAACTCCAAGGGCAGGATCGGCATGGGCGCGCAGGCGGATTGGGACCAGACGCTGGCCATCCTCAAGAACTACCGCGACCTGCAGACCGAAAAGGGCTGGACGGCGTTCCACACCAACGAGTTCGTTCCGCAGTAGATGTCGCTGCGTATCGCCTATGACGAGGCGCAGCCGCAGGCGCGGCCGCCCGCCGCCGCCGTGAGCGGACGCGCCTATGTCGAGCTCGCCGGCGTCACCAAGACCTATCGCCGCGAGGGCCGCGAAGCAGACCCATGCGCTCGATCGCATCGACCTCACGATCCACGAAGGCGAATTCCTCGCGATCGTGGGTCCGTCCGGCTGCGGCAAGAGCACGCTGCTGCGCCTCGTCGCGGGACTGCACCTGGCCAGCACCGGCGAGGTTCGCGTTGATGGTCGCATCGTCGACGGGCCGCAGACCAATCTCGGCATCGTGTTCCAGAGTCCGGTGTTGCTCGAATGGCGCACCGCGCTCGACAACGTGCTCGTCCAGGTGGAGCTGCGCGGTCTCGATCCGCGCGCTTACCGTGAGCGCGCGCTACGGCTCCTGGATCAGGTAGGGCTCGGGGAATTCGCCTACCGCTATCCGCACGAGCTCTCCGGCGGCATGCGCCAGCGCGTGGCGATCGTGCGCGCGCTGATCCACGACGCGCCGCTGCTGCTGATGGACGAGCCGTTCGGTGCGCTCGATGCACTCACCCGCGAGCAGATGCGCCTCGACCTGGAGGCGCTGTGGCTGGCGACGCGCAAGACCGTGCTGTTCATCACGCATTCGATCGACGAGGCAGTGCTGCTGGCGGACCGGGTGATCGTGATGTCGCCACGTCCCGGCGCCCTGGAGCGTGTGATGGACATTCGCTTGCCGCGACCGCGCGGGCTCGAGGCGCGTCGCGCGCCGGAGTTCGTGCAGGCTGCCGAGAGCATCACCGATATTTTTCTCGCACGCGGCGTCCTGCATGGCGCCACGACGCCGCTAGCGAAGGAGTAGCGCAGCATGAATACGTCGGACTTGAAGGGTATCGTCGCCGCACCCGTGCTGCCGATGCTCCCCGATTACTCGATCGACTGGGGGTCGCTGCGCACGTACATCGGCTGGATAGCACGGCAGCAGCCCACGGCGATCGCCATGAACATGGATGCGAGCGAAGGACCGGCACTCGAACACGACGAACAGCTCGAAGTCCTGCGCGTGTGCAGAAGCGTGATCGGCAGCGCCGTGCCCCTCTGGTCCGGCCTCATCGCAGGATCGACGGCGGGCGCGGTGCGCTGGGGCAACGAACTCAAGGCCGCTGGTGCCGAGGCACTGGCGATCTTTCCGCCCTTCCCGACGTTCCTGGGCAACCCGGTGCCGAGCGAAATGATCTATGCCTATCACAAGGCGATCGCCGACGGCGTCGGGCTGTCGATGGTGGCATTCCAGTTCCCCAAAGCCTTCGGTCCCGATTTTCCGCCGGACACCCTGGCCCGGCTGGTGACCATTCCGCAGATCATCGGACTCAAGGAAGCGTCGTTCGACACGACCAAGACCGTGGAAACCATTGCCACGGCACGCGCGTTGCCGCGCAAGGTCGGCATCATGACCGGCAGCGACACCTTCATCTGCGAGGCGATGGTGCTGGGCTGCGACGGCGCGCTCATCGGCTTCGCCTGCACCGCCACCGCCGAGTTGATCGACATGCAACGGCGCGTGGCCGCCCAGGACTTCGCCGGTGCGTTCGCGATCTGGGCGCGCCTGGGACCGCTTGCCCGCTATGCGTGGCGCAATCCGATCCGCGACTATCGCCCGCGCATGAAGGAAGTGCTGAAACTACAGGGTCTCATCGCGCACGCCACCGTGCGCCCGCCGCAGCTCGGCGTCGATGACGCGGAGCGCATGGAACTCGCCAAACTCGCGCGGCAGGCGGGCCTGTTGGACGCACCGCCGCTGCGCGCAGCCGGTGACTGAAGGCAGTGTTGGCAGCGAGCGTGAAACGCTCAGGCCTCGTACAACGAAAAATTCAACAGGTGTAACCGCCGGCGACGATCCAGCCGTGTTGCCGCATCAATCCCGATGCGGTCTTCAGCCGATATCCGGCACGTTTGTTGCTCCGATTTTTCCTTGTTCAGCCCAACACCTTTGAATTTCACCGACACGCCCGCCATCGATGAACACACGCGCCGCAGAAGCCTATCGCCTCACCTCATTCAGCTGCGGCCGCGACCACACGCTAGTCGTCCTTGCTTCCGGCAAGGTCATGGGCTGGGGGGGCGACGGCAGCGGTCGCGTGATCGTCGACGACCCCGAGTACTGCAGCACCGGCCGCGCACCCACGCTGCCCGTTGAAGTCAAACTGCGCCCGCGCATGATCACCGCGGCTGCTGGCCATGGGGTCAGCGTCGGGGTTACCGAGCAACGCGCGGTTACTGTCTGGGGCGCAAGCGCGGCCGGCTTCGGCGGACGTTCGCTCGGGCTCGCGACACCCACGACCATTCCCGCGCCTGCGGCGGCGCGTGCAGTCGCCGCCGGTGAATTCCAGTTTGGCGCGATCGACGCCAATGGCGAGCTGTTCACCTGGGGGCTGAACGTGGACGGCGCACTCGGCCGCCCGACCGACCGCGATAACGCGTTACCCGGCCGGGTACCCGGCCTCCCCGCAGTACGTGAAGTGAAGATCGGCAGCGGATTCATGCTTGCGCTCGCCGAAGACGGGCGCGTCTTCGCGTGGGGCGGCAACTCGGCGGGACAGCTTGGCATCGGCGGGCTCGGCGCAGCGTCGTCACCCGCGCTCGTTGACTTGCCGGCCCCGGCACGCGCGATCGCTGCAGGCGCGAGCCATGCGCTCGGTGTGACCGTCGATGGTGACGTTTTCGCGTGGGGCAGCAACCAGCGAGGGCAACTTGGCAGACGTGACGTCGCCTACGCCACCGGGGCGCTGGCGGTCGAATTGCCGGAACCGGTCCGGGCCATCGCGGCGGGCATGCACTTTTCGTTGGCACTGGCCGACAGCGGGCGCGTGTACGCGTGGGGCTGGAACGGTCAAGGCCAGCTTGGCCTGGGCGATACGAGTGATCGCGGCGAGCCCACGCCGGTACCGGACCTCATGGACGTCCAGGCCATCGCCGCCGGCCAGGTTCACGCCGTGGCGATGCGCGCAGGTCGACTGTCCGGCTGGGGCAGCAACGCATCGGGCCAGCTCGGCACGGCGCGGCCTTTGCAGTTGCGCCCATTCGACTTTCTTTCCATCAGCTGAAACGCACGCCACCAATCGCCATGTCCACGACCGATCCGAACCCCGTCTCGCGCCGCGATTTCCTGCGCATGAGCTGGACCGTGACCGCCGGCCTTGCCGTGCCTGCCGTTCTACAGGGCTGTGGGGGCGGGGGCGGCGACATCCCCACCGACACCATGGTCGAACCACCGATACTGGCATCGTCCAACGGTCGCCTCGACGTAACGCTCAACCTGACCTACCTGACCACGACGCTCGACGGCAAAACCGCGACCCTGCGCAACATGTCGGGCATGATTCCCGCGCCGACGCTGCGCATTCGTGTCGGTGACACGCTGCGCATCCTGGTGGTCAACCAGTTGCCGCCGAATCCGCCGAGTACGGAGCCAACGCGGCACCTGCGTTATCACAACAGCACGAACCTGCACACGCACGGCCTGCATGTCGATCCGGGCATCCTCGCCGCGGGCCTGTACGGCGACTATGTGCTGGATGATCCGCAACTCGGCGTGCAGCCGGGCGAAAGCCGTCAATACCAATACCAGATCCGCCACGACCATCCGCCGGGCACGTACTGGTATCACCCGCACCTGCACGGCTCGAGCGCCATACAGGTAGGCAGCGGCATGGCCGGCGCGCTGAACATCATCGGCGCGATCGATGCCGTGCCGGAGATCGCCGCCGCGCGCGATCGCGTGTTCGTGTTCCAGGCGCCGATCTTCGACGCGACCGGAACGCTGCATACGTTCGGCCAGGTCGCGGACAACCCGACGTCGGAGCCGGCGTTCCTCATCAATGCCGTGCGGCGCCCGCGCATCGTGATGCGTTCCGGCGAAGTGCAGAACTGGCGCTTCATCAATGCCGCCATCTGGAAATTCCTGAACCTGAGCCTCGACGGCCATGTGCTGAACGTCTACAGCCACGACGGCAACAATCGTCGCGACCTGCTGCCCTCCGGTCCGTTTCCGCTCGACGATCCGTCGCTGCCGGACGGCGTCGTGCTCGCGCCGGCGAATCGTTCCAACGTGCTGGTGAAAGCCGGCAAGCCGGGCACCTACTACCTGCGCACGATGGCGTTCCAGATGGGGCGCAACGCGTCGATCCTTCCGGACGACGTGCTGGCCGAAGTCGTCGTGCTCGACGATCCGCTGCCGATGAGCCTGCCGCGGGGACCGCTGCCGGTTACGCCATTCCTGGACCCGATCTCCGACGAGGAACTGGCAGCGCACGGCGGCTTGAAGCGCAGCATCGTGATGCGCGTCGTGTTCAATCCCCCGCCGGCCGGCGGCGGCCCGAACCCGCCGATCACGCAACCGCCGGCGAGCGAGGTCGTGCATCCGGGTAACGACATCGACGACTGGATCTACCAGACGGGCGACACCACCATCGCCGACAAGGTATATGCGCTCGGCTCGGCGGGCACCACGGCTACACCGACGCCGGGCATGCCGGCCGAGTACATCCCGTTCCAGTCCAGCCGCGCGCTGACGCAGACCGTCGCGTTCGACAGCGTCGAGGAGTGGACGATCTTCAACATGAACAACATCCGGCACCCGTTCCACATCCACGTGAATCCGATGTATGTGGTGAAAGTCAACGGCAACCCCATCACACCCTACTGGGCGGACACCGTCGCATTGCCGCACGGCGGTTCGCCGACGCAACCCACGTCCATCACATTCCGGATGCGTTTCGTGCATTACAAGGGGCCGTATGTCATGCACTGCCACATGCTCGCGCACGAGGACATGGGCATGATGCAGGGCGTGACGATCACCTGACGCGCCAGGTCCTACCACTTCCGGCGTACGACGCAAGGTCGTACGTCTACGCCGCCTGCTGAATCGACGCCGGGGCTCCACCGCGGACAATCGAGTCAGGCCATGAATCCGATGGTCGACTGCGAAGGAGAACGCGATGAAGAGCCCTACCGAACTCGAGCGGCGTCGTACCGGATACAACACGACCGGTGCCGTCGTGGCAACGTTGTACGTGCTGGGTCTCGCCAGCCTGCTGTTCCTGCACAATGGCCCGAACGGCGTGAGCAGCGCAGTCGCGCCGACCGCGCCGATTGTCGCCGACGCACCCGCTTACCTCCACGCGCCGACCAGCGACCCGTCGTTGCCGAGCCTGGAAGCCACGCTGTCCCGCCTGGAAAACGCGCCCGCCGACGAGGCGCCGGCGCCGACGTTCTGATGGAGGTCTGCGTGAGTTCCCGGCCTTGGTACCGCGTGGCGCTCGTCGGTGCGTCTTTCTGCCTCGTGCAGGGAGCAAGCGCTGCGACCCCGCAGGTGGTCGGCGATGAAGCCTGCGAGTATTACGCGGTCGACATCGAGGCCTTTGCGACGTGTAGCGACGGGAAGGTGACCCTGCCCGAGGAAGACAGCGGAGAGGATCAGCCGGGATAGCGCTGGGCGGCGACGACCGCCGCCGTCCGGTTGCGCACGTTGAGCACGCGGAAGACTGCGAGCAGATGCACTTTCACCGTGCCTTCCGTGATGCCGAGTTCGCGGGCGATGTGCTTGTTGGTCATCCCCTTGCCGAGCAGCTGCAGCACATCGCACTGGCGGGCGGTGAGCCCGAGCCGCGCTGCCGGCGCGGCCGGGCGCGCGAATTGCCCGACGAGGCGCGGCGGCACATAGGTGCCGCCAGCAAGGATCAGCCGCACGGCGCCCGCGATCACATCCGCCGAATCCGATTTCGGAATGAAGCCACACACACCCAACTGCAGCAACATCGCGACCATCGTCGGGTCTTCGTCGGCCGAGACGATGGCCACCGGCAGCTGCGGCATGCGTTCGCGGATCGTACGGACCGTGGCAGCGCCGTCGGCCCCCGGCATATGAACATCCATCAGCAGGAGGTCGATCGACGTTTCTCGCTCGATCATCGCCAGCGTGGCAGCGGCGTCCCCGGCCTCGATGAAACGGGTCGGTCCGCTGAGTGTCGCGAGCGCGGATTTGAGCGCGCTCCGCACGATCGGGTGATCGTCGGCAAGCGCGATCAGCGGGCCTTGCATCTGCTCGGTAGACAAGCTCGCGCGTTCCACTCGCATCACTCCCCGATCACATTCTAGGCCGGTTGCCTGGCCACGCGTCCAGCGGAATATTCGCCCTCCGCGGCTGCAGCCGAGACCTAGCCTGAACCTGCCAGGAAGCCTATGCTTGCCACGGCCATGGGAACGCCGGGAACGTCAATCCACGGGCTCGCTCTCGGCGCGCTGCTGATGGCTTGCGGCTGCGTCGTGCTCGCGGCCGGTCCTCCTGTCCTACACCTGACAAGCGCGCGGTTCCTCCTTTCCGATGCCAGTAGCCCGCCGGCAATGACCGCTGGGGTGCCGGTTTCCCTGCCCGACCGATGGTGGCATCGTCAGCCGGACGCAAGCGGCTACGGCTGGTATCTGCTGGAGTGGAAAACGCCCCCCAATCGGCCGGCGGTCTGCGCGGTGTACCTGACGTCCACCGGCATGCCGACACAAATCTACGTGAATGGCCACCCGATCGGGGCGACTGGTGCGCTGTCGGGACCCCGGCCGCGCAGCTGGCATCGCTCTCAGCTTTTCGTGGTCCCGGCCGGGGTCATGCGCGACGGATCCAACACCATCGCGCTGCATGTCTACGAGAACGTTCCCGGGGCCGGGAGCCTCGGTCCAGTCCTTGCGGGACCCGAGCCGTTGCTGCGCCAGCGCGCCTTTCGCGATATGGCGCTGCACGTACTAGGACCGGCCGTGGTCAGCGTGACGATCACGGTGCTCGGCCTGCTGATCGTGGTTTTGTGGCTGCGTCGCCACGATTCCATGGCCGGCCTGTTCGGCATGGCGGCGATCCTGTGGGGCGTGCACACCGGCCTGTCGCTGTCGCCGGTGCCGTTGCTACCCACCCCGCATTGGGCGGTCTGGTGGACATCCCTTTACATGCTGTTCGTCGGCCTCCTGTGCCTGTTCTGCCTGCGTTTCGCCGACGCCGACTGGCCCGGCTTCCGCCGTTTCATCGTCGGCTTCGTGTTCGTGGTGCCGTGGTTCCTCTATGTCGCCTTCCTGTGGGACGTAGGCTCCGACGCAACCAGTGTGATACGTCTGGCAGGCATTGCGCTCGTGTTCGTCGCGCTCGCCGCCGTGGTTCGTTACGCCTGGCGCAGGCGCGATGCCGCAAGCCTTCTTCTTCTTCTCGCCGGCGGTCTCTCCGCCGCGTTTGCAGTGCACGACTGGGCGGTAACGCAGTTCGGCGACGACCTGCGCCCCGTGATGCTGGTGCCCTACGCCGGCCTCCCCTTCCTGATCCTGGTCGGCTGGATGCTCACCGATCGCTTCGTGCAAGCATTGAATGAATCCGAAGCCCTCAATGCAAATCTGGAGCGGCGCGTCGCGGAGAAAAGCGCGGCACTCAACGCACAGCTCGCTGCGACCCGGGCCGCACGCGATGCCGCCGAGGCGGCCGACCGTGCCAAGACCGGATTTCTCGCCGCGGCCAGCCACGACCTGCGCCAGCCGTTGCACGCGCTGGGCCTCTTCGCCGCGCGGCTCAACGACCGGCCCCGCGACGCCGACGACGCACAACTCGTTCACCGCATCCAGACGTCGGTGACGGCGCTCGACTCGCTCTTCTCGGCATTGCTGGATGTGTCGCGGCTCGACGCAGGTGCCGTCACCGCCCGTCCTGAACCGATCGCGCTCAACGCCCTGTTCGATCGCATGGCCAACGATTTTGCGCCGGAAGTGCTCGAGCGCGGGCTCAAGCTCGCCGTCGTGCCGACCACACTTGCTGTCCGTTCCGACGCGGTCCTGCTCGAGCGCATGCTGCGCAACCTCATCGCCAATGCAGTGCGTTACACGGATCACGGCGGCGTGGTGCTCGGCGCGCGACCACGCGGCAGTCGCGTCGCCATCGAGGTCTGGGACAGCGGACCAGGCATCGCCGCGGAGAATCTCGAGCGGGTATTCGAGGAGTTCTACCAGGTGGCCGGCGCCGGTCGAGACCGGTCACGCGGCCTGGGACTCGGACTTGCGATCGTGCGCCGTCTTGCGCAATTGCTGGGCCACACTGTGGAAGTTGCTTCGCGCGTTGGCCGCGGTTCCGTGTTCCGCATCCTTGCGCAGCGCGTGCCAAGCGCGCTGGCCGTCCCAAGCGCGCTGCCGCCCGCGCTGATGGACGTGATTGCCGGCCGGCACATCCTGGTCATCGACGACGAAGAGTCCATCCGCGAAGGGATGCGGCAGACACTCGTCGCCTGGGGCTGTACCGCAACGCTCGCCGCCGGCGCCGCGGACGCGGTCGCGTCGTGCGGCGATGCGTCGCCAATCGATGCGCTGCTGGTCGACTTCCGGCTGGGCAATGGCGCCGATGGACTGGACGCGATCGCCAAGGTCCGCAGCGCGCTCGGGCATGACATCCCCGCCGTCGTGGTGTCGGGAGAGAGCTCGTCCGCGGAACTCGACCGCATCCGAGCGGCCGGCTTCATGCTGCTGCACAAGCCGGTGGCACCTGCGAAAATGCGCGCCGCGCTTTCGTTTCTGCTCGCAAGGCACGTTGCCTTAGCCTGAACGGTTCGTCGCCTATACGAATTTGGCAATCGCCTCGAGTGGCTTGCGCTGGATGTCCGGCACGCGTGCGTCCGCTGCCGGATAGCCGACGACGAGCAGCAGAAACGCCCGGTGATCGCTGTCGACGGCGCAGAGATCGTTCAGGAACCCCATGGGACTCGGCGTGTGCGTCAGCGACACCAGCCCAGCATGGTGGATCGCCGCGATGAGCAGGCCCGTCGCGATGCCCACGGATTGAGTGACGTAGTAGCTCGTCACGCGCCTCCCACTGGGCAGTAGAGCATGCTTGCGCTCGAAGATCGCGATCAACGCGGGTGCCTGCTCGAGAAACGGCTTGTGCTCGTCGGTGCCGAGCGGCGCGAGCGCTTCTTTCCATTCCTGAGGCGCGCGCCGCGCGTAGAACTCGCGCTCCTCGAGTTCCGCCGCGGAGCGGATCCGCGCCTTGACCTCGGGCGAGGTGATCACGACGAAATGCCACGGCTGGAGATTGGCGCCGCTGGGCGCGGTGCCCGCCGCGAGTACGCATTGCTCGATGACCTCGCGCGCGACCGGCCGGTCGGAAAACTCGCGCACCGTGCGCCTGCGCGCGAGGCTGACGCGAAACTGCGTGGCGCGCTCCAGCATGTCCGTCGGCGCAAACTCCGTGTATCCGGCAAGCGGAACGAACGTTGCACTCATCGGCTGATTCCTCCTCCCGAGCGCAATCAAGGTCGACGAGGGGCGATCACCGCGGGTCCGGCCGGACTTGGCGGCCGCTCGAGCGGCGCTAGCGCCCCGGCAAATCCGCCCGGACCGACTTGCCCCCGTAGCCGTACCTGCTGTCACGCGCCTGGACCATCACGGCACGCACACCGGCAGGAATCGACACGCCATACAGATCGCGCGTGAATGGCTGCTCGTCGGCGTGGTCGTGCAGCAGCACCCGCTCCCCGTAGACGACAGCGCCCTCCCCGGTCACCCGGAAGGCGTCCGCATAGCGCTGCGGGGTGTCGTACGGCGACGCGATGGTGACGTCGAAGTCGAAGCTGCCCTCGCCCTGCGCTTTCACGCTGACGCGCAGCACGTCCGGGTACTTCTGGTCGGCCTGGCCCTGGGCGAGCGCGAATCCGGGCGCCGCCAGTGCCAGCGCCAGCGCCAGCAATACCGCGATGCCATCAAGCAGACGTTTCATCGTCGTCTCCAGGAGTGGCGCGCGGTTCCTGCGGGCGCGCCTTCGCCGTGGTCCGTCAGCTTGCCACGGATCGCGGCCGCGGCGCGCTCCAGCGCTTACGTCAGCACCCCGTCGACCAGGTGCAACGTACGATCGGCGCGGGCGGCAAGTTCGGGATCGTGCGTAACGATCACCAGCGCGGTACCCACGGTCGCATTCAATTCCAGCATGAGATCGAACACCTCGCCGGCCGTCTTGCGGTCGAGGTTGCCGGTGGGTTCGTCCGCAAGTACGCAACGAGGCTCGGTCACCAGCGCTCGCGCCAGCGCGACGCGCTGGCGCTCACCGCCGGACAGCTCGCCCGGCCGATGCTTGAGGCGATGCCCGAGACCGACTCGTTCGAGGATCGCGGTGGCGCGTGCGCGCGCGGCGGCGGGCGCAAGGCGGCGAATCAGCAGCGGCATCGCCGCGTTTTCCACCGCGCTGAACTCGGGCAGCAGATGATGGAACTGGTAGATGAAGCCGAGCGCACGATTGCGGACCTCACCCCGCGCGGACTCGGACAGGGACGCCAGCGCCACGCCGTCCACCAGCACTTCGCCGGCATTCGGCGTATCGAGTCCGCCCAGCAGGTGCAGCAGCGTGCTCTTGCCGGAACCGGAAGCGCCGACGACCGCCACGCGTTCGCCCGGCCTAACCGCGAGATCGACACCGGTCAATACCGAGACGGGGGCGGGCCCGCTGGTGTAGGTCCGTGCGAGTCCCCGGCAGGCGAGCACGGGTTCCATGGCATCGGCATGATCGTTCTCCCGGGCACTAAGCGCGGCAGGCGTAGCCGCGGGCATCGGTACCTGATCACTCATAACGCAACGCCTCGGCCGGATTCACGCGCGCCGCCTTCCACGCCGGATAGATCGTGGCGATCAGCGCCAGCGCCAGCGCAATGCCGGCGATGGTCAGCACGTCGTCGCGCTGCAGGTCCGAGGGCAGGTCGCTGATGTAATAGATCGACTTGTCCAGGAACTGGATGCTGAAGACCCGCTCGATCGCCGGCACGACGGTGCCGATGTTGAGCGCCAGCAGCACGCCTCCGACGACCCCGATGGCCGTGCCGATGAAGCCGATCAGCGCGCCCTGCACGATGAAGATCGCCATGATCGACATCGGCGCCGCACCGAGCGTGCGCAGGATCGCGATGTCGGCCTGCTTGTCGGTGACCACCATGACCTGCGCCGACACGATGTTGAACGCGGCCACCGCGACGATCAGCGTGAGAATGATGAACATCACCCGCTTCTCGATCTGCACGGCGCGGAAAAAATTGGCGTGGTTGCGTGTCCAGTCGCGCACTTCCGCGCTGCCGGGCATCTTCTGCCACAGGTCGCGGGCGATCAACGGCGCCGCGAAGAGGTCATCCACCTTGAGCCGCACGCCCGACACGCCATCGAGCCGGTACAGTCGCTGGGCGTCCTCGATGTTGATGAGCGCCAAGCCGCTGTCGAACTCGTACATGCCCACCTCGAAGATGCCGACCACCTTGAAGCTCTTGAGGCGCGGCAGCGTACCGGCAGGCGTCACCGTCCCCTGCGGCGTGATCACGACCACCGAGTCGCCCTGCCCGACGCCCAGGCTGCGCGCGAGGTCGGCGCCGAGCACGATGCCGAACTCACCGGGCTTCAGGTCCGCCAGCGCACCCCGTCGCATGTGGCGGCCGATATCGGCAACGCCCTCCTCGCGCGCGGGATCGATGCCCCGGATCAGCGCGCCCCGATTGGCGTCCGCCGCCGTGATCATCGCCTGGCCGAGTACGTACGGTGCGGTGGCCTTCACGCGTGGATCGGCCTGCGCGATGGCGGCGATCTGCGGCCACTGCGCAAGCTGCGGCATGCCGCGAATCTCGATATGCGAGGCGACCGAAAGAATGCGATTGCGCAGTTCCGCCTGGAATCCGTTCATCACCGACAGGACGACGATCAGCGCGGCAACGCCCAGCGCAATGCCCGCCATCGAGATGAGCGAGATGAACGAGATGAAGGTGTTGCGGCCGGAGCCTTTGCGGGCGCGCGTATAGCGCAGGCCCACCGCCAATTCGTAAGGTGACAAGTAGGTGGCCTTACCCGAATTGGCCGATCGTCGCCGACAGGATGAACGTCCGTGTCCGTGCGGCGACGCGCGTTGCGCGCGGCGCGTGGTGCTGCGAATTGCGGACGGCGACTGGCTTCAGCATGTGAATGCCCTGACGTGGCGGTGGGCGTCGAGAGGCGCGCGATTATCGCATGCTAGACTCGATCAGCCTCGCGAGGTTCCGCGCGCGCTCACTCGTCCTGGCCCGCCATGCGCCTCACGCTCGCCATTCCGCAGCTGCTGTCGATCGATCCCGCACAGCTGTCCCGACTGCCCGGCCTTGGACGCCTCGCCGCGTTCGCAGGCGCGCCGCGCCCGCACGACGCCGGCATCGACGCCGCGTTCGCCGCCGCCGCCGGACTGCCGCCTGACGCGTCATTGGCGCGGCTGGCTGCGGCGGGTGCGCAGTTCGAAGCGGGCGATGCCTGCGTACTCTATGCCGATCCGGTGTCGCTGGTGGCAGGGCGCGACGATGTCCTGCTCACCGGTCGCGTGGATGACCTGCGTGACGACGAGGCGCGTGCCTTCATCGCGGCCCTCAATGGCCATTTCGCGAGCGATGGCATCGTCTTCCACGCGCCGCGCCCGGACACCTGGTTCGTCACCGGGAAAGCGGCATGCGGCGTCGCCACGACCCCGTTGGCTGCGGTACGTGGTGCCATCCACGCGAGCCTGCCCCGCGGCGGGGCGACGTTCCCCTGGCGGCGCTGGCTGGCCGAGATGCAGATGCTGATGCACGAGCATCCGGTCAACGCGGCGCGGGCGCGCGACGGTCGCGCACCGGCCAACGGAATCTGGCTGTGGGGCGACGGAACGCAGGGACGCGGCGCACCGGATGCCGATACCGGCTGGTTCGCGCCGACGGGTCGCGCCGGCGACGTCGCGCGCGGAATCGCCTGGTGGCACCAGGGCAGCGCGCTCGTTCCACCCGCCGATTTTGCGTCGCTGCCTGCGGCAACGGCGGTGCACGTGATGATGCCGCCGGCCGACGCTGCCTGCGCGGCGACCATCGATCGCGCCTGGCTGGCACCGGCCGCCGATGCGCTGGTACGCGGGCGGATCACGGAACTGAACCTGGTAAGCGATGCGGGTACGACGGCCTACACGTGGCGCGCGCTCGTTCCTTCATGGACTTCGCGCGTTCGCCTGCGCTGGACGGCGCCACCGTTCGTCGTCCCGGCGCGCGCGGCGGACGCATGAGCGTCGCGATCGTCCGGCGCCCTGCGCCGCCCGCCGTGGCGGCCGCGCTCATCGCCGCCGGCATCGCCCCGGTGCTGGCGCGCGCCTACGCTGCACGCGGCGTTGCTGCCGTCGCGGAACTCGACCATTCGCTGCGGGCGTTGCCCCCGTTCGCGAGCCTGCGGGGCATCGCCGCCGCCGCGGCGCGCCTCGCCTACGCCATCGCGAACGAGCAGCGCATCCTCATCGTTGCCGACTACGATGCCGACGGTGCCACCGCATGCGCGGTCGCCGTGCGCGGGTTGCGTGCACTGGGCGCGCGCGTCGACTTCATCGTGCCCAATCGCTTCGAGTTCGGATACGGCTTGACGCCGGAGATCGTCGAGCTCGCCGCGCAGCGTGCGCCGCATCTGCTCGTCACCGTCGACAATGGCATCGCCAGCGTCGAAGGCGTGGCGGCAGCGCATGCCCGGGGGATCGACGTACTGATCACCGACCATCACCTGCCGGGTGCGACGCTGCCGTCGCCGGCGATCATCGTCAACCCGAACCAGCCCGATTGCGCGTTCCCGAGCAAGCACATCGCCGGCGTGGGGGTGATGTTCTACGTTCTGATCGCGTTGCGCGCGCACCTGCGCGAGGCGCAGGCGTTCGCTGCGCGCCAGGAACCCAATCTCGCCGACCTGCTCGACCTGGTGGCACTGGGCACGGTGGCCGACGTCGTGCGTCTCGACCAGACGAACCGGGTGTTCGTCGAGCAAGGCCTCGCCCGCCTGCGGGCCGGTCGCGCGCAGCCGGGTGTGCGGGCACTCTTCGAAGTCGCGGGTCGCGATGCGCGGCAGGCCACGGCGTTCGACCTCGGCTTCGTCGCCGGCCCGCGCCTCAATGCAGCCGGCCGGCTCGCCGACATGTCGATCGGGATTCGCTGCCTGCTCACCGACGACGAGCGAGAAGCGCAGGCTCTCGCCACCGAACTCGATCGGCTGAACCGTACGCGACGCGATGTCGAGGCGACCATGCAGGCGCAGGCGCTCGACGACCTCGACGACGCCACAGTCGACGGACAGCACGTGTTGTGCGTGTTTCGACCGGATTGGCACCAGGGCGTGGTGGGGATCGTCGCGTCGCGCTTGAAGGACCGGTTCCATCGGCCCACCATCGCGTTCGCGCGGGCCTCCGACGGTACGTTGCGCGGCTCGGGGCGTTCCATCCCCGGCTTTCACCTGCGCGACGCGCTCGATCTGGTGACCAAACGCGCGCCCGGCACGATCGATCGCTACGGAGGCCACGCGTTCGCCGCCGGCCTGACGCTCGCGGAAGCCTCGCTGCCGGCGTTGCGCCAGGCATTGGAGGGCATCGCCCGCGAGCAGCTGACGCCGGCACAGCTGCGTCGCCACTGCGAATCGGATGGGGTCCTTGGGGCCGGCGAGCTGACCCTCGACCTGGCGCAGATGGTCCGCGCGCGGGTATGGGGCCAGGGCATGCCGGCGCCGACGTTCGATGACGGATTCTCGGTCCGGGCGACGCGCATCGTCGGTGGCCACCATACCCGGCTCACGCTCGAACGGGACGGCGAGCCCGGCCAGCGGTTCGAGGCGATGCTCTTCCAGTACGCGGAGCCGTTGCCGCCACGCATTCGTGCGGTATACCGCCCCGAGGTCAACGAGTGGCAGGGCAACGCCTCGCTGCAACTGGTCGTCGAGCACTGGCAAGCGGACTGAACGCGTCCGGCCTTCCCCTGCACCAGCCTTCCCCTGCGCCAGCCTTCCTCTGCCACGCGAACCGCTCGGGCCTGCGAGGCCGCCCGGGTCCCCGCCGCCACGTCGCCACGCAACATCGCGCGCCAACCGGCAGCCCGGTCCGTCGGTCGAAATCGTGCAGTCAATCGAAGGCAAGTAAATGAAAAATAGCAGAAATAAAGTCAGTGATCACTCACATTGACGCCCCTTGAAATGGCGCAACCAATCCTTGTGCGCCGCACCAAATCAGGCTATATTCGTTGGGTTTAGCCGCAACGATTGCCCCGACTCGGGGCGCGTGCGCACCAATGAAGGAACATCCATGCGTTTGGCGGGCAAGGTCTCGATCATCACCGGCGCCGGGCAGGGCATCGGCCGCGCCACGGCACTCAAGTTCGCCCAGGAAGGCGCGAAGGTCGCCGTGTGCGACATCAACATGACCACGGTCGACGAAACGGTCCGCCTGGTCCGGGAAGCCGGCCATGAGGCGGCCGGCTTCCGCGTGGACGTCACCGACAAGGACAGCATCGCCCAGATGGTCGAGGGCGTGATGGCCAAGTGGGGCCGCGTCGATACGCTCGTGAACAACGCCGGCATCGTGCAGGACGCCCAGTTCAAGAAAATGAGCGAGGACCAGTTCGATCGCGTCATCGACGTCAACCTGAAGGGCGTCTACAACTGCACCAAGGCGGTCGTCGACATCATGCTGGCGCAGAACTCCGGGGTCATCCTCAACGCCTCGTCGATCGTCGGCATCTACGGCAATTTCGGCCAGACCAACTACGCGGCCACCAAGTTCGGCGTGATCGGCATGGTGAAGACCTGGGCGCGCGAACTGGGCCGCAAGGGCATCCGTGCCAACGCGATCTGCCCGGGCTTCGTCGAGACGCCGATCCTCGCGTCGATGCCGGAAAAGGTGGTCCGGATGATGGAAGACCGGGTGCCGATGGGGCGCCTCGCTCGCCCCGAGGAAATTGCCAATACCTACGCATGGCTCGCCTCCGACGAAGCGTCCTACATCAACGGCGCGGTCATCGAGGTGTCCGGCGGCGTGACCATCTAGTCGTCGATCGTCCGTTCGGCGGGGTTCCCCCGCCGCTGCGCAAGGGGTAGCATTGGCATTCGTCGTCAACCCGCGCTATCTGCCATGATCCGTCGTCTCCTCCGCACCGCAGCCGTCATCGCCGGCTGCCTGTTGCTCGCTCCCACCGCTTTCGCGCAAAAGTCCGTCCAGCCGTTCGATCCGGGCAGCCGCTACATCTGCCCGAACAACCAGGACAGCGGAATCGACTGTTACCTGGATGCGGTGACCCACCTCTACACGATGTGCAAGCACGTGAAGAGCATCGAAATCATCGAATTCGGCATGGCCAAGGCGCAGGAAGGGGTCAACGGCGCCAAGAGCGAATACTGCGTCGACAAGCAGAAAATCAACATCACCCGCCCCTACCAGGCGGCGTTGAAGGAAGCAACGGGCTTCCACGAGGTGGTCGAGTCGTTGCGCGCCCTGCAGCAGCGCTGGCTGGATGCGATGGCGGCCCTGCACTATCGCGCCGACGAGCCCGCCGACAGCTACGAAGACCGGGTGACCCGGGCGTACGACGACCTGTCCTACGGGATCGAGGCGGTCCAGGTGGGGTTCGAAACCGCGCCGGACGGCGCGGCGGCAGTGCGGGTGGCCACGCCCAAGGCCGGAGGGTCGGCGGCAAAGTCGGTCAAGACCGCATCCGGCAACGCCAAGAAAAAGGGCAATTGACGCAACTTGACGTTATTTCCCGTCAATTTTGCTCAATTCCAATTATCAGGACCCATCTGACCGGCTGTCGCCTCAAACCGCGCAGCCGACCTGAGGCTTCATCGAAGCCGATGCGCCTTCCCTGAAGGCTCGCATGGACTCCTTGCCGACCGCGGTCGCCGAACACGATCAGCCTTCTTCGCCCGCGACGCCGGGCGATCCCGCGCTGGACGCCATCTTCCGCGAAGGCGGCACGCTGTCGCGCGCACTGCCCGGGTTCCGCTTCCGGGCGCAGCAGTTGGCCATGGCGCAGGCGATCGCGCGGGCCATCGCGGCGCGGGCCCCACTCGTCGCCGAGGCCGGCACCGGCACCGGCAAGACCTTTGCCTACCTGGTCCCGGCGCTCCTGTATGGCGGCAAGGTCATCATCTCCACCGGGACCAAGACCCTGCAGGACCAGCTGTTCGAGCGCGACCTGCCGCTGGTGCGCGACGCGCTGGCGGTGCCGGTCACCGTTGCGCTGCTGAAGGGCCGCGCGAACTATGTCTGCCACCACCATCTCGAGCGGGCGGCACGCGAAGACCGGCTGCCTTCCCGCGACGACGGCAAGCATCTCGCGCGGATCATCAGCTTCGCGCGTGCCACGGAGCGGGGTGATCGCGCGGAACTCGCCGATGTGCCGGAGCACGCGACGATCTGGCCGCTCGTCACTTCGACGCGCGACAACTGCCTGGGCCAGAACTGCGCGTATCACGGCGACTGCTTCGTGCTGAAGGCACGCAAGGAAGCGCTCGAAGCCGATGTCGTCGTGGTGAATCACCACCTGTTCTTCGCCGATGTGATGCTGCGCGACGAGGGCGTTTCCGAGCTCCTGCCGAACTGCAATACGGTGATCCTGGACGAGGCACACCAGTTACCCGACACCGCGACACTGTTTTTCGGGGAGCAGCTCGGTGCCGGGCAGCTCGCCGAGCTCGCGCGGGACGCCGAAGTCACGGCGCGCAGCATGGCCCGCGATGTGCCCGACCTGCCGGACGCCGCCACAGAACTGGCACCCGCCATCCGCAAGCTGCGGCTCGCGGCGGGTGAGCTTCCCGGCAAGGTCGCGCGCGACGCGATCCTTGCGCGCCCCGGGTTCCCGGCGGCGCTCGACCACCTCTGCGCTGTGCTCGACCGCCTGGCCACGGAACTCGGTCACTTCGCGGAACGGAGCGAGGAACTGGCGCAGATCGCCCATCGCGCGGACGAGTCGGCGCGGCAGGTTGCGCGCTGGCGCAGCGGCACTTCCGCCGACGAGGCGGTCGCGGATCCGGCCGCCGAGTGGATTCGCTGGATCGACATCACGCCGCACGGCTTCGTGCTGCAGGCCTCGCCGTTGTCGGTAGCGTCGCTGTTCCGGCGCCAGGTGGAGAACTCCGCGCGCGCCTGGATCCTCACGTCGGCCACGCTGGCGGTGGGACGCGACTTCTCGCACTACACGGCGCAGCTCGGTCTCGATGAAGCCGCCACCGGCGCGTGGGAAAGTCCCTTCGACTACGCGGAGCAGGGTCTGCTCTACGTTCCGCGCGCGCTTCCCCCACCCAATACGCCAGAACACACCGACGCCGTCGTGGCCGCCGCCCTGCCGTTGCTCGTGGCGAGTCGAGGCCGCGCGTTCCTGCTGTTCACGACGCTGCGCGCGTTGCAGCGCGCGCGCGGGCGGCTCGCCGAGGCCTTCGCGCGCGATGGGATCGAGTTCCCGCTGCTGGTACAGGGCGAAGGTTCCCGTTCCGAACTGCTGGTACGCTTCCGCGCGCTCGGCAACGCCGTGCTGCTGGGCAGCGCGAGCTTCTGGGAAGGCGTGGATGTACCGGGAGACGCGCTGTCCCTCGTCGTCATCGACAAGCTGCCGTTCGCCCCGCCCGACGATCCGCTGCTCGCCGCGCGTTTGGAACGCATGAAGGCACAAGGCGCCAATCCCTTCACGGCCTGGCAGCTGCCGCAAGCCGCCATTGCGCTCAAACAAGGGGCCGGCCGATTGATCCGCACGGAGTCCGATCGCGGCGTCCTCACGATCTGCGACCCGCGACTCGTCGACAAGCCTTATGGTCGCCGCATCTGGCAAAGCCTGCCACCGATGCGCAGAACGCGCGATGCGGACGAAGCCAGCGAATTTCTGCGTGCGCTGCGGGAAAGCGCGTCGGTTACCGCTCAGGACTGATGGCCGCCTCGACGCACACTGGTGCCAGCCAGGCGAAAATCAGCCGATGCCTACCAGAACTGCCACCATGGCCGATCGGCAATCTCGCG
Organism: uncultured beta proteobacterium; assembly: GCA_963756765.1. Lineage (GTDB taxonomy): Bacteria > Pseudomonadota > Gammaproteobacteria > Burkholderiales > Casimicrobiaceae > VBCG01. Next base: position 32,643 of record CAVWPC010000001.1, on the reverse strand, counting down.
GGTCGCCGTCACGCCGAACTGACTCTCTTCGCGTGACCAGAAGTTGTACCACGGCAGCGTGCTCTTGCCTGTGACAAAGGGGCTTTCGGGGTACGTCTTGACCAGGATCTGCCGCGAGTCGTCAGCGAGCTGGGTAAGACCAAGGCCAGCGTAGCTTCGCTGCATCAGGTCGAGCGCGCGCGCGTTGGACGGCGTCTGCGGAAAATTGAGCAACGTGCCCTGCGCGCGATTCACCGCGGCGACGTAGGCTCCACGGCGGTAGTAATAATTGGCCACGTTGGTCTCGTACTCGCCCATCGCATTGTCGAGATAGCGCATACGCGCGATCGAGTCCTGGTAATACTGGCTGTCCGGGAAGCGACCGGTCAGCTCCTTGAACGCCGCGAACGACGAACGCATCTCCTTCGGATCACGTTGCGACAGGTCGAGCTCGTAGACGTAGCCGATGAGACCCTGGTCTTCGCGAAAGTGGACGAGCCCCTTCAGGTAGAACGCGTAATCGACGTTGGGGTGGTTGGGATAGGTCCGGATGAAGCGATCCGCAGCCGCGATCGCCGCTGCCTGCTCGCCCGCGCGCCAGTTGGCGTAGGCCGATTCGAGAATCGCCTGTTGCGCATAGCGGCCATACGGGTAGCGGGCCTCGAGGGTGTCGAAGAGCTTGGTCGCCCGGATATAATTTCCCTCGATCATCGATTCGTGTGCCGTCTTGTACAGACGGTCCGCCGACCACCCCGCCGTTTCTTCCTTGACCTCGGGCAAGAGGCTGCATCCGGCCAGCGCCAGCGCCAGCAGCGTGCCCGACAGCAGCGCGCGCCAACGTGCGCCGCGGCCTGCGCATGCCGCGTCGGCGGCTCGCGCGCCGGGCGTCAATGGGACCGCGCGTAACACCGGGATTGCGTTGGCAGGCATCCAGGAATTATAACCGACCCCATGCCGTCCGAACCCGAGGTACCCGGCGTCCCCGCCTTTCCGCTGACTGTGCCGGCGGTGCTCGCGGGACAGCGCCTCGATCGCGCGCTGGCGCTGCTTTGCACCCGGCATTCGCGCAGCCGCATGAAAGCCTGGATCGAAGGGGGCCAGGTGCGCGTCGACGGCAAAATCGTGCTCGAGCCGAAGCACAAGCTGCACGGCGGCGAGTTGGTCGCGGTGGACGAACTGTTGCCCGAAGCGGACCTCGCGCACCAGCCGCAGGATCTTGACCTCACCCTGGTGCACGAGGACACGGACGTGCTGGTGGTCGACAAGCCGGCGGGCCTGGTCGTGCATCCCGGCAGCGGCAATCGCGACGGCACGCTGCTCAACGCGCTGCTGCACCGCGTGCCGGAACTCGCGAGCCTGCCGCGCGCAGGGATCGTGCATCGGCTGGACAAGGACACGAGCGGCCTCATGGTCGTGGCCAGGACACTGACCAGTCATACCGAACTCGTCCGGCAGTTGGCGGCACGCACGATGAAACGCGAATACCTGGCGATTGCGCACGGTGATCTCGCCCGGGCGACCACCATCGACGCGCCGATCGGCCGGCATCCGACGCAACGTACTTCGATGGCCGTCGTCACGCGCGGCAAGCCGGCGCGGACACATGTCGAGGTGCTCGAGCGCTTCGGCAGCGCGACGCTGTTGCGCTGCCGGCTGGAGACCGGTCGCACGCACCAGATTCGCGTGCACCTGACGGCACTCGGTCATCCGCTGCTGGGCGATCCGACCTATCGCGGACGCCGTCGGCAGGCGACGCTGCCCGACGCAGCTGCGGCGTTCCCCCGCCAGGCGTTGCATGCACAACGGCTCGCCTTCGTGCATCCGCGGTCGCACGAAACTGTAGCCTTCGAGCGACCGCCGCCGAACGACTTCCTGACCCTGCTGGCGGCGCTGCGCGTCATGCCGCGCGTGTCCGGAGACGCGCAGCGATGAGCGAACCTGCCACCTCCATCTTCCCGCTGTGGAGCGGCCCTACTCGGGTCCGTGCGGTCTTCACCACGCGCGACGCCGGTTCGATGGCGCCGGTGGGCACGAAGGCAGGCCCCCACGCCGGCGAGATCGCTCTCGCCGCAGGGGATCCTGGCGAACATCGCGCCGGCGATCGTGACGCCAGTGACCGCCGCCCGTACCGCGCACTTCCCGGCGATCCGGTCTGGTTGACCCAGGTCCACGGCACCGCCGTGGTCCTCATCGATGCCGCCAATGTGACAGACCTCGTCGCCCATCCACCGCAGGCCGATGCCGCCGTCACACACGCACCGGACATCGTGCTGGCCATTCGCACCGCCGATTGCCTGCCGGTGCTGCTCGCCGATCGTGCCGGCAGCGTACTCGCGGTCGCGCACGCCGGATGGCGTGGACTGGCCGCCGGCGTGCTCGAGGCGACGCTCGCGGCGATGCCTGTGCCACGCGCGGAAGTCGTGGCGTGGTTCGGTCCGGGTATCGGGCCGGCCGCGTTCGAAGTCGGGCGCGACGTATACGACGCGTACTGCGCGGCCGACGCGGGCGCAGCCGCCTGCTTCGTAACGCAGCGCGCGGACCGGGGGGCAGAAAAGTGGCACGCCGATCTGGGTGCGCTCGCACGCCGCCGGCTGCTGGCCCTCGGCGTGCGCGACGTCAGCGCGTATGCAGGCTGCACCTTTGCGGACGCCGACCGCTTCTATTCGCACCGTCGCGATCGCGGGCCGGGGCGAATGGCACTGCTCGCGTGGCTCGCCGGCACCTGATCGCGCGCGCCCTTCGGTGGGCAATCGCTATAATGCGGCCAGGTCGCGGGCGACCATGATTGCCGGCCGGGCCCATAACGGTGCGCAGCCGCCGGCAGGCTGATGCGGTCATCCCCTTTTCCACATCGCCCACTTCGCCACGCCGCTTGCCGCCACCTCCCGTCCACTCGCCGGCTCGTTTCGCGCCTTGAGCCCGCTCGTCAATGCGCTCGCAGCGGCCCTTGCCGGCGGCGTACTGTCGACGCTGGCCGCCGCCGGCACGCTGGCCCTGCGCGGGAGTTGGATCTCGCGTCTTGTCTCGTTCGCGGTCGGCGCATTGCTCGGCGCCGTCTTCATCGAGCTGCTCCCGCACGCGCTCGAAATGGGCAGCGCCCAAACGGTGATGGTCACCGTGCTGATAGGGCTGCTCGCGTTCTTCTTTCTCGAAAAGCTGGTGCTCTGGCGACATGCGCACGGCCACGAGACGCACCGGGACGATGTCGAAGAAAGCGAGCACGATCACGCGCTGCACGCACACGGCCCTGCCCACGGGGATGCCGACGGTGGTCGCTCGGGGCTCATGATCCTGATCGGCAACAGCGTCCACAATTTCTGCGACGGCGTCGTGATCGCGGCGTCCTTCCTCACCGACACGCGGCTCGGCGTGGCGACGACGTTCGCCATCGTCGCGCACGCGATTCCACAGCAGGTGGGCGATTTCGCCGTCCTGCTCCATTCGGGCTTCACGCGGCGGCGCGCATTTGCCTTCAACATGGCCGCCGGCTGCGCCACGCTGGCAGGCGCGCTGGCCGGCTACTTCGCGCTGGCCGGGATGCAGCAGGCGCTGCCGATCGTGCTGTCGGTAGCTGCGGCCAGTTTGCTCTACGTCGCGGTAGCCGATCTGATTCCCAGCCTGCACCGCCGGCCCGAGCCCGTCGAAACGGCAAGGCAGATGCTATTGATCGGCCTCGGTGTCGCGATGATCGGCGGTGTGCACCTGTTGCTCGAGCATTGACACGCCTTTAGCGCGCGCACGGTGCCGGCGTGCCGCGAGCAACGCCAGCACCACCAGGGGCCCTAGTCCGATACCCGCAAAGAACACAAACCCGGCCCAGGCGCTGGCGAAGGTCAACGCCATCATGAGTGTCACGTACAGCCAGGCTGCGGCGACGATGTGCATCGCTAGGGCGCCGATGCGCGCGTTGAGCCGTCCACGCGATCACGATACCATCGGCATTCTCGCGTCACGCTCGCAACACACTTCGTCCGCCTTCCGCCGCGCCCATGTCGCCCCTCGATCCACGCGATCCGAACGCCTGGTCCTCCTTGTTAGACGAGTGGGGTTCCATGCAGCGGCAGTGGACGCAATGGTGGCGATCGCCTGGCATCGAAGGTGCCGCGGCCGCACCCATGCCGGCTGCAACGCTGATCGATCCGCAGCGGTTCGCCGAGCTGAACGCGCGCTACCTGCCGAAGATGCAGGCGTTGGCCCAGGCCGCCCTTGCCGCGCCCGCGAACGAAACCCAACTGCCGACGATCGTCAAGACGGAACCGGGCGATCACCGCTTCAAGGCTCCCGCCTGGACCGACCAGCCGTTCTTTTCATTGTTGAAGCAAAATTACCTGCTGTACTGCGACTACGTGCGGGAATGCGCCGCGCTGCTGCCGCTGCGCAACCCCGAACGGCAGCGCCTCGCCTTCGGGATCAAGCAATACCTGGACGCGATCGCGCCCACGAACTTTCCCGCGACCAACCCCGATGTACTGCAAAAGGCGGTGGCGACCGACGGCGCGAGCCTGGTGCAGGGTCTGCACAACCTCGTCGTCGATGCGCGCAAGGGCCGCATCACGATGACCGACGAGCAGGCTTTCGCCGTCGGCCGCAATCTTGCGTTGACACCGGGCAGCGTCGTCTACCGCAACGACCTCATCGAGCTCATCCAGTACGACGCCTCCACCCCTCGCGTTTACAAGCGCCCGCTGGTCATCGTGCCCCCGTGCATCAACAAGTACTACATCCTCGACCTCAAGCCCGAAAATTCGTTCGTGCGCCATGCCGTCGCGCAGGGGCACACGGTATTCATGGTGTCGTGGCGCAATGTCCCACCGGAACTGGGCGGCCTTACCTGGGACGATTACCTCGAACAAGGTGCACTGCGTGCCATCGATGTCGCGCGCGCAATCTCCGGCAGCAGGCAGGTCAACGCGCTCGGTTTCTGCGTCGGCGGCACCATGCTGGCCTGCGCGCTCGCGGTGCTGGCTGCGCGCAAGGACGCGAGTATTGCCAGCGCGACGTTGCTCACGGCGATGCTGGACTTCGCCGACCCGGGCGAGATCGGCGTGTACGTTTCGCGCGAGTTCCTGGCCGTGCGCGAACCGCAATTGCAGGCGGGTCAGCGCGTGCATGGCAGCGAACTCGCCAGTGCATTCGCGAGTCTGCGCGCCAACGAACTCGTCTGGAACTACGTGATCGGCAACTACCTGAAGGGCACCACGCCGCCGGCCTTCGACCTCCTGTACTGGAATGGCGATTCGGCGAATCTGCCCGGGCCCATGTACGCGTACTACCTGCGCCACATGTATCTCGACAACCGCCTGCGCGATCGGGGTGCGCTCACGATGGCGGGTGAAGCCATCGATCTCGGACGCATCGCGATCCCCACCTATGTCTATGCGAGCCGGGAAGATCACATCGTTCCATGGCGCTCGGCCTATCGGACCACCGGACTGGTCAGGGGCGACGTGACCTTCGTGCTCGGGGCGTCGGGGCACATCGCCGGCGTCGTGAACCCCCCCGCGGCGGGGCGGCGCAATTACTGGACCAACGACCTCGTCACGGAGGCGGCCGACGACTGGCTTGCGCGCGCGCAGTCGGTGCCCGGCAGCTGGTGGCCCCATTGGGCGAAGTGGCTGGCCGCGCAAGGCGGCGCGCAGCGACCGGCGCCGCGCGCCAGCGGGAACGCGCAGTACGTACCCTTGATCGCGGCGCCGGGCAGCTACGTTCTCGAGTCCGCGTAGCGCAACTGACGCGACCGGTGGGCGCCCGCCGGCTGCCTGCGCTAAGATGATCACCCAGGTTCGCGCATTCGACGCGAGCCTCCCTCGTCCGAGGAGGAACTCATGACCGACATCGTCATCACCAACGCACTGCGCACCGGCATCGGCAAGTTTGGCGGTTCGCTGGCCAAGATTGCCGCACCGGAACTCGGCGCCACCGTGATCCGCGCCCTGCTCGCATCCTCGGGCATCAAGCCCGAACAGATCTCCGAAGTCATTCTCGGCCAGGTTCTCACCGCCGGGAGCGGCCAGAACGTCGCGCGTCAGGCCCTCATCAAGGCGGGCTTGCCCAACGCGATTCCGGCGATGGCCATCAACAAGGTCTGCGGCTCGGGCCTGAAAGCCGTGATGCTGGCGGCGCAGGCGGTGCGCTGCGGCGACGCCGACATCGTCATCGCCGGTGGCCAGGAAAACATGAGCGCCTCGCCACACGTGCTCCTTGGTTCGCGCGACGGATTCCGCATGGGCGACGCCAAACTCACCGACACGATGATCGTCGATGGCCTGTGGGATGTGTACAACCAATACCACATGGGCACCACCGCCGAAAATGTGGCCAGGAAGTACGAGATATCACGGGCGCAACAGGACGAGTTCGCCGTCGCGAGCCAGAACAAGGCCGAGGCCGCGCAGAAGGCCGGGAAGTTCAAGGACGAAATCGTGCCGGTCATGATTCCGCAGCGCAAGGGCGACCCGGTCGCCTTCGCCACCGACGAGTTCATCAAGACGGGCACGACGCTGGAAGGCATCGCCGGGCTCAAGCCGGCGTTTGCCAAGGATGGATCCGTGACGGCCGCCAACGCCTCCGGCCTCAACGATGGAGCCGCTGCCGTTCTGGTGATGACCGCCGAACGCGCCCACAAGCTCGGCCTGGAACCCCTGGCCACGATCAAGTCCTACGCGTCGTCGGGCGTGGATCCGGCATTGATGGGCATGGGCCCGGTGCCCGCATCGAAACGCTGCCTCGAGAAGGCCGGCTGGAAGCCGGCCGACCTCGACCTCATGGAAATCAACGAGGCCTTCGCCGCCCAGGCCTGCGCCGTGAACAAGGAAATGGAGTGGGACACCAAGCGGATCAATGTCAACGGGGGTGCGATCGCGCTCGGTCATCCAATCGGCGCGTCGGGCTGCCGCGTGCTGGTGACGCTGCTGCATGAGATGAACCGGCGCGATGCAAAGAAAGGACTGGCGTCGCTGTGCATCGGCGGCGGCATGGGCGTGGCGCTCGCCGTCGAACGCTAAAACATGAAGGGCGGGCCAACCGCCCTGTACAACAATGGAGGAATGAGCAATGGCACAGGACAAGCATCGCGTCGCATTGGTGACCGGCGGAATGGGCGGATTGGGCGAGGCGATCTGCATCAAGCTCGCCGCGCTGGGCTACACGGTCGTCACCACGTATTCGCCCGGCAATACGAAGTCCGCAGAATGGCTCGAGGCCATGAAGGGCCAGGGCCTTGCATTCAAGGCGTACCCGTGCGACGTCTCCGACTGGGAGTCTGCCGCGGCGTGCGTCAAGAAGGTCGCGGACGAAGTCGGCCCCGTGGACGTGCTGGTCAACAACGCCGGCATCACGCGTGACATGACCTTCAAGAAGATGGACAAGGCGAACTGGGATGCGGTGATGAAGACCAACCTCGATTCCTGCTTCAACATGTCGAAGCAGGTGTGCGACGGCATGGCGGACCGCAGCTGGGGACGCATCATCAACATCTCCTCCGTCAACGGCCAGAAGGGCGCCTTCGGCCAGACCAACTATTCCGCGGCCAAGGCAGGCATGCACGGCTTCACCAAGGCGCTGGCGCTCGAGTACGCGCGCAAAGGCGTCACGTCGAACACCATCTCACCCGGCTACATCGGGACGAAGATGGTGATGGCGATTCCCAAGGACGTGCTCGATTCCAAGATCGTTCCGCAGATACCGATGGGACGCCTCGGCAAACCCGAGGAAGTCGCCGGCCTCGTCGCCTATCTCGCCAGCGAGGAGGCGGCATTCCTCACCGGAGCGAACATCGCGATCAACGGCGGGCAGCACATGTTCTAAAGCTCGATTCCAGCGCGCGCGTTGCGCGCCTGGACCCGCACACCGTGGGTAGCACGCGGCGGCGGCCGCGTGCTACCCGGCGCGTGCGGCCAACGCCGCAATCCTTAGCCAAAGGTCCATCCTTCCCGGAGTACGTCCGATGTCGCATTCCACCTGGCCTCATCGCCTGCACCCGGCGATGCTGGCGATCAGCCTGATGCTGAGCGCAGCGCCCATCGCAGCACAGCAGCCCACACCGGCGCAGGCAGCGGCCATCCGGGAGGCTTGCCGTACGGATTACATGGCGCATTGCGCCGGTGTACCGACCGGTGGCGTCGCAGCGCTGCAATGCCTGCAGCAGCATGCCGCGCAAGTTTCGCCGACGTGCCAACAGGCGCTGCGTGCCGCGTCCGCCCGGCCGTCCCCCGGTAGTGCTACGGCACCGCGCGGGGTATCCGCAACGCCCGCGTCACCGCCCGGGGATCGCTGGCCGCACATCGTCACCGGACCCAATGGAAGCGCCACGGTCTACCAGCCGCAGGTCGTGTCATGGCCGGAAAAGCGCATGCTCAATACGCGAATCGTGCTCAGCGTGACGCCGGCCGGCAGCAGCAAGGCGGCGCTCGGCACGCTCGAAGTCGTCTTCGCCACCTCGACCGACCTTGCCAACCGCGTGGTCACATTGACGAGTCCCCAGCTTCTGTCCGCCCGCTTTCCTTCGCTCACGGCCGCACAGGCCGGGCAAATCGAGGCGCGTGCAAAGGCACTGCTCGCCGGCCTCGGCCCCAAGGACGTGCCGCTAGACATGGTGTTGATATCACTGCGGGGGCAGACGGAGAAACCTGCCGCTGTCGCTCTGGAGAATGCGCCACCGAGGATCTTCGTCAGTTCGCGCCCGGCGAGCCTGGTGGTCTTTGGCGGCGAACCGGTGATGGCGCCGGTGACCGGAACGTCGCTGACGGTTGCCGTGAACACGAACTGGGATGTGTTCTTCGACGCAGGTACACGTACCTGGTACCTGCTAGACAACGGCGGCTGGCTTGCGGCCCCCGATGCCTCGGGTCCGTGGATGCCGGCGGGAAAATTGTCTCCCGCGCTCTCGTCGCTCCCCGATGACGCCAACTTCGCCAGCGTGAAAAAGCAGGTGCCCGGCCGCACGTTCACGGCTGAGGACGCGCCGACGATCTTCGTGTCGACGACACCCGCCGCGATCATCGTGACCAGCGGGCTCGCCGCAGTTTGTCGCGATCGGCGGTACATCGCTGCGGTACGTTGCCAACACCGACGCTGCGCTGTTCCGCGATGGCGATGGCAAGTACTACTACCTCGTATCGGGACGCTGGTTTTCGGCAGCGAACCTCGACGGGCCGTGGACCTTCGCCACGCCCAACCTGCCCGCCGACTTCGCGCGCATTCCGCCCAACGGACCGCGGGGCTTCGTGCTGGTATCGGTTCCCGGCACGCCACAGGCGCAGGAAGCCATCCTCCAGTCGCAGATTCCGCAGCAGGCGACGCTGTCCCGCGCCGACGCGAAGCTCGAAGTCGTCTACGCCGGAGCGCCGCAGTTCGCGCCGATTCCGGGTACACCGCTCCAGTACGCCGCCAACACGTCGTTCAACGTGGTCCGCGCCGACAACGTCTATTTCGCCTGCTATCAAGGCGCATGGTTTACCGCACCTTCGCCCACGGGCGCGTGGACGCTGGCCGCGACGGTCCCCGCCGTGATCTACACGATACCGCCCGCGAATCCGCTCTACCCATGTACCTACGTGCGCGTCTACGCCGAGACACCCACCAGTGTCACGTACGGCTATACGGCCGGCTACACGATGGGCTACGTCACGGCGGGTGTAGTGGTCTATGGCACCGGTTTTTACTATCCGCCTTACTACTACCCCGGGCCGATCCCGATCTATTACCCGTATCCCTACTCGTACGCCGGGGCGACCTACTACAACTCCACGACGGGTGCGTGGGCGCAGGGCGGCGCGATCTATGGACCCTACGGTGGCGTCGCGAAGGGCGGCACTGCATACAACCCGAATACTGGCGCGTGGGCGCAAGGCGGTGCGATCTACGGCCCGAACGGCGGCGCGGGCGCATTATCGGCGTACAACCCCACGACGGGCAGCTATGCCCATGGCAGCGCAGTGTGGGGGCCCGGCGGTGCGGCAGGCAATGCCAGCTGGTACAACGCCAATACCGGTCGATCAGGATCGACGCAGCAGAACAGCAATGCCTACGGCCGCTGGGGTTCCAGCACGATCGCCGGGCCGAACCAAACCGTACACACGCAAAGCCAGAGCGACGCGCGGGGATCCGCCGGTTCGTTTTCGTCGAGCACCGGGGCAAAAGGGGCCGGCGTGTCCGGTGCGGGCGGCAATTCCGGCGGCGCCGTGAAGACAGCCGGCGGAGATGTCTATGCAGGCGCCGACGGCAACGTCTACAAGAAGACCGACAGCGGTTGGCAGAAGTACGACAACGGCGGATGGAACAACGTCCAGAAGCCGAGCAGTACTGCGGAGCGCACGAGCGCTACCACGACCTCGACACTTGGCGCGACGCGACCAACCGCCTCTGCGAGTGAATCCGCCGCAGCGTCGGCACGGGGGAACGAGGCCGCGCGCCCGGCCTCGGGATTGCGTACTTCGGGCAGCGCGGTCGATTTCCCGCAACTCGAGCGGGACCAGGGCGCGCGCGTGACGGGCGCCCAGCGTCAGCAGCAGTTCGAATCGATGCGCAGCGGCGTTGCCGGTCACGGCGGCTTTGGCGGTGGCAGCTTCCGTGGCGGCGGCTTCCGCAGATAGTAACTCCCTATGACACAAGGATTAGTCGGCGACCAATGGGCGAAAAAAAACCCCGCGTATTCAGCGGGGCTCTAGGCTGTATCAATCAGGAGGAGGATATTGATACAGAAGGAGACATCACCATCAACATAGGGACACTGCGCGCTGATTCAAGCCCCGTGATGCGCTCGTTCTGGGCGATGCGCGCGCCCGTGAGGGAGCGCACATCGCCGGTCTTGCTGACTTAGGCAGCCTTGCGACCCTTCGCGGCCTTGGTCGCCGTCGCGGCCGCGGCACGCACATTCGCATCCGCCATGCTCACGACCTGCTTCGAGGCTTTCTGGAACTGGTCGAACGCAGCGGTTGTCGCGGCGATCGTCGACTTGAACGCGTTGAACGCGGCGTCGGAACCGGCGGGCGCCGACTTGCTCGCCTTGTCGACCCAGCCTGCGATGCCCTTGGTGTAGACGGCGAAGGCCTCTTCGGCCAGCGCCGAGTAACCGGCTTGCGCTTCGGTGGCCAGTTCGTAAAGGTGACGCGAGTAGCCAACGGCGACCTGCATCTGCGCTTCCGCGAGCTTGGTACGCAGGGCGAGCAGGTCCTGCACGTCCTTGACGCCAGCGACAGCTTGGGCGCCTTCGACCGATTGGGCGAACACGGCCTTGGTGGCACCGAGGTTGAACTTGACGAGCTTTTCGGCGTTCTCAAGCGACATCGCGGCGAACTTGGTCGCCTGGGCGACGTTGGTCTTGGAGAATTCAGCGTATTGTTCCGAAGCGTTGTACATGGTGGTTTCCTTCAAAGGTTGTCGAAGCGTTTGGCGTTGCCTTGATCCTCGGCCGTCGTCCGGACGGCCTCCCGCACCTCATGGGCTTGTCACCCCGCACTATCTGGCGCTCGAGCGGTCCGGATCACCACAGCTAAAGGAACCGCCCGCGGCGAGAAACGACAGTCGATCCATCCGAGACCCCGTTTGCTGCACCGCACAAATTCCATTTTAGGGACGGCATGCCCCAAAGTCAAGCAATATTTGCTGCAACGCACAAGGGCGGCGCAGCGAAGCGGCCCGATTCTCAAACACCCCGATAAATCAGTGGGTTATAATGCCCCGATTCCATGCAGGAGCCAGTTCATGAGCGACACGGTCCGAATGATCAAGAAGTACCCCAACCGGCGCCTGTACGACACCGCCAACAGCGGCTACATCACGCTTGCCGACGTCAAGCAGATGGTGCTCGACAACATCGACTTCCAGGTCGTGGACGCGAAAACCGGGGATGACCTGACGCGGGCCATCCTGCTGCAGATCATCCTGGACGAAGAAGGCGGCGGCGTGCCGATGTTCAGTTCGGAGATGCTCGCGCAGATGATTCGCTTCTACGGCACCGCGCAGCAGACCATCATGGGTCAGTACATGGAGCAGAATGTAAAAGCGTTCATGACGATCCAGAAAAAGCTGCAGGACCAGGCCAAGCAGGTTTACGGCGACAAGATGATGTTGACGCCGGAGCTGTGGAAGCAGTTCATGCAGATGCAGGCACCCGCCATGCAAGGCATGCTCGGCAACTATCTCGAGCAGAGCGCCAAGCTGTTCATGGACATGCAGCAGCGCATGCAGGACCAGACGCGCGGCATGTTCACGGCGTTTCCTTTCCCGGGCTTCACCGCACCGCCGCAAAGTGGCGCGGATGACGACAAAAAGCGCTGAGGCCAGGGAAAGCACTGCAGCATCGGCAGTTCCCGGCTGGAACCGGGCTGTGCTTGCTGCGACGCGTTAGACCGCGTCGGTAGCCTCGCCGGCACCCGCGCTCGCTCACCCGACCCCCATGCCAGTCTCGCGTCCCAGCCGAACACGCAAGTCCGTCGCGGCACCTTCGGTCGGCTTCGTTTCGCTCGGCTGTCCCAAGGCGCTGGTCGATTCCGAACAGATCCTGACCAGGCTGCGGGCGGAGGGCTATGCCATCGCACCATCCTACGATGGCGCCGACCTGGTGGTCGTGAACACCTGCGGCTTCATCGACGCCGCGGTCACCGAGTCGCTGGACGCGATCGGCGAAGCGCTGCACGAGAACGGGAAGGTGATCGTCACCGGTTGCCTCGGCGCCAAGGATGGCGGCGGCTTCGTGCGCGAAGCGCACCCGAAGGTACTGGCCGTCACCGGCCCGCACGCGGCGGCCGAAGTGATGAGCGTCGTGCATGCGCACCTGCCCCGACCGCACGACCCTTTCGTCGACCTCGTCCCGGCACAGGGCATCCGCCTCACGCCGTCGCATTACGCGTACCTCAAAATCAGCGAGGGCTGCAATCACCGCTGCACGTTCTGCATCATCCCCGCCATGCGCGGCGACCTTGTGTCGCGGCCGATCGGCGAGGTGATGCAGGAAGCGGAGAACCTGGTCGGTGCCGGCGTCAAGGAATTGCTGGTCATTTCGCAGGACACGAGCGCCTACGGCGTCGACGTCAAGTACCGGATGGGCTTCTGGCAGGGCCGGCCAGTGAAGACGCGCATGACCGATCTGGCCCGCGCGTTGTCGACGCTGGGCGTGTGGGTCCGGCTGCACTACGTGTATCCGTATCCGCACGTCGACGAGGTCATCCCGCTGATGGCGGAAGGAAAGCTGCTGCCTTATCTCGATGTGCCGTTCCAGCACGCGAGTCCGCGCATCCTGAAGCTCATGAAGCGGCCGGCCAACACGCAGAACACCCTGGCGCGCATCAAGGCGTGGCGCGCGATTTGCCCGGACATCACGATTCGCTCGACCTTCATCGCCGGTTTTCCCGGCGAAACCGAGCACGAGTTCGAGGAGCTGCTCGCCTTCGTCGAGGAAGCGCAGCTCGACCGCGTCGGTTGCTTCGCCTATTCGCCGGTCGACGGCGCCAGGGCCAACGCGTTGCCCGACCCGCTGCCCCAAGCCGTGCGCGAAGAGCGTCGCGCGCGCTTCATGCAGGCGCAGGAAGGGGTCAGCGCCGCGCGGCTCGCCCGCAAGATCGGTGCGACGCTCGAGGTGCTCGTCGACGCCATCGACAACGGCGTCGCCATTGCGCGCTCCGCGGCCGACGCACCGGAAATCGACGGCGTCGTGCGCGTCGAGGATGGTGCAATGTTGCGAGTCGGCGAGTTGGCGCGCGTGATCGTGACCGGCGCCGACACGCACGATCTCGCGGCGCGCCCCGTGCGTAACGCCTGACGATCAGTCGACCCACCCACAGCGCGGATCTCCGATGATGTTTACCGTCGATTCAATGGCCTGCGCATTTGCGCATGTCCGCAGGCATTCCGGCATCGCTTGCGTCATCGCCACCGCCACTGTGCTCGCTGGATGCAGCAAGGAAGCGCCCCCGCCACCGCCGCGTCCTGCCCCCGAGGTCAGCGTCCTGACCATCGAACCGACCACCATTCCCTACACGCCCACGTTCGTCGCCCAGACCGAGAGCTCGCGGCAGGTGAACATCGTCGCTCGCGTGTCGGGGTTTCTCGATCGCATCGCGTACCGGGAAGGTGAATTGATCAAGCAGGGACAGGTCATGTTCCTGCTGGACGCCAAGCCGTTCCAGGCGCAACTCAACGCCGCACGTGGCGAGCTCGAGTCGCAACAGGCGCGTTACGCGACCGCGCAGGCAACCTATGGACGCGTCAAGCCGCTGGCAGACCAGGACGCGTTGCCGCTGTCCGACCTCGACCGGGCCAAGGGCGAGCTCGATGCGGCGAAAGCGGCGGTGTTCTCCGCGCAGGCCAAGGTGGAGGAAGCGCAGCTCAACCTCGGCTATGCAACGATCAGCTCGCCGGTGACGGGTGTCGCAAGCCGCGCGCTGCAACGCCAAGGGGCATACGTCAACGCCACGGCAGAGAGCGCCAACCTGACGTATGTCGCCGCGCTCGATCCGATCTGGGTCAACTTCAACATCTCGCAGAATCAACTGGCGAAGTACCAGGACCTGGCCGCGAAGGGTCAGCTCGTGATGCCCGGCAACGACAACTACGAAGTGGACATCGTGCTGCCTGGCGGTGCGCTCTATCCGTATCGCGGCAAGATTGGTTTCGCCGATCCGTCGTTCAGCCAGGACACGGGGTCGTTCCTCGTGCGCGCCGTGCTGCCCAATCCGAAGCACGACCTGCAGCCGGGCATGTTCGTCACCGCCCGCGTCAAGGGCGCCCACCGCCCGAATGCCGTCGTCGTCCCGCAGCTGGCGGTGCAGCAGGGCAACAACGGTCACTTCGTCTACGTCGTCAACGCCGGCAACGTGGCGGAAGTGCGCCCGGTCGCCGCCGGTGAATACCACGGGGACAAGGACATCGTGATCGTGGAGGGTCTCGGCAAGGGCGATCGCGTCGTCGTCGACGGACTGCTCAAAGTCGTGCCCGGCCAACCGGTCACCATCGTACCGGCCGCCCCGGCGCCCGCGGCGACACAACCGGCACCGCCCGCGACGGTGCCCGCCACCAAGGCCGCGCCCGGCACCAAGTAGTTTCGCGCATGTTCACGCACTTCTTCATCGACCGGCCGATCCTGTCGTCGGTCATCTCGATACTGTTCGTGCTCGCCGGCGCGGTCGCCATGTCCGTTTCGCCGATCGAGCAATATCCGGAACTCGCACCACCGCAGGTCAGCATCGCGGCGGCCTATCCGGGCGCGACGGCGGACGTGATCGCGAGCCAGGTCGCGGCGCCGATCGAAGCGCAGCTCAACGGCGTCGACAACCTGCTCTACTTCTACTCGACGAGTTCGTCGTCCGGCAACGTGTCGATCAACGCCGTGTTCAAGCCCGGCAGCGATCCCGACATCAACCAGGTGAACGTGCAAAACCGGGTGAGCCAGGCGACGGCGCAATTGCCGCAGGTGGTTACGCAACAGGGGGTATCGGTCGACAAGCAGTCGTCGAGCATCATGATGGTGCTGTCGATCTACTCCCCCGACGAGCGCTATTCGTCGACCTACATCGACAATTACACCAATCTCTACGTTCTCGACGAATTGAAACGGGTTCCCGGCGCCAACCGCGCGTCGGTGATCGGCCTGCCGGACATCGCGATGCGCGTCTGGCTGCAGCCGGACCGCATGGCACAGCTAGGCGTGACGGTTCAGGAAGTCACCGCGGCGATCCAGAGCCAGAACCAGACGTTCGGCATCGGCCAGATCGGCGGACAGCCGTCGGTGCCCGGCACGCAGCAGACGTTCGTGATCACCGCGCAGGGGCTCCTGACCCGGCCGGACGAATTCGAGGACATCATCGTGCGTGCCGCGCGGCAAAGCACCGCTTCGGTCCGGCTGCGCGACATCGGCCGGGTCGAACTAGACAAGCGCGACTACTCGATCATCAGCCGCATGAACGGCAAGCTGTCGACCACCATCGCCATCTACCAGCAGCCGGGCGCGAATGCGGTGGCCACCGTCAGCGCGGTGCGCAAGCGCCTTGCCGAACTGAAGCAGCAGTTCCCCACCGGTCTCGATTACCGGATCGCGCTCGACACCAGCCTCTTCACGCTGAACTCGATCGAAAAGGTGGTGCACACGTTCTTCGAAGCGGTGGTGCTGGTCGTGCTCGTGGTATTCGTATTCCTGCAGTCGCTGCGCGCCACGATCATTCCCATCCTGGCCGTCCCGGTGTCCATCGTCGGCACCTTCGTCGGCATGCACCTGCTCGGCTTTTCGGTGAACATGCTGACGCTGTTCGGCCTGATCCTCGCCATCGGCCTGGTCGTCGACGACGCCATCGTGGTGGTGGAGAACGTCGAGGCCAACATGGCTGCCAAGGGGCTGTCGGCGCTCGAAGCGGCCAAGGTCGCGATGACCCAGATCGCCGGCGCGCTGATCTCGATCGTGCTGGTGCTGGTGGCCGTGTTCCTGCCGGTGGCGTTCCTGGGTGGCGTGACCGGCGTGCTCTACCAGCAGTTCGCCGTCACCATCGCGATCTCCATGGTGATCTCCGGTGTCATGGCGCTTACCCTGTCGCCGGCGCTCGCGGCCATCATCATCAAGGGCCATCACGGCGAGAAGAAAGGCTTCTTCCGCTGGTTCGAGCGTGGATTCGAACGGTTGCGCAACGGTTACGTCGGGGTGGTGGCGCGCGCCATCCGCCTTTGGCCAGTGTCGCTCGTCGTGTTCGTCGCGATCCTCGTCGGCATCGTGTTCCTGTTCAGGATCCTGCCGTCGAGTTTCGTGCCGGACGAGGACCAGGGTTACTTCTTCGTCGCCATCGGCGCGCCCGACACTGCCAATCTGCAGCTGGTGGCGAAGCTCGCCGAGCGGGCGCAACGGATCGTGTCGGCGGATCCTGCCGTGCAGGACGTGGCCACCGTCGCCGGCTACAGTCTGATCGACGGCCAGATCCAGAACAACGCCGCGGTGATCTTCGCGTCGCTCAAGCCGTTCGAAGAGCGCAAGGACGCGTCGCTGCTTTCCTTCGCTACGCTCAAGCGGCTGAACGCGCAATTCGCCGGGATCCGCGACGGCTTCGCATTCGCGCTCAACCCGCCGTCCATCCCCGGCCTCGGCACCACCGGCGGCTTCGAGTTCTATCTGCAGAACCGCGGCGCCGGTGACGCCCGCGCCACGGGCCAGGCCGTCGAAGCGTTCATCGCCAAGGCACGGCAGCGCCCGGAGCTGCAAGGGGTGTCGACCTCGTATCGCGCGGCGACGCAGCAACTCTTCGTCGACCTCGACCGCAGCCGCGCCGAAGCGCTGGGCGTGACCGTGGCGGATGCGTTTTCGACCATGCAGACCTTTTTCGGCTCTGCGATCGCGGGGCAGTTCTCGCAGTTCAGCCGTGTCTGGTGGGTGATCCTGCAGGCGGACGCGGCCTACCGCATGCAGCCTTCCGACTTCGACAAGATCTACGTGCGCTCCCGCACCGGCGCGAACGTGCCGCTTTCTGCCATCATCACCACCAAGTATGTCGCCTCGCCCAAGCTCGTCACGCGCTTCAATGGCTTTCCCGCGGTCAAGATTACCGGCAGCCAGGCGCCGGGCTACAGTTCGGGACAGGCGCTCAACGCGATGGAGGAAGTTGCGCGCGAAGTGCTCGCCGCCGATTTTTCGTTTGCCTGGGCGGGCCAGGCGCTGCAGGAACGGGATTCCGGCAGTACGTCCAGCTCGGCGTTCGTCTTCGGACTGATCCTCGTCTTCCTGCTGCTCGCCGCGCAGTTCGAGAAGTGGACGCTGCCGATCGCCGTCGTATTGACGGTGCCGATCGCGATTCTCGGTGCACTTGCGCTGACGTGGGCACTCGGGCTGGATAACGATGTGTATTTCCAGGTGGGGCTGGTGACACTGGTCGGATTGTCCGCCAAGAACGCGATCCTGATCTGCGAATTCGCCATTGAGAAAGTGCACGAAGGCAAGTCGGCGCGCGACGCCGCCATCGAGGCTGCGGGCCTGCGGCTGCGCGCGATCGTGATGACGTCCCTGGCGTTCGGCCTCGGCTGCGTGCCGCTGGCGATCGCCACCGGCGCGGGTGCCAACAGCCTGCGTGCAATCGGCACGGGGGTCATCGGCGGCATTCTCGCGTCGATGGTGGTGGCGGTCGTGTACGCGCCGCTGTTCTTCTTCCTGCTCGAGTCCCTGAGTGAACGCGTGGCGCGCAAGTGGCCGACGCCGATGTCGGCGCCAGACGCGGCTCCGCTGGCCAAGCCGGACGGAGGCCATTGACCATGCGCCGGTTATGGATCGCCGGACTGACGCTGCTGGTCACCGGGTGCACCGTCGGCCCGGACTACAGCAAGCCCGTGGTCGATGCGCCGCCCGCGTGGCGCATCGGGTATCCGGAAGCGGCCGACATCGCCAACACGCGCTGGTGGGAGCAGTTCGGCGATCCGGTGCTCACCGAGCTCGTCGATGCGGCGCTGAAGGAAAATCGCGACCTCGTGATTGCGGCGGCCCGCGTGGATGCCTTTATCGGCCAGCTCAACACGACCCGCGCCCAGTTCTATCCGCAGGTCAACTACAACTTCAACGCGAGCCGCAATCGCACGACGGCGGTGGGCGCGTCGCCGCTGCCGGCTGGTGCCGATCCCTACTACTCACTCTTCCAGGGCGCGCTCGGCGCCGGCTGGCAGGTCGACCTGTTCGGCCGCGTGCGACGGCAGACCGAAGCCGCGCAAGCGCGGGTCTACGCCACCGAGCAAGGTCGACGCGGCGTGGTTGTGTCGGTGGTGACGAGTGTTGCTGCCAGCTACATCGCGCTGCGTGCGCTGGATCAGCAGCTCGCAATCTCGCAGCGCACTGCGGCCAACTTCGCCGACACCCAGCGCATATTCGACCTGCGCCACAAGGGCGGTGTCGTGTCGCGGGTCGAGCTGGCGCAGGTCGAGTCGCAGTACCAGCAGGCGCTGGCGGCGATTCCGGCGCTGGAACAGCAGATCGCCGCACAGGAGAACCTGATCGCGCTGCTGCTCGGCCGCAACCCGTATCCCATTCCCCGCGGCAAGGCCATCGACGCCTTCGCGACCCCCGCGATTCCGTCCGACCTTCCGTCGACGCTGCTCGAGCGGCGCCCCGACATCCTGCAGTCCGAGCAGAACCTGATCGCCGCCAACGCCAACATCGGCGCCGCCAAGGCGCTCTATTATCCGCAATTCAACCTCACCGGCTCGCTTGGCTCGGTGAGTGCGGCGTTCGGCGACTTCCTTTCCGGCCCTGCGGCGGCATGGACGGTGGCTGCAGGTCTGGTCGGGCCGATCTTTACGGCGGGCGCGATCGCGGGCCAGGTCAAGTCCGCAACCGCAGGTGCGGACGAGGCCCTTGCCGGGTATCAGCAGACGGTGCTTGCAGCGTTCCGCGAAACCAACGATGCACTGACCGGGACGCTCAAGAAGCGCGACGAGCAGGCCGCGCAGGACAAGCGCGTGTTGGCGCTACGCGACTACGCGCGTCTGAGCCGCGTGCGCTTCAACAATGGCTACGCCGGCTACATCGAAGTGCTGTATGCGGAGAACGAGCTCTTTGCCGCGGAACTCGCGGCGGTGCGCTCCAATTCCGAACGCTATACGCAACTCATCGCGGTCTACCGGGCGATGGGGGGCGGGTGGATCGATCTCGCCGACCGGGGTACTGCCGTCGGCTCATCCGCGCCGCCGGTGGTCGAACGCGCAGCCAGGCAGCCGCTCTTCTGAACGTACGGCACCAAAGGATTGACAAGCCCTCTTCGATCGGCGCCGCGGTTAACATAGCTCGTTCGCGGGCGTTCACGCCCCGCCTTCGGGAGCCGCATGATCCGCACATTGCTGTATCAGGGTTCGACCGGCAAGGTCGTTGCGGGAGATGAAGAGCTGTTGCGCGCGCCGCAGCAGCCGGACGCGATTCTCTGGGCCGACTTCTACCAGCACGATGCCGATGTCGAACGAGGGATCATGCAGGAGTGCTTCGGCCTGCATCCGCTGGCGATCCAGGATGCCCAGCGCACCCGGCACCAGCCCAAGCTCGAAGCCTTCGACGACAACGTCTTCATCCTGCTGAAGGGGCTCGGTCCCGACGCCGAGGAATTCGAGTTCGAAACCATCCAGATCGCGATATTCGTCGGCACGCACTTCCTGGTGACGCGTCATTCCGGGCCTTCCCCGAGCATCAACCGCCTGTGGAACGAGGCAAGCACCGACCCGCGGCGCTTTGCCGATGGACCCGACGCCCTGGCGCTGCGGCTGGCCCGCATCTCGGTCGACCGTTATCTCACGCGACTGCTCACGCTCGAGCCCAGGCTCGAGGATGTCGAGCAGGCGATCGTGGCGACAGCGCGGGACGAACTCCTGGCCGAGCTGATGACGTACAAGACCAACCTGCGCAAGTTCCGGCGGGTTCTGCTCTATCACGTGCAGATCTTCACCGCTCTCCTCGACCATCCGCCGCCCCAGATTCACGCCGCGCGCATCCACGAGATCAAGGATGTCTTTGAACACCAGGAGCGTGCGAGCAGCCTCGCGACCCTGTACTACGAAGTGGCCTCGGACTTGATCGACGGCTATATCTCGCTGGCTTCGCACCGACTCAACAACATCATGAAGATCCTGACGATCGTGACGGCGATTTTCGTGCCGTTGAGCTTCCTGGCCGGTGTCTATGGCATGAACTTCGAGAACATGCCAGAACTGAAGTCGCGCTCCGGCTATTTCGTGTTGCTGGGACTGATGGCGGCGATCGCCGCGACCCTGCTGATCGTGTTCCGCCGGCGGCGCTGGCTGTGAGGGCAACCGGCACATTTCCGCAGGGACCGATCGGCCGGGTATGCGGCGTGGCCGATCGACTTGAAGGAGCTCCGCGATGACGATACCCGACTGGGACCAGGTGATCGAACTGCTGGCCACGCCGTTGTTCACGATCGGCGAAGTCGCGGTGACGCCGATGGGCCTGCTCCGGCTCGCGTTCATCATCACCATCGCCTGGTGCGTGTCGAGGCTTGCGCAAGTTGCGGCGGGTCGGCTTGCCGCCCGGCACCCGAGCTTCAACCGCGCCTCGCTGTACGCGCTCAATCGGCTGCTTCACTACGCGGTCCTGACCTTGGGATTCGCGATCGGCCTGTCGACGCTGGGGATCGAACTCGACAAATTTGCCCTGTTCGCAAGCGCACTCGGCGTCGGTGTCGGGTTCGGTCTGCAGAACCTCATCGGCAACTTCGTGGCCGGCCTCGTGCTGCTGTTCGAAAAATCGCTCAAGGTCGGCGACTTCATCGAACTCGAGTCGGGCATCACCGGCGAAGTGCGCGAGATCAACTTCCGCAGCACGGTGGTGACCACCAACGACAATGTCGACATCGTCGTACCGAACTCCGCATTCGTGAATGCACCGGTGAGCAACTGGACCATGCGCGATGTGCATCGGCGCACCCACGTGCCGTTTGGCGTGGCGTACGGATCGGACAAGGACACGGTCCGGAAGGCCGTGCTCGAGGCGGCATCAACGGTGAGCCACACGCTCAACGAGGAAGGTCGCCGGCCGCAGGTGTGGCTGACCGGCTTCGGCGACAGCAGCCTCGACTTCGAGCTCACCGTTTGGCTCACCTCGGACGCGGTCAAGCGCCCCGGCGCGGTGCGGGCCGACTACCTGTGGGCCATCGAGACCGCGTTGCGCAAATACGGTATCGAAATTCCGTTTCCGCAGCGTGACCTGCACGTGCGAAGCTGGTCCGAGAATGCCCGGCCCGTTGCTCCCGACGCAGGCGCGTGATCACGCAGCACGCATCACCCGCCGTCGCCACGGCAAGGTTCGACAAAGCGGCGCATCTGCTGTAAAAAGTTCCCGCAAGCTGCCGGGCGTGCGCGAATGCCCGGCGCACCTTTGCCCTTGCTGGCGATTGCGGGCACTTCCGGCGAGATCACAGCTGCTTTCGGATCAATCACCATGATTTGCTTGTCTGCCATGCCGGCGCGCCTGCGCGCGCTCCTGATGTCGCCTGTCGTCGCGGTGTGCCTGGGCGGTCTTGCCGGCTGCAGCCGCGAAGCGCCCAAGGCCGTCGAAAAGGGTCCGGTCGGCGTGACGGTCATGACGGTCGAGCGCAAGGACATGCCCGTCACGGCCACCTACGTGGCGCAGACGCAGAGCTCGCAGGCGGTGAACATCCAGGCGCGGGTGTCCGGCTTCCTCGACAAGCGCGTGTACACGGAGGGGTCGGTCGTCAAGGCCGGCCAGGTGCTGTTCCAGATGGACCAAAAGCCGTTCCAGGCCCAGGTCGATGCGCAGGCCGCAGCCCTGCAGCGCAGCCAGGCCGCACTCACGGTCGCCAAGGCAGAATCTGGACCGGACCAAGCCACTGGCGCAACAGAACGCGCTGTCGCAGAAGGACCTCGACAACGCGCAGGGCCAGTACGAGCAGGCCGCGGCGGCAGTCGAGCAATCGAAGGCGCAGCTGGAGGAGGCCAAGCTCAACCTTTCGTACACGACGATCCGCTCCCCTGTGGATGGCGTCTCCAGCTACGCCGTCGTTGCCGACGGCACCTACCTCAATCCGCAGAACGCGCAGCTCACCACCGTCTCGGTGCTCAGTCCGATGTGGATCAATTTCAGCGTTTCGGAGAACGAGATGGAGCGTGTCCGCAACGAGGTCAAGGCGGGGCTTCTCAAGATGCCGGATGGCGGCCGCTTCGTCGCCGAGATCGAAATGGTCGATGGCACGCTCTATCCGTACACCGGGCGGATCACGTTCGCCGACCCGTCGTACAACTCGACCACGGGGACGTTCCTGCTGCGTGCGACCGTCGACAATCCATCCGGGGTGCTGCGTCCCAACCAGTACGTGCGGATCCGGCTCACGGGCGCGGTCCGGCCGGACGCGATCGTGGTGCCCCAGCGCGCCGTGCAACAGAGCGCAAAGGGGCATTTCGTGTGGGTCGTCAACAAGGACGACAAGGCGGAACTGCGACCGGTGACGGTCGGCGAGTGGAAGGGGGAGAACTGGTTCATCTCGGAGGGTCTGGAGCCCGGCGCCCGGGTCGTCGTCGATGGCGGCGTCCGGCTGGCCGAAGGCGTCGCGGTCAAGCCCGCCCGCCTATATCCCGCCCAAGTCGGAACCGGCGGCCATGGGCGGCCAGTCCAAGGGCATGGGCGTGCGTGAAGTCAAGCGACCGGGAGCGCCGCCCGCCCCGCAAGGTACCGCCGTCTACTTCGCCAAGGGCCAGTCGCGCCTCGATGCGGAGGCCGAAGCGGCAGTTCGCGCGGCGGCCGGCTCGCTGATCGGCATCGGCACGGCGATTTCGATCACCGGCCATACCGACCGCACCGGCAACGCGGCGGCCAATGTCGAGCTCGCCCGGCGCCGGGCGGAGGCGGTTCGCGATGCGCTGGTGGAAGCCGGCATCCAGCCGGAGCGGTCAAGCTGCAGGCGCCGGCGGATGTCACCGGCAGCGGCAGCGACGACCGGGCGCGCCGCGTCGACATCACCGTCGTGCAGTAGGGCCACCGCCCATCATGTTTTCCCGGTTCTTCATCGAGCGGCCGATCTTCGCGGCCGTCGTCGCCATCATCATCGCGCTGGCCGGCCTCGTGGCGATGACGCAGCTGCCGGTACAACAGTATCCGAACATCACGCCGGTGCAGATCACGGTGCAGGCGACCTACCCGGGCGCCGATTCGCAGACGCTCGCCGATTCCGTCGCGTCGCCGATCGAACAGCAGATCAACGGCGTCGACAACATGCTCTACATGTCGTCGATCAGCTCCTCCACCGGGCAGCTGACGATGACGGTCTACTTCTCGCTGGACACCGATCCTGACATCGCGCAGGTGCAGGTCCAGAATCGCGTCAACCTCGCGATGCCGCAGCTGCCGTCCGCCGTCGTCCAGCAGGGCGTCAACGTGCAGAAGAAGTCGTCGTCGATCATGATGCTGATCGCCGTCTTCGCGAAGGACGGGCGCTACAGCGCCAACTATGTCGCCAACTACGCGAACGTCTATGTCCTCGATGCGCTGAAGCGCGTGAACGGCGCCGGCCAGGCGCAGGTGATGGGTGTGCCCGACCAGGCGATGCGTATCTGGATGAACCCGGACCGGATGGCCTCGCTGGGGATCACCACGTCCGACATCGCCAACGCGATCAGCCAGCAGAACCAGCTGTTCGGCGCGGGACAGATCGGGCAACAGCCCAATGCCGGTCCGGTGGAGCTGACCTTTCCGGTGGTGACGCAGCCGCAGTACACCGAGCCCAGGCAGTACGAGAACATCATCCTGCGCGCCAATCAGGACGGCAGCGCGATCGTGCGCGTCGGCGACGTCGCGCGCGCGGAGATCGGCCTGCGCCAGTACATCGTCGACAGCCGGCTGAATGCGCGTGCCGGCGACGATCATCGCGGTGTACCAGCAGCCCGGTGCCAACGGCCTCATCGTGTCGAAGGCGGTTCGCGAAACGATGGAACAGATGAAGGCGCGGTTTCCCGGACGGGATGGACTACCTGATCTCGCTCGACACCAACGATTTCGTCCGGCTGTCGATCAAGGAGGTCATCAAGACGCTGTTCGAAGCGATCGTGCTGGTGGTCCTCGTCGTCTACCTGTTCCTGCAGAGCTTCCGCACCACGATCATCTGCACGGTCGCCATCGTCGTCGCGCTGATCGCCACTTTCGCCGGCATGCTGGCGCTGGGCTTCTCGATCAACCTGCTGACGCTGTTCGGCCTGGTGCTGGCGATCGGCATGGTGGTGGACGACGCCATCGTGGTGGTCGAGAACGTCGAACGCAACATGTCGCAGCATCACCTCGCGCCGAAGGAGGCCACGCTGCGCTCGATGGAGGAGATCGCCAGCTCGCTGGTCGCGGTCGTGCTCGTGATGTGCTCGGTATTCATCCCGGCCGCGTTCCTGCCGGGAACCACCGGCCAGCTCTACAAGCAGTTCGCCATCACCATCGTGATCTCGGTATCGGTGTCCGGCTTCCTCGCGCTGACCCTCACGCCGGCGATGTGCGCGGTCCTGCTGAAACACAATCCGCCGCCGCAGCGCGGCTTCTTCGCGTGGTTCAACCGGCAGGTCGACCGCGTCACGCGGGCCTTCGGCCATGCCGTCGATCACACGATCAAGCGGATGGCCGTTGCGCTGGTGCTGCTGGCGGGATTCCTGTGGGCGATCTGGCACCTGTTTCACATCCTGCCGACCAGCTTCGTGCCGCAGGAGGACCAGGGCTATGCGATGGCCGCGATCATCATGCCGCAGGCGGCGAGTCTCGATCGGACGCAGGTGATCGCCGACAAGGTCGACGCGATCTTCAAGGGGCTGCCCGGTGTCGCCACCCGCACGATGGTGACGGGCTACAGTCTGCTCGACAGCGGATTCAAGACCAACGCGGGCACGTTTTTCGTCACGTTCAAGGACTTCGAGGAGCGCTACAAGGACATCGCCACGGCCAAGGAGCAGAACGCGCGGACGATCCTGACCAGCTTCTTCCGGGACGTGCAGGGGATCGAGGGCGCGGTGGTGATTCCGATCGCGCCGCCGCCGATCCCCGGCATCGGTACCACCGGCGGCTTCGAGTTCTGGATCCAGGACACCGGCACCGGCGATCCGGCCGCGCTCGAGGTCGTGCTGAACGAGTTTCCTCGCCAAGGCGCGCGAGCGGCCGGAACTCGGCCGGCCTCGCGAGCACCTTCCAGGCCAGCACGCAGCAGCTGCGTGCGGACGTCGACCGGGACAAGACCACGCTGCTCGGCATTCCTGTCCAGGACGTGTACAGCGCCATCCAGGCCCAGTTCGGCTCGCTGACGGTGAGCCAGTACAACCTGTTCAGCCACGTGTGGTGGGTGATCGTGCAGTCGGATGCGCAGTACCGGCAGAACCCGCAGGACCTGACACGCCTCTACACGCGCAACAACCAGAACCAGATGGTGCCGCTGTCGTCCGTCGTCACCACCAAGTGGGTGTCCGGTCCCGACATCCTGCCCCACTTCAACGGCTTCACCGCGGCCAAGATCAACGGCGCCGCCGCCCTGGGCTACAGCTCCGGCGACGCGATCGCGACGATGGAGGACGCTTGCGCAGCGAGGTGCTGCCGCCGGGTTACACGTTCGCGTGGTCGGGCCTCGCGTACGCGGAAAAGCAGGCCGGCGGGACCTCGTCGCTGGCGTTCGTGTTCGGCCTCGTCATCGTCTTCCTGGTGCTCGCGGCGCAGTACGAATCGTGGACGCTGCCGGGCGCGGTGATGACCGCGGTGCCCTTCGGCATACTCGGCGCACTGCTCACCAACCACCTGCGCGGGCTCGAGAACGACGTCTACTTCCAGATCGGGCTCCTGGTGCTGATCGGCCTCGGCGCCAAGAACGCGGTGTTGCGCGTTTCCGCGGCCGTCGAGTTCCGCAAGCAAGGCAAGTCGATCATGGAGGCGACGGTACTCGCCGGCGAGCAGCGGCTGCGCCCGATCATCATGACGTCGCTCGCATTCGCGATCGGGTGCCTGCCGCTGGCGCTAGCCGTCGGCGCCGGCGCCAACGCGCGCCATTCGATCGGCACCGGCATCATCGGCGGGATGCTGGGCGAGACGACGCTGGCGATGCTGTACGTGCCGCTCTTCTTCTACATCTTCGACCGCATGAAGGAGCGCGGCGAGGAGAAGCGCGCCGGCTCCGGCGGCCGCACCCGCCGAGCCCGGGACCCCGCCATCGCCCGCGCCGCCCCCGGAGGACGGCTGACATGGGACGCGATGATCCGGTGGGCGCCGGCCGTGCTGGCCGTGCTGTTGCTTCAAGCCTGCATGGTGGGGCCCGATTACACGCGGCCGACGATCGTTGCGCCCGCCGCGTTCATCTACGAACCGAAGGATGCCGCCGATACCGCCAACACCGACTGGTGGCGCCAGTTCCAGGACCCGGTGCTCGATCAGCTGATCGCCGACGCGCTCGCCAACAACCTCAACGTCAAGGTCGCGGCAGCCAACGTCGACCAGGCGGCGAGCATCCTGACGCAGACGCGCTCCGGCCTGTATCCGCAGGTCGGCTACAACGGCGCGGCGGGTCGCGCCCGCAGCACGGAAGCCGGCAGCACGCCGGAACTCGCGCGACTCATCCCGAACCCGCAGAGTTCGTACCAGGCGCTGCTCAGCGCGAGCTGGGAGATCGACTTGTGGGGGCGCATCCGCCGCCTGAGCGAATCGGCGCGCGCCAACCTGCTGGCGACGGACGAGGCGCGGCGCGGCGTGATCCTGTCGCTGGTGGCGTCCGTGGCGAGCAACTACCTGACGCTTGCGTGGACTCGACGAACAACTGGTCGTCGCCAAGGCGACGCTCGCGACCTATGCCGAGTCGGTGCGACTGTTCGAACTGCAGTTCAAGTACGGCCAGATCTCGCAGATGAATGTCGCGCAGGTGCAGTCGCAATACGAAACCGCCGCCGCGCAGATTCCACAGATCGAATCGCAGATCGCGCAGACCGAGAATGCGCTCGCCGTCCTGCTCGGACGCGACCCCGGTCCGATTCCGCGCGGCAAAGACATCTATCAACTCGTTCTGCCGGCGGTGCCGGCGGGCGTACCGTCCACGCTGCTCGAGCGGCGTCCGGACATCGTGCAGGCCGAAGACAACCTGATCGCCGCCAACGCGCAGATCGGCGCCGCCAAAGCGCTCTATTTTCCGACCATTTCCCTGACCGGCGCTGCGGGCAGCTCGAGCGCGGCATTGTCCAGACCTGTTCTCGGGGCCGGCGCGGGTCTGGAGTTATGCGGGGCAGCTGACCGGTCCGATCTTCACCTTCGGCGCCGTGAGCGGCCAGGTAGCCCAGGCCGAGGCCGCGCAGCAGGCGGCGCTCTACAACTACCGGCTCACGATCCAGAACGCGTTCGCCGACGTCGAAAGCGCGCTGGTCGCCAACCAGAAGACCACCGAGCAACTGGCGGCGCAGGAGCGCCTCGTCGCCGCGCTGCGCGACTACGCGCGCCTGGCCAAGCTGCAGTACGACGGTGGCTATACGTCGTATACCACCGTGCTGCAGGCCGAACAGTCGCTGTTCCCGGCGGAGCTGACGCTCGCCACGGTGCGGGCCTCGCTGTTCTCGTCGGCGGTGAATATCTACAAGAACATGGGCGGCGGGTGGATCCTCGAGGCCGACCAGCTCACCGGGGACCACGCCATGCCGGCGGCCGAACGCGGCGCCGGCCGCCCGCCGCTTTTCTGACGACTATCCGGTTTGCGGCAGCGACAGCGCCGCGAGGTCGCGCGTGAGCTCGGCCAGGATCTCGGCCAGCGCAACATTGAGCGCTTCGACGTAGGCGGCCACGCTACCCGCCGTGAACGCGGTTCGGCGCTCGTACGTCTTGGACCAGATCGGCACGGCATCGCCGTCTCGCCGGAGGAAATAGGAGATCGACAAGACGGCAACCGGTTTGGCGAGGTTGCGCGCGTCGCCGTACAGTTCGTTGACGAAGCCATCGAGCACCCATGCCGTGTCGCTGACGACACCGGCCGGTGCCACGGAGGTGAATACGTTGGCGCCGGACAGCGCGCGCACCGTCGCCTCGCCGATGTTGGCCGCCGGCGAGACGAGAAACTCGTGGTAGTAATCGGTTTCGTACTTGAGATCGGTTTCGCGAAAGATGAAGGCGCGGCCGCGGTACGGTGCGCCGACCGCGACATTGCCGAGGCGCAGCGATCCGGGATGCGCCTTGGCAACCGCCGGCGGCCGCGCGGGTTCCAGCACGTAGGTGCCCTTGATCGGGGCGGGCCGCGTCAGCGTGCAGGCGGGCAGCGACCCGAGCACGATCGCGGCCGTGCCCAGGAACGCCCTGCGGCTCCAGTGGTCTCGTGTGGCACTCATGGCTTGCGCTCCAGCGGGGCCGGCGGCGCGCCGAAGAGCACGCTGGCCGGATAACGTTTGGCTTCCTCGGTCAGGTCGCGCAGATTGTCGGTGATCTGCCGGAGATTCTCGATCGTCGTACCGAGGTCCGCGTCGGTCCGCCCGAAGAGCCGATCGAACCGGCTCATGATGCGCTCCAGGTCCGCGACGGTCTTGGCGAGCTTCGGGTCCGACACCAGCGTCTTGACGCTGGCCAGCGCCGCGGCGGCGTCATCCGGCAACTTCTGCAACTTCGGGTTGCCCAGCGTCTTTTGGAGTTCGGCATTGGTCTGCCGGAGTTCGGCAAGCAGCGCCGTCGCTTCGTCGGAGACCTTCTTCGCCTGGATGCCGTCGAGTGTTTTCTCCAGCTTCGAAAGCGTGCTTTCGGCGCGCTGGGACAGGCCCTTGGTGTCGATGGCGCCAATGCGGTCGTTGGTCGTGTTCATGAGCCGGTTGAAATTCGCGAGCGTGCCGTCGAGGTCGAGACTCTGCAGGCGACTCATGATGTCCTGGGCGGCGTTGACGAATGCCGTCACCGTCGAGGGCGCACTGGGAATGTAGACGTTGATCGGCGTCCAGGTGACGGGCAGCACCGGTGGCGGCGGGTCGAGATAGTCCATCTCCAGGAAGTTCGTCCCCGTGATGCCCTGCGGCACCAGGCGCAGGCGCAAGCCGCGCTCCACTTCCATCTTCGCGTTCTCGGGATTGGTCATGTCGCCCGCCGCGGCCCGTCCGCCCACCAGCCGCGGCTGCAGCTGCGCCTCGACCAGCACCCACCGCTCCCGCTGCGTCATCGGCAGATCGAGCTGGTAGACGACGTAAGTGAAGCTGATCTTGGTGACCTCGCCGATGGTCACGCCGCGGTACTTGAGCTTGGAGCCGACGTCGAGACCCTGCACCGATTCCTTGAAGTACGTCTCGATCGTGATGCGGCGCTCGAACCAGCGGCCGGTGCCGATGACCACGAGCAGCACGATCGCCGCGACGATTGCCGCGATCACGAACAGGCCGAGCTTGAAGTAGTTGGCTTTCTGGCTCATCGGTCGTCAGGCGGCGTTGAGCTGCGCTTCCCGGTGGAAGAACTGGCGCACGTAGGGATCGGTACTCTCGTCCCGCAGGCGGCGCGGATCGCCCTCGGCGATGATGCCCTTGACGCGTTTGTCGAGCATGATGATGCGGTCGGCGATCGCATAAATGCTCGCAAGCTCGTGGGTGACGATGACGAACGTGACGCCGAGATTCTCGGCCAGCCGGCGGATCAATGCATCGAGCTCCGCCGACGTGATGGGATCGAGGCCCGCCGACGGCTCGTCCAGGAACAGGATGCGCGGATCGAGCGCCATGGCACGGGCAATGGCCGCCCGCTTCTGCATGCCGCCGGAGATCTCCGCCGGCAAATGCCCGGTGAACTGCGCCAGTCCGACCAGCGCCAGCTTGAGTCGCGCGATCAGGTCGATCTGGTCGAAGTCGAGCTCGGTGAAGACCTCGAGCGGCAAGCGAACGTTCTCGAGCAGGGTCATCGATCCGAACAGCGCGCCCGATTGGTACATCACCCCGAACTTGCGCAGGATGTTGTCGCGTGCGTCGCCCGACGCGCTCACGATGTCCTCGCCCGCGATCAGGACCTTGCCCGCGAGCGGCTCGTTCAGGCCGATCATCTGTTTCAGCAGCGTGCTCTTGCCGCAGCCCGACCCGCCGAGGATGATGAAGACCTCCCCCTCCTCGACGTCGAAGGTGACGTTCTCGAGGATCACGTGGTCGTCGTAACCGGCGGCGAGGCCCTCGACCCTGATCAATGGCGTTTGCGCGTTCATCAGATATCGAGCAGAAAATACATGACGGCGAAGATGCCGTCGACCACGACGATCAGCACGATCCCGGAAACGACTGCGCGTGTCGCGGCGTCACCGACCGCCGACGCGCCCGCAGTGTCTGCAGCCCCCGCAGGCAGCCGATCCCGGCGATCAGCAGGCCGAATGCGAACGACTTGACGAAGCCGGCGAGGAAATCCTGGAAGGTGACGATGCTCTCGACTTCGTGCGTAAACGTCACGAACGGTATCTGGAACGACAGCATCGTCAACGCACCGCCGAGCAGACCGATCAAATCGGCGAAGATCGTGAGCAGAGGAGTCATCAGCACGGCGGCGATGACCCGCGTGGTGACGAGGAAGCGCACCGGATCGAGGCCCATCGTGGTCAATGCGTCGACTTCCTGGTTGACGCGCATCGTGCCGATCTCGGCGGCGAATGCGGCGCCCGTGCGGCCGGCAAGCACGATCGCGGTCATGAGCCCGCCAAGCTCGCGCAGCATCGAAAGTCCGATCAGGTCCGCGACGAATATCTCCGCACCGAATTTCTTCATCGGTACGGCGGACTGGAACGCCAGGATGACGCCCATCAGAAAGGCGATCAGCGCGACGATCGGTAACGCATCCGCGCCGACCTTCTCGCAAATCAGGGCGACGTCGCGCCATCGGATCGTTCTGGGTGCGCGAATCGCGTGCCCCAGCGCGGCGACCAGCTCACCGACGAAGGCGACCTGCTCCCGCATGTCGCGGTAGATTCCACTGCCGTGAAGCCGACCTCCTCGACCGCGGGACGGCGCGGCGGCTCCGGGTCGAGATCGTGCGCGAAGGTGGACGGATCGAACTGATCGAGCAGCGCGCTGACGGCAGGTTTGAGATTGGCCACCTCGACCGGCGCCGGATGCGGCTGGCGGAGCAGGTCGACGAAGAGCGCCACGCCGGCACCGTCGCAGTAGTCCACGTCGGCGCCATCGACCACAACCGGGCGTGTGCCGGCCTCCCGCAACGCACGCAGCGCCTGGCCCCAGATCGTGGCAATCGAATCGGCGTCGAGCCGGCCGGACAAGGCGAGCACCCGCCTGCCGTCGTCGCCATCGCGCACAGTCAGCGCCGCGGTGGCGGTGGTCATCGCACTAGGGGGAAACCAGCTCGACGTTCTTGCCGGCGATGCGCACGCGGTCACCTTCCTGCACCAGCAACGGCTCGTAACGAAGGTTCACTACCCGGGTGCTGCCATCGTCCATCTTGACGGTCACGTCCCAGCGCTGGCGCCGGTACTCGTTCGGTCGCTGAGCATACGCGGCGCCGCCGGCGGCGCCCAGCACCACCAGTCCGCGCGGGCCGTCGGACCCGAACGACATCTGAGTCGACGTGGCCGGCGCGCTGCTTAGCGCCGGAGATGCCCAGCGACGACCCGGACCGGCACCCAGCGGTGTCCACTCGGTGCGCTCGGAGACGGACGTAATCGACTGGATGACACCGCAGGCGGAACACGGGACCGCTCCCTGCCCTGCGCGATTGCGGAGATGCCGGCCAGTAGCAGCACTGCGGCGGCGATGACAAGTGCATGGTCAGTCCGGCAACGCGTTCAGGTAGAACATCGAATTGAGCAGCGGCCCCGGCGTGCCGTAGGGCGCCAGCCACTTCAGGAAGATCTGGTCGATTTCGCCGGTCTTGTAGAGATTCACGAGCGTGCGATTGACCAGCAGCCGGAAATCGGCGTCGTTGCGGGGCAGTACGAGTGCGTACGGCTCGAACGAGAAATCGGTGGGGACGAAGGCAAGGTCCCCGCCGCGCGCGTTGCCCTCTTTGAGTTCCGTGAGCAGCATCCGGTCGGACGCATAGCCATCCACCTTGCCGTCCAGCAGCAGCGCCACGCCCTCGTTGCCGTCCTTGACGTGCACGAAGCGCGCGGCAATACCGAACAGTCCAGCGCCTTCCTGAGTGCCGTCTCCGTCGTGGTGTTCGGAATGACCGCGATGCGCTTGTCCTTGAAGTCGTCCAACGCATCAGAGGATCCTTCGCCCGCACCAGGGCGCTGCCGCCGTCCACGAAGA